>NZ_CP187532.1:1461360-2922720 GCF_049852125.1 Ihubacter sp. rT4E-8 | reverse complement strand
AGATGGAGACGGTAAACCGGATGTAGACATCGATACAGATGGAGACAAGAAACCGGATGTTAACGTAGATACAGACGGAGACGGTAAACCAGACATCAACAAGGATACAGATGGAGACGGTAAACCGGATGTAGACATCGATACAGATGGAGACAAGAAACCGGATGTTAACGTAGATACAGACGGAGACGGTAAACCGGACATCAACATCGACACGGATGGAGATGGAAAGCCGGATATCAACATCGATACCGATGGAGATGGAAAGCCAGACAAGAATATTGATACAGACGGAGACGGCAAACCAGATGTCAATGTAGATGACAACAATAACAAGCCGAATAAGCCTGGAAATAAGCCAAATAAGCCAAACAAGAAACCGAACAAGCCGGATAAAAAGCCTGCGGGAATGGATAGTCCGCATAAGAACGGATACTACATTCCACAGACAGGAGATGGAAGCGATCTGACATTATGGATGAGCATGCTTCTTATGGCAGTTTTCGGTATGGCTGCGGCTGCTGGAAAAGGCAGAAAGAAGGAAGATCAATAGATCTTGTAGATGATGCGGTAACGCGAATCCTATGAAGCTAAGGGGGGCTGCCCTAACGGTGAATTCCGTTGGGCGCCCTCCTTTTTTTCAGCGCAGAGAATGCATGAAGCGTTGATAAATACCAGAGATTGTCTATGCATATAAAAAATCGGCATGTATCAGCGCCTGCAGCAGAAGGTACATACCGATTTTTATTTTAGATTTATATAGCTATTATGCTACCAGTGTTCCTACACGAATTACGAACAGCAATGCTGCGATCCACATAACTACTGGGATGTCTTTGACTTTTCCGGTCAGGATTTTCAGAATAACCCATGCCAGGATACCAAACATGATACCGTTGGCAATGGAATAAGTAAACGGCATTATGATCAGAGCCAGGAAACCGCCAACTACGTCTGCAATATCACCATCGAAATGCATGTTCTTTACAGAGCCGATCATCAGTAGTCCGACCCATACCAGTGCAGGTGTTGTAGCAAAGGATGGAATTGCCAAGAAGATCGGTGAGAAGAACAGCGCAATGATGAACAGAATTGCCGTGGTTACGGCAGTTAAGCCAGTTCTTCCGCCGTTTGCAACACCGGCGCTGGACTCAACATAGCTGGTTACTGTGGAAGTACCCAGACATGCGCCTACTATAGTTCCGCAGGCATCCGCCATGAGAGCGCCTTTTGCCTTTGGAAGATTACCGTTTTCATCTAACAGGTTTCCTTTAGCGGCAACGCCAATCAGAGTTCCAACTGTATCGAACAGATCAACGTACAGGAATGAGAATACAATGACGATAAACTGAATGAGGTTGTCCGCAATCCAGGCGAAATCAAATGAGAATAACGCCGGAGCGGCAGGAATAAAACTGTTGCCGGAGAAATCAGGGAACAGAGAGTAAACACCTGCTTCTGGATCAACAACGTACCAGCCAATGGCTTCAGAAATCATGCCAAGAATCCAAGTGGCAAGAATGCCGATCAGAATGTATCCCTTAACATTGAAGTGATACAGTACGGCAACCAGAATCAAACCGATTAAAGCGAGGACTACCTGCGGTGAACCGAAAGAACCGAGGTTTACAAGTGTGGACGCGTCGCCGATAACAATGCCTGCGCCTTTTAGTCCAATCAAAGCGATAAATAGACCGATGCCTGCCGTAATACCGAACTTCAGATTAGCAGGTACGTCGTTGACTAGTTTTTCTCTAAAATTGCAAAGCGACAGAAGGACAAATACGATACCTTCGACCAATACGGCTGCTAATGCAATCTTCCAAGGATCAGTAACGCCTGCTTCCGCCAATGGGATACATACTGAAAACGCAAAGTACGCGTTGAGACCCATGCCAGATGCAAGCGCAACCGGATAGTTTGCGAAAAATGCCATGAACAGAGTTGCGATGGCAGCGGATACAGCAGTGGCCGTGAATACGCCTGCGCTGTCCATGCCCGCGGCAGCCAGCATACCCGGATTGACAGCCAGGATATAGACCATGGACAGGAAGGTAGTAGCGCCCGCGATGATTTCTGTCTTCACGTCAGTGCCGTGTTCTTTTAGCTTGAATAAATTTTCCATTCTACGATTCTCCTTTTTACTTTTGTGCTTTAAAGAACGAAATATAATTACAGTATATATTATATAGCTTTTTTTGCTAAAACGAAAGAAAATATTTTCCAAAATCGTTATAATAATGTTTGGAAACTGTTTTTCTCCTAAAAAAAGGAAAAGAATCGAACTTTATTACTGGTATCTGCAATAAAGGTTCGATTCTCTAGCTATGATCGTTTTTATGTTATTATTTTATCAACGTAATAATTCTTAGAACAAAGAGCAGACTGGAGATCCACATAACCGGAGGGATTTCGTTGATTTTTCCAGTGATCATTTTCAGAAAAACCCAAATAAGAATACCGAACATAATACCGTTCGCTACAGAGTAAGTGAAAGGCATCATGATCATAGCGAAGAATCCGCTGACGGTATCTGCTATATCGCCTGAAAAGTCGATTTTCTTAATGGAGTCCATCATCAGCAGTCCTACCCAAACCAGCGCCGGAGCAGTGGCAAAGGCCGGAATCGCCAGGAATATTGGTGAGAAGAACAGCGCGGCAATAAAGAGAATCGCAACGGTGACGGAAGTCAAACCTGTTCTGCCTCCATTTACAACACCAGCGCTGGATTCAATATAGCTGGTAACCGTGGAGGTACCTAAAGCAGCTCCGGCGATAGTACCGCAGGCATCAGCCAGCAATGCTCCCTTAGCTTTAGGAAGATTACCGTTTTCATCCAGCATATCGCCTTTTGACGCGATACCGATTAAGCCGCCAACCGTATCGAACAGATCCACGTAAAGAAACGAAAATGTGATGAAGCAGAAGTGAATGATATGGTCAGCGGCCCATCCAAAATCAAACGCGAGAAAATGAGGGGCTGATGGCAGTGTCAGTCCTGCGCTCATGCTGGGAAAGAGACTGTAAACTCCCGCTTCAGGATCAGATACATACCATCCTGTTGCTTCAGCGATCATGCCCATAACCCATGTGGCCAGAATACCGATGAGAATATAGCCCTTGATATGAAAGCGATACAGAATCGCTACCAGGAGAGTACCGAGGATAGCCAAAACAAATTGGGGTGAGGAAAAGGAACCCATGTCCACTAAGGTAGAGTCGCTTTTTACGATGATACCGGCCCCTTGTAAGCCGATAAACGTGATAAAAAGTCCTACGCCGCCGGTAATAGCATATTTTAAATTTGATGGTACATCGTTGATCAGACGTTCTCTAAAGTTACAGAGAGACAGGATTACAAAGATAATACCTTCAATGAAGACAGCCGCCAGAGCTACTTGCCATGGCTGGTCAATGCCTTCGGCTGCGAGCTCGCCACATACAGAATAAGTGAAATACGCGTTGAGGCCCATACCGGAGGCTAACGCAATGGGATAGTTGGTAAAAAAGGCCATGAATAACGTGCTTACGGCAGCAGAAACTGCGGTGGCTGTGAAAACCGCGGAACTGTCCATTCCCGCGTCGGCAAGCATTGCTGGATTAACTGCCAGAATATAGACCATGGAAACAAAGGTTGCCGCCCCTGCCATGAGCTCCGTTTTTACTGTTGTACCATGTTCTTTCAACTTAAATATTTTGTCCATTTCATAGATTCTCCTTTTAGATTGATGAAGGCCAAGAATCATTATATAGCAGTTCAGAGAAAAAAGAAAGAAATTATAAACGAAAAAATTGGAATTTGTTTGGGAAACCATAGCATGTTCGAATTTATTTTGATCTGTATGACGCGTTATGGTATAATGAACGCAAATGATTAAAACGGCGTTGCCGCAAGGAAGCGTTCATTGAATCATGACTTGCGATTCTATGTTCAGAGGAATCGTCATGGTATAATAAACGCGGAAAGGATAATTTGATGAAGGATAGAGTCTCTTGCGCGGCTGGGTTTATGGCGGCGCTTTGTTTAATAATAATTTTACTCATTACTTCTGTGGAAGCGGTTTGCTATTGGCTGCCGGGGTATTTCGCTCATGAATATGATAAGCATGCCGTGTTGGAAGACGTTCATATGGAAAGGGAGGACTTATTGCGGGTAACTGATCATATGATGGGTTATTTGCGTGGGGATAAGGAACAGCTGCAGATCACAGCGTCTATTGAAGGGATAGAAACGACTTTTTTTAACCAAAGAGAAATTGATCATATGAAGGATGTCAAAGATCTGTTTGTCGGAGCATTGAAGCTGCGGCGAATCTGCCTGATTCTTTGCGCCGCCGCTGTGTGCCTCATATGGAAGCTGGGAAGGATGTGGCGTTTGCCCAAAATACTCTGTGCAGGCGTAGGAATCGTTTTAGGGATTGCCGTAGCTATGGCAGTGGTTATATCCACAGATTTTACTAAATGGTTCACAGTATTTCATCATATTTTCTTTGATAATGACTTATGGATACTAAACCCTGCTACGGACCGTTTGATCAATATTGTACCGGAGCCGTTTTTTATAGATACGGCGCTCAATATTGCCGTAATTTTTGCATTATCACTGGGTGTACTGTTAGCAGGATGCCTTTTATCGTGGAGGCGCATACATCGGAGACAGGCAGATGACGCCGGTCGGCGGATAGCATAGTTGAAAATGAAAAACCCCGTAAGGCCGAATCGGGGTTTTTGTTATAATTTTAGAATGCAATCTTTTTTCCGTAGTATACGCAATCCAATAGCTTTGCCATTTTCTCATCATCGATGGCACGCGGATTTGATCCGGTACATGCGTCGGAAACAGCATTTGAAGCGATTTCTCTCTGCTTTTGTAAAAATTCATCTTCGGAGACGCCTAGCTCCTGAAGGGTCGCAGGAATTTCCATTGCTTCATTAAGGCTGATAATCAGATGACACAGACGTTGGATTTTTTCTTCGCGTTTTTCGCCCTCAATTCTCAGAAAATCGGCGATTTCTTCATATCTTTTCGCAGCGGAGAGTTCTTCCGCGTTGTAGGTGATGACATATGGGAGGAACATGGCGTTAGCGAGACCGTGTGTAATATGGCCGGTCTCAAAAGCGGCGCCGGTCTTATGTGCCATAGAGTGAACGATTCCAAGCAGACCATTGGAAAAGGCCATGCCCGCCAAACACTGCGCGTAGTGCATTTGTTCTCTGGCGCCTTTATCGCCATTAAACGATTTGATCAGATTGTCTTTCACCATTTCGATCGCTTTCAAAGCAAGGGGATCGGTGAAGACGGACGCGTTTGTCGAAACGTAGGCTTCAATAGCGTGAGTCATGGCGTCCATTCCGGTATATGCAACCAATTCAGGAGGCATTGTCTCTGCCAGATCCGGGTCGACAATGGCGATGTCCGGGGTCAGATGAAAATCAGCCAGCGGATATTTAATTCCTTTTTCGTAATCGGTAATCACGGAGAATGCGGTAACCTCGGTAGCAGTACCTGAGGTGGATGGAATTGCGCAGAAGTGAGCTTTCTGTCTTAACGGCGGCAGACTGAAAGGCTTAACGGCGTCTTCAAAGGAGCATTCCGGATGCTCATAGAAGATCCACATGGCTTTCGCGGCGTCGATGGGTGAGCCGCCGCCGATGGAAACGATCCAGTCAGGACAGAATTCTCGCATGGCGGAAGCTCCTTTTTTTACTGTTTCTATGGATGGATCGGGTTCTACGCCTTCAAAGATATGAACATCCATACCGGCGCTTTTCAGCAGATCCTTTGCCTTTTCCAGAAATCCAAACCGCTGCATAGAACCTCCGCCGGTTACGATGAAGGCTTTTTTCCCTTTTAATTCTTTGAGCTGAGAGAGCGTGCCTCTCCCGAAGTAAATGTCTCTAGGTAATGTAAAACGTGACATAATTTCCCCTTTCGATTTTGATACTTAATGAATTTTTGTACTTAGTATACCCGAAAAAGGAGAAAATAGTTAAAAAACGTCCTGAATTTCGAAGAAATACCTCTGAAATTCAGGACGCTTTTGCAGATGCTATTTTACATATACTTTCGGCAGTCTTTGACCAAAGGCGCAGCAGATTTCATAATTGATGGTTCCTGTTGCGTTTGCGATATCGTCTGCCAGAATGGTATTAACGCCGTCTGTTCCCATGACGATAACTTCATCGCCCACTTTTACGTTTGGAACGGCAGATACGTCGATCATACACTGGTCCATACAGATGTTACCTGCGATCGGACAGACAACGCCGTTTACGATAACCTTTGCCTGTGCGGAATATGGACGAGGATAACCGTCAGCATAGCCGAGGGCGATAGTTGCGATTCGTGAAGGCTTTTTGGAAATATATTTTCTGCCGTATCCTACGGAGAAGTTTTCCGGAACATCTTTCAGATGAACGATGTTGGCTTTGACACTCATAACAGGCTTGATAGACAATTGATTTTTGTCGACCTCGTCGGATGGATAGCATCCGTAGAGGATAATGCCCGGGCGAACTGCATCAAAGTGGATTTCCGGCAGCTCCATAATGGAGGCGCTGTTCGCCAACGTTTTCATAGGAATTTGCAGGCCGGCCTTTGTCAGAGCTTCGTAGAAAGCGTTGTATTTTGCTTCCTGCTGATGTGAATACGTCTTGTCGTAGGCATCGGCCGTAGACATATGCGAAAACATGCCTTTGATTTTGAAGTTAGGCAGCTGTGCGATTTTCTTAATATCAAAGATGGCGTTTTCGATATCATCAGCCAGATATCCGATACGTCCCATACCAGTATCTACGGCGATAAGACCGGATACGGTTTTACCTGCTTTTGCAGCAGCGTCGCTCATTGCTTTTGCGTTGATAGAGTTACAGACGACCGGGGTAATATCGTATTCCACGATGGTGTTCGCATACATGTCCGGGGTAAGACCCAGCATGATAATTTCCTCTTTCGCACCCGCTTCACGGAGAGTGATCGCTTCCTGCAGAGTTGCGATCGCAAAGGTTTTCACATCGTTCAGTCTCAAAACCTCAGCGCACATAACACTTCCGTGTCCGTAGCCGTCGGCTTTGATAACGCCGATTATCTCTTTGCCAGGTCCTACCTTGGCTTTGATGCTTTTGATGTTGTAATCCAGATTGCTTAGATTGATTTCGGCCCAAGCGGGTCTGATTGCTTCCTTGTACACTTGAATAAATCCTTTCCTTATTATATATTCGGCTGAGACGCAATTGCTGTGTCATGCAGCCGTAAAATACAACTGTTGCCTTTAGATCAGCGGTTGGCGTGGGATGATATCATCGCGGCCTGGACCGTTAGAAACCATCGTAATTGGGAACCCCAGCTGCCGCTCGATTTCATTGACGTATTCCTGACATTCCTTTGGAAGGTCTTCCCACCGACGGATGCCTGTGACGTCGCATTTCCAGCCAGGCAATGTCTTTAGAATTGGCTTTGCCTGATATAAATAGGTGGTATTTGGAAAATCCTGATGTTCTTCTCCATTGATATCGTAGCCTACGCAGATTGGGATTTCCTCCAGATAACCCAGCGGATCGATGACCGTCAAAGCGACTTCTGTCGTACCCTGCATGCGGCAGCCGTAGCGGGTAGCAACTGCGTCAAACCAGCCGACTCTGCGCGGCCGGCCTGTAGTAGCGCCAAATTCGCCGCCGTCTCCACCGCGTTTTCTCAGCTCATCCGCTTCTTCGCCAAATAGCTCGCTGACGAAAGCGCCTGCGCCTACAGCTGATGAGTAGGCTTTGACTACGGTGACAACATCTTTGATTTCGTATGGCGGAATGCCTGCGCCTACAGCGCCGAAGGCGGCCAGCGTAGAAGAAGATGTGACCATGGGGTAGATACCGTGATCTGTATCCTTCAGCGCGCCCAGCTGTCCTTCCAGGAGAATATTTTTCCCTTCTTTGACAGCCTTGCCTAAATATGCGGAAGTGTTAGCAACATATGGTTTGATCATTTCCTTGTATTCTCTCATAGTTTGCAGAAGATCTTCCGGCTTCAGTGCAGGCTTATGATAGAGATGCTCGATTACTACGTTCTTCAGGGTACACACATTCTCCAGCTTTTCCAGCAGCTGGTCTTCCGGCATAAATAGCTCGTTGACCTGAAATCCGATTTTCGCGTATTTATCAGAGTAGCATGGCGCGATACCGCTTTTGGTTGAGCCAAAGGATTTACCGCCCAGTCGCTCCTCTTCATACGTATCTAACAAAATGTGATACGGCATGACAATATGGGCTCTGTCGGAAACCAGCACTTTTGGAGCAGGAACACCCCGGTCTGTGATAGATTTGATTTCTTCGATGAGCTTCGGGATGTTCAGCGCCACACCGTTGCCCAGCACACTGGTGGTATGACTGTAAAAGACGCCGGAGGGCAGCATGTGAAGGGCGAACTTACCATAGTTGTTCTTTATGGTGTGTCCCGCGTTGCTTCCTCCCTGAAACCGGACGATGATGTCACAGTTTTCTGCCAATGTGTCTGTAATTTTTCCTTTTCCCTCGTCGCCCCAGTTAGCGCCGACAATTGCTTTGATCATAGTACTCACTCCTATTCTTAAACATGGATTTCAGCAGTGAGGCCGAGAGCGTCCTCGTTTGCTGATAGAATAGGCTTTATGACCCCGTTAAGAAACTCAGTTGTCTGCTGTACAGCTCTGCCAACATAGTTTTCTGGCTTCAAAACCTTCTGTAAAGCCTCTTTTGATATATGAAAGGCCGGGTCTGCCGCAATGCGGTCGATGAGATCGTTTGGCTTTCCCTCCTCTTTCACGACTTTGCCGGCTGCCATGGAGTGGACGCGTATCCGCTCATGGAGCTCCTGTCTGTCGCCGCCAGCCTTCACGGCGTCCATCATGATATTTTCTGTCGCCATAAACGGCAGCTCTGCCATCAGGTGCGCTTCGATGACCTTTGGATAGACCACCAGACCGCTGACTACGTTAATATATAGTTCCAGAATGCCGTCAGTCGCCAGAAAAGCTTCGCTGACGGAAATCCTTTTGTTTGCGGAATCATCCAGGGTTCTTTCAAACCACTGGGTGGAAGCAGTGATAGCCGGATTCATAGCGTCGCTCATTACGTAATTTGCCAGCGACGCGATCCTTTCCGAACGCATTGGGTTGCGCTTATATGCCATGGCGGAAGAACCGATCTGGTTCTTTTCAAATGGTTCTTCGATCTCCTTCATGTGTTGAAGCAGCCTGATATCATTGGAGAATTTGTGAGCAGATTGCGCGATGCCCGACAGTACGTTCAGAACACGGCTGTCAATTTTACGGGAATAGGTTTGACCGGATACCGGATAGCAGCCGTCAAAGCCCATTTTCTCCGCGATTTTCTGATCTAAAGCCTTGCATTTTTCGTGATCTCCTTCAAAGAGCTCCAGGAAGGAGGCCTGGCTGCCAGTCGTGCCCTTTGAGCCCAGCAGCTTTAAAGAACCGAGCACATAATCCAGATCTTCCAGATCCAGAACTAAATCGTGAAGCCACAGAGTGGCACGTTTTCCTACTGTTGTCGGCTGCGCGGCCTGGTAGTGGGTATAAGCCAGCGTAGGCATATCCTTATATTCCTCTGCGAATTTTGCCAGACCGTTCATAACGTTAATCAGCTTGCGGCGAATGAGCCGAAGGGCTTCAGTCATAATAATAATATCTGTGTTATCCCCTACATAACAGGAGGTAGCGCCCAGGTGGATAATACCTTTTGCGTCAGGACATTGCTGACCATAAGCGTAGACATGGCTCATGACGTCGTGTCTGACTTCCTTTTCACGCGCCTTTGCAACATCGTAGTTAATGTCGTCCTGGTGGGCTTTCAGCTGGTCAATTTGTTTCTGCGTGATATCCAGTCCCAGTTCGTGTTCAGCCTCAGCCAGAGCAATCCATAGACGTCTCCAGGTTCTGAACTTCATATCAGGAGAGAATAAAAACTGCATTTCTTTGCTGGGATATCTCTCCGAAAGCGGGCTGGTGTAGTTATTTGTGGTCATGGTATGAACCTCCTGTTGTCAAATATATGGGAAGCGGCGCGGGGCCGTTTGCACTCTAAAAAAACGAATACAATATTATAGCATTTTGCAAAGACGATTTCAAGTTTTCCGGTGAAAATGCCGGTAAAAGATAACTATGGCTGATCAGGAGAAACTTGCTATGTATAAGTCAAAATATTTTCTTTACACTGTCAGATTTGACGGGTAACATACGAAGTAATAAGTGATGCATCAATTTCAGGTGTTGAGACGGAAAGGAGCAAACCCTTGAAAATAAATGACGACAATTTGATCCGGGCGCTGAAGATGCAGGATTCCATGGCTATCGAGTATATCATCGACCGATATGGAGCGCTGATAAAATCTGTTTTGTTGCGAAATCTCTGTGAGTACGGCGAGCGGTGGGAGGAGTGCTTCAACGATGTTTTGCTGGCTATTTGGACCCATCCGGAGCGGTTTGAGGAAAAGAAAAGCCAACTGAAAAACTGGCTTTGCGCCATAGCCAAGTACAAAGCCATCGACCTTCTGCGCAGGGAGAGACGGGCGGCACAGGGCAGAGTTGCCCTGGATGATTCCCAATGGGCGTCTATTGTTGATGAAAGCGTTGCTCTGTATGACGTCGAAGGCCGCGGCTCTTTGGAGGAACTGCAAAAGCTGCTGCACTGCCTCAGTCCGGAGGATCAGGAATTGTTCATGCGCCGTTATGGTCTGCAGCAGCCGGTGACGCAGATCAGCGCTGAGACCGGCATGCATCGAGATCTGATTTATTCGCGGATTTCCCGGGGAAAGAAAAAAATCCGCGGCGCTTATGAAAGTCACGGGGGTGAATATAATGAATAACAATTATGAACATATTAATTTCGAGATGTTTTCCGATGTGCCGGAGGAACCAGTGAGCCAAGATGAGAAACAGCGTCTAATGAGATCCTTTTATCAAAGGGTATCCGCCGCGCCGTACAGACATGTCGAAGATGACAGCTGGCCAGGCAGACGTGTTGGCGTCCTGATCGCAGCTTGCCTGATCTTGTGCCTGACGATGACGCCGCTGGGTGACAGAACATGGGCTGCTGTAAAGCAGGCGTTTATGGGCATCGGTCAGTATTTGGGCATGGATCAGCAGGATGATTATGCGACGGCCGTCGACCAGACGAAAACGAAAAATGGCGTTACTGTGACACTGTGTGAAGCTGTCGGCAGCGACCATCAGCTCCGCATTTCTTTCCGGGCAGCAAAGGATGGAAAAAATATAGGGGACAGCAAAATAGATTTAATGGAGGCCAGTATCAATGGGTATGATTGGCCTGATGGATTGAAAAGTACAGGAACAGGTCCATTCGCAACAGATTTGCCAAAAGAGAAAAGAGATCCAGGTATGCATTATTGGACGAAGACCTTTGAGGATTTCGAGATGCCGTTAAATCCAACGATTTATGTAAAGATCGCCGTAGGTGGCGAGCATTTTGCATTTACTTTTACTTTGGAAAATGAAGCTTTAAAAGAAGCGACAAAGAAAGTGGATATCGATAAGACTGTCATGTATCATGGAAAGAGACTTATCTTAAAGCAGCTTGTTGTTACGCCGATCGACCAATGGATAGCAATAGAAAACCCTGATGGTATAGAACAGGAGGAATTATGGAACATCAATCTTCACGGCAGTGATCAGAGCGGTGATCCGGTAAGCTTTTATTCCGGCTGCTATACCAGCTTTCAGGGAGTCAGAGATAATGAAGATGAGGTCACCTATCAATTAGATAAGAATGCAGAGTCATATACTCTGCGTGTATACGACGATGATCTGATGTTCGGTGAAGCATTGTGGTGTGATAAAGCTGCAATCAGCGATGCATTTACCATTAAGGTGAAATAGCCGCGTCGTCCGGTTCGCAAATTTTATAGGCAGAATTTTTAACCGCACTATTTTAGTTAGAAAGACTGAAATAGTGCGGTTTCATTTGTATTCGATCGTTGCCGCGCTCGTTTTTTAATCACAGAGAAAATCCCGTTGACCCATGGTTCAGTCTGGAATATAATCTATGTAGGAAAGCGAGGAGGTTTTGATCATGCTATAGAAAGAAGCCTGGGAAGGACAGCGATTTGGCGAATTGACATTGAAGAAATTACAGGAAAGTGTAAAAGATAATATATAGGAGGAAAAGATGAGCGCGAAGGTTTATTTTACGGATATGCATGTGGGTATGGGAGATAGTTTACTGGACAAATTTGAGCGGCTGATTACAAAGGCTGGAATTGATCAGATTGATTTTCAGGACAAATTTGTAGCGGTTAAGCTTCATTTTGGGGAGTATGGAAATATGGCGTTCCTGCGGCATCAGTACGCGAAGGTGCTCTGCGACCATATCAAAGCACGGGGCGGAAAGCCTTTCCTGACAGACTGCAATACGCTGTATGTGGGTTACCGCAACAACGCGCTGAATCACTTGGAAGCAGCATATATGAATGGATATAATCCGTTGGCAACCGGCGTACATACCATTATTGCCGATGGACTGCGCGGAACTGACGAGCGAGAAATTGCTGTAGAGGGCGGCGAGTACGTGAAAGAGGCCAAGATTGGCGCGGCTATTGCAGAGGCTGACGTTTTGATTTCACTGACCCACTTCAAAGGTCATGTTGGCGCGGGCTTTGGCGGTACGCTGAAAAATATCGGCATGGGCGCAGGCTCTAAAAAGGGTAAAATGGAAATGCACAGCAGCGGTACGCCTTCTATTGACGCAGATTGCTGCATCGGCTGCGGTATGTGCGTAAAGAACTGTGCGAATGACGGCGTACATGTAGTAGACAAAAAGGCTGTCATTGATGAGGAAAAATGTCTGGGCTGCGGCTACTGCATCGCTTATTGTCCGAAGGGCGCTATCGCCACCAAGTGGGACGAGGCGAAGCCGGTAATGAACAGAAAGATTGCCGAATACACAAAAGCGGCTCTAGCTGGAAAAGAAGCGTTTCATATCAGTATGGTGATGAACGTGTCTCCGGACTGTGATTGCGAGGGCGGCAATGACGTAGCGGTTATCGCTGATGTCGGCATGTTCGCGTCCTTTGATCCCGTTGCTATCGATCAGGCCTGTGTGGACGCGGCCAACAGCCAGCCGGTAATTTCCGGCAGCGCGGCGGATCAGTGTTCATGTCATGAGCATGAAGATCATAATCATGGTCACGATGTGTTTAAAATTATACATCCTGATACAGATTGGGAAGCAGGACTGATTCACGGCGAGAAACTGGGTATCGGAACCAGAGACTACCAGCTGATTGAAATAAAATAAGATGAGAAATGAAACGACAGGCAGCATGACCTCAGTGGGAATGCTGCCTTTTGCTTGGAGGGACGAGAGGCGGTCTGAAGACCGCGATCGGTTTCTTAATTTTTCCTTACGTTTCTTAAAAATAGCCGGAGGCTATGGATTTTTATGGCGATTATGTGATATAGTACATGCAGCAGAGAAAGAAAGGGGAGCACCATGTTAAGATTAGAACGTGTATCAAAATTCTATTCGTCGGGCGGATTGGTTTCTACAGGCTTCTCAAAAGTCGACCTGGAATTTGAGATGGGCGAATTCGTTGCCATTACAGGAGAAAGCGGCAGCGGTAAATCCACTCTTCTCAATGTTATTTCCGGATTAGACGGCTATGAAGAAGGCGAGATGTATGTAGCGGAAAAGCCTACCAGCGGATTTTCCAAGGAGGATTTGGAGGACTACAGAAAGAAATATATCGGCAATATTTTTCAGACGTTTAACCTGATTAACAGCTATACCGTTTATCAAAACGTAGAGCTGGTACTTTTGATGAGCGGATACAGCAAGGACGAGATACCAGATAAGGTGACAGATATCATAGAGAAGGTGGGCCTGTCAGCCTACGCGAAAACAAAGGCCTCCAAACTATCCGGCGGGCAAAAGCAGCGCGTTGCGATTGCAAGAGCCTTGGCAAAGGAAACGCCGATTATCGTAGCGGATGAGCCTACAGGAAACCTGGACAGCAAATCGGCGGCAGATATTATCAAGTTGTTATCTGAACTATCAAAGGATAAGCTGATCATTATTGTTACCCATAATTATGATCAGGTAGAGCCGTATGTTACCAGAAAGATTACGATGCATGACGGAAGCGTTGTGGAGGATAAGAGAATTGCCCAGCGGGCCCCTCTTTGTTCAGAAACAGATGTACAAACGGCAAGGGACGACAGACTTCAAACGGGAAGCATGGTTCGACTGGGCTTACGCAATACGTTCAACCTGCCTGCCAAATTTTTGCTTTTGCTGACAGTGTTCGTATTTCTGTGCGCCGGTGTGATCGGACAGTATACTTCGTTTATGAATATGAGCGATATGCAGACAGGCGGCTATAACAGCTTCTTCAATGATACAGGCCGCGACCGTATCATCATTACCCGGTTGGATCGCGGTGAGATGACCCAGGCTGACTACACGACCCTGGAAGGTTTGCCCGGCGTGAAACAGGTTGTCAAAAATGACCTGATGCTGGATATGATGATGAACGTGACCGACGATATGGAGAATGGTAATTTCTATATCAACGCCAACATAGAAGAAGGAAGCCTGGAGGAAGATCGTATTCAGGAAGGACGTTTACCAAAGAAGGGAAACGAGGCGTTTATGCTGGTGCCCCAGGACGGCTATGCCCATAATGTAATGGATATGGTAATGGACGCGAAGGTTATGATGCTGAATCAGAATACAGGAACCGAGCTGCTGAAGGGCAGAGTGAAAATTGTCGGCTGGGGCTTTATGACAGAACAAGAGACGAAAATCATGGAGGATTCCGGCACTTACTGCGAAGCTCGCCTGAAGGTGACAGATAAGACGATGGATAATATTCGCGCGGCAGTTCTGGAACAATACTGCTCACAGGAGATTTCCTTTGGCGGAAGGATTTTCACAAGCGACCCGGGCAGCGGCACGCTGGGTCTGATTCCATCAAAAGACGTCAGTCCAGGGGATATCTACGTGCCGGAGGATTTGGCGTCCATGGCAAGCGGCGGCGCCATAGGAGAGACATTAAAGCTGGATAACAAAAGCCAATATTTTACGGATCAGTATAGCTTCCGAGTAGGAGCCGTATATAATAAAGAAAACCTGCAGCAGCTGGTAGGCCGCAATGATTTTGATACGGTAACAGGCAGCCTGTTTATCAATGAAAGGGATTACAAAAAAATCTTTGAGAAGGGAAGCTTTCAATCCAGTATCAAGGTAGAGGATCACAGAACTGTGAGAGAAACAGCGAAAGAGGCAGAGGACGCAGGCTATAGGGCGTTTTGTATGGAGGATGGTCTGGCGGATTATACCGGAGGGTTTATCGTCATTCTAAAGACTCTGTATACCGTAATGCTGGCAGGGATTTTGATCGTCATGTTCTTCATCGCCTACTTCATCGTCAAATTGATCCTCAAATCCAGAAATACCTATTTCTCCACGATTCGTATGCTGGGCGCCACAAAGGGGAATTGCAGCAGCCTGCTGAAGATAGAACTGTTTGCCGTATTTAATATCGCATTCTTCTTCTGTATGGCAATGCTGGGTCTGGTGAAGGCAGGCGTTTTGAACAGCGCGTATCTGCAGAACCTGATAGGCTTCCTGTCCATAGGAGATTTGGTTATTTTGTATGCCGTTTTGTGTCTCATGTCTATTTTGCTGGCGATGCGATACGCGAAACAGCTGTTCAAAAAGACCGCGATGAACGCATATAAGGAGGAGGTGTAAGGGATGATCAGATTAACAGGTGTAAATAAGTATTACAATAGAAAAAAGAATAATGAAATACACGTAATAAATGAAACCTCCATTGAATTGGCAGATAAGGGGCTGGTGACCTTTCTGGGACATTCCGGATGTGGTAAAACCACCTTGCTTAATGCCATCGGCGGTCTGGATAAGGTAGACAGCGGCGAAATTCTCATTGACGGAGAGAGAATGACTACACGGTCGGAGGGCAAGAAGGATGAGCTTCGTAACGCCTGTGTAGGCTATATTTTTCAGAACTATAATTTGATAGAGGACGAAACCGTTTTCAATAATGTGGCGTTGGTACTGCGGATGATGGGTATTCGGGACAAAGCCGAGATAGAGCGCAGAGTAATGTACATTCTGAAGCGGGTAGGAATCGACAGATACAGAAACCGTCCGGCAAAGATGCTTTCCGGCGGTGAACGCCAACGGGTTGGCATTGCCAGAGCGATTGTAAAAAATCCGAAGATCATCATCGCCGATGAACCGACAGGAAATCTGGATAGTCGTAATACCATAGAGATTATGAATATCATCAAAGCGATTTCCCGGGAAAAGCTGGTAATTTTGGTTACCCATGAGAGAGAAATTGCGGAGTTTTATGCGTCTCGTATTGTTGAGATTGTAGACGGTAAGATTATCAGCGACAGAGAAAACATCCACGATGAGGAGCTTGATTACAGGCTGGAGAATAAAATTTATCTGCAGGATCTTCCGATACAGCAGGAGCTTGACGGAGAAGGCGTCAAGGTAAAATATTATAGCGATCGGGAAGACCTTCCCGAAATCAAGGTCGTAGTGCGGGGAGGGAATCTCTATGTAGAATTGCCTGAAGGACTGCATCAGGGTTCTGACGCGGTAGAATTGGTAGACGGCCACTATCAGAAGATATCAAAGGATATCTACGAGGAATACGAGTTTGATTACGATAAGCAGGTGGATCAGAGTTTTACACCGAAATATACTTCTATCTATACGCTGCCGTCGATGCTTGCCAATGGATATAAGAAGATATTTTCCTATTCCCTGATCAAAAAAATTCTGCTGGCGGGATTTGTGCTGGCCTCCATGTTCTCCATTTACGCGGTGAGCAATATAGCGGGCATTACGAATATTACCGATGATAAGTTCGTTCAGGTGAATAAAAATTATCTGACCATTGAGGGCGCGAAGCTGACGCCAGAGGTTTTTCGTAAATATGAAAAAATGAAAGACATCGATTATGCATTGCCAGGCAATTCCCATGTTGCTTTTCTCTTTCCGCTGGACGATTATTACCAGTCTTCTGGCGGAGCCGTTAACCTGGAGGGTTCCCTGGCAGATAGAAGCATGGTCAATGAGGACGCGTTGATTGCCGGAAAAGCGGCAAAAAAGGAGCGTGAGATAGTCATCGACAGGATGACGGCAGACTCTTTGTTCAGCGAGGGAACGTCGGGAATGATCGGCGTGAACTCTTATGGAGATCTGATCGGAAGAAAAGCTGAGTTGCCGAGATTAGGAGAATTCACCATTACCGGTATTACAGAACAGAACAGTCCGTCTATCTATGTTAAAGGAGACCTGATGTTGGATATTCTGATGAATCAGCCAATGCAGGAGGAAGCGGATGATTCCGCAGTCAACGATCCGGTTAGCTACGCGCTGGCTGCTGAGGATCCGGATATAGAGATTACCGGAGGCAGTGCGCCTGCGTCTGTGGGAGAAGCTTTGATCAGTGAAGATTATAGGTATGAAGCAGCCATCGGCTCGAAGCTGGACCTGCGTGTAAACGGGAAAAAGCTCACTGTATGCGGGTACTATAACGATAAGCGGCAGAGAAACGACGTCTTTGTCAGTGAGGAAACCGCTAAGATCGCGTATTTGGAAAAGGAAAACAGTTTGACGCTGTCCCCATCGGATAAGGCTGCAGCTTATGAAACCCTTTCTTCAAAAAATGTTAAAGTGACGGATAATTATGAGACAGATCGTCAGGCCTATATCGATAGCATTACCAAGCAGATTTTGGCCACGATACTCGTATCGGGAATTATACTTCTCATCTCTCTGATCGAGATGTATCTGATGCTCCGATCCTCCTTCCTGTCAAGAGTTAAGGAGGTAGGCGTGCTGCGTGCTATCGGATTGAAGAAGAAGGATATCTATAAGATGTTCATGGGTGAGATTATCGCGCTGACGACATTGACTACACTGCCGGGTATGGCTGTTATGGCCTATATTTTAAACGGTATATCTAAAATTCCGATGATTGGCGGACAGTATCTGATGAATCCTGTAGTATTCATGGTGAGTATGCTTCTGGTATTCGGATTTAATATGCTGGCCGGATTATTGCCGGTAGCAAATACGATGAGAAAAACACCGGCGGAGATTTTGAGCCGAAACGATGTGAATTAAGAGTTCCTATATATCATAATGCAAGGAGCCGCCTGCTCAGGTGTATGAGTCAGCCGGCTCCTTTTCGCATTGTGATATATAGTATGGATTAGAATAAATGATTTATAAATATAGTCGCCGGTCAGCCTGTGCAGCCTTTGCACTCGTCTGCCGTTTGCTGTGTAGATTACTGATTTAGAAAGTGCATTTGCTGGTATTTTTCCAGATGCCGTTTTTCTCAGCCTGTTTAATCAGATCCTCTCGGAAATCTGGATGAGCGATATTGATTAACAGCTCTGCTCTTTCCCAGGTGGACTTACCCTTCAGGTTAGCCGCGCCATATTCGGTAACGATGAAGTTAGTAGCGGTTCTCGGCGTAGTGACGATAGCGCCCGGGGTCAGAATCGGCGCGATCAGTGATTCCTTGGTGCCGTCCTTCATTGTTCTGGTGGAAGGCGTGCAGATAAAGCTTTTGCCGCCTTTTGACAGGAACGCTCCCATAACAAAGTCTAACTGACCGCCGGTACCGCTGATCTGCTGGTGTCCCGCGGATTCAGAACAGATTTGACCGTAGAGGTCAACCTGAATACAGCTGTTAACGGATACAAAGTTGTCGATGCTGGCAACGATGTTTACGTTATTTACGTAATTAACCGGCGCTGTGCAGCAAATTGGATTATCATCGATGAAGTCGTACAGCTTCTTGGTACCGCCCGCGAAGGTGTAGAGCGCTTTGCCTTTGTCTACCGGCTTGTTGCCGGTCAGCTTGCCTGCCTCGAACAGGTCTACATAGGCGTCCACGAACATTTCGGTATGCGCGTTGATATTTCTCACATCGGAATCTGCCAGCATCTGTCCGATGCAGTTAGGCAGACTGCCGATTCCCAGCTGCAATGTGCTGTGGCTGCCGATCTGTTCTACTACATGCTTGGCGATTTGCTTATCGATATCGGACGCGGGCTTAGTTGCCAGCTCCGGCATAGAAGGATTGCTTCCTTCTACGATATAGTCGATACCGTATAAATTCAGCTGGGTCTGATGGCCGTGGGCAATCGGCATATTTTCATTAACCTCAACGATAACCTTCTTTGCGGCTTTGATAACGCCCCACATATCGGCTACCTGCGGTCCGAGATTGAAGTTGCCGTGACTGTCCATCGGCGCTACCTGAAAGAACGCAATGTCGATTTCGTTCTGGTTATTATACCAATAATATGGCAGCTCATTGAACAGCATCGGAATATACCAGCAGCGGCCATCCTTGCACATCTGACGGTCGAAAGCGCTGAAATGAGCTGACGCGAATTTCACTTGATCATTAGAGGTCGTAGCCTGATAAACCTTGAAAGGCGCTTTTCTGATGGCCACGGTACTGATAATTTCAATACCCTTTAGCTCATCGGCTCTCTTTGCCAGCGCCTCGTCTATATCTACGACAGAGCCGCAGCCCAGTCCGAAATGGATTCTGCTGCCGGGCTCAACCATTGCGGCAGCCTGGTCTGCGGTAATCAATTTCTTCTTATACTCTTCTGCGAGATTTGAAACTTTATACATAATCTCCTCCTGTTTATGTATGATAGAATACTTGCAATTTTGTTCGAGAAAGTAACCCTACTGATTTTGTCCTATGCTAATCCTACGTTCAGTTTGCTCAGTTTGTTTACTTTTTAACAATTACTCCTACATTTTACTACATTAGCAGAGAGTATTCAACCTTAATTTTGGAAATTGTTAAAAAAATATCTAGCCTGTTGTATAAATTACACACTTCACAATATGTACGCATGCGGGCTGTAGTTCATGATTTATATGATAGCTGTGATGGATATGATGGATATGATGGATACGATGGATACGATGCGCGCAGGTATTTGCTTGTTTTTGGGGGTAAGTTGCGCGCACCCACTAAAAAACGCAGCTTTTTGCTTACTTTTTTTCAGGATGTTGCGCAAACGAAGAAATTGCACCGGATTTTTTGTTATTTTTGATAAAATATGGTAAAATATAATAGAATTTAGGAGATAATTGGGCATGTCGCGCAACAAACAACAAAAAAATCTCAGAAACCTGCGTTTTTTCATGAACTAACGCAACATAAAACAAAAGTATGATGAAAAGCTGCGCAGCGGCTTTTATAATCTTATTCTCAGATTAGGAAACGCTGCGGGACCGCAATAGTGGGATTTATTTTCCCGTTGAATTTTATCAGGAAGCGTGGTATGATAAATAATGTGAAAAGTTCATATGTCTCCGTAGTTAAATGGATATAACAGTGCTCTCCTAAGCGGTAGATGGTTCGAGTCTAAATTAGGAATAAACTTCATATTTTTTGTATAAGTCCCAGTAGCTCAGTTGGATAGAGCACACGCCTCCTAAGCGTGGGGTCGGAGGTTCAAGTCCTCTCTGGGACGCCAGAAACAATGCTGCAAGCCTTTATTTTCAAGGGTTTGCAGCTTTTTTAATATGCTGCGGAGCTTAGACCCAAAACCATCATACACTTTATTTTGGTTGCTGATTGTTTATACGGTGTTGTGAATATCTTGCTAATTGGAAACGAACCGAAATCCAGGTCTTGCTAATAAAAATCGTCTTTTTGCTAATTGGAGCTTTCAGACCGCTTTTTGTCCTGCAATCAATGCCGCCAAGGCACTTGCCAGTTCCGGCGATTTTTGAAGCTGTTCAATCAATGCGGCCAGGTCTACAGTCTGTGCCTGGGGCTGCTCCTGGGGAGGTTTTACATTCCTCAAATCAGGATTGGCATAAAAAGCACTCTCAAATTTCTGTGCATTGATCTTGCGGTCCTCGTCCAAAATATGAGCATAAACCTTAGTAATCATGTCGATCTCCGCGTGTCCTGTATCGCCCTGTGTGGCCTTCAGATCGCCGTGGTTGAGCTTTAACTTATAGGTCGTACTGGAATGCCTCAAAGAGTGAAATACAACGTTAGGGAGCCCTGCTTTCTCCTTCAGCAAGGAGAATTCCTTTTCAATGATCCTGTTCTCACATGGACGGCCGTTTGGCAGAGCAACAACCAAATCGAAATCCTGGTATTCATCACCGAGGAAACATTTCAATTCTTCCTGGGCTTTTTTCCACTCACGGAGAATGTAGGCAACGGTCTTTGGCAGCCATACCTTTCTTTCACTGGATTTTGTCTTAGGCTTTTTCAAAATCAGGCGGGTGCTGGTATTCGGCATAAGCGGGGTGAAAATATAGAAGATGTCTTTCTCGCCGAGCATTTCAATCGCCTGCTTGGAGGCCCGCGTCAGTTCTGCTTCTATGTAGACATAGGCATTGTCCGCGGCGATATTTTCATCCTCAATATGAACATTCTTCCAGGCCAGACCAAGAATCTCACCCATCCGCAGAGAACACGCAAAAGCAAGGTTCATAGCTACATACAGTTTACTGTCGGTGCATTGATCCAATGCAGTGCGGATTGTTTCTGCGTCCCAAATATCACGCTTCTTGTACTCTGTTTTCGGAAGGACCGTATTTTCAAACGGGTTCTTTCCAATTAACTCCCAGCGTACCGCCTGTTTGAAAGCACAGCGGAGCAGTTTAATGACCTTTTCAATGGTCTGGTTCGTAACAAATTCTGTCCTGGCTTTACGGTTTTTCCTTGATACGGAAGGCGTCTTTTGAAGCGTCTGAATGTATTTATCTACCACACGGGGAGTAATCGCCTGTACTTCCATATCCCCGATAATCGGATTGATATAGTTGGCAATCAGGGCTGTTTGGCTGTCATACATAGATACACCCCATTTTTTCTCTCCATAGGTAGAAACAAAGTCATACAGAAAATCAGATACTTTCTGATTGCTTGGAGGAAGGAAGGTGCCATTGTTTTGCTGGTTCTCAACCTCTGCTTTCCGTTTCAGTGCTTCTTTGTGGGTATGCCAGGTTTCCCACTTTTGTTTTGTTTCTCCGTTTTCATCCACGTAATTGTAGACAACGGAATAGGATTTTTTACGTTTGATTATGGATGCCATACTGATCTTCCTTTCTTAACTAAAACGACTGAGCGTCTAACCACTCGTCAAATGATTTTTTGGAAACTCGTATGGCATGTCCGATTCTAACGGTTTTGAAATGCCCTTCTTTTACAAGGCTGTAGGCAGAGGTTCTGCCAATGTTCAACATGGCGGCAATATCCTCAACCTTATAGGTCCGTTGTTCAAAAGCATTTCTTGGTACACTCTTTTCAGACGGGTTCATTAGACCTCCTTTCCGCAGACTGTAAAACAGTGTACCGGACATAACTTCCTAACACTATTCTACCGCGCAGGGGGGCGGTTTGTCTGCTGCTAATTGAAAAATTTACGATTTATCCATAATCGAAAGTGGAACTGAAAGGATTATCAAAACCACATGAATAGGTCGGATCTGCGCTATGAAAGTCACAGATCCGGCCCATTGTATCTGATTTCGATTTTGATTGCCGTATTTGCCACGCCCCCCGGCAAGCCCTGAATATCAGGACGGGGCTGTTATAGGCTGCGGATAGCGTCGCCGCATCATAGTCCCGCATACGCCGCCGCTTTGCCAGAGCAGGCGCACGCCGCAGGAACTCTCCCCAAGTCTTTAGGGAGCCGTGAAGAAGTACCATTGTGATCTGCACCGTCATCGCGCCCGACCTGCCACAGCCGGTTTCGTGGGTTGCGTTTATCGCTCGGACAGCCTCAATTCATCACCTCCTGGCTGCCTGTCATCGCGCCGCCCCATCTGCCGCTCGGAACACAGAATGAAGTGCCTGTAACAGCGTATATTCAGTTGTCAAGGAGCAAGCGAGGGGCGTGGCAGTTATGACAGTATTTTAGTTGGGGCGGGCCGGAGCTGTGCTGCCGGCCACACCCGTCAGGCTTGTCCCGCCGAATATGTCCCTCTATTATTCAGTACATTTTTCGGGGCAAAGTTGCCGTCTGTTAGAAAATTTCTTTGAAATATTTTTCCAGGCGGCGCAATCCAGCTTCGATAGAACGAGTAATCCGGCTTTTGTGCGTTCCCTCTGCTTTGGCAATGTCTGCTTTGCTCATACCAAGGAAGAAATGTGCGTAAATCCGCTGGCGCTGTTTCTCCGGCAGCATGGCAAGCCCTTTGTAGAGGGATTCTGTCATTTGACGCTGTTCCAGAATTTCTTCTGGGCTAATCGGCTTTTGCAATATCTCACGTTCAATACCTTCATCACGATCCAGAGAGTAAAATGCTTTGTAGCGGTATGTACGAATCCGATATGCTTCTTCCAACAGCATATATTCACGAAGAAGCAGCGCTACCTCGTCCGGCACTTCAACAATAACGTCCTGCGTATAAAACGGGTAGTAATCCCGCAGATTGATTTCTTTCATGGGTAATTCCTCCAATTTCGATTTTTAGGTTGGTAAGCAAAATCAAAATCAGAGGGTGGGGAGCGGCAGCGCGGATAACCCTTGTTGTAACAGCCGCTTATATAAGAAATGCGCGCCCATCGAAAATTGGGCGCGCAGGAAAATGTATGATATAGAAATTCCTCAAATGCGGTCAAACTTAAAAACGCCGCAATCCACACCACATGGATTACGGCGCATAAAGCTCTATACGCAAAATAACCTTTCTGTTGAATATTCCCCTTTGGCAGCATTTATCAGCCCTCCCCGAAAAGGAAGCGCAGAAGGCTTGTCCTTCATCAGCCTCCTTTTGGGGAAATTATATAGGGTTAAATGCTATGTTCTTTCCTGAACCATCATAGTTTTGGCATGGCAGATATAAAATACTGCAAGAGGTATGGTGTTTTCTTATGTTGAAAAGCATAGGGAAATCATAGACAGTTACGCGGAGAAAGGCTTTCGATATATCGTTTTGTCCCTACGGAAGTAGGGGCAAACGGCTGCATCAGAAAGATCGACTTGATTTTTGAAAAGTAGAAAACGCGGTGACTTTGATTTTGTCAAAGTCACCGCAAAGACGTATTTGATGCTATTTATGGTTATCATCAATCAGAGCCATTAAAGAAGTTCGCAAGTGAACGGAATATATTGTCCGTTGCTTCTGCAAGACTATCAAAAAAATTGTCTTTTGCTTCCACTAAATTCTCAATAACAATGTCTGTGTCATATGCTAAATCTCTGCATGTATTGGAACAACCCGTCATTAGCATAAGGCATACCAAACACAGGAAAAGTGATAAATATTTTTTCATTTGATTTATCTCCGTTTGGAAGGGCCCCTGAACTACTGGTTATAATGCTGCTGAACCTCAGCAGGCAATTCCTCGTATTTCACTTCCGCCCAGGTCACCACACCCCGAATAAAATTGACTTTCAGACATAGGAACGCATCATCGGTCAAAATACGGCTTGTTTCAAACACAACGTCCTTTTCATTTCCGTTCTCATCGTAGGCCGCCAGTGTGTATTTATAATTCATTGCTCCATGCGGAGCGATTTCCTGTACCCATCTGTTATCTATTTGCGTATAGTAATCGTCATTTTGGGTCGCAAGAAAAGCGACCCCCATGCAGACGACAACTAATATTGCTGCAATAATGCCTACTACAACTTTTTTTGATTTCATTAAAAAATCCTCCTATGAAATTTCTTTTTCTTTGCTGCCCATTTTTACAAAGAGCAGAATTGAGGCAAAAATAATACCCAATACAATCATCGCTTTTTTCATAACTGGCTACCTCGCACTATGATTTCTTTTTTGAACCGTTTTCCCAGAATTTTTCTTCTTTTTCTTTGCGGCGGTTACTTCACGATTTTTTGCTGTGAAAACGATAATGAATGTCACGGCCAGTATAAACAGGATAGATGCTACGCTCAACAAGATGTTTCCTGTTGGATCACTGCTTCCATCCTGATAACCAATTACGGTAAGGCCTGCTGTAATAGGATATAGATCACGCAGGCCGTGGCCGGAGGCCATCATTCCCACAAAACCATAAAAGAAAGCAAAGCCAACACCGGCCATAAAGCTGCCGCTTCTTTGAGCAGTAAAGGCAATAACAGGCATGACCGCAATATAGGAAATCATATTGATCCCGATCATCTGAAAAAGCACCTGTACCATACCGCCGATAGAAAATCCGGGAAATCCGCTGGCAAAGAAAACAATGAGTGTGAACAGGAATTCGATAACGGAAAGCGCTGCCGCCATACATCCAACAGCAATCAGTTTTCCAATCAGCATTTTCCGAAAGGAAACAGGGATTGTGAGAATATTTTTCAGCGTGTCGTCTGTACGCTCCCGGTCAATGATATATCCGGCGATCAATGCGATTGTTGCAGGATATATCAGAACTAAATTGTTCCAAATTACGCTGGAAGAAAAGTTCATGAGCGTATGGGTCGCCCCGTCAGAGGCTGTTGCCATAAACCGGGCAAGCAGCACGACAGTAAACATCGTTGCTACGCCGATCCAGATTACGGAGTACCGCTTCATTTTGCTAAATTCTGTTTTTATAATACTTACCATTTTTTCTCACCTCAACTTTCGCGTTTGCTATAAATTCTGACAATCGCCAGATAAGACAGCACCCCAATAATAACGACGGTTAATGCAACAAGCCACAGAGGTAAAAAATACGGTTCCATTACAGAATAAGCCGGGGTTCCGGGATCAACAAACCGCACCGCCTGCCAACGGTAAATAATAGGTGCTGGCATGATGTTTGTGATCATTTTCATCATTGGGTCTGTTGTGGCAAATAGTCCTCCATACGCAAGCATAAAGTCGAACATTGTATAAAAAAAGGTTAGAATAACCGAAAATATATAGGAGCGGTTAAATCCGACAATCGCAATGACAACCGGCAAAATACTTGTTGTGTAAAGCAATGCTGTGATAATTGCAATCCCAAAGTTTTCCCCAATATTTGTCAACTCGCTTCCGGCAATCAGGCCGCCAACCATTGACGAAACCATGGTGGCAAAGGCAAAGATCAGTCCCAAAATATAAAGCACAGCGATTTTTGCGGTAGCAATCTTAGCTGGGGAGGTAGGGATAATGCGTAGGTTTTTCAAAGTATCGTTATCCCGTTCCATAAAAAATAGCATGGCCGCAATGATACCTAAAACCGCCGGAAGCATGATGGGAATACCCATAGTAACCAGCAAGCCAAAAACTGCTTCAAAGCCGGTAAAGTTACCCATGCTTCCAGCCAGTACAAGAGCCGTAAACGGAATTGGGAACAGAAGTGCGGCGAAAATCACAAATGATACAAAGTGTTTCCGCTTTAACTTCCGCATCTCGCATTGGATCAGTTTAAGCAATCCCCTCACCCCCTGTAATTCTCTTGAAGTAATCCTCCAAAGTATCCTCGCAGAGATGGGCTTCCCAAACGTCAATGCCAGCTTCAATAAATGTGCGGTTAATTCTCGCTACAGGCAGGGCCGTATCATAAAGATACAAATTATTGTCATCCATAAGCTGGATGTTTTTGCTCTGAAATGTTGTGGCAATAATCTGTGCAGCCTTTTGTGCATCCGATACGCAAAAATGGATGTACTTCGCGTTTTTACTCTCCAGCGCTTTTAGGCTTTCTTCCTCCAGCAAATTACCGTGGTCGATAATTCCAACATCATCAGCCAACAGGGAAATTTCCGAAAGGATGTGGCTGGAAATCAAGATCGTTTTTCCTGTGGCATCGCACAATTCCCGGATAAAATCGCGCACCTCTGCAATACCGATGGGGTCAAGGCCGTTGATCGGTTCATCCAAAATCAACAGTTCGGGATTGTGCATGACGGCCAATGCAATAGCTAAACGCTGCTTCATACCGAGAGAATATTGCGAAAATAATTTCTTGTCCCGGTAAGGCAGGTTGACAACTTCCAAAGCATTTTTGATGTATTGCGGGCTTTTCAATCCCCGCAGGTCGGCAAAAATTTTCAGGTTTTCCGTTCCTGTCAAATTGGGATAAAAACCCGGTGACTCGATCAGACAGCCAATTCGGGGCAGGATTTCCTTTTCATTGCCATGAATTGGCTTACCGAAAATCTCCACTTCACCGGACGTGGGAGCTGTCAGTCCCAGCAGCATCCGCATGGTCGTTGTCTTGCCTGCACCATTGCGTCCCAGAAGTCCATAGATACGACCTTTTTTTACATGAATATTCAGATGGGAAACGCTGTTCTGATTTCCGTATTTTTTCGTCAGATCATGCGTTTCAATAATGTAATCACTCATATAGCTTGCGCCTCCTTTTTGTTTTCGTAATCAGCATAGCACATCAACTTTGAGATAACTTTGAGCCAACTTTGAATTTACTTTGAGATTTCAAGGCCAGAATAGTCAATCTGTCCATCTTGCGGTATAATATAAACAGAAAAAAGGTGGTGACTTATGAACGATAGAATGATTCTTGTGGTAGACGATGAAACTGAGCTGTTGGAAATGGTGAGATCCATTTTTATGAGAGCCGGCTTTACGCAAGTGTTGACGGCATCCTCTGGTGAAGCTGCTCTGAAAGTATGTAAAGAGAAGCAGCCGGATATGGTGATCCTTGATGTTATGATGCCAGGCATGGATGGATTTGCCACACTAAAAGAATTGCGAAAGATAAGCAAAATCCCGGTTCTCATGCTGACAGCTCGCGGTGAAGCGGAGGACAAATTTGCGGGTTTTGAAAATGGAGCGGACGATTACCTGTTGAAACCATTTCTGCCGAAGGAATTATTATTCCGAGTGCAGGCCATATTGAAGCGGGCCTATCCTGAGAAGGATCGCAAAGTGTTCTTTGATACAGCAACCGTTGATTTGGAAAAAGCAATGGTTCAACGAAATGGCGAAAGTATCTCACTGACGGCCAAGGAGTTCCAACTTTTTGAAAAGCTGTATGAAAACGCAGGCCGAATCGTTACTACCGGCGCACTGTGTCAGGCGATTTGCGGCGACTTCTGGCAGGGATATGAGAGTACGTTAGCAACCCATATCCGGCATTTGAGGGAAAAGATTGAAGAAAATCCCTCAAAGCCGATTGCCCTTGTGACGATTAAGGGGATCGGGTACCGCCTGAATATTAAGGGGGCGCAGACGTGAACACATCAGAACGATTTTTTCGCCGCTATATATTTTCCACAGTTAGGATTATAGTTCTTTTTCTGGCTGTCAATGCACTGTTAGTAGCTTCCTATTTTGTAATAGCTTATTTAGGTAATGTAGCAACATCCAAATTTCCAATCGAGGATTTTTCAAATCATATCATGGCAACAGATGGGGAATTCAGTGCAGATACACAAGCGAAAGAAATGCTGAATAATTTTGAAGCGTGGGCTATGATCCTAGATGATGATGGCACTGTCGTTTGGGAAGAAAATCTGCCGGAAGAATTACCACGCCATTATTCCTCAATGGATATTGCCATGTTTAGTCGCTGGTATCTTGATGATTATCCGACCAATATTGCAAAACGACAGGATGGGCTTTTGGTGATCGGCTTGCCTCCAGAAAGCGTTGTGAACTACTATTTTTCTTTCAAGGCGCAATATATTTGGCCTATGCTATTCGGATTAACGGCGGTATTCTGTATCAATATTTTTTTGATGATATATTTGTTTATCCGCAATGCCCGCCGGGTAGAAAAAGCTATGGCGCCGATTTTGAGAGGCATTCGGCATCTATCAGTTGGAAAGCCTGTCCATCTGGAAGAAACCGGCGAGTTAGCAGAAATCAATGCTGGTTTGAATAAGGCCGGTGACTATTTGCTGAAAAAGGATAATACCCGTGCAGACTGGATCAGGGGAATATCCCATGATATACGCACACCGCTTTCTGTGATTTTGGGATATGCAAGCGAAATAGAAGACACTTCTTCTTTGCCGGAAGCTGTCCGAAACCAGGCTGGGATAATCCGGAGACACAGTGAACGGCTAAAAGATTTAGTGGCTGATTTGAATTTGTCAACTAAATTAGAATATTCTATGCAGCCTATGCAAAAACAAAGCCTTGACCCGATAGAGTTAGCACGTCAGGTTGTCAGTGAAGTATTGAATGATGGCCTATCAGAACTTTACGAGTTGGAATTATCAGAAGATAGTCCTGGTAAAAATATCTCGATTGTCGGGGATCAGGTTTTGCTTAGTCGGATGTTGAGTAATTTAATAAGGAATTGTATTGTCCATAATCCTAATGGATGTAAAATACAAATTTCTGTTGGCAGTAATGATGCAAGCTGTACTTTTTCCGTTATGGACAATGGGCATGGAGTAAGTGAACCACAACTAAACGCATTGAACAGTGACGAGGATATTTCCAGTACACAAAAACAGACAGATGAAGCGGAACATGGTTTGGGTCTGAAAATTGTGCGGCAGATTGTGAGAGCACATCGGGGAACAATTCAATTTTTTGATACTGTTCCTCGTGGATTGAATGTTACAGTTAAGTTACCATTAAAGTAATCCAAAAGGAAAGTAGAGAAATCGCTCTCCACTTTCCTTTTGGAAATTATAAATATTATCAGAATATCAGTTCAATCAGTCATGCAACGCAAAAATTGAAATATGTATTCGGGTACGGTTCATCCGCCAGAACATAATGCCACCACTCATTACAATAGGCTTCAAATCCGCTGCTTTCCATAATATGACGCAGACATTCACGGTTGCTTGATTCCGTTTCTGTCAGGCCGCTTGCAAAATGATGGGATCGTACATCCATAAAATCAAAATCTCCGCCCATAGGAACAAGCATACCGGTATCCAACCGATAAATCGTGAGGTCAACCGCACTTCCGCGGCTATGGCTGGACTGTGAAGCCACATATCCCTTTGTAACCATCTCATTCCTTTTTATATTTGGGTAATACCGTTTTTTCGTCAGGTTGTTCTCCGGGAGTGACGCCCAATGCAGAAAACAATCTACGGCGCACTGAGGGCGATAGCCATCCCACAGGAGCAGACCATACCCCTGCTTTCTGGCAAGTTTTTGGGCTTTGCGTAAAGCGGTTCCCAGCTCTTTGGTCCCTACAATGCGGTTCACATTATATCCATCCACCGGTTTGCCTGTGAAATTATCCCATGTGGCATATTTGGCGTCCCAACGGACACCGGGCAGCATTTCATCTAAAAAAACAAAATTCTTTTCCATGTGTTTACCTCCTGAGAGCCAGTTCAATCAAACGGTCAATGAGTTCCGAAAGGGCAAAACCTGCCGCTGTCATCATGCGGGGATAACGGCTATACGAAGTAAAACCAGGCATGGTATTCACTTCATTGAGGACAATATGCCCGTCCTCCCGTAAAAACAGGTCAATGCGGGCCAACCCTCTGCATCCAAGTGTCTGATAAATTTTCTTAGCTGTTTCCTGAATCCGTTCTCTTACCTCCGCCGGCAGGTCAGCCGGAACTTTGATCGTTGCGTTTTCAGATCCCTTTTCAGGCTGCGCTTCCTGGTGAATCTTAAAAAAGCCGTGTTTCAGGCTGATCTGATCGACCTCGCCGACAATCAAATCAGAACCATTTCCCAATACGGCGCAGCCGACCTCACTCCCGGAAACTGCCTGCTCGATCAATACTTTTCTGTCGTATTTCTTTGCTTCGTTTATCGCTGCGCATAAATCTTCCGCTTTCTCTACCTTGTTTACTCCAAAAGAAGAACCGGAGCGTGCAGGTTTCACAAAAAGAGGGAATTCAAAATCCTCTATTTCCGGGCTGTCGCCATCCTGGATAATCTGAAAATCAGGGACCTCTATACCTGCATTTTTTACAGTGGTATAGGCAAGAGACTTGTCCATGCAAATCACAGAACTTTGAATATCACAGCCAACATAAGGAATACCTGATAGTTCGAGCAGCCCCTGTATTGATCCATCTTCCCCGAATTTGCCATGAATGATCGGGAACACTACATCTATAGGCTGGGTTTCATATCCACCATCTTTTTGTATCAGCAAACCATGCGTATTTCTCCCCGGCGAAAAGACGACCGGATATTTTGCATATCGTTCCCAATCCAGGCAAGGCTTTTCGCACAGTTTCCAAACTCCGGATTTTGTGATCCCGATATAAAAAGGCTGATATTTTTTCGTATCTATGTTTGCGGCAAGCTCCATTGCAGATTTTATCGATACAGTATGTTCCTCTGAGCAGCCCCCGAACAGGACCGCAACATTTATCTTATACATTTCCAAGACTCCTTTCAAAATTCAGACAATTCCGAATTGTATTGCTCACTGTGTCAACCAACACCCGTTCCGTATGGTAGGCCGTATGCGGCGTAACAATCACATTGGGCATCCTTTGGAGGGCAGATAAGTAGGGATGGTCTAATGCCTTATGCGTGCAGTCATAATAAAAAATCCCTTCTTCGCCTTCCAGAACATCTAAGGCGGCACCTCCAATTCTCCCATCTTCCAGCGCGTCTACCAGTGCCTCGGTGTCCACTAAAGCGCCCCGCGCTGTATTGATAAGAAGCGTCCCTTTCTTCATCATTTCTAACTGTTCACGGCCAATCATATAGAGAGTATCTTCTGCCAGCGGGACATGAAGCGTAATGATGTCGCTGCTTTGTAGCAGCTCACAAAACGAAACATAGTCTGCTTCTGTCTTATGATTGCGGTCATATGCCAGCACCGTACAGCCAAATCCCTTCAAGCGTTCCATGACTGCCTGTCCGATTCGCCCGGTCCCTATCACACCAACCGTCATATCCCGCAGTTCCTTCCCACGAAGGTTATTCAGACAATAATTCTGTCTTTCTGCCCTGTGTATCACGGATTTTGTTCCACGCATCAGCATAAGCATCAACATAATGGCATAGTCGGCGACACTCCCCGGTGAGTATGCTACCGTGCCGATGGTCATTCCCATTTTCCCAGCCGCCTGTATATCAATGTGGTTAAATCCGATACTCCGGGTGCAGATATATTTTACGCCGGCGTTTTTCAGCTCAAAAAGCAGAGGTTCCGATAGTTCCGCTTTATGGCTCACGCTGATACATCGGCATCCGGCGGCTAATTTTGCATTGTTTTCCGAAACGGCTTCTTTTATGAGTGAGACCGTAACACCAAATTCATAGGAAAGTTTATTGAAAACCGCCGCTTCGTCCGGCTCACATCCATAAACAGTAATATCAATCTTTTTCTTCATTGGTTCCCTCCTTAATAGCTCATTGGGTTTTTATTGCGTCATAAATATCGATACTGTCCTGATATCTACCATCCTCAGTAGACCCCATGACTGCGCAGATATAGGTGTTTCCGTTAATGACAGCAGCAGAGACGATACAGGCGCCGCCGAGGCTGCTGGTTCCTGTCTTTAGGCCAATCACTTCAGGCAGGTAATATTGGCTGTCTGGATTGAGAAGTTCATTTGTATTGTTGTAAGTAACCTCCCGACCATTCGGCCATCTTTCATAAGACGAATCGCTTGCCACGATCTCTGAAATATAAGGGTTATCTAAACATGCCTTTGCAATAACGGCGAGATCATATGCCGTAGTATACTGCCCATCGGCGTCATATCCATCCGGGACTACAAAATTCGAGTTTTCTGCACCAAGCGATTTTGCCTTTTGATTTACTTTATCCATGAACACATCAATGGCCTGCGCATTTGACAGCCCCATATCTCCGGCAATTTCCTTTCCGGCATTGACCGCAAGCGTATACGCCGCGTCATTGCCGGAAGGAAGCATAAGGGCAACTAAGAGCTGTCTGACGGTAAGGGTATCGCCCTGCATAAGCCATGCCCTTGACGAATCATCTTGCATCATTTCAATTTCTGCGCCTACCCTCATTTCATCGTCCGGGGAACAGTAATCCAGCACGGTCAAGGCCGTAATCATCTTAGCTGTGCTGGCCGGCGCAATTTTGTCTGTACCGTTTTTCTGATACAATACCGTATTGGTGTCGGCATTGATTACAATAGCGTTTGCCGCCGTGATGTCCACGGAAAGGGAATTCGCAGAGTCAAGGGAGGGGGAAACCGTCTCGCTTTGTCCGCCATCCCCCAGAGAATAATCCTCATTGTTTTTGACAATCTTTTTGCCGGGGATAGGAGTTTCTTTGCCGCTTTTTATCATATTCACAATTCCGAATGCTGTAACGGCTATGAGTAAACAGAGCACAATACATACAGCCCTGTAATAACCCCTTTTTTTCTTTTTTGCTTTCCTCCGGTTCCTGTTATCGTAGTTTCCGTTATTGTTCTGATATTCCATCGTTATCCCAAACTCCTTTCTGGAAGTAAAAAAATCGCTCCACCCGATATATAGCATATCAGAATGGAGCGATTTATGTTTTCGCTTTCCTTTGCGGATAATATATGATTTTTAACGGAATTTTTTACGATTTTCCTACGAGCGGCAATGACACCTCAAAGCAGGTGAGGCCGTCCGCACTGTGGGCGGTAATCTGCCCGTGATGAAGTTCAACAATCTCCTTTGCAATGGCAAGTCCCAGGCCAGTCCCGCCCGTAGCCGAGCTTCTTGACACATCCAGGCGGTAGAACTGCTCAAATATTCTTTCTAATCGTTCCTGTGGGATTGTGTTTCCCTCGTTCATGACTTTAATCAGCGCGTGATCTTCTATTTGTTCTGCAGCTATCTTAATGCTTGTATCTGCATTACAATAGCTGACAGCGTTTCGCAGCAGGTTATCAAATACACGCTGCATCTTATTTGCATCGCACGAAACAATAATGTCTGGCTGCATTTCAAATTCCAGCTTCAGGTTTTTCCCGGTCAGCATCGGCTTAAACTCATATGCCAACTGTTCGAGCATCCTGGTCAGATTGATTTTACCGTATACAAGCGTAATATGGGAAAGGTTGAACCGTGTGATTTCAAAAAATTCGTTAATCAAATCCTCAAGGCGTTCCGCCTTATCCAGTGATACGGATAAATACCGCGTCTTAAGTTCATCGGAAATCTGGCCTTCATCCCTTAATAGTGTCAAATATCCGATCACCGATGAAAGAGGGGTTTTTAAGTCATGGGCCAGGTACATGACAAGGTCATTTTTCCTTTGTTCCGCAAGCTCGGCGTCCGACTTTCTTTTCATCAGGGTATGCCGTATGGAATTGATCTTTCTTTCCGTTGAGGCCAGTTCTGCCGGCAGAGCAATATCCTGGGCATCTTCATGCACCAGGGAGTCAATGCCACGGTTGATCTCCTTAAAGTATTTTGAAACATTGTCCACAAACATGCGAAAAATCACAAAAAACACACCCAGAACCGCCAACAGGAAAAGCCATATCTCATATCTCTTGAAGGTTCTAAGATAGACAGACACAGCCTCGTCACGGTCATAGTAGACAAAGCGTTCTAAAAATCCTACTACGGCATTTGCGAAATTTCCTTTTAAAATAAACAGATAAACAACCGCTATAATCAGAAGGGAACAAACCATCATGAGCAGCATTTTGATGGATAATCTGTTTTTGAAAAGCAAATAGTCATCTTCACATTTTGTTTTCTTTTTATTTTTCAATGGTATATCCCACTCCCCACACAGTTTTTATGAATTTCGGATTTTTGGCCCGTTCGTTCATTTTCTCTCTGAGACGTCCGATATGGGCCATAACGGTATTATTGTTATCAATGTATTTTTCGCCCCATACCGCTTCAAATAGTTCCTCCGTTGAAACAACCTTCCCCTGGTTTTCACACAGATACCAGAGAATAGAAAACTCCGTTGGCGTCAGCCCGAGTTCTTTTCCAAACAAGATACATTTGTGGCTGATCTTACTGATCGTCATCCCTCTTATATCGTATTCGTTGCGTTCATCCTCCTGTTTGAGTGATGGCTGCCTGTATCTCATATACTGTCGTAACTGCGCTTTTGCTCTGGCAACCACTTCCAGCGGATTGAACGGTTTCGTGATATAGTCGTCCGCAACGGACAGCCCCATGATTTTATCCCCATCAAGGGCTTTCGCTGTCAGCATAATCACAGGAAAATAAAATTTCTCCCGGATCTTCTGGCAAATTTGAAAGCCATCAATATCCGGGAGCATAATATCCAATATGGCTAAATCCAGAGGAACGGATTCAATGCACTTTAACGCATCCGTGCCATTATAAAATTTATAAACGGTATATCCATCGTTTTTCAGGTAGACTTCCACTAAATCGGCCAACTCTTTTTCATCATCGACCACTAGGATTTTTTCATTCATTGCATTACTCCTTACTGCTCCGATCAGTCTGTCTTTATTATTTGCCAAAATGCTGTCACATTATCAGCCTATGGTAGCATAATTACAGATAATCGTCAAGGCAGCTTACTTCTGATCTTGACGATTACCCACATTAAGCAAAACAGATAGAAAGGCAGCTACACCTTAGATACATCCAACTGCCGTCTGATTCCATAGTCATATTACGGCACTTCAAATTTATAACCAACGCCAACAACGCTTTTGATATAGTCCGGGGAATCCGGCGTAATTTTCAGTTTCTTCCGCAGATTGCTCACATGATTATTGACTGCCTTGCGAGAGTAGTAGGAATAATCCTCATTCCAGACCAATTCCATAATCAACTCATAGGTAAATACCCGCTTCGGGTGTGTGATTAACAGAGCAAGGATGTCAAATTCCTTAGCGGTTAATTCGATTACCTGTTCGCCAATACATACAAGCCGTTGCTCCTGGCAGAAATATAAACCGCCCATTTGAATCTCTGTAAACGGTTCATCCAAGACTGTCTGCACCCTATAAGTTTCGGGAATGGCACATGGGCTGTCAGCCGGATTATTCTGTTGCTTTTCGGAATGAAGAAGATAATTTACTAATTCCTGACGCTGACGGGCGTTTAACAACATGAGCAGCTTTTCCGCAATTCTACCGCCTGGTTCAGATATATCAAATACAGCTAATTTCCCATGTCGCCACCCCCTTTCCGTCAGTGTGGGCATTTATTCTTTTACCATCAACAAATATTCCTGTTGTATTCCAGTGTTTTATGCAAAAAGCTCATTTTAAGCGTTATAAAGTTTGCTATATTGTTTCGGAGTTACTCTGGCATATTTTTTGAAAAAATTAGTAAAGTGACTTTGGCTGCTAAAACCAAGCTGATAGGTGATATTTGATAAATCTTCTCCTGCCTTCAGCAATTTTTTTGCTTCTGTCATTTTAATACATTCAATATAACGATAGGGGGATATACCCTTTTCTCTTGTAAACATACGTATAAAGTGGTACTTACTAAAGCCCGTAAAGGAACTCAAATCGCATAAAGAAATGTTTGTGGCATAATGCCTTTCAATATACTCGCAAGCACGTTCTACGCTATCCGAAATTTCCATTTGTTCGCATTTCAATGGTTGAGCATAATCTGCAACCAAATCGCCGATGATCATATAAAGCAGTTCTTCCTTTTGCAAATCACAATACGATCCATTTTCAATTAAGTCAATCAACTCTTTGATTTGCGGAATAAGATCACTCTGGCGCACGATCTGCGGCTCAAAATATGGACATATAGCATATCCTATACATTCCAATGCCAATTCTTCCATGCGTTCAGTAGTGATGTGAAAACATCTGAAATCCAACACTTCTTTTTCCAATTCTAAGCAGGTATGATTGTCATTCGGGTTAAAAAGGAGCAGATCATTTTTCCCTATTCTATACTCCCTGCCTTGACATATTACTCGTCGGCTTCCGCTTTCTATATAGCCTAATTCATAGTAATCATGAAAATGCGGAGGTAAGTTTTCTATCATTCCTGTCAGCGTTAACACCTCTATATTAAGTTTTTCGTCAAAAACAATTCTGCTGCTAGAGTTATCCATAAGTCACCTCCATAAGCCACCTCCATAAAGTTATCCCGATAATACCATTATAGTTTATGCGTATCTCGTTTTCTTGCATAATGTTGCTATCTTCATCCGGCCTTGTCGAAGATTGTGCTTTCATTTCCTGTTATGACGGTATACGCTTCCGAAGATTGATAAGGCGAAGGACATTCTCCATAATCTCACTATCCCGTACCTCCAACATCAACCATTTCAATCCATTTCCGGTTTTCGTGTTTTTGAATACCGTCTGCACATAGCCAGAACATAGCGGCATAAGAAGCTCTGCCTCCGTAAGCTCACGATTTCCCACAACCACGAGGGCAATAAAGTAGCCTTCCATCGGATAGAGCGTGCAAAGAGACTTCCCACCTTTTTTATACTTAATATTCCAGCCTGCCTGCATGGAACAACGGCTGTATTCCATGCAAGGCTTGACTTGATAGGCGGACTGTATACGGCTATTAAACTCCACCCATAACGGATTGTTAATGTATTCCGCGACTTGCTCCAACGATGGAGATTCCTCATTTGAATATAGCGCATTCCAATCCATCATAAAACCCTTCTTAGTTTTTTTCTTTCAGGGACAAAGGCTTAACCCAAATTTCCATACAAGCCATGTCCTCTAAGTCACGATAATACTTTTCTGCCGAGAAAGGCTCCGTGGTTAAGCTGTGGTGGGGCAGCCATGTACCGAAAAAGTATTTGCTGGCCTGGTCCAGAGCCACCGTTACCAAATCCTCAAAATTTTCTGCTTCGATTCTGCAAACGATATATTTTCCTGCCGATAGCTCTCTCTTTACAAAACCATCTTGTAGCCGATTTGGGATATTTTGAACAAGACCACCCGCAAAATAAGTGAAAAGGTTCTGTGCAGTATCTTCCATATGGGACATTCCCATTTCTACAGTAGTATTTAGATTAGCTATGATTGAAGCCTTCTCCATGTGATAACGCCTCCAAAGCTGTCCCGGCACATCTACACCTGTGCTTTCACCAACCGGGATTTGTTCAGAAATGCGGACTTCCGTTTCCAAGCCGAGGTAAATTTCCGGTTTTTCCAACGTCTTTCTCTGGATTTCCAAGATGATATTTCCTACCACCAGCGGAACCCCTTCGTCTATCAAAACGTAATTCATAGAAACTTCCGGCTTGTCGAATGTATTGAGCATTGGTAAATTTCTCCTGTAATTTTCGGGTGTGATCCCATACGTTTCCTTGAAAGCCCGCGTAAAATTAGCATGGCTCGAAAAGCCATAGTCCAAGGCAATGTCAAGAATCCTCTGATTGGTACTTTCCAGATTTTCGATTACCTTTGCCAGACGGCGAAGTTTCACATATTCCTGAACCGGTTTATTTACCAGCCGCTTGAACAAGCGCTGAAAATAGAACGGGGACAGGCCGACGCTATTTGCCAATTCTTCCGTCGAAATTTCTTCTGCCAAGTGTTCCTCGATATATGTCAAGGATTGTTCGATTGCTTCCCATGCGTGCATTGTGGCACCTCCTATATTTGATGTTCAAATTATATCATTTTATTTTTTGCCAGGCTTTTCACGCAATGCGCTTTTTGACTAGAAAAATGCACTTTGCAAAATAGAAACCTTATGTCAATATGTAATAGATTGTCATCTTCGACAATTAAAATCCGTTTCATGTCCCTTAGGTAAGTATAGCAAACATAACCTGAAATCCTGTATGTATTTTATTTAAGCTAAGATGTATCACGGACTGTTCCGGCTGGGGTGTTGGGATTTATCCATCACCTCAATGTAATCAGCTTTTGTCATGCCATATAAATAATAATCGCAGTAGATGTTTACCATTTTTCCCTCACGAATAAACCCTTCACGCTTGAAGCCCGCTTTTTCAAGAGTTTTGAATGACGCAATGTTACAGATGTGAACATCAGCCCAAAGACGCTGCAATTCTGTTTCTTCAAAGCAGAAGATAGCTACTCTCGCCAGCGCTTCTGTCATAAGTCGGTTGCCTTGATAAGCAGGAGAAAGGCGAAATGCTACTTTTGCCATGCGGTCATTTTCGATGAGATACACCCACATATCCCCGATAACTTTATAATCTTGTTTGTGCACAATACCCCAATGAAAACTTTTTGTTGGTTTCTCCGGCTTTTGAAAAAGCAATTCCGGGTTTAAGTCACTTTTCCCGGGGCGTTTTCCCCAATACTGATAAATGGAACTGTCACCCAACCATTCTTTCAAATCTGAAACATCTTCTTTTCGCAGAGGGCGTAGGATAAGTTGTTCCGTTTCAAGAACAGGCTTATTCTGAGCATAATCCTGTAATTTCATAAGCCACCCCCTTAAAAGTTGAACACCTGTCCCCAATCAAAATAGCCGGAGGCTTCTGTGCTTTTCGGCCATTCGCTGCACCATGCGGGAACACCAGGTGTTTCAACCCTGTCAAAACTCGGTGTGTAGGGCTTGATGTCGAGTACGGGCGTATTGTCATTTGCGTCAATGAATGTAACACGAATCATGCCGTTGGTGAAATCAATGTTGATAATTTCCGACGCTGTTAATGCAATAGGGTTCGGACGCACAGGAGAGCGTGTCGCAAATACACCCATGACTTCGGGTGCGCCTTTATAGGGCTGTTCTGTCTGTAATTCATTTCGATCTGCGTCGTTGTCGCAATCGCTGAACCACCAAAGGACATTGATATGGCTGAAGCCCTCTAAGGCTTGCAGTCCGGGAATGTACTCCGGCTCTAACTGAATAAATGTGCCGTTTTCATCATTCTTTACTTTGCCAATGGCTTTTAATTGATAGGTCATATTTTTCCTCCTTGCTATGTTGGTAAATCCAGTATAATACCTCACATCATGTGAGATGCAACAGGGAAAAATAAAAAATGCCCTGCCTTTTTAGCAGGACATTTCAAAGCCTGTACAATCATATGTGTTCCAGCGGTATTTGAAGTTCAATCAAATATTTTTCAGGATTATTCTCATTCCACGGGCCTCTATGTACGATTTGACGCATCGGGTTAGACATTTTGTATTCGCTGTTTTTCTGCAGCCATTCGGCAAAGGCAAGGTAGGCTCCTTTTATATTTGCAAAATCTCCATAGACCATTGTGCAAGCCATATACGGGACTGGTTCTGTCATGCGGAAACAAAATGGTCCTTTTGCCTTTCCCATTTTCTTTACCGGAGCACATAGCTCAATATCAACATCTATCTCCCGAAATTCTGTATCGTGATAAATGGAAAATGTATTGCTCGTTATTTCTATTTTTTGCACATCAGTAAAAGTAGAAAGTTCTTTCCATAAGTCGCCCTCGGAATAGTAGGTTGGTACAACTTTCCGCAAGGATAGCACCTGATATGTAGGGATTGACTTAACGGAGATGTTATAGTGCAGTTCTCCTTTACCACCCTGTATTTCACTTTTTGCAAGTTCAATCTTCCGCAGTTTTTCTCGTTCAGCCTGTATTGCATTTTCTATCTCTATGCGCTTTTTGTTGAGCTGTGTAAGAAGTGATTGCTCGTCCAGCGTCAGGGCAAGCGCGATTTCTGAAACATTCAGTCCGCTATCCCGCAAATACAGGATTTTATTTAGACGTGGTATTTGCTCCACCGAATAAAGTCGGTGTCCCGTCCACTTGTCAACCTCCGCTGGCGTTAAAATGCCCGCCTCGTCATAATAGCGGAGCATACGAATAGATACCTGCGTCAGCTTTGAAAATTCTCCTATCCTAAACATCGTTTCACCACCTACTCCAACTATATTTGTACTTTTATCTCATTACAACTTTATATGTTTCTTGCTACATCCTTATTATACCGCCTTTCTTTCAGTTTATCAATGTCGTTGCGTGGTGCAAGAACTTTTTCTGGGGTTCCACAAAATGGCAAGCAATGCAATCTTCCGTAAGATTGCGTATTTAGCAGGAAATCCGTTCCCGGACTTCCTGCTAAATGCTTGTTGGTGACATGTCCCCAAACCCCTGAGATCGCCACCTGCGGTGACGGCTGCACGTTCCTTCGGAACGCTAAAACCAGGCTTATTCCCATTTAAAACACTTTACAGAGATGCCAAAACAAACGAGTGTAACGGCACACATAACAGTAACCGGAAGCAACACATTTTCAACTGGAAATCCAAGAAATACCGCTTTCATCAACTGAATACCTTGTGTTAACGGAAAAATACTGATTATCTTCTGCATGGCAACGGGCATAACCTCAAAGGGAAGCGTTGCTCCCGAAAAAATCAGCATGGGAAAATACAGAATACAGGCAATCACACTCGCGCTTTTCGTGTTTTTCGCAATCCCTCCAACTAACAATCCTATGCTCAAAGTCGATACCATAGTCAAAAACCAGCTTCCTAAGAACAATAGGAAAGAACCATGTATTTTTATTTTCCATAACAGCGCGGCGGCGGGGAACAGAGTAAGCATTGATACAATGCAATAGATAACGTAAATCAAAAATTCTACTAAAAGTAATTTTGCCGGACTGACAGGGGTAACTTGAAAACGCTTCAAAATTTTTCGTTCCCGATATTCTGATACGACAAGAGGCAAGCCCATTAGCCCGCTCGCACAAATGGAGATACAGCATAATGCGCCAAAGGACTGTTCTATAAAAGTGTATGCCGCTCCGTCTTCGGCGGGTTTTGTTCCGTAAATGAAGCCCAGAATAATCAAAACAATCAGCGGCATAATGACAGCAAAGATAACCATATTCATGTTTCTGATGTTTAATTTCAATTCGTTTTTCAAGAGCGTTCTAAATGATTTCATTTTTTTCCTCCTCACCGGAAAGCATAAGATAGGCGTCCTCAAAGTTCTCACACCTACTGGCCGTCTTTGCCTGTTCAACAGTTCCATAAAAGACTGCCTTTCCCTTTTTCAAAATACATATCTCGTCACATAGGGCTTCCACTTCATCCATGAAATGAGAAGTTAAAAAGATAGTTAATCCCTTGCTTTTTAATTCAGATAATATTTTCCAAACATCACGCCGGGCTTTTGCGTCAAGCCCGGTAGTCAGTTCATCAAGGAATACCAGTTCCGGGTTCGGGATTAAGGCAAGCACGATAAATAAGCGTTGTCGCTCTCCGCCGGACAAACTTTTTACCGAGTTGCCAGTCTTAGTCCCTATTTCAAATTGTTCACAAAGTTTCTTCCAGTCGGCAGGCGCTTCATAAAGACAGGCGGTTTCTTCACATAGCTCTGAAACTTTAATTTCCGGCTGATAATCACCCTCCTGAAACTGAACGCCGACATTCTGAAACAGGTGGTGTCTGTCTTTTTTGGGGTTACATCCCAAGACGGATACCGTTCCGCTGTCGGCATTTTTTGTACCTAAGATACACTCAATCGTTGTGCTTTTCCCCGCGCCGTTTGCGCCAAGAAGCCCGTAAACGGTTCCGCGTTTTACAGATAGACTGAGTTTGTCTACTGCAAGCAGATTGCCATAAGATTTTGACAACTGCTCCACATTGATTACAGTCTGCATAATATGTCCTCCTTTTGTCTTTCATGAAATAAGAATACCACCAATGAAAACATTGGTGGCAAAGTGTAGGGTTTAAGAAAATTGGATTTTCATATCTTGCAGCATATCCAAAATAATGGCTGCATTTTTTTCTGCCTCTGACAGCGACACGATCAGTCTGTCGCAGACAGAAATAATGTCATCCGTCTGTTTTGGTGTGTTTAATGTAGCGCGAATATCTGTATCGGGATTTTTGGATAGCTGTTGCAAAAGCCGCAGGATTGCTTCTAAAGAATAATTCGCACATCTTAATGAGCGAATGATTTTTAGCCGCTGTATGTCCTCATCCGTATAGACGCGATACCCGTTATCTTTTCTTTTTACGGTAAGTAGGCCGTTCATTTCCCAATTTCGGAGAGTGTCCATAGAAATATCAAGCAGTTCTGACACATCTTTTCGCTTCAACTGCCGGGAATTTTCCCTAATACTGCCAGATAAAATCTGTTTTACAATTTCAATAGCTTCTTCTGCGTCCTGGCGTTCCTGTCTGATTTGCTTCAAATAATTTTTTGTAAGCGCAATAGCTGTAACAAAATCTCCTGTTGCTGATACCATAATCATCTGTGCGATTTTCTTTCTTAATCCGTTCTGCAAGATCTCCACTTGAAATGCAAGACGTATCAGCTTACATTGCTTTATATGAAATTCTGTAAATACACGATAGCCATTTGGTAACCGTTCTGGCGTGGGTATCAGTTTCAGTTTTTCATATAACCGTACTGTATTTGGGTGTATTCCGATGATTGCGGCTACTTCCGCAGTTTTATATGTTTTCACTGTTTCCCGCCTCCATTCTCTCCCAATATACCATAGCCAAAAAGTCTGGTGTTATAGTGTAGGGTTCTATTTTACCATAGAAAAAATATTTAGCAACATAGAATTGCTACCGGGATTTTTGCTTATCTTTCTGCTGCTCTTGGGAAGAAGGAATGTCCAGCAGATAATCCACGTTGGCCTTGATATTATGAAGCTCCTTCATATCAGACCGGGCCTGCTTATAGGCAGCATAGGCTTTCCGTTTCTGTTCCAGCAGGCCGGCGTATTCCTCCCGGAGTGATTTGACAGAGGGAAGTTTCGTAATGCCCATGCTGTCAAAATATTTCTTCGCCGCCTGGTGCAATAGAATGTCCGCCTCATGCTCTGACCGGAATTTTTTACTGTAACCGGCCTTGCGGTAATCCACATAGACCGCCCGCGTCTTTGCATAATTCACGATCTGCTTCTGCAATTCTCCGTTGGCGGTCATCTGCGATTCCAGGTCCTTGATCTGTGCCGACAGAGCATTAAAGCTGGCGGTAGCGGCCGCAGCTTTTTCCTGCAAATCTTCATAGCTCATATCCCCATGCTCTTTCAGGTAGATCACCGCCTGGGAGAGCTGTTTTAAGTTAAACACCTTCGCCCAGCGTTCATAGCCCGGCCCCTTGCCGGCTCGGACCGCCGCCTCAATATCCACCAGCAGCCCAACCTTCGGAGCCGGCTTTTGAGAAAAAGTGCGGCGGGGTTTTACCGTGCGGGCGCCCTCGATCCGTTCCCATATGGCCTGCTCGGTGTAGTCGCCTTTCAGCGTATTACACCGGGTATAGTTTTTCTGCCCCGCCACCCGGAGCCGGAGGTTCTTGCGTTCCCGATTGACTTCGATTCCGGCAGCCTCCAGATTTTTCAGAAATTCCTCAAAATCCTTCGGTCTTTCTTCCAGAGCCGCGTCGATTGCCCGGCGTAGCTGCTCCTGGAAGGAGGGCTGTTTTTCATTTCCCAGCCATGTGCCATAGTGATCCCTGCTGGGTTTTGGATTCTCCACGATAGACAGACCATGCTCCAAACACAGCTTGTCATTCATGCGCCGGATCGCCCAGGTAGAGCCCCAGAAGTTGCGGAATTTTCGGGTGCAGTCAAGGGCGGTGGAATTGATGATGATGTGATTATGAACATGGTGCTTATCCACATGGGTACACACCACAAAAGCATGATTGCCCTTTGTCAGCTTCAGTGCGAGCTCCCGCCCGATCTGGTTCGCTTCTTCCGGCATGACTTCGCCGGGCTTGAAGGCTTGCCGGAGGTGGTAGGCGATCACATCATCCGCGCCCCGGTCCCGTCCGGTCAGGTTCAAATACTGCCGCTTGGAAAGAAGGAACTCCGCATCCGCGATCCGGGTATCACACTCATAACCATAAATGAATTTTCCAAAATCCGTTTTCTGCGGATTCTCCACATAGTCAATGATGTCCGCAATGGCCGTAGACACATCCCGGCCTTTTCCCACATGCAGCGGCATCAGCCGTGTAGTCGCCATACCATCACCCCCTTGATTCAATTCAGCCGGTTATCGTTCCTGGCTCTTGCGCTGCTTTGGTTTCTCTGCTCTGGCCTGCTGCCCGGCGTTTTTATTCAGGCTGTCACGGACAGAAGGCTTTTTCTCCTGGGCCAGTGCATACTCCTTCCGTGCCTGGGTGAGAAATAAATCCGTAAGTCCGGGGTGGCTGCGGTCCACCACAAAGTAAACATTCCGGTCATGGCCGAAACCGTCCGGGTTCTCATAGACCGGAATGGATTTCGCCCAGACTTTGTTATCGCGGGAAATGCGCCCGTCCCAATCCTTCTGCCGGACCGTGTTGGCAAGCACATAAAACATCCGGTCATAGCCGAATTGTTCCAAGACCTGATGTACTGCCTCCGTGCCCAGGCGGTTATCCCGGTAGTGATCGACAATGGCCTGCTCGATTGCCTCCTTGCAGGCGATATTTGCCTTATAGGAAGCGCGGTATTGTTCCAACTCTCCATGCTCATACGCATAGGAAGCCGGATAGATATATAGCTGTGTTGTGTCTTTCATGTGATCCCTCCAAATAGAAGAAGCTGCCTTGTGAGACGGCTCCAAATAGTGAAAAAAAGGGCGAGACACCAATATGCCCCGCCCATAAGTTTATCCAAATACAAAATCCCTGAGCGCGCGGTTTGCTCCGCCGATCATCCCGACCAGCCAGGCCGCCGCCATTGGCAGACCATAGGGGCTTATCAGAAACGCGATCACCAGCCATGCAAGCCCGGCCCACACTCCGGCAGTAAAGAACAGTATCAGTGACGCCAGAAATACAATGCCTGATAAAATCCCCAGCACCGCGCCGGACGCGATCACCAGAAACTTGCATACCAGATAAAGAAGCCCCGTAACCAGGACAAAGGGAAACGCCAACAGTTTGAATATCAGACGCATAGGTCAAGCCTCCTTCCACGAGGAAAAGTATCATATCCCTCTGCCAAAATTCTATCGTGCCGGTTCCCGGAAAGCAACGGCTATTTTCTCCATTTATGAAATGTTTGCAAATCCCCGGAGCAGCTTATCCATACCATTCCACAGGTCATCCAGCCGGGTACGCAGATCTTCCACATCCGCAGCGTAAACGCTGCCGGTCTCATTGGCACGCCGTGTGTACTGATTTAAGTTATTGGAACAGATACGAAGGAGGCGTATCATTTCCTGAATGTCGCCCATATCCAGGTGAATGATGTAACCGTCCACTGCCATCTTGCGAAGATAAGCGGAAAGGTTGGTGATCCCCAGCTCCGCCATATGTTCCTTTATCAAAGCAGCCTCCGCCTCGGTCAAAACGAACTCCACACGGACAGACCGCTTATCCCGTCCGCCCTTCATCGTTCTGGCCCCTTGTTCGGGGAGGGCGGCTTCGGAGAAGTTGCGGCGGCTGTCCGTGCTTCTTTGAGCTTGCCGCGCAGGGTATTGTTCTCCAAACCGTCAATGTATTCTTTTATATCGCCGCTCACAGCATGGTAAGAGCGTTTGAACCGTTCCCGTTTCAGGATCATGGCAAGCTCATGTTCGTTTTCCGGCAGATCGGTCATCGACTTTGGATTTCCGTGCATCGGCATAAGCTCATTGATAAGCCGCCTCCGGTTTTGGTAAGGGATTATGATGTTGGTTCCATCCTCAAATACGACAGAAACTTTTTCTATGGGGCAGGTCAGCGATTTTGTCCGCTCTACATGCGACCCATAATCCAGCGGATAGATATTGCCGATTACTTTCCCGTCCCGCACGTCTTTGATAGAGATGGCATAGGCAAGGACCGGGTCTTTAGTCTGCTCATGGTAGAACCTCCACACATTATTCGCATAGCTGTCCTCCAGATGGACTTCCCGCTCCCGCAGGGTATAGGTGCCGCAGGGTCTTGACATCCAGAGAAGGCGCCGGTCCTCCGGTTCTCCTGATAGGGCCAGCTTTGGGATCAGCTCTTTATCTATGTCAAAATCATCTTTATAATGCTGTGTATGCAGTTCTACGACCTGCCCCAGAAAGCCCAGTATGTCCACACCTTCAAATTTTGTCCCCATACTCAAAGCCCCCTTTCCAGGACAGGCGGTGTGACCTGCCTTGCCTCATGTTCCGGACGCTCGGATTTCAGGCGATCCAGGATAGAGGGCTTTTCTTCCGGCAAGGTCTCCGGGGCAAGCTCCCGGATTTCCTCATAGGTCTGGCCGTCCGTCAGGTCCGGCTTTACCGGGGGCTCATTGTTCAGCCTGCCGTCCAGCATATTATAATTGCCGGTCTGTCCTTCCTCGTAAAGCTCTGCGTTGTGCAGATAGCTTTCGGGCGGCTGGAAGGGCTGTCCGGCGAACAGGATTTCCCTCTGCGCTTCAAACTGCCGGAGAACGCCATTTTGCAGCCGGGCAAACTCCGCATACTGATCCCCTGTAAGCCCGCGCTCCAGCATTTCCGCCTGAGAATGGGCCCAGCCCTCACCGTAGAGGAAATAATACATATCCGCCCGGTCTGTGACAAAGCATAGGGAACCGTCGCCGTTATCATAATAGGAGGTAAGCCCGTCCTGATAATGATAGCGTTCCTCGCGGCCCAGATAGACCCGGTTATCTGCCGCAAGCATGGCGACCATGCCGGCATAGTTACCGTGTACCGCAGAACGGATTTCCACCAAAGGGTCCAGCTCTTTAGAAAGCTGCCTGCCGGGAATCTCATTCAGTTTTTCCACTGCCGCATTCCGGGGTGTCTGTTCCTCATGGGCGCGGGCAGCTCTGTCCGGCTGTGTTCCGTCCTTTCGGACAGCACCCGGTTCCGGTTCTTTTTCCTTTACAAAATAGTGGACGTTGGCAGTCGTGCGGCTGTTACATTCCTTTGCGTAAGCCTCGGCTGCCTCCTGGGAAGCAAATTCAAGGGGTTTGCCGTCCTCCTTGCACCAGCTTTCCGCCCGCCCAAAGATCGAAGCGGCGCTGCGCACCGCCCATACACCGTAAGTCTTTTCTCTTTTCATCGGCACCTCCTGTTATCGTTCCTGCTGCTTTTCCGGTTTTGGCCGGGCAGACGGTTCCGCTGTTTTCGTTCCTTTAAGCTGCTGCCGGAGGGAGGCCCTTTGTTCCTGCTCCGTATCTGTGATATTCACATACTCGCCGATGATACAAAGCGCCTCGCCATAACTGCCGGAAGCAAATACCCGGTCCTTCATTTCCTTTGCCTGGTCTGTAAGCCCATGCTCCCGCAAAGTGCGGGCAGCGATCCCCACCAGGTTAAAAATATTGCCATCCTGCCCGATCAGCGCACAGTCCGGCTTTTCCGGTTCTCCGATAAATCCGCCCAGGCGGTTGGGGACAAAATCAGAAAGCCATGTGCCGCCAAAATTCTCATGGGTCTGTAAACGCCACACGGCAAGTTTCCCAATATCCAGGTCCACACCCTCAAAAGGATAGAGCAGACAGGTAAGGCCGTCATACTCAAAAGAAGAAATGTCCTGGAACTCCGCTCCGTTTTTCAGAATACCGGCCTCAGTGAACATTTCATTGATCCCGTCAAGCCATTCCTGCAGCTCGCCGCCGCAGCCCTGCAAGATCAGGCCGTCTTTTCCCTCCATACGGCGAAGGTCCTCTGTTTCAATATAGTTGATACTCAAAAAAATCGCCTCCTATCGTTGTTGTTGGTTTTCTTTCCTGTGCCGGACAGCTTTGCCCTCCGGCGTTTTCTTTAGCTGCTGCCGGAGGGAAGGCTTTTGTTCCTCTTTCTGTAAATCTGTAAGGATCGCAGATAAGGGCTGTTCCCATCGACTCCCGAAGCCACGTACCACCGTTCCGGCCAGCGCGCCGTTTTCCCTGAACATTTTCAGCGTGTCAAAAGCTCGGTCAAAAAGGGAAATGTTTCTGGAATCTACACAGGGGGCAAAGTGGATCACCCCTTTGGGATAGTGCCCGCCGGTTCCGATCCAGCCCCGCACAAAATCATCGAAGCCCTTTGTGATTCCCGCGTCTGCCAGCTCCACGGCATGGCTGGCATTTACAAAACTTGTTTCTTTATATTGGCGTCCCAGGACCAGCACACCAGTCTTTGGGTTGAACAGAAAGCGCCGGTTGTCGATCTGCTGCATATCAATGGCCTGCGCCCTGGTATCAATCCGCATGATCTGCGGCACAATCGGTGTTTTTTCTATAAGCATCCCTCCAAACTGTCATAAAATCAGAGCGTCGGAAAAGCGCCCTTTGTCCGCAACTTAGCCCCATTTCAGAGGCCGGGAGCATTCCAATATAGGCGCCCTGTAAACAGGGCCTTAAAACCCTTGAAAACACTGGCCTGATTGAGCTAAGTTGCGGACACATCACCCCCTGTTTTGCCGCCTGCGCCGTTTCCGTTCCCGCTCGGATTTTCGTCTGGCGAAGCTGCGGCAATAATCGGAACAATACGCCTGGCTTGTGACCGGAAGGTAAGCCTTTCCGCAGACCGGGCATATTTTCTGCCTGAGAGAAGTATCTTCACCGGTCAGGGAAGATTCCAGCTTTGGCTGCGTAGGCAGCACCGCCGCCCGGAAATAGCGGCAGAACGCGCCGGTCCACCATTTATTCAGCATGTAGCAGGGACAGTCCAGGGGAAGGCAGAGCTTATCCTGGCAGTCATAGTTGGCGCACAAATTCGTCACCAGCCTTCGGACCGCCGCCCGCTCGGATCGTGTCAGTTCCCTTTCCGGCGGGGCGCTCATTTGCGCCCGCCTTTCTTCACCGGAAATTCCAGCTTGAAATTCACATATTTGCCGCCCGTATCATCCAGCACCACAACCGCGTCATAGGTCCGCCCCGTTTTTTCGCTGTAAAGCCCGGACATAGAAACGCGGCCCTCTTTCAGAAGGGCCGCCGCAACGGTTTTTGTCAGGGTTTTCTTCTTGCCGGTTAAGAATTTATTGTCTTTCCAGAGGGCAAAGGAGCAGTCCCGATTTTCACAGAAGAATCCCTTTTTGCCCTCATACACAGTGCCACCGCAGCGGGGACAAGTGCCGACAGCCTCGCGCCGGGTTCCTTTCGCGTCAGGGAACAGGCCGACAAACCGTTCCTCCGGTGCGGTATGTTCTTTGACAAGCGCCCGGCTCATATCGGCGATTCCTTCCATGAAAGTCTCCGCGTTGATCTCGCCGCGCTCCACCTGTTTCAACCGGGATTCCCATTCCGCGGTAAGCAACGGGGATTTGATATTATCCGGCAGGACCGTAATCAGGTTGGTTCCCTTTTCCGTGGGAATGAGCTGTTTTTTCTTTCTCTGCACAAAGCCGGTTGCTACCAGCTTTTCCAGTGTAGCCGCACGGGTGGCCGGGGTGCCTAAGCCCTTGCGCTCTGCATCTTCCGGTGCGTCTGCCGCGCCTGCCGTTTCCATAGCTGCCAACAGGGAATCCTCCGTATAGTGTTTGGGCGGGGAGGTCTTGCCTTCCCGGACGCCTGCTGCCACCGGTTCAAAGGTCTGGCCTTGGGTAAGCTCTGGCAAGGCCGCGTCTGCGGGGTCTGCCTTTTCCGGTTCCGCCTGTTTTAGCCCCATGCGGTAGAGCCGTTCAATTTCCTTCCAACCTGCCTGTAAGACAGTCTTTCCTTTCGCTGTGAAGGAATGGCCCGCACAATCCAGTACCGCCGTGACTGCCTCAAAGCGGTGCGTCTGGCCGGTGGCGCAAAGGAGCTTCATGGCGATCAGCGTCAGCACATCCCGCTCCCCGGAAGGAAGGGCAGACAGATCCGTCCGGGCGATCTCTACGGTGGGAATAATAGCATGGTGGTCGGTGACTTTGCTGCCGTCCGTTACCCGGTCAATATCCGGCTCGCCCAGGCAGCCTTTCCCGAAAGGCATGTTGTCCCGCAGCCATAGGATTAGGGAGGCGGCGGTTGCCTGCATATCCTCGGTCAAATACTGGCTGTCAGTACGGGGATAGGTCGCCAGCTTTTTCTCATAGAGGGATTGCAGGTAATCAAGGGTCTGCTGGGCGGTGTAGCCGTAGATACGGTTACATTCCCGCTGCAAGGTCGTCAGATCATAGAGGTGGGGAGGCTGTACGGTCTTTGTCTGTTTTTCTATCGAAAGGACAGAAGCCGTCTGCCCGTCACATTCCCTGCGAACCGCCTCTGCCGCCTGTTTTTCCGTTTGTCTTTCACCGGAAGCAGTAAAACCGCCGCAAGTGATCTCCGGTACATAGAAGGGCCTGCTGGTAAATGCCTGAATCTCTGCCTCACGCTGCACCAAAAGCGCCAGCGTTGGGGACATAACGCGCCCGACGTTTAAGGTGATGCCGTACAGGACAGAAAACAGCCTGGTCGCGTTGATACCTACCAGCCAGTCCGCACCGGCCCGGCAGACCGCGGCATCATAGAGGCGGTCATAATCCTTACCGGGGCGCAGGTGTTCAAAGCCGTCCCGGATCGCCACATCCTCCATACTGGAAATCCAGAGGCGTTCCATCGGTTTCCTGCATCCGGCGTACTCATAGACCAGACGGAAGATCAGCTCGCCCTCGCGCCCGGCGTCAGTGGCGCACACCACGGAATCCACCCGTTTGTCCTTCATCAGCCGGCACAGGAGGTCAAGCTGTTTCTTCTTGTCCTTCGGCACCTCATATTTCCATTCGTCCGGCAGAATCGGCAGATCACCATAGCGCCATTTGGCATACTGTTCCCCATAGGCTTCAGGCTGCGCCAGTTCCAGAAGATGGCCGACGCACCAGCTCACCAGGTAGCCGCCGCCTTCCAGATAGCCATCCTTTTTCTCATTTGCACCCAATACCGCCGCCAACGCCATAGCGACAGAGGGCTTTTCTGCAATCACTAATTTCATTCGTTATTCCTCCTTTGCATTTCTTCCATCTGCTGATCTTCCTGTTTCCCTGCTTGCAGAAGGCACATGAGTATAACACCCATTACGGTGCCTCCGGTAAAAGTGAATAAGTGTGTCAGTATGTTCCAAATAAGAATCGCCTCCTTTCAGGGCATAAGAAAACGCCCACTAAAAAGTGAGCGTTTCGTTAATATGTTGCTTATTAAATTGCGTTTTGTTTGCATCCACAAACTGGGATTTGTATTCTAATTCAAGTATAAAATCATTACTTCCTGTTGGGCTTTCTTTTTATTCCCAACAGTTTAACGAAATCATCAAACAAAGTTGTATCCGTTGGCTCAAACATCAGCCATTTTCCATCATGATAGGTTTTAGTTTCATCATAAATTTTTTGAACTTCTTTTGAATAGCTATTTCTATCTGCATCGAATTTTAATCGTTCATCTTTCCCTAAGATAATCATAAATCCTACGCAGTTTTCTCTTGCGTACAATGCACAAAGCGTTTTTCCACCACGACGGTATTTATACTCATAAGTCCACGCTTTACCACCGTTGTTCCACAAGCATTCCATATCATACTTTTCATCGATTAAGGTACACAGTTTATTCCATATATCATATAGTGATTGCCCGACTAAAGCAATCATTTCTTCTGCATTCGGTATTTTATCCAGCATACTCGTTTCTCCTTTACAATTTCAAGTTTAAAAATCACTTTTTCTTGATAAGTTTTAGTTTTATATTTCTTCTTTCAGCAATCTTCTGAAGCACCTCTACCACATACAAGCATTGTGCCTTAAATGGTAGTGAGGACAATTCATCATTGGCTTGTATTTGCTTTATCGCTTCTTGCAGCTCCGAAAGTTCTAATAAATTGACAGCCACACAAAAGAATGTCTTTCTACGTCCGTCATTATAGTTAGAAAGCAGGTAAGAAAGAATTTGTGCTTTTTCCTGCTGTTCATGATTATATTGCTCAATGCCTATGTTTTTTGCTCTTTCTAAATCTGCTTTTCGCCGTTTATGCGTGATGAAAGAATCGTAATCATCAATGTGTTGATACTTTTCACATGGATACTTTTCACATTCATAGCAGTATTCTATTTTTCCATGCTCAAGACTGCACCTTGCGATTTTACACGACTGATTCCCTTCACCGCCTCCGCAACCAGGGCAGTTTTTATTCAAGAACATGGGACAAAGCCCGCAATTCAAACCGCAGAGGGAAAATAATTGATTTTGTCGGTTAAATCCTTTCATGGAATCTCCTTTAACAACCTATCTGCAAGCGATTCAAATAAGCTATGATAACACTTAACCCAGCAAAGTGGGAAAATATGCCAAGTTAAAACTCATATCTTGTACCATGCGAGAGCAGCAGGCCATCAGTTAATTCTACACGCAGAATAATGGTGTTTTCATCGTTAAAATCGTTGTGCCCGTTATCTATCCACTCGCAGAATACTTCTCTCAATTTCTGTGCAATCACCTTATTATCTTCTTTGCAAAACCATCCCATATTTGTCCCTTTTCCATGAGCGGTAAACCATTCCCCGCATATTCCGACATTGGGATTTTGGGCTATTTGTTTCATCTTGTTTGATAGTGCATAGGTAATAACATAAAATGCTCCGTTTTCATAGTAGGCATTTACTGTACGTACATTAGGAATATTGCCATCAACAGTGGCAAGGGCTATCAATGTATCACGCCCAAATCTTTCATCCATTATCTGTCTTGCTTTTGGTGAAAATTTTTCATTCATAGGTATTTTCCTCCTTTTGGGGTGTAGAGCAGATAATTTATTTCAATCCCGTTGTATGCTCACAGCAGGAAGAAATATCGCTTTAGTCAAAAAGCTTCTCCTTAAAGCAATTTGGGTTTCCCGTCGGTTTCGCAGTAAGTCTAAACATAACGCAGCCATCAGGACACACAATAGTCTTGGTGTACTTTCCGTCCCCGCCGATATTTTCTAAATCGCCGCCACTCCGGACGGCTTCCATAATGGGGAACATAACCATCATACATTTGGAGCAAATGCCCTGTCCATTTTGATTTACTGGACAACCATAAGTACAAGTGTACTTGTCACCAATTTCTTCACCGTTGCGGCAATACTGTTCTGTATGATCTCCACGCAGAAAGCCTATAACCTCAATTTCCCATTCGTATTCTTCGTCGTACCATTTTTTCATGTTGCACCTCAATAGTTATTGGTATTTTCTCCTGCTTTCAAATTTTTTGCCTTCTCTTGTGCTGCATTACCTAATTTCTCATAGGCATAGATTCCGTCTTTCCAATTTTTCAGATTGCGAAGTCTTGCTCCACGATCACCATGCTCTGGATCATCAAACAGGTCTTTGAGCTTTTGACAGGGCATATCTGAGCATTCTCCGCAATGTTCAAGCCCCTTTTCCATACAGCATTTCGCTTTATCGCACTCGCCCCAAAACATAATTCCTCTATTGGCTTTACAGCCCTTACACCCGATTTTATCCTTCCATTCACACACTCCGCAATATGTACCGCAAAAGGCGATCATCTTTTTATCTATCATCAGGGCCCCTCCTTTATTCCTTAATTTGCTGCTGTTTGTAAATTTCAATCCAACTCCTGTTTACATTTCGGGAAATACGGGGATTTCAAATTTGGATTTGCCTTTCACCCTAATCTCTATGAAGGAAACGCATGGCTCACAGCAGCTTTATCAGTTCATCATGAACATATCCGTTTGTTCCCACTACGCTGCCGCCTTTTCTCGGATCAAGCGGCTTTCCCGTAAAATCAGTTACCTGCCCGCCAGCCTCCTGAATTAAGAGCATACCGGCGGCATAATCCCAGGGATTCAGGTATATCTCGAAATAGCCTCCCTGTCTGCCACAGGCGGTATATGCCAGTTCCAAAGCAGCAGAGCCAATCCTGCGGACATCCTGACACTGACCAAACACCTTACGAAACCGGGCAAAGTTTTCATCGGCCAGCTCTCTTTTTGCCGTACCCAGCCCAATCATCGTGTCTGATAGTTTTTCTGCGTTTGATACATGTATGGGGTGTCCATTTAGGAAGCTGCCCTTTCCCTGAATTGCTGAAAACACTTCTTCACGGAAGGGGTCATATACGATTCCCATAACAATTTCCCCCTGGCGGTAAAGTGCTAAAGATACAACGCTGTGCTGATAGTCGTGCATAAGGTTTGTTGTCCCGTCAACCGGGTCTAAAATCCAAAAGCTGTCCGCTTTTATTTCCTGCAATCCGGTTTCTTCTCCAAGAAATTGAATATCCGGCGCAAGGGCAAATAGTTCCTCTTTTAAGAAATTTTGCACGGCAATATCTACCTGCGTTACATAGTCTGCAAGACCCTTCTCTTTCACATGAGCGGCCATTTCACGGTTTTTTATTAACCCCTGCGTTTTTGTTACTAAACTGATAATTTTTTGAATATCCATATACGTTTCCTCCATCGGTTTCAACCATCTGGTTACAAAACATCGTTACGAAAATAAGGTTTGAAAGAACTCAACAAACTTGAATTTACAACGAAAAAGTCAGTCAAATTGAGTAACCCAACCATCTGAACGATATGCTGTAAAGCACATTTTAACTTGCTCTTCATTGCTCTTCTCTGTCGCTAGCTCTGGCAAATCATTTTCTGGAAAATAGCAATACTCTGTTGTTTCTATATTCTGCTTAAAATGCCCGCCAATCACTGTACACTGAATAAACACTCTGCATACACCGTAAGCATAAACTGGAAGATTGTGTTTTTTCCTATCTTGAATAGCAATAACTCTATCAGCGGTTACCTCCAATCCTGCTTCCTCTTTAACCTCCTTTACCGTATTCTCACCAACAGAAACATTTACATCACACCAACCGCCAGGAAGCGACCATTTTCCATTGTTTTCATGAACAAGAAGTATTTTTCCATCCTTAAAAATAGCGGCACGGGTATCTATTTTAGGTGTTTGATAACCATACTCATTACAGAAAAGCGATTTCACCTTGTCCAAAGGAATATCCGCCATATGCGAAAGAATTTCTGCTGAAATCTCTCTTATGCGCTCATATCGCTCATGATCGTAAATATCTTTTCCATAGGTAAGCCCCGCCTGTGCAAGACTCTGTAGTTCTATAGCCCACTGTAACCATTGTTCATTTCTATCCATGAGTTCACCTCCACAAATCCCGATTTGTTTATTCGTCCATCATGTATTAGCTGTTTAGAAGTTTTGTCAAATCCTCAATAGAAGCATCCATTTTCACAGAAACTTCTTCCATCGTCATACCGGTAGCAAGAAAACGCTTTATCACCATTTTCATATCCTCGCCAACCTCTATGATATGCCCGTCCAGATCATAGAACCGAATCACACGCTGTCCCCAGCTATGCTCAATCACTTCTCCCAGATATTCAATGTCCGGGTACTCTCTGAGTTTATTCAGAAAACCGTCAAAGTCCTGTTCCTCAAAGACAATTTCCGCATTGTTGGATTTGTTTAATACCTTTTCTTTTGGCAGATTTACAAGCCAGTCAAAATCCTGCTGCAATGCCAGTCCGCAGGTAAAGGCGATGTTTCTTCCGTAATCCTGATAGACTTCTAACCCGAATAGATCCTCATAAAACTTTCTTGCGGCGTTGATGTCCGCTACCGATATAAGCATACATACATGTTTCATGCAAATACTCCCTTCAAACTATGGTTTGCCATTTTTTAAATATGATTTTTAATCCCTGTAAAGCCAACCGGATTGTCATTAACCTTCGTGGTTAAAGAGATATTATACCATAGAGCAGCTTGTATCTCTACTTTTTCATACCCGGTTTTGTCCAAGATTTGTCCTGTTTTTGTCCAGGTTTAACCCTAACGGTATTTCCCGCAGTTCTTTCCGAAATTGGTGCGCAAACCGGATTGTCTTAACTGTGCCGCCTTTTTCCCGTCCGTCATATACGGCGATTACACGGTCTGCGTGTTCTACCATATAGCGGTTGCGCTGGGAATAGACATTGGGCCGATATTCTTCCTGGATTACCATGACCTCTGCACAGGCATCCAACAGAGCTTTCGTGTGTTCCTTTTGGCACAGGCTGTCCACCCGTTTCCGATATGGAAGCACTGCGATCAACTTCAAACCTGGATTTTCATTCTGCAGCTCCAGAACGATCTTCGCAAAGTATTGATCCACGCCATCAGCAAAGCCGGACAGAAAAACAGTGAAACCATCGTTTACTGCTTTTTCAATTTCCCGGCGCAGAGCGTCCTTTACATGGGCTGTTTCATCAGCAGGTATATCTCTGTGTCCTGTGACACAACAAGTCTTTCCTTCCATCAAGTTCCTCCAGTTGATAGATTCATTTTTGTGTCTCCCATCATTATAATAGATTTATTTTTTCAAGTCAACGCAAATGCCCTCTTTTATTTTGTGAATAAAAGGGATGTGTGAGGTACAATCTATTACAGAATAGGAGGTGGCGCTGATGTATGAAGAATTCGTCCCGGAACGGCTGGCAAAGCTGAGATTACAAAAGGGTGTATCTGCACGCGACATGTCATTGTCGTTAGGGCAAGCGAACAACTACATCAATAACATTGAAAACAAAAAATCACTTCCTGCCATGCAGTCCTTCTTTTATATCTGCGAATATCTCGGTGTAACGCCGCAGGAATTCTTTGACGAAGAAAATTTTTATCCAGAGACCCTGCAGGAATTTATTGCAGAGGCAAAGAAACTGGATTCCAGATCAATGACGTATATCCTCGGCATTATGAAAGAGCTGAACAGCAAGAAGTAAAGCGGTCACGGAATGGCCGCTTTCTTCTTATTATTTCCTATGCTGTCCTAAATTAAGTCTGGAAACACTCTATATTTATCCTGTTTATGCCCCGGTGCTTCCAAACCCTCCGGTTCCGCGTTCCGTACCCAAATCTGTCACAAAATCCGCAATGACAACAGGCGTAATCACAAGCTGGCCTATCCGCGCCCCTTTGGAAAGAGTCTGTGTTTTGTTGCTTACATTACTGATAATCGCATGGATTTCTCCACGATAGCCGGAATCCACAGGGGGCAGCTCACAAACCAGCCCCTTAACCGCCATGCTGGTGCGTGGAAACACATAGCCTGCATATCCATCAGGTACTTCAATTCCGAATCCGAGTGGAATCTTAGCAATCTCGCCGGGCTGTAGGGTGCAGTCATAAGGCATATACACATCCGCACCGGCATCGTTCCCATGTGGCCGGTAGGGTCTCTGGTCCTCTGGCACGCCAAAATCGATCAGTCTAATCTTCATGGGCGCTGCCTTCCATAAGCAACGGGTAATCCGCCGCCAAAATCTCGCTGGGCGACATGCTGCCCGCAATATTTCTTTTGCAGCTCATTTTCCCCTCCAGGCATTTATCCCTCTGGCAGAAAGGACCGGTAAGATCAGGGGCAAAGAGTACCGGGCTCAATGAAAAAAGCTCCTGCCAGATTTTCAGGAGCACGATCCGGGTTTCGTCCGTATTGCGCCGGCACACCCGCTGACCTATGATATGTTTCCACTGATAGGGTGTGGCGCTGATAATCAGCACATTCCGTAATCCCTGGGGCGTGGCATAGCCCGCCGCGTCGTGCCCGATCCCCACTGCGCACAGTTCTTCGTAACAATCCATATCGGATTTACAGCTTTTCAGATACATTTTCTGAATTGCCTTCGGTGCAGTCAAAATCTCATAGGGTACGGCAAAATCCGTCTGCCCTGTGTAATTGCTGTACTGTAAGGACGCGCTCATAAACTTTACTTCGTTCTGGTGCCTGGTGATCTGCGCCAGGAAACGTCTGCTTGCGCCTACAATGGCAACTGTAATGACCGCGAATTTCTGAACCGTAGGGTGCGGAAGTTTGCTGATCGCCGTTACGGTATCATTGCTGAACGACTTTTCATAAAGCGCCGTCAGGTCCTCCATTGTATTGATCTTATGCCCGCGCTGGGTAAGCCTGGCCGCAAAGACCATATTTTTTTCGGCCTCCGCCACCGCCTGGCAGTTCAAAACCTTTACTTCAATTCTGTTGATTGGTCTGTCCCTCCTTTACAATCGCTTTCAGTAAAAGCAGATAGTTAAGACTGTCTGTGATCTTTTCATCCCATGTGCCGGCATCGAAGCTCACGCCGTCAGCAAAGCACATGTCATACAGGGAAACGATATGCTTTGCCAGCATCCCGGCAAGGGCACGCTCCGGTGTTGTGTGCTGCAAAGCAGCGGCAGCCTTGAAAGCCCCCAGCCGGTCCGTATCATCCCCAGTGTATTCCTTTGTTTTCTTTTGAAGAATTTCCCTGCATAGAGCCACCTGCCCGTCAAAAACGGCATTGACCTCTTTCTGTGTGATAAAGCATCCCTCCTTTTTGAAATAGAAAACCGGCTGCTCCAAGAATACTTAGAACAGCCGGCAAAACAAACGGTATGTAGTTGTTAAAGCATATTGATTTCTTTTTCCAGTTCCCGGACCGCATTTATGACCGCCCCAAAGGTCGGGACATCACCGTAAAGCATATCTTTCATTGACTCATAATCCGCCTCCAGTGCCGCAAAGCGATATTCCGGTGGAATGAGCTTCAATGTGCCAGGCACAGCCTCCGGGTACTTCGCCCATCCTCTCGGATAGAACTTCATTTTGAAGTCCACGACCTTCTTCAGCAGATCGAGCCGGGAAAACGCATCTTCTTTTACAGGGGTCGCAGCCATACGGTAGAGATCATAATAATGCCTGGAATACCGCTGGGGCATTTCCAGATGTTCCGGCCTGTTGGCCTCATGATGCAGGATCGTGGCTTTCTCCCAAAAGGTACGTTCTGGTGCCACAGTCAAAATACTTGTACTTTTCCGCCCAAAGACATTCGGGTAATATTCTGCTGCATACGGAGCAATTTCAGCCGCCGTTGCCGGTGTCCATGCTGCCAAAGCCCCAATCTCTAACCTGATCACCTGTAAGGTACCTGCATTACTGAATAATTTCGGATAGGAAAAAATGACAGTCTGCTTTTCTTCACCATCCATATGAATGTCTGCATCACAGCCAAGTTCCTGAGATAAGCCTTCCTTAATTGCCGGGCAGAAGGTTTCTGCTAAAAAGACTTCCGCCCGTGCATTGGCCTCCTTGTTGAAAGCATCCTGTTTTGTATTGGATCGTTTCTCCCAGGGTTCATCCCTGCCATATCCCAATATGCGCCAGTCCAGAATCAGGTCAATATCTTCGGAAAAACGGCTGATTAGATTAAATGCTTTTGATAAGCTGGTCCCGCCCTTAAATGTAATAGCTTCTTTCCAGGGTGAGCGATGAAAGAGATAATCCAGTGTAAAGCACACCCAAAAATCCTTCTCCACAATCGCATCGTTCAGTCCCATTTTATCTGCTGTGTTTCGGAACAGCCTCCGCTTATCATTATCTGAAAATCTTGCAACCTGTATCATTTCTCTTGTACCTCCCCAGCAATCTGCCGTATCGCATTGTAAACCCAATCCGTAGATTCTGCCGCCTCCCTTAGCATAGCGGCTTTATCGTCCTCATTCAATCGGGAACTAAGCGTCTGAATCGTTTTGGAAGTGACATTTGTTTTCCCCAAAGTTTTCAATGCCTGAACGACGAGTATCGTCATATAGGAAAGTCCGGTGATCTCCTTATTGGTTCTGTGCTTAAATTCCAGCTTTGTGGAGTTCCACTCATAGGTCTTATATGGACCGTCGCTGATATAGGACCATACCGCTGTTACCTGCGTGGAAAGCCCTAACAGGTTCAGCGCCGTATTCCCACAGGGAGCAATCGTCCAATGGTAGTTCCGGGCCAGCGCCTTTGCTACCGCCTCCGGGTCAGCCGCTACATATTCTTTCAGCATTTCGCTGTATTCCGGCTTCTCATAAACACCTTTCAAAATCCGCCGGAGCGTACCTGCCTGTGTAAGCCGGTTCAGGTTCCGTCTTATGGTTTCCGTATCAGCAATATCAGCAAAATCAGAATTGACAAAAACGGTTCCTTCTGCCGCTGTGCCTATTCGCTCTTGAATCTGCCGGGAATATCCATTTGCCACTTTGCTCACCTCCTTTTGTCCCAAATATTATATATTATTCGGGACAAATTTTCAATAGGCTTCGAGAGTTTTGTTTATAGTATTCCCACATAGATCAGAATTTATACAGCAATCTCAAAAAAAGGAAAGAACCACTGCCGGGAAGGGACAGAACTGATACTACTTTTTTGTCCTGAATTTTATATATTATTCAGGACATTTTTAAGCAGAGGGCAGATAAATCCAGTCGTGCATCAGACACACGCTCGGCTCGTCCTCCCTGGGGACCAGCCAATAGGTACATTCCCCGTACACGGTCCGCTTGTCCTCGATCTCCATTCCATACGCCTTGTAGAAACGGTATTCCAGGTTGGAAATGATACACCGCAGCGTTTGCAGCGCCTCCCGCTGGGAGGTCACAATCAGGTCACGGTCCACGCTGCGCTGTAGGAACAGCAGAGACTTATAAAGCTGTACTTCCGTGCGGTAGGGGCGGCAGTCCATTTTTTCCAGCCAGCCGCTAAATGCCACCGGCCCGCTCTGGATCACATCCCGCTCCGGGTGGTAATACTCGTAGCAGTCCAGGTTTGCCGTGTTCAGAAGGTAGAGCATTTCCCGGACTTCATTCTCCGGCATATCATAAAACCGCAGAAGGGAGCGGTACAGGTGCACATAGCCGGGTATTGAAACAATGGTATTTACCATAGAAAAAATCCTCCTTGTAAATGATTGGTGCGGGAGCACATGCCCCCGCACCGGTTTTCATTCTGTTCAGTTGTTTACCTCCACCAGCTTTGCCATGACGATGAAGCGGCTCGCGCCTCCGGGCGTACAGGTGGAAAGGGTCAGCACCTTGTCACTGCTTGTCACCGTGACATCCGTTTCCACAACGGAACGCTCTGCCATAGCGGTAAGCCAGGTCGTATAAGCGCCGTCATCCTTCCAGCTAAGACACCAGGGAGAGGTATCGCTGCCGGATTCGGAAGGCTTCGCCACAAACGCCGTGAAAACCTCACAGAGATAACCGCCCTCCGGGGTCACAAGGTACATCTGCTTATGGGTATCAAAATAGCTCTGCTCGTCATACTCATTCAGGGCAGCGAACATGGAGCCGTCCCGCATGTTATGTCCGTAAATAATGGTGTTCCGGTCAGAAAAATCTGCCTTGTTCTCATAATCCGCGAACAGGCATCCCACCTTATTGTAGGTGCCGTCATACAGGTGGTGCAGGTAATACTCGTTGTCGTCCGTCTGCGTTACCGGGTAATTGATTACCGTATCGGGAAGGTTAAGCCAGCCGATGATGTCCGGCCCGTTCTCCCGGAGCGCGTCAAAGTCTACGGAAGGGAGGACCACATTGGAATCCTCCCTGTCAGTTTCAGCTTCGCCCTCCGTTTCCTCCGGCGCTTCGTTCTGCTCCGGCAACTTCACATTCTCCGCCAGCTCGTCATAGATTCCAGCGCTCTCAGTATATTGGTTCAGGTCACGAACCATAAAAAAACCGCTGCCAAGAGCCAGGATTGCGCAAAGGGAAATCACCGTAATGCCAATGGCTTTTGTTTTCAGAGAAGTTTTGCTGTATTTCCTCTTTTTGAAATAAAGCACCGCGAACACCCCGCCGCCAATCAGAGCCAGCGCCAGAAGGCCACCGTACAGGAAAATGAAATTATCATCCCCGGTCTGAGGAACCGCTTTACCCGGCGTAGTTGGAGAAGAAGGATTAGACGGATTTGTCGGAGTGGTTGGATTTTCTGGTGTTTCTGGTTTCTCCGGCTTTTCATTGAAAAACTGGACCGTAGCTGTCTGATCTGCCTTAATTTCCACCGTGGCCGCATCAGGAATGATATAGTCCTTGCTTGCCCGGTTTGAGATTTCCGTTACCGTGTAAATACCGACCCGTAGCCCCTTGACCTCAATAATGCCAGATTTCGGGGTGGTGAAGGTCTCACAGTAGGAGCCGTCCGCGCTCTTGACCTCAATGGCAAAACCGTCCTTGCGTCCGTCACTGGAATCTTTGGTGATTTTCAGATTGCCGCGGTATGCTTCATTGGTAAAGCCCCGGCCTGCTTCGCCGTTTTCGATCACAACGGTCTGGCCGTCCTCGGTGATTGCAAAGTAATATGCCTTTTCGTCAGGTTGGTAGCCCTCCGGCGCTTTCTTTTCCTTTAGGAAATAGCCCTTAGCCAGAAGATCCTCCGCCGTGTGGAATCCGGCATCTGTTTCTTTCAGGGTGCCGATCAGCGTATCTTCGGCATCCAGCTCTTTATTCCCGTTGGTGTCCTCGTACAGTTCAAATACCGCGCCGGAGAGGAAGCGCAGGAAAGTATTCTCCTTGTCGTTCTCCACAGAAGAAGGTTCATCTACTGCTTCGGTCTTATGGAGCTGTACCCGTCCGCGGATCAGGGTGTCATCCACACGGATGGCGATTGTCTGGCCGTCCACACCGATATAAATATGGTGTTCCTCCGGGCTAACCGTATAGAGCGCGGGAGCAGAGATTTCCTTTACAATCCAGTGGCCGTAAGGGATATTCTCAAAGGCAAAGCTGCCGTCCTCGCCGGTGGTTACGGTAAGCAGCGCGTTTTCTTCGGTAAATTCCTCGGTATCAGGCCAGAACAGGCCCATCACTGCGCCGGCCAGCTTCACATCCTCTCCAACCTCTGTGCTCTCGCCATATTTCACACCGTCAATGCGCCCACGGAGCAAGTCGTTGGGAACAGCCTCGCCCTCATTGACAAGAATCTGTACCAACGCCGCCTCCTGGCCCGCATACTCAAAGACTACCGGATATTTGGTATCGGAAAGCACATAGGCGCTGTTTGTGGTACGCTCCTGCACATAATAGCTGCCAAACGGAAGGTCAGAGGCAAAGCAAGCGTCATAGCCGCCCGCCTCATTTGCGGAAACGGAGACCACTTCCAGAAGCCCGCCTGCCGGGATCACGCTGCCATCTGCCGCCGTCAGGTCAGCGGAAGCATACAGGCCAAAGGAAATATCCTTGTATTCCTCATTCATGCCAAGCCCGAAAAGCTCGTCTGTTTCCAGGGCTTTGAACAGGGCGATATCCACCATCTGGCGCTCATCATACAGCCCCACGGCGGTCTGCGTGATTTCCACGGTCTCGCCCGCATAGGTCAGTTCCGCATATTCCGGCGAGGTGTTTACGACCATGCCAGCCGGCGCCTGCCGTTCCTCCAGGCGGTAGCGGCCCAGGTACAAAAGCCCGCTCTGTGCCGTTCCGTCATCCCCGGTGGTAAGGGTTTCCACAACCGTATCTTTTGCCGCACGCAGCGTACCGTCGCCGGTATAAATATCCTCGTCGGCAATCACATCATAGACCGCGCCGGGCAGCCCCATGACTTCATACACCGGCTGATACAGACCTTCGTTCTCCTGGACGGAAGCGAATACCTCACCGGTCTTAGTGATGGTAAGCTGTCCCTTTTGGGGCATGTTGTACTGCGTGACGGTCACAACCGCCTCGCTGCCGTCAATGGTGAACGGTACGGGCTCACTGGAAAGGACATAACCGTAAGGCGCCGCCACCTCATAAAGTTCATAATCCCCAGTATGCAGAGGTTCCGGCAGCATGAGCCAGCCTTCGTCCGAAACATAGAAGGTATCAAGGGTCTCCGGGTTCGGGTAGAAGATTTCCTGGGTGACAAATTCCCCGGTGGAAAGGTCTTTGATCTGGAAACCCGTGCCGGTCATCGGAATAATGTTCCCGGTTTCGGCGTCGCATTTCTCCACTTTGAGCCTTGCGGTAATGGTGCGGTTATTCAGGATATAGCTGTAGGTCTGGCCGTTTGCGGAAATAAAGACGGTAAAATCAGGAATGAACGCCTTGCCTTCCTCGCCGGCTGTCTGGCGGACCGTATAATGGCCGTAAGGGAGCATTTTGGAGGAAGCAAAGCCGTCGCTGTCCGTGGTGAGCAGGTCGCGCTCGCTTTCCTTTGCCGCGTCATAGCTGCCCGCTGCCTTCAGGTAGATTTCAAAGACAGCGCCAGCCTCCGGGCGCTCGATCACACCCTCATTCGGTTCCCCCGTATTTTCATCTTCGGACACATCCGGGTCCAGATCGTCCGTATGCTTTACAAGCTGGATATTGCCATAGATCACGGTTTCCGTGACCTGGTTCTCCGTGGTGTTCAGTTCCACTTCGTACAGCATCGGGGAAGCACCCACCTCATAGACCGTATCATTCAGGAGATAGCCGGTGCTGGGATCAATTTCCCGTATCGTCCAGCTATCACCACAGACATAGTAGCGGGTCATAAAGCTGCCGTCTGGCCCGGTGGTATAGGTATCTACCAGCTCGCCGCCACAATAAATCCCATAGGTCGCCCCGGCAAGGGTAGCGTCGCCCTGGGCGGTTCCGGTGTCCGCGTCGCTCTTTACCACATGCACCCGGAATTTCTTCAGGATATTGCTGAAATGGACGGAAGAAGTCTGGCCGCTCTCAATGGTGACGTACTGCGCCGAAGGGGTCACGTATCGGTCCACTGGCAGCTCTTTCACCAGATAGGTACCCGGCAACAGTTTTTCCTTGATCTGTCCGTTTTCTCCGGTGGTGACAGTTTCGTTTACTTTATTTCCCAAAATATCCGTGCCGGAAATATGGAAGGAGATGCCGGACACAATGCCGTCCTCGCTGGTCTTGACGATTTTTCCGGTGCCGTAAGTCTCCGTTTTGATCTTTACAAAGAAGGAAACCGGATCACTGGCGCCGGTCATCATGGTCTGATAGCCCGGCCTGCCCCAGATCAGCATGTCATTGGCAACCGGAATATCTTTTCTGAACTCAAAGCTCACCGGGTCCATAATCATGTTTTTGCTGGTGAAGGTGTACTGGTTGCCGTTCCTGCTCACGGTCACGCCGCTGCCGGAAAGCATTTCCAAGTCGATCTTCAGGTTATTGGTGTCCGTAACCGTCAGGGTATAAATCTTCTTTTCTGTGTCCCATTTCAGTTCCAGCTCCGGCGTTTCGCTTTTTTTAGTGGAGGTGAAGGAGGGAACCGTGGAATGGGAAGCAACTTGCGAGAGAATCCAGTTGTAGGCTTTCTCTGCCGGGCGCCCAGCGATTATATTGTAAAACTGATTTGCCGGTGCCTGCCCATTTCCGTGGCGGCTGTACGGGTCGGTACGGAGCTGTTGCTGGTACTCCCACAAAATAACCTGAGTCGCCATTTTGTAGTCATCTGCGTTAATTCCGGAAACCGGCAGAGTTGCGCCGGGTTTCCAACCGTAAATTGTTGTCAGGGTAATTCCGCGTCGGGCGGCAGAAGGAAGCAGCTTCAAATAAGTGCTGTTTTTTCCGCTTTCGGAAGTATAGCCATTATCAGAAGCCTCATAGGGAATCCCACTCTCCACGCAGTAGACAGAATGGGTTACACCGTCCGAATCTGTCATCATATAGTGCTTGTATCGATGGCCGCCGGAACTGGATAAAAATTCCGTGGTTCCGTCTGCATGATAGACCATGAAGATGGTCGGAGCTGGAGAATAATATCCGTTTCCGTCAGAACCGACATAATAATCACCCATCCATGAGCTCGCCTTTTGACCTGGCGACATGGCAAACGCCTGTGTGGGGATTAACCCAAAGACGCATACCGCACAGAGTAAAAATGCCACGATCCTGTGCAGGCCGCGGCGGTGTGTGTTTGTTTTCATATTCACGATAGAAAGACCTCACTTTCATAAAATAGGTAAGGACGGCGCATTACTCGCCGTCCTCATGGGTGCTATCCTCAAAGTCATCCTCGGAGAGATATTCCGACTCGCCGTAAGCCTCGTCCGGGTCAAAGCCCTCCCCGTAGCCGTCGTCCTCGTCAAATTCGTCCTCGTCCTCCGCCTGCTGCTTCGGGCGCACGATCTTCACATAGTAGCCGACGCCTCCGACTGCAAGCAGGGCAACGATGATAAAGATGATCGTGCCGACGCTGCCGGTATCTTTCTTCGGCTGTTCCGGTTCAGCCGGTTCCTCCGGCTCTGCCGGCTTTTCTTTCCCGATGCAGCCGTTTAAGTCATTCTTGCAGACCGAGCAGCCGGTATTGACTTTTCCGGCCTCACATTTCTCCGTACAGGTGCAGACATCCGCAGCCGGGATCACGCTCACGCTGCCGTCGCCCTTTTCCGCCAGGGCCATCAGGTCCGCCTCGGTAACGCCATTCAGGAAATATACGTTGTTGTCGTCACGCTTGCCGTCGATGATAAGATAGAATACATTCCCGGCCTCGGTGGTAATGGTGTAAAACTGTTTATCCCCATCCTCGCCGGTGGCGCTGTCCAGCACGGTCCCGGTCCCCTCCGGGGTAAAAGCGCCATCCGGGACGGAGGAAGTGGTGGGCTCCGGTGTGTCGGAAGGACTACCATTGGAATTTCCTGTATTGCCGGAGCTGCCGCCCTGGGAGCTTGTGCCTCCCGAAACTGTTCCCATGTTGGAACTGCCGGAATTGCCGCTTTGGGTGCCAGTGCCCGTACTGCCGGAAGAAGCCGCCTGGGTCTGCGCTGGTTTCGTTACCGGTGTGCTGCCCTGGCTCTGCTGCGTGGGTGCAGCCGGTTTTTCCGTGGGCGCCGGTTCCTTATAATAGGGATTGTCAAACTTCACGGTATCAGAACGGTTCCCGGCATAATCCACCGCATAAACGCTCACTTTTTCATCCGTGCCGGCATAATCCTTCAGCGAGACAGAGGCTTTTCCGTCCACAAGGGAATTTACACGGGTCTTGTCGATATAGACCGCCTCCACGCCGGAATTGTCGTCGCTGCTCTCGATCTTTACGGTTTCCCCATCCAGCACCGCCGTAAGCGTGGGCGGCGTGGTGTCCTTGCCCTTGGTGGCAAAAGCCGTCATGGGTAAGGTCATGGCGCCTATGAGAAAGACAAGCGCCACAAGGAGAGAGATTCGTTTAGTCCTCATGCACTTCCTCCTGTTCCTGCGGCAAAGGTTCCTGTGCGGACGCCATCTGCCGCGTTTTTAAGAATTCGGCCAATTCCTGGGGCGTCAGGTGGTAGCTGCGGGCCACCGCCACAAAGTCAGTGTTCTCCAGCTCCGTTTTCTGTTTCTCCAAATCCCGGAGCCTGGCCTGCTGCTCCGCAATCTTCGCCTTGGTCTTTTCAATGTCTTTTGCCAGTTTTTCAATTTTAGGGTTCAATTTGTTACCTCCATTCTGTTAAGGCAGACGGCCAAAGGTGTAGAAGTGGCTCTGCCAGTAACTTGTATTGATATTTGCGTAAGAGATCGGGTCCCCACAGTGGATCATCATTCCGTTACCCACATAGATTCCCACATGGCTTGCGCCGCTGGTGTTATAGGTTCCCTGGAAGAAAATCAGGTCGCCGGGCCTTGCGTCCGCGCTCGATACAGGCGTACACACGCCCAGAAGCCCGTCCGCGGTAAGCCGCCCGAAGTTCCAGCCGGTATGGTTGACTACCCAGGAAACGAAGCCCGAACAGTCAAAGGAAGTGGAAGGGCTTGCGCCGCCCCACACATACGGATAGCCTAAGTATTTCTCCGCCTCCGCGATCATGGCTGCGAACTGTTCATCCGCAAGGGCCTCCGGTGGAATATCGTAATCAAAGTAGCTGCCGCCACCGCCCGCGCCAATGTCTGGCAGACCGGTACTGCTGGTGTCGCCGGTATCTGCAAAATACAGCGGGTTCAAATACTGCCCGTCCACCAATACCTCCAGGTGCAGGTGCGGCCCGGTGGAATTGCCGGTGCTGCCGACCTTTGCGATCACATCCCCGGCTTTTACTTCCTGGCCCACAGACACAAGAATCTGTGAACAGTGACCGTATTTGGTGGTAAGGGTATGCCCCTCGTAAGCCTCGCCTTCAATGGCGACACACAGGCCGTAGCCGCCCGCGTTTCCTGCCAGCGTGACTGTTCCGTCATGGCCGGCTAAGATTTCCGTGCCCTGGGCCATGCCGATGTCAACGCCGGTATGGTAGTTCTTTTCTCCGCTGATGGGGTGTACCCGGTAGCCGTAGTAGCTGGTGACATAGGGCAGCCAGTTTGTCCCAAAGACATTTTTCACATACTGCCGATTGCCTTTGGTCTGCAATAGAATCTCACAGATTTCTTTCTGCTCGGCGCTCATGCGCTGCACCACCAGGTTTGCAAGCGGCGTGGCCGTGAGCTTTACATTTAAGATGTGCCACTCATAAGGTACTTCTTCCTCGGTTTCCTCGCCGGTGTCCGGGTCAACATGGGTCTCTGTCCGGTAGCGGATCTCCGTTTTCTCCGTAAAGGTAAGGGAATACTGCTCATTGAAAAGCTGCCCCAGGACGCCTTCGATCTGCTCATAGGTAAAATTCTGATAGGCAGAAGTGAGATAGCCCATCAGGATATAGGGGTCATGCTCGATAGCGCCGATGTTATAGCGGTACTCGTCATAACCGGGCCGGTCTGTTTCCACACGGTCTATTTCCATTTGCAGGTCTGTTTCCCACTCGGTATAGATAAGCTCCGCGTTGTTGATGTCCTGGTCCTCCGCCAGATAGGTAGAGGCGGCGATACTTCCCAAGCCCCCGATCCCGATATTGGAAAACGAGGAAAACAGCGAAGTAATGAGAAAGACCACCAAAAGCAACAGGACGAGAATGCCGCAGATAACCGGGTGGCGCTTGACAGCGTTTACTACCGAGGCAGCAATTTTCTCTGTCGTAACGGCTGCGTCCTTTGCCCGCTTTCCAGTTTTCTGTGCCTCCCTTGCGGCTTTGGCATACCGGCGTTTCAGTTTTTGCTTCTGCCACATCCGGGCAAGGAGGTTTTTCTTTAACTCCGGGTGATCCGAAAGGGTCTGCCGGTAGGCAAGCTGCGCGTTAGCCCTCGCTGATTTCTGCTGCAGCTTTGTCACCCGGCGGTAAGGCGCTGTTTTATGGCGGTGATACAGGGTGCGCGCCCCGGCCTCACCCACAAGCTCGGTGCGGTGGGCGGCTTTCACGCCAACATTTTCTTCCTCCGCCTGATAGATTTTCTTATGCGCGTAACCGACTGCCGTATTTGCTGCTGCCTTTACCGGGCGCATTGGAAGGGAGCCCTTTACATGGACCCGCTGGGATTTTACTTCCTGCTCAAATTTCAGCCGTTTTTTTGCTTTGCCGGTCTCCGGATCGGAAGTCGTCTCCATCCGCAGCTTTTTCCGGGAAGGCAGACGCGCCTCGGCATCCTTCAGCTTTTTTTCCACTCGCTCGGCCCTGCGCCTCGCCTGGGTCAGCTTTTTATCCGCCGCCTCCGGCGGCAGCTCGTCAGCGGTAAATTCCAGCTTGGAAGGCCGTTTTGGTTCCCCTTCGGCTGCTCCCGGCTGTTTTTCCTGGGGTTCCTCGGCCTTTGCCGCCTCCTGGAAACGCTGCTGATATTTGTTGCCGTGCTGGTGCATCCGGCGTCTGCCCGGTGTTTCCCCGGCATTTGTACTGCCGGTCTCCGAAGCAGAGAAAGCCTCCGAACTGCCGGAACCGGACAACTGCTGGCTGCCATGACGGGAAAAATCTGCATCCTGGCGTTGAAACCTGCCGGAATCCTGCTGCCTGCTTTCGTGTAAGCTGTCACGCCCGGAAAAATCCGATCCGTTCTGCTGTGGAGCGCCGCGGCTGTCCTGAACAGAATCCCCGGACGCCTGCCGGGAAGCAGGATAATCCTCACTGGAATCCGCTGCCGGAATTGTGCTGTCCTCCGAAGCTTCTTGATACAGGTTCCGCCCTTTATGGCGGTTATCTTCCTGCAAAGGAGCGTCACGGGCACGACGCAGATCAAAATCCTGGCTGCGCACCTCGCCGGCCCGGACATCATTTTCTGTTTTCCTCGCCGGTTGCCGTGCCGCATCATCTTTGGGCCGTCTGAATTCTTTATCACGGGACATATCCATCACCTCCAGTCTGAATTATCTTTGTTGGTCTGCCGGCGCTCATGCGCCTGCCACTTCATCCGGCCTTGTGGTAAGGACCGAATACAAAAGGGTGTCCTTCGGGAAGTGATCGACAAATGGAATAATCACGTTGCCGAAAAACAAAAGGCCCTCGCCGGGGCCGGAATGGGTCACATAGGAAAGCTGGTGGGGCGAAATGCCTAACTGCTTCGCCAAAATCTGCCGATCTCCCTGAGCCTGGTTGAGCATGTAGATAAAATCTGAGTTCTCAAAAATGTTCTCGATCTCCCTGGAAGCCAGCAGGTCCTTCACATTCTGAGTTAAGCCGCTCGGAATCCCTCCCCATTTTCTAAACCTTTTCCAAATTTCGACGCTAAAACTCCCTGTCTGGCCTTTCAGGAGAAGGTGAAATTCATCTATATAGAACCAGGTCGTCTTATGTTTGGAGCGGTTGGCCGTAACACGGTTCCAGACTGCATCCTGCATGATTAAAAGACCGATCTCTTTCAGGGCCTTACCCAAAGACTTTAACTGGAAGCACAGTACCCGGTGTTTATTCATGTCAATGTTAGAACGGTGGTTAAATACATTTAAGGAACCGTTGACGTAGATTTCCAGCGCCGTGGCGATATTCTGTGCCTCCGGCTCGCTCTGTTTGCGAAGGAGGTCGTACAGGTCCCCCAGGATCGGCATGTTTTCCGGGCGCGGGTCCTGCAAATAGTCCCGGTACACAAGCCTTGTGCAGCGGTCAATGATCGTCTTTTCAATGGGAGAAAGCCCTTCCTTGCCGCCGATGATAAGGTCACACAAAGACAGAATAAAATCACTTTTCAGGGTGATCGGGTTTTCATCGTCCGAATAGTCCAGGTTAATGTCCATCGGATTGATGTAATTGGTGGAGTTAGGGGAAATGTCTATGACCTGCCCCTGGGCTCCAAACTGCTTTACCAAAGGCCCATACTCATTTTCCGGGTCTGCTATGATAACGTCGTCCTCCGTCAGAAGAAACACATTGACGATCTCACGCTTGGCAGAGAAAGACTTGCCGCTGCCGGGCGTCCCCAGGAACAGACCGTTGGGATTTTTCAGGTTTTTGCGGTTCGCCATAATCAGATTATTGCTAAGGGCATTGAGACCGTAATACAAAGCCTCGCCCTCCTGGAACAGCTCGCAGGTGGTAAACGGCACGAAAATAGCCGTGCTGCTGGTGGTAAGCCCACGCTCAATCTCGATCTGGTTCTGTCCCAGGCATAAGGAGGACATAAGGCCCTGCTCCTGCTGGAAGTCCAGACGTTTCAGGGCACAGTTGTATTTCTGCGCCACACCAGAAGCGGCGAAAATATCGTTAAACAGCTTTTGGCGCTTCGGGGCGATATTCTCCACCAGCACCGTCACAAGGAACATCCTTTCATTCCTGCTCTGCAAATCCTGCAAGAGATTTTTTGCTTCTTCGCCATAAGTGGCAAGGTCGGTAGGTATGATGTCCATGTCATAGCCGGAGCGGACCGCTTTTTTCTGTTCCTCAATCGTCATTTTCTGCAAATCAGACATCTTGCGTTTGATGTTCTTGATCGCCTGGGCCTGGTCGATAGACTGGATATGAAGGTTCACCGTTACGGCATCATTCAAATCCAGAAGGTCGGCAAGCAGCCGGTCCGTCAGCTCCGGGGCCAAAATCTGCAAGAAGGACACCGCGCCGGAATGGTCGCCCACCCGGAAGGTCTTACCGTCCTGAGAGAAGGAGAGGCCGGAAGGGGTGATAAAGTCCTTTGTGGAAAGCCCGGTTTTCGGCAAATCCGACCAGTTAAAATGAAACTTTTCCTGACCGTCCGGGTGGAGCTGGCTGTGCAAAAGCTCCAGGCGTTCCAGCCCGTTCAGGGGCCTTGCCTGCGCGCCCAGGGCCTTGAAGTTCCCCAGCACATCCGTTTCGATCCGTTCCAGACGCATTTTCGCCGTGCGAAGGTCCTCCGCCTCAATCCCGAAAGTGATATACTTCCGCTTGGTAAGGCCGTTATTGCCTTTTTGGAGCTGGTTCTTGAGCATATCCGCGTACTCCCTGCGGATTCCGTCATACTCGTCGCCGCGGGTAGGAATATCTATGCTCCGAACAAAATCCTGCATATTGGCCCGCTGGTTGATGAAGGTAAGCTGCACATGGATCGAGGCGTCAAAGTAATTGAGAAAATCGCAGTAGCCCTCAAAAATCTGCGCTTTGTCATCCGCCTGCGCAAGCTGGTAGTTAATATCAAAGAACTGCACCGTCTTGGTGTAATAATTGCCGCTTACACGGCAGATACCGTCCCGGTACATTTCCTTATAGGGAATACTCTGCTGGACCGTCTGCGGGGCGTCCGCTTTCAGCCCGGAAAAAAAGCCGGGCTTTTTCTTCGGCCCAGCAGGAGAGGCAGTTTTACTTCCTGCCTTTCTTGCTTCGGCGCGGTTTTTTTTGGCCTGCTTTACGTTTCTTTGCAGACGTTTTTCCTGCGCCTCCTGCTGTTTGGTTTTTGGCAATCTGTGATACCTCCTTTTTGGATATAGATTTATAGAGATTTTCCGTCCGGTAAGGGCGGTTCTTCGGCCAGAGCTTATAGCGGAGCCGGTTCCTCAGCAGCTTTTCCGCCGGCTGCCCGTCCTTCTCATACATGGCAAAGAAGAAAAAGGGCATCATCAGGGCGATCATAAGAAGCACCGCCGCCGAATTGCCAATGGTGCCGCGGGTAAAGAAATATACCGGCAGCCCCACCAACGCGGCCAGACTGAAACAAATAAGCTGGCGCTTTGTCAGGCCAGCGGCAACTTTGGTCTTGACTTTGGTTAAGTCTTTGGGTACGGGTACATAAGGCATTTCATTGTCACCTCCGATCTACAGAATGTCTTATACACGCTGCGGCATCGTGATACTGCAATCCACTTCATTGCCCCACACATCCCAGCCGGGCGTCTGCTGCCTGGCAAAAAGCTCCACCCTGGGCTGATCGCCCATGAGTTTTACGATCTTGTCCCGCACTTCATCGGGCTTCTTGCTGTGCTGCTCAATGCGTGAGACCACAAACTGATGGATTCCCGCGCACTGGCGTTTCGGGTGCCCGCGCGTTGCCAGCAGGCACACCTCCGCGTTAGAGCGGGTCCAGAAACCCATCCCATAAAACCAGCTATCGGCTTTCCGGTTCTGCTTCAGCCACAGAAACGCCAGGGTCTTATACTGGAAGCCCCATGCCTCAATCACCCGGAACGCCTCATTGAGCTGCGGGAAGGTGGCCCATAGAAAAAGCGCACTGTCTTTGGCCGCAAGGTCTGCAACCGGCAGTGCGCATATTTCTTCAATGCTCATAGTGGGGTAATGGTTTTCCGCCACGCCTTTGCCGCGCTTCATGTCATAGCGCCAAGGCGGGTCCGCGTACACAATGCCATATTTTCCGGCCTCCGGCATCAGCGGACCTGCTCACTCTTGGCAGGTGCGGGCTTTGCCGGCTGCGTCTTGACTTTCCCGGTATTTTCTTTCAGGGCACCGGTCAGGGAAGGCTTTTCCGCCGCGCCCCTGGTCGCTTCAAGGGTAGCCTGCAAATTTTCAATCGCCTGGCCGTACCCTTCAATCAGGGCATCGTTGAGCTGCCTGCGGAAATCCGCCGTCACCGGCCAGCAGACATCCCTCCATTTTCCCTGCTTATCCTGAGTGGAAGGCATGTTGACATACAGACCGTTTTCGCCGGAGCAGATACGGAAGCCGTCGATCTTGAAGCAGTCGCCAATCGTCACGTTGGCAAAGGCCAAGAGGTTCCCCATCGGGGCAATCGGGCGCACGGTTACATCCAGCTTCAAGCCTTCGGACACCTGAGTTTCCGGCTGCATGGGTTCAGTGTTGGTTTTACTCATAATGAAAGTTCCTCCTTGTTAAAATGTAGTTGTTACCCGCTAATGCGAGTTAAAAATACTTTTTGATAACGAGCCCGTCTTAAAGAGGGCGAAGGCCAGCAGGACGGTATATCCCGCCGTGCCCCAGATCGCACCGTGAATATCGCCGGATGAGGGGATTGACTGGACCAGCACCGCGTAGATTGCGACGCATACCAGGATTAAGAACCCCTGAAATCCCAGAGCAAACAGGGAACGAAGGTAGTTCGTCCCCATCTGTCCCCATTCACGGTTTGCCATTGTGGAAAACGGTATGGGTGCCAGACTGACCGTAAGATATATCTCAATCATACGGCCATACACAATGACGAAGATCACGATGGACAGTACCCACATGCACAGGTTGATGATATTGGTTTCCAGCCACAGACCAATCAGCTCCCACATCCCCATTGCTTCAAGCTGCGTTTCCAGGTCAGCCAAAGCCGCTGTGACATCCAGATTTCCGTTTATTACGCCGGCGCTCTGCGATACCACATGTTGGGCGACATCAAACACCGCCATGACAATCGTAAAGCAGTTGGTGAGCAGGTAGGTGGCTACAAAGGTCTTGAAAATCCACTTGAAGATGTTGAACGTATCAAAATCGTGCATGTTGTTCTTCTCCAAAATCATCTGAATCAGCTCATATACCAGCACAAAGGTCAGAATAATGCCCGCAATGGGAATGACAACGGTTTCAGAAAGATTCTGGATCATACTGAACACGCCGCCATTCCAGCCCTGCGGGGTCTGTCCGACCTGCCCGGCCACATCCGCAACCTGATTGTTTACCGATTCAAAAATACTGGTGTACTGCCCGGTGATTGCTTCGATCAGGCCCTCTTTGATCCAGTCTGTTATCCAGTCAAACAGACTGCCCATCGGCTATTAACCGAACAGGCCGGACAGGAGCGGAATCAGCGTGGCACCCACCAGGGCGATACCGCCGCCCGCCATAAGCTGTTTCATTCCCTGTGATTTTGCCCCAGGATTGTCATTTCCATATCCTTCCAGAAGGTTGATGACACCCCATGCGCCGAGACCCGCGCCCAGAGCAATCACGAGAATTTTCAAAGTGTCAATCGCACTTGCGAAAAATGCCATAAAATTAGTCCTCCTTAATATTTATAAAATTTATTGTTATGGCCGCATTGGGCCTGAAACGAAAAAATCCGCCGCCATGCTTAAATAGAAAACCTACAAAACATGACGGCGGCATAAGGGGCAGGGTAAGACCTGCGGGGAATATTCAGTTGTCAGGGAGAATCGCGAATCCGCAATAGGCACCTCCTTTCCAAAGGGTATATAAAAGCCCACCATATAATAAGGAAATAATACAGCGGAATTTTACGCGGTTGTCTGTGCTGCCAGTTCTTCCGGCGTAATCTCATAGTTGGGGTACAGCTCTCCGGGACATACAGGCAGCCTTGTAGACAGGTATTTCTCTATGTCAAAGGCGTTCTTTTCGTCAAAATCCGAAAGATATTTGTAATTCGGGTGTTTGGTAATATCGTACTTCCGGGACAGGAAGGGACGCACGCCCCTGATCTGCAGGAGGCATTTGCCGCCATCCATCACCGCAAGCTCGTCAACGGACATTAAATCTTTCCCCAGCTTTTGGAAGTTCTGCCCGTGGGATTCCTGGGTACCCTTCGTAACGCTGGTGTTATACATATCAATGGTCTCTTTCCCCAGCAGGGAGTTCCAGCTTTTCAAGGTGGTTTCCTCCTTACCGCCTAAAAAAAGAGAAGAATCACAGTTCCCAATGATTGTGTCCATGTTGTCCTTGTAAAGTGCTTTGAGCTGGCTCTGTGCCTGCAATACCAGGCAGGCGGAAATTTCTCTTGAACGGATCGTTGCCATCAGCTTTTCCAGGTTCGGGATTTGGCCGATATTGGCCGCCTCGTCGATCAGGCACCGCACATGGATCGGGAGTCTGCCGCCGAACTTATCATCCGCCCGCTCACAGAGCAGGTTAAATAATTGGGTATAAGCCATACTGACAAGAAAATTAAAGGTCGCATCCGTATCACTGATGATAAAGAACAGCGCCGTTTTCCTGTCGCCCACCAGGTCAAGCTCCAACTCGTCATACATGGTGATCTCCCGGACTTCCTTGATGTCGAAGGGGGCAAGTCTGGCGCCGCAGCTAATTAAGATCGACTTAGCCGTCTTGCCCGCCGCCAGCTTATATTTTTTATACTGCCGGAGAGCGAAGTGGTCCGGGTCCTTCTGTTCCAGAGCATCAAAGAGCAGGTCAACCGCATTCTTGAAAGTTTCGTCATCCTCCCGAACCTCCATAGCGTTTATCATTTCTACCAGCGTGGAAAAATTCTGCTCATTGGAGGGAGCTTCATAATAGATGTAGCCGATCAGCGCCGTATAAAGCAGCGTTTCGGCCTTGACCCAGAAGTCGTCTCCCGATTTTCCTTCCCCTTTGGTATTTGCAATCAGCACCGTTACCAGTTTCAGGATGTCTTTTTCATTATGAATGTACGCAAAAGGGTTATAGTGCATACTCTTTGAAAAATTGATGGTGTTGAATACCTTGATTTTATAAGGCTCATACACAATCTTCCCATTTTTGCCCCGAACCGGCTTTCCGTCCTTATCCAGCTTCGGCGTACCTCGGCTTAACAGCTTTCCAACCTCAATTAAGACTGTGCCCTTTGGGTCGGTAACGACATAGGAGCTGTGCATCTGCATGAGATTGGGCTTGATAAAAAATCTTGTTTTGCCGGAGCCGGAACCACCTACCACCATCACATTTTTATTCCGGGCATTGGCCGGATTTTTTGGCCTGCCGGACATCATAAGCCCCTCGGTCTGCGTCAGAATGATGTTGTTTTCTGGCTTTGGGTCCATAAACGGTGCAATATCCGTTTTGCTGCCCCAGCGGGCAGAACCGTATTCCACGTTTTTGCGGTACTTTTTTGCGTCCTTTCCTTTGAGATATACCGCCAGCCGCACAATGGCCGCACCGCAGAGACCCACCAGCCAGTCCAGTGCCGCACCGGGCCACATGGTCTGAAAGGCATAAGTGAAGCCTTCACTTAACCCCAGCAGCTTTTGTGAAGCATCCGCTCCGGGAGCCAGCCGCACCGCCTGGCCCAGCTTCGCGAATACCAAAAGGAACAGAAAGTAAGGCAGGTGGAGGATCACCTGTTTTTTCAGGGTGTCGGTATCTATCTTCAACGCTCCGGCCCTCCATGCTCCTTATTCTTTACCTTGTCACGGCCAAGCGCCTGTGCCAGCTCTTTGAATTTGGCAAGCTGGGAAAGCAGCGACGGCCTGGTGCTGCGGGCAAGGTCTTTTCTTGTATACTCCTTAAACGCCGCGGTCAGGGCATCCGCCTGGTTCGCTTTGAAATACACCGTCCATTTGGGCGGGTCTGTGCCTGGGTCCTTTTCAATGTGATAACGGACCTCATGCTTTTTGGCGATCCGTTCAAAAGAGCGAATACGCCCGGTCACTTCAATGGTATTGGCGCCGGGGTCCCTGGCGGTCAGCCGCTTCATGCTGTTACGGCCAACTTTCGGGGTGTTGCGGTTCTGCTCCATCTTTTGAAGCGCTACGGCAATGGCCGCTTTCAGCACCCGCCCGGACAGCTTTGCTGCCTGGACCGTGACCGACATGGTTCTTTGTTCAATATCTTCCTGCACCTGCATCCTCCTTCCTGGAAAAATGTAGTCTGTTCATTACCGTGCCTCGCTTAGCACCTGCTGGCGCGGGGCGTGTTCATGGGCCTTCGCCGCCTGTTCGATCTGAATACGGGCGTGCCGAAGGAGCGTCTTAATCATGGAAGCCGGTTCTTTCACTTCCGAAAGGTGCTCCGTCATGCCTTTGCACTCGTCCGGCAGATAATCCGCCATTGCTTTACAGGCATCTTCCAGACTGCCGATGAATCCCCAGCAGCTATCCGAAAGCTCACCGTTTTTATACAGCTCAAAACCATAGCACTCACCCCGGAGATAGGCGTCATACTCGGCAACCTCGCCCCGCAGCAAATCCTCGGCTTTCTTTCGGAGGGAGCCGGTCATTTTCTCCCCGCCGAATTCTTTCAGCGCATCCTCTTTGGAAACATACACCCAGCCTACCTGCCCGCTGTCCCAGGGATCGTGAAAGCTGGTCGTCTGCATGGCAAGGCCGCTGTGATCCAGAAGGTACAGGGGCATCACAATGTATTTTTCAGAGATCACCCGGAGCATGGCATCATCCACGGCGCGGGGATCGGGGTGGTCGTCGGTCATTTTCCGGCTCCAGACCATGTTTACCATGCGCTCATAGCGTTCCATGCCGCGCTCATTGTTGCCAACGGTGTTTAAGTACATTTCCCGCAGAAAATCGTCCTTGTCAACATAGTTGTGGTGATCGCCCAGAGCATAGCGGGAGTGGAAGCATACCATTGTCCCGAAGTTATCACCCACCTCACGGGGACTAATCAGCATATCGTCCGGCTGCACCATTAAGGCATAGGGTTCCTGTTCTGCCATCAGCATAAGCCATCAGCTCCTTTCCGGTTCTTTCTTTTTCTCCGGCGTCTTAGGTTCCGCTTTTGCCGCCTGTTTCTTTGCGTCGTCAAGCTGCTCCCGCAGCGACACATCCCGCTTTGCCTCCGGCTGCCGGGTGCCGCCAAAGAAATTTGGCAGCTCCTTAAATCCAATGCTGTCTACATAGTAGGCGGTGTCGCTGCCCTTTTCGTGGAGCACTACCACATCAGAGACAGAAAGGGAATGGCCCTTAAAATCCTCCGGGTGGTCGATGTTAAAGCGGGTATAAATATCTTCCAGTGTTTCGCCGGGCGAAAGTTCTGCCGCATAGACCATTTGGTAATTATCCCTGTCAACCGGGAGCCCTTTCTTTTCCAGCCAGCCAAGAGACATAAAGCGCAGGTCGTCGGTGCTGTCCGATAAATCAAGCTGGTAAATGGAGTAGGCGCTGATCCCGTATTCCTTTTCATAGGCGGCAATGCGATCCAGCAGCGACCCGGCCTCGCCGTCCAGATATTCCTCCTGAATGACGGTTGCCATCCTCATGCGTATCTTTCCGGTCTGCCCGGAAAGGAGTTCGTCCGCCATGCGCTCTTTTTCCTCATAGAAATCGGGGTGCATATCCGCATAAGCGCCACTGTACTGCCGCAGGAACACATCCAGGTCAAAGGCCAGGTCCGTGGAATCGTCCAGCCGCATTTCTTCCCGCTGCGCCTCCTGTGCGGCCATTTGCGCCCGCTGTGCCTCCTGTTCTTCAGAGGAAGGGACCGGCTGCCTGACCGCCAGGATTTTCCCGGCAATGCGGACAAACTGCTCCGGGTGCTCAAACTGCTGCCGGTATTTCTCCATAAGGTCTGCGGGAAGGTCAGCGAAATTTTCTTCACCAAGTCCACAGAGAAAGAAATTCCCTGCAATAATGTCATAGATATTGCCCTCATCATCACGGAGAGCACGGTTCAGGGGAAGCCCCACATATTTGCCTTCTTCGTTACAGATCAGGGCAACCGGGTCATCGTAAGGGTAAACAGCCTGAATGTCCCCGCCGACAGCGGCCTGCAATGCCTCCAGACCTTCGCCAATATCCACCGCATAGGGGACTTTTCCAGGCTCCACCATTAACACGTTCATAACTGCATATCCTCCTTCTTTTTTGTTGCCGCAGGAGCAGCGGGTGCTTTCTCCTGGGATTTTGCTGCCGCCAGTTTCCCCAGCACGGAAGGCTTTCCCGTCTTTTCGGGCAAAGAAATACCGCCCTCCGAAACCTCGGCGGCGGTGTGCTCTGCCTTGACCGGCTCCTGACCCTCCACGGTATAACCGGGAAGGAGGGCACCATTGACGGTAAAGTGGCGTTCATATTCTTTCGGAATCTGCGGGGAGATTTCTGTAAACAGGTGGGAGTAGGCTTTCTTGCGCCCCTCCAGATATTTCATAGCGGCGGCCTTGTCGGTGTAACGCTTCTGGTTCTGCCCAGCAATTTTCTCGCCATATCCCTGCTTCGGGGAATTCACATACACATCCCAGGTCACATACCAGGCAACCGGAACACTTTGTTTCGTTTCCCGGTCATATTTGGTATCTTCCCAAACGCTGCAAGTCATCTTATAGACACGGTTGCTGATTTCCTCGGCATCCCGCCAGTTACCGGTTTTTCGCCATTCATTTCCGGTATGCGCAACCTCCGGGGTCCGCAGATATTCCAGCGCACGGTTCAATTTCTGCGTCTCTGCCGCCTGCTGTTCCCATTGTTTTGCCGCCGCCTGCACGATTGCAAGAGATTTCTGCTCGCCGTCCATACTGTCCTGACGCAATGCCTCCAGTGCATCCGCGCTCTGCGTAATCAGAGAAGAAATATCCACATCCTTGCAATAGACGCTGTGGTCCAGCTTAAGTTCGCTGCCTTCTGTCAGATAGTCGAAACGATAAACCTCATAATCCTTGTTTTCTTCCAATGTTTCACCTCCTTAAATTTCCGGCGCGTGGGATTTCTTGGGAGCCGCCTGCGCCGGCGTACTTTTTTCTGCCGGCCTTGCCGCCGCAAGCTGTCCGATCACCGAAGGGCGTTCCATCGTAAAGATCGAAATTTGCTCATTTTCAGCCAACGGTACAGCCTGCACCGCAAGAGGCAGCGTTGTTTCCGCATGGGTAAGGGTGTGCTGTAATTTCAAATTCGCCACGATCTCGTCAAACACCGCGTTGATCGCTCTGCGTTCCTCACCCTGGGGATAGGCTTTCAAAACCTCTGTTTCCCCGGATTTATTCATAACAAGAGCCACCGCGCAATCCGCATGACCGGCCAGATAATCAGAGGCATAGGGCAGCTTATCCTTGATATAACAAGCAAAAGCCCTGGCTGTCATTTCTGTGTTGCTGTCCCAATAACCGCCGTCTTTTTCACATTCCTTTCCCATCCGCACAGAATTGCGGTAGTAGTCGGTCTCTGTCCGCCCGATCTGCGGGGTTTCCTGCTCCTGCATCCCGTGAAGCATCCGCTCAAACATTTCCAGACGGTCACGCTCACTTTTTGGGATCACATGGCCGCTGACGGATTTCTTTAAGGCGCTGATCTTATCCACGGAACCGACTTCCCCGGACAGAAATGCGTCCTTTAATGCTGCATACTGTTCCAGTGTTCTTTCATCCCCATGCCGTTTCAAGGAGCCAAGCACCGCCGAATCCAGCCAGCTTGCCGCGTTTTTCTTTGTCCGGCTATTCTGTGCCTCGGTGCGTTTTGTCGCCTGTTCCGGCGTCTCCGGTTTGTACTTCATGGTATTAACGAGCTTTTGAAACAATGGGTAAAGGCGGGGCTGCTCTGAGAGCATCCCTTTTGCGCCCATCTTTGCCCCCAGATAATCGTCAAAGCCGTGCCACCATTCATGCGCCAGGGAACCGGCACCGTGCATCTTCGTAAGGTTGATGACCTTGCGGAGCGGTTCATAATGGGCCGCGGCGTTGCCGCTGCCTCTGGCACCGAAAGCGATAGCAAGCGTGCCACCAAAGGCAATATCCTGGTCGCTGATCTGTAAAGCAGCCGCCAGGTCTTTCAGTGCTTCAAACCCCATGTTCAGGGACGCCTGCCGGTCATTCTGGTTCATCCAGTTTCCAAACTCGCCGCCCCGGAAGCCGAAAGTATCAAGATAATGCTGCCCGGTGATCTTCTGGCCGCTCCGGTAGTCCGGCCCGGTCCTTCTCACATGCGCAAGCTGCGGAGGGGTAAACCGGACCTTCCCGCCTTTGCTCCGCTGCCGGGCAAAATCCTGTACCCATTTCAGGGCTGCCTCACGGGATTCAAAGTTTGTCTGCAAAATGGAATAGCCCTTCGTCACATAATAAGTGCCGGGTTTCCAGTCGTTATTTCTGGAATAGGTGTTTTTTCCGTCATTGAAGTGGATCGCGTAGCCCTTTGGCACCTTCTGGTCTTTGGAAACGCCAAACTGTTCCTGCTGCGCCTTCTGCGTAAAATCCCGGTCAAAGTGGGAAGCCGAGCGGATATGTAAGGTCTGCACCAGCTTATTGGTAATGACCGGGTTATCCAGAGCTTTCTTCGTAGCGCGGTAATGGGTTCCGCTGGCCCAGCCCTGCACCTGCTCCACATATCCATTCTGTATCAGAAAGCGGTCATAGGCTTGCATGGCGTCATCCAGTGTGCGCACATCCTCAATCACGGCCTGTAGCTGCCGGACGGTCTCAATATATTCCTCCTGTCTGGCACGCTTAAGCTCCGGGGTCTTGTCACTGTACCGGTACTGGGGAGAAGCCCCCAGGCTGTCCCGCGCTTTTTTGATGAAGTAGACAACACCGAGGGGAACGCCATCGTCAAGCATGGCCTGATAGTCCGGTTTCCTCCAGACATTATCCTTCTTGACGAATTTCTCTGCCTCCCGCTCATTCATGCCGCCCAGGTCATCCACATATAGGCCGCGGTCTTTCCAGAGGTCTTTTTTCGCGCCTCCGATCTTTTCCCCAAAATCCTCATGCTGTAAATTTTCTGCCAAACGTTATCACCTCCAGTCTGTGCAAAAATTTACCGTTCCGGCGTGGAACGGTTTTTCTCTGATTGATGAAGTTTCGGGCGGTTTCCTGCGAGCCGGTCCGTTTCCCTGCGTACCAGGGCATCTACCGCACCCAAATCCTCCGGGGTAACGGCAAATTCCCGATAATTCTCATACCATAAGCCTGCCCGGACCGCCGCAATAGGGGGTATCTTTTCCGGGCCGGAAGGGAGAAGCCGGTAAACCGGCGCTTCATCATAAAGAAGCATCTGCCGGGCCGTCCCCAGCGGTATGCGGTACATGTCTGTATCGGGATTCTGTGCCGCCTCCATATAGCCGATGTTCAGAAGTTCCTCCAAATCCTGAGCCATGTAGGAAAACGCCTGCTCCTTCCACTGGCTGAACATGCCGGAATAGTGGTGCTGCCATTCTGTGACCTGCTCCGGCCTGTAGCAGAACCCCCAGCTTTTCAAGGCGTCTTTTTCGTAGAGCTCCATAGAGTGCCATTTTTCAAGGCTGACTGTTTCCATGCGTCCATTTGGGCGATATACGTCAACACCATAAGGGGAGAGGGTATTTCTTTTCACGTCCTGGCGCAGCGTATCTAAGTCCAGCATCATAACATCACCGTACAGGCGGCCATCCTCTTTCCGGTCCGTGTGGAACAGGAAAGCCCTTGCCCCGATATATTCCGTTGTAAAGATCATCTGGTGGAGGTCTGCCGTGGAACAGTAGGCGTGCAGGGCATCCGACAGCCACATGTGGTTTTTCCCCATAATGGCAACCGAATCCACCCTGGTATTTGTCACCAGGGAATGGATATTAAATTCTGATTCCCGCAGGAAGTCGCCCGCAAAGATATGGAGCTCATAAGCAAATGTAATAAGGTCCGTGTCGCGGATCAAATGAATCTGCGGAAGCGGTTCATTGTTCAATCAAGTTCCTCCCATCTGCCGGGTGTTGTACGCCGGCAATCTTGCTCACAATTTCCGGCCCGGTCTCATAAATCTGCATCAGGCGTTTTGCCGTACCGCTGGGCTGAACGGCGCCGCTGGTCCAGAGCCGGACAGTGGAGGGCGTAACGTTCATCAGAAGCGCAAAGCCCTTTTCGTTCATATCCAATTTTTTCATCAGAGCCTTAACCATATCGGGGCCATATTCCGGGCACCGGGCGGCCTCGGCGATCATCTGCAAAGCGGTATTTTCTGTTTTCGTCATAGTGAAAACCTCCTGTTATTCTGACCCCGCTGTTAAGCCGGGGCAAAACTGATTTTGTTGTGTTCCATCCTCCGGGAAAATTCCCGAAGGGAATATCTCACGCCGTCAATCTCCGCATGGGTCTGATCCAGACGCCGGCAAAGAGAAAAATGCCGGTCTCCATTCCCATAGTGCAGACAGAGAAGGCCATTATCAGGAATCGAAAACAGCGCCCTTCCCGCGCTGTCCGTAAAGCAAATCTGCTGTGCTTCATTCATACCAAAATCCCCCTTAAATTGAAACTGCCGCCTGTTTCTGGCGGCATTGTAGTTGGCGGTCCCTGATCTGTTCCCTGGTATATAGCAGCTTTTCGTTATAGTCCTTTCCGACGCGGGGCGGGTTGATGCCTACCCGGATATGCTTAAAACGCTGATCCTCATGGAGCATGGCTTTGATTTTCCGGGCATTGGTAAGGCCGCCAAAATCATTGTCCATGTAAAGCGTGACACGCTTTATTTCCGGGTGGCGTTCCAGAAATGCGGTCAGCGCCACATGGGAAGTGCCTCCCAGGGATAAGCGGTAGCCATCCCATTTCCAGCCTTCAAGCTCTTGCAGCGTGGCATGGGAAAGGGCATCAATGGGGGCCTCAAAAACGGCCACATGGCGGCTGCCCGGATTCCGCGGCGGGTAGCAGAAGCTAAATTCTTTGTCGCTGCCGTAAACATCCTTTCTGAGATTGCCGGTGATACTGCGCATACAGGCAAACTTCGCTTTCCCCGCGTTGTCCTTACCGACAAACACACAGACCGGTTCGCCATGATACCGGGCTTCATAGAAAAGCCCGTTCCGAAAACACCGGCTGATCACATTCGAGCTGATCCCGCGCCGCTGTAAATACGAGACTGCGGCGGTAGCGCACCGTCTGGCCCAAGGCAGCGTAAACGGTTTCTTTTCCGGCTCTTTCCGCGCCTGCTTTGTTGACGCGCTTTGGTAAGCCGGCATCTGCCGGATTTCTCCGCCTGCCAGTGTTTGAACCGCATCCACCAGACCATAGCCCCGAATCTGGATCAGGTAATCCAGGGCGTTGATACTCCGGCCCCGGCTGTTCCAGTACCAGTACCGTTTCCCGGTCACATAGACCAGGCTGTCATGCTCCTTGTGCCGGTAATTGGGACCGTCCCGTTTGAGCACGCCGGGCTCATGGGATTGCAGATAGGCGAACAGGTCTGCCTCCCGTGCCGTCTGAATCTGCTCTTTGGTTACACCGGGCATGGTGCCGGCACAGATTTTCGTTTCATCGTGCTTCGCCTCCTTCCTGTGATGATATGAAAAAAGACGCCCGAAAGCGCCTAACAGCCGTACAGGTCATGGTTGACCTCCGCACGGTAATAGCTATCCATCGTTGCCGGGGCGTTATACAGCGCCGCCAGCAGATAAGCCTTGATATTGTTGACCTTCGTAACGTTCTTGTCGATACAGTCAAAAACATACTCCAAGTGGCCGGAATTGATCTTTAAGAACCGGCTCCTGACAACCTCCCGTGGGAAGTCATCTCCGGCAATGCGGATATATGGCCGTCTTGACAGCACCGTTTCCAGCATAAGCTCCACAGTCTCGTCCATGCGTTTCCTCCCATAGCGGGGAACCAGAAAGTCATACTCAACATTCTCTTTGATAATTTCACGGTATGCCTCTGCCATATCCATCCTATCAATCCCATCTTGACGCCCTGCCGGATAGATTGATTGATGTGTCCTTGATATATCCGTTTTTGATTTTTTAGTTCTTTGTGGATTAGTATTTAATTGTGCGGGATTTTCCTGTTCAGGTTCCGCCTGTTCAGGTTTTGCCTGTCTTGGATTTACCTGTCTTGGATTTTCCCGTTTAGGTGAAACACCTTGTTTTACGCCGGTTACAGGCTTTTCATGTATCGTGTACTCAATATCGCCGAGCTGTCCGTTTTCATAGCGGAGGCGCTGCCTGGTGAGATACCCGTGCCGTTCCAGCTCCTTCAGGGCGGTGGTAATGGAATCCACGCCATCCCTGCAAATGTGGGCCAGCCCCTTTGTGGTATAATCCCAATCTTCCGGCAGCGACAGCATAAGGGAAAGAAGCCCCTTCGCCTTTAAGGACAGTTCCGTATTGCGCAAGTGGTGATTGCTCATAACCGTAAAGTCCTTCGTTTTCTCTACACGGAATACAGCCATTTCACAGCCTCCTTTCTTCGGTTATTCCGTTACAAAGCGCGGTCCCTGCGGTCATAATGGAGATGTCCGCCTGAGACCTTCGCATGGTTTTTCAGTTTGACTTCGCCCCGTTCCTGGCTCGCTAAGAATTTCTGATAGCCGGCCTCCGTAAGAAACAGGCGCATCTTATCGCCCTTATCCCCAACAGGGGAATCATAGGACAGCACATCAAAGACGATCATGTGCTTTACCTCCGGGTCAAACCGTTCCAGCCCCATAATGTCATGTCCCTTTAATTTCTCTGCGCCGGACTGCTGCCTGGCCTCGGCGATCCTTTCCCCAATGGTTCGGGGCGGGTGGGGCAGCCGGTAATTTTTCTGAATGTCCCGCACCAAATCCATGCACTCACGATCCGACAGGACACGCACCTTTGCCATAAGGCTTTCCGCTGTCTCCCGCAGTTCGGAATTGTTTGAGTAGCGCACGGTCATGTAAAGCTCATTCAGAATCTTTGCCTGACAGTCTCCTTCGACCTGAAAGAGCATCTTTTTTTCCATTTCGTTCAGTTCCATGTGTGGCTCCTTTCTTTGTAAAAATGGGTATAATAAAACGCCATAGGATTTTGAATGCCTATGGCGTTAGGGATAGACTATTAAAATATATTTTCAGACTGTTCAAGTAGATTTCCGTGCTTGACACAGTGCCATTCCAAAGATATAATGACGGCAGTCTATGAACTTAAACAGGGAGAATGGTTCCCCGGCCAGCCCAAGGGATTTGCTAATAGCTTGCTAATTGGACGGTTCAGAATTAGCAAAAACCGCGTGGTATGCGGTAGCACTTTTGCGTAGTAGGAACGTCCGAAAAAGCCCGTGGTTTCAAGGTTTTTTGCGAATTGGAAGTTATGGTACAGTATGTTGAATCAGTTGACATGCCATACTCCTAAAGCATAGTTGTGGGTTCGATTCCCGCCGGGGATACCAGTAACAAGACTGAAAGCCTGGAAAATTTCAAGCTTTCAGCTTTTTTATTTTTCAGTTTTTAAAAAATATGCTTTACTAATATTGTTAAAACCTCGGAGCAAGCAGATTATAATCTATTTGCTTGATGAACCATTATCAGGGAAAGTGATAAGATTCAACTATTTGAGGATAGAAAAATCCACACTACTTGGGACGAGGAATAGGAAGAATGGTATTTTTCGGTTACGGATGTAGTTGCTGTATTGAAGGACAGCGTTGACCCCAAACAGTATATTAAAAAAATGAGAAGGCCTCCGGGAAATTTTCCGGAGGCCTTCTGTCAGCACGCGAAATCGTTTTGCTGCAGATCTTCGGCGCGCAGCATCATATTCAGTTTTCCATCGTTGATGTATTGGACCTCTCTGTCATAGATTTGACGTTGCCTTTCGTTATTAAGCCGGGCGTTAATCAGAATGATGTAAGTATCGTTCCCGCAATATATGGTTTGGCCGTCAATTTTCACAGGCAGATCCATCAAGATAACCTTTATATATTCGTAGTCCATTGTCTATCCGGTAGTACGTCCTCTCATAAGCGCGTCGATAAGGCGCGCTTCTTTTTCTTCTTGCCAGAGGTCGCCGTACTTTGATTCGTAGTAAGCGACAGAATCTCTGAGGAATTCCTCGTCAATATCGAGAAATTCAGCCATTTCGTAGTATTCGCGATATCCTTTTCGATAGGCGTCTTTTATATCGTCAAGAGGGATCAGCTTGTTAAAGGCCCAGCCTCTGGCAGCGCGCTCCTGTTTAGCGCTGTCCAGACTATGTTGGTCGAGGATATCGCCGACGGAGGTTTCATAATGGCCGATTTCCTCTGCCAGAATACAGGTTTTGCGCCGTGAAGGAAGATTCTTGTTAATCCAGGCTACGTTGTCGCCATAGAGGCCTTCGTTCTTCATGTTGCGTTCCTCTATGAGAAGCTTATCCTCATATTCCATCAACAGGTCTTCATATTTGCTCATCTAAATCACCTCTTTTTGCAGGTAGTATCAGGTATTATTCTTGCGTTTAGAAAGAACGTATCTTTTAAATTCTTCTATTTCATCCAGTTCTTCTTCTGTCCAGTCGAGTCCGTCATGGTGCGCTGCAATGGTATGTACCTCCTGCGGCGTATCTTCCTGCCATCCCATCAGGGCAGCAGGATGCACATTGAGAAGCCGGGCCAGCTTGACGATGTTGTCGTACTTCATATTTTTGATATTGCCGGACTCCCAGCGCTGAACAGTCGCTTCTGATACGTTCATTTTTTTGGCGATATCCAGCAAAGTATACCCGCGGGCTTTGCGGAGTTCTTTTAAGGTATTCGAAAGACTCATGAGCCACCTCCTGAAAAAATTTTAGCACATATGTTCGCCTATTGCAACCGCAAAATCTTGCATTTTATGCAAAAAAATTTCAAAAACCCTATTGACAAACGTATGTTCTTATGCTAAGGTGAAGACACACAAACACTTGCATAAAACGCAAGCTATCCGCAGAAATTAATTTTTTTATCACGATACTTGCGAAAAATGCAAGAAATATCAAAAGGAGGTTACAACAATGGGAAAGGCGAAGGAACCGTACTGGTCGTATGTGAAGTCGATTATCAGGGAATATCCGCAGTTAGAAAAGGAGATGAAGAAACCGTTGGAGCAGAGGATGAGCATTTCTTTTGAGGCGGGAGGAGGCGGCGGAAAAATAGGCAATCCGACGCAGGATTGTGTTATTCACGATCTGCCGCCGAAGAAACAGCGAAAGTATGACGCTGTTACTAACGCAATTCTGAAGACGAGGCTGAAGCACCCGGACAACGCGGATGAGCGTCTGAAGATTATCGATTTAGTTTATTGGAAGCAATCCCACACCATAGAAGGGGCGGCCATGAGAATCCCATGCCACCGCAACGCGGCGGGAAGCTGGCAGGGAGATTTTATCAAGCTGGTGGCAGATGAACTGGATCTGGTGTAAAGCCAGAAGACTGTGCATCCGTACCCCGGAACCGTGTTAAGATGTGTACAGTGAAGGGAAGACATTCACGGGAAAGGAGGGAACTATGATAACAGACACGATACTGGAGCATTTGCAGAACAGTACAGAGCTGACGGCATATCTCGCGCGGTACGATGGCAAGGCGGCGATTTTTCAGAACCTTGCCCCGGAAAATACAGACGCCGGTTGGGAAAGTCAGAACCATTACAGTCAACTGCTTCTGCGGCTGAATATGCGGGAGGATTTTCAGTGAGAGGGCAAAAGCACGCTTACCGTAGAAGTGGCGACAGATAGAGACAGCCGCGACGGATACCCTTTGATGGACGCGGTGAGGGAAAGACTGGACGGCTGGTTCTTCAACGGCGGGGGGCGTGTTGTGTCGGCGCGATGGGCGGGTGTAAGCGAGGCGGCAGCCCGCGATGAAATGACGAGGCGGACAGTCATAACTTTTGCGCTTATTGAATACCCTGACCAGGGGGTTTTGCCGGAAAGTCCGGCGGCGCTGTTGGGTGTTTGGAGCAAAGGGCATCTGCCGGAGGTGATTGGCAGGCCGATCTATTTGATTGACCCGGGTGATGGTTCGCTGCCGCAGGCGTTTCGTCCTACGGAGCAGAAACCGGCGGTCTACTGGCGTCTTGTGAAAACGGGGAAGTGTGAGAGCCTTACCGGCGGTAAAGGCGTTATGTGGCGCAGCGCGCTGGTGCACTGTCACATTGTGATTCCCGGCCGTGGCGCTGAAGCGGATGCTATGGCGCTTTTGATTGAGCGCGCGCTGCTTGCGGAAGGCCGTGTGGAGAATGAGGATGGTTTCGTTATCATTGGCGATATGCAGGGGCTGGATCTGTCGCGCGATCCGGTGCAGGCGGGTCAGCTTGCCTTGGAAGCGGTATATCCGGTAATCGCTGTGAATAACGCCGGTGAAAAGCTGCAGCATGTATCAGTGGCGATGAGAGAAAGGGAGTAGAGAATGAGACACAAAAACAGTAAGAATGTATATACCGTGGACCAGCTGGCAGAGGCCGCGGAGGTATTCGAAAGCAGCCCGGCAATGGTAAGGGCCGCGCTTTTGACAGCGGGACAGGCGACGTATACAGAGGAAGAAGCAAGAAAGGTAATTGCGGCATTTAAACAAAAGGAGGTAAAGTAAATGGCACAGATTTTTAGAGAGGGAGAAATGAAAGTAAGGCCGGATGTGTATTATCGCTATTCAAACCGGGGAGAAAAGGAAGCCGGCGCGGTTGACGGAATTGTCGCGTTGGCTGTAAAGGCGTCATGGGGGCCTTGCGGTCAGGCGCGCGCATTCAGCAGCGCGGCTGAAGTGGCTGAAGCTTACGGAGACTGCGACGGTACAGCCATGGCAGAAATCATGTTTGCCGAGGGTGTAAATACAATTTATATGTACAGAGCAGGTACGGGCGGCGCGAAGGCTTCCCTGACGCAGGGGGATAACGTGGTTCTTACCGCAAAGTATGAGGGCAGCCGTCCGATTAAGGTAAAGGTACTGGCGCTGCCTGGCGGGAAGCAGAAGCAATGCTTGATTATCGTAGACGGTAAAGTAAAGGAAGTCTATACTTTCACTGCGGGCGGTACAGGTGAAGCGGCAGCGCTGGCAGAGGCGCTGAAAGCAAGCGCGTATGTGACAGCAGAGCAGGGTAAGACCGGCGCAGTAGAGGAATTTGAAACGGCTCTCAGCGGCGGCGCGGATGGAAGTGTGACCGCGGACGATTATCTGGAGGCCTTTCAGGCTTTGGAACCGTACTACTATAATGTCCTCTGCTGCGATACTAACGCTGAAGGCGTGCAGAACGTCTTGGCGGCTTATGTGGAGGAGGTGGTGAAAACCGGTAAATTCCCTATTGCGGTCATGAGCGCGAATATGACGAAGCCGTTGACGGACAGGATGGCAGAATCGGCGGCAAAGAATCACGGACAGATTGCCATGATCGGCAATACTTACACCGATCTGACTGGTATCGCGGCGCCAGCGATTTTCGCGGCGGCCCATCTGGCAGGCGCGGTTGCCGCGACGCCGGCGAATCAGAGCATCGTACATAAAAGCCTGAGAGGCACGGGGGATGTGACAGAGCGTTTTACCAGCGCACAGTATGAGGAGGCTATCAGGAACGGTCTTGTGTTGCTTTCCAGAAGCGCGGACGGCCAGGTCTGGTTTGACTCCGGCGTAACGACACTGGTAGATCTTGATGAAAGTCAGGACGCGGGCTGGAAGAAGCTGAAGCGAACCAAGGTTAGAAATGAACTGATGCGCAGGCTTCATGTCATGATGGAAAAAAAATTGGAAAGGTCAGCTGCGACAGCGACGGCATTGCTGACGTACTGCAGAGCGGTATGCGCCTTCTCAACGACATGGCAGGCGAGAAGAAAATCATGCCGGGCGGCAGCTTTACACTGGACGGGTCTAATCCGCTGACCAGTGACAGTGCGTGGTTTATCGTGGAAGCGGATGATATCGACACGCTGGAAAAAATCTATCTGCACTATAGATTCAGCAATGTGCAGACTGCATAAAAATTTATGGGAAATTACGAAAGGGGAGAAATATGTTGAATCAGAAAACACTTGTAAAAAATCTTATGACCGGTAAGGACGGAAAGCTGTTTATTGATGTGAACGGCGTTTCAGAGGAGCTTTTGGAAATTGACACTTATTCTGTTAAAGCAAATTATACGAATCTGGATTATCAGCCGGTAGGCTCTTACCAGAAGTTCAGTGTGCCTGCAGACGTATCCTATACGCTGACCTTTACAGAGGCGGTGGTTAGAGACGATCTGATTATGGAGCCGCTGCTGGAGGCTGCAAAGAGTGGCAAAAACATCAGCTTCACATTTAGAGCCAGCGCCAACAAGCCGGACGGAACGCAGCAGAAGCTTACGATCGAGGACTGTATTCCGGATGGAGAATTTGATTTGATGACGTTGACGCCGGGTGAAATCATCAAGAGAAATCAGTCTTACAGAATCAATTCCACGCCAGAGTGGATCAAGGGCGAATAATCGAGGCTTAATTGGCTATATGCGGGAGGGCGGCTGCCGGCGCGGCATCCGTCTTCCGCTAGGAAAATATACGAAAGGAAAAAAAGAAAGATGGAAAATAACACACAGGAGACGATGAGAAGCGCATATATTACACCGGTCGATGATCCAGAAATTCCCGCGAAGGCAGCGGAGAGGATTGAGAAGGAGGACGAGTACGACCTGGTGCGCTCGCTTTTAGAAGCGGCAGAGTATCAGCAAGCGCCTGAAATGGTGAAAGAGGTAGAAATCCGGAGAAAGGGAAAGCTGTACTTTACTGTGCATGTGCATCCGGTTTCTGAGGAAGATATTTCTTTCGCTTCGAAAAAAGCGTCTAAGTATTATGAGAATCCGCAAGGGAAAAAACTACCAAGAATTAGAGGAGAAATGGATACCAACTTATTTAACTCATGGCTTATTTATTTAGGGACTATAGAGGATGATAGAGAAAAAATTTGGGGAAATCCATCAGTCCTGAAAAAATTAGGGCATTTGAAACCGGTAGAATCTATCAATTCTCTTTTGATGGCTGGTGAAAAAAATCAGTTGGTTGACTTGATTATCAATATTAGTAATGTTGCGGATGGCGAAGAAGAACTCAGTGAAGAGGAATACGTAAAAAACTCATCAAGATAAGCGGACTGGCGCAGTGGCTTCACTTCGCTTATCAGAATCACAATAAAGAGCCGGGCATTCTGATGGGACTTCGAACCTGCCAGCAGCCGGTGCTGCCCGGCGAACGAACCTTTATGATGGCATCGGACCTTCTGGCCGTGGAAGAAGGCTTTGTGCCTGTCAAAGTCAGTAGCTTTGGGAAAAAACAAGAGGAATAGAGATGGATGAAAAGACGGTATGCGCAGAAGGGGTCGCCGTCTTTTTGCGTTAGAAAGAAGTTTTAGAAATGTTTTAACCTATTTATATGCAAAAGATCTAGAAAAGTATGATATAATAGGCATAGCGAAAGACTGATATTGGTACAGACGTGGGAAAGGAGCGGTGAGTGAGATGAGAAAAATGCGGACGGCAGAAGAAATGTGGCAGTTTTGCTTTGCAAATGATTTGTTTTATGAAAAAGCTCACTTTTATCTTGTGGCAAAACATTTGCAGCCGGATGAGTATGCGGTATTCTGCTTTCAGGGGCTGCAGAATAATGTTAGAATGATGACAGACGGTAATTTTGCATATGTATTTACCAATAGAAGGTTGATTATAGGGCAGAAGCGTTTGACAGGAGAAATCGTCAGGTCGATTGACTATAAAGATCTTCATAATGTTACGGCGGCAGGGCAAAGTGTTGTAATTGATGCGACAAAGTGGGAGCCGAATGTAGAGGTGTTGAAGGGTGATGCGGTTGGTGTTCAGAAGGGACTGGCAGAAATTATACCGATCATTCAGCAGAAGAATCAAGAGCAAACGCAAGGCGCAAACTTTTCCGGAAGTGTAGCGGATGAACTCGCAAAGCTGAAGAAATTGACTGATGAGGGAGTTATGACGCAGGCGGAATTTCAAGCGCAAAAAGATAGGTTGCTAAACCCCGCGGAGACATGTACGGACTATTTTGAAGACATTCCGGAAGAACCGACCTATACCTATGAGAAAAAGTTCGATAAGGCAGTGCAGAGCAATGATAAAAAAGCGATTGTGATTAGAGCGGTGACGTTTACGGTAGGGGCGATAATACAGCTACCAGTTGCTATAATTTTCATACATTTAATACTTTATCATTATGGAATTGTAGATGAACTTCCATAGAACACTCGACAATAAAATCATGCGTGGTGGATGTTTTTCTTGAAAGCAAGGGAGAGAATTATGTGGAAGATTGAAAAAGAGCAATTAGATAAATTGGACAAAAAATATAAAATATTGAAAATTTGGGGCGATATTGCAATGTGGATTGCTTTGGCAACAACAGTACTTACGATAGGAAGCATGGTATATTTACTTGTACTTGCACTATAAAATAGTAAAAAGCTAGGAACATAAAAGACACCTGCAGAGGTGTTTTTTGTTTTGTTAAAAAGGAGGTTATCATGGCAAAAAAAATATGTAATTGCATGTTATGATGAAAAGTCAATGAAGAATCTGGAGCAGATTGAGAAGCAGATGGATAAAAGATTGACGCAGTTAAAAAACTTAAGTAATCAGGGATTGGAGTATTTGAAGCAAACTGAAAACCGCATGCAAAAGTATGCGAACGTAAGCTGCTGTTTTGAAATGTATGTGAATGATAAGGTAAGCAATGTGATTACAAAGATTGAGGAGCGGGTAATAAAGCTGACACAAACCCCATATCAGATCAAAATTATAGCAAATACAGGAGAAGCGATTGATACGATACAGGGATTAGAGGAAAGGTTGAATCGGCTTATGACCAAATGGTCGCTGGGAATACAGCTTCAATTGCCGACGGTGAAAGGTGGAGGTAGGATGTTACCCGGATATCAGCAGCCACAGAGTTTAGAACAAAGATTTCAGAAAGAACCTCTGGGAACTACGTATGAAGGCCTGAGAAGTTTTGCAAATACAGTCAATATTTTTAGTGCATTTAAGAATCTTAAAGAATTTAAACCAGTGAAAGCCTATGGAGAAGCCGCAACAGGACAGTTACCAAATCTAGTCGAAAAGTCAACACAGCTGATGGGAAAGAGTAAATTATTGACAAAAGGAATGGAGCGTATGGCAACTACCAGAATCGGGCAAGCTGCATCAACTGCCATCAGTAATATTCCTGCGGCAGCGGAAGCCGGAACCCTTTCGGCTGGTCTTGGTCTTGCAACGACAGGAGGAGCAATGCTCACGGCTTACGGACTTGTAGACGGCGCAACAACCCTTTATGATGGAATTACCAGTGAAAATGATTATGATAGAATTCATGATATAGTTAATGGTGGCTTTTCTTTTGGTGGAACTACTGCGGGAGCAATTATCGGTAGCATGATTTTACCCGGAGTAGGGACTGCTTTAGGTGGAGGTCTTGGATATCTGTTTGGAAAAATCGGCGGTATATTTGCTGATGATAAAATCGCAGATAAGCATGCTTTTGATGAAAAATCAGCAAGCAAATATGCAGATGATGGAAGATCACCATTAGAGTCTGAAATGGTTGGAAATATAATTGCAGCACCCGCTACACTTGTCAGTGAATTTAAGGCAGTAGCAGATCAAGTTCAAAGTTCTTTTAATACGGGGACAGGAACTGAGCCGATATATGGTGGAGCCTATGTACCAGACTATTCTGTATTAAATGCCCCAATGGATGTAGAAGTATTTGGTCAAAAGAGCATTAGAAATCAGATTCAGGTGACGGCAGAAGATTTTGGAATTCCAAAGTCTTTATGGGTAAAAGTGGATGCACAAATTTATGGGAATAAGAGTTTTTCTGATTCTCGCAAAGGATGGGCGAATCACCCTCGTGAAGCCTATCGCGGCGGCATTATCGCTCCAGCTTTTGCTGACGGCGGTTATGTTCACGGCGGTGCGCAGCTGATTACCGTGGCGGAAGAAGGAACGCCGGAGGCCATTATTCCTCTGGGCAGACACAGAAGAAAGAGAGCGATGGAGCTGTTCAACCAGGTGGGCAGCTATCTGCAGGCGCCGGGCTTTTCACCAAAGGGCTTCGCGGCAGGCGGTATCGTAGGCGGCAGTATCGGAGGTCTTAGCGGAGGCGGCAGCAGCATGCCGATTGCAGTAGAAGTCGGCGGTGTAGAAATCAAAATTGAGGCGAAGGATGGACAGTCCCTGGTCGAAACCATTCGAGAGAACAAGGAAGCTATCAGCGAAGAAATCGCAGGCGTATTTAACGCAGCATTCAGGGGACAGTTTGCCAATACGCCAGCAACAGGAGGCGCAGGATTATAAGTGTGATAGTAGTACAAATTAAAATGGAGGAAATCAGCAGTGAGGAATACGCAAAAAACTCATCAAGATAAGCGGACTGGCGCAGTGGCTTCACTTCGCTTATCAGAATCACAATAAAGAGCCGGGCATTTTGATGGGACTTCGAACCTGCCAGCAGCCGGTGCTGCCCGGCGAACGAACCTTTATGATGGCATCGGACCTTCTGGCCGTGGAAGAAGGCTTTGTGCCTGTCAAAGTCAGTAGCTTTGGGAAAAAACAAGAGGAATAGAGATGGATGAAAAGACGGTATGCGCAGAAGGGACACTTCACATAAAGAAGTGTCCCTTCCGACATTTTAAAGAATTTGTAAAGACGGTTGGATATGATGAATTTGTAGGAATAATTAAATATACTGGAGGAAACTACAATGAAATCATTATTTGAACAATTCGGCGGTACATACCGCAAATGCAGAGATTATTTAATTCCTAATCTCGAAATGCCAAGCACGGATAATTTTGAAATCGGAATTTATGGGCAACGGCATTTGAGATACTTACTGGAGCACTGCAAATTGACTTATATCAATCTGCTAACAAGCGGAAAACTCAATCAATATCTTGCCGATATTGACAAGCAAGCACAGGACCGTCTTTGTCAGGTTGTAAAACAGTTAAAAACAACACAGGGTATTACTGAACAGCTGAAGGTTGCCAGTCCTATGGAATGGGTTAGAAAAATGAATTGTATTCAGCAGCAAGCGGAAGAATTTATCTTAAATGAACTAATATATCAATAAAACATAACGGCATTGGTGTGAAGCTGATGCCGTTTTAGTTAGCTGCGAGGTAGAAAAATTCATAGAAATATGATACAATGAAATAAATTATAAACAAAGGAGAGGAATCATTGTGGATTGGGTTGAATTTTGTCAGAAAATTTCTGAAATTTTAAAACCTTGGAAAAGAAAGCTGTTGTTTGGCTATGATGACAACAAAATTATATATACGATTGCAGCTCAAGAATACCAATATACAATAGAAGATTTTAATCAGTTAAAACAAAATGCAGAGCATTACGATTTTAAACGTTATTCAATATGCGATGGAAATACCTATGAATCAATTGTTGATTTACCAGATATTGATTCAAGAAGACTTTTTTCGATGGGCTTTGAAGATAAATTGTCAGAATTAACAGTTAGAGATGAAGATGCAAATATCTCGTATTCTTTTTGCGAAGTATCAGAAGAACTGATTTGGTATATTGTTAAAGACTACGATATTACTAAAAGAGTTTTTATGAGATTTCCATCTTCTGTTTTTGACAGGAAATGTGAGACTTTATCTAAAAAAGATTTGTTTAGTTTAATACAAATGATAACTCGATTACCGCTCGCAGTTTACATTGAATCAAATTCGGCTAAAAGCAGAGAGCAATTACAAAGATACGCAAAATCATTTCTATTTAATATTGCATACAATTTTGATTTTGTTTTTAAAGCTGTAACCGAAATTGATGATTTATTTCCACAAAGAACTCCCCTTAATAAAAGAAGAATCCACAATGTTGCGGAACTTATGGCACCGCAACTTTCATATAAAGAAGAGTTGGTTGAACAATACTATATGGCATTGGCTTCAGAAGACCCTTTTGTAAAGTTTATAGGTTTTTATCATATAATGGAACACTTTTATGAAGAAGTTTATAATGAGGATATTTTTAAAAGTGTACAATATATTATTCAACATCCTGGCTTCTCCTCAAAAAGAACAAAAGATATCGTTAAAATCGTGGATCTAATTAAAAAGAAAACACGACAAAGCAAAGAGGAATTTCAAGGTTCTGAATTGGAAGCATTAGAACTAACTCTAAAAAAGTTTGTTGATATTTCAGAGTTAATAAATGATTTGACTGAATTCAATAGTTCTATTGTCGATTATTATAAAACATCAGAAGTCAGCTTTTCAAAAGGCGACACTATCGATTTAAGGGATATTTCAAATGAAAAGCTCTATAAAAAGTTATCAGCCAGAATATATAAAACACGAAATGCTTTAGTACACAGTAAATCTAACGAAGGTCGAGCAAACGAACGAGGTATATATAAACCTTTTGATAATAGCCAAGAATTGTTAATGGAAATTCCATTAATGAGATACATTTCTGAAGCGATAATAATTAATTCTGCATCAACATTATAATTTTACATATAGCCGAGTGATTTTTGTGTAGTGAAAATCACTCGGCTTTTTATCATTATAGATAAATTTTCTATGTGTGCAAAAAATCATTATGTCTTACCAAGCACTGAATTTGGTTATCCAAATTCGCTTATTAGGGGCTTTTGCCCCTAATACCCCATGAAACATAAAGAACCGATGACCTTGTGAGAGATAAACTCACAGTGCATCGGTTCTTTGCTTTTTAAGAAAACATCGTATAGCTTGCGGTTATACGGAATTTTGTTTATACATTGAGGTTTTCATCTCCCCATTGTTTCATATGTTCAAAAACGGGAATGAAACTTTTGCCTAAGTCAGTAAGGTTATACTCCACACGGGGAGGTACTTCTTTATAGTCATAACGGGTAATGAAGCCGTCGGCTTCCAGTTCCCGAAGCTGCTTTGTCAGGCTTGATTCCGTAATGTCACCGATATGCCTGCGAAGCTCTCCAAAGCGGTGTATATCCCGAAAGGCGATGTAATAGATGATTTCAATTTTCCATTTACCGCCCAAGATTTTTTGTATGGTAGAAACTGTTTTGCAGCGTTCAACAGCCAATGTACTTTTTTTCATTCCTGCCACTCCTTTCAAAGACAGTATAACACACCTTTTCTCAAAAATCAATGTACCCTTTCAATATGGGTACTATAAAAAAGTATAGTACTTGTAAAATCATTGTACGAAAGTATAATTAGTATAGACTACAGAAAAGGAGATGTGTTTATGCACTACACAGGAACAATTTGGCGACCGCCGTATGAAGCGGCATCACTTTTGTTAGAAGTAACGGCAGGCTGTACGCATCATAAATGCAAGTTTTGTACCTTGTATAATGATTTGCCGTTCAAATTCAAAATGTCCCCTCTGGAGGATATTGAGAGAGATTTACGGGAGGTTAAAAGAACAACAAAAGGTTGGAACAGCGGGCGTATTGACCGAGTATTTTTGACGGGAGCTAACCCCTTTGTTTTGTCTTATGACAAATTAACTGCGATTGCAGAGCTAATCCGCAAATATCTCCCGTCAGTTACATCTATCGGCTCATTTGCGAGGATTACAGATGTTACCCCTAAAACCGATGAGGAACTTGCCAAACTGCGGGCTATGGGATATGACGGTCTGACAATAGGAATAGAAACAGGCGATGACGAAGCCCTAAAGTTTACGAACAAGGGATATACCTCGGCGGACATTATAGAGCAATGTCAGAGATTAGATGCAGCAGGCATCCATTACAGTTTCTTTTACTTGGTGAGCATTTCTGGAGCAGGTCGTGGAGAAATCGGAGCAAAATTGACGGCTGATATATGCAATCAGATACACCCTACGCTTATCGGGGCAAATATGCTTACGATTTATCCCGATTCTGAACTTTATGCTGAAATACAGCGTGGGAACTGGCAGGAGGAAGGCGAACTTGAAAAATACAAAGAGGTACGGACGCTCATTGAAAATTTGCAGATACCGACCATCTTTGCGGCAATGGGAGCTTCCAATGCGTACCAGTTTCATGGGCAACTGCCGAAAGACAGGAAAAAGCTGTTGGCGTTTCTCGATGAAATCATAGGAAATGTCAGCGAAGAAGAATTACAGCGGTATAGAAAAAGCGTTCATCATCTGTAAGCGAAAGGAGGGGCAATCATGCACTTTACAGGCAGAACTTGGCGACCACCGTATGAAGCTCATTCGGTCATCATACAGGCTACCTCTGGCTGCACCTATAACAAATGCAAGTTTTGTAGCCTGTATAAAAATGAGTGCTTCCGAATGTCGCCCATTGAGGAATTTGAGGAAGATTTAGCAGAGATAAAAAGCTATCAGCCAAACGCCCGAAGAATTTTCTGGACGGGAGCTAACCCGTTTGCAATGAGCTATGAAAATCTTAAACTGCGGGCGTTGACGGTAAGGGACTATCTGATTAAGTGTCAGACAATGGCTATGTTTGCGAGCATCCGTGATATTGAAAACAAAGAGGTATGGCAGCTTAGGAAATTGAGGGCGATGGGCATTAACGGACTGAGCATCGGTGTGGAAAGCGGCGATGATGAAACGCTTGCCCTTGCCAATAAAGGATATACCTCGGCGGATATTCTGGAGCAATGCAGGAAATTGGACGAAGCAGGCATTGAATACTACTTTGTTTATATGACAGGGCTTGCGGGAAAAGGCGGCGGATACCAGAATGCAAGGAATAGTGCAGAGCTGTTCAGTCAGCTTAATCCGTATTTTATTTCCGTGGACTCTCTCACGCTTTTTCCAGACACAGAGCTTTACCAGATGGCACAGCAGGGCTTGTTTGTACCTGCCGAAGAAAAAGAGCGTATCCGTGAATTGCAAATCCTAATCAATAACCTAAATATACGCACACACCTGTTTGCGAACACGGTATCTAATTTCACGCCCGTAACGGCGTATCTTCCCTATGACCGTGAAAAGGTAACAAACGAACTGCAATTTGTTTTAGATAACACAGACGAAAGGGGGATGCAGGAATATAGAAATAATTTGAAGTCCTTGGGATAAGGCTTGTATTTTAAGTTACAGCCCACCATTATAAAAAAACGGTGTTTTGGTGGGCTGATTTGCTACGCCCGAAAAGACTTAACAGACACTCTACAGACCTGTTTTAAAGTTTGGAGGGATTTTTTAATGTTCTTTTTTCGGGCAGTAACCTATCTGCTCATGCAACGCAGATTTTATCCATACATAGCATATCGGGGAATGGCAGGAAGCCAGTTAAAAAAATCCCTACCCATGCAACGCTACTTTTCACCATGAAACCAGAAGTAGAATCTCTGCTTAACAGAATATGTATCTCCTATAACCGTAAAGGTCACAGAGCCTTTGCGGTTTTTCTTTTGTCGTTTTTTATCAGATTGTGCCGTAGGGCTGGATTTGATATTCGTTGCCGTTCCCCGCCCTCTCCGTCTGGATTTTAGCATTTCAATAATTCAGATGGGGGGTATTTACAGTGAAATACGCACCAAGAAAAGTATATATCAAAGAGAACGACGGTTATGTGGAGCTGCCCTATACGGATTTCTGTTGCCGCAGGCAAGCCGACCAGAGTTACATGGACAAGCTGTTTATTCCCGTGCAGGGCTGTCTGCTTGAAGTCGTGCGGGAACAGTACGCAGATTTCTACAAGGATAAAGAACGGTGGCGTTATCTGAAAAAACTTGACACAAACCACAGCCTGCTTGCATTGGAGGGATTTACGGACAGTGAGGGAAATGTGATTGACTTCGTTGTGGATGAAGCGGTGGACGTTGCGGAAATCGTTGTCCATGCGGTAATGGTGGACAGGCTGAAAACCGCCGTGTCTTTATTGTCGAATGGTGAGCAGGCATTGATAAACGCAATCTTCTTTGAAGAACTTTCCGAGCGGGAAGTCGGGTTGCGGTTAGGCATAACACAGAGCGTTGTCAATAAACGCAAAACTAAAATCCTTGCAAAACTGAGAAAGATAATGGAGGTTTAAATTTAAGGCGTTCAGCCCCCCTTGTTTTTTCCTTTTGGAAAATGAGGGGGCTTTTGCCTGCCCTCTCAATCAGTTTTGATTGGAGGAAATAAAGATGGCATACAACCACGGACGTGAGGACAGAAAATGGCGCATCTGGAAAGAAGCCGAAGAAAAGATTTTGCGTGAGTGTGGCATTGATGAAGCGGTTATTGAGAAAATCCGCACAGACGACAGGGCGGATTTTAATGCAACCAGACGGTTTTACCGCTATCTAAACGATATCGGAGAATACCTTGAGGGAATGGCAGACACTGAACGGCAGACAGAGGTACATTCGGTTACAGATTTATTGGACGAGATTGAAAACGAAAATCTGTATCGGGCATTGCTTGCGGTGGACAAACGTACCCTACAAATCGTTCTGCTGAAAATGCAGGGGTATTCCACAAAAGAGATTTCACTGCTTGTCGGTCTGACAACGGGAGCTATCTACGCAAGGATGGAACATCTGCGTAAAAAGCTGAAAAACTTTAAGCGTTAGAAGGCAATTTTTAGCTTTTTCAAGGACTATAGAGTGAGGGATATTTTCTCTCACTCTATTCTTCATGGGAGGATTATTGCATATGGACAGCTATATAGACGAAATAACAAAGGAGCAATTTACCGAAGATACCGCTATTCGAGAAGCAATCAACAACATTTACGATATGCTTGCAGATATGCCGAAGGAGAAGCGACTTGCTTTCTTCGAGCAAATTTCAAAACCAAAAGATTTGGATTTTGTAAAGGAGATTGATGGTATTTATTATGTTGTCTGTTCCCACTTCAATATAGAATATAGGAAAGATATGATAACCAAATTTAATCGGATATTAGATACAGAGGTATAAAAATATTTTTAATTCGCGCTTTAAAGCGTTGAAGTAAGACGGCAGATATGGTAGAATAGCATCACTACAAACATCATATCCGACTGTCAGAAAGGAGTTTATTTTGAACAGACAGTCAGAAAAAGTTACTGCCCTCTATTGCAGGCTTAGCCGTGACGATATGCTGCAAGGGGAGAGCAACAGCATTACCAACCAAGACGGCATTTGTCAAGGATATTTTCGCCGAAAAAAGCAGGACTTCAATTTTTATAGTCCTGTCTTTCATCTGAGGACTGAACATAAGGTCGCCATGCAAAATTAGCAGGGTGACCTTTCTTGTGTTTGCTCGAATGTAAATTCGCAACAAATTGCGAAAAACTGTTGTAATGAGCATAAAATCGTGGTATAATTTTTACTGGCTATTTATAGTTCATAATGTACCGAGTAATACCCGTTGCAGTTTTAGCGTTGGAGGACGGTCATGTCGATTTCATATAACAGATTATGGAAGTTGTTGATAGATAAGAATATGAGCGTTGCCGAAATGCGTAGAGCTGCTGACATCGCGCCGAACACGGTTACCCGGATGAGAAAAGATCAAGAAGTAACTATGATGGTACTTGAAAAAATATGTGAGGTCCTGGATGCGGATTTCGGAGATATTGTAGAATATAAAAAATAGCATTTACGGAGGAACCTCATGTTAAAAGATAAGAGTATGACGTATGTGACGCTGTTTAGTTCGGCTGGTGTTGGCTGTCACGGTTTTCAAATGGAAGGATACCGTTGTATTGCTACTAATGAAATCATTGAACGGCGGATGCAAGTACAACGTTGCAACCATAAATGCGAGTATGATTCTGGCTATATTGTTGGTGATATTACATCAGATGTGATTAAACAACGAATTTACTCTGAAATTCGTAAATGGAAGCATAAAGGAAATGATCGTGTAGATGTCATTATTGCTACGCCACCCTGCCAGGGTATCAGCGTCATTAACCATAAAAAGAATGACAAGGAAATAAATAGAAATAGCCTCGTAGTTGAGTCTGTTGAGATTATCCGTCAGATTAATCCGAGATTTTTCATTTTTGAGAATGTCATGGCTTTCCAAAAGACACTTTGCATTACTCCAGATGGACGGACTGTTCCAATCGGAGAGTATGTCAGAGAGGTTCTTGGAAAAGACTATGTTATTTCTGGGCGTATTTTGAACTTTATGAATTATGGCTCAAATTCCTCTCGAACGAGGACACTGATGATTGGTGTCGATAAGGCGTATCGGAATAACATCACTCCATATGATCTTTATCCAGAGTTCAGGCCAGAAAAGACGTTACGGGAAGTAATTTATGATTTTCCAAGACTTGAGTGGGGAGAGATTTGCGTTGACGATTTTTACCATGCGTTCCGCACATATAAGTCTGAGATGCGAGAGTGGATTCACGACTTAAAAGAGGGTGAATCCGCATTTGACAACGATTCTCCTGAAAAGCGGCCACACAGAGTAGTCAATGGCCAGATTGTCGAAAACATCAGGAAAAACCGAGATAAATACACAAGACAACCTTGGGATCGTTTCATTCAGTGTGTACATACCCGCAACGACCAATTGGCGGCACAGAATACGATTCACCCCGAGCAGGACAGAGTTTATAGTATCCGGGAACTCATGGTAATGATGACAATTCCAGATGATTTTCGATGGGTGGACATGAGCCTCGAAGAATTGAATGCGCTTTCAAATGAGGAAAAACGGGATGTCTATAAAAGCCATGAAATGAACATTCGCCAATGCTTGGGTGAGGCTGTTCCAACTGAAATCATGCGCCAACTCGCTGCGGCTATTCGCAACAAGCTGGCGCAGAAAAGGTGTGAGTCTATCGAAATCAACAGGATCATTGCGGATTATCACTTGGACAACCGGGAAAATCTGCGTACTTTTTTAAGAGATAATCCCATGGAGTTAGATGTGGCATCACTCATGCGGATTACAGAACTTTGTAACGCCCGCAGGGAGAAGAATGCCGCATTTTACACCAACAAATTCATCGTGAATGAAATCATGGGTAGTTTACCAACATTTAGCAAGGATGAGATACGGATATTGGAACCGTCTGTGGGTGCGGGTAGTTTCATTCCTTTCCTCTTTAGGCGATATGAAAATGTCCCCCATGTCATTTTAGATGTGGTCGATATTGACCCAGATAGCATCGAAACCTTTGACATCATGCTGGAGAAACTTGACATACCGCAGAACTTTACAATTAATCGGATATGTCAGGATTTTCTCACTTACCGTACAATACACCGATATGACCTGGCGGTCGGGAATCCTCCCTTCTCCAAACTGAAAGAAAGAACGCCAGAAATCGAGTTAAGTCTTGCATCAAATGCAAATCATGTTACAAATAATCTCTCAGAGATGTTTCTGGAAAAATGTATCCGCTGCAGTGACTGCGTTGCATTGGTGCTGAATAAGACCCTACTCAGTACAGAAGAATTTGAGGATACGAGGAACCTTTTACGGCAGATGCGAATTGAGACCATCATTGACTTCGGCCGTTACGGTTTCACAGGAGTATCTATTGAAACCATGTGCCTTATCGTATACCCAAAGATGAAGCCACAAGAAACATCAGTCTACAGCATGAAGTTCAATCGCAAATCTGTTCGAGAGCAGTCTTACTTGACAGATAAGAGATTTCCATACTTTATAATTTATCGAGATGAGGATTTCGATGCAGTAGCGGACAAGTTAATTTTTAATGTATTCTCCGTGTTCCGGGACAGGCAGATTACGAAGTCAATTACGAGTTCGGAGCGAGCAGGCCCTTCCCTATGGGTAATTAAAGCAAAAAATATTGATGATGACGGACAAGGTATTACTCATATTCCTGGCTATGATGTTTATTTACCAGAAGAAATAGCCGTCACTCTTTCTGCATATCAGTATGTGGATGATAGCAGCGTTTATCTTACACCGAACATGACCTATAATCCACGGGTTATTGAGAATCTTCCTGGAATTATCCCGGATGGATCGGTTGCGGTTCTAATTCCAAAGAAACCGTTGCGGCTCACTAAGAGGCAGAGAGCGTATTTCTCCACAGAGGAATATAGAAGGTTCTACGGCATTGCGAGAAACCTGTCAACACAGTCAATCAATGTAGATAAGACGAGTGTGTTTTTTTACGGGGTGTTAAAAGAGAATGACAAGTAATATTTTACAGAAATTTCTGGATGAGCATGATTATGACATCCGTAAAACTGGAAACGGCCGCTGGATCGACCAAAAGTGCGCCTTGGATGCAGTTTGCTTTGTGGCAGACTGCATCGTGGACTACATTCAGAACGGAGGTAAGCAGCCGTTCCAGTCGCCGGATATCTGGCATTCCAAATACGCAATAGAGAATGTACAGTACCTGTTTGGTAAACCTGATCCGACCATAAGGACAACACTTGATGAGTACAACAAATTCTTCCGTCAGCCGATGAAGATGCTTGCAGCGGCAGGGGTTTTGCGCGAGGATGGTATAGTACGTAATACTATTCAGTTCAGCGTAGAGAACATGGATGTATTGGAGTACATTGCTCTCCGTGAGCGTAATTCTTTTGAGTTCCTCTGCCTTTATATTGAAAGGACGCTTAAGAATAGCGGCTTGTGGGATGGCTTCGAAACCTTTTTTGAATTGCAAACAAAAGCATCCTTGCAGGAACTTAAGACCATGTTTTCTGATTTTTGCATTAAATACACACCAATCAACACAGCGATAGAGGCAAACCGAATTTTTATCAAGGTGTTGAATCCTCTTGCCTGTAAATTGCACAAGAAGGGCGTGGAAAAAGGACATCTTTCCCGGTCAATGATTACTTACGACAAAATCATGTATAACCAGACCAACTGGAGAGATGATGCCGTAGGTAAGGATAAGAATGTCGCTCGTGGTGATTTCAACCCGCAACCAAAGACAGAGCAGATGTATCAGTACCGCATTAGTAGAGCAATGAAATATCTCCGAAAGTTTAACGATGCCCATCGTGAAGGTATGTCGGAGGTTTTAGATCGTTTTTCTGTTGGGGAACTGGCCACTCATATGCATCACATTTTTCCCCAGAATGAGTTTGAAGAAATCGCTGATTACATTGAGAATCTTATCGCTTTGACCAGCGGACAACATTTGCAGAAAGCGCATCCGAACGGAAATACTCAAATCATTGATAAGCAGTATCAGTATACCTGTCTTATTGCCAAGACGGAGAGCATACGAAAGAATATTATGGCAAACAAAGGCGAGCCAGTCATCTACGATTTTGCAGCTTTCATGTATGTGCTTGACATTGGACTTCGGACGGATTACTTTGAGGCGCTACCTTTCTGTGACTTTAATTCCGTAGTGACTGGGATTGAATTCAATTATTAGTTGAACTTTGCAAAAAATAAAAACTGGCTGATACCCAAAATGATGATCAAGCCGATGGAGAAAAAATGAACAGTACAAAAGTGAACGAGCTATCTATTCAATTGCAGTCACTGTCTTGCTACAATCAACCTATCCACTTCAAGACTGTCCTTGATGTCCGCGAGGGAATTGCAAGTGTGGCTCAACAGATTTCAGGGATAAATCCTCCCATCAGTAACCATCTCGTCGATTTGAAAAATGCTCTTTTTACTGAACTGCCATATCAGCGCTTTTATATCAATCTGATTGTATACGGGCAGACAATTGAAGCTGTGGACTTTGTTAAAGGACAAATACTCGCTACAAACCAAGCAAATAGTATGGGGCTGTGCCGTTTACTACACCCTAATATTCAGCGAGTTTCTGAAAAATTGTATAGAGATGGAAGTTACGCCGAAGCCGCCTGCAATGCATTCATTGAAATAAATTCTCGCCTTAAGGAACTGTATCGCACAGCGTATCCAGATTCCGAAAATGTTCCTGATGGGCAGGCGCTTATGAACAAGGTTTTTGCCGATAATGACCCAGTACTTGAAGCGGGAGATCGGACTACTCAAACAGGAAAAGACATCCACTTGGGTACTCGTTTCCTATTCGCCGGGGCTATGGCAGCGTTGCGAAATCCCAAATCTCACGAGAATATTGAGCTTGAGAAAGATGATTCTATGCGGCGAATGATTTTCGCCAGTATGTTAATGTTCAAGATTGACGAAATAATTGCGGCGCCTAATGGTAACGGCTGAGAAGAAATAAGGTATATATGTAAAAGCCGATACTGGCATCGACTAAGCTGGTGAAACAAGAGGAGAAGTTGGGGACAAGGGAGGTGGATGTGCCAATGCCAAGATCATCAAATGCAACTGCTTCCGCCTTTGGCTGGGAATTTCAGAGTAATGCGGCAATTATGTTGATGCTTAAAAATATTGAAAGTGCTTCCAAAGTCAAAGTTGAAGGCGAAACAGAGGATGTTGAAATTACATTTTCAAATGGAAAGATTCTGATGGCACAAGCGAAATCGGTCGAGAAGCCTGATGATTTTAGTCATGTGAAAAGAAACTTGGAGGCCAGTCTACGGACATTGAATGCGGCATCTAAGATAACCGATGTTGAGCAACTTGTCTTTGTGACGAATTCACCCAATCCCTTTAACAACATACGGACTATGCATAAATTTAGCAGTCCCCTTAATATGGCTCCATTTTCTGAGTTACCAACAAGCTGCCAGAAGTCGATAACTGATATTTGCTCAAAAAACGGATATAGTATTGATACATCTATGTTGACAGTTTGTGTGATGCAATTTCATGGTGAATCCGAGGACGAGCGATATAAGGTGCTGCAATCGTTGACTATGGAATTTCTCAATGACCTTGGTGCCAGTAAAGTATCCACAGGTCAAATGTTGTCATTGTGGCAAAACTCTTTTAGGGTAAATGCATCCCAGAGGACTTCCACAATAACAAAGGAAAGTATGATATGGCCTATTATTGCCATTCTGTGTGAAGTCCGTGAAACAGATGCCGAATTAGAGGATTATGATTCTTCTGATGTTACGGAAATCCTTCAAAAGTATAGGGCAGTAATAAATAACAACAGCGAACGATTTGAATTTGTTTCAAAAGTTCTCAGTGATTTTAATGATTTCTTCCCTGCTCTGAAATCAAAAGAGCGGATGAGCCGTTTTGTATCCGAAAGGTGGGAACAGTACAAAAGCGATTTCGATTTGAAAGGTGCAGACGCTATCACAGAAGAAATGGTAATCCAAATTACGATTTCAAACGTTCTCAAAAATCGCAGGGTAATTGCCGGGATAAAAGGCAAGGTGAAATTATGAGAATAGTTTCATTGCAGGTCAATTCCATGCAGCAGACATTTTTAGGCGATAATCAAAAGATATTTACCTTTACCCCAGGAGTAAATATTGTTTTCAGCAAAGAAAACAGCGTTGGCAAGACTACTCTGCTGAGAATGCTTATGTATGCCCTGGGCTACCCGATACCCAATACCCGCGGCATTCGATTTTCCGACTATGAGACGATTCTTACAGTTATAGGTGTGGCTGAAAGTGAGTTTGTCTTAACTAGAAATCGTGACTACATCGAAATCACTTGTGACGGAACAGAAAAGGGATATTCCCTCCCTACTGAGCAGAATGAAATACACACCTTGATTTTTGGTATTGAAAATTCTGAGGTGGTTGAAAATTTACTTGGCGCTTTTTATGTTGACCAGGAAAAAGGATGGACTCTGTTAAATCGCGGAAAAGCTATTGGCAATATCCGTTTTTCACTTGAGTCGTTGCTTAGGGGATTGTCCGAAAAATCAAATGATGAATTATCTCAAAGACTTGCCACAGTCAAACGAGAACTTCAGAAATATAGACATATGCTCGATGTTGCAAAATATAAAGCTGAGATAAATAAACTGGGAGAGGCGGTCTATTCTGATTCTCCGGCTGATGAAATCGACACAGCCTTAGAAGTGCTTTACTGCGAGAGAAAACCGCTTGAAGAAGAACTCTGCCGCATAAAGAGCGTAGTTAGAAAAAACAATAGTTTTGAAAAATACATTACTTCTTTTAGGCTTCGGGTAAAGACGCCGGATGGCACTGAAATCCCGGTCAATAAAGATACTTTAGTTGGCTATGCTGATACGACCCTCCTTCTTGTTGCAAAGCAGAAGATTATTTGTGAGCAACTTGCGGTTATTGATCGGAAAATACATCAGCTAAGAGTCAAGCAAGACAGGGATTCGATGTTGTTTAATGTAAAAAGTAGCTTAGAGCAATTTGATAGTGAAATCTCAAAGATTGACATTGATGCTTTGGCTACACAGAGGATCATTGCTAAGCTGGAAAAAGAACGGAAAACCTTAGAGGAACAGGTAATTACAAGCGTAAAACAAAATAATCCTCTTATCGCCGAGTTGCATAGCCTTATTTCACGATATGCTACCCGTCTTGGCTTGGATGAAAAGTATGTAAGTGCGCGAAATGATTATATTTTTACAAACGACCTCAAGTCGTTGTCTGGGGCAATATTCCATAAGGTTGTATTTGCTTTCAAAATATCGTATGTAGCTTTAATTCGAAATCACACGGGGGTATGCCTACCAATTATTCTGGATTCACCAAGTGGGCGTGAGGTAAGCGAGGAAAATGTGAATGAGATGATGGCTATCCTGGCGGAGGATTATACTGAACACCAAATTATAATTGCGTCTATTTACAATAGTTATGACTTCGCTGACAAAAATATAATTGAATTGCAAGGCCGACTTTTGCCATTTTGATATGATTTGGCACGTTTGATGGGGGTTTGCTACTTGGCAAGCAGTGCCTTTGTTCCCACAAAGGCTCGAAACAGCAGCTCCCGGCGTTGCCGGAAACCGCAGTTTCTGTTTGTTGGGGTAGCACCCCAAACCCCTTGAACAGACCCGTTGCCGGGGCTGGCTACGCGTTCGGTTCCCGAACGCTGCTATTCCTGCCCCGCAGGAAATAGAAGGGCCTGCGCTCCCCTTGAAAAGCGAAAAGTTGAGTTAGCTTGTACGCTCTACTGCTACCGGATCGCGGCAAGACTGGCGAGAGTCTGTCTGGACAACTCCCAAATTTCGTCCAGGCGTTTCTGCAAATCCTCAATGTCCGCCGCATAAATGCTCCCGGTTTCGTTCGCCCGCTTAGCGTACTGGTTCAGATTATTCGTACACCGCTGGAGCATGGAAACAAGCTGGCGCACATCTTTCAGGTCCAGCCTGATACAAATTCCGTCCAGAGCCATCTTGCGGACGTAGGCGCTCATGGTCAGAATGCCGGCGTCCTCCATCTTGAGTTTTATCCGCTCCTTGTCCTCCGGTGAGATGCGGATTTTCAATTCTTCTGTCCGTTTACTCATTGCTTTTTGCTTCCTCCCATCGCAAATAAAATCAGCCATTTTTGGATTTTGGCATCGTACCACAAATCAGATTTTCAAAAAATGGCCGGACACGAGAGGCGAATACCCATGTCCGGCGCATATTCCATATTTCCGTTACGGTTAGTGGTGGTGTTCAATTTGACCACATACCTTATCCGTAACGCTTTGGCGGTAAGCCCGCTGGCGGTAGGCATTGCAGCAGTAGACCGCATCCGACCTCTTGGGGGTAAAGGTTTTTCCGCACCCTTTGCAAATCTGATTCTGGCGTTTTTCCAGCCGCCGCTGCTTCAAATCCTTTTGATAACCCCGGTTCCCGCACAGATGATAATAGCAATATTTCTTACTGGCAATCTGGGTGTAGAACACACGCCCACAGCCCTTGCAGATAATTTTCCGCACAGCCGAGTACGGCCTTATCCCGGCGAACTTTTCTTCATACCATTGCTTCAGCGTTTCCTGATTTTCATATTCCCAATCGCAGTTCCACATGGAATATTCCCTTCTTTCCATAGGTCAGGGCGGCCAAGTATACCTGACCCGCCCATTCCGTTTTTATACGGTTTCTGCTTCCTGCTTCTGCCGATACCGCATTTTGCTGTGCGCTTTCCTTTGGCAAGCCTCACAGCAGTATTTCACATCGCTTCTGGTGGTGGTAAATGCTTTTCCGCAGTTTCCGTAGACGCATTCGCGGCTCCTGCCTGCCGCCGCTTCCTGCCGGTAGAATTTCGCCCGGCAGTTCGGGCCGCAGAACAGAGTGTTCAACCGCGTGGATTCAAATTCTTCCCCACAGCATTTGCAGACCAGCTTGAACGTCTGACCGACAGCGTGTTCGCCGGCCTTGATCTTCTGATAGCGCTCCCGGCTCTTGACGCGGTGCCGGTGCAGGGAAGCCTGCCGCTTTTCTTCCTCCGGCATCAGCTCCGGGGCAGGGAGGTCGAACCGCCCGATGAATTTCAGATAGATGTCCACCTGCTGCGTCCTGTCGCCGTCTACCTTTTCTGGGGCATGGACGATGATCTTATCAATAAATTCGTTGATCATCGGCGTAGTCAGTTCCGAGAAATCGGTGTACTTTTTCGCCAGGGCGAGGAACCGTTCCACATTGGCGGTGTCCTGCTCGAAGCTGTCCAGCGCCGCTTCTGCCTCCGTGACGGACTGGCGGCTCGGATCGTTTCCAGAATCAGCGTCCGCAGAGCCTTGGTGGAAATGTGGTGATTGCTGCAAGCTATCCCGTGTTTCTGCCGGGTCAACGTGTAGGTGGAGCAGTCGAACCAGTCTGACGGATATGGCTTGTCGGCTGTTCCTCTCGACCGATGGTTATACAGTTTTGCGCCGCAGTCGGCACAGTAGAGTAGCCCGGTCAGGGGATTGGCCTCACCGATGGTGTCATGGCGGCGGGGCGTTTTCCGCAGCTTCTGGGCCAACTCCCAGGTCTCTTTGTCCACGATGGCCTCGTGGGTGTTTTCAAAAATCAGCCAGTCCTCCGGCGAGTGGACAACAGCCCGCTTGTCCTTGTAGGATTCCTTGTGGGTGCGGAAGTTGACCGTATGCCCCATATACTCCAGCTTGGAAAGTATCTGCCCCACCGCAAAGCCGTTCCAGCTATAAGGCCGGGGGATGTCCTCTCTGCTTTTCCAAACACCCCGTCCCTGCCTTGCAAAGTAAGCGGCAGGCGTCTCGACTTTCGCCTCGCAGAGCATCGTGGCGATCTCATAGGGGCCGTGGCCTTCAATGGTAAGCTGGAAGATGCGCCGCACAACAGCGGCAGCTTCCTCATCGATCAGCCAGTGGTATTTGTCGTTGGGGTTTTTCCGGTAGCCATAGATGGCGCAGTTGGTGGTGGGCTTGCCAGACTCGCCCTTGACCCGGATGGCGGTGCGCTGCTTGCGGTTCAAGTCCCGCAGATACCATTCGCTCATGATATTGACGAATGGCGCAAACTCGCTGGAACTGGGGTCGGCGCTGTCGATGCTGTTGCCGATGGCGATGAAACGCACCCCGAATTTGCGAAAGAGGACTTCCGTATAGAAACCGGTTTGCAGATAATCTCTGCCGATTCTGCTCATGTCCTTCGTCAGTACCAGAGCCACTTTCCCGGCCTCGATGTCAGCCACCAGCCGTTTCCATGCCGGCCGGTCGAAGTTGCCGCCCGACCATCCGTCATCGGTGTAGTGGACGATATTGGAGAAGCTGTACTGGGCGGCGTAGCCCTCCAGGTATTTTTTCTGATTCACGATCGAATTACTGTCCCCAGCGGATTCATCGTCACGAGAGAGCCTCTCGTATAAGGCCGTGATCTTTTCCTCAGTCTGTCTTGCGCTCATGACGCGCTCCTTTCAGACTGACGGCTCATTTGTGGTGCATCCATCATACCACGTTCTCCACCGTTTTGCAGCCCCTCATTGCGAATCATCCGCAAAATTTTTTCCTCCAGCGTTTCGCCGCCATTGTCGGAAAAGACCACCTTCACCTTGTAAGTGGTAGAGCCGATGCGGCGGGTCATATACTGGCAGTTCTGGTTTTCGTTGTTTTTCGTCATGGTGTCCTTTCTCATATCATTGAAACTTAAAAACAGAAATTTCTGATATGGGAAGCCGTTTCCCCGAAGCAGTTCCTGACAGGCAAATCCCTTTGTTGGTGCTGTGCCGTTGTGTCTCATCGTCGGTACGCTCGCTTTCGGTCATGGCATACTTCACCGGCATGATAGCTGCTTGGACGGTCATTCAGTTGTCAATCACACCATCTTTCTGCTTCTGGAGTTTTGGTTATGTATGAGAAAGGAAAAGCAGATACAAAAAACCGCCCGCGGACGATCTCCGCAGTCGGTTATGTATCTGCCAAATGAAATATGTGTATTATATAGACATCAGATATTCAGTTCAAATATGAACTTATTATAATTTGAACATCCGTTCTTGTCAAGCCCTGCCAAAGAAAATTTTTGAGGGAGGCGGCGGACAGGCGGTCAGCGATGGTACAAATGCAAAGGAAAAACTCCCGCAAGGTCCCGCCCATAGGGGGAACCTTGCGGAAGCCTGTACGCTTTTGCGCTGGTGCAAATGCCGGGTGAAAGTCATGTATAAATCAGTTCGCACTTGATGCTTTCCTCGGCGCGGTTCATAATGCTGTTCATGGTCTTAATTCATTCCCACTGTGACCAGTGCTTCAAGTTCTCGGTGATGCCCTCGGCGGCAGCCATCTGCCTGATGATGAGCCGATAGCGATTCTGCGCCTGCTCGTCCAAATCGGCAAGGTAGGTGTGCAGTCTGCCCGTCAAGGTCAGGTGGTTGAGCAGAAGTGGATTCGTTTCTTCCAGATACGCCCAGTGCATCCGTCCCCACTTCCCGATAGGGCGGTCATCGTCCTCCGGCAACTCGATAGCCGGGATGTAGTAGTCCCCGACCAGGACATAATCAAGACCGTTTGTCTCGTCATGGATACCCAGTTTTAATTCGTCCATAGTGTCTCCCTCCGTCATTTCAGATGTTATCGGTAGCGGCTACCGATAATGCGATACGAGTCTATCTCCGTCCCTACGACCGCAAGTCCTATTCACCACAAATGAGCCGCAGTCATATGTATTTGGTGGCAGAAACCACCCTCTACATATTAACTCTCAAAAATCCATTGTCAGCAAGTATGCAAAGGATAACGGATTTCAGAATCACCAATTTTTCGTAGATGACGGATATTCTGGTGTCAGCTTCACAAGACCGTCTTTTATGGAACTGATGGAGCTTGCCGAAGCGGGGAAAATCGGAACAATTATTGTCAAAGACCATTCAAGGCTTGGCAGAAACCGCCTTGTTGTCGGTCAGCTATTGGAAGAAGATTTTGTCCGTATGGGCATCCGCTATCTTGCCATTATGGACAATATCGACACAAAGGACGGATTGAGCGATTTTCTCCCCGTGCAGGACTGGTTCAATGAGATGCATGCTAAGAATACTTCAAAGAAAGTACGGGCGGTATTCCAGAACAAAGGCATGTCGGGGAAACCTCTTACAACGGTTATCCCCTACGGTTACAAGAAGAACGAAGCCAATCCTGCCCATTGGCTGATTGACGAAGAAGCCGCAGAGATTGTACGCAGGATATTCCGCCTATGCGTTGAGGGCTACGGACCGACATAGATAGCAAATATCCTTTTTTCGGAGGGTATAAAAACGCCAACGGAGCATTGGCAAGCACAAGGCAGAAATACCTCTGCACTTCCAGCCATACCACATAAATGGGCGGCAAGGACGGTTGCGGATATTTTGGAATGGCTTGAATACTGCGGTCATACAGTCAACTTTCGCTCTACCACTCGTTCATTCAAGGACAAGACCATGAACGCAGACCGAAAGAAGAATGGAAAATCTTTGAAAATACCCACGAAGCTATCATTGACAATGAAACTTGGGAACTCGTGCAGGAGCTTAGAAGCCACAAACGCAGACCAAACCGCACAGGCGAAATCAGCATTTTTTCAGGATTACTCTATTGTGCTGACTGCGGGGAAAAGCTGTATTACAGCGTGACGAACAATTACAGCCGAGAGCAGGCATATTTCTTCTGTTCCAATTATCGCAAGAATACGGCAAACTGTACTGCCCACTATATCCGTGAAAAGGTTGTTTATGCCTTGGTTCTTGAAAGTTTGCGGCGTGTCCTATTCTACGTGCAGGCATTTGAAAAACAATTCGTACAGGAACAGCTTGACAAATCAAGTGAGGAACAGCGGAAAGAGCTTGCCAAGAAACGGCGGGAATTAGCCAAATCTGAAAAACGTATTGTTGAGCTTGACATATTGTTTCAGCGGATTTATGAGGATAACGTATCGGGCAAACTGAGCGATGAGCGTTTTGCAACAATGTCGGTAAACTACGAAACAGAGCAGAAAGCCTTAAAAGAATCTCTCATCCAGTTAAAAGCAGATATTGAAATGCAGAATGATAAAACCGCAAATTTGTCAGAATTTGTGGAGAAAGTCAGGCGTTATACGGAAATCACGGAACTTACGCCTGCCATCGTCAATGAATTTATTGATTACATTATGATATCTAAGAAACAGATGATAGATGAAAAGACTGTATATCCGATTGATATTTACTATAGTGGTATCGGTATTATCAACGCCCCATCTGCTGAAGAATATGAAGAAATGTTCCAAGAACGCTTGAAACAGAAGCATTCAGAAAAAGAAAAAACGGCATAGCCACGAAGACTATACCGTAATTTGATGAAGAGATGCCCTCGTACCCTTCACTTCCTTATGTGAAGGGTACAAAGGGGTCGCCGTCTTTTTGCGTTAGAAAGAAGTTTTAGAAATGTTTTAACCTATTTATATGCAAAAGATCTAGAAAAGTATGATATAATAGGCATAGCGAAAGACTGATATTGGTACAGACGTGGGAAAGGAGCGGTGAGTGAGATGAGAAAAATGCGGACGGCAGAGGAGATGTACGAGTACTACTGTAAAAGTAAGCCAGAAGGAAAAAATACTTTGAAAATGCTTTTCACTAAAGCAAATGAATCGGCTCGATTTGAAAAAATAGAAGCTTTATTAGAACCGGAAGAATACTGCGTAATGATAATTGATGGATATATATAAGCAGATACAGGAGAGAGAAGTATGGTCGTATGCGTTGACAAACAAAAGGATTATTGCGTCACGGAGATATCAGCAAGGAGTGGAAGTGATCGAGTACAATAGCATAAAAGATATTGTAGTTTTAGAAGATGGGGATATTGTTTTTTGTACGGACAATTGGCATTATAGCTTGTCAAGAGTATTTACCTGTTCCGAAGAAGAAGTGTTGGTTGTTAAAAAGGAATTGGAAGAAATTCGACCGTTAATAAAGGCGGAATATGAAAAAGCACAGAAAGAGAAACGCTTTGTAAGCCCTGCTGACGAGATACGGAAATTTAAACAGCTCTGGGACGATGGGATTATTACTGAGGAAGAATTTATTGATAGAAAAAACGAACTGTTAAAATTCAAATATATGGATTGAAATTGAGGAGAAGAAATTATGGCTGAGATCAGAAAAATGCGAACAGCTGAAGAACTGTACGAGTACTACTGCGAAGTCAGAAAAGATATTAAACCAGGAACATCTGATTTAGACAGAAAGAGATTATTCATGGATCCTTTGGAACCATATAAAAGGGTGGAAAATCTTTTAGAGACGGATGAATATTTCTTAACGACATTCCGTGCATATATATATATGATACCGGCTATAATTCTGAAAAATGGATATATATATTAACAAACAATAGGATTATGAGTATTTGCATTGACACTTATGGGGCGGAAAGCATTAGATGGGAAAATATAGAAAGTGTATACATTACTGGAACAGATGTTATTATTGAAGCGGATGTATATCGTATGAGTATGTCTCGTGTATTTGTCAGAGCAATGGAAGACTCTGAATTTATCGAAAAAGAATTAGAAAAGGTTATACCTTTTATTAGGGAAGTGCGAGAGAAGCAGCTGCAAAAAAGAAACGCTTCTGTAAGCCCTGCCGACGAGATACGCAAGTTTAAGCAGCTCTGGGACGATGGAATTATTACAGCGGAGGAATTCCAACAGAAGAAAAAGAAATTATTGGATTTGTAAAAACGCCTGTGGGCGTTTTTCTTTTGGAAAAAATAAAGGAGGAAAAGGGAAATGGATGAAAATTTAACGAATTGATGTGCAAGCTATCCTCGAAAGTGTGCTATAATGTACACAATAGAAAGAAGTGATAATACGAGGAAGGAAGTATATAATGGCAGAGCTTAGAAAAATGCGAACCGCAGAGGAGATGAACGAGTACTACCGTGAAATTAAAAAGGATACGACAACAGGATTACTTAGTTTCAGCGACAGATTATTTATAGATGCCTTGAATGAGTATAAAATTGCAGAAGAATTCTTGGAAAAGGACGAATACTGCTTGACCACATTTCGCGTATATGTATATATATATAAACATATACAGGAAACAGAAGAATGGATATATATATTAACAAATAAAAGGATTATTACAATAAACTTTGAACAAGAGGGTTCGGAAAGTATTGGATGGAATCAAATAGAAAGATTTATAATAAAAAATAGACGCTTTATTATTGAAACCGATACTTATAATCGAAGCTTATCCTGTGTATTTGTAAAAACAGATCGAGAATCTGAAATCATCGAAAAAGAATTAGAAAAGGTCATGCCCTTCATTTGGAAAGAGCGAGAAAAAATGCTACAAGAAAGAAAGCGTTTTCTAAGCCCTGCCGACGAGATACGCAAGTTTAAGCAGCTCTGGGACGATGGAATTATCACTGAGGAAGAGTTTCAACAGAAGAAAAAGAAATTATTGGATTTGTAAAAACGCCTGCGGGCGTTTTTCTTTTGGGAAAATAAAGGAGAAAAAGGGAAATGAGTAAAAAAATAATTATTGAAGTGAACGAAGCATCTGTAAAAAGTTATGGCAAAGCGATCAGCCAGGTAGAGAGCGATACCCAAAAATTTGCCGATACGCTGGATCGAACGGAGAGAGCATTGGAAACGCTGGATCGTTTTGCAACTCGGTTTTCACAGAAGTCCTGTAGGGTTAGCCTTTATGTGGACATGGACGAAGCGATGCAGGCGCTGAATCTGTTTGAACGAAGGCTGCAAAATCTGACGGCGAAGGCATATCGTATACAGCCACAGGTTCGCTATGCGCAGGGCGGAGGGCGACAAACAAAGACCTATACCGGAAGCAGGGCAGTGTGGGAAAGAACCCAGGCGGTTCCGGAAGCAAAGAATGGAAACATGTTAGAAGAACTGTTTTTTGGCGGGGCGACCATAGGAGCTTTGTATGGGAACTATAGAAGCATATTTAAGGATGCAAGAGAAGATATTTTGAAAAGAGCCGAAAATTTAAAATTACCTAAAAACATCTCTACCGGCATTTCTGCCATCGGCATGCTGGATGGCGGCCTAGATATCGCAGAGGGAATATTTACAGCAAATAATACTTATGACAGAATTTCAAAAATTTTTGAAGGTGCCACTATCATGGCAGGCTCCCTTGGCGGTATGAAGGCTGGTGCGGCGCTTGGATCTTTGTTTGGACCCATTGGCGCAGCAGCGGGCGCAGGACTTGGCTATATGGCAGGAAAGTATTTGAGCGATCCTATTTCAGAGTTCATGAGCGGTGGAAAGCTGGGCGCTATGAAAAATGCGGCAATTTCTCCAGAAGCGGCGGCGCGACTGGAGAAATTCAGGCAGAAACAGGCAGAACTTGCAAAGTTAAAGCTGGATGAAAAGTTTGGGGATATTGCGCTTTCAGCAGAGCAGCTTTCCCAAGTAGTAGCAGGACTGTTTGATCCGTCACAGACGGCACGAATTTATAATGTCAATGCTGCGGTATCTGATTTGGGTAATACTTATCAAAGCCTGCAGCAAGGCGATTATGTGATGGATAAAGGTCTGTGGATGGCGTCGACAGAACATCTGAATGAGGGCGAGCGGACTGCTTTGAGAGGACAGATTGCAGATTATGGCACAGAGCAGCTTTCGTACCTGAGAGAGAAGCAGCATGCGGATATTGAAGCAATAAACGCAATTATGGGAGATTCAGATACAGGAGATGTACTGATCGGCGCACTGCGTAAAAAATATGAGGAAAGGATTCAGGATACAGAAAGGTTGTTAGAAAAACTGGAACGTGATATTGATAAAGCTTTGCAGGACGGAATCATCAGTAAGACGGAACAAAGTGGAATCAACAAAATCATGACAGATATAGAGAATCAAAGAATTCTTGGAAAAGATAGATCTGATAAATTTCAGGCAGCTTTAGATGGTATACCGTCTGGCAGTATAAAAAATATGGACTGGGAATCCTTTCAGAATGTGATAGCTTTAGGACTTGGCAGCGCTGATGAAAATGCAGCAACGCTGGATAACGCGTATGCCAGTATTGCAGACTCACTGGATGCTGATGGAAGAAAGCAAGCTCTGTGGGGTAAAAACGGAAGTGGAGATGAAGGTCTGTATGCGCAAAAGAAAGATCTTTATATGAATGTTGCGGATACTATGAATGATGAGTTTGCCAGCCGTTTTAAAGATGAACTGGGGTACTTTGCAGCTCCGATAAGTGAGTTATCTGCTAAGGTAAGAGAAAATCATTATAGTGGTGAAAGCTTCGAAGCATTTAGGGATCAGGGAAATATATTAGGTGCGCATGAAGAAACAAGAAATGCCATCGGCGAATATGTTGATAGTATGGCGAATACTACAAAGAAAATATTAGAACTGGCAAAGGAGTACGAATCCGCAGGTGCAATTGTTCCTAAAGATATTTATGATTATTTAAGACAGATGGACTTTTATGCATATGTTGCTGATGATAAAGCGATGAATTGGCTAGCTGATAATTCGAATAAAAAGTTCAACACTGAAGATTATGAATATCTGGCAAGTTCAGAGCAGCAGCCTGTAACCGGTTCACAGGAAACAGGCGGTATTTCAACAGTTTCAACACAGCTGATGATCGATGGAGAAAAGGTAATTCAGGGGCAGTTCAATATTACAGCAGAGGACTTTGGCATTCCAAAGTTTATTACAGCACCGGTAGCGGTATATGTTACAGGTCATAAGATTTTTGGAACAGCGCCGCCAACTATCTCTTTGAATCCGGAATATCGCGGCGGCATTATCGCTCCGGCTTTTGCTGACGGCGGTTATGTTCACGGCGGTGCGCAGCTGATTACCGTGGCGGAAGAAGGAACGCCGGAGGCCATTATTCCTCTGGGCAGACACAGAAGAAAGAGAGCGATGGAGCTGTTCAACCAGGTGGGCAGCTATCTGCAGGCGCCGGGCTTTTCACCAAAGGGCTTCGCGGCAGGCGGTATCGTAGGCGGCAGTATCGGAGGTCTTAGCGGAGGCGGCAGCAGCATGCCGATTGCAGTAGAAGTCGGCGGTGTAGAAATCAAAATTGAGGCGAAGGATGGACAGTCCCTGGTCGAAACCATTCGAGAGAACAAGGAAGCTATCAGCGAAGAAATCGCAGGCGTATTTAACGCAGCATTCAGGGGACAGTTTGCCAATACGCCAGCAACAGGAGGCGCAGGATTATAAGTGTGATAGTAGTACAAATTAAAATGGAGGAAATCAGCAGTGAGGAATACGCAAAAAACTCATCAAGATAAGCGGACTGGCGCAGTGGCTTCACTTCGCTTATCAGAATCACAATAAAGAGCCGGATATTCTGGATGTGGAAGAAGGCTTTGTGCCTGTCAAAGTCAGTAGTTTTAGAAATGTTTTAATTTATTTACATACAAAAGATCTAGAAAAGTATGCTATAATAAGTATAGTGAAAAACCTGATGCTAATGCAGGTGTGGGAAAGGAACGGTGGACGAGATGAGAAAAATGCGGACGGCAGAGGAGATGTACGAGTATTATTGTGAGATTAGGAAAGCTGGAGGCCAAGGTGATAAAAGTTTAGGTCTTCCTAAGCTGTTTCAAGGTTCCCTTGACAAATATAAAAGAGCAGAAGCTTTTTTAGAACCAGATGAATATTGCCTGACTGATTTTCATATATATATATATATATAAAGATATACGAGAATATGAAGAATGGATATATATATATTGACAAATAAAAGGATTATTGCAGTGAATTTTGATGCTGAGGGAGTAGATAGCATTGAGTGGGATCGAGTAAGTAGAATTGCAATGAAAGATGGTTGTTTTATAATTGAAACGGATGTTTATCGTCGAAGTTTATCCGAAGCATTTGTGTTAGGTGATCAGGAAGCTGAAATCATCGAAAAAGAACTGGAAAAGGTCATGCCGTTTATCTGGAAGGAACGAGAAAAGCAGCTGCAGAAAAGAAACTCTTTTGTAAGCCCTGCTGACGAGATACGCAAATTCAAACAGCTTTGGGACGATGGGATTATTACTAATGAAGAATTTGAACAAAAGAAAAAGAAATTATTAGATTTATAAAAACGCCTGTGGGCGTTTTTCTTTTGGGGGATAAAATGAAATATTTTCAACCAGTGTGCAAATGCAGCTAAAATATATGTTATAATAGGTACAGTAGAAATTTGGAGATGGACGCAAGTGAAAGAAAGGAAAGATAGCAGAGATGAGAAAAATGCGGACGGCAGAGGAGATGCTGGCATATTATTGTGAAAATAGAGGACCTAAGGAAAAAAGAGGACTTTTTGAGCCAGTGTACGCACTTCATGATGATTTAGAGAATTATAAGGAGATTGAGGCATGGTTAGAATTAGATGAGTATGCTCTTGTGCTATTTTGGGGATATATATATATATATATTGCAGCGCCGCATGAAACACAATGGATATATATATTAACAAATAAACGATTAATTGCGAAATGTATGAATAAACATGGATGCCAAGTTATTGATAATAGGAAATTAAAAAATATAATGGTAGTACCGAAAAGAAATGAGATTTTTTTTGATACAGATAATTGGTATCGTGGGCTATCTGATGTAATCATTGATCCTAAAGACAGAGAATTTATTAAACATGAGCTTGAGGAAGTCTTGCCGTACATTAGACAGATACAAGAGAGGGAAGCACAGAAAAAGAAGTTTTCGGGAAGTCCTGCCGAGGAAATTCGAAGATTTAAGGAACTTTGTGACGACGGGATTATCACAGAGAAAGAATTTGAAGACAGAAAACAAGAATTGCTGAGGTTTAAATATATAGACTGATGAAATGTGAGAAAAACGCCTGCGGGCGTTTTTTCTTTTGGGGGATAAAATGAAATATTTTCAACCAGTGTGCAAATACAGCTAAAATATATGCTATAATAGGTACAGTAGAAATTTGAAGATGGACGCAAGTGAAAGAAAGGAACGGTAGCAGAGATGAGAAAAATGCGTACAGCAGAGGAAATGCTGGCATATTATCGTGAGAATGTGGAGTATGAGCGAAGGACAAGTTTGTTTGGTTATGAAGAACGGGAGCCAAAAGATGAATTGATTTATTATAGATATCCATCAGCAGTTTTGGATGATGATGAATATGTAATGACTTTTTTTTGGGGATATATATATAGACAAGTATATATGAGTGAACATAAAAAAATAAATTGGATATATATGTTTACCAATAAACGATTAATTGCTAAATGCACTGAAGCAGGTTGGCAGATATTGAGGTATAAGGAAATAAATAATATACTGGTGAATACTAAATGTCATGAAGTGTACTTTGACACTGATGGCTGGTATCGGGGATTAGCGGATGTAAATATATATCATGAAGATATAGATTTTATTAAGCGTGAGATTGCAGAGGTAATGCCATATATCAGAGAAATACAGGAAAAAGAGGCACAGAAAAAGAAGTTTTCGGGAAGTCCTGCCGAGGAAATTCGAAGATTTAAGGAACTTTGTGACGACGGGATTATCACAGAGAAAGAATTTGAAGACAGAAAACAAGAATTGCTGAGGTTTAAATATATAGACTGATGAAATGTGAGAAAAGCGCCTGCGGGCGTTTTTTATTTTGGGGGGATAAAATGAAATATTTTCAACCAGTGTGCAAATACAGCTAAAATATATGCTATAATAGGTACAGTAGAAATTTGGAGATGGACGCAAGTGAAAGAAAGGAAAGATAGCAGAGATGAGAAAAATGCGGACGGCAGAGGAGATGCTGGCATATTATCGTGAGCATAAAGATCCAAAGAAGAAAAAAGGTTTTTTTGATACAAGTTGGCCAGATTATGATGATAGACGGCGTGATTTTGAATTTGCAGAGTTTCTTTTAGAACCAGATGAATATGTATTTTCGTTCTTTTGGGGATATATATATATATATAAAAAGGAATTCTATGATAATGAAACAAGATGGATATATATTTTTACGAATAAACGATTGATTTCGATATGTGCTGATAATAAAGGAATTAAAGCTATTGACTATACTGATCTAAAAAATGTAATCTTTATCCCGAATAAAAATGAAATCTTTTTTGATATAGATGGCTGGTATCGAGAGTTTTCCGGCATAATTGCAGATGTCGACAACCTGGAATTCATGCAGCATGAGATTGCAGAGGTAATGCCATATATCAGAGAAATACAGGAAAAAGAGGCACAGAAAAAGAAGTTTTCGGGAAGTCCTGCCGAGGAAATCCGAAGATTTAAAGAACTCTGTGACGATGGGATTATCACGGAGGAAGAATTCGAGGATAGAAAGAGGGAACTACTAAAGTTTAAATATGTAGATTAATCAAGAAGGAAAACGCCTGCAGGCGTTTTTTTCTATGGGAAAAAGGAAGGAGAGAATATGAGGAAAGAAACAGGAATTACGAAACAGGATGTAACGATTTTACAAGCCTATAGCAGCGAGTTTGGCAAACTGCCTGCGAAGATGAAAAGGTTTCAAAAGGCAATGGAAACTACAGAGCGATTGCTGAATGAATTTGCACAAACGAAGTATACCGCATCTATTTTTCTGGACGATCAGGTAACGCCGGTTCTGGCATCTGTATCAGGAGAATTAAGAGATTTTTCGAAGAATACCTATAAGGTAGCTGTTTCTGTCGACATGAGGCAGGTATATACAGATATCTATACGGCAGAGAGAAAAATCAGGCGTATACAGCTGCAGCCAAGCTATGGTGGAGGGTATGTGGTGCCGTATGCCGGGAGGAGTTCTTGGGGAGGTACTATTCCGGTACAAACTGCTGACAATAAAGGCTTTTTTGATGGCGCTATGTCGGCAGGCAGTGCGATTGTGATGGTAAATGGACTAGGAGAGGTGCATAATAGTTTTAATAAGTTAAAAAAATTGAAAATAAACAATCTAGAAGAATACGCTAAATTTAAAGCCGGTATCCCTAAATCTGTTGCCAACGCCATTACAGCTTTCGGCGTTCTGGACGGCGGCGCGGACATTGCTGAGGGTGTGTTTTCTTCGGACAATGCATATGACACAACCTATAAGGTTGCTGAGGGGACTACGATTGTAGCAGGTTCGCTCGGCGGAATGAAGGCAGGCGCGGCGCTGGGAGGGACTGCTTTTGGCCCGCTGGGTATGATTGTTGGCGCGGCAGGCGGTTATCTCCTTGGAAAAATTCTCAGCGAACCGGTAGCAGATTCTTTTACAGACGGAATAAACGGTGCAGAAAAATATGCCGATGTATCTTCTCGCGCGGCGGAAAAGGTGGCGAAGCTAAAGGCAGAACAGAAAGAGCTGGCCGGTATACAGATGGACAAGAAATTTGGCAAAATCGCCATGTCAGCTAATGAGGTGTCACAGGTTGTGGGAGAACTCTTTGATGCAGGTCAAACCATGCGGATTAATAATGCAGCCGTGGCAATCAGCGATATACAGGGGACATTTGCGGAGCTTCAGCAGGTAGATCATGGACTGCAGAAGAATCTCTGGCTTAGCAGTACAACGTTAGGCGCAAAAAATGCCGCCGAGAATATGGCGGGTTTAATGTATGCTGCAGAAAGCTTTGGGGCAAGCAGTGAAGGCTATCTGCTGGACAGCCAGTATGCGTCTAGGGAGGCTGTAAAGACGCTGATGGGAGAATCGGAAGCAGCGGAAGGAATCATAGGGGAAACTGACGCCTATTATCAGGAGAAGCTGGAGAAATTGAATGCTTACAACGGAAAACTCGATGAGGCAGTATCCGCGGCTGCTGCTGATGGTACAATTGACGGCCGGGAGCAAAAGAAGATAGATAAAATCAGACAGGACATATTGCAGCTGCTTTATGGCAAATCAGAATCCGCAGAGAAGAATCAGCAGGATACTGACTTTCAGGCAGCGTTGGAAAAGGTGAAAATGGGCTCTGGCAAAGGATATTCTAAGGAATCCTTTGCAGCGATTTTACAAAAGGGAACAGAAGCCGCGAATGAAAGAGTTGATTTTTTGGAGGATATCTACAGTTACGCGGCAGTCGGAAGAAGTGATCAGCAGAAACAGGATCTTCTGTGGGGAAGCGATGGAAAGGGTCAGATAGACGGTCTCTACAAGCAGGAAATAGACACCTACGGCGTATTAGCAGACGCGGCTATGGAGGAATTTCAGAACAAATTCTCGGAAAAGCTTGGATTTTTGGATCAATTAGGCGATGAATTGGAAAGGGGTAAATTTAGTAAGAAAACACGGAGCAGTATAATGAATTTACAGAGAAACGAAGATGGGCAGGCCCTTGTAAGTGAATTCTTTGACAACATGGAGCCGTTGTATAACAAAATGCAAGAAATCGCGCAGGTGTTTTCAGAAAAGGGAGCGGCGCTGCCTGAAGCAGTACAGAGCTTTATGGATAAGATGGAGCTGCTTTCCAACATTAGTCAGAAGAAAGTAGGGGATTGGTATTTGAAGCATTATGATCCAGGCTATACACAGAGTAATAAGAAGCAGAATCAACCCCTGAAGACCCCCGGGTTACCGGAGAAGCTACGATATAACCCCAATGGCGCGAAGTATCGCGGCGGCATTATCGCTCCGGCTTTTGCTGACGGCGGTTATGTTCACGGCGGCGCGCAGCTGATTACCGTGGCGGAAGAAGGAACGCCGGAGGCCATTATTCCTCTGGGCAGACACAGAAGAAAGAGAGCGATGGAGCTGTTCAACCAGGTGGGCAGCTATCTGCAGGCGCCGGGCTTTTCACCAAAGGGCTTCGCGGCAGGCGGTATCGTAGGCGGCAGTATTGGAGGTCTTAGCGGAGGTGGCGGTACGCCGCTTATGATAGAGGTCGGCGGCGTAGAAATCAAAATTGAGGCGAAGGACGGACAGTCCCTGGTCGAAACTATTAGAGAAAACAAGGAAGCTATCAGCGAAGAAATCGCAGGTGTATTTAACGCGGCATTCAGGGGACAGTTTGCCAATACGCCGGCAACAGGAGGCGCAGGATTATAAGAATTATCGCAAGGGAAGTAAACTACAGTAAAAAAAGATTGACTTTGATTGGCTGCCGCTGGAGATCAAAGTATGAGTTCATAAAAATGAGCTGATGCAGATTATACCGTATACCAGGAAAATCCTGTTGATAACAAATAAAGGCTGAATACCAAGCGCCGGATAGTGCGAGATATTCGGCCTATTTATTTGTGAAGCTTAACCATTTATCGACGCAAGCTTGAATACCGCAGCGCCAGTCGTTTTCATCAGTTGCATTTTCACACAGTTTAATAGTATGGTCCAGAAAGCGTCGTATATCACTTGGTACAGGCCGCGTTTCATAGGTATATGAATTCTCTATTAATTGCATAAACTGATCTAGCTCTAATGGTATGATTTTTGATTTACCGCCATAAAGCGCAATAGAAAGATGATTCAATCCGTAAAAATGAGCCAATGTTGCAGGATTAATAGTAGGTGCAATAAATAGACAGTAGGTATCTTTTCCTGTTCTTTTCTTTAATTGTCCATAATGGCGTGCAACAGGTTCTCCTTCTGACTCGTATTGGCGTTGTCCGGCTTGCAAAGTGACTTCTACAGATAGAGAAAAATCGTCATAATGGCATTCAATGTCGGGCATATTTCCTGCTGCGGTAGAAAGCGGTTGTCCTGCATCATCAAAATTAAAATTACCTTTAATGCTGCCGCCATTGAGCATGGTCATTGCTCTCCATGTGTTGTACTCAAACATCAAAGGTGCATCATAGTATCCAGCAGAAATAATTTCGTTAAAGGTATCGATGATTTCTGAATACAACGCGTAAGATTTGATTTCTGCAATCTGTTTATGAATAACGGTATCCTTATGTTTTTGAATAATTTCATCGCGCAGGTCTTTTAATTCTTCGAGTGTTTTGTTAGATAATTCTCGCTTTGTAAAAGATCCAATGCGCATAAGTACATCAACGACATTATCCCGATTATCTGTATAGAGAGCAGGTGTATTTGCGGAAAATAAGTGCGCTTTATAAGCGGCTTCATCATCTATAAAAACTGGATCGCGAGATACAGTTGAAAGAACAAAGTCTACTTCTACAATCTTGTCTGCAAATATAGATATAGAACGGCTTCTATGGGAAATAGAGATCAATCCAGTATATCTCATATAACGGAAACAAGCATCGGCATAATCACGCATATTCCGTTTCTGGGTTGTAATAAACCTTTTTAAGCTTGTATCATTTGTTTCCCGTGTTTTTGTTTTGCCGGCGGCGATCCTATCGCTATGGATTTTTAAGATTGCATCTTCCCATACTTTATTTACAAATCGTTTATACTGGCCCTTATTTTTTGCTTTTTCTTCTCTAAAGCGTAAAATAGCATTCCTGACTATCTCAAACTTATGATAGTCTGTCATTTGGACGGCAAATATTTTAAATTCATCAAAAGTAATATATTCCAATTCACGAACCAAACGAAGAATTTCGAGGTAAGGACGAATATAAAAGACACCTGTGATCTTTTTATTTTCAGTATGATACGGTGAGGGCAGCTGAAATTTTAATAATTGGCGTAGAAAGATTTCTTGTGGACGGTTGCCGTAAATGAATGCGTTTCCAGCCTCTGTTAGATGAATATATGGTTTTAGGTCAACAAACCCCAATGCTTTTGGTGCACGATTAATTCTGTCTCTCGCACTAAAGGCTTTATCTGTGGGAGAACCCTTTCCTTCAAAAAAATCACTTTGTGCCAATTCATCAATAAATTGTTCTTGCGTTGTATTATTCCATGGTTGTCCAGAATAGGCTTCATGCAATAGTTTGATTTCGGGGATCATTTTAGCCGGAGTTCTCGGCGAAGTAGTAAAAAACAATAGCTTATTATCAATTCTTGCCACTATAGCGCCCTCCTTAGTAATTCTTAACAACAATGTGCATTTTATCATTGTTGAAACGGTTTCTTATATTGACAGAATAATTTTTATAGTATTCATCAAATATATATTGGCCATAAAGGTCTTCTGTCAATGGTGTTTTTCCAATAATCATTAAAGCACGACATGGCAAGTTCCTAAAATCTGCGGCTAACCGCCTGTGTTCAGCTTCATCAAAGCCATTCATCATATCAATGTTGCCATAATCGTTAAAAACACAATCATACGGCGGATCAAGAAAAATGAAATCATCTTCTTTTGCCATATCAAAAATCTCTCGATAGTCAAGATTAAACAGTTCTGCCTTTTGTAATAAATTGCTGTGCTGTTGTGTTAACAGTTTGGTATTAAGATTTGGATAACGTCCAAAAGGAACATTGTATTCCCCATTATTGTTATAGCGAATCATTCCAGAATAAGCGGTTTTATTAATGAAAAAATATAAAACACCATCTAAGAAGCTATCATCAGGATGATTAAAAAGCCTTCGCATATGATAGTACAGATCCTCATTTGCGTTCGGCACTCGTTCATCAGGGTTTAGCGCTTTCAATCTTTTGAATTCAATCTGATTGGTCTCATAGATTTTTTGGAGTTCATCAAGCTGTACTCGCATAGTTGGATAGTCGTCTCTTAACTGCTGATAAAAGTTCATTAAACGACTGTTTGCGTCATTGATGATTGCATGATCAGGTTCTAAATAAAAGAAGACAGCTCCGCCTCCAAAAAAAGGCTCAATATAGCGGTTAAAAGCATCTGGTATATATTGAAGAAAGCGGGAGATTTCCCTCGATTTTCCTCCACGATATTTCAGAACCGGGTTCATTCACCCACCTCACTCTCTATAAATAGTAGACAAAGTAATTCGATTTCATTTTAACATACAGATACAGCCTCGACAACTTGATTTTCTGAGTTCCTTTTAAAATATTTCTTTTAGGGTATGCAATAAATGAAGCTGTTCTCTAAGTGCATAGGATCTAACAGAATATGATTAGAAATATTTTCAGACAGTGTGCAAACGGGGCTAAAACATATGCTACAATAGGTACAGTGGGAAGTCGGAGATTTAAAGAACTCTGTGACGATGGGATTATCACGGAGGAAGAATTCGAGGATAGAAAGAGGGAACTGCTGAAGTTTAAATATATAGACTGATGAAATATGAAAAAAGCGCCTGCGGGCGTTTTTTCTTTGGGGAAAAGAAAGGAGAGAACATGAGGAAAGAAACAGAAGCCGCAAATGAGAGAACTGATTTTTTGAAGGATATCTACGGCATATTTAACGCGGCATTCAGGGGACAGTTTGCCAATACGCCGGCAACAGGAGGTGCAGGATTATGAGAATTATTGCAAGGGAAGTAAACAATAGTAAAAAAATGATTGATTTTGACTGGTTGCCGTTGGAAATCAAGGACAGCGGCGGAGACATCACCTTTGCCAGCTACAGCCTTTTGGACAGAGGTGATGTGGTCAGGCCCGCCGGCAGGGGACCGCGGCGAATTTCCTGGGAAGGCCGGTTTCCAGGAGAAAGCAGAAAGTCATTGCCTATGCTGGCAGGACCGTGGAAAGATCCGCTGGAATGTGACAAGCTGCTAAAACGATGGCAGAGCCGAGGGAAACTGATTGAGCTGCTCATCGAAGGCACCGGAATCACCGGGTTCAAATGTTATGTGAATCAGTATTCCTCCGCTTATGCAGGAGGTCTGGGGGATTTGGAATACTCCATTGAATGGATCGCTTATGAACCGATTACCGTTTCTGTGAAAGCGAAGCGGAAAAAGAGTAAGAACGGCAAGAAGCGCGCGTCAAAAAGCTTTGCCCGTTATACAGTGAAAAGCGGAGATTGTCTTTGGACTATCGCGCAGAGTAAGCTGGGAAAAGGGAAACGCTGGAAAGAGATATATAAGCTTAACAAAAAGGCAATTGAAGACGCAGCGAAAAAGCATAAATACAGCTCGTCGGACAACGGTAACCGGATTTGGCCGGGGCTTGTGCTGAAGCTGCCGAAGAAATAGGGGGTGTGATAGATGGAATATGTAAGACCGGCTTATGAGGTGGTAATCAGATCACCGAACGGAAAAGAATTTACGGTGAAGAAGCTCGATGGGAAGACGGGGAATACGGAAGGCTTGGTGACGAGCCTATCTTTGACAGAATCGAGAAATCAGCTGGCACGGAGGGCAACCATCAGGATGTATAACCGCTATATTGACAAACATGGCTATCCCAGCAAGCTGTTTCCTGTCAGAAGCCAAATTTTTATCTATGCAAAAGGCGGCGGCAAGACAAAAAGGGAGGAGGTGTTCCGCGGATATGTGTGGGACACCGATTATAGCCTGGGAAATGGCGTACAGCTGACGCTGACCTGCTATGACAACATGATTTACTTTATGAATTCTCAGATTTTGACTTATTTCAGCAAGGGGAAACGGACTGAGGAGATCGTCAAAACGCTGCTGGAACGGCGCGGCGTCAAGCTGACCTATGACTACAGCAGCATAACGCATCCTAAGCTGCCACTGTCCGGCACGTTAGCGGATGTATTAACCAGCGATCTGTTGGACGAGGTACAGAAGAAAAAGGGTACGAAGTACAGCATAAAAAGTCATAAGGGCAGAATTTATATCGATAAACAAGGCGCGAATAGGATCGTGTACCAGATAACGCGCGGTGACGGCGGCATTATGATCAGCTACAACAAATCTGTCACTATGGATGGTATGGTGACGCGCGTCGTTATCGCAGGCAAGAGTGATGAAGATGGAAAACGGAAAATTGAAGCGAAGAAGGAACGGAACAGGAAGACGTACGGCACGCTATCCAGAGTTATTTATAAGGATGGGGATACCAAGCTGTCTGAGGCTAAAGAGGAGGCTAAGTATATTCTTGACGAGAACGCTTTACCACAGAAGGAGTACGACATTACTGCGCTGGATATTCCGTGGATTCGCAAGGGAGACCGGGTTCGCGTGGAGCTGAATAGGGAGACATTACATCAGTACGTGGTCAATGAGATTTCTCACAACTGTGATCAGGGGACGATGACATTAAATGTACGATTTTTGAAAAAATAAAGCAACGCTGTGCAAACGGTCCCCGAAATTGTGCTAGAATTTGTATAGTGAAAAGAAGAAATGAGAAAAGCAGAAGCGCCCGGAGAGGCGTCTTTTTATTGGAATCAAAGAGGGAAAGGAGACAGAGTATGGCGAGCAATATTGAAAAGCTGGGGGAAACACTGCAGGGGCGGATGCGCAGCGTCAGGCAGACAGGTAAAGGCGTACAGCTGGAGCTTGCGCAAATCGGGGCGGGAGGAAAGCTTGTGCCGGACGTGTCGCCGGGCCCCATTCCGATAGGCGAATACTCCATATGCAGAATAGTATCAGGCAAGGTAATGAAAGAAGGAAAGGTTGCGGCTGACGATATGCATATGGAAGACATTCGCTATGAAGGATTAAAGGAAGGTGATCGGGTTTTACTGGCATGGTGCGGAAACGAGCCTGTGGTAATTGATCTGATCGCAGAGGAAGGAGGAGATGAGAATGCAGGATGAATATCTGTTTCCGGAGGATCTGGAGGATTTTGAACCCGATGAGGAAGCGGCGGAAACTGAAGAAAGCGCAGGCTATCTTGGGGCGGCGGCTTTTGATAAGGATTTCATCAGGAACGGACAGAATCAAGTGCAGAGCGCCAGTCCGGTAGACGCCTGGAGGCAGTGGTGCATCAATTGTCTATCTATGGAGCGGTATGCCAGTCCACTGTATTCCACAGATTTCGGCATTGCCATAACAGAGATTCTGCGGGCGGCAACCAGAGAGGAAGCGGAGGCAATATTCCGGGCGGAAGCAAAGGAGGCTCTGGAGGCGGATTCTTATGGCAGGACTGATTATGTGGGAGAGATGACTTTCGACTGGGATAGGGACAGTGTAGTCGTGACCGTAGAGGTGGTCGGCATAGACGGCGCGACGATAGATTTTGAAGTGAATTTGGAAGGCAGGTGAGAAGGATGGCAGAAGAATGGAATATGCCGGAATTTCTGAACAGAGATTTTGAGGATATTATGGAAGAAATGGCAGCAGATCTGCCGCAGGACATTGATTTAAGTGAGGGAAGCCACTCGTACAATCTGCTGGCGCCAACCGCTATGCAGGAGGCGTATTTTACGCAGTATATCATGGCGGAAGCGGTAAAAAGAATTTTTCCGCGGCTCTGTGAGGGATACTCGGAATATGTGGATTATCACGCGGAGGTCAATGGAATTACGAGAAAGGCGGCGGCGCGGGCCGGAGCGGTGCTTGTGATTACTGGCGCGAAGGACACGGTGATTCCGGCGGGAACGGTGTTTTCTACCGCGGCTGTAGGCGACGCGCCGTCTGTTGCCTTTGTGTCTGTGGAGGAAGCGGTCATCGGAGAGACAGGAACGGCGCAGGTATTTGTCAAAGCGGAGGAGACCGGAAGCGGCGGCAATGTGGCAGCGGGAACGATCATTTTGCAGGATACGCCTTTGGATGGTATTTCTGCTGTGACAAACCCACAAGCAGCGTCAGGTGGAACTGACGAAGAAAGTGACGCGAGTCTCATTGAAAGAATAATGGAGTATGAGAAAATGCAGGGGCTTTCTTTTGTGGGAAATGACAGCGACTACAAACGCTGGGCAGAGGAGGTAGACGGTACGGGAACAGCAATTGTAGTGCCGCCGGAGGCGGATGACGATTCGGGAATCGTGACAATCGTGCTGACGGACAGTGAGGGAAACCCCGCGACGGAAACCCTTTGCCAGAAGGTCTACGATTATATCGTCAGTCCCAATGATCGCGATAAGAGAAAGGCGCCGGTAAACGGCGCGGCGCTGGTAGTGACGCCGCCTTCTATTATCGATCTGGTGATTGCCGCGCAGGTTACTTTGACGGAGGGCGCGGAGCTGGAGACTGTGAAGGCGGAGTTTATCCGAAATGTTTCGGCGTATATGGCGCAGGCGCCTGAGGACAGGGAGGTTCGCTACACGAGGATTGGCGCTATTCTGTCGCGCACCGAGGGAATTGCGGATTATGACGCGGCCACGCTGACGCTGAACGGTGGGACGGATAACATACCGGTGGCGGTCAACGCTTTTCCGAGGGTGGACAGTGGGCGTGTTACGCTGTCGGAAAGTGTATAGGTGGCAAGATGGAGTATTACAGCAGTGAACAGATTGAGGAAATTTTAAAAAGCGAGAAAGCGCGGGAAATTCTCGGCTGGTTTCCTCCAGTATACAGCGACGCTTATGTGTTTTTGTGGCTTTTGGAGGAGACGGGCGAGAGCATTGAGAGAATGCAGCAGTGGGCGGAGGAGTTTGCACAGCAGGTGATGCCGCAGTCTGCGACCTGGACGCTGCCGCTCTGGGAAGAACGGTATGGGATTCCATCGGGTGAAAAGCTGTCTCTTTCGCAGCGGCGGAATCAAATTATAAACAGGCGCAGAACGAGGGCGCCGATGCCGCCTGCTAAGATAGAAGCTATCATTACAAATCTGACAGGTGTTGCGACGAGGATTGAAGAAAATACGGGGAAGAACAAGTTTACGGTAGTATGCAAAGGCTATATTCCGCCGGAGATTATGAAGGCTGTGCGGCGGGAGCTGAACAAGCTGAAACCGTCTCATTTGATATACCAGATTATTTCTTCTATTTTTTATGATGCGAGCGCGATGCAGTATCAGGCAGCAGCTGCCGGTATATTAAAAATTTATGAAGTAAAGGAGGTGGCATAAATGGCGACATGGGTTAATTTTTGCAGAACGGAACAGGGGAAAGCGTTGGACGCTAAGCTGTTGGGCGGTGAAACGATGCTTTTGATTACAAAGGCGATGTCCGGCGCGGAGCGGGTGAATCCGGTGCTTTTGCCGTCATTGACAGAACTGCCGGCGCCGAAGCAGAAGCTGATGATTTCTGACAGGCTGACGGATGAGAGTGCAACACAGGTAACGCTGCCGGTTTTGCTGTCCAACGAGGGACTTGCACAGTCATATAAAATGCAGATGCTTGGGATTTATGCGCAGGATCCTGATTTGGGCGAGATTCTCTATATGGTGAGCCAGGTGTCTGGCGAGGAAGGGGAAGAAATTCCGGCAGAGACGGTGCAGCCTGCGTTTTCTGTACAGTGGAATCTTTGTCTGAAGGTATCGGACGCTGCCAGTATAACAGTGGAAGTGCCGCAGACGGGTCTTTTGACGGAAAGCACGGCGGATCGCAGATATGTAAAAACCGCGCAGATGCAGGAAGCTTTGGCAGGCAAAGCTTCAAAGCCAGTGACGGAGGTGACGGCGCTTGCCGCTGAGGCGTGGAATCAGGCAGATAAAATTTATAGTTTTGAGGAAGAATATCCGTCGGATGAGTATGATGTCGAAATGTGGCTGAACTCATCCGCAACAGATGAGCAAGCCGAAGCATATAATAACGCGCAGATAGAATCTGTATTTGGATCTAATGCTGCAAAATGCAGGGGGGATGTTCCAGCGATTGATATCCCGGTGATTTTAAAGGTGGTGAGAAAATGAGTTTAGTAGTTAATTCAGGTGGCGGCGGAGGTATCAAAATTGGAAATGCAGTGTCAATCAGCTTGAAAGCAGCTGAGGACATCGAGAAAAACACCTTGGTAGGGGCAAAAATTAGTTTGATAAGTGCAAAAGATCAAGGATACTTCATCCCCTACCACATACAAAGTATGCCTTGCAGGATTGATGACAATCATTTTATCCACGCTGGACACGGTTATAACAATATCACATGCTATGCCCAGGTATGCACTGTAGCAGATAACGGAGCTATTACAGGAGGCACAAAACTTCAACTGAATGCAAATTCACAAAACGCTATTCCCGGAATAAGGTTCGGTATGTCAGATAAACGATATCTGTATCAGGGGCTTATAGGTAATTCCACTAGCGAACAATTCGGACTATTGGGAATTGAAGATGATGGCGTTACGGTATCACTGAAAAGCCAGTGTGCCATGCAGCATTATTCGAATGCAATTGTGATACAACTGGATGAAAGAAGATTTTGCCGCATGTATGTTGATGTTGCGATCAATACTTTCAAAGCCGCCGTCTATAACATAGATAATGATGTAATATCGCTGGAAACAACGCACGACTTAAAATTGGATAGTGCGCTCAACGGGAAATCTCCTGATATTAATGCAACAAGGATTGATGATTACACATTCCTCGTCAAATATTCTCAGAACGATTTGAAATTTACAAAAGCTTTCGTAGCAAAGTATAACCCGGTATTAAAAGCGTGGTCCGACTACGAAACTTTAGTAATTTCAGCTACTTTGCAGGTATCGGGTTTAGATATTAATGTGGACGGGACTACGGTTTTAATCATTAACCGTAATGTTATTGGAGCAAAGCATTATGCTGTGGATATTGGCGCGGATTATACATTAACGCTGAGGATGTTAAGTGATATGCAAGAAACTACAGCGGGATGTACACCACTTTTGGGCAGAATTTTTATAGGATTTGATCGAACGGATCTTAGTTCTGACGCAGAAGCAATCTTGAAAATTTATCTGATGAGCAAAAACGGAATACTACCTATAGCGAAAAAACAATTAGCTCTGAAATATGAACGTTTCTCTAATGGGTTCATAAAATTATCGGAGGATACCTTTATAGGACATCCTTTCGGGAGTGACTACTTTTTCGGGGTGTTAAAGTTTGAAGTGAAGGAAAGCTGTGATAGTCTGATCCCTATCGGTATAACCAAGGATGGTGTTGGACAAGGTCAAGTTGGTCAAGTATTTATTAAGGAGTGAGTAAGATGTTTGTAATAACGAATGCAAATAATGTAGTGATAGCATACGGCAGAATGTTGGAATACAAGTCTAATGGATACCCGTGGCTTGTTAATGAAGATATCAGTTTTGTCCCAGAGCAGGTTGCAGTACATGAAATTGAATCTATGCCACAAGGAATCGCGGAAATTAAGTTTTGTTATACCGCAGAATCTGGGTTTTATGAAAATCCGGACTGGAAAGAACCAACAGATAACCCATATAACTTAACAGATGAACAGTATCGGGTAATTAAAGATCGGGTGATCGATGAGATCAGACAGGAGGTAGCAAATGTTGACTGATAGACAAAAAGAAATAGTAGGACTAATCAAAGGTACTTTGCCAACCGCATCCGATGAGGTTGCATTACAGCACGCAGACTGGTATCCAGTGTGGCGGTCGGACATCCACGTAAAACCTGGGGACAGGCTTACATACGATGGCGTACTGTATCGGTGTCTACAGGGTCATGACACGCAGGACACCTGGATGCCACCAGACAGTCCGAGCCTTTGGGCAAAGGTACTCATCCCAGATCCGGACGTTATCCCAGCGTGGGAGCACCCGGAAAGCACAAACGGATATGCAAAAGGTGACAAAGTGACACATCTCGACAAGGCATGGGAATCGCTGGTAGATAATAATATCTGGGAGCCGGGCGCAGTAGGAACTGAGAACCTGTGGCAACAATTAGAATAGGAGGAACTATGGACATATCATCAATCATTGTGGCGGGAATCGCCTTTGCCGGGACGGTATTTGGAAGTTATTTCGCTAATAATAAGACAACGGCTCTGGTTACATACCGGCTGGCGCAGCTTGAAGACAAGGTAAATAAGCATAATAACTTGATTGAGCGCATGACAGTCGTGGAAGGTTCACTTAACACAGCATGGAAACGGATTGACGAAATCCGGGAAGAACTTAAGGAGGTAGAAGAAAATGAGTAAGAAATGGTTTAAGGCAGCTGCAGTAAGAGCAGTAAAAACGATGGCGCAGGCAGCCATCGCTATGATTGGGACAAGCGCGGTACTGGAAGACGTGAGTTGGCAGGTAGTTGCCAGCGCGTCGGTACTGGCCGGGGTATTATCCTTGCTTACCAGCGTATCAGGACTGCCTGAGGTGGAAAAGGAGGCGTAGTATGGCTAAGAAACCGATTTTATTTTACTTATCAGCAGGTCACGGAGGCGGCGATCCGGGCGCGGTTAGCGGAAAGTTTGTAGAGGCGGATATGGCAAGGGCCGTTATGGACGCCTGTTACAAGGAATTGCTGGCACATAAAGGACGTACATACAAAGTGGCATACCCGGAAAAGGACTGCAGCGGCATGTCTCTGGCGGCCCACGTTGCAGATATGGCAAGGTATAAGGCAAAGGGATATAGAGTTGTGGCGATTGACGCGCACTTTAACGCTGGAGGCGGCGATGGCGATGAAGTGTGGGTATGGAAGGGCGTGGTTACAAAGAGCCGGTTAGGAAAGACGCTGGCAAATTTGATCATTGCCGAGCTGAAAAGGGCTGGTCAAAATACCAGAGGCGTCAAGTACACCAAAGACCTGTACTTTTTGAAGGGCGTAGGCGTGCCGGTTCTGGTGGAATACGGATTTGTAGATAACAAGACTGATCGGAAAGGCTTTGACACGAAGAAGGAACTGCAAAGCTACGGAAAGGCAACTGCAAGGGCGCTGATCAGGTATTGGGAAAAATATAGATGAGAGCATGAAAAAACCGAGTAAGGCAAGCTGTATCTTGCTTTGCTCGGTTTTTTAGGTATAAAAGTAGACGTATTATAAGAGTGTGATTTCTTCCCTGCAGCTGCCGCCTCGCGCAGAGTCAGCCTGAACAGCAATGGTGCTTCCTGCATTTGCGCGGATGACCCATTTCACATGTTTATGGCAAGGCTTGTGGGGCGCCATGATGTAGTTGGTATCCCGCAGGTCTGCTTCGCGCTGGCGGCGGCATTCACGGCCTTTACCCAGACCCTTGGCGGGGTATGTTCCATGCATTATTATCGCTGTGTACTGGACGATGTGAATATTTTGCAGCGAATTTCGTCATTCAGCTTGCCCATTGGCATTCTCTGTCCGTTTCTTCTGCCGTTTATCCTGCAGAAGGTGGATAAAAAGTATATGCTGATCGGCGGGTTTGTCATCAGTATGATGAAACCCTTGATGATTGCGGTGCTTGGGCAGGACATTACGGTCAATACAGCAGTAGTGCTGATTCTCATTTCTCGAATCGGAACCTCCTTTTTTGGATCTGCTGTCTTTGCCTGGATTCCGGAATGTGTGGATTTTACCACCTGGAAGGAATTATCAGAATCAACGGCATTTATTTGATGGCGGGACTCTGTATCGCGCTGCTTCCGATACTTATGTTTCCGATTACAAGGCAAAAAGGTGATGAAATCAGGGCACAGCTTTTGGCGAGAGAAGCGCAGCAGACAGCAAAAGATAATACGCTGTGAGAAAATGACTGCCCGCACTGACAACGGAGTTTGCCAACGTGCAGAAGTAGTGTAGTGAAATGAAAAAGCCCCTATAAGCAGTAGTGCTTGCTGCTCATAGGGGTTCTTATTTTGTTCGGATTCAGGATAGCAGCCAATCGATCAGGTACAGGGACTTGATACCGTCATAGGAATTGATATAGCTTCTATCCATGGATAATATGATTTTTTCGTAGTTGTCAGGAATCATGCGCAGTGGTCTGAGTTCCCGTTCACGAGTTTCCGGTGACTGCATACTTTCCGTTACTTGGATATATAATTTGTCGTTTGGCTTTTCGGCGATAAAATCGACTTCCGTTTCTCCAACTTTGCCGATATATACACGATAGTCGCGGCGAATCAGTTCTAAAAATACGATGTTTTCGATAATGTGTCCTCGATCTGTATCGCGGTAGCCAAGCAGCATATTGTGGAAACCCATATCAATGATATAGTTTTTGCCCAACGTTTTTAGAAGCTGTTTGCCTTTTACATCATATCTTCCAACGGAGTAAAAGATAAACGCGCTGTGCAGCATGGAAATGTATTTATCTACCGTCTTGCCTGCGAGATTTTTCTTTTTGCCGGTCTGTATATTGCCTTCATTGGACAGGACGTTACCGATGCTGTTGGGCGAAGTGATACTGCCGATATTGGAGCAAAGGAACAGCACGATTTTTTGAAGTATTCCCTGATCTGCCTGATTGTTGCGCTGGAGAATATCACGCAGTACGACTGTAGAATAAATGCCTTCGAGCGCCTGGTTGATTCTTGTTTCGTTAAATTGATATTCCCGTAGAACTGGCATTCCGCCGAACTGCAGGTATCTTTGAAATTTTTCTTCTATCGTGACCGATGGACCAAATTCATAAAAATCCAAAAACTCCTTAAACGACAGCGGCAGCATGGAGATTTCTACATATCTGCCGGAAAGCAGCGTAGAAAATTCTGTGGAAAGCAGGTAGGCGTTAGAACCGGTGATATAGATATCTACATCAAAGTCGAGACGAAAAGACTCGATCGCTTTTTCCCAATGCTCCACGACCTGCAGTTCGTCAAATATCAGATAGGTTTTTCCGTTTTTCGGAAGCAGCTTGCTGATATAGTCATAGAAGGCGAGATAGTCAGTAAGATTACGATAGCGAAGAGACTCTAAGTTCATATGAATAATATTGCTGTCAGCCACGCCGCTATCGGATAAATATTGATGAAACAAATCCAGTAAAGATGACTTACCGCATCTGCGAATACCGGTGACAATTTTGACCAGATCTACATCCCTATGCTGAATAAGTTGATTTAAATACGCAGGACGATTAATAAGTTCAGCCATGACATACCTCCTAGTTTTCTTCTTTATATTATACTTAAAATTTTCAAAAGGTCAATAGTTTCGGACTTGTAAGTATGAAACTTTTTAAAAAGTAAAGTTTTATACGATAAATACTGAAACTTTTGAGAGAACTGTGTGGTTGGAACAACACTTTCATGAGGATATTTTTCGCAAATTTTACATTTTAATGAGCGAATCTTTCTCTATGGACGGCATTTTAATGAGCGAATTACCACTTACGCGCACTTTTTTACCACTTAGTGGGCAGAGGATTTACTTGTAAAGCCCGGCATGGTAAGATAAAACATAAGGGAGGTGGAAATGTGCGAGTTATCATTGAAGAAATCAGCAAGGATGATGAGGAAGAACTGATTCTCAGATGTCATTCCATCAGCGGAGAGCTGGCGAAGCGGGTTCGGCAGATGGAAACTATGCAGGCGGGTCTTACGGCATATCGGAATGGAGAAATTCATCGCCTTGCTTTTGATGATGTGTACTACTTTGAAGTGGTGGACGGAAAATCCTTTTTCTACTGTGAGGACTGCGTCTATGAAAGCAGAATGAAGCTGTACGAGTTTGAGCAGCTCTGTCAGGACACCGGTTTCTTTCGGGCTTCCAAATCCATGGTGCTCAACGCCGATAAAATTGACTTTATTTCCCCCTCTTTTTCGGGCAGATTTGAAACGGTGCTCTTGAACGGAGAGAAAGTGGTCGTGTCAAGACAGTATGTAAATGTACTAAAGAAGAAAATGGGATTATAGGAGGCGGAGAGTATGAATATACGTGAATTGATGCGCATGATAGTGCTGCAGTTTTTTATCTGTTACACCTGTACCATGGCGGCAACTTTGTTTTTCTGCGGGTTTAACCAGCCGCCGGTTACAACGCTGGAAATTTCTTATCTGTGGCAGGCGGGAATTTTTTCTGTCTTCGCGGTGTTACCGGGCGCGGTATACTACGCGCGGGAGGAACTGACCCAAAAGCAGTGGCGGCAGCGAACGGTGGTGCACACCGTTTTGTTGGAAGTTGTGCTGATGACAGCGGGATACCTGATTCATATGTATGAGGGGGTCTTAGGCGCGGTATTCTTCTTTGTGACGGTTTTGATTATTGACTGTCTGGTGCGGGGACTGACCTATCTGGGCGATCAAAAGGTGGCTGCCGCAATCAATGCGGAACTGAAAGAGAAAAGGGAGGAAAAGAGATGAAGTATATCATTGAAATTGAACATCTGCATAAAAGCTTTGGCGAAGTGAAAGCGGTGCAGGATCTGAGCTTTCATGTGAAAGAAGGGGAACTGTTCGCCTTTCTGGGTGTAAACGGCGCAGGCAAGAGTACGACGATTTCTATTTTGTGTGGGCAGCTTGCGGGGGACAGCGGAACGGTGACGGTCGACGGCAGAAATATTGACGGCAGCATGGCGCATGTGAAGCAGGAACTGGGCGTGGTATTTCAGAATTGTGTGCTGGACAAAGCGCTTTCCGTCCGGGATAATCTGAAAAGCCGGGCTGCGCTTTATGGAATCACAGGTAAAGCTTTTGAAACGCGGCTTTCTGAGCTTGCGAAGCTGCTGGATTTTGAAAAGATTTTGAAACGGACGGTGGGAAAGCTATCCGGTGGACAGCGGCGGCGCATCGATATCGCCAGAGCCCTTTTGCACAAGCCGAGCATTTTGATATTGGATGAACCGACGACGGGGCTTGACCCGCAGACCAGAAAGCTGCTCTGGGACGTGGTTCGGGAGCTTCGGCGCAAAGAAAACATGACCGTGTTTTTGACGACCCATTACATGGAGGAAGCGGCAGACGCAGATTATGTGGTGATTTTGGACAGTGGAAAAATTGCCGCGGAGGGAACGCCGTTGGCGCTTAAAAATGCCTATACCGGTGACTTTATTACGATGTACGGCGCTTCTGAGGAAGAAGTTTCCCAGCTTGGCGCGCCTTATGAAAAAGTGCCGGGCGGCTACCGGCTTTCGGTACCTGACACGGCAGCGGCGACTTCCTATATTGTGGCGCAGCCGTCTCTTTTTACCGATTATGAAATTACCAAGGGGAAAATGGATGATGTATTTCTTGCGGTGACTGGCAAGGCTTTACAAGAAGGAGGGGAAGAAAAATGAAGGGATTACCTGCGTTAGTATGGAGAAACACAAAGCTGTTTTTTAAGGATAAGGGGATGTTTTTTACCTCGCTGATTACGCCCTTGATTCTGCTTGTTCTGTTTGTGACGTTTCTGGGCAACGTTTATCGGGACAGTTTGGATATGACGGTAGCGGATGTACCGGGTGTGAGCGAACTTCCGGAAAGTTTGGTAGAAGGTTTTGTGGGCGGTTGGCTATTTTCCTCTTTGCTGGCGGTTTGCTGTGTCACCGTGGCGTTCTGTGCCAATATGCTGATGGTACAGGATAAGGTGACAGGCGCCAGGACGGATTTGACGATGGCGCCGGTGGGTCGGGGCTGTCTTGCTATGGGATACTATATTTCCACGGCAATTTCTACACTGATCATTTGCTTTATTGCGCTGGGCGCGTGCTTTGTTTATTTGGGGAAAATGGGATGGTATTTGTCGGAGGAAGATATGATACTGACCTGTCTGGATGTGATGCTTTTGACCATGTTCGGTACGGCGCTTTCCTCGGTAGTGAATCATTTCCTTTCGACCCAGGGACAGATTTCCGCGGTCGGCACTATCGTCAGCGCGGGATATGGATTCATCTGCGGCGCTTATATGCCGATTTCTCAGTTTTCAGAAGGGATTCAGACTTTCATTTCATTTTTGCCGGGCACTTACGGCACGGCTCTTTTGCACAGTCATTTGATGCGGGGAACCTATGAGGCTATGGAAGATGTATTGCCGGTGCAGGCTGTAGATGGTTTGCGGGGCGCGTTTGACAGCGATCTGGTCTTCCAGGGACATACGGTGACAGAGCCGGAAATGTATCTGGTGCTTGGCGGCGCTGTGGTGATTCTGATCGGCGTGTATGTAGCGCTGGGGAAGATGAAAAGGGCGTAACAGAAAGGTCGGACTATATTTTCATCAACTATTTTTCGACTAGATCCCAAAGACATAATTGTCTGGTAAGGTTTTTTTCTTCAAAGGTTTGCAGGTATTGAAAGATCTGCTGGTTGTTGTGAACGAGGTTGCCAGCGCTGCATTTTTGATGAAACAGCCTCATCAGGCGATTGTTATCAGGACTTTCAATTACATATTGATTTCCGTAAGTCTGGATGTATCTTTCCTTTAACTGAGGAAATTGGCGGTCTAATTGTTTGTAGAAATATTCCCTGTTTCCTTCGCGAAGTGTCAGACCCATACCGAAACAAATGACGCCATAAACCTTGGCTTCTATGCACATATCTAGAATTCCGGAAATATTATCTTCGGTATCGTTGATGAAAGGCAAAATGGGGGATAGCCACACGACGGTGGGTATCCCCGCGTCCCGAAGCGTCTTTAAGGTCTCGAAGCGCTCTTTTGTCGTGCTCACATTGGGTTCGATCTTTCTGCACAGGGCTTCATCGAAAGTCGTCAGGGTCATCTGGACGACACATTTTGTCTTTTCATTTATTTTCTGCAAAAGGTCCAAATCGCGTAAGACGCGGGCTGATTTTGTGATAACGGTAAATCCAAAGCCCTGCGTATAGATTAAACGCAAAGCTTTTCTGACGTTTCCAATTTCTGTTTCCAGGGGAATGTATGGATCTGTCATAGAGCCTGTACCGATCATACATTTTTTTCGTTTACGTGTAAGAGCATCCTCTAATAGTTCAATAGCGTTTTCTTTGACTTCAATATCTTCAAAGATATGCTCCATATGGTAGCATTTGCTTCGGGAATCGCAGTAAATGCACCCGTGGGAGCAGCCGCGGTATAAGTTCATCCCGTTTTTTGAAGATAAGATTCCTTTTGCTTTCACAAAGTGCATTTCTTTAATCCCTTCTCGTTATTTTTTCCAGCGTTTTAATGTAGGAAACCATTCCAGCATGATCTTTTTCGCCTCATCCTTCGTCATATCCGGATTTGAGGCAACCATATGCGGTACGCATATCTCAGCCATTTCTTCCATTGTTCCGTTAAAAGTAAATTTGCCGTTTTCGAAACAATATTTACAGTATTCTTCATTTTTGCTTCCGTCTGTGTTTGTTCCGAGCAGTTGATCTGTATCCCCCATAGGCATACCGCAGCACTGACAAAAGCTTTGATTCATCTCATTCATTTTCTTTTTCCTCCGTTTTTTAATATGTTTCATGCTTGAGCATGAATCTAATATAGCACAAATACCTTGACGTCTTATGTCAGGTTTTATTTTTTTCATATATCAATTTTGCTTGTTCTGCTACGATGTTTCTCAGATAAACTGGTGAAAGGATTTCTACCTGTGATCCAAAGGACAGCAGAAAGCCGATTAGCCATTGGTCTTCAGGCATTTTGGCGGAAACGAGCAGATCTCCGTTTTCCTGGCGTTGTATTTGTGTTTCATCAAAGTCATCATATATGCGGTAGGCTACTTCTTCGGGGAAGGGAAGTGTGATCTGTTGATATTTTCCCAGGGAGGGCTCTGCTGGTTGCGGAAGGGAGCGAGGCAGAAAGCTTTTGTCCAAAACTGTTAAATCTAAAATACGATTTAATTTGAAGGTGCGCCAGTCCTGCTTCTCTGTACAGAACGCCAGCAAATACCATGCTTTTGCCTTGTACAGAAGCTTGTACGGCTCCACAATTCTTTCGCTGATGCTTTTATAAGAACTTGCATAATGGATTTTAATCTGCTTGCAATGAATGATTGCTGATTTCAGCAGTTCAAATTTTCTATTGTCAGCGTTCTCGCTTCCCCATCTGGAAAAATCTACTTCCAGCCAGTTCTCTGAGCCCAGCTGAAATATGGCGGAAAGCTTTTGTAATGTCTGGCTGCTGCTGATATTCTGTGCAATGTTTATGCTTTGCAATGCGGTTAGAATTTCTTGCTTTTCTTCCTTTGATAAGACTGCCTTGTCCAAAACAAAACCATGCAGAAAACGAATCCCGCCGTTTCTGCCTGCTTCCGCATAAACAGGAATGCCGGCATCGCTTAAAGCATCGATATCTCTATAGATGGTTCTGACTGATACTTCGAATTTTTTCGCTAATTCCGGGGCAGTAGTATGTCCCTTATCGAGAAGATGATATATAATCTTAAATAGTCTGCTTTCCTTCATCGTGTCTCCTTTCTCAGCGATCAATCAAGGCTTAGAACTTGACATGATATGTCAAGAATTATTATATCCTTTTTAAATCGCGATATCAACCTTCCAAGGGTGCAGAGTTTTTATGCAGTCTATGATTTGTGGAGAAAGTTTCGATATAGTTTTAACTTTTTTTGTTGCGCTTGCCGCAAGTGGGATATAAGATATAAGAAACAGATCTGATGGAGGCGAACATGAATCCGGATACGAAATTGAGAAATATGACGGCAATTTATATCAGTTGGGGCAGTGAAATGCTGATGCTCTATCGCATTGGCTCGCGGGTAGTAGAGCCATCCTGGTGTGGGATCGGAGGCCACTTTGAACAGACGGAGCTAAATGACCCGAAGGCCTGTGTGCTGAGGGAGCTTTTTGAGGAGATCAATCTTGGCGAGAATGATCTTGAAAATTTGCAGCTTCGCTATGTGACCTTAAGATTGAAAAAGGGGGAGATTCGTCAAAATTACTATTACTTCGCTACGCTGCGAGAGGATGTGGAGTTGACTATGGAATCCGAGGAGGGACGAGTCTGCTGGATACCTTTTGATGAATTATTGGAAAAGGAAATGCCGTTAACAGCGAAACAAATGCTACGTCACTACATGTCTGTAGGACGTTTTAATGATAAGCTTTACAGCGGAAGTACACAGGAGAATGACATGGTATTCGCTGAGCTGCGGGAGTTTTAGCAGCGAAGGTTCTATAGCTGATATCCCTTCATACTATATAATATGTAAATATATGGAGGGGTCTTATGAAAAGTATTGTGGTAAGCGGTTATGCATATCCGACAATTGAGCCTTGGGTGTTGGATGCATGGCTGCCGGATTTGACATTTTTATGTAATTTCAGTTACGGCATCACGGCAGAGGGCGGCGTTATCGATTTGGAGGATCAGGTTTTGACAGACAAGGCCAATGCTGCGGGGGTACGTCCTTTGATGGTTCTGACGCCGCTGGACAGTGAGGGCCGGTTCAACGATGTGGTGGCAGGACAGCTTTTGGGAAACCCTCAGTCACGAACCACGTTGATTGCCAATATTGGGCAGACTATACGAACAAAGGGTTTATCCGGTGTGGATTTTGATTTTGAATATATACCGGCACAGTACAGGCAGGCTTATGTGGATTTGGTGCGGGAAGCAAAAGAGACGCTGGGGCCGGAGGGATACTTCGTCACGGTAGCAGTAGCGCCGAAAACGTCAGCCAGTCAGGCGGGAACTTTGTATGAAGGACATGACTATGCGGGTATGGGGCAAGTCGCGGATTATGTATTGGTAATGACTTATGAGTGGGGGTATACGTACGGCCCGCCCATGGCGGTTTCCCCTATCAATCAAGTTCGGAGGGTGTTAGACTATGCGGTTACGGAAATCCCGCGGGAAAAGCTTTTGATGGGAATGCCTAACTATGGCTATGACTGGATGCTGCCGTTTATCAGAGGGGAATCCAGAGCGCAGAAATTATCAAGTGAGGAGGCTTTCTGGCGTTCGGAATACTATGGCGTTCCCGTAACCTATGATCAGCTGTCTCAGGCCCCGTATTATTCTTATGTGGATCCATCAGGCAGAACGCATGTGGTATGGTATGAGGATGCGCGGAGCATTCGGGCAAAGCTGGCTCTGGTAGAAGAATACGATTTAGCCGGGGTTGGATATTGGAATATCATGAACTATTTTCCGGCCAACGCGGAGATTCTAAATGAAATGTACACCATACAGAAATTATAGGAGAGGAATTACAGTAGGCGAAAAGGTGCTTTGAGAAATCAAGCATCTTTTTTAGTGTAAAAGACAGGATAGTGAAGTGACGGCAGGCTAAAAGTTTCTCGATGGTTGATTTATTCTCGCGTAATATCGTACAGGTCTATTGAGCATGTTGTGCGGGCCGGATATAATAATGACAGGAGGTGGAAGGATGCACATTTTAACTTTTTCGGAAAATATTACTTGCCTGCGCAGGGAGCGGGGCATGACACAGGAACAGCTGGCTGATTTTCTGGGTGTAACCAAGGCGTCGGTATCTAAATGGGAAACAAAGCAGTCTTTGCCTGATATCCTGATGCTACCCAAGCTGGCGGCTTTCTTTGACGTAACAATTGATCAGCTGTTGGGATATGAGCCGCAGCTTAGTAAGGAACAGATTCAGCGAATCTATGAGGAATTGGCGGAGGCCTTCGCGCGGCGGGAAGACTTTGAGCAGATTATGTGCAGAAGCGGGGAGATGGTGAAGCAATACTATAATTGTTATCTCTTTTTATTCTATATAGGATCGCTGTGGCTGAATCATTTTATGTTGGCCGAGAACAAAGAGCGGCAGACAGAAATCCTTGAGGACGCCATTGCGCTCTTTGATCATATTATTTGTCAGTGCAGGGAAATGAGCCTTTGCAGCGACGCTTTGCTGATGCGCGCTACGGCTCTGCTGCAGTTGGAAAGGGCAGAGGATGTCATAGAAACGTTGGAAGAAACATTGAATCCGTACCGCTTAGCTGTACAAAGCGATAGTCTTTTGATTCAGGCATATCAGATGGTCGGAAAGACGGATGAAGCGGACAGCTTTGCCCAGGTAAGCATGTATATACATCTGATTGTATTGATGTCCGACGCGATTTACCGTATGTCATTGAGGCAGAACGACCGGGCTATTTGTCTGGAAACCATCAGACGTATGGATAATCTTTTGGAAAACTGGAATAAGGAGATGATGCACCCCAGCGAAGCCGTATATCATATACAGGCAGCTGTTATCTATATGCATCATTCTATGCGTGAAGAGGCGCTGGATCGCTTAGAACGTTATGTAAAGTGTATTGGTGATTGCGAAGAAAAGGAATTTCGGCTTTGCGGTGACAGCTATTTTGATAAGCTAGGGGATTGGATTGATGACCTGATGCAAAAGGGCCGCGCGCCGCGGAGCAAAGAAGTAATTTTGGAAAGCGCTATGCAGATTTTTGAACATCCGGTTTTTGAGCCTGTTCGAAAGGACCCGCGATTTTTAGCGATAAAGCGCTTATTAGAGGCGAAAGGAGGGGATAAAAGATGAGCTTGCGAGAACTAATGCCGTTTCTCATTCCTCTTGCAATTGCAGAGATCGCATTGTTGGCCTTTACTTTGCGGCATATATTAACTCACGACAGATATAAAAGGGGAAATCGGACCATTTGGGTAATTATAACGATTGTTGGCATGGAATTTATCGGTCCGGCGCTGTATTTTTTGTTGGGTAAGGAGGATAGCTGATGAATGTACTGGAGCTCCGCGGCGTTTCAAAGAACTTTGGCGCAAAAAACGTGTTGAATGATTTGTGCTTTAATGTTCCGGAAAATAGCATCTTTGGATTTATTGGAGAAAATGGAGCGGGGAAGACAACCACCATGAAATTGATTTTGGGTCTGATGAAGCCTGACAGCGGCGAAATTCGCGTGCAGGGTGAAAGGGTTTCCTTTGGCAGCAGTTCAACCAATCGAAACATAGGATATTTGCCCGATGTACCGGAATTTTATGATTTTCTGACGCCGGCAGAGTATTTGAATCTCTGCGGAAAGATATCCGGCATGGCAAAGGAGGAACGAAATCGGAGAGTAGAGGAAGTACTCACGCTGGTGGGACTATCGGGAGAGAACAAACGTGTTCATGGATTTTCCAGAGGTATGAAACAGCGGCTTGGAATTGCGCAGGCGCTGCTTTCGCGGCCGAAGCTGCTGATTTGCGATGAGCCCACATCTGCCCTTGACCCGGCAGGTAGACGTGAAATTCTAGATATTCTGGCAAACGTCAAATCTCAGACGACGATTTTATTTTCAACACATATCTTATCTGACGTGGAACGAATCTGCGATGAGGTTGGGGTTCTTCACAATGGGACCCTTGCCTTTCAGGGAACCATGAAGCAAATCAGGAAGATGAGGAGCGGAACTGGAATAGAAGTAGAGTTTAGTACAGAAACGGAGACCTTGCGATTTGCGGCGGCGTATCCTGAGACCAGAAGGACAGGCAGCTGCAAATTGATTTTTGATCATAAGAAGGAAAAGGATATGCCCTCCGTTTTGACTGCGTTAGCGGAAAGCGGACTTATGATTTGCCGTGTGGAGCTGCAGGAACCTGCTTTGGAAGATTTATTTATGGAGGTGATGAAAAAATGACGGCGCTGCGAGCATTTACAGAAAAAGAGTTTTTGTGGACAGTACGAACTGGCAAATTGATGTTTTTGATGATTCTCTTTGTTTTCTTTGGCGTTATGAATCCTGCCATTGCTAAAATGACCCCGTGGCTGATGGAAACGCTGGCGGAAAGTCTGGCTGACAGTGGGCTTCAGGTAGCAGACACAACCGTGAATGCGCTGACCTCCTGGAATCAGTTTTGCAAGAATATTCCTATGGCTATGATCGTGTTTCTATTGCTCTTTTCTGGGATATTGACAAGCGAATATGAAAGAGGTACGCTGACCGTTATGTTTGCTAAGGGCTTGGCGCGCTGGAAAGTTCTCGGGGCAAAAGGGATAATTATGGGAGTTTTCTGGACGGCAGGCTATGGGCTGTGTTTTGCTGTCACATGGGGTTATAACCGCTTTTTCTGGAATGACGATAGCGCGGCGCACGTGCTTGTTTGCGGCGGATGTTATTATTTACTGGGACTATGGCTGATAACATTGATTCTACTCACGTCTGTGATTTTCAAAACAGGCGGAGCTGTTCTTGCGGCTGCAGTTTGCGGATTTGCGTCGGTGTATTTGTTGGGCTTTCTTCCAGCCATCAAAGAATATCTGCCGGGGTTTTTATTTAACGCCCAGGCTTTACTGACTTCCGCAGCAGAACCGGCAGATTTTGTGCCTGTGATTTTGACAACCCTCGCTATCAGTGTTTTCAATATGGCTCTGGCGCTTGGCATGTTTACACGGCGGCAGGTGTAATTGTACCAACATATTGGCACGCTAAAACCATCGGCGGCATACATTGAAAGAGCCAGTGAATTTTCCATCCTACATAACAGAAAGAAAGGATGGAGATGTTATGTCAAGAACCAGAATGAAGGGAATAGATGTTTCTTATTGGCAGGGAATGCCTGCAGGATTCAGATACCGTAGATTTAAAGAGGGCGGATGGGATTTTATCATTGCCCGCATCGGATATGCGGAGGATGGCAGACTGCAGTTTGACAGCACCTTTGAGCACAATTACAGAATGTGCAGAGAACACGGACTGAAGGTCGGCGCGTATTTTTACAGCAATGCGCGGAATGCTCGGCAGGGAAGGGCGGAGGCCCGATATGTGCTTAGGCTTTTGAGAAGGCGCAGGCTGGATTTGCCAGTTTGGATCGATATGGAAGATGAGGAGACTTCGGGTAGGGCAACAAGACGTCAGCTTAGCGCTGCATGCAGAGCGTTTTGCAGAACCATGCGCAGAGGAGGTTATCAGGCGGGCGTATATGCTTCTACCAGTTGGTTTGAACGCAAGATAGGGTGGCTTGGAAGACTGCCGAAATGGGTTGCCCAGTATGACGACCATGTCACCTATCGAGGCAGATATGATATGTGGCAGTATACAGATAACGCTAGAGTTCCGGGATTTACCGGCGGTCGAGATGCGAACAGAGCGTATACAACGTTCAGACCTATCCGGCGGAGGATTCGTCGTATGTGGTAAATAAAATTCTGAAATCGCTTCCATCCGTGAAAGGGTGGAAGCGAAAATTTTTTGTTTGTTTTGGGTGAAAGCAAAAATTCGTGTAGAATTTTGACAGTTATTACAGAGATAATGTTGCAGGCGCTATGATTCAAATGGTTGCAGAATATGTAGAAGAACGGTTACAGTGATATATTAAAGTTATAAATTAGGACAAATCTATCATTTCTGCATGATGAACAATGTTGCAAATTATATAAAAATAGTTTATAATAATAAACAATAAAATATGAGGTGATAAGATATGGGAGACTGTGAAAAAAAGTCTGTAAATTACCTTCTATGGTAATTTGAAACTATGAAACCTTTGAAATTTCAATAGTTCTTAGTTGAAAATAATATAATACATGTTTTTAGCCATGTCAAGGACTCCTTTCTCTGAAGGAGTCCTTGCATGCTTTTATTTTGTATTAAACAGGAAAACGATCCCCATACATGATGGAAAATTCTCCATAAACTTTACCCCAGTTTCTTAAAGACTGTGTCCATTTCTTCGTTGCTTGTAAGGTTGCAAGATACAGTGATTTCAATAGTGCCTTGTCGTTTGGGAATACTGTGCGCTGCCGATTCAATTTCTTGTAGGTACTGTTCAGACTTTCGATGGCATTCGTCGTATAAATCACCTTTCTCACATCTATAGAGAATTTGAAGATGGGCGTTAATACATCCCAGTTCTTCTCCCAGATCTTCATCGCGTTTGGATATTTATCATTCCACTTTTCTGTTACAATTTGCAATGCTTCATATCCTTGTTTCTCATCCGGTGCCAGATAGATTGATTTCAAATCTCCGGCAAAAGCTTTCATATCTTTGTAGGACACATATTTCAGCGTATTGCGTATTTGGTGTACAATGCATCTTTGATACTCCGTATCCGGATAGGCTGCTTGAATTGCTTCTTTGATCCCGCTAAGTCCATCTGCACAGATGACCATGATATCCTTGACTCCTCGATTTTTTAGGCTGTTTAGTACACCTAGCCAGTATTTGCTGCTCTCATTCTCTCCAATTTCAAGATGAATGACATCTTTCATCCCGTCCAGAGTATATCCTAAGATTACATAAGCTGCCAGTTTTCTAATCTGATTATCTTCCCTGACTGAAAAATGTACCGCATCAATGAAAATGATTGGGTAGATTTCGTCTAGAGGGCGTTTCTGCCAGTCATCAATTTCCTGCAGAATCTTATCTGTTACATCAGAGATAAAACCTTCACTACATTCGAATCCATAGATTTCTTCAATCTGTTCTGAGATTTGTCTTGTGGTAAGCCCTCTTGCATACATGCTGATGATTTTCTGATCAATCTCAGAGATATCCTTTTGACGCTTTTTTACTACCTGTGGTTCGAACGTACTGTTCCTGTCTTGTGGTACACTGATTTCAAACTCTCCATAGTTACTGCGTACTTTTTTAGATTTTGTACCATTGCGGTAATTATCGCTGTCACTGCGTTCATAGTTACCGTAGCCGAGATGTTCATCCATTTCAGCTTCCATCATGGATTTGATGGTGCCACCTAATAGGTCTTTTAAGGCCTCCTGAATATCATCTGCTGTTTCGATGTCGTATTCTTCCAGTAATGCTGCAATGATGTTCTTTTTTCCTTCTGTCAGTGGTTTTACCTTGTATACTTCCTTTTTCTTTGCCATTTTAAAAAGCCTCCTATGATAATTTGATTTTACCATAGAAGGCCTTTTTCTTTTACCTATTTACAGACTTTTTTTCACAGTCTTAGATATTGGAATGGAAGAAACTACTGTCTACAGAAAAACTAACTCCTGAAAATTCTGAGCCTAAAGTGTTTTCTGATTATCCGATAAATGAATTTGAAAAGGACTACAATAAAATTGTCTCCAGTGCTGCGTTCCGCAGACTTCAAGATAAAACACAAGTATTTCCTTTAGACAAAAGCGATTTCGTAAGAACTCGTCTTACACATTCGATAGAAGTTTCTACAATTGCCAGACAACTGGGAATTATGATTTCTAAAAATACGACTCGCTATTGTCCCAGTGATATTGATAATGAAGACGCAGAAGGAATTGCATCCGTTCTTCTTTGCGCAGGTCTTCTTCACGATTTAGGAAATCCCCCATTTGGTCATTTTGGTGAGGTAATAATCGGTGATTGGTTTAAGGAGCATTTAGATAGTATTCAATACGAAGATGCTTCATTGCGTACATGGTTAAGCGAACAAATGACAGCCGACCTGGAAAATTTTGAAGGTAACGCACAGGCATTAAGAATTTTATTAAAAGCTAAGAATAATTCCGAAATAAACCTATCTTTCGCAATCATTAGTACATTAGTAAAATATCCTACAGATGCGCTATCTTATTCTAAAAATGATCCTGATATAAAAAAGCATAAACTTGGATATTATGTGGCGGAACAAGATGAATTTTTACATATCTCCGAAAATATCGGCACATATGATGGATCTGGACAGATGCATCGACATCCTTTAACCTTTTTACTTGAGGCTGCTGATGATATTGCCTATGCTACAGCTGACTTGGAAGACGCGTTTAAGAAACGACTGTTTTCTCTGGACTCATTTATTGAATTCTTCCGGAATTCCTATAATCATGAGGATGTTATTCCATTTGGAAATCCAGCATATTATTCTAATATCTTAATTCAAGAGCTATGTGAACTGAGGGGAGAAGAACATACGCTGGATAGAGATAGTCAAGCATTTCAAACCTGGCTGGATCATACACGCCGCTGGCTCATGTATGTTGCAGTATATAGTTTTTCCAGGAATTATCGAGAAATCATGAACGGCACATACAGAGAAGATCTATTTACCGAAACAAATCACTCCATAACGATAGAAATACTAAAAGGTGCAATGAGTAGATTTGCCTTTGATGATTCTAATATTCTGAAATTAGAATTATCTGCGCAAACAATATTATCTTTTCTATTAGACAAGTTTGTTCATGCGGTTTTGTATAGTGACTACCAAGATAAAGAAAAGGGTTTTATTCCATCCAAGGCGGATAAAAAGTATCTTTCTATATTTTCTGACAATTATAAACGAGATTATAAAAACATGAAAACAGGAGATGAGGGTATGACTTGTATTTACGGTTATTAATGGTAACTGATTATATAAGCGGAATGACAGATTCTTATGCCCGCGACCTTTACAGAGAATTGAGTGGGATTGAATAGAACAATTCTATAAGAACAGCAGCCAGAGAAATATCTTTGGCTGCTGTTTACGTTTCAAGAAAGGATCTAAAGCAGTTCATTGTCGTATGCGTTTTTAGGATTCCAATGAATTTTTTTACTAATTAAATAAAAACTTATTTTCCTCCAAACCGCTTTGCCGTCGGTATGATACACGCCATAACCACAAACGCCATTGCCAGCGCGACTAGATATAACGTGGTTCCGGAGAAAGCGGAAACCAGCAGGGCGGAAAGGAATTGGCCCGCAAACATGGCCATGGTGCAAAAACTGATGTGGATGCCTTTGTTCTGTGGCGTACTCTTGCTGACGACCAGGCTGTTAAACAGCGGCGTGGAAAAGCCGAAGCCTACACCAGTAAAAAGAGCGCCCAGCCACAGAAGTACCGGGGAAGCGCCGGACAGCAGGTACATGGTAAAGGCTGTGCCGTAACCGCAGAACGCGATGGTCAGGCAGCCTTTTTCCTGTACTTTTTTCACCACAGTGGGCATGAAACCTGCGCAGAGAACGGAAACTAAGTCTAGCGCTGCCAGAAAATAGCCCGTAAAAGCGGGGCTATAGCCTAAACCTGTCTGCAGATAAATAGGTAGAGACACCATGGCGGTAAAAAACATGAGCATGCCTAAAAAAGCGATGAACAGAACGAGAGAAATGGGTACGCCTTTTTGGAACGCGGCGGGCGCAGGCTCGCCAGTCTGTGAAGTTTTAGAATTCAACCCTCCAGAATGCCCATGACAGTTGTCATCACAGCTGTTTGCAGGACCGCACTTCGGCACAAAGAGCAGAATCATCAGCAGGGCAACGAACCCCAGTCCGTAAATAGAAAAAGCATATTTCCAGGAAATATCCGACAGCATGCCGCTAACACTGAGAAAAATGACACCGCCGAATTCCATGGACATGCCTTGCAGCGCGATGATTTTCAGCTGTTTTTCTCCTTCGAAGAAGTTTGCAATCAGTGCAACGCCGGCGCTCATAATAGCTGCAGTAGCAGTGCCGAGCAGAAAGCGGTCGAGAAATAACAGGGTAGCATTTGGCATGAAACCTCCAATGACGCCCAAAAGACCGTAGAAAAAAATGCCGATGACGGCGATGCCGTACGGACCTTTTTTGTCGATGAGCCTGCCAAAAAAGATCGCGGTAGCAACAACGCCCAGGGCAGGGGCGGTCACCAGCCAGGAAACGTAGCTGCCCAGATGATACACTTCTCCCAGGGCTGGCAGCGCCGGCGTCAGGGCAGTGCCGACCATTACAGTGAGGCTGCTGAGCAGCATGATAGCTGCAATGCCCATTTTGCCGATTGATTTTTGATTTATGTGCATGTGAACCTCCTTACACAATGAAAAAAGCACTCGCTGTGGCAGTGAGTGCTTTTCGTTTGAACTTCTTTTGCATGGACACGAAAAGAAAACACTCGCTGTTTTCTTCTCTCATCCAGACTTGACTGTTGGCTTCGGACTTGCACCGAATTGGCTTGCGCTCGCGGGCTGTACCGCCAGTAGGAATATTCCATTCTAGAAGAATTTGTGATCGCTTATAGGATAAACTTATTTATTCTCTGCATCGCAGTACACGCATCTGTAGACCTGCTTTTCTTTGTCTACCAGCTTGAATTTGTGTACGATTTCCTGTTCAATGGAAGTGATGCATCTCGGGTTTTTGCACTTGATCACGCCGGTCAGGGTTTCCGGCAGTTCCAGGTGTTTCTTTTCGAACAGTTTTCCGTCTTTTACGATGTTGACTGTAATGTTGTCGTCTACATAGCCCAGGACGTCAAAATCCAGGTCGATCAGCTGGTCGATTTTGATGATATCCTTTTTGCCGTATTTGGAGCTATCCGCGTTCTGAATGACCGCAACGCAGTTATCCAGTTTATCCAGTCTGAGCAGTTCGTAGATCTGCATGCTTTTGCCTGCTTTGATATGATCCAGTACGATACCGGTGCTTACGCCATCTATATTCATAAGTAATTCCTCTCTTTCCTTTTCTAATCAATTTATATAAGGTTTTTCTTTACGCTTCTCTTTTGATTCCCAGTAAGTACAAAATCAATGCCATTCTGATGTGCTTGCCGCACAGCGCCTGGAAGAAGTAAGCCGCTCTCGGGTCGTCGTCGACTTCCACGGAGATTTCGTTGACTCTTGGCAGCGGGTGCATGATGGTCAGATCTTCCTTTGCAGCCTGCAGTTTTTCCAGATCCAGAATATAGCTGTCTTTGAGTCTGATGTAGTCTTCTTCATTGAAGAAACGTTCTCTCTGGACACGGGTCATGTACAGGATATCCAGTTCTTCCATAGCGTCTTCCAGTCTTTCAACTTCCTTCCACTTCGCGCCTGCTTTGTCCATGGATTCCTTTACGTAGTCAGGGACCTGCAGTTCGTGCGGGGAAATGAGCACAAAGCTGACATTTTCGTAACGCAGCATCGCTTCGATGAGGGAGTGAACGGTTCTGCCGAATTTCAGGTCGCCGCAGAGACCTACGGTCATGTTGCCCAGTCTGCCTTTCTTTCTCTTGATGGTGAGAAGGTCGGTCAGGGTCTGAGTCGGATGGAAGTGGCCGCCGTCGCCGCCGTTGATGATTGGTACGGTGGTTCTCTGGGCAGCTACGATCGGCGCGCCTTCTTTCGGATGACGCATTGCGATGATGTCGGCGTAGCAGCCTACGGTTCTGATGGTATCGCTGACGCTTTCACCCTTTGCCGCGGAGCTGGAACTTGCTTCAGAGAATCCCAGCACGCTGCCGCCCAGTTCCAGCATTGCGGCCTCAAAGCTGAGTCTGGTTCTGGTGCTCGGCTCAAAGAACAGGGTCGCCAGTTTTTTGTGAGCGCAGATGTCCTCGTAAGCGGCATGATTTGCTACGATGTCATCGGCAACCGCAATTAAATCGTCGATTTCTTCTACCGTGAAATCCGTAATGTTGATCAGGTTTTTGATTTCGTTCATTTACTTGTCTCCCTTCATCCAACCCTCGTCAGAAGGATTGTCTCTAAACTGCAAAATTCTTTCTTTATCTTCTGCCTTGATATAGCCTGTGTCAGCAGCGACTTCTACCAAAGCGTCAAGGTCACATAAGCTTACATTCTTTACGTTATGTTCTGCAAATCTGTCCAGTCCCTTTTTCATACCGTAGGTGAAAATGCTGGCAATCCCCAGAACATCAGCGCCTGCAGCGCGAAGAACTTCTACTGTGTCTACTGCGGAGCCGCCTGTGGAAACAAGGTCTTCCACGACAACGACTTTCTGACCCGGAATGAGCTTCCCTTCAATCTGGTTGGTTCTTCCGTGATCCTTGGCGGAACCTCTGACATAACCCATAGGCATGTTCATCAGGTGGCCGACGATGGCGGCGTGGGCGATGCCTGCGGTACTGGTGCCCATGACAACTTCACACTCTGGAAAGTGCTCTTTGATGGTGGCAACCAGTCCTTCTTCTACCTTAATTCTTACCTCGGGAGCCGTCAAAGTCAGTCTGTTGTCACAGTAAATCGGACTTTTGATACCGCTTGCCCAGGTAAAAGGTTCTTCCGGTCTTAAGAAAACTGCCTCGATGGACAGAAGACCTTTTGCGATTTCTGTTTTCATAAAAGTTCCTCCAATCTATATGATAAAATTGTAATTAACCGATGAATTCTCTGCAGACTCTTTCGTAGGCAGCAACTGGATCGTCTGCCTTGGTAATTGGACGGCCTACAACGATGTAGTCGCTGCCCAGTTCCTTTGCTTTTTCCGGTGTGGTGACTCTGACCTGGTCGCCCTTGTCGCCGTCGGCAAAGCGCACGCCCGGGGTAACGGTGAGAAAGCTTTCTCCGCATGTTTCATGGATTTTTCCTGCTTCCAGCGGAGAGCAGACAACGCCGTCCAGTCCTGCGTCTTTGGCGTTTTGTGCGTATTTGGTTACGACTTCGTCAAGAGGCGCGTCGATGAGCAGTTCCTGCTGCATCCGCTCCTGACTGGTAGAGGTCAGCTGGGTTACTGCGATGAGCAGTGGCCGGCTGCCGTCTTCTCTGGTCAGACCGCGCAAGGCGGCTTCCATCATGTCTTTGGTGCCCGCCGCGTGCAGGTTGCACATGTCCACGTCCAGCTTTGAAAGGGCTGCCATGGCTTTTTCTACTGTGTTTGGAATGTCATGGAGCTTCAGATCCAGAAAAATCTGATGCCCTCTTGCTTTGATTTCTTTTACAATGGCAGGACCTTCGCTGTAGAATAGCTCCATGCCGATTTTTACATAAGGCTTTCTGCCCGTAAATTTGTCTAAAAACGCAAGTGTGGCTTCCTTGGATGGAAAGTCACAGGCGATGATAACGTCTTTACCCATAATCATGTCTCCTTTATTCTACAATTCCGATGATATCGGAAAGTTTTTCAATTTCCAGTTCCTCGCATACGCAAGGTAGTGATTCGATGATTTCTTTGCAGGCGTATGGGTTGACCAGGTTTGCCGCGCCCACCTGCACTGCTGTTGCGCCTGCCATCATCATTTCGATGACGTCCCGGGCAGAGCTGATGCCGCCCATACCGATGACAGGAATCCCAACTGCCTTTGCCACCTGATAGACCATGCGAACCGCAACTGGGAAAATGGCAGGACCTGAAAATCCACCCATCTTGTTGGTGATGACCGGTTTTCTCCGGTTGATATCGATGCGCATGCCCAGCAGCGTGTTGATTAAGCTGATGCCGTCCGCCCCTGCGTTCTCGCAGGCTTTGGCGATGGATACGATGTCGGTCACGTTGGGACTCAGTTTGATGTAAACCGGTTTGGTCGTTACCGCTTTGACCGCGCGGGTGACTTCCGCCGCGCTTTCCGGCAGAACGCCGTATGCCATGCCGCCGTTGTGTACGTTGGGACAGCTGACGTTGACCTCGATGATACCGACCTGGGGCTGTTGATCCATGGCGGCGGCACATGCCACATATTCGTCCAGAGAAAAGCCGCTAATGTTGGCGATAAGTGGCTTGCTGTAAAGCATAGCCAGTTCCGGCAGTTCTTTTTCGCAGACTGCTTCAAGTCCTGGATTTTGCAAGCCTACCGAATTGATCAGACCGCTGGGGCATTCCGCGATACGGGGCAGGGGATTTCCCAGCCGGGCGTCCTTAGTGGTGCCTTTGAAGGAAATCGAACCCAAGATATTGAGATCGTAGAGTTCGGCGAACTCTTTACCGTAGCCGAAAGTACCGCTGGCAGGAATGACTGGATTGTCCAGGGTCAGTCCGCTTAAGGTCACTGTTAAATCTACCATTTGATTTCCTCCTTGTATAAGACCGGACCGTCCTTGCAGATCCGTTTGTAGCCATATTTTGTTTCACAGGTGCAGCCCATGCAAGCGCCAAATCCACATGCCATTCTCGCCTCGAAGCTGAACTGTCCGTCCGGCGCAAGATCGTAAACTGCCTTTAACATGGGTTCCGGACCACAGGTGTATACATAATCAAATTCCAAGGCTTTCATGGCGTCTGTGACAAAACCTTTGATGCCGACAGAGCCGTCTGCAGTGGTTACAATCGGTTCGATTCCCAGTGCGTGGAATTCTTCTGTTAGAATTATGTCGTCCGCACCGTTAAAGCCGATGACCACCTGCGGGTTTTTGCCTGCGCTGGCCAGGGCTTTTGCCAGTCCGTAAAGAGGCGGTACGCCGATGCCGCCGCCGACCAGCAGAGGTCGCTCTTTGCAGCAGCTGATGTCGAAGCCGTTGCCCAGTGGCAGCAGTACATCCAGCAAATCGCCGGGTTTTCTTTCCGCCAGCGCTTTGGTACCCTGTCCAACCACCTTAAAAAGGAGGGTGATGGACGCCGCGTCGTACTTGCAGATGGAAATAGGTCTGCGCAGATAAAATCCATCTAGTTTGATATTGACAAACTGTCCCGGCGCGCTGATTTTGCTGCAGTCGCCGGTCAGGGTCAGGGCATAAATTCCGTGTTGTATCTGATCAATACGATCTACTTTAAGCATTTGTCTCTTCATATGCGATTTCTCCGTTTACTATTGTTGTGATCACTTTTCCGTCGAGGTTCCAGCCCGCAAACGGGGTGGCTCTGCCTTTTGTCTGGAATTGATTTGGATCGACTTGCTGCTGCCGGTTAAGATCCAGTATCGTCAGATCCGCAGGCGCGCCGTCTTCGATGGCGCCGCCGGCAAGTCCGAATCGTTTTCTTGGATTGACGCTCATCACCTGAATCAGTTTTTCCAGGGAAATGATGCCTTTTTCCACCAGATGGGTGTACAGAACCGGAAAACAGGTTTCCAGTCCGACAATGCCGAAAGAGCTGCCGGCAAGTCCTTTTGCTTTTTCTTCCGCGCTGTGGGGCGCGTGGTCGGTGGCAATCATGTCGATGGTGCCATCGCGAAGTCCTTCAATCAAAGCGTCACGGTCGGCTGCGGAACGCAGGGGCGGGTTCATCTTAAACCGGCCGTCTTCCTGCAAATCTTCATCACAGAGCACTAGATAGTGGGGACCTGTTTCGCAGGTCACATCGACACCGCGCGCCTTTGCCTTTCTGATAATGTCAACCGTTTCCTTTGTAGAAATGTGACAAACATGATACGGCGCGCCGGTTTTCTCGGCAAGAAGCACATCCCGTTCCACCTGTTTCCATTCGCTTTCAGAGCAGATGCCCTTGTGCCCGTGGGCTTTGGCGTATGCGCCGTCGTGGATGTAGCCGCCGTAAAGCAGGCTTTCATCCTCGCAGTGGGCGACAATCATCTTGCCAAGTTCCTTGGCTTTTACCATGGCTTCTTCCATCAGCGCGCCGGTCTGCACGCCTTTGCCGTCGTCAGAGAAAGCGCATACATAAGGCGCCATGGCGTCCATATCGGAAAGAGCGCTGCGTCCGTCCTGCTTCTGTGTGATGGCGCCGTAAGGAATGACTTTTACTTTGGCATCCTTTTCGATGAGATCAAGCTGTACTTTAAGCGACGCAAGATCTGACGGCGCCGGGTTCAGGTTGGGCATCGTCATGACGCAGGTATAGCCGCCTGCCGCTGCCGCGAGGGAACCGCTGGCGATGGTCTCTTTATAAAAAAAGCCGGGTTCACGAAAATGTACATGTACATCGGTGAAACCCGGCACGATTACCCTATCCGTGCAGTCGACGATTCTGTCTGCGCGGTTTGTATCGAAAGAACTGGCGGAGCCGACAAAAACTGTTCCATTGGAAACAAAAACGTCTTTTTTCTCAAATCCGAGAGGTGTGAAAATCATACCATTTTTTAACAAAGTTGTCATGTGTTCCGCTCCTTTCAACCTATGAAATCTATTTTTGCTCAAATCTTCAATATATTAGCATACAACCTGATGCCTGTCAATAGCTTACGAGAAAAAATTCAGAACTGACCTACGAAAAACTATGAAAAAATATCCCTGATTAGCACCAGCAGCATATTGCCGTCGTAGAGCATTTCGGAAAAGCGAGCGCCATCCATGAAGCCGATAATCGTTTCAGACATCCCCGGCCATAGAACGCTGAGCACAGGTACGAGTACGGTAAAGAATAACAGCACCAGAAGTACGCCCCGTACCAAACCGAAAATGAATCCCATTGTTTTATCAAAAAGTCCTGTGACGCCATCGTTGTATTTCCGTGAAAAAAGATGAACGATGAGATATGCGATGATTTTGATGGCGGCTACTACAAGTAAAAAGCTGAGAACGGTCATTACCACGTCGGTGATAGAGGCCGATGTTCCATAAGCAAATTCGGAAGCGCCCCGACTTATCCAGGAACTGAATAGGTCCGGCATCGCCTTGTAGGGAACGCTGTCCTGTATGGAGTTTTCGATGTGGCTGAGAATCATCCGATTCAAAGTGTTGTCCAAGGTGGTGTAATCTATGAGAAATCCTTTCATTTTGCTGCACAGCAACAATCCGGCGACGATGCAGACGAACCACTGCATGAAGCTGGCAAGAGTCAGAGCGAAACCTTTTCGAGCGCCCAGGACAGCTGAAAGAGCCAGAATCAATATAATGATAAAATCCATATTTGTTTTCTCCGTTTGCGTATTCTTCGAATAGGGCGGTTTTTTCTACATATATTATATTACTAGATTTACTCGTAAAAAGCAAGTGAGGGGTAGCTTATGTCGTCGGATTACAGAAAGTATACAGTACAAATGGAATTGGCGCCAGACCGTTTTCGGCTTTGGAAACATGGCATGGATAGAGCCGTTTGTGTTTTGGAAACCTACAAGGAAAAGCGGTCTGTTTATTTTGCCGTTAGCAATTTGCTGCCTTCAAGAGCGCTGGCGGAGGAAGAAAAGGAATATCATCTGATATTGATGGGCGCTGACAATGGGGAGCTTATACATAGAGATTTTGGCGTTTTTTCAGTTAATCAAAGTGGTGAAGGCAGTTTTTTTAAGAAATTTGACGGTCCGGTTTTGTCGAATTATACCCATTGTTTGCTGGTAGCAGTCGGGATGAAGGGAGAAACAGAGACGGTACTGAGAGGATCGACCCCCTTTTTTACGGCGCCTCAAAAGGTTTCTGACGCCGCAGAGCCGGCGCGCGAGGAGAAACCATGGCGGAAATTCTTTGACCAGAATACGGAGGATGGAAAAGCGGATGTTTTTTCATCGGAAATTGACGAAACAAAGGCTATCTGGTGGCGCGTTGAGAAAAACGAAGGATTGCCGGACGGTTTTGCGTCTTGTGGAGATTTGGTGGAACAGTACGGACATTGGCTGATGGGGAAGACAAAGCAACGGTGGTTTATTGGCGTGCCCGGTAGATTTCTTCTGGCAGAGCAGCCTGTGGTGCGGGGGGAAAGCTTTCAGTTATGGCAGCCGATTCGAGGAGGCGAAGCTTTTTTTGATGATCTCGCCGGATTGAGTGGAGACGTAGCGGAGAGTTTGTTTGGTTATTGGATTTGCGAGGTGGACAGAGAAACGGGCGCGCCGCGATTCATTTAGGATGCACGAGTTTTAATACAAAAAACGGTTGAATACTGCCGCAAGTTGTGGTAACATAGAAAGGTATATGAACAGATTTATGCAGGAAGCTCTGCGAGAGGCGAAAATTGCTTTTCGGCTGGGCGAGGTTCCGATTGGAGCCGTGATTGAAAAAGATGGACAAATTATAGCAAAAGGACATAATTTGACAGAGACGTTGAAGGATCCTACTGCTCACGCGGAGATGATGGCCATCAGGCAGGCTGCTGAGGCGCTTGGCGGATGGCGTTTGATCGGATGCAATCTTTATGTGACGGTAGAACCGTGTTCTATGTGCGCGGGGGCTATGATTTGGGCTAGAATCAACCGCCTGTATATTGGCGCCATGGATCCTAAGGCAGGAGCCTGCGGATCGGTGTTTCAGATTGCACAGAGCAGTAAGCTGAATCATCGGATTGAGATTGAAACAGGGATCATGGAGGAGGAATGCGCGTCTTTAATGCGTGAGTTCTTCAGCCAGCTTAGATATAGAAAGAAAAAGAACAAATCGGAGGAGTAGCAAATGAAAAGAATAGGCGCTATTGTATGCCTAGCAGCACTAATCGTAACTATGACGGCGTCTGTCTGTTTTGGGGTCCAGTCACTGAAGCTGGTGGAATCTTACCCGGAAGATGGGCAGAAAAGCACGAGTATTGAAAATATGGGTGTTAAACTGACGTTTAACAGTGATATAGGGGATGAAAAATCTGCGAAAGCGAACGCTAAGTGTTTTTCCATCACCGATGATAAGGGACACAAGCTGCCGATCAGAGTTTTTTATGATCCTAAGAACAGCAAGAAAATGATGGTATTAGCTGACGCGGTGAAAATCGCGGCTAATAAGGATTTGCGCATTAAGGATAATGTAAAATACACGCTGCATATTTCCGGCGATTTAACTGATAATGAAGGCAATACTCTGGGAGCTGATCAGGAGATTAGCTTCACTACACTGAATCAGAGTCAGAACACGAAAGTGTATATGATCATGATGGTTATCATGTTCGGTGGAATGTTCTTCTTCACATCGCGTCAGGCCAAGAAGCAGATGGCAAAGCAGGATGCGGAGAACGGTGTTAAGGAAGAACCGTTTAACCCATATAAAGAGGCAAAGAAAACGGGCAAATCCGTAGAAGAAGTTATGGCGGCTCATGAGAAGGAGATGGCCAGAAAGGCGGCAAAGGCTGCTAAAAAGGCAAAGGCGCAGAGCGACGACGAAGATGATGACTATGAAGATGATAATGGAAACTACAAGGTGAAAAAGCCTAGGCCGATTTCTGCCGGCGGCAGCAATTATGTTACCGGAAGAAAAGCGCTTGCTGAGGCGAGAATCGCTGAAGAGGAACGGTTAGCAAAGCGTCGGGCTGCAAATTCAAAAAAGAAAAAGAAAAAATAGATAAGTCAAAATGAGCGGGCTTCCGCTCATTTTGCGCATTGGAGTAGGCTGATGAGAGAAGTCAGGATACAATCCTTTGCCAAGATTAACCTGTCTATTGATGTAACGGGAGTTGATCGCGACGGCATGCATTTGGTAGATATGGTTATGCACCAATTATCCTTTCACGATGATGTGAATATTTGCTTTGAGAGAAATTATAGCAGTGAAAGAATGAGGGATGAACAGCCTTTTGCTATCAGTGTCAGTACGAACAGGTTCTATTTGCCTACGGACGATAGGAATTTGGCGTATAAAGCGGCAAGTCTCATGGTGCAGCGCTATGGTAAGCGGGTTGGAGGCGGAAAGATACAAATCGATATTTTTAAGAGGATTCCTGTAGCTGCTGGTCTGGCCGGCGGCAGCAGCAATGGCGCCGCGGTGCTTCATGGATTGAATCAACTTTGGCGTTTGAACCTGAGCTTGCCTCAGCTTTGTAAGCTTGGAGCTGAATTGGGCTCTGACGTGCCGTTTTGCGTCATGGGTCAGGCAGGATATAATTTTGGTTTACCATGGAAGGTACGTAAGCATCCGCTGGCGGCAGCCTGTGCGAGGGCAAAAGGAACGGGTACGGAGCTGGAAACGCTTCCGGCTCTAAAAAAATCGGTAGTAATTGCTAAACCGCCTATCGGCGTGTCCACCAGGGAGGTCTACAAAGGTATCGACGGCTGCCATATTGAGAGAAGGCCTGATAATGATTTGCTGGCAGAGGGGTTGGAAAAAAGAGATTATCCTTTGATATACGAGCAATGTATCAATGTTCTTGAGAATTATACATTGCAGGCGTATCCGCAGGTAGAGGCGTTAAAGCGACTGATGCTGCAAAGCGGTAACGCGAAAAAAGTGTTAATGAGCGGCAGCGGGCCGACGGTTTTCGGAATTTATGATAGTATTTCTGAAACAAAAGCTGTCTGCGCGGCGCTGCGTCAAAAGGGCTATGAAGCCTATTGGACTCGAACCACAAAATAATATAGGAGTAAGATGATATGTTGAACTTTGATTTGCAGAATCACAGGCCGTTGAGAGAAATCGTGTATGAACAGTTGAAACGACAGATCTTGACGGGAAAAATTACCCCAGGGACTCGGATGATGGAAGTGGAACTGGCGGAAGAAATGGGTGTTAGCCGCACACCGGTACGTGAGGCTATTCGTAAGTTGGAAAAGGAAGGGCTTGTAACGATTGAGCCGAGGAGAGGCGCTTATGCGTCTGATATTTCGGTTCGCGATATGGTGGATACTCTGGAAGTGAGAGAGGATCTGGAAGGATTAGCCGCGGCTCTGGTAGCGGGACGCATGACGGAAGAACAACTTGATGAGCTGACCAGAATAGCGAAGAATTACAGCAGCGCCATTAAAAACAGCGAGACGGAAAAGATGATACATTATGACGAACAATTTCATCGTTATATTGTGGCCTGCAGCGGAAATAAGACGCTCGTTCAGATCAGTGAGACAGTGCAGGAGTTAGCGCTGCGCTTTCGGTACTTGTTTTATGATGATTTCTCCAGATATGAAAATATGCCGGTAGAACACAGACAGATCATAGAGGCTATCAAGGGTGGAGACGCTGAGACGGCGAGGACGACGGCTGATAATCATGTGAAGAGGTTGAAGGAATTCGTAATACAGGAAGGCGAAGCTGTATTCAACCATCAATAGAGATACATATATTGTAATATAAAAAAGCAGGATATTCCTAAGAAGAATATTCCTGTTTTTTTTATATGCAAATTTAGCGAGGGAGTTCGGAATTTTCTATAAAATTTCTCGCTTTTGTTCATAAATAATTTTGAATTTTGGAATTTGATAAATGACGATTTGAAAGATATGAACGGAAAAAGAAAATAAAAATGGCTAAATTACAACAAATTTATTAAAAATAGCAAAAAATACTTATGTTAAAATTCGAAAATATGTTGACATCAAATTCCGAAAGTGTTATTATCAACTCATAAATATTGGAATCGATATTGGAAGATGGAATAGGAGTAGAAAAATGTTGATGACAGGCACAGAATATATCGCAAGCTTACGAGAATTGAACACGAGAGTGTATTTGTTTGGTGAAAAAATTGAAAATTGGGTTGATCATCCTATGATCAGACCTTCTATAGATTGTGTTGCCGTGACATATGATCTTGCTCATCAGGAGGAATACGCAGATCTGATGACGGTGAAGTCCAGCTTGACCGGAAAGCAGATTAACAGGTTCAATCATCTGCATCAAAGTACGGATGATTTAATGAAAAAGGTGAAGATGCAGAGACTATGCGGGCAGAAGACGGCCAGTTGTTTTCAGAGGTGTGTAGGCATGGACTCTTTTAATGCTGTATTTTCTACGACTTTTGAAATAGATCAGGCCCATGGAACGGCTTATCATAAGAACTTTGTGGAATTCCTGAAGATGGTTGAAGAAGCAGATTTAGTTGTAGACGGAGCTATGACAGATCCGAAAGGGGATCGTTCTCTGCAGCCGTCAAAACAGAGAGATCCGGATTTGTTTGTTCACGTAGTAGAAAGACGGCCTGACGGAATCGTAGTAAGGGGCGCAAAGTGTCATCAGACAGGATCTATCAATTCCCATTGGCATTTAGTAATGCCGACGCAGGCTATGAAACCAGAGGATAAGGACTATGCGGTTTCTTTCGCGTGTCCATCAGATGCTGATGGATTATATATGATTTATGGCAGACAATCCTGTGATACAAGAAAGTTGGAAAAGGGCGCAGATGTAGATCTGGGCAATAAGAAGTTCGGCGGACAAGAAGCGCTGGTAGTCTTTGACGATGTGTTTATCCCTAATGCGTACATATTTATGGATGGAGAAACCGACTTTTCGGGAATGCTGGTTGAGCGCTTTGCGGGTTATCACAGACAATCCTACGGTGGATGTAAAGTCGGCGTAGGCGATGTGATCATCGGCGCGGCCGCGTTGGCGGCGGATTATAACGGCGCGGCTAAAGCATCGCATATTAAGGACAAGCTCATTGAGATGACCCATTTGAATGAGACCCTTTACAGCTGCGGCATCGCCTGCTCCGCGGAAGGAAATCAAACGAAGGCAGGTAATTATCAAATCAACCTGCTGCTGGCTAACGTATGTAAGCAGAATGTAACCAGATTTCCATATGAAATTGTACGGCTTGCAGAAGATATTGCCGGCGGATTGATGGTTACTATGCCGTCAGAAGCTGATTTTAAATCTGAGATGCCGGTGGGAAGACACGGAGAGACAATAGGAGAGGTTTGCAACAAATATTTTGCTGCCTCGGCGGATTGTACAACTGAGGAGAGAATGCGTGTCTTGCGTTTCCTTGAGAATATCTGCCTCGGTTCATCGGCTGTCGGCTACAGAACGGAGTCTATGCATGGCGCGGGTTCTCCGCAGGCACAGAGAATCATGATCCAAAGGCAGGGTAATTTAGAAGGAAAGAAACGGCTGGCGAAGGCAATTGCCGGCATTGAGTAGGGAATAGCGCACGCCGGACTCCTGCTTTTGTCTGGCGTAAGCGATTCTAATAAAATGAATAAATGCATTGCAATTAGATAATTCCGAAAAGGGGCGATGACTTTTGCTAAAACCATAGTTGAAACACTCCTTAAGGTGAACCATCCAATAATCATCATAATTTGAAATCCATTGCCGACCTAATTTGACTATATAACCTCGAGATAATCGTCAACTTTTCGGGATTATGTATTGCATGCCAAAATGCTGAAACTCCACAAGGTGGATAAAAATAAATCAATATAAAGTGCAACTTATAATAGGAGGAATAAAAATGCGTACATTTGCAGAGTATCAGGAAAAGCTGAAGAAGATGAGAAAAAACGTCTATATCGACGGTGAATTAGTAGAAAGAGACGACCCAAGACTTCTGGGCGGACAGCATATTATAGGAATTACCTTTGCTGCTGCTCATTCTGAAGATCCGGAAATTCGCGAGCTTGCTACAGCTACATCTCACCTGTCCGGTGAGACAATTAACCGGTTTGCACATGTTTATCAGACAGAAGAAGACCTTCTGAAAAAGCAGAAGATGATCAGAAAGCTGGGTGAAAAGGCCGGCGGCTGCATTCAGAGATGCATGGGTTGCGATGCGATCAACGCTCTCTATGTTACAACGAAGGAAATTGATGATAAGCATGGAACGAATTATCATGAAAGATTTAAAAAGTACCTGGCATGGTATCAGGAGAATGATCTTGTAGGTAATGCGGGACAGACTGACGTAAAGGGCGACCGTTCCAAGAGACCGTCTCAGCAGGCTGATCCAGATCTTTATATGCGTATTGTAGAGAAAAGAGAAGACGGTATCGTTGTGTGCGGATGTAAGGCGCATAATACGATCGCGCCGTATGCAGATGAAATTCTGGTCGTTCCAACGAGAGCGCTGAAAGAAGAAGACGCTGATTGGGCTGTCGCTTTCGCAATTCCTGCAGATGCGGAGGGCGTTTCTCTGGTTTCGAGACCTGTATCTCCGAATCCTAGAAAAGAGCTGATGGCTCCATACAATACATATGGAATCTGCGATACGATGACAGTTCTTGATCATGTGTTTGTTCCTTGGGACAGAGTATTTATGTGCGGAGAGTATGACTTTGGCGGAAGACTGGCGCTGTCCTTTGCGAATAACCATAGATTCAGCTATTGCGGATGCAAGCCTGCAATTACAGACGTATTTATCGGCGCGACAGCGCTTGTAGCGGAGTATAACGGCGTTGGAAAGGCTCCTCATATTCAGAACGATTTGGCAGACTTGATGGCAACGGCAGAATTGGTTTATGCTGCAGGTATTGCCGCGTCTGTAACTGCGGCGACAACGCCGTCGGGCGCGAAGGAACCGAACTTCCTCTATAGTAACTGCGGAAGATATCACGCTGGTGTTAAGATTATGCATGAGTATGAAACCCTTATTTCAGTTACAGGCGGATTTGCAGCGACCATTCCGTTTGAAGGAGATTGGATCAATCCTGAAACAAAGGGATATATGGAAAAATATATCATGAGGAATCCTGAAATCAGCGCGGAAAATCAGCATCGTCTGTTCCGTTTCCTGGATGACTTTACTGTTTCTCCGTGGTGCGGTATGGAAATGTCTGCCGGTATCCACGGCGGCGGATCTCCAATCATGGAAAAGATCGGTATCAGAACGAACTATGATTTGAATTCCAAAAAGCAGATCGTAAAGAATTTGTGCGGAATTAAAGACTGATGAGAGCCGGAGGAAAATGATGATAGAGAAAATTGGTGTAATCGGCGCGGGTATGATGGGGGCGGAAATCGCCCTCTGCTTCGCGCGAGCAGGCTATGATACGATTCTGAACGATATTAAACTGGAATACGCCGAAAGAGGCAAGGAGAAACAGGCGGCAATTCTGGATAAAAATATTAAAAAAGGAAAGCTGATGCCGGAAGATAAGGATGTGATTCTCAATAGAGTATCTGTTACGGATTGTTATGAGGATTTGGCTGACTGCGATCTGATTGTGGAAGCGGCGCTAGAAGTTGTTGAGGTCAAAAATGATATCTTCGGAAAGCTGGATAAAATTTGTAAGAAAGAAACTATTTTTGCGAGCAATACGTCCAGCATATCGATTACACGGCTGGCGGCGGCTGTAGGCGAGGAAAGAAAAGCGAAATTTTTGGGAACACATTTTAATTCGCCAGCCAGCGTCATGAAGCTGGTGGAAGTAATCCCGGCGCTTCTCACTGACGAGGAGGCTGTTTGCGAAGTGGTTGAACTGCTTACTAGGATCGAGAAAGAGCCGGTACGTGTAAAGGATGTAGTTGGTTTTGGTCTCAACAGAATTTTCCATGCTATGTACTTGGAAGCGTGTCGTCTGGTAGAAGAAGGCGTATGCTCTGTAAGCGATGTGGACAAAATCTGCAAATATGGATTGGGACATCCTATGGGTGTTTTCGCGCTCCTTGATATTACCAGCCATGACTTGAACTTGAATGTAGATAAAATCTTATTTGAAGCTTATGGAGACCGGTTCAGACCAAGTCCGCAGATTCAGAGATTGGTAGACAGTGGAAGATTGGGTCGTAAAACCGGAGCAGGCTTCTATGATTATGACGAATGGAGAAAAAAGTAGGTCATGGCACAGGTATATTTGGAAGCGACGATGACGGGTGTTGCTGTTTTAGGAATTAACAGACCTGAAGCGCTTAACGCCTTGAGCCGTACGATTATAGATGAAATGGACGCTCTCGTCACTGAGATCGAAGGGAGAGAGGATATTCGAGTATTGATTCTTTACAGCCGGGGAAATTTCGCGGCTGGCGCGGATATCAAAAATATGGTAAATCTTTCACCCGATGAAGCGAGAAGCTTTTCTTTTGTACATGTGATGAATCGGATTAGAAAACTACAAATTCCTACGATCGCGGCGATTGAGGGTTATGCTCTCGGCGGAGGATTAGAGCTTGCTCTGACCTGCGACCTGAGACTTGCTTCAAAGAGTGCGACGCTGGGTTTTCCTGAGATTAACCTTGGTATTATGCCAGGCGCGGGAGGAACGATCGCTGCGCCGAGATTGATCGGTGAAGCGAAGGCGAAAGAATTGATCTTCACAGGACGGAGCCTGCATGGCGAGGAGGCCGAGAGAATTGGCCTTGTGAACCAATCGGTAGAAGACGATAAGCTCTTTGAAGAAGCTAAGAAGCTGGCGGAAAAGCTGGCGAGAAAAGCCCCGGTTGCCCTCAGGACCGCGAAACAGTCTGTCGCGGCAGGTCTGGAAGCTGCGGATATGGACGCAGGACTTGAGGCAGAGCTGGCTCTCTGGTCGGGGCTCTTTTCTACAGAAGATCAAAAAGAAGGCATGAACGCTTTTATTGAAAAGCGGAAGCCTGCTTATAAAGGAAGATAAGGAGAAAAAGACGATGCGGAATGTAGTAATTGTAGCTGGCGCCAGAACGCCGATCGGCGTCATTGGCGGTCAGTTCAAGACTCTGACGTCACTGGATTTGTCCATACCAGTTATGCAGAATTTATTACAGCGGGCAGGGATAAATCCTGCTGAGATTGACGATGTAATTTGGGGCTGCAACTATCAGAGAACATATAAGGAGAACAATCTTGCAAGAGTAGCGCTGGTTAAGGCAGGTTTGCCTGTCTCTGTACCCGGTATTACGATTCACCGGAATTGTACGTCATCCATGTCTGCGATTCAAATGGGGTATTACCAGATTAAAGCTGGGGAGGCTGATTGCATTATGGCGGGTGGAGCTGACAGCATGAGCACTGCGCCGCATATGGTGTTCAACGCCCGTTACGGACAGAAGTTTGGTCACATGGAGCTTCGGGATTCGATGTGGGATTCTCTAACCAACCTGGGTATCGGACCGGCCATGGGGATTACGGCGGAAAATGTGGCTGAAAAATATGGAATCACCAGAGAAGAACAGGATGAATTGGCGCTTCTGAGCCAACAGCGGGCGGTAGCGGCTATCGACGCGGGCAAATTTAAGGAAGAAATTGTTCCCGTTACAGTAAAGAATAAAAAAGGCGATGTTATCTATGATACAGACGAGTATCCAAAGAGAGACGCGAGCCTTGAAAAGCTGTCTAAACTGAAGCCGTCTTTTAAGGAGGGGGGCACTGTAACAGCAGGAAACGCTTCTGGCATGAATGATGGCGCTTCCGGAGTTCTCCTAATGGAAGAAGAAAAGGCTAAAGAACTGGGATTGCCGATTCTGGCAAGAATTGCCGCTGTCGCGACAACGGGTATTGAACCTGAGATCATGGGATTAGGCCCTGTTGAGGCAGTAAAAAAGGCTCTTTCAAAGGCGGGGATTAAGCAGGAGGATCTGGGACTTTTGGAAGTAAACGAGGCGTTTGCGGCACAGTATCTGGGATGCGAAAAGGAATTAGGGCTTGATCGAGAAATTACCAATGTAAACGGAAGCGGAATTTCTTTGGGACATCCTGTAGGCGCTTCAGGCTGCAGATTGGTTGTAACGCTGCTCCACGAAATGAGAAGAAGAAACGTACGGTACGGTCTTGCGACTTTATGCGCGGGCGGCGGCATGGGTACGGCTGTGATTGTTGAGAATGCAGATTACAAATGATAGGGAGACTGGTAATGAAGGAATATTTATCGGAAAAAAGTAAGAAAATCGGATTTTCTCCGATTAGAAGCATGGTGGCGAAAGCGTCTGTACTGGATGATGTCATCACTTTCGCTTTGGGAGAGCCTGACTTTGATACGCCAAAACCAATTGTCGACGCCGCGATAGACGCTTTGAAACGCGGAGAAACGCACTATGCGCCGAACAAGGGTGTTTACGCTCTCAGAAAAGCAATTTCTGACCACTATAAAGGCAGAGGCATGGACTATGATGTGGAAGATGAGATCATGGTAACCAGCGGCGGTATTGAAGCGTTGTTTCTGGTTATGAGCGCAGTGCTCGACAAGGGGGATGAGGTGATCATCAGCAACCCGTACTGGTCTAATCATATTGAACAGATTAAATATCATGAAGCGGTCTGCGTACAGGTTCCTGTATACGAAAAGGATGGTTTCATGTATGATCCGGAAAATCTGAAGAAAGCCATTACGGAAAAAACCAAGCTTTTGATTCTCAATTCACCGTCTAATCCGACGGGCGGCGTAGCCACGAAAGAAAACCTCGAGGCTATTGCAAGGATTGCTGTAGAAAACGATATTTTAGTCATTTCTGACGACGCATATGAACATTTGCGTTATGACGATGGTGAGATTGTGCATATTGCTTCCCTTCCGGGCATGAAGGAAAGGACGTTTATCACCAATACCTTCTCTAAGACATATGCCATGACGGGCTGGAGAGTAGGTTATGCGTGCGGTCCTGCGGAAGCGATCAAGATGATGGTAAAATTGCAGGAAAATGTGGTTTCCTGTGTCAATACACCTGCGCAGTACGGCGCGGCAGAGGCCCTTTCCGGCTCGCAGCAGCCGGTGGCTGATATGGTGAAGGAATACGCGGGAAGAAGAGAAATTCTGATCAAAGGACTTAATGAAATCGACGGGATTTTTTGTCTTCCGCCGAAGGGCGCTTTTTATGCTTTCGCAAATATTACGAAAACGGGGCTTACTTCGGTAGAATTTGCTGACAGACTGCTTGAGGAACAGCATGTAGTCGTTGTACCTGGTTCTGGATTTGGCAGCGCCGGTGAAGGCTTCGTGAGGATTTCTTACGCAACGTCCAAAGAGAATATCGAGGAAGGACTTCGCAGGATAAAGGCTTTTGTGGAAAATTTATGATAGAAGTATGGAGGAAACTATGAAAGAGATTAGAATTCATGGGCGCGGCGGACAGGGCTCTGTCGTACTTGCTGAACTGCTTGGCATCGCCGCGTTCAGAGAGGGAAAGTATTCTTTGGCCTTTCCGTTTTTAGGCGGTGGCGGAGAACGGAGAGGCGCTCCGGTGCAGGGGTTTGCCAGAATTGATTCTGAACCGGTAAAGATTAGGGAAAGAATTCAATATCCTGATTATGTAATCATTCAGGACACATCCATCATGGAAGTTGTCGATTGTTATGCAGGAATCAAAGAGAACGGAATCGTCATCGTGAATACGCCGGATGCTTCTTTCAACTGTGAAAGAGATGATTTGAAGGTGTATACTATCGACGCGACGAAAATTGCTATCGAGGCGCTGGGAAGACCAATCATGAATACAGTGCTTCTGGGCGCATTCGCGAAAATTACCGGAGAAGTATCTCTGGAGGCGGTGGAAGAAACCATTCGCGGACGTTTTGAAGGTGAACTTGCAGAAGGAAATATAAAGGCTGCTCGTATGGCTTACGATGCAGTGAACGCTTAAGAAGGAAGGTTGATGAAATGAGACATCTGACAGTTGGCGCGACCTGTATCGGTGGCGGCTCTAAAGACGTATGTACTGGTGTATGGCGTCAGATTACGCCTGTAGTAGATCAGGAAAAATGTGTGAAATGTGGTATCTGTGCAGAATTCTGCCCAGACTGCGCGATCGCGGTAGATGAAAACGGCGCGCATATAGATATGTTTTATTGTAAAGGCTGCGGTATCTGTGCAAACGAATGCCGTGTCAAAGCGATTACGATGGAGGTGTAGGCGATGAATAAAACCGTAAAAGTAATGGAAGGGTCTATGGCGGTTGCTAATGCAATTCGTTCCTGTAAAACGGACGTCATTGCAGCATATCCGATCAGCCCACAGACCCATATTGTTGAATATTTGTCTGATTTTGCCGCTGATGGCAGCTTGCATGGAAAATACGTCAACGTGGATTCAGAGTTTTCTGCGTCTTCCTTTGTCTATGGTTCTGCTGCTGCTGGCGCAAGATCTTATACGGCTTCATCCTCGCAGGGACTGCTTTTGATGACGGAAGTGCTGTATAACATTGCTGGGCACAGGCTACCGCTCGTTATGACTGGCGTAAACAGAATGATTTCGCCTCCGATCAGTATTCTGACTGACCATTCAGATACGATGGCTCTCCGTGATTGCGGCTTTATGCAAATGCATGTGGAAAGCATTCAGGAAGCATACGACGCGCATATTCAGGCATTTAAAATCGCGGAAAATCATAAGGTATTGCTTCCGATGATGATCTGTATGGATGGATGGGTGCTGACCCATGCGTTTGAGCCTGTTACGCTGTTTGACGATGCAGATATACAGGAGTTCCTCGGCGGCCCGATCAACTCGTATCAGAAGCTTGATCCGGCGCTTCCTCCTGTAAATTACGGTGTGTTTACAGATGAACAGGAATTGATGGAATATAAGCATGCTATGATGTGTGCCCATGAAAACGCGAAGGAAGTGATCAATGAGGTTGCGGAAGAATACAGAGAGAAGTTCGGGCATTATTATGGCGGCGTGATCGATACATATATGACGGAAGACGCTGACGTCATTTTGCTGGCGATGGGTTCTGTAGTAGGAACGATTCGGTGCGCTATCGATGAGATGAGAGCAGAAGGCAAGAAGGTTGGTCTGGTAAAGATCAGAAGCTTCAGACCGTTCCCTGGCAAAGAAATTGCGGAGGCGTGCGCGGGCGCGAAGGCTGTAGGTATTATTGACAAAGCGATTTCTCTTGGACGCGGCGGTATCGTCGGTATGGATGTGAAGGAATACTTCTGTAATATGAAGGAAAAGCCGGCGCTTAAGGATTATATTGCAGGCATTGGCGGTAAGGAGCTGAATAGAGAAGTAATTAAACAGATCTATGAGGATTTGCTGAAAGTAAATTCCGGCAATATTCTTGATGAAGAGGTGCAGTACGTCAACCTCAATGAATACTGTGTAGAATAGGAAGGTGAATGAGATGACGGAAAAAAAGAACTTACTGGCTTCCGGCCATAAAGCCTGCCCAGGATGTACGGTTCCCCTCTGCGTGAACAAAGTGCTCGAAGCGACAGGAAAAAATGTAATTGCGGTAACGGCGACGGGCTGTCTTGAGACGTTTACTTCTCTGATTAACTATTCCAGTTGGGAAGTGCCTTGGATTACGCCGCTCTTTGAAAATGCTCCTTCTGTGGCAGGCGGTATTGCTGCCGCTCTGGAAGCCAAGGATGGAAATAAAGCCAATACAAAGGTGGTTGCCTTCGGCGGCGACGGATCCACCTATGACATCGGAATTGGTTCTCTTTCCGGTATGCTGGAAAGAAACGATAATGTAATCTATATCTGTTACGATAACGAAGCATATATGAATACAGGCGTACAAAGGAGCAGCGGAACGCCTTACGGCGCTACGACGACTACCAGTCCGCAGGGTGACGCGTCGCCAGGCAATCTGAAATATAAGAAAAATATGCCGGAGATCGCAAGAGAACACGGCATTCGGTACGTCGCTACAGCCACAGTTTCTGACCCGAAGGATCTGAAGAAAAAAGTGGAGAAAGCGATGGAACTTAACGGCGCGGCTTATATTCATGTATTGACGCCGTGCAATTTGGGCTGGGGTTTTCCTTCGGAAAAGGCGATTGAGATGGCAAGAGATACTGTGAACGCAGGTCTTTTCCCGATCTTTGAGTATGTGGACGGAGAACTGGTATCGTCAAAGAAGATTAAAAAGATTCCTGTAAAGGATGTTTTGTTCCGCCAGAAGCGGTACAAACATTTGAAATCAGCGGAATATGAAAATATTGTTAATGAAATTCAAGCTATCGCTGATAGGAATATCGAAAAATATCATTTATAATGATATTGAAGGTGTGGCGTTCGCTGCGCGGAAGCGGAGCGAACGTTGTTTTGGATAAAATGTGAAATAAATGGAGGTATGAAATGTCTGTAGTGTCTATAGTTAAAACCAAAGGCAATGAATACGAGGATATCAAGGCTGCGGTCGATCGGGTGATCGAACAGATTGGCGGACTTGAGGATATTATTAAACCTGGATATAAGGTGATCATCAAGCCGAATCTGGTGGCCACGCCTACGGAAAGATTGTCTGGCGGTGTAACCAGATGGGAAGTATGCAAGGCGATCTATGAGGCGGTAAAGGCGATAGGAGCTGATCCGGTTATCGCAGAGTCTGCTGCGGCCGGCGCTGATACAGAAGCGGTCATTAAGAAGTGCGGCTATCAGGATTTGCGTGACGAGGGGATTCCGGTCATCAACCTGAAAGCTGAGGACAGTGTGAAATATGATCTTCCTGTAGAGAATGGAAAAATTGTAGAAAAACTTAGTTCCTGGGAGCTGGTTCGCGATGCGGATGCGATCATTACAGTCCCGGTTATGAAAACCCACGATCAGACTGAAGTCACTTTAGGCATGAAGAATTGCAAAGGACTGATTTCTGATGTGAACAAAAAGCGTCTGCATACATTAGGACTGGTGGAAGGCGTTTGCGATATTATTCAGACCGTAAAGCCAGTGCTGGAAATTGTGGACGGTACATTTGGACAGCAAGGACTTGGCCCGATCTTTGGAGAGACCAAGGAGATGGACTTGATTATCGGCTCAAAGGATTTGGTGGCCTGTGAAGCTGTAACTAGTAAGATCATGGGCTATGAAGTCGATGAGGTGGGTATCACGGTCGCCGCGTATAACAGAGGTCTGGGCGAGAAGGATTTGTCTAAGATACAAGTGGTCGGTGAAAAGATTGAAGATGTGCAAAGCAGATTTAAGCGTTCGTGTGAAGTGGAGATTGAAGGACTGCCTGAATCTTATCGTCTGATCTTTGATGAAAAGGCCTGCACGGGCTGCAGAAATACAGTAATCAGTTCCCTGATGGATATGAAGGCTCAGGATTTATTCCCTTACCTTGAAAACATGAATGTCATCGTAGGTCCTTGCACTGCAGCTGATTTACCGGAAGATGCTACGCCGGAAAATACAGTTTGCATTGGCATCTGTACGAAGAAGCTCGCCGATGAATTCGGTTTCCGTAACGTGATGGGATGTCCTCCAGGCAATGTGGATACTGTACAGTGCATTCTGGGTGATCGTCTTGAATATGGAGTGAGATATAATTAGTATTTGTTTCGACACTGTAAAGGTTTTATATTAGTGCGTAAATGCTCGCCTACCGCGGTTTTATCTAATGAAAAATCGCGGTAGGCTATTTGTGCATGGTCAAATAAAAAAGAAATAAATCCGAATATCGGAATTTGATAAACTGAAATTTTTTAAAAAATAATGCGCCAAGCAAAGTAAAAAACGGATGCGCCGATAAAACGAAAAATAAAAAAGTGTTTGAAAACTACTGAAAAATAGAGGTTTATATAAAGATGCGCGAGGAAAGGAATGAAAAATAACGACGTTATGCGTGATTAAAAATTCAAAAAATTGAAATTTGTATTCTAAAAAATCTTGACACAAGAATCCAAAAATGGTATTCTCAATATGTAAAAAGGGAAAACCGCCAGGCTTAACCTATCGTGTGAAGATAAGAACAGAAGGAAATGTTTAGCTGGCGACGCATACTCGGGATAAGGGTTATAGCTATTTTATTATCAATTTAAGGAGGAATTTTTATGGCAAACGACATAAAAAGAGAACGAGTGGAAAGAGAACGAGTGGAAAGAGAAGGGTCGTTCGGAAGTTCCCTGATCATGTTCCTGATTAGTATCGCGATCTTGGGATATGGAATTATCTTCCTGGGTTTGGACGCGCATATCCCACTTTGCTTTGTAACGATGGCGGCAGTTATCTACGGCGGAGGCGTACTCAAAATTAAGCTGAGCGATTTAGAGTCATCGATTTACAAATCCATCGCGGACTCCCTAGGCGCTTTGGTTATTATCTGTATTATCGGTATGTTGATTGCTACATGGATGGCAGCCGGCACAATTCCGTATATTATCGTACTGGGATTAAAAGCTCTTGATCCTTCCTGGTTCTTAGGCTTTGTAGTTGTCATGTGCGGTATCTTATCCAGCTTGACAGGATCTTCCTGGACTACGATCGGAACGATTGGCGTAGCGTTCATGGGTATTTCCATCGGTATCGGTATTCCTGAACCAATTACAGCAGGCGCGATCATCTGCGGCTCCTTCTTTGGAGACAAGCAGTCGCCGGTTTCTGACTATGTAATCTTTGCTTCCGGCGTATGTAAGGTAAACATTTATAAACACGCGAGAGTTATGCTGTACACCAGCGGCCCTGCATTTATCATTTCAGCAATCGCGTTCTTCATCATTGGACTTGGCTATAATGCTTCCAGTATCGATGAGGCGGCAGTTATGACTACTATTAATGGCCTGGACGGTGTCTTCAACTTCAACGCGGCGCTTTGGATTCCGCTTATAGTTCTGGTAATCACCATCGTACTGAAGCTTCCGGGATTTGCTTCCTTGTTCATCAGCGCGTTGGCCGGCGGCGTAATCGCATTTTTCGTACAGGGCGCATCGATCGGCGACATTTTGGGCAACATGATGTATGGCTTCTCTGTTGAATCTGACATCTTTGAAGTAACGAAGATCTGTAACAGAGGCGGACTGCAGGGTATGACCTATACCATGACTTTGATCATGTGTGCGCTTGCAATGGGCGGAGCGCTTGACAGAACCGGCGTTCTGGTTAAGATCGTAGAACGTCTGAAGGGCATGATCGAAAAGAGAGCGGGTCTTATTATCTCCACTTTGATCTCCAGTACCATTCTTGGATTCTTCTCTGGAGACCCGTATGTTGGCGGATACGTACCTGTAAAAGCATTTGAGTATAGATATAATGAATTGAAGATCAGCCGTACTGTTCTTTCCAGAACTATTTCTGACGCGGCTTGCGTACAGCAGCCACTGGTACCTTGGGGTATCTCAGGCGTGTATTGTTCTCAGACGCTGGGAGTTTCTGTAGGCGCGTATATGCCTTACTACTTCATGTGGTTCTTGACTCCGTTCTTCACTATTCTCTGGGCGATTACAGGCAAGTGCTGCCCGGCGGCGACAGAGGAAGAACTGGAAGAAGCGGGTGTTTTAACCGCGTAAATGCTGTAATATAAAAATAAAATGACAATAGTCGTGTTATTTGAGTGACAATGTAAAAGCGAGCTTGCTTAAATGGCGGGCTCGCTTTTTTCAACTGTTTAAGTGGAGGTATTGCGATGGACAAAGCGATTTTGCTGGACTTTGGAAGTACATATACCAAGGCGGCGGTTGCTGATTTGAAACGGAGAGAGATTGTTTTTACTACGAAAGCTCCGTCGACGGTTTTCAGTGACGCGCGGCGCGGTTTGGCAACCTGTTATGATCAGATTCGCGCTGAAATCGGTGAAAAGGAATTTGAAAACGCAGCAAAGCTGGCTACCAGCAGCGCTGCAGGCGGATTGCGTATGGCCGTCGTAGGATTGACACCTACCTTATCTGTAATAGCGGGGAAAAACGCGGCTTTCGGCGCGGGAGCAAAGATTTTAAAAATCTGTTCGGGACGCATTTCGGAGGAAGACGTTTGTCAGCTGGAAAGCATGGATTTGGAAATTTTGCTTATTTGCGGAGGTTATGAAGACGGAAATGTAACGACAGTTCTTTATAATGTGGAGCGTATTGCCGCCAGCGCATGCCGGATGCCAGTGATCTATGCGGGCAACAGCAGGCTGCAGAGACAGGTTCGCCTTTTGTTTCAGCAAGCGGGCAAAGAATGCTTTTTGGTAGAAAATATTATACCTGATGTAGATGTGATTGCATCTACGCCGACAGAGGAGCTGATCAGGAATATTTTTCTGGACCGAATTGCGAACGGAAAGGGTCTGGATAAGATTCGCAAGGAAATCGATCGTCTGGTTATGCCGACTCCGGCATCGGTACTTGCGGCTGGAGAACTTTTGTCCCTGGGAACAAAGGAACAGAAGGGGCTAGGTGCGTTAGCTATTGTAGATATTGGAGGCGCTACTACGGATATTCATAGTTACTGTTATCCGTTGGGCGCCCAGGGCGCAAAAATTGTCGGAACACCGGAGCCGTATGCAAAGCGTACGGTAGAAGGCGATCTGGGTATGCGAGAATCGTCAAATCTGGTTCTGGAGGCTGCGGGATATGAAGCTGCTGCGAGAGATTTGGATATGCAGGTGGATGAGCTGCGAGCTTCCATTGATAAACGATTGGACGATATTAAATTTCTACCGGCGGATGATGCAGAATCCAGAGAAAAAGAGCTAAAAATTGACCAGAGAATCGCCAGATATGCGGCCAATATCGCTATGCGCAGACACGTAGGGTATATTGAGGCGGTTGCGTCTAAGATTTGCCCGTATCTGCAGCATGGAAAGAATTTGGAGGAGGTGCGCACGGTAATCGGAACGGGAGGTCCGATTGTCAATAGTGAAAACCCTGCTGAAATTTTAGGTGAAGTGTTTAAAACTGATAGGGATCGTAAGCTTATGAAACTGCTGCCTGACAGTGGAAGGACCTTTATTGACGCGGATTATGTTCTGTATGCCGCGGGCATGCTGCGAGAGATTGATCCAGAGGCGGCATTTGCCATTATGATGAACAGTTTACGTGAAGTGAGAAAGTGAGAATAGTGTTATGGATATTAAAATGAACAAAAGGTTCGAGTACAAGGATCTTCCTGATATGAAATCGATTATGTCGGATGTAGACAAGCTGACGAAGGATTTGAAAATCGGCCAGACGCTCTTTTTGAAAGAAAAGGGATGTAAGACGGAAGGTGAGTACAAGAAAAAATGCCTCGGCAACGGTCATGTGATGAAGCACAGTCATATTGGCTATAATACATGGGATACTACGAGGGAAGCGTGTGAAAAGCTCTATAATGAGCTGCAGAAGCGAGGCAGTTATATCGACCGGTTTGGATTCTGCATGGACAATGTTATGGGACTTCCTGAAGAATGGAGAAAAGGGCAGATTCAGGGTACGGGTCTTGTTATGAAAAACGAGGATGAGTGGATGCAGATTGGACAGATCGTACCTGTTCAGCCTCATTGCGGCGATATGATGATCGGTATGATGAATGGTGTGGAAAATTGCATGAATGCTTTGCGCGCCGGCGTTACAACGATCGGAAATATGAGCCATTATTATAACTATGAATTTCCTGGTATAGACCGTGAGGATCACCGTACGATCAATACGATGACAGCGGTAGGTATCATGGGCAAGTTCAAGGAGGATGGCGTAATTATCCATTCTAACCTGGACGACGGTTATGGCGGACAGATTCACGATATGGCTAATCTGGTAGGATGGGCTAAAATAGAAAGATATTATGTAGAAACTCTGCTGGGCGGCGGATTGGGTCACTGCTTCGGAAATTTGTTCAGTAATCCGATAGATAGAATTATCTTTAACCTTGCGGTGTGGGAAATGAATCCTAATCAGATTCCGGGAACTATGATCTATGGAAACACGACGGAATATGGTAACGACTTGGATAAGAATACAGGCGCGTTGGCATCCTTTATTACAGGAGATATTATTGGACAGCAGCATATGTCTACAGGACATGCCGTAGTGCCTATTCCTGTAACGGAAGCGGTCAGAATACCGACTGTAGACGAGATGGTCGCGGCACATTTGGAAACTGATATGCTGATTAAGAAAGCGCCATGCGTTGCTGAATTCCTGGATTGGAACAAAATTTATCAGACGAAGGATCTTTTGGTTGCTTGTGGTAATGTATTCTTTGAGAGAGTTATGAACGGACTGGATTCCCTGGGCGTAGATATAGAGCATCCGGGAGAAATTATGGCGGCTCTTAAAGCAATTGGTCCAGCGCAATTAGAGGAAGCATGGGGCGTAGGGCGTCAGGAAAAAGAGGCGCTTCGCGGAAGAATTCCTGTAAGACCGACCAACGTTATTCGTGACCTGCAGGAACAGAGCCATGATATCATGGTGCAGATCGATGGGTTGAAAGATTCTCTGAAGAGCGTAAAGGTAGTAATGGGAACGACCGATGCTCATGAGTTTGGCAAGCAGCTGGTAAAGGAGATTCTGTTAGGCGCAGGTGCGACGGTATTTGATTTGGGTACAACTGTAAGTACGGATGAACTTTGCGATGCTGTTATTGAAACGGAAAGCCGTATTATCTGTGTCAGCACATATAACGGAATTGGCCTGAGCTACGGTAAGGAGCTGTTGGCGAAATTGGAAAAAAGGGATTTGAAGGACGTTCATATTATCATGGGAGGTCTTTTGAACGAAAATATCGATGGAAAGGAACTGCCTGAGGATATTAGCGATCAGCTGAGAGAAATCGGAATCAATGCTGATAATAAAGCTGAAGATATGGTGAAGATTATCAAGAGCTACTTATAAAATACAGCGGACTGGCGCTGTGTGTAAAGAAGTTGATACGTTGCTTGCAGCTGCAGATGTGGAACAGCGCTGACGGCCTGAAAGCTGTCGGTGATCCCGCTGCAGCTGCTGCTGGTTAAACCCATTGTTTTAACCGTTTCTGATGATTTGACGGAATGGATTTATGATCTTGGCGTTGAAACAGAAACAGGAGTATAACGAGTAAATAGCGGAGGACGTATAATAGATATGGAAGAAAGAAAGACGGCGAAATATATCAGTCTGCTAGAAAGCGAGCTGATCCCGGCGCTTGGCTGTACGGAGCCTATAGCGGTGGCCTTTGCCGCGGCAAAGGCGGCGGAGGTTCTGGGGGAGGAGCCGGAAAGACTAGTGGCAGAGTGCAGCGGTAATATTGTCAAAAATGTAATGGGCGTCACAGTTCCTAATTCGGGCAACCAAAAGGGAATTGCTGTCGCGGCCACCCTGGGCGCTGTCGCAGGTAATTCGTCTGACGGCCTGCAAGTGCTGGAAAGTGTAACGGAACGAGATATTTCCTATTGTCAGAAGAAGGTGGACGACGGCTACTGCCAGTGCCTGCTTGCAGAGGGAGTTGACAATCTTTATATTCGTATTAAAGCGTATAGCGCAGAGCATATCGCTGAGGTGACGGTAGCAGGATCGCATACGAATATAGTGAAAATTGTAAAGGATGGCAATGCTCTCTTGGAAAGGGAACAAACCTCTGCGAAGGATGGTTTATTCAGCGATGAAATTACTTTGACGGAAATTATTCGATTTGCTGAAACAGTAAAGATTAACGAGATTGAGAAAACTCTGGAAAACCAGATTAACTGTAATGTCGCAATTTCTCAGGAAGGCTTGAAAAACAATTATGGCGCTAATATCGGAAAAACGCTAATCAAACGAGGTCATGCTGATTTCGCCTCTCGTGTAAAGGGTAAGGTTGCTGCTGGCTCTGATGCCAGAATGAATGGCTGCAACATGCCGGTCGTGATCAATTCTGGAAGCGGCAACCAGGGATTGGCGGTTTGCCTGCCTGTAGTGGAATATGCACAAGAACGTCAGATGCCGAGAGAACGGTTGATTCGTGCATTGGCGGTGAGCAATCTTGTTTCTATTTACGTAAAGAAAAAGATTGGGAGTTTATCTGCGTTTTGTGGCGCGGCCACAGCTGCCGCGGCGTCTGGAGCAGGTATCGCGTTTTTGAAAGGATGGAAGACGGAGAGCATTGAAGAAGTTATTGAATCAACCTTGCTTAACGTTGGAGGTATCTTCTGTGACGGCGCGAAATCCACTTGCGCGGCCAAATTGGCAACCGCGCTTGACGCTATGCTTATGTCGGTACATATGCTGGAGGATGGACAGCACTTTGGACAAGAAGAAGGGTTGAGAGGAATTGACGTAGAGGAAACCGTATCAAATGTTTGTTATGTAGGCCGAAACGGTATGGGTGAAACTGACCGTAATATTTTAAGAATCATGACAGGCGAAATTGTGACTGCGCCGAAAGAGCGTTAATAGCGTGCAGCGCGTTATGATTTAGTGACGAGTCAAAACGACCATACAGAGAAAGGCTTTTCAGGAAACTATTCCGCTTTGATCGGTGAAATTTCAATCTTTGTTTTATTTTCGTTTGAAGAAAAAAGCACTGAGAAGTTTTTCGATTTCCCAGTGCTTGATTTGTATTTTCGAAGGATTGCTACAGAGATTTTCCTAACTGATATGCTTCATCCAGAGCGGGATGGCCTTCGATGGACGGATTAGCGCTGAAGCCGCCGACGCAAAGCTCTCCGCGAGATTCCCATGGGAACATCTTGTCGAGCAGATGGCGATAGTAGCGGAGCGGCGGTTCGAAAAGATCTTCTTTGTCTTCGCCGGCTGTCATGATAAGGAGAGATTCCTTTTGATCATATTTAAATCCGTTAGGTAAGCCCAGGGCGTATAGTCTGTCGATGAAAATTTTCATTTGCGCGTTGATAGTATAGTAGTAAAGTGGAGATGCTAATACGATGACGTCGCAAGCATTGAACGCGTCATAGATTTTGCGCATGTCGTCCGGCTGACAGCAGCCCTGATGCTCTCCGCAATAGTCGCAAGCCAGGCATGGGGAGATTTTTAAATCGGAAGCGTTGAACTGTACTACTTCATGACCTGCTGCGCGAGCTCCTTCTGCAAATTTTCTGCACAGCGCGTCAGTGTTGCTTGTTTTTCTGGGACTAGACATAAAAATGAGGACTTTTTTACTCATATGTGTGTCTCCTTTCGTAAAATAAGATGATTCTATTTTAACATTAAAAGAACAAGCTGTAAATGGATAAATGATATTGAAATATCGAATGTTAAGTGATAAAATAAAAATAGATTTTGAATATTGAAATCATTTTGATGGAGGACGGAGAATGAAAAAGATCCCAGCAAGTATAAAAAGACTGCTACTGCAAATAAAAAATCAGGGATTTTATGCCTACTTAGTTGGAAAATGCTTGGAATATGAATTGATTGGAAGGGAAGCAGACCACTGGACAATTATTACTAACGCCAGTGAAGCCGCTCTGAAAAAGACGGATTTGATCGTGGATGAGGGAAATAAAAATAATTCTGATAATTGGATTTGTTCATTGGAATATAAGCAGAAGGATAATTCGAAAAGCACATGGAGGATTTTCATAAAGAGACAGGATAATTCTGCAGAAGCGTTTTTTGAAGATAAGCTTTTCACGGTAGACTCGGTTGGGTATGATGGCGAGAATTATTATGATCCGTATGAGGGGAAAGAGGATATTAAAAATGAAGTCATCGATTTAGTATATACGCCGCAGGAATATTTGGAGCAGCATCCGGAAGATTTGCTGACTATCGTGGAGAAGATAGCGGAAACGGGATACGATTTATCGCATGAGCTTTTTTCTGTATTAATCTCCAAAGGCGGAATTCTGACCAGTCAGGATAAGAAAACGCTCACAGAGAAATTCCAAAATATTATGACCGGGGAATTCACAGGGAAAGCGCTGAAAGTAATGGACGAAACGGGAATGCTGGCATTTCTCGTTGGTGAGCGCTTGTATAAAAACAGAAATAAAAAGGAGAGGGAAGCCTTTCAGAAATATATACAAAATATAGATCGGACAAAGAGGATTCTGGATCGGAGAATCGTATCATTTTATCTTGGGTTTTGGAAAAAGAAAGATATGAGAGCGATGGACAATCTGGACTATGATGATGATCTAAAGGAGAAACTCGGATTTGCACATCAGCATTTATCTGATTTATATTATCTGCATAAACCTACAGATTTAAAAGATTACCTTTACAAATACGGTTTAAAGATGTATAATTTTGTGGATAATATTTCCAAAATTCAAGCAAGAGTATATGGCCTTAAAACTGACGGCATCGGAAGACGCCATATGATATTACAAAAAATCGCGTTAGAAAATGAGCCGGTATTCTTAGAAGATTTATCGATGAATGCTGAAACGCTTATGAAAGAAGGATTAGCAAAGGATCAGCAGGAGGCGGATTCGCTTTTAGACTTACTCGTTTATATTGTCCACAGGCATCCGGACTATAACGAGCCTCATTTACTGCTGAGTCAGGTATATAGATTAAATAAAAATCCATTGAAAAAATATCGCTACAAGTATTTAACTAAGAAGTTATAAAAATTTAGAAAAGAGGTCAGTAATGGTAACAAAAAATTTATTCACCCTAACGCTTCTGAAGGCAATTGATATTCTCGATTGCTTTGATGATGATTATCAGGAAATTGGCGTAAAAGAGATCGCTGAAATGATCGGTATGCCGCAAAGTTCTGTATATAGAATTATCCAGAGTTTGGAGTTTATAGGTCTTATCTTCCAGAACAGGGAAAATAAGAAGTATCGTCTGGGAGCAAAGGTAATGCAGATGTCCAAAAATGTCGATTGTCTGGAAAAGCTAAAGGCAGTTGCAATTAAATATATGAAGCAGTTAAACGCCGAATGTGATGAAAATATTTGTCTGGCTATCGCCAACTGTGATGAAATTATTACGATACATAAGGAAGAAAGCTCTCAAATTTTAAGACCAAACTTTATACCGGGTCATAAATATCCGATTTGTAGTACCAGCTTGGGCAAGGTATTGCTGTCCGATATGTCGGCTGCGGAATTGCAGTGGATTTATGAAGGGCATAAGGATGAAATCGGTAAGAACTTTGAGGAATTTAAGGCAAGTATTGCAGAAGTAAAGAAACAGGGATATGCCATAGACGATCAGGAATTTAATGAAGGATTGCGCTGCACAGGCGCTCCGATTTACGGACCTGGAGGGAATATCCTATTCTCCATGAGTATTTCAGCGCCGATCAGCCGCATGAGCGATGAGCAATACGCGAGAGCAATTGAACTTGTAAAAAAATATGCGGCGCTTGCCTCTGAAGAAATCCAGGAGTCTGGATTTTAATCGCAAAGCATAAGGAAGAAAAAGGAGAATAAAATAGCAGCCTTTGCGTTTAAGCAGCGACTGCTATTTTTGTTGTTATTTTTTACAGAAGGACTCATCCGCGGCATCGGCTTCATCAGCCAGAGCTTTGGTCGTTCTTCGTATGAAATCTTCAAAGACAGCGATTTCGATATCATTAGAGGCATAGCAGACGATAAATGGCTGCTTGGCGAAAACGATACCTACATCATGAGTTTTATCTTCTTCCTCACCAGTTTTGTGGGCCATTGGATAATCCATCGGCAAATAACCGCCCATTTTGTGGTTGATTTGCTGTTGGCGGAGAACGTTTTCCAGCCATATCGACGCTTCCTCGTTGATCAGTGTACGACGATACATCTTTTCTAACAAAATCCCCAATTCTTCCGGTACAAAATAATTCTGAATACCTTTGTTTTCGCTCTCATAATCATAGTATTCACGGTTGAATTGTGTTCCGATCATTCCCAATTCATGAAACGCCTCGCGAACCTTAGGTACAGTGTAGTGACGCAGCAGCGCGTTGGTTGCCGTATTGTCACTGATGGTGATCATCATTTTTGCCAACGCACCCATTTCCAGAGTTACTTCACCAGGAATATGCTGCACAGCGCCGCAGCCTGGGACTTTCTGATCGTCGCGAATAGTAATCCTTTCGTCAAAATCCGTCTCGCCGCGGGAGCGGAATAAAAGGATCGCCATCATTAAAGGCAGTTTTACCACGCTGGCAGGTAAAAATGATTCTTGTTGATTATAACCCAGAGTTTCTCCTGTTACGACATTTTTGTAGTAGAAGCCTACCTTACCAGGCATCGCGGCCAGTTCCTGCAGTATTTTTTCTTTTTTCATTACGCGTTTACACCCTTTCTCAAAACTTGTCCGGCTTGAGCGCCTGTATGACGGCCGTTTTCCGCGGTAAGAACACCGTTGACATAGACCTGTTGAATACCGGCGCACGGTTGCTTCGGATTGTCGTAGGTTGGAGTATCCTCGATTTTATCAAAATTGAAGAGGACAAGATCCGCATGCATACCTTCTTTGATAAGACCTCTATCGGAAAGTCCCAGACGAGCCGCGGGAAGACCGGTCATCTTGAATATGGCAGTTTCCAGAGGGAATAATTTTCGATCGCGACAATATTTGGCGATGACGCGTGGAAATGTGCCGTACCAACGAGGGTGCGGCTGACCCGGATAATCCATACTGACGGCATTTCCATCAGAACCGATCATGACATAGGGACGTTCCATGATATATTCAATATCTTCTTCGCACATGCCGTAGTTCACCTCGTTGACGTGACCACGTTCCTCAAGAACCAGATCGAAGCACGCGTCGGCAGGATCTACTCCTCTGGCCGCGGCAATTTGCTCAATACTCTTGCCTACGGTCCAGGCATTTTTTTTGCTTTCCACATAAGCAACGTAGATATCACCCCATCGACCCTCATGGCTGGCATTGGCTTCGTCTTTCAATCTGGCGCGAGTTTCGGGATCTTTCAGTCTGTCAAAGAGGGCCTCCATACCGCCGTCAAAGGCCCAGTTGGAAATGTTGCTGTCCAGAGAAGTAGCTGAAGCGTTGTATGGATACTGGTCGCATTGTACGTCAAGTCCTTCCCGGCGAGCCTGGTCGATCATAGCAATGGTAGTTTTGCAGTGAACCTGCCATCCGCTTTTTCTGGTTACCTTGTGATGAGCAATTTGTAACGGAGCGCCGGATCTTTTGGCGATTTCCAGGGATTCTGCTACAGCTTCAACTACGTGATCGCCTTCATCGCGCATATGTGTTTCGTAAAAAGCGCCGAAGGGAACCAGTTCTTCGCAGAGTTGCGCTAATTCATCAGTGCCGGCGTAGCAGCCGGGCGGATATATCAGACCGCTGGACATGCAGAACGCGCCATCCGACAGAGCTTCGCGCAGCAGGGCGCGCATATGGTTCATTTCCTGTTCTGTAGCTTTGCGTGTTTCAAAACCCATAACGGCCAAGCGGATAGAGCCGTGACCTACAGCTGTGCCGAAGTTGACACTGGGTTGTCGGGCTTCCAAGGTGTCCAAGTATTCCCCCACAGTTTGCCAGGTGTAATCAAGATCGCCTACATAGTCTCGCAACTGCTTCTTTTTCTCAGGATCGGGACTGACTGGTGCGACAGAGAGGCCGCAATCGCCGCCGATTTCCGTTGTAATTCCTTGAAGGATACGGCTTTCTGCTAACGGATAGGATGGAAGGGAGGTATCGCTATGGGAATGGATGTCCACAAATCCCGGCGCGAGATACTGATCCCGGCCGTCTACGATATTTGCAGAAGGATCGTTTTCGACCGTACCGATCTTACAGATACGGCCGTCCTTTATGGCTACATCAGCACGAAACCAAGGGGCGGATGTACCGTCAATGACGCGGACGTTTTTAAAAATTATGTCGTACATGGTAGTGTCCTCTTTTCGGTAGAAATATATACGTATATTATAATTTCATGCAAGAAAAATGCCAAGGAAAAACGGCTGTTTTTAGCGGTTTTGTTTTACGTGGATTAGGGTGAAAAGGGATGAAATGCAATTTACGTTCTATTAACAGGACTGCAGGCATAGACTGTAGCAGACCAATATTAGAAAGGGGAAAAAAGCCATGACCCATGAAAATGATATACCTGAATACGCTCTGCAACCGGCCAGGGCGCCAGTCGTCACTCCGGCAGAAGCGATTTATCATACAGAGAAAATCGTGTATCCTGCCGAGGAACAGACGGTTACATACCAATTTGAAGAGGATATTTTAGTGCCGGATATTAAGCCGGATATGCGTGATATTCTATTAATGGAAGCAGTATGCGACATTGCGCCGTCGGAAAAAAAGGTAGCGCCTAAGACGGATGATCTCTTGAATTTTACAGGGAGCTTGACAGTACAGACTATTTACGCAGCTGAGGATAGCCAGGAACCGGTGGCTATTACTTCGAAAGTGCCGTACAAGTATCAGTGGAGTTTGAATCCGCAGGATCAGGCTGAGGGTGTCTTCAACTGTAAAATAAGAAATTTGGAGTTTATGATAGTAAACGAACGGAAATTTCGTATTAAGGTTACCATGGAGTTTTCTGCCCGTCTTTTATGCAGCCGCGAGTTCCAGTTTTTTGACGGACTGAAAAATGAAGGACTGGAATTGAGGAAGCAGGAGACTTGTCTGACATGTCTGGAACTGGTAAAAAAAGATGAAACGGTAATTGACGAAACCTTCCGCGGGAAGGATACGGCATTGATTCCGGAGTCAATTTTGAAGCAGAATTTTACAATTACGGAGAATTACAGACAGGTTACGACGGAAAAGGTGGTCATCAACGGTTTCGTTTTTTGTGATATTCTTTATCGTGCTGAAAATCCTGATGAACCGGATGGCACATCCATCTGTCAAATGAATCACAGAGTTGAATTCACCCAATTCATACCTATTGAAAAGGAGCATCGTGGTAAAACGTGGAATTCTGTCAGGACGGGCTTTTCTAGTCAGGATTTAGCAGTAGTCATTGGCAGCGATGAGGAAAATCCTGATGATATTCATTTCCGCGTTCGGGGGACTGTACAGAGTAGAATCGAGCTTTATGGCAGCCGTCAGAGAGAGATGGCTGTAGATGCTTATCACCGAGAGAAGGAATTTGTCTGTGATTTTGCAAAACGGCAGGTTACTAACTTTGTGGGCGATGCGATGGCAGAAACTTCAGTAAGAGAAATTATCAACCTGCCGGAAGGTACAAAGGCGTCGGAGGCGATATACGCAAGCGCGCAGGTTTTGGATTATGAGTGTCATTGCGAGAAGGGGAGAGTCATGGTCAGCGGCGTTCTTTCCTGCAGCGCTCTGTGGAAGGATCAAAACGGAATCTTCTTCGCAGAGAAAGCTGCGCCGGACTTCCGGGGAACGGTGGAGTTGGAAAGCGCGATGAGTAGTCAGAAAGCTTTTTGCCGTCCTCTGATTAAAAGCGCATGGGTAGAGTTTATCAATGAGAAACAAATTGAAGTTAACGTGGCTATTCTGCTCTGTGTGCAGACTTGTAAAGAGGAACAGGTAGTCATGCTGGAAAGCCCAAGATTTGTAGAAACGGTGAGAGAGAAGGAATACCCAATGGTGATTGTAACTATGAAGCCGGGAGAATGTCTTTGGGACTTAGCAAAGCGCTACAGAACTACGGAGGGTCATCTTCGCATAGCGAATAATTTGGACGGAGAGCCGGAATCGGGCAGAAGACTTTTGATCGTAAAATAGTGATTTCCATTTGACAGAAAAATGCAGAACCCATGTATAATCTCATAATTCCTGTCCATAATCGGTGTAGAAAGGATGGGAATTATGAGATTGACAGTATTACAGAAGGAACTTTGTGTTTGGTTTATATTTTTCACAGTTTTGGCGTGCATGGGAATTTTCTACATAGAACATACGCCAAACGATCATCCGGGCATTATCAGACTTCATGTGATTGCTAACAGCGACAGTCCGGAGGATCAGCTGTTAAAGCTGGCTGTACGAGACCGGATTATTGAAATGATGGAAGGAAAAGAAAATATTGAAGACGCGCGCAGCTATATCGACAGTCACTTAGGTGAGTTTGAGGCGGTGGCGGAGGATCTTATTCGCGAAAGGGGATTTGACTATCCTGTTTCGGCCAGACGAAAGGTGACCTTTATACCGGAAAAAAGTTATGAGGATCTCACTTTACCGGCAGGCAATTATGAAGCGCTGAGGGTGACCCTGGGTCGGGGAGACGGGCAAAATTGGTGGTGCGTCATTTTTCCGCAGCTTTGCCTGGTAGGAGAGAGAGATGAGAAATCCTGCGAGGCGGAAGGTCAGAAGATCGTATTGAAATCAAAGATCAAGGAAATCATGAAAAAGAGGTTTGATCTCGCAGAGAGTTGAGCCATTGACAATATGTAATCCAGAAGCTCCCCTTCGCGATTTGCAAGGGGAGCGTTTTGATACGGATTACTGCCATAGTGTAATCACATGGCCTCCGGCGTTGGTTCCCGAAACCTCCGCGAGATGTGTATCAGGCAAACCGATTTCACCGAAGCCGCTTGCCCAGTAGATTTCAATTGTCCGACCGGAGGCTGTAAACTGCAAAGGATTGCAGCCCCATGGAAATTGCCGCAGGTATGAGATATATTCTTCTAAGCACAGATGAAGTTGATTCATGATTATGGCGTGGGGATAACCCACAAAGCGAAAATGCCATGGTTCGCAGGCAATGCCGGTTATGTTTTCTTTTGCTTCTGTGTAGCGTTGAATAAATCCGTACAGGCTTGCGGTGTCGCGCAGTGTTTGACAGATACCTTTGCCAGGGAAGGAAGGACAAATATAGTCAATTTCTGAAGATTGTTCTGCCAGATCAATGGCCAGGCCTGTTTCGTGTTCACTACAGCCGGGCGGCGCGACGAATTTACGTGTGAATTCCGGGCCGTTTTCTAAGAGGGAATTTTCGTAGATGCGTCTTTGTTCTGCGGCAGAACGGTAACCGCTGACGGGAACAATTTTATCCCATCCATTGATGGAACCGATGAGCACGCGCATACAGGATGCAGCGCGCGATTCCAAAAGGATTTCTGAAGATCCAGGGGTAATTGGCAGGCATTTTGGCTTGCTTTCAGGTGCAAAGGGATGGGTGGCGTTGACGAGAGCCAGGCTTCCTCTGCGCATGGTTTCAGATGTTAGAGCTATGGTTTTCATGATGGTAACTCCGATTGAATTAACGATTCCACAACATCGGCATAAGACATTCCAATGCCTGACAGCATCTTCGGATAGCGGCTTAATGTGGTACATCCAGGAATTGTGTTCACTTCATTAAATACGATTTCGCCGGACGGTGTCAGAAACATGTCTACGCGGGCAAAGCCTTTGCAGTCCAGAGCGCGGTAAATCGTTATTGCTGCTTCCTGAATGCGTTTTTCGGTGGATGAATCGATACGGGCAGGCATGTGAATCTTTGCATGCTGCTGGGTGTATTTTTCTTCATAATCGAAAAACCAGGTGTCCAGTTCTACTTCATCAACTCGTCCGAGTAGGAGGTTTTCATTACCCAGCACAGCGCAGCCCACTTCAAAGCCTTCTACATTTTCCTCGATCAGGATTTGACTGTCATGGGAAAAGGCGGCTTCAGCGGCTTCGGCCAGCTGATCTGGTCTGGCTATTTTGGTAATTCCCAAGGAGGAACCGGCGCGCAACGGTTTGACAAAGAGAGGATAAGTCAGCTCCTTGCAGGAGTTGAGCAACGCGCTTTCTGATGGCTTACGGTCAAAGTGTACTGCTCGAGGGACTTTGACGCCGGCAAGTTTGACAATCTGGTGTGCTCTATGCTTATCCATGGACAGAGCGGAGGCGAGAACGCCGCAGCCGATCACCGGGATGCTTGCTAATTCCGCAAGTCCCTGCAAACTGCCGTCTTCCCCATTTTTTCCATGAAGAACAGGAAATACCGCGTCAATCCAGAAAAAGCGAAGGCCTTTATCTGTAATTTCGCCAAGCCCGTGAACGGAACGATCCGGCGATAGGAAAGCGCGCTTTAACTGCAGCAGGTTCTGATGCCAGGTGTCATCCAGAATTTCCTGATAATCCCCGTAAAAATGGAACCATTGACCGTCGCGTGTAATACCTACAGGAATTACATCGTATTTAGACGAATCAATGTTGGTCAGAATACTGTAAGCTGATTTTAGTGATACCGGATACTCAGAGGAGCAGCCTCCGAAAATAATTGCTAAATTCTTTTTCATTTATTTTAAACCCCTTCTTTTATAACTGTTGATTCCGGCAGCGGATATTCGATGACACAGGTATTTCGATAAAGTATTTCCTCATCGACTGCGCCGGTGAAAAGACTAGTACGTTTCCGCGCCAGCGTAGCTTCTTCAATAATTTGTCCTTCACGAAGAATGTATTGACGCAACGGATTGTATAGCGTGTAGTCGTAACAACGATTTGTATCAGCTAATATTTCGCCGCAAATTACATCTTCATCAAAGTGGAACGCCAGCTGATAGACGTGGCTGGTTTCATTTTTTACTTTCAAATCCAACCAGCCTTCGGCAATGGTAGCGTCGATACCAGCTAACATGTCCGGATCTGCAGGCGTTACGGCCTCCGTACCATGGCCGTGGCGTTCAACGATGGTTAGCTGTGTGTGAAGGAAAAGCCAATAAAGCAGGTTGGACAGCTGGCAAAGGCCTCCGCCGTATTCTCCTTGAATTTTGCCGTCAACCAGACTGAGTCCGTCTTTATATGGAGTCTCTTTGTCAGCTTTTTTGACGGACAGACAGAAAGAAAATGTTTCGCCGGGTTTGATCAGCAGACCATGAAGCTTTGCTGCGGCTAGCTTTAGATTGTGCACCTTGTTGTATTGGTATTGAATGTCATAGCCGCTGTCCCGATTGATCATGGGTTCTGATTTTGAAATGATCTGGCTGGGCATCAGGCCTTTTCGCTGCGTTTTAGCATAAGTGTTTCGGTCTAGCCGCATACCGGCGTAAAAGAAGATTTTTCGCTGGGTTTGCCGCAAGGGCAGAAGCCATGGAAATCGCTCTGTAATTCTTTTTCTGCTCATAAGTGGACTCCTTTCCAGGCAATGAAAAAATCCATCGCCCAGGGTATGACTGTATCATACCAGACAGATGGATTTTGTTCTTATATTTAAACTTATGAAGTGATGAAGAAACTCTGCGAAGTTTCTTACAAATTGCTGACAGTGGCGAACTTACGATGGAAGATAAATTTCAAAACGGATGATATCGTCTGCGCTCAGCGCTTTGATTGTTCCGCCATGCAGCTCTACGATTTCCTTGGCAATGGCGAGACCCAGACCAGCGCCGCCGCATCTTGTTCCTCGAGAGGTGTCAAGACGATAGAATTGCTCAAAGAGGCGGGAAAGCTTTTCTTCTGAGATTGTGTCTCCATTGTTTTCAAAAACCAGTAAAATATGGTCGCCTTCGGGCGAGGCAGTGATCTGGATGGCAGTGTTTTCGTAGCTGTAATTGACTGCGTTGCGCAGCAGATTGTCAAAGACTCGCTGCAGCTTATCAGGGTCGCATTTAAGAACGATACCTTCCGGAGCGGACAGAGAAACGGATAAGCCTTTTTCCTGCAGCATAGGAGCAAATTCGCTGATAAGCTGCTGAAGCATCAGCGTCAAATTAATTTGTTGCCGGTTTAATTCGATATGCGACAGGTTGAATCTGGTGATTTCAAAGAATTCATTAATTAAATCGTCAAGTCTCTCCGCTTTGTCTAGCGCAATATTTTGATAGCGTTTGCGCATATCGGCAGATATATCCTGCTCATCTCGAAGTAAGGTTAAATAGCCTATTACCGATGTAATGGGCGTTTTTAAATCGTGGGCCAGGTATGTGACTAAATCGCTCTTTCGCTGCTCTGCCTCTTTTGCTGCTCTTTGACTTGCCAGTGTAGTTACTTTGATCTGATTTAACTGCGTTTCCAGATCAGATAAGGCTGGAGACAGTTCTGCCAGCCGGTCGTCCTGGCTGGAAATTATCTTTGACGCGTCGATGACATCCTGTAAATAATGAAAGGGTTTAGACCAGTAATGATAAACGATAAAAATATAACCCGCCATTAGATAGAGGAGGCCGAGAATATCCTGACGTGCTCTAACCCATAATCCAAGCACATAGATGGGTTCGTCGCCCTGCCACACGAACATGCCGAATACCATGAGAAGAATCATGTAGGCGGCTACACTGCCGAAGGTAAATAGGAAAACTGTGGCTATCATTTGAAGAAACAGTCTGACAGAAAGACGACGGCTTAGGCTTTTTTCACGCTTCAATTTTATACCCCACTCCCCATACAGTTTTGATAAATCTAGGCTTTTTCGCCGGCTCGTTGAGTTTTTCACGCAACCGGCCGATGTGGGCCATGACTGTATTATTGCTGTTATCTAAATACTTTTCTCCCCAGACCTGCTCAAATAGCTCCTCGGCAGAAACCACTTTACCTTTTCTCTCGCAAAGATACCACAGAATGGAAAACTCAAGAGGGGTAAGGGAAACGGGCTCGCCGAACAGTGTGCAGGCATGGGTGTCTTTGTTGATGACCAGGCCGCGGATATCGTGCATAGAGATGGGCTCGCCGCCGTGATTGTAGTTTTTATAACGGCGCAGCTGGGTTTTCACTCTCGCCATCAATTCCAGAGGGTTGAATGGTTTGGTGATGTAGTCGTCCGCACCCAGTGTCAGTCCCATAATCTTGTCCATATCTTCGACCTTAGCAGTTAGCATAATGACGGGAAAGAAGTGATTTTCACGAATTCTCTGCAGAATGTGAAGGCCATCGATATCGGGCAGCATGACGTCTAACACGGCCATGTCAAAGGCGGTTGTCTGCACAGCGGATAGCGCGTCTGTGCCGGTATAGCATTTAAAAACATCGTATCCGTCGTTCTTCAGGTAAACTTCAATTAGATCTGCGATTTCTTTTTCATCGTCTACGATAAGAATTTTTTCGTTCATTGTACGATACCCCTTCTTTTGCTCATTTATTTTTACTTTAGCACAAAAAGGCATAAAGGGCAATCCATTTGTTAAAAGGGGAGAGCCCTGAGAGGTTTCTGTTTTTTTATAGGCGCTTTCCCCTAAATAAAAAAAGCGAGAGGGACGTACGCGCATACTTGCGCGGAAGGCCCTTCTCGCCTTTTACCATACTATTATACCATAGATTTCCATTTTAGTGCCAGTATTTTTTTCTATTTTTGTTCTCTTTCCAGAAAATCGGTTTATTCAAAGAATACTTCGGCAGCTTTTACCAGATAACCTGTATCCTTTGTCCCGGCTATTTCATATGAAGAATGCATAGCCAGCTGAGGAAGGCCGATATCCACAGTGCTGACAGCTACCTGTGCGCTGGATAGATTTCCTAATGTACTGCCTCCGCGGCTGTCAGACCGGTTGGTGAAAATCTGGTACGGTACGCCTGCTCTCTTGCACACGTCCTTAAACATAGCGCCGGATAGGCCGTCGCTGCAGTAGGTCTGTTCGGCAGTATATTTAATGACAATGCCCTCATTGATATATGGACGATTTGAAGGATCGGACTTTTCCGTATAGGAAGGATGAACCGCGTGAGCATTGTCACAGGAAAGCATGTAGCTGTCAGCAAGACTGATCAGATAATCTTCTCTGCTCATGGATAATGCGTCGCAGATTCTGTTCATGGTATCCTTTAGGAATGTAGACGCGGCGCCTTGTCTGGTCAGACTGCCTACTTCCTCGTTGTCAAAAAGGCAGTAGATTGCGCCGTGTTCGGATTTCTCCCCGGACAGAAACCCTTTGAAAGAGGCAAAGGCACAGTGAAGATCGTCCAGTCTGGAGCTGGCAATATATTCTCTGGACGCACCCCAGACAGTACCTTTTTGACGAACATAAAGATAGAGGTCATGTCCCAGAATGTCTGCTTCACTGACGCCGGCTGCTTCTACAACGGTTTTCATAAAAGTACCCTTCGCTGAAATATCGCCATAGATTGGAAGCATCTCTTTCTGCATATTGTATTCGTGCTTATTGATATCACGGTATAGGTGAGGCGCGATATTGGGAATCAACAGCAGGTCGCGGTCGATATTAACCAGCTTGTTAACCAGACGGCCATCCTCTTTGACGATAACGCGCCCTGCGAGGGAAAGCGGACGGTCGAGCCATGCGTTATTGATGATGCCTCCATATCGTTCAATATTCAATTGTATGTAATGGTTTTCTACTGCAATCTCTGGATTTTCTTTAATCTTCAGGCAGGGAGAGTCACCATGACTAGCAGCGATTCTCCAGCCTTTTATCTTCTTTTCAGGAATGGTAAAGGCAGCCAGTGAAGAACCGTTTCGCGTAACAAAGTATTTTCCGCCCGGTTTGATTTCCCATCTCTGATTTTCGGCAAGCTGGGTGAATCCGTATTTCGTTAACTGATCGGATATGTTTTTTACCGCGTGAAAGCAGGATGGACTGGCATCCAAAAATGTCAGCAATTCTTGCGATAATGTATAGGTATCATTCATATTTTTTTTCTCCTTATATTAAAGTATCTTCATGTATGAAGAAGATCTAAGAACATCATAGTATGAGGGCAATGTTATGTCAAGCTGATGTTAGAGAAGATCGGAAGGTAAGGATAAACGATTAGAAAGGTAATTGGCAGTAATGTGATTGCAGAAAGTCGCTTGTGGGAGCAGTTGCGCAACTATATGAGTAATTTTTAGCCTGTGTTGCGCAGCCACGACGAAAGGCGCAGCTATAGGGGGTTGTTTTTGGTTTGTGTTGCGCGAGCGCGACGAAAAACGCAGCTTTTATACGTTTTTTTGGACTTGTTTTGCGCAATGCTCAAAATATAGAATTGTTTTTGTATAAATATATACAAAAACAGGAAAATAATCTCATAAATCAGCTGATATAGCCTATTCTCATCTGGTCACGCGCAAGATTTTAACAAAAAGGGGTTAAATTCGGCGTTTTTTAGTAGAGCAACGCAACATCTTGAAAAAAAGATGAAAAGTTGCGCGTGCTGGTGATTCTTGACTGAAGAAAAGGGATCGACCAGATTTTTTCAGCAGAGATGGGAAAGATATAAATAAAACTCCCTGGGGAGTACGCATGTACAGCGTTTTCCCAGGGAGCTGAATCTATGAGAACTCAATGGAACGACTAAAGAATTATCCGTTAGCTTCTACGAGCTTGATATTAATTTCAATCGTTTTGTTGTCTCTGATTACGGTTAGTTTTATCTTATCGCCCGGCTTATGTTGGAGCAAAGCGCTGGTCAGATCGGCGCCTGATTCGATCTTTGTATCTTCAAAATAGTAGATCATATCGCCTGCCTTCAGACCTGCTTTTTCAGCTTCCTTGTTTGTGACCTGCTGCACATATACGCCAGTCATACGCAGTCCATATTGCTGAGCAACCTGTGCGTCGGAAGCGTCTACAATCTGAATGCCGATAGCCGCTCGGCCTGTTACATGGCCGTTTTCTATGAGGTCCTTGGCTATTTCGGCAGCCTTGGCAATTGGTATCGCGAATCCCAAACCTTCAACATCAGAACCGGTAGATTTAGCGACTACGATACCGATCAGATTGCCGTAGTGATCGAAAAGACCGCCTCCAGAATTACCAGGATTGATAGAAGCGTCAGTCTGCAGTAATGTCAGCGTCTTTCCATCTACTGTCAGAGATCTGTCCAACGCGCTGATGATGCCCTGAGAGGCAGTGCCGCCTAATTCTCCAAGAGGATTACCGATGGCTACGACCAAATCTCCAACAGACATTTTGCTACTGTCGCCGTAGGTTGCCGCTGTCAGATTCTTAGCGTTGATTTTTAATACGGCAATATCATTTTGCGCGTCAGTACCCACTATGGAGGCTTCGCATTCCGTACCGTCCTTTAAACGTACTGTAATTTTGCTAGAGCCTGCTATGACGTGATTGCAGGTGAGAATGTAACCCTTCGTGTCCACAATGACACCACTTCCGGCGCCCTCCGTTACGTAGTTCTGCATCCACATATCTTGCGAAACAGCCTCCGTTCGGATTTCCACTACAGCATTCTCATTCATGGCGATAATTTCTTCCACAGATTTCTCACTGCCTGTAGCCCTGGCAAGAGAATAGTTGGTTGCCGAAACCGTTTTGCTCGTGTTTCCGACGCCCATTTGACTGGCCAGCGTGTAGCCGCCGACTGTAAGCGCCGATGTGCCAAGCATGCAGCAAATCAAAGCGATAACAAAGGCCTTCCGCGTAACATACTTCGGTTCGCGTTTTACCTTTCTAACAGAGGCATGCCTTATCTGTTCAGACGAGCCTGCTGTACGCCCTTCATAAGTATTTTCGTAGCCAGGCGTGTGCCATGCTGTGTGCGCTTCATTCTGTCTTTCATGATCAAAGGATGTCTGCCCCGCGTATTCTAAACGTCTGGCAGCATCGGCTTGCCGGTACGCTTCCTGTTCCTGCTTCTGCTCTGCAGTCTTAGTTTCATCATCTTCACTGCCCACCATGATAAAATTAGGTACACCCTGTTCGTGATCTTTATCCCAATGATCCATATTGTTACCTGCCTTTCTTATATAAATGCGTGTCTTGATTCTTAGTATGAGCAAATTATAGATGATAAATGTGATTTTTTCATGTTCAAACTGCAAAGAATGTGATAAAATATATGATTGAATATGTGAATTTCTGATGATGGAATCAAAGAAGAAAGGTTGATATAGATATGAGTAAAGTTTTGACAGCAATGGATAAAAGTGGTTCCTATCGCGTTTATCTGACAGTGTCCACTGATATGACAGAGGAGGCGCGTCAGATTCATCATACAACGCCTTTGGCTACCGCCGCATTAGGCAGGGTGCTTACCGGCGCCGGGCTTATGGGGTTGATGCTGAAAAACGAAAGAGACCGGCTAACCGTTCAGTTTAAAGGAGACGGACCGGCCAGAGAAATTTTAGCGACTGCTTATGGCGACGGCAGAGTGAAGGGCTATATTTCCAACCCGAATTTGGAACTGCCGCTGAAAGCCGACGGACATTTGGATGTGGGCGGAGCGTTGGGAATCGGTCAGCTGACTGTGATCAAAGATCTGGGACTGAAAGAACCGTATATAGGAAAAATTTCTTTGGTATCCGGTGAGATCGCAGATGATCTTACTGCATATTATTATATATCGGAACAACAGAACAGCTCGGTGGCCCTGGGTGTGAAAATTGCCCGGGATTGTTCGGTTCTTTGCTCCGGCGGTATGATCATACAGATGCTGCCTGACGCTGAGGAGGAATCCGTCGACGCCTTAGAGGCTATGTTGGCAGAGCTGGAACCTTTGACAACAGTCATAGAGCGGGCGTTTCTGCGCTCCGCGGGAAAAAGCGAGGAAGGCGTGCTGCAGGAGGTTCTTGACGATATTTTCGGTAACATGCCTGAGAAATTTGTACCAGAGGTTTTGGAGTTTCGTCAAATGCAGTGGCAATGCGACTGCAGTGAAGACAGGCTCACCCAGGCCTTGGCTACCATAGGGAAAAAGGAACTTCGCGAGATTATAGATGAGGATGGTCAGGCAGAGCTTACCTGCCAGTTCTGCGAGAAAAGATACTTTTTTGATAAAGAGCATTTGGAAAGTATTTATGATGAGCTGTAGGAGGCGTAGAATATGAAAACAATTGGTGTGATTTTTGGCGGCCGGTCCGGCGAGCATGAAGTATCCTTGCTGTCGGCGACTTCTGTTATCGAGGCTATAGACAGAGAAAAGTACGCTGTGAAGATGATCGGTATTACCAGAGAAGGCTGTTGGAAGCTCTTTGATGGAGATGTAAAGGAGATTGCTTCAGGGCAATGGGAGCATTTATCAGAGGAGATTAGCCCCAGTGATTTGAAGAAGCTGGCAGATTTTGCCCTGCCGGTGCTCCATGGACCTTACGGAGAGGATGGAACAATACAGGGTCTGTTTGAGATGATGGATATGCCGTATGCCGGCTGCGGCGTATTGGCTTCGGCTCTGTGCATGGATAAAGTCAGCGCGAAGAAACTCTTTGAGCAGGAAGGAATTCCTACCAGCAGGTATCATCTGGTGTATGCAGAGGATGCTGTTGAAAATATGGAAGCTGTATTGGACGAGATTGAAGCCGCTCTGCCGTACATCGTCTTTGTTAAGCCGTCCAATATGGGATCCAGTGTTGGAATTTCTAAGGTAAGAAATAGACAGGAGCTGCGGGAGGCTTTATTGTTAGCAGCAAAATATGACAGGCGTATTATCGTGGAGGAAGCGATTAACTGCCGGGAGGTAGAAACCGGGGTCATAGGTAATCACCGCCCGCAGGTTGCGGCCGTAGGAGAGATTACAGCAAAGCTTGATTTTTATGATTATATGGCTAAATATACAGACGATGCAGGCACAGAGATTACCGTTCCCGCCAATTTGCCTGAGAAAACGTATGAGGAAATACGCAGGCTGGCGCGGAAAGCCTATAGAGCTTTGGATTGCAGCGGATTCGCCAGAGTCGATTTCTTTGTGGATAAAGACACCGGCGATATATATATCAACGAAATCAATACAATACCCGGCTTTACCAGGTACAGTATGTTTCCGACGATGTGGAAGGAGGCTGGAGTACCATTTGACGAGCTGGTTGAAAGGATAGTGGATTTGGGCTATGAAAGATATTATGCTAAAAATAACGGGTAGACAGATGGCTGGAGAGAAGGACGAAGATCTGATGGAATTCGTTACGGAAGGAAAGTTGTACGAAAAGGGAGAGTCGCGGTATCTGGTTTATGATGAGAGCGAGTTTTCTGGATTTCCGGGTTGTAAGACTACGTTAAAGCTGACAGGCGATACTATTCGTATGAAAAGGATTGGCGAAGCTGCCGGCTTTGGAACAGAATTTGTATTCGAAAAGGGGAAGCGCTTCTTTAGCCAGTATGAGACGCCTTACGGCAGTATGGATATGGAGGTTTTGACCAGAAATGTGATCAACAATCTGTCAGAGGAAGGATACGGCGATATTCACATTGATTACCAGGTTAATTTGGGCGGAATCGCTGAGGGAAGAAACCGCTTGAAAATTGAAGTGATGCAATAAGAAAAGGGGAAAAAAGATGAAGAAAAAGAAGCTGATTGCGCAGATTGTTGTAATTGCTATTGTCATAGCGCTGGTGCTGACCTCGGTGTTATGGGCAGTGCAGCTTTCTGTATAGGGTTTTAGATGTAATAATATTTTTTGATGAGGAGGAGTTATGTTAGAAAAAGGTTTTGATGCGGAAAAGTATATTGAAGAACAGTCAAAGTATATTCTGGAGAGAATCAATCAGGGCCATGCGGAACGATTGTATCTTGAATTTGGAGGCAAGCTGGTTCACGATAAGCATGCTATGCGTGTACTTCCGGGTTTTGATGAAAACGCGAAGATCAAGCTGCTTCAGCACATGAAGGAACAGGCGGAAATCATTATCTGCATTTACGCGGGAGATATTATGACCAGTAAGACTCGCCAGGACTTCGGCATTACATACGATTTGGAAGTGATGCGGCTTATCGACACTTTCCGCAGATATGACCTTTCGATAAACAGTGTGGTAGTGACCAGATATCAGGACGCTCCCGCGGTGGACATGTTCATCAATAAGCTGCAGCGCCGCGGCATCAAAACCTATAAGCATAATTATACCAAAGGATATCCGACTGACGTGGATACCATTGTCAGTGATGAAGGATACGGCGCTAATCCGTACATTGAAGTGACAAAGCCGTTAGTTGTAGTCACAGGTCCAGGCGGCGGCAGCGGCAAATTGGCTACCAGTCTGTCTCAGCTTTATCATGATTTTAAAAGAGGAACGAAAGCGCGTTATGCCAAATTTGAGACTTTCCCGATCTGGAATCTGTCTCTGAAGCATCCTGTCAATATTGCCTATGAATCGGCTACAGCTGATTTGAAGGACGTCAACATGATCGACTCATTTCATCTGGAAGCCTATGGAGAAATGGCTGTAAATTATAATCGGGATTTGGAAGTATTCCCGGTGGTTAAGAGAATTATCGAAAAAATTACAGGTGAAGAATCTGAATATAAATCTCCAACGGATATGGGCGTTAATCGGGCGGGATTTGCTATTGTCGACGACGAAGTCTGTCGTGAAGCATCCTGTCAGGAAATTATTCGCAGATATCTGCTGGCAGAGTGCGACTATAAAAAGGGAAAGATTTCCGAAAGTTCTTTAGAACGCGCTAAGCTTTTGATGAAGGAGGTCGGCAAGGATGTCAGCGATCGAAAGGTCGTACAACCGGCCAGAGATTATGCTGAAAAAAAGCGTAACTGCGATAAAAGATATGAGAATGTTGTTGTCATGGCTATTGAAATGCCGGACGGCTCTATTATAACAGGAAGAAGCTCGCGCCGGATGGTTGCGGCGGCGGCGGCGGTGCTGAACGCTATTAAGAAGTTATCAGGCCTGGCTGATGATATGCTGATCATCACGCCTCAGGTACTAGAAACAACACAGAAATTAAAAACTGATATTCTGGATTATGACCGGACAAGCTTGAACTGTGAGGAGGTACTCATGGCGCTGACCATTTCCGGAACACAGAATCCATTTGCCTCCGTGGCAGTAGGAAAGCTGCCGCTTCTCAAGGGATGCAAGGCGCATTGCACGGCAATCCTCAGCGATCGGGATGAACAAACTCTGCGCGCGTTGGGTATCGATGTGACCTGTGATCCTGAATATGTTACTACCAATTTATATTCTAACTAATAGTAGCAGATAGAAAGATGAAGAACAAAACCCGCATATCTCTGGAACGATTTAAAAATTTAAAAAATCAATATCGGCTCGTGGCTGAGGGTATTGGCGTGGGCATTCTGACAGGACTGCTTGTGTCTCTTTTTCGCATGGCGCTGGAACAGGCTGAGGCGCTAAGGAGCGCTGTTCTTCTTGCTGTCTCTGATGGCAGTCTTACGATAATTTCGTCACTCTGCATGCTTTTCGCGGCTTATGTTGTGGCCTGGCTCGCTTTACGCTGGATGCCGCTTTGTGGAGGTTCGGGAATCCCGCAGGTAAAGGGAGAACTGTTGGGGCAGATGGAACAGAATTGGTGGCAAATTATCGCAGCCAAATTTGCAGGTGGTGTCTGCGCCATTGGCGGTGGGCTGTCTTTGGGACGGGAAGGACCGAGTATTCAGTTGGGAGCTATGGTGGGAAAAGGATTTTCGCGACTTTCTGGAAATCTGAAGACGGAAGAAAAGCTACTGATGACCTGTGGAGCCGGAGCAGGACTTTCCGGCGCTTTCTGCGCGCCCTTGGCAGGCGTAGTATTCGCGCTTGAAGAATTACATAAGAATTTTTCTACTGATGTTTTAGTTTTGACCATGGCGGCGTCGGTAGCTTCGGACTTCGTTTCCTCCTATATCTTTGGACTTAGTCCGGTTTTCGCACTGTATGTGGATGGAAAATTGCCTCTGGACCGATACTGGATGGTGTTGGCCTTAGGCCTTGCTTTAGGCGTTTTAGGTGTGGTTTATAATTGGACAACAGGAAAAATACAAGATTTATACGGTAAAATTCCTTACCGATTTTTGCGGGTGCTGCTGCCTTTTTTATTGGTGATTTTACTTGCGGCCTTTTATCCGCAGGTTTTAGGCAGCGGGCATCATCTGGTAGGTGAGATTGCAGACGGCGCTTTTGTTGTAAAAGCTCTGCTGCTTTTACTGATAGTAAAGTTTTTCTTTTCTATCATTAGCTTTGGTTCAGGCGTTCCTGGAGGTATCTTTTTGCCGCTTTTAGTTTTGGGCGCTATTATTGGAGGTTTGTTTGCCCTTTCTGCTGGCAGCGCCGCGGGATATGAGGAACTGTATTTGACCAATTTTGTCATACTGGGTATGGCTGGATATTTTTCTGCAATTGTTCGCTCGCCTATTACTGGAGTTATTTTAATCACGGAGATGAGCGGAGACTTCAAAAATTTTCTTCCGTTGGCAGTGGTGGCATTGACGGCATATTTGACAGCTGATCTCTTGGGCGGACAGCCTATCTATGATCAATTATTGCACAGGATGCTTGCAAAGGGGACGGATTATGGCGCTGATGATGAAACTCGCAGCCATAAGGTTTTGTTGGAGAGTGATGTATATATCGGAAGCCGTATGGATGGTGAAAAGATTGAAAAGATGTTGTTGCCGTCGGGCTGTTTGGTCGTATCGGTACAGCGCGAGCAAAAGGAAATTGTACCAGGGGGCTCTACTGTGCTGTTAGGTGGAGATAAGCTGGTGCTTTTGTGCTCCCAGGGCGATGTGCCGGTGGTAGAAGCAAAGCTCGACAATATCTGCAGAAGATTGAAACAGTAGTCCGCGAAAAGGTTATGCCTTCCGCTTTAGGTAGTGAAAGATATAACCTTTTTTGCTATACGAAAAGCCAGTTTATCCGTATAAACACTCTGGAAGGGATTCTTCTTCTAGCATAGTTACAGCTCGTTCCAGAAGACGGCCCTGAGAATGTGGGGATAGCTGGTTATAGACATCTAATAACGCGATGAGATTCTTGTTTTCTTTGTCAATGCAAAGAGCGTCTTCCAGAAAATGATCATTACTGCTCTGCAGTACGGTACTGACTTTGACATGATAAAATTCCGCTAAATCTAAAATTGTGTCAGCGCCGGGCACTTTCTTTCCTGTTTCGAAAAGAGCATACGTGCTACGACAGATATGAAGTTCATCTGATACTTCTGTTTGCGTATATCCGAAGGCATTTCTAAGGCTGCGGATATTACCTGCGATTTTCATTTGTACATCTAAATTCATTGCAATTCCTCCTTTTTTGTAATATCGCACGCACACGCACATGATCATTATACTGTGAGTGATTGAAAAGATAAAGGATTTTTTCAGGGCGCTGCCGTTTTTTGACTTTAATAGGGTGAACCTCCCTTTTTTACAAGTAGAAAAGGGTTAAACTGTAAGAAAAATAGATTATAATAGAGGGGCGAGGAAATGACAAGACGGTATAGTTTAACGAGACTGACACTGCCAATGGCAGGAGGCAGAGGATAGGGTGAGGGTTATAGGTGATGAAAGATTATTCAGGGAAAAAGCGCTTTGTGAAAAAATAGGGATGGTCAGGGATTTTGCTGCAATTTGCGGCGCGTCCAAGGAGGAACTTGACGATATAGTGCAGGAGGTTATGGTAGAGGCATATCAGCATTTGGATCAGCTGAAAAACGTAAAGGATATGGCAGGTTGGCTGTTTATTATCACAAAGAATAAAGTGAACCGCACCTATCGAGCCCGAAAGAGACGAGAGCGGTGGGAGGTAAATTTAGAAAATTACCCGGAGGACGGCATGAATGAAGCCAGTGACTATCAGGCTTGGTCGGCGGCTGAGAATGCTGTGAGCGATGAAATGCTTTGTCAAATGATAGAGCGGTTAAAGCCTCCTGGTTCTGAGATTATTAAGCTGCGCTTTGGAGCGGGATTTAAGCTGAAGGAAATTGCGGAAATGCTGGATATGAATTATAACACGGTTAAAACTATTGAATCGAGAGCGTTGAAGCGGTTGAAAAAGATGATAGAAAGCGAGATTGCAAGGGATGAAAGATAACGAGCGGGACGAGAGCATCTATGACGAGATGTTGAAAGCGCGGATACAACAGGCGTTACGCAACCAGTATAATAAGGAAAGTCTGGATCCTCAAACTCTGGCGGCCTGGGTAGAAAACGACCGTATGAAAAGGAAAAACCGCCGCAGAGGTTTTGTTTTGGCTGCATGCTGTATTGTTCTGGTTTTCGTCAGCGTCATGTCGCTGCGAACAGTATTATTCTCTGATAGTCAAGTTTCTGTGGCGAAGAAAGGCGACACGCAGATACATAAAACGGATGACGGGGCTATTGTAAAAAATAACGACGGGAGCATAGATGAGAATATGGGAAACGTGGAAGTTATCATAGAGGATTGGGATCAGATAACGGAGGTAGGAAAGGAACATCCGAAAATGGTGATACCAGAGTATGTTCCGGATGGGTATGTGTTCCGAAAACTGATTATCATGAGCAATCAGCTGACAGAAAAATTTCAGTGGGTTTTTGCAAATGGTGAGGAAGAAATCGAGATTATGCAATCCGTTGATATGGATCAGACATTTATATTTGATTATGGTGAAACAATTGAACTGGAGTGGACTACGTTATTACTTAACATGAAAGATCGAATAGCTTATTGTGAAATTGAGGAAATTAAAATTATTATTAGAGGTGTGGAGAACAGAGAAGATTATATTGAGATTACAGAAGGAATGAGGGATGTCTGTGACATCTCTCAAAAATAATCAGTATAAAAATATTGAAAATTTTAAAAAGTAATTATTTTCTGTTATTTTATTGACGCATATGAAAACATGTGATAATATATAATTAAGTTAAAAGAGTGTATTAATAATACGAAGTTACAAAAATAATGTAACTAAATGCAGGAAGGGGTGCTTTTATACGGGCGAGCAGGTGGAGTTTTCTCAATGGCGCGATGCATGAAACTGCATTGAATTTATTGTAAGCAATGAATTAAGAAAATTTTGGAGAAACGGGGGGAGAATAATGACAAGAAAGAACAGTTATAAGCTAGCTATGACCATGCTGTGTGTGATGTTGGCGGTAAGCTTGTTTCCGGGAGTGGCGCTTGCAGAGACGGAAGCAGACCTCGCTGTTGAAAAGGACAATATAGTAGGGTTTCAAGCATTAAGTGAGATGCAAACATTACCTGTTGATTTTACAACGGTGGACGAAGACGGAAAAAAAGTAGTTGTCCATGTTAATCCGATAATTCTTGCTGAAGTAGACGGGGATATGGTAGCCGAGCTAATTGAAAGCAGCGATTTGAATGCCGGAGATCGAATTAATATTAACAATATTGGATATTGTGAGCGAAGATACGCGCCGATGCCGGCAGTTGATTTTGATAACTACTACAATACAACATATATATATGATGTAGTAAGAGAGACCCATAATAAATTTGTAATCAGCGTGGCCAAAGGTTCAACTAAGACGTTGGAGAGCACATGGACTTACACGATAAGCGGCGGATTTGAAGGAACCGTGTCATTGTATGATGTGGCCTCGGTAACGGCAAAGCTTGCTGGAGCAGTAACATGTACGTATAAGACTACATATGTTTTTAAAGGACCGCCTGAAAGTAGTAAATACAATAGCAGAGAATATCGGGTGAAGTATTATAAGCAAAGGGTTAAGGTAACGCAAACGGATCCGGTCACCTCGTTTAAAAGAACATCGACATACGATAAAGCGGTGAAATATGCGGATTATTTTATTGATTCAAAGATTGGTTAATTGTGAAATACGATGTGACAGTTTTTTATGGATGATGAAAATCCGGTGGTCTATAAAAGGCCACCGGATAAATTTAATTGTTCTGTTTAAAAAGGATCGGAATAACAGGTACGAGTATATTGAATGCCGTCATAGCGGTCGGTACTGATGCATTTGATTCGGTAGAGATCGCCCTTTTTAACGGTCCACTCATCATATGTTAAGACACTGCTGGAATTTTTACCGTAATATCGATGGGTATTACCGTCTACGTCTACAGCAGTAATCCATTCGCCGTCCTTCTTTCTTTGGAGAATGATAATTATCGTGTAGTTAGGGGCAGTTTTTGTAAAGTCAATATCTGCACTGGCGGCCGCTTTTGTATCACTATATCTCCTGGTAATAAATCCAACTACAGCAGTATTCTGCGGCGCAACATCCGGAGGTGCAATAGCGGCAAAAACAGTGACTGCACCGACGCTGAAAACCATCGTCAGCGCCAGGAGTACGCATACAATTCTTTTCTTCATAGTTCTCTCCTTGTTTTTTGTAAATGATTCGTAAAAGTGGTAACGAGTAATTTGATAGTGATATATAATATATGACATGGGGGAAAGGGACAACAATTTGTTATGAAGTTCCGACAAAAAGTTGCTATTTTCGTCAGATAGAGGTAAGATTATCAGCAGGAGGGGATTCATATGAATTTGAACATTGACAAACAAAACATAGAGGCTTTACCGTTGCATGAGTACAGGGAACAGTGCGGTAAAGCGTTGGACAGCTTATGGGAATCGGAGTGGATTCGCATGGCGATTACGAAATCGGATCGAAAAAATTTGCCGGCTCTACAGGAAATTGCCGATAAGCTGGCATACCGTAGCAGCATCGTGGTAGTCGTCGCTGACGGCTCTGTGGGTCGATTGATCAGAGGCCTTACGAAAGCTATATCCGGCAAGTCGGACCGTGCAGATGTTATCGTGTTTGGCGATACGCTGTCGGCATTTGATTATGCTCGGCTGTTGGATCAACTGGAAAATGAAGATTTTTCTGTTTTAGCGGTGACAGAAGGCGAAGAAAGCTTATCTTGGCGCGGAGCATTCGCGTGCTTGAAAAAACTTTTGATCAGCAAATATGGACAGGAAGCAGCGGCGGAACGGTTTTTTGGGATAGCTGGAAAGGACAGCAACCTTTTGGCAAAAGACGCGGCAGATAATGACTATCCTTTGATCAACTGGCCAGAGGGGATATCTCCGTTGTTTGCGGCCGGTACGGTGGGGGCTTTGCTGCCTTTAGGTGTAAAGGGCGTCGAATTGGAGGAATATTTAAACGGGTTTTATGATATGCTGGCCGATCCGGCCTGGGATTTGGATGCGGCTGATTACAGTGCGGCGAGAGCAGTGTGGAGGAAGGCTCATGGCGGAGAGGACGGCTTCATGGTCTGGCAGAGACAATTACTGCCTTTGGTAAAGTGGCGCGAGAACAGCAGAACAATATGGATGCCGGGGGATAATTTTCTGGATACAGAGGACGTATTGGTGGCTCTGCTTGTGACGGAGAAGGAAGAAGATGATGTGATGATGCCTTATTTTGAGGGCTGCAATGAAGACGGATCGTTAAATTTATTGTTACAGGAGAGGGCTGAGCGATATTATGAACAGGAAGCTTTGAAAGGAAGGGCCGTAAAAATTACTGTGCCGCAGCTGGATTCTTACACTTTAGGTCATCTTGCGGCGTACCTGCAGCTTTCTGACGGCATTACTGATTTTTTGTTGAAGAAATAGGGTTTACTTTATTTTTTTCTGTGGTATAATGGGAGTAACGGAAAAAGTTAATTTTTTAACAAAAATTTTTTGTAAGTGTGAACAAAATAGTAGGAGGTTATTACAATGAAAAAAGTTGGTGTTTTAGGAACCGGCACAATGGGAGCTGGCATCATTCAGGTTTTGGCACAGAATGGCTACGAAGTAGTTCTGAGAGCAAGAAGACAGACTTCTGTTGACAAAGGTTTAGCTACTGTTGAAAAGAATCTGGACAGACTGATCAAGAAAGAGAAAATTACAGAAGCTGACAAGGCTGAAATTATGGGTAGAGTTCACGGTTCTACTGACATTAGCATCGTAAAAGACGCTGACCTGATCATCGAAGCAGCTACAGAAGATATGGAAGCAAAGAAGGCTCTGTTTGCTGAGTTGGATCAGCTGGTTAAACCGGAAGCTATTATCGCTACCAATACATCTTCCCTGTCTATCACTGAGATTGCTGCAGCAACAGGCAGACCTGATAAGGTAATTGGTATGCATTTCTTCAATCCGGTTCCGGCTATGAAACTGGTAGAGATCATCCAGGGTCTGACTACTTCTGATGAAACAAAGGCTACTATCGTTGAACTGGCTGAAAAGCTGGGTAAGACTCCGGTAGAAGTTGCAGAAGCTCCGGGATTCGTTGTAAACAGAATTCTGATTCCGATGATCAACGAAGGTATCGGCATTCTGGCAGACGGTGTTGCAGATGCAAAGGGTATTGATACTGCTATGAAGCTTGGCGCTAACCACCCGATGGGACCTCTTGAATTAGGAGACTTAATTGGTCTTGACGTATGCCTGGCTATTATGGACGTACTGTATAACGAATACGGTGATCCTAAATACAGAGCGCACGTACTTCTGAGAAAGATGGTAAGAGCAGGCAAGCTGGGAAGAAAGACTGGCGTTGGTTTCTACGACTATACCAAATAAATCTGAATATCATACATAAGTACAACAGGGACTGTGCTGAAAAAAACGCGCAGTCCCTGTTTAGATTTAACAGAGAAGGTATCCCTGTTATTTTAATATGTTCAGTTGATTTTTCGGAAAATGTGTTAAATTTACTTTTTCGTTATTTTTTCCAAGCCAGATGAGATCTTCGATGCGGCATCCCAGCCTGCCTGGCTGATAAATTCCTGGCTCTATGGAAATTGTGTTGCCTGCCCGGAAAACCGTGTCCGATGTTCTGCTGGCAATGGTAAGCGGCGCTGTGCCCAGCATGCCGATTCCATGGCTGAGGGCATGTTCATAGCAGCCGTCTATCCCTGAGGCTTCAATGAAATTTCTGGCAACCGCATCCAGCTCTTTGCCGGTTATACCGATCTTATAGCAGTCGATTGCTTTTTGTTGTGCTGCCAAAACGGTGTAATATACCTTTTCTAATTCTTCTGATGCATAGCCTACGGCAAAGGTTCTGGACATATCAGACCAAAAGCCGTCTTTGACCAGACCAAAGTCCATAATTAGCGCATCGCCTTCCTGTATCGGTTTGTCAGATGGATTTCCATGGGGCATAGAAGCATTAGCGCCGGAGATGATTTCCGGTTTAAAAGAGAGTTCATCTGCGCCGTACAGATACATGCGGTAAACCAGTTCTGCCGCTAATTCTCTTTCTGTCATGCCGATCTTAAAGACATCCAGAGTATTAGCTAGAGCTTTTTCTGCAAGGCTTTGTGCATATTGCAGCTGCTCTCTTTCTTCGGCAGTCAGAGATGCGCGAAGCGCATCAACTGCCGTATCTGCACCGACCAGTTCGGCATGAAGAAGGGTCTGATATCTTGCATAGACGTCCATCGTCATCTGCATGTTTTCAACCGAAAGGATTTTAATGCCGTGTTTTCTGATCAGCGCATTGATTCCGTCTATTTCGCCTAGAGTATTATCGACAAGGTGAAATCCCTTTTCGACAATTGTTTTTTCTGCGGCCTGAAGATATCGGGAATCTGTTAGATAATATGCCTCTCCGTCTCCGGTAACCAAAACCTGCCCTCTGGATGCCGAAAATCCGGCCGCCGCGTACAGACGATTATTATCGGAAGTGATTAAAATAGCGTCTGCGCCGATTTCCGGCAATACTTTGGCTATTTTTTCGATTCGATTCATCATGTGTTTCTCCTTATATACTTAGAAGCAGCTGGTAATGACACCGGCAAGCAGTCCTGTCACCAGCGAGATAGACACGATACCGGAGATTACTACCTTCGGCTCATAATAGGCCTTGAGACAGGCGGCGGTTTCATCTGCAATATCTTTGTTTTCTGCACGAATTGCAGTGAGAGCTTCTTCAGTAATCTGTACCGTTACGGGGTATCCGACCATACAGGCAATGGAAAGAGCAAAGGCCTCGTAAATGTCGGTTTTCAGAATTTTGCCCATAACGATGCCTGTCAAAATACAGCCTACCAGGCCAACTGCCATAACGATGAAGAAATCAATTGCGACAGCGCCTACGTCACCGATTTTCATGGTAACAAAGTCTGCCATGAGAGATAGATAAAGGATTGTCATCAGGACGTTCATGCACCCTGTTTTTACCAGACAATTATGCTCCAAAAGTCCGATTTCCGCAGCAATAAACCCGAAAATGATATAAAAGATGTAAGGACTTAGATTTGTCATTTCTCCCAGTACGCTTGAAATTTTGCAGATCAGAGCAAGAATGAAAAATGTGTAGAATAAGTTGTCCTTTAAAAAAGAAGGAATCGGAATCAGATTCTTTCTTTCAGCGGTAGAAGTTACTGTCTGTGCTGCAGGCAAAGGGATCTGATTGTGCTCAATTCTTGTCTTCATGCTCTTTCTGAGGCCGAAATGGCATAGAGGATAACCGAGTATAAACTGCATATTCATAACACAGAGGACTAATGCGATTAATTTAGAATCTCCAATATTCTTAGCAAAGTCGATAAAAATCATAGCAGCCTGACCGCCGCCTGCCACTTCGACTGTGCCGAAAACCATTGATTTAAGTTCAAGCGCTGTAAGACCGAGAATAAATCCTAAGCCTACGATAATGACGACTGTACAGAGAGCGACCGCGCAAGCGCGGCCTTCGCTTTTCAAGCCTTTCAGAGTAATGGATGTTCCGAAGCCGGCAATCAGGAATGGCAGACCCCAGGTGTACGTAATGTCACAGAAGCCAGTAGCGGCAAGGGTATCTGCAGGAATAATACCGAATTGTCCGCCTAAGATGATGAAAATGAACATTGCGGTAACCAGAGCCGGCAGCTTATACTTTGTAAAATGGGCGAGGATTTCCCCTACGACAAAAGTGCCGCAGACGATGCCGATGGCAACAAATAAATTAGTTTCCATTGAAAACTCCTTTCATGGTATAAATAGAATGGATTAAAATCAGTACCGACGTAAAGAGCTCTTTTGCTTCGGATAATCCTATTTTATTCTCTTTTTATCATCCGTCAATTTCAAATGATAATACAATTTGTTGAAAAATCTAATATTTGAGAAAAAAGCGGCGGAATTATTCTTGACGTAAATATTTTTTTCTGCCATAGTAAGGATTAAAGGAGACATGGATATGCATGACATGAAAACAGCGCTGGAAAAATTAAGTGCGGAAACTGATCGTCTAAAGTTTCCGCTTTTGCAGATCGAGAAAGACGGGGCGGCTTATGACAAACAGAAGTGGCCTGTTGACTGTACGGACAAGATCATAGTGTGCGTGTATAAGGATCAGCTTCTCTGCGAGACATTTCACCGCTCGGATTATTTCTTTTTTGATTTTTCATACAGAGGAACCTATTATGCGGTTAGCGACAGAGCGGATCATGTCATCACGATGAATGAAAACGCTTGCTATATTGGACAGCCATTTAACGGATATGCCCGCAGAACAGAGGATGGGAAGGATTCGACAGTTATCAGTGTTCTGATTCGTAAAGATGTATTTGTAAAGGAATTCATTTCAGCGATTTCTAATGATTTTTCCCTGTTTCATTTTTTCCTTGATCCCGAAAAGGATCCTTGTCTGGACGGATATATTCATCTGCACATTCAGGATAAAAATGCAGTTCGTACTGTTTTAGAGATGATGGTACTTGAATATGCTGATCGGCGAGCTGATACCCAGAGTGTTTTGAAACCGATGATGCTTACACTTTTGATGCTGATTTCAAGAGAATACAGGCAGAGCATGCGAAAAGGACCGCAGAGTCCCATCACATATAAAATCATCGAATATATTAACGAAAATTTTGGTTCGGTGAGGTTGAAGGATGTAGCTAAGCATTTTTCTTATCATCCAAATTACATTTCTGCCTTAATTCGAAAAGAAACGGGACGCACCTTTTCAGAACTTCTTAAGGAAAGCCGGATGCGAAGCGCGAAGATTCTTCTTTTGGACAGTAATTTATCTGTTGAGGAAATTGTCGCGAAGCTGGGATATAAAAATAGCAGCAGTTTTTACAAAGCCTTTCGGGATTATTTTGGCGTGCCGCCGAGAGAATACAAAGAATACATAAAGAAAGTCTGAGTTTCGATAAGATTCCTGATTTATTTACAAAAAAATACCCTTTTCAATATTTTAACATTGTATTATAATAAAAATAGAATTTTTGTCTTTGGATATTAAAAGGCTTCAGGTATTTTGTAGAGGCCATATTCTAAACGTTTTAGACAATTCATTATCCCAAGTTTAATTTATTATCGCTTAATTATAGAAAGGAACAGACTGTCTGGTCTGGTTATCACATGCCAAGAAAGAAAAAAGAAGATATGAATGAAGAAGTATTATCGGCAGATATGAAGGAGCTAACGGAGGTTAAGCCTGTGAAGCGCAGAGGCCGTCCGCCGAAAGCAGAGGCTCTGGCTAAAGAGTCTGTGGAAAAGACAAAGCGGGACGCTGCGCCAGCGGAGGAAAGCAAAGCGGAAGAATCTTCTAAGGAGCGGGTTGTTAAGCCGGCGAAGCGCAGAGGCCGTCCGCCAAAGGCGGAAACTTTGGTCAAGACAGCTGAGGAGGAAACGGCGGAGGCGATCGCCATGTCAGTTGAGGACGCGGCGTCCGATATGCCTGTTAAGGAACCGGAAGACAAGCCGGTAAAACGCAGAGGCCGTCCGCCAAAAGCGGTAAAAGCCGCTGAAACTGCAGAACCTGCCGTACAATTCCATGCAGATCCAAATCTTGATACAGGTATGGATGATACTTCTCATAGCCTGGAAACGCAGGAACTGCAGACGGAGGATGAAAGCCGGACTGAAACCCCTTTGATTCCGGAAGAAACGGATGAAGCAGAGGAGAGGACCGGACGTGATAAAAGGTGTCACGGAAGGACTTATGGTGATGGCCGTGAGAACCGCGGTCAGGTAAAGGAAAGGCAGGAGAGAGAGCGGCCGGAGGTTGAAGGAATTCTGGACCTCTCTGACAGTGGATTCGGTTTTCTGCGGTTCAATAATTTTTTGACCAGCGATAAGGATATCTATGTTTCGCCGACGCAGATTCGCCGTTTTAATTTGAAGACGGGAGACAAAATTAACGGGATTTCTCGTTTGCCCAATGAGGGGGAGAAGTTCGGCGCGTTGCTGTATGTGAATACTGTCAACGGGGATGAGCCGGGCGCGGCTATACGGAGAACGGATTTTGAGGATTTGACACCGATCTTTCCGACGGAAAGAATTTCGCTGGAGGATAGTCCGAGGAACTTGTCTATGAGGCTTATCGATTTGATCGCGCCGATTGGAAAGGGACAAAGGGGTCTGATTGTAGCGCCGCCGAAAGCGGGAAAGACAACGCTGCTGAAAAGCATTGCCAACAGCATAGAAAAACAGCATCCGGAAGTGGAAATGATCGTTTTGCTTGTAGATGAACGGCCGGAGGAAGTGACAGATATGAAGCGCTCTCTGATCGGTGGCGAAGTCATTTATTCTACTTTTGACGAAATGCCGTCTCATCATGTAAAGGTGGCGGAAATGGTTCTTGCCAGGGCGCAGCGGTTAGCGGAACACGGGAAAGACGTGGTTATTTTACTTGATAGCATTACCCGTCTCGCCAGAGCTTATAACCTGGTTGTACCCGCGTCAGGCAGAACGCTATCCGGCGGGTTAGATCCCGGCGCGCTGCATAAACCGAAAAAGTTTTTTGGCGCTGCCAGAAATATTGAAGAAGGCGGTAGCATTACCATACTCGCTACGGCTCTGGTGGAAACAGGAAGTCGCATGGACGATGTTATATTTGAGGAGTTTAAGGGTACAGGTAATATGGAATTGCATTTAGACAGAAAGCTTTCTGAGAAGCGAATCTTCCCGGCTATTGATTTGAATAAGTCGGGAACTCGTAAGGAGGATTTGCTCATGACGCAGGAGGAACTGGAAGCTATCTGGATGATGCGCCGCGCGTTGGCTAACGCATCTACACAGGACGTCGCGGAAACTATCATTGATAATCTGGCGCATACCAGAAGCAATGCGGATTTTGTTCAAGTTATAAAAAAGGTTTTTTCATATAATAATTTTAGAGGGTAATGAGCTATGGATTTGAGTAAGATTTTTTTAAAGGACGCATGCCCGACGCCTGTGGGCGGACAGGCCGTTATGGAAGGCATTATGATGAAGGGGCTGAAGCGAACGGCTGTGGCGATCAGACTTCCTGACGGACGTATACACATGAAGACGCAGCCGAATAAAACGCTTCCCAAGTGGACAAAGATTCCTGTTATTCGCGGCGTTGTATCCTTTGTCACATCGCTTGTTCAAGGAACGGGAATATTGATGTACTCGGCGGATGTATTGGAAGCAAACTGGCCTGAGGAAGAAGAAGCGGGCGAGGATAAAATGGAAGCATGGCTGAACAAACACTTTGGTGAAAAGGGCGCTTGGAATCTGATGATCTATCTTTCGGTAATTTTTGCTCTGGCGCTGACCATCGGTATGTTCATCCTTTTACCGACGGTAGTAGCTAATTGGCTGAAGCCGGTCATTGAAAGCGACTTTGTATTCAATTTGGTTGAGGGACTTATGCGTATTGTGATTTTTGTGGTATATATCGCGATTATTAGTCAGATGAAAGACATCAAAACTGTTTTTCAGTATCATGGAGCGGAGCATAAGACGATTCATTGCTTTGAAAATAATTTAGAATTGACGCCTGCCAATGCACAGCAGTTTTATACGCTTCATCCGAGATGCGGAACTAGTTTTTTGCTGTTCGTTATGGTGATTAGCTTTGTGCTGCATTTGTTTTTGGGATGGCCGGATCTAGCGCTTCGTATTATCTCGCGGCTTCTGTTAGTACCTGTGGTAGCGGGGCTTTCTTACGAACTGTTGAAGTGGGCGGGCCGCAGCGATAATTGGATGGTCAGGGTTCTCAGCCTGCCAGGATTGTATTTGCAGAAGCTTACAACGAAGGAACCTTCGGACGAGCAGCTGGAGGTAGCTATCTGTGCTATGAAGGCGGTTATGGTGCCGGATGAAACGCCGTATTTTGAGGGGATTTGTGATTTAGAAGGTAATTTGATAGAAGAAAAGAGCTATGAAAGAAAGTCAAAGAAAGAAATGGCGGTGGAGCGAGCATGAGTCTTCCTGTGAAAGAAATATTGAATATCGGGTTGCGGCAGCTGGCGGACAGTGGAGTTGACGATGCTGCTATTGACAGTAAACAATTGTATTGCTTCTTGATGGGAATTTCTAACGCACAGCTGATTTTGGAATATCAGAAAATCCTGCCTGACAGTCTTTGCGACGCGTATTTCAAGCTGATGGACCGCAGGGCGTCGGGTGAGCCGTTGCAGTACATTACCGGCGTTCAGTGTTTTATGGGTCTGGATTTTGATGTAGATGAAAATGTACTGATTCCACGACAGGATACGGAAACGCTGGTTGAGGACGCCATGGAAATTATCAGGAATAATACTCTCCGAGGACAGAGTCTGCCGATTAGAAAACGGCGTGACTGGGAGGTGTTGGATCTTTGTTGCGGCAGCGGCGCCATTGGTATATCTCTTGCATCTCTTTGTCCGGGGGTAAATAGTGTTGTCTGTTCGGATATCAGTAAAGGGGCTCTGTCAGTGGCACGGCGTAATGCGTCAAAGCTGGGCGTATCTAAAAAGGTGGACTTTGAAGAAGGAAGTTTGCTGAAGCCGTTTAAAGGACGTTTCAAGAATAAGCGGTTTGACATGATTATTTCTAATCCTCCGTACATAAAGACGTCGGTTATCGCTACATTGCAGAGGGAGGTTCGCGACCACGAGCCGATGATGGCGCTGGATGGCGGCATAGGCGGACTTGATTTTTATAAAGGTATTTTAGAAGACGCTGCCGGTTGCCTGAAAAAGGACGGCGTATTGATGCTGGAGATCGGTCACGATCAGAGAGAAGACGTATGTTCTCTAATTACACAAACAGAGCGTTTTGATCATGTGACTGCCTTACAGGATTTGGCTGGTCGGGATCGTATCGTTGCGGCAGTGTTAAGGGGAAAGAAATAGCTGCAAAAAATAAATAAAAATAACCAAAAAATAATTGACAAACCTATATGAGTGTGGTAATCTATAAATGTAATTTAAAAGGCAAAATCGTCGTGAGGCGGTGACGCAAAGCTATAGGGTCTTGCATGAGCGGTAAGACAGCCAGTTGCACTTTACAGTAGAAGAGATAGATACTGTTTTGTTGGATTACTATAGCCTTGTGCATTGCGCGCAGGGCTATTTTGTTTATAAAACTAATAGTGCGAATTCCGCAAGGAAAAGAAAAAAAGGAACAGGAAGGAGGATATCTTGTCAAAACCGATGAAAATCGGTGACGGAAAGCTAAAGGGCCTTACCATCCCCATGGTTGGCAGCCAGCTGTCCGGGAAGAAGGAATTTCCGGTAAAAGCGAGGAGACTCGTAAGATGGGGAAAAAATGAAGAAACTGAATAAGGTGATTGCACCGCTGCTCGCGATGTGCATGACAGCTATGACCGGCGTTGCTGTATTTGCTGATACGGCAGAGTCTACGGCAGATGATAGCCGTGTGTTGATCTGTGAGAAGGAAGTACATACGCACACAGATGCGTGCTCTGTTCCAACGCTCAAATGCGAAGTTGAGGAACACAAAGGGCACAAACATGTGCAGGATTGCTATGTAAAGAAAGTTCGTACTTGCCTCTATGACACGCTGGAAGAATGGATCGAGAGAGAAGGAACAGACGAGGGATATGACGAGTCTTTTCAGTATCAGATTGATCCTGAAACTGGGGAGATAACAGATCAGCTGCATGTTCATACGGATGAATGTTATAAATTTTTAACATATCCAGAGCCTATGTGTGGAAAGACAGAAGGAGAGCATCATGAGGAAAGCTGTTATGTAACCTGCACGAAAGAGGAGCACCAGCATACAGATGGTTGTTATGAGAATGCAGTTGCTCCGGTTGATCCTCAGCCACCAGTAATCGTGCTGCCGGAAAATCCTGATGTACCATTAGCGCCAGAACCAGACGGGCCGATTATTGAAGAACCGGACGTGCCGCTAGCTCCGGCGCCGGATGAACCGATTATTGATGAGCCTGATGTACCATTGGCTCCTGGCGTAGATCTGCCGGAGGATGAGTATCTGGAGGCGGACAAGGAAGCTGATCAGGATGTGAATTATCCGAAGACCGGTGATCACGCACCGCTCGCTGCGTTGGCAGGTATGTTTATACTCTCTGCCGGTCTGTTAGGTGCAATTACCATCAGAAGGAAGCATGAATTTTAAAACGTATTTAAAGGGGTTATTGCATTAAATGACCGCTGATATACTCCCTTTCAGGTGGATAAGTGAAAAAACAAAATCATTTGTCCCCTCTGAAGGGGAGTATATTTTATGGATAACAGTTAACGAAGGAGATTTCTATGTGTCAGCAGAATGCTTTGACGAGAATTGTTGCAGACGGGCAATTTCTCCCGCCTAAAACAGCAGAAGAGGTGATTCGCTTTTTAGAAAAGGAGTTAGGTGCATATCGGATAGCGGAAGAAGATCTGGAACCCGTCTATCTTCAGGTTTCATCGATGAATATTCTGCACGGTAGAAATCTGTTAAAAGAGGACTTGGAAATGATCGTTCTTGGCATTCCCAAGAACAGCTTTAATATGATATATTATGAACCATTGCTACATTACGGAGCATTTGGAGTGGATACCGTATTAACCATTTTAATTGAGAAAAAGACTAACTATATAGAAACAGAATCACCGCGACTGTTTTCGGAAGTGTTTCTGTATCAGGGAATATCGCCTTATGATATAGAGAATAAGACTTTGGATTATAATTTATATTGTGACAAAATAGAGTGGTATAAAAAATATTACAGGCGGTAAAAGCTATATCGTTTTTTTATTTCAACATCAGCGTTTCCTGATTTTTTAGAGGTATTGTTAGGAAATCTTTTTCCTGACCGATATTCCTGCACAGCCTGAATAGTATAGGAAGTTTTCGCATGCCCCATTAATAGAGCGAAATTTGCTTTGGCAATAAAATCCATGATGAAGTACGGCAAAAAATTTATAAAAATGTTGTTTTGTCAATGATGTGACACCAAAAAGGGAGCATCAATTTGACGATATGGTATCATGAGAATGCAATTCTAAAGATGCCCTTTTCTCCAAAGGTGTAGCCCACCCAAGGACTGGTTTAGGGGTGTTGTTGTAACGTTTTAGATAGCGGAGCATCTGCACTTTTAAATCTTCATAGGAGTAGAAATACAGGTAATTGTAAAATCGCTCCTGGTCCAATCGATGGCTGCGTTCTACTTTGCCATTGTGTCTTGGTGTGCGTGGACGAATCAGCTTGTGGGTAATGCCAAGTTCATCACAGAGTTTATCCATCGGATGTAGTTTTTTGTAGTCTTTTGGATAAGTAAATTCAGCGCCATTATCCGTTTGAATCATTTTTGGTGTATATCCAAAGAATTGGATAGCGCGCTTTATGAAATTAACGGTAGAATAAGAACTCTGTTCTTTATATGGGTAGAGGAAGCGCTGTCTGGAAGCTTCATCTATGATTGTATATTGATAAAATTTGTCAGGCATAGAGCCAGTATAGCAGGCAGAGGGCACATATTTCACATCCATCTGCCACTTTTCACCAACAGCCTGAGGAGTCGCATAAGGCTTTGGAGTATATTTGTTAGTGGGAGTCACTTTTTGCTTGGTATACCCTAGCCGAGAAAATACACGGTAAAGAGAGCCGGGATGCCTGCGATACCCTTTGGAAGTACGTAATTTTCCATAGATTTCGCAGACGGAGGCGTGGGGATTGCGTCTGTGCAAATCACGAATTCACTTGAGTTCCTCAGTGGTATGAGAAGAAGGATGAGGCGTTTTGGGTCTGTGAGAATGATCCATAAGGGACTCTTTCGTACCATCAAAGCGTTTGTTCCAGCGCATAAGGGAAGATTTAGATATATGGTAGCGCCTGCAGACAAAGGCGACGGACTGACCGCTGCGATAAAGATTCACTGCGTAAAAACGGGTAGAAATTTCATGTGGCAAATATCGTTGAGTTTGTGTTATACTGTTCATGACGATAGGGTTCCTTTCAGATATGTTTTTTGTGGTGATTAACATTCTAACAGATCCTATCGTCTTTTTCTATAGGCAAGTGTCACATCAATTGTAACTCTACAGAAGTACGGCAAAAAATTTATAAAAAATGCTTGTGTCACTTGAATAAGTGTGATATAGTATAAAAGCTGTACTAGATACAGACAAATTATGCACGGGCGTTGCCTGAGCAGGAAAGAGGTAGAAGCATGAAGGAAGGAATCCATCCTGATTATAAGGAATGTAAAGTAACTTGCGCATGTGGTAATTCTTTTGTTACCAGATCAACAAAAGAAGAATTGAGACTTGACGTTTGCTCAGCATGTCATCCGTTCTTTACAGGACAGCAGAAGTTCATCAACCGTGGTGGACGTGTTGAAAAGTTCAAGAACAAGTACAACCTGTAAACATAATCAGAAAACAATGGCGTCGCATATGCGGCGCTTTTTTCATTGTGGTTTTATTTTCTCACGGATTTTCCTAATCGGTTATTTACAATTTGATCATCTTGTAGGGCGATTTCACCGCCAATTAAAACGTAACTGAATCCTTTTGCCGGAATTTGCCCATTTTCGTAGGTGGCGCAGTCCCTGACGTTTTCAAGGTCAAAGATTGTGACATCAGCGTCGCTGCCCGGTAGAAAATTCCCCTTGTGGGGAAGGTGCAGCCGGTTTGCAGCCATGGCCGTCATCTTGTTGATACCCTCTAACAGTTCAATTTTGCCGGGGCGAATATAATCGGAAATGAAACGGGCAAAGGAGCCTGACGCTCGCGGGTGTCCCATGCCGCTGGTTCTGACGCCGTCGCTGCCGATCATGACGAGTGGTGAGAGCAGAGCGGTTTCAATGTCGGTATCATTCATGAAATAGCCTACTGTGGCAGTGTCTGGCGCAGTGGCTCTGAGTTCATCAAATATTTCTTTGGTGCAGCGTTTTCCTGCATATTTTCCGCTGGCAATGAGAATGCTGTCATAATCTGCCTGATATCGTGTCAAAAATCCGTCGTCATAGGTCGTTTCGCCGATGCCGGTACTGAAGGCGTTGTATGGATAGCAGTCGCAAAGCATATCGATACCCTTTGCGCGGTAATTTTTGATGTTCTCAAGCAGGCGAGGCATTTGACCGTAGCCGCCCATGCTGCCGATGTGTGAAAACTGTACTCGAATACCGCAGGCCTGACTGACAGTAGCCAGTTCATCTGCTGCAGCAAAGACTTCGTCTAAATCCTGACGAACATGTGATGCAACCAGCTTATCACCCTTTTGGCAAAGCGACGCCAATGCTGAGAGCTCCTCCGGGGTTGTTCCCGGCACATATTTTACACCAAAGGAGATACCCAGACAGCCGCAATCCAAAAGAGACGCGCAGGCCTTGGTCATGGTTTTTAGAGCTAAGGCGTCAACGGCTTTGTATTTGTTGTGATTTGGAATTTGCTCTCGCAGATATGTATGCCCTGCCAGCAGTCCCAGGTTTACCGGCGCGCCATCTCGGTCGGTGACATCTAGATAATGCTTCGGATCAAAGGCGTTGTCTCCGCAGTTTCCGCCGATATCTAGCGTAACGCCCATGTGCAGAGCGGATTCTGCCATGCTGCGGGATACGGTATCCGTTTTAGGATCGTAGTCATCTTCGTGCATGTGGATGTCAATAAAACCGGGACATACGATGTTTCCACTTGCATTGATAATTATATCGGCATTTGGCGATGCATTTGTGATTGCGCAAATTTTGCCATCCTCTATATATACGTTGGTGATTTTATTGATTGCCTGTGCGGGGTCGACTACCCTGCCGTTTTGAATCAGTATGCTTTTTTTCATTTTTCTGTGCCTTCTTACTATAGTCTGAAAAACATTTTACGCCCAGGGCAGAGGAAAGTCAATGGCAAGGAAGGAGAGGATCACGGGAAATGTGTAAAAATCGAGAGGTTCACTTTGTGACCAAAACCAGAATTGACAAAAATGACAGTTTTCATTGGGATGCAGGGTATTGTGTCAGATTTATTAAAAACACGTTTTCATGTGTTTCAGCAGGGAATTTTATTTTTTCAATTGTAGGAAATCACAATTTGTGGTAGAATATATGCTTAGATAGATACGGCGATTTTTATTTTGAGGAGATAGATATGTTTGATAAGTTAGACTTTATAGTTGAAAAATATCAGGAATTATCCCTGAAGGTTTCTGACCCGGAGGTTATTAACGACCAGCCAACGTGGCAGAAATACATCAAGGAAATGGGCGAAATGGAGCCAATCGTCAAGAAATACGAGGAATATAAAAAAGCTAAGGAAGGGCTTCGCGACGCGAAAGATATCGTTGAGAATGAGGCTGACGAAGAAATGCGTGATTTGGCGAAGATGGAAATTAACGAGCTGGAAGAACAGATCGAACGAAATCAGGACGAATTAAAGGTGCTTTTGCTGCCGAAAGACCCTAACGATGAAAAAAACGTAATTCTGGAGGTACGCGCAGGAACCGGCGGTGATGAAGCTGCTTTATTCGGTCAGGATCTTTTGAGAATGTATATGCGTTATGCAGAACGGCATAGATGGAAGACGGAGCTGATGGATATCAATGATACCGGCATTGGCGGCATCAAAGAAGCGGTAGTTCTGATTAAGGGTAAGGGCGCGTATTCCAAGCTGAAATACGAAAGCGGCGTGCACCGGGTGCAGCGTGTACCGGAGACAGAATCTGCGGGACGCGTGCATACATCAGCGGCAACGGTAGCTGTGCTTCCGGAAGTAGATGATGTGGAGGTGGATCTTAACCCGAATGATGTCAGAGTAGACGTTTACAGAGCTTCCGGTAATGGCGGACAGTGTGTAAATACTACGGACTCGGCGGTTAGATTGACCCATGAGCCGACCGGACTTGTCGTAACCTGCCAGGACGAAAAGTCTCAGATTAAAAATAAAGAAAAAGCGTTTAAGGTACTGAAAGCCAGATTGTACGATTTGAAAGTACAGGAGCAGAATAAAGAAATTTCTGAAGCAAGAAAGAGCCAGGTAGGCTCTGGTGACAGAAGTGAGCGAATCAGAACCTATAACTTCCCGCAGGGAAGAGTCAGTGAACACAGAATCGGACTGACACTATATAAACTGAACAATATTCTGGACGGAGAATTGGATGAAATTATCGATGCCTTGATTACAAATGATCAGGCAGAGAAGATGAAAAACTTCTAATGAAAACGAAATTTTTTAAAGATACAAAAGAAGATCTGCAGCGGGCCGCGGAGATTATCGCTTCTGGAGGACTGGTAGCATTTCCTACGGAGACGGTGTACGGACTAGGGGCTGACGCGTTAAATCCGGAGGCGGTAGCAAAAGTATATGCTGCAAAGGGGCGTCCGTCAGACAATCCTATGATCGTGCATATATCGTCAAAAGACGATTTGATAAAGCTGACGCCGCGGATCACGGCGGATATGGAAAAGCTGATGGGGGCTTTTTGGCCGGGGCCTATGACAATGATCGTACCGCGTTTGTCTGTAGTTCCGGATGTGACTACGGGAGGATTGTATACGGTTGGGATTAGGATGCCTGATCATCCGGCGGCATTGGAATTGATTCGATTTTCCAGATGTCCTATTGCAGCTCCCAGCGCAAATTTGTCAGGCAAGCCCAGCCCGACTACAGCGGGTCATGTTGTGGATGATCTGTCGGGGAGAATCGATGCTGTTGTCTGCGGCGAGGATTGTCAGGTAGGTATCGAATCCTCAGTTATTGATGTAACGACAGACGCACCGATGATTCTGCGGCCGGGCATCATCACGAAAGAGGATTTCGAGAGAGCTTTGGGAAAACCGGTTGCGCTTGATCCGACATTAAACAGGCGGCCGGATACTTTTAACAATGATGAATTTAAACCGAAAGCTCCGGGCATGAAATATAAGCATTATGCGCCTAAAGCGGAAATGATTATATTTGAGGGTGTGCCGGAGGCTGCCCGGAGGGCTATGGAAGCTGAAAAGACCGCACGGGAGGACGCGGGACAAAAAGTATGTCTGATATCCTTTGATGAAGGAGAGGAAGTAACGGCAGCGCATGATTTTTTCAGGCGGCTGCGGGAGGCTGATGAGGCGGGGACGGATGTGATTTTGACGATGGCGCTTTGTGAGGAAGGCGTTGGATTTTCTGTCATGAATCGTATGCTGAAATCAGCGGGATATAATATTAGAAAGGTTTAGAAGGAATGATAATTGCAATAGCCAGCGATCATGGTGGATTCGCGTTAAAAAATACAGTCAAAGATCATTTGATGGAAAGGGGTATGAAAATAGTGGACCTCGGAACGTATTCCGATGCGTCCGTAGATTATCCTGTATACGGAAGGGCCTGTGGTGAGGCGGTTGCCAGCGGTGAAGCTGATTTGGGCGTCGTCGTATGCGGAACAGGGATTGGTATTTCTATTGCCGCAAATAAGGTGAAGGGCGTCAGATGCGGTCTTTGTACTTCTGTGGAGATGGCCAGATTGACAAAGCAGCATAACAATGCCAATGTACTGGCATTGGGCGGAAGAACCACCACGCCTGATCTTGCTGTTGAGATTGTTGACGCATGGCTTGATACTGAGTTCGAGGGCGGACGCCATCAGCGCAGGGTTGACATGCTGGATGAGATGTAATATAAATGGAGGAAGAATAATGGGAAAGGTATATGTATTTGATCACCCTTTGATCCAGCACAAGGTTGCGCTGATGAGAAAAACGGAAACCAGCGTGAAGGATTTTCGAGAGCTGGCAAAGGAGATTGCCATGCTGATGGGTTTTGAGGCGACGAGAAGTCTGCCATTAGAGGATGTTGAAATTGAAACGCCGATGCAGAAGACAAAGGTAAACATGCTGAAGGGTGAGGACATTGCTATCGTTCCCATTCTCCGTGCAGGACTGGGTTTTGTAGACGGTATGCTGGCTCTGGTGCCTAATGCAAAGGTCGGTCATGTAGGGCTGTATCGTGATCCCAAGACCCATGAACCTGTAGAATATTACTGCAAATTACCAAAGGACATCGACAAGCGTCAAATCTTTGTAGTAGATCCGATGCTGGCTACCGGCGGAAGCGCCGTAGCCGCGATAGACTTTATCAAGCAGAGGGGCGGCAAAGATATCACGTTTATGTGCCTGATTGCGGCGCCGGAGGGTATTGCAGCGTTGCAGGAGGCGCATCCTGATGTGGATATTTACATAGCGGCTAAGGACGAATGTCTGAACGAAAACGCTTATATTCTTCCTGGTTTGGGAGATGCGGGCGACAGGCTGTACGGCACGAAGTAAGGTCAAATGAAAAGGAAAACAGCTCCGGCGTTGTATGTCAATCGACCGAGAGACGTTTCGTTTTTTGATAATCCGGTACAATTGTGTTAGAATATATAAAATTAGGGCGAAACAGAAATTTTGAAGAAAGAGGAAAGTAGAAATGAAAAGTTTTATTCCTGATAACGTGAGCAAATTTGATAATGTTTACGATGTACTGAAAGAGAGAGGCTTTATTGAGCAGGTTACTGATGAGGAGGCTGTCAGAGAGCTTCTCGGCAAAGAGAAAATTAAGTTTTATATAGGGTTTGACCCGACTGCGGATTGTCTTCATATTGGACATTTTATGCAGGTCATTATTTTGATGTACATGCAGAAATACGGTCACACGCCGGTGGTTCTCTTGGGCGGAGGCACCGGAATGGTCGGAGATCCGTCAGGCAGACAGGATATGCGTCAAATGATGACGGTAGATACTATTGATGACAACTGCGCTGCATTTAAGAAGCTGTTTGATAAATATCTGGACTTTGATGATGAGTGGAAGTACGAAGGGAATCAGGGCGTTTACGCACCGGGACATCAGAACAGAGAGCCTTTACCGGGAAAAGCGATCAGTGTTAACAATGCTCATTGGTTGAGGCCGCTTAATTATGTGGAATTCGTGAGAGAAGTGGGAACCTGTTTCAATGTAAACAACATGCTCAGAGCGGAATGCTTTAAGCAGCGGATGGAACAGGGGCTGTCGTTCTTTGAATTCAATTACATGCTGATGCAGGGCTACGATTTCATGGTAATGGCAAGAGACTTTGGATTGAAAATGCAGTTTGGCGGCAACGACCAGTGGTCTAATATTATTGCTGGAGTTGATCTTTCCAGAAAGCTCTGCAATATTCCTGTTTACGGTATGACCTTCGCGCTGCTGACCAACAGTGAGGGCAAGAAAATGGGGAAGACGCAGAAAGGCGCTCTGTGGCTGTCGGCTGAGAGAACCTCTCCTTACGAGTTCTACCAGTATTGGAGAAACGTAGGGGACGCAGATGTGGAAAAATGTCTGAGAATGCTTACATTCCTGCCGATGGATGAAGTGAAGCGGCTGGCTTCCCTGGAAGGCGCGGAGATCAATCATGCGAAGGAAGTGTTGGCTTACGAAGTTACTAAGCTGGTACATGGTGAGGATGAAGCGAGGAAAGCGCAGGAGGGAGCAAGAGCTGCTTTTGGAGGCGGCGGAGATTCTGCTAATATTCCAACGACAGAAATGGCGGCTGCTGATTTTGCGGGCGATGGTAAAGGTTTGGTTTCTCTGATCAAGGAGCTGGGACTTGTGCCGAGCAACGGAGAGGGTTTCAGAACCATCGAACAGGGTGGTCTTTCCGTTAACGGAGAAAAGGTCACAAATCCTAAGATGAATGTGACTGCGGAGATGTTTAAGGATGGAGAACTTCTGATTCAGAAAGGAAAGAAGAAGTTCCATAAGATTGTGGTGAAATAAGCAAAAGATTAAAGCTTGCTGTGCGAGATAAAAGCAAATGATCTTGTACAGCAGGTTTTTTTGTGCAAGAAAGAAGCTTTTGTGAAGGAGACAGGTTGTCAGGGAATTGATCATTTGACAGGAATGAATTTTTCTTGTCTTTTTTCTTTAAAAGGAGTATAGTAAAGATGTCCCATCTTTACGCAGCAGGTTTACGCACGATCCTGCTGTGGTGGTTATATGAAGAAATGAGGATAGGAATATGAAAGCGAAAAAGCAAAATTTGAGGCACGGATTAACCGGGCTTATTTTGGCTATAATTTTTCTGCTGACAGCAGGATCTGTCGGACCCGTTTTCGGTGGGGAGAATAATGAAGTAGTAGATATGGCGCCAAACTCAAAGGCGGCAATTCTCTACGAAGCGACGACGGGAACGGTATTATATGAAAAGAATGCAGATGAGCGGAGAGCGCCTGCCAGTATGACGAAAGTGATGACTGCAATTTTGGTATTGGAACAGAATCCGAACCTGGAAGGTGAATTAACCGTATCGAAGGACGCGGTTCGCCGCTATTACTGCAGCAGCATGGAACCGCAGAAGCACCTGCTGGAGGGAGAAGTGATTTCATATGAAGAATGTATGAAATATCTTTTGATTCCGTCAGGTAATGAAGCTGCTACAGCATTTGCTTTTGACATGTGCGATGACTATAAGGATTTTATCGCTATGATGAATGAGAAAGCAGAGGAACTCGGATGTGAGAATACCCAATTTCAGGATTGTATTGGTCTTGCTTCTGGAGAACATTATACGACGCCGAGAGATATGGTTAAAATTTGCGAATACGCGATGCAGTTTGACAAATTCCGGGAGTGCGTAAGCAAGAGCGAGGGAGTTGTTCCGGCCTCCAATGTTCGTGATGAAGGGTTCGCATATGAGACTACTAATCGAGTCAAGTTTCCTGATGACCGCTATGAGAGCCCGTACAGTCAGTATATGACAGGCGTAAAGACTGGATATACTCCTGCGGCAGGCTGGTGCTTTGCAGGATGTATGGAAAAGGACGGGTTGGTATTCTACTCTGTTGTTATGGGTGGAGAGCTAAAGGACTATAAGGATGGTGAACGTGTTGTTCAGGGAGACTTCCTGGATACTATCAACCTGTACAGTCTGACTGACGGACTTACCGCAGAAAATATCGAAGAACGTTATCCTCAAAGCAGTGCGTCTCCACTGATGATTGGGGCTGCGGTTGTGGTACTGGCGGTAATTGTTCTGCTGTGGTTTAAGATGTGGAAAAGGCGGCCGAAGAAAGAGGCGTAATCTATATATAGATATATAAAAATATTTTACAAAAAACACTTGACTGAGGAAGACAGAAGTGATAATATAATAAAGCTGTCCGCAAGGCGGCAGGTCAGGCAGGGACGAAGAAGGAAGGCAAAGAAAAAAGCCTGAAAAAGATCGAAAAAATGCTTGACAGTGCCGGAAAGGGATGGTATACTGAATAAGCTGTCTGCGAGAGCGGGCGGCAGAACCTAGAAAACTTCATAGTATGGAAATTTAGTCAAAAATTTCGAGCAATCATGAAATTGGTAAGAGATTACCAGTGCGTGAGAGTTCACGACAATTTCTTAAAAAGAACAATAATTCGAAAGAAGAATATTGCAAGAGCGCAAAGCGTTCAGAGACTTTTAAGATGATTTTACCTTGCGAAAGCAAGTAGAATACCATATCATTAAGAGTTTGATCCTGGCTCAGGATGAACGCTGGCGGCGTGCCTAACACATGCAAGTCGAGCGAGAAGCTCTCGACGGATACTTCGGTTGAGGGAGAGAGTGGAAAGCGGCGGACGGGTGAGTAACGCGTAGGCAACCTGCCTTATGCACAGGGATAGCCATTGGAAACGATGATTAAAACCTGATAACACTGCATTTTCACATGGAAAAGCAGTCAAAGATTTATCGGCATAAGATGGGCCTGCGTCTGATTAGCTAGTTGGTGGGGTAACGGCTCACCAAGGCAACGATCAGTAGCCGACCTGAGAGGGTGATCGGCCACATTGGAACTGAGACACGGTCCAAACTCCTACGGGAGGCAGCAGTGGGGAATATTGCACAATGGGCGAAAGCCTGATGCAGCAACGCCGCGTGAAGGAAGAAGGCCTTCGGGTCGTAAACTTCTGTCCTTGGGGAAGAAGAACTGACGGTACCCAAGGAGGAAGCCCCGGCTAACTACGTGCCAGCAGCCGCGGTAATACGTAGGGGGCAAGCGTTATCCGGAATTATTGGGCGTAAAGAGTGCGTAGGTGGCTTTTTAAGCGCAGGGTTTAAGGCAATGGCCCAACCATTGTTCGCCCTGCGAACTGAATAGCTTGAGTGCAGGAGAGGAAAGCGGAATTCCTAGTGTAGCGGTGAAATGCGTAGATATTAGGAGGAACACCAGTGGCGAAGGCGGCTTTCTGGACTGTAACTGACACTGAGGCACGAAAGTGTGGGGAGCAAACAGGATTAGATACCCTGGTAGTCCACACCGTAAACGATGAGCACTAGGTGTCGGGGTCGCAAGACTTCGGTGCCGGAGTTAACGCATTAAGTGCTCCGCCTGGGGAGTACGTACGCAAGTATGAAACTCAAAGGAATTGACGGGGACCCGCACAAGCAGCGGAGCATGTGGTTTAATTCGAAGCAACGCGAAGAACCTTACCAGGACTTGACATCCTCCTGACGTATCCGTAATGGGATATTTCTTCGGACAGGAGAGACAGGTGGTGCATGGTTGTCGTCAGCTCGTGTCGTGAGATGTTGGGTTAAGTCCCGCAACGAGCGCAACCCTTGCCATTAGTTGCCATCATTAAGTTGGGCACTCTAGTGGGACTGCCGGGGACAACTCGGAGGAAGGTGGGGATGACGTCAAATCATCATGCCCCTTATGTTCTGGGCTACACACGTGCTACAATGGCCGGTACAGAAAGCAGCGAAGTCGCGAGGCGGAGCAAATCTCAAAAACCGGTCCCAGTTCGGACTGCAGGCTGCAACCCGCCTGCACGAAGCCGGAGTTGCTAGTAATCGCGAATCAGAATGTCGCGGTGAATGCGTTCCCGGGTCTTGTACACACCGCCCGTCACACCATGGAAGTTGGGGGTGCCCAAAGCCGGCAAGCAAATATGCTGTCTAAGGCAAAACCAATGACTGGGGTGAAGTCGTAACAAGGTAGCCGTATCGGAAGGTGCGGCTGGATCACCTCCTTTCTAAGGAGACGGATTTTCATACTATGAGTTTATGGGGAATTAGCTCAGCTGGGAGAGCACCTGCCTTGCACGCAGGGGGTCAAGGGTTCGAGCCCCTTATTCTCCACCAATAGAGAGCTTAGCGGCTCGAACCCGAAAGGGCACGACCGTTAAGAGAATCTGTACAGAGTACAGATTCATAGGGAGTGGTTCAAGGCGACCGAAAGGGGAGCCGCAGAACGGCAGATTTACGGAGTAAAGCTGCAAAGCCCCTTATTCTCCACCATAGCCGAAAGGCTAGAGAAAGCACCTAGAGAACTGAATAACGTGTATCAAACAAACACAGAGAAGAAATCGAGAAAAGACAGAAGTTAGAGATAACGGAAGGGAAATTCTATGATTTCAACCGAGAAAACCAGAAGAATTCTTTAATAAAGAGCATGCGAGCGCCGCATGCGACACGAGAGAATTGCGAAGGCTTTTGGCAAAGCTGCAAGGAAGCAGGGGAGCGAAAAGACGAGCAAGAAGGTCAAGTGAAGAAGGGCATAAGGCGGATGCCTTGGCACTGGGAGCCGAAGAAGGACGTGACAAGCTGCGAAAAGCTGCGGTAAGGAGCAAATATCCTATGACCCGCAGATATCCGAATGCGGAAACGCACCTACGGTAATGCGTAGGTATCCATAACTGAATCAATAGGTTATGAGAAGGAAACGCGGGGAACTGAAACATCTAAGTACCCGTAGGAAGAGAAAGAAAGATCGATTTCCTAAGTAGCGGCGAGCGAAAGGGAAAGAGGCCAAACCGATAGCTTGCTATCGGGGTTGCGGACACTCAGAAGCAAGAAATGTTGATAGTCGAATATGCATGGAAAGGCAAACCGAAGGAGGTAAAAGTCCCGTAGACGAAATGAACATGAAGCAGAGTGGATCCAGAGTAGGACCGGACACGTGGAACCCGGTCTGAAGCCGGGGGGCCCACCCCCCAAGCCTAAATACTACCCAGTGACCGATAGAGAATAGTACCGTGAGGGAAAGGTGAAAAGAACCCCGGGAGGGGAGTGAAATAGAACCTGAAACCTTATGCCTACAAGCAGAGGGAGCGAAAGTGACCTCGTACTTTTTGTAGAACGGGCCAACGAGTTATGGTATGCAGCGAGGTTAAGGTGTAAAGCACTGGAGCCGAAGTGAAAGCGAGTCTGAATAGGGCGAGAGAGTTGCATGCTGTAGACCCGAAACCGGGTGACCTATCCATGAGCAGGTTGAAGTAACTGTAACAGGTTATGGAGGACCGAACCCATATCTGTTGAAAAAGGTTGGGATGACTTGTGGATAGCGGTGAAATTCCAATCGAACCCGGAGATAGCTGGTTCTCCTCGAAATAGCTTTAGGGCTAGCCTCACAGAAAGATACCCGGAGGTAGAGCACTGAATGTTCTAGGGGCCTTCACCGGTTACCGAAAACTATCAAACTCCGAATGCCGGAATATCATATGTGGGAGTCAGACTACGTGAGATAAGTTTCGTGGTCGAAAGGGAAACAGCCCAGACCAACAGCTAAGGTCCCAAAATGTAAGTTAAGTGGAAAAGGATGTGGAGCTGCACAAACAGCTAGGATGTTGGCTTAGAAGCAGCCATGCATTCAAAGAGTGCGTAATAGCTCACTAGTCGAGTGGCTCTGCGCCGAAGATAAACGGGGCTAAAACTTACTACCGAAGCTTTGGAATGAGAAATCATTGGTAGAGGAGCATCGTATACGGGTAGAAGCATACTTGAAAGGGTATGTGGACTGTATAGGAGAGAGAATGTTGGCATGAGTAGCGCAAGGCAGGTGAGAATCCTGTCCGCCGAACATCTAAGGATTCCTGAGGAAGGTTCGTCCGCTCAGGGTTAGTCGGGGCCTAAGCCGAGGGCGAAAGCCGTAGGCGATGGATAACAGGTAGAGATTCCTGTACCACCGGAGGTCGTTTTAAGTGAAGTGGGGACACAGAAGGATAGACTGAGCACGCCGCTGGTAGAGCGTGTCCAAGCGTCGAGGGAGTAGAAGTAGGCAAATCCGCTTTTACAATTCTGAGGCGTTACGGGGAGGCAAATAAGCCGGAAGCAGTTGATTTCACGCTGTCAAGAAAAGCCGCTAGCAAGACCCGAGGTGCCCGTACCGCAAACCGACACAGGTAGATGAGGAGAGAATCCTAAGGCGAGCGAGAGAACTATTGTTAAGGAACTCGGCAAAATGACCCCGTAACTTCGGGAGAAGGGGTGCCTGCATGAAGCAGGCCGCAGTGAAAAGGCCCAGGCAACTGTTTACCAAAAACACAGGTCTCTGCAAAAGCGAAAGCTGAAGTATAGGGGCTGACGCCTGCCCGGTGCTGGAAGGTTAAGGGGAAGTGTCATCCGTGAGGAGAAGCACAGAACTTAAGCCCCAGTAAACGGCGGCCGTAACTATAACGGTCCTAAGGTAGCGAAATTCCTTGTCGGGTAAGTTCCGACCCGCACGAAAGGCGTAATGATCTGGGCACTGTCTCAACAATAGACTCGGTGAAATTGTAGTACCGGTAAAGATGCCGGTTACCCGCAGCAGGACGGAAAGACCCCGTGGAGCTTTACTGTAGCTTGATATTGAGTTTCGGCGTTGCATGTACAGGATAGGTGGGAGACAGAGAAATCAGTACGCCAGTATTGATGGAGTCACCGTTGGGATACCACCCTTGTAACGTTGGGATTCTAACCATGTGCCGTAAGCCGGCACTGGGACAGTGTCAGGTGGGCAGTTTGACTGGGGCGGTCGCCTCCTAAAGAGTAACGGAGGCGCCCAAAGGTTCCCTCAGCGCGGACGGAAATCGCGCGAAGAGTGCAAAGGCAGAAGGGAGCTTGACTGCAAGACAAACAGGTCGAGCAGGGACGAAAGTCGGGCTTAGTGATCCGGTGGTTCCGAGTGGAAGGGCCATCGCTCAACGGATAAAAGCTACCCCGGGGATAACAGGCTGATACCCCCCAAGAGTTCACATCGACGGGGGTGTTTGGCACCTCGATGTCGGCTCGTCTCATCCTGGGGCTGAAGTAGGTCCCAAGGGTTGGGCTGTTCGCCCATTAAAGAGGTACGCGAGCTGGGTTCAGAACGTCGTGAGACAGTTCGGTCCCTATCCGCTGTGGGCGTTGGAGATTTGCGTGGAGCTGTCCTTAGTACGAGAGGACCGGGATGGACATACCTCTGGTGCACCAGTTGTCTTGCCAAAGGCATAGCTGGGTAGCTACGTATGGAAGGGATAAGCGCTGAAAGCATCTAAGTGCGAAGCCCCCCACAAGAAGAGATCTCCTCCTTTAAGGTAAGACCCGTGGGAGACTACCACGTAGATAGGTCGGAGGTGGAAGTGCAGTAATGTATGGAGCTGACCGATACTAATAGGTCGAGCACTTGACCAGTGGTTTTCAAAGAGTGAAGTTTAGACACGTTATTCAGGATCAAAGGGGAAAAAAGGAATCTGGTAACAATAGCGGGGAGGATACACCTGTTCCCATCTCGAACACAGTAGTTAAGCTCCTAAGCGCCGATGATACTTGGCGGGGGACTGCCTGGGAAAGTAGGTCGTTGCCAGTTTTGTTAAAAGGAAACTACACATCAGTGTGGTTTCTTTTTTTAGTTATGATCTGGAAGTTTTCATAGGCTTGCCTTTCAATTTTTTGTAGAGTTACAATTGATGTGACACTTGCCTATAGAAAAAGACGATAGGATCTGTTAGAATGTTAATCACCACAAAAAACATATCTGAAAGGAACCCTATCGTCATGAACAGTATAACACAAACTCAACGATATTTGCCACATGAAATTTCTACCCGTTTTTACGCAGTGAATCTTTATCGCAGCGGTCAGTCCGTCGCCTTTGTCTGCAGGCGCTACCATATATCTAAATCTTCCCTTATGCGCTGGAACAAACGCTTTGATGGTACGAAAGAGTCCCTTATGGATCATTCTCACAGACCCAAAACGCCTCATCCTTCTTCTCATACCACTGAGGAACTCAAGTGGATTCATGATTTGCACAGACGCAATCCCCACGCCTCCGTCTGCGAAATCTATGGAAAATTACGTACTTCCAAAGGGTATCGCAGGCATCCCGGCTCTCTTTACCGTGTATTTTCTCGGCTAGGGTATACCAAGCAAAAAGTGACTCCCACTAACAAATATACTCCAAAGCCTTATGCGACTCCTCAGGCTGTTGGTGAAAAGTGGCAGATGGATGTGAAATATGTGCCCTCTGCCTGCTATACTGGCTCTATGCCTGACAAATTTTATCAATATACAATCATAGATGAAGCTTCCAGACAGCGCTTCCTCTACCCATATAAAGAACAGAGTTCTTATTCTACCGTTAATTTCATAAAGCGCGCTATCCAATTCTTTGGATATACACCAAAAATGATTCAAACGGATAATGGCGCTGAATTTACTTATCCAAAAGACTACAAAAAACTACATCCGATGGATAAACTCTGTGATGAACTTGGCATTACCCACAAGCTGATTCGTCCACGCACACCAAGACACAATGGCAAAGTAGAACGCAGCCATCGATTGGACCAGGAGCGATTTTACAATTACCTGTATTTCTACTCCTATGAAGATTTAAAAGTGCAGATGCTCCGCTATCTAAAACGTTACAACAACACCCCTAAACCAGTCCTTGGGTGGGCTACACCTTTGGAGAAAAGGGCATCTTTAGAATTGCATTCTCATGATACCATATCGTCAAATTGATGCTCCCTTTTTGGTGTCACATCATTGACAAAACAACATTCATAGGCTTGCCTTTCAATTTTTTACCTTTATCTTGCTAAAAAACTGTGATATAATTATTATGTATATTTGGGCGAAAGGCGGGGAAATTGTTGTTTACTTTTTTGAAAATCTTTTTTTGCGTATTACTTTGCTGCCCGTTGGTTTACGTAGTTGTGAATCTTTTTAATAATATCGTTGATGACGCGACAAAAAAGCGTTAGGAGATGCCCTATGGAACAAGGATTATTTATTACGATGGAAGGTCCGGACGGATCGGGGAAATCAACGCAGATTGCATATCTAAAAGAATACTTTGATATGCGCGGGATAGACACCATTTTTACGAGAGAACCGGGAGGAACTCCTATCGGTGAGAAGATACGGGATATTATCCTGGATAAGGCAAATGGTGAAATGTGTGATATGGCTGAAGCGCTGCTTTATGCGGCAAGCCGTTCGCAACATGTACATCAGCTGATCAAGCCTGCTTTGTCAGAGGGAAAGATAGTAATTTGCGATCGTTTTATAGATTCAAGCATTGCTTATCAAGGCTATGGAAGACAGTTAGGCGATGCGGTGCGAGTTATCAATGAGTTGGCGATTGAGGGATGTATGCCCGATATAACTTTTTTGATGGAGCTGTCTCCTGAGATTGGGAAATCTCGCATTAAATTGGAATATCAGGATCGTCTTGAATTAGAAAAGTTAGAGTTTCATAACAGAGTTTTTGACGGGTATCAGGAGATTGCGCAGATATATCCGGAACGTTTTGTATGTGTTAATGCTGGACGTCCGAAGGAAGTTGTCAGAGATGAAATATATCACCATATCGACAGATTACTACAGAATAGAGGCGCTTCATGTCGTTAAGAGATTATGGGACGCTCACCCCTTTGACGGACAAGATTAGTAAAGCGGTGCAGCGGGGAAGCGTATCTCACGCGTACATTATCGAGGGAGATAGATGTATTGATAAGGAGAGATTCGCGAAGGATTTTATTAAAGGTGTTTTGTGCAAAGATGATCCTGGCTGGGGTTGTGATAATTGTGCAGTGTGTCGGAAGATAGATCATGATAATTATGAGGATCTGTATATTGTCCGATCCGATGATCTTTCAGTAAAGGATAGCGCTATAGCGCAATTGCAAGAAAATTTGAAGATTAAGCCTACCGGTGGCGCCGGAAATATTGCGATCATTGATCATGCTGATTCTATGACCCTGCGGGCGCAAAATCGATTACTGAAGACGTTAGAGGAACCTGCTCCGGGAACGTTACTTCTTTTGTTATCGGAAAATACGGAGAATTTATTGCCGACAATTACCTCAAGGTGCATTACTTACCGTTTGGGTAACTATCAAATGGGCGAGGAATTATTGGATTTAACCTTGGCGCGTCAGATCATGGATATGGTGGCAGATCATGCATATTTTTATGAATTTAAGGATAAGCTGACAAAGGCAGTGAAGGATAGAGACGGCGCCTTTTCTTTGTTGGATGGTTTGGAGCGGCTGCTTTGTCAGTATTTGATTGGGGATGCCAATGGATACCTGCGGCGTGAACAAGCTGTTCGTTATGTCAAATATATAGAGGAAGCGCGAAGAGATTTGATCGCCGGAGTGAACTATAGATATGCGATCAGGAATTTGATCTTGAAAATTGGAGGATAAATATATGGTAAGAGTAGCTGGCGTTAGATTTAAGAACGCTGGAAAAGTGTATTACTTTGATCCTGATGAATTGGAAATAAAGTCTGGAGATAATGTGATTGTAGAGACGGCCAGAGGACTGGAATTTGGTACAGTTACGATGGACATCACAGAAATTCGGGAAGAAGACGTAGTACAGCCGTTGAAGAAGATTATCAGAATTGCAGGCGAAGAAGACATACGCCGTCACGAAGAAAATGAGCGAAAAAAGGCAAAAGCTTTGAAGGCATGTCAGGAAAAGATCAATAAGCATGGATTGGAAATGAAACTAATCGATGTGGAATATACTTTTGACAATAATAAGATCATTTTCTATTTTACAGCAGATGGTAGAGTCGATTTTCGTGAATTGGTAAAGGATTTGGCCGGCGTATTTAAAATGCGTATCGAGTTGCGTCAGATCGGCGTTCGTGATGAAGCGAAGATGTTGGGCGGCATTGGCTCCTGTGGGAAAAGCTTATGCTGCAGCACCTGGCTATCGGATTTTGAACCTGTTTCTATCAAAATGGCTAAAGTGCAGAATTTGTCACTCAATCCTACAAAGATATCTGGCATTTGCGGCAGGCTGATGTGTTGTTTGAAGTATGAAAATGATATCTATATGGAGCTGCGCAAGGGACTGCCGGATAATGGCGAACGCGTAAAGACCAGAGACGGCATTGGCAAGGTAGTAGATACGAATATTCTGAGCAGTAAAGTTATGGTACGTCTTTATACCGGTGAGAAGGATGAAGATGGTCAGGAAAAACTGGGTACAGAGATCTACACTTATAAAAAAGAAGACATCAAAAGGATGGATAGGCATAAGAAAAATAGCGGACATAACGGTAAAAACGGAAATCAGAATAATAACAGCTTATTAGCTGAGGTTGATGAAGAATATATCGAGGAACTGAAAGAATTGATCAAGGAGTAGTTTATGGCTTTGAGACTTGATGATACGGGATTTGGCGGCCTGATGTTATATCAGGATACAGAGGCCTTTTGTTATGGGATAGACGCGGTGCTCCTTGCGGATTTTGCAGCCGGCTCTGCACGGCGAAAAGGAAAAGATTGCAGGATCATGGATCTTGGCACAGGCAACGGTGTGATTCCGTTGATCCTTTCGCATAAAACGGAGGCCCAATATATCGGAGGAGTTGAGATTCAGGAACAAAGCGCTGCGTTGGCTGAAAAAAGCTCTGTATATAATGGGTTGGAAGACCGGCTGCATTTTTTCTGCAGTGACGTTCGCTATTTTAAATTAGATACTATGGCAGACTGCTTTGATGTGGTCACGTGCAACCCTCCGTATACTGCAGGGAACTGCGGGCTGCAGAGTAAGAATCGAGCGAAAACCCTGGCTCGTCATGAGGTGGAGGGGAGTTTGGAGGACTTTCTTGCATTAGCATCTCGATTGCTGAAGGACAAAGGGGATTTTTACATGGTTCATCGTCCCGCACGGCTGACTGATGTGTGCGAGATATGCCGGAAATATCATTTAGAGCCGAAGGAACTACGTCTGGTCAGTGGAAAGGCTATGGAATCGCCTAATATTTTATTGATTCATTGCTGCAAAAATGGAAGGACTGAATTGAGAATTGGCCCTCAGCTGCACATTCATGAAGAAGACAATTCGTATAATCCGGAGATATTGGCCATTTATGAAAAGTTGTAAAAAGTTGTGAAAAAGCTATTGCCATATGATGGCAAAAACGGTATAATACTCCATAGGGAAAGAAGGAGGTCTGTGGATGGTTACAATTGATGTAAAAGCAACATTAATCTGCTTACTACTTGCTGCTCTTGTTATTTTGGTTGTTTATCTGATCATTATGGCAAAGAATCTGCTTAAGACAGTGAAGGAAACGAATCAGATTTTAGCAGATACGGCAGTTATATCCGGTATAGCGGCGGAAAAGGCCGTGCAGATTGATGGAATGATCACAGATGTGCAGTCCGCAGTTTCTGATTTGTCGGAGGCTGTAAGAGGACAGCAGAATTTGGTTGCTGCTGCTGCTAGCTTAGTAAAATCCCTGGGCACATTGGCTGCCGTTTTTCGAAAAGCGGGAGAAGAAGTGCCGGTTAAGAAGAAGGCTAATGTAAAAGCTAAGTCAAAGAATCAAAAGTAGTTTGATGTGGGTTTTTATGAAAGGAGATTGTTATGAAAGCAACAGGTATTGTTAGACCGGTAGATGCATTGGGTAGAGTAGTTATTCCCGTAGAGCTCAGAAGAAACTTGGGAATAAAAACAGAAGATTCTCTTGAGATTTTCGTAGATGGTCAATTTATCATGTTGAAGAAGTATGAGCCATCTTGTATTTTTTGCGGCGAAGCTGACGATGTAAGGCTGATTCGTGGGAAAACTGTATGTGTGAACTGTATTGAGGAAATGAAAAAACTCTAAATAAAATATGACAGATGGAAAGATATTTGCTTTTGAAATAAAAAAAGCCTGTACGCGCAGGCTTTTTTTTACTCTGTCAGTTGAAAAAAAGGGGAAGAATTAGTATACTATTAGTACAATAGTTTTTGGAGGAGAGAAGTGGCGAAATTTTTAGTTCAAAAGAGTGAGCCATTAAATGGAGAAGTTGTAATCAGCGGTGCAAAGAACGCTGTACTTCCATTGATGGCAGCAGCCATATTGGCAGAGGAAAAATGCGTGATTCGAGATGTTCCTGATCTTCGTGACGTTGAGGTTATGAAGGAAATCCTGAAATCTCTCGGATCTGAAATTAAAGAACTTCAAGAATCGATTATAGAGATAAATACTAGCAAGATCAAAAAATGTGAGGCGGATTTTGATTTGGTCAGCAAAATGCGTGCCTCTTTCCTGGTAATGGGACCTCTCCTTGCAAGAGAGGGTAAGGCAAAGGTTCATTCCCCGGGAGGGTGTACGATTGGAGCACGGCCAATAGATCTGCATCTGAAAGGGTTTGAGGCCCTTGGCGCTGAAATCATCGTTAAGGATAATTATGTTGAGGCTATTGCCGGTCCGGACGGTTTGAAAGGCGCTAGCATCTATTTGGATTTCCCTAGTGTAGGCGCGACCGAAAATATTATGACCGCCGCGGTTCTGGCGCAGGGTACTACTTACATTGAGAACGCTGCAGAAGAACCGGAAATCGTTGATTTGGCTAACTTTCTTAATAAAATGGGAGCCAGAATCAAAGGGGCCGGTACGGATACTATTAAAATCGAGGGTGTTGAGCGTCTTCATGGCGCACAGCATACGGTTATTCCTGACAGAATTGAAACGGGGACCTTCATGCTGGCTGCGGCAATTACCCACGGTCAGGTACTGTTGAGAAACGTGGTGCCGGATCATGTAAAACCAATTACTGCAAAATTGCGGGAGTGTGGAATCACTGTGGAAATGTCTGATGAAGGAATGTATGTAATTGCAGACAATCCTCATTTGGTTGCGACGGATATCAAAACGTTACCGTATCCAGGATTTCCTACTGACATCCAGTCGCCGTTTATGGCTTTTCTGACCACTGTAGAAGGAGCAAGCTCTGTTATTGAGACTGTTTTCGAAAATCGTTTTATGCACGTGGCAGAATTGAATCGAATGGGCGCGAATATTAAGACGGAAGGAAACCGCGCCATGATTCAGGGGGGCAAGAAGCTGGAAGGCGCTCAGGTTATCGCGACAGACTTACGAGCCGGAGCGGCACTGGTATTGGCCGGACTGGTTGCCCAGGGAACCACGACAATCTCTGAGATCTATCATATAGAGAGAGGGTACGAAAAGTTTACAGAAAAATTTAAGGCTCTTGGTGCAAACATTTTCCGCATCGAGGACTGATAACAAAGGGATAACACCCTGCTGCTGCTTTTGCCGCGGCGGGGTCTTTTTTATCAAAGAGCGTCTGCCTGACTTTTTTGCTCCGGCGTAAGATGAAGCATTATCGGCTGACGTCTGTTCCCTGATAATAGTGTGATAGAATTTCTGTATAACTCTTTCCCTTTTTTGCGAGACCTTTGGCGCCATATTGGCTCATACCTACACCGTGTCCACTGCCGCTGGTGGTGATCGTGATTTTGTTTCCCCTGAAAGCGAATTTTATACGGGTGGAGTATAGCTTAAAGGCGCTGCGGACGTCTGCGCCGGACACCTTTTGATCGCCTATCTGTATAAGAGCCGCGCGTCCCCCTTCGGAGCGGGATTTAATTTTGATGTTTTGTTTTGTGATCTTGCCGAAGTCCAATTCAGGCATGGCTTTTTTTATTTTGGATGCAAATTTGCTGATCGTCATGGTCAGGCTTTCCTTTTTGTGGGTAGCTCCTGGTTCATAGGAACTGTCAACACTGACCAGATACGCGTACTCGCCAGAAAATACGTCCTGAGAATTTTCTGTTTTGCCTGCGCTGGAGGCAAAATAGAGAGCGTGTGCAGCCAGTTTTCCATTGTATAGCAGAACCTGGCCTTTGGTTGCGTTTACAGCTTTTTTTACTTTTGCCGGAATGTTGTCGCTGCGGTAGACTTGGCAGTGAACTGTATCGCAGAGTTTGCCGCCGGCATTGATTCGTCCCAATGCGTAAGTACGGCTGGCTACAGCCTGCGCCTTTAAAGCTTCAGCGCCGAAGGATGCGGGCATTTCCGAAGCTACAACACCTTGTACGTATTTCTCAAAAGGAATCGTCTTATATTTTTCTTCTTCTGTAATCCACACTTTTACTGTTTTTGGAATCTCTCCTTCGTAGACGGGCCCTTGGTCCTCATGTTCCAGTATAACAGGAAAGAGGCGTATAGCCAGAACAGGTAAAATGACCATGAGGCAGACCATGGTTATGACGTAAACTGCTACATGGCGCAGATCTATAGTGGTTTTGCGGCGCATATAAATTTTCCTCCTGATTTAGTCTATGCTAATGTGGACAAAATAGACGAGATCCTGGAAAAGAATTCTGCCAGACATCTCGGCTGCGACTTTTAGCCTTGCCTTGCTGGGCAGAATGTCATACGACAAACGCCAAGCCAGCTAAAGCTGGGGCGTTTCAGCATAAATTCTGCCGGACATCTCGGCTGCGGCTTTTAACCTTGCCTTGCTGGGCAGAATGTCATACGACAAACGCCAAGCCAGCTAAAGCTGGGGCGTTTCAGCATAAATTCTGCCAGACATCTCGGCTGCGGCTTTTAGCCTTGCCTTGTTGGGCAGAATGTCATACGACAAACGCCAAGCCAGCTAAAGCTGGGGCGTTTCAGCATAAATTCTGCCAGACATCTCGACTGCGGCTTTTAGCCTTGCCTTGCTGGGCAGAATGTCATACGACAAACGCCAAGCCAGCTAAAGCTGGGGCGTTTCAGCATAAATTCTGCCAGACATCTCGACTGCGGCTTTTAGCCTTGCCTTGCTGGGCAGAATGTCATATAATATAAAGTAAAGAATATATGAGAGGGAGAACATATGGCGGATATCAAATTTCTGGAGTTGCTTTCTAAGGATTATCCTAATATTAAGGCGGCGACAGCTGAAATTATCAATTTAAGTGCGATTTTAGCTTTACCAAAGGGAACGGAGTATTTTCTTAGCGATCTGCATGGCGAACATGAGGCTTTTGTTCATATGCTGAAAAGCGCCTCTGGTACGATTAAAAGTAAGATTGATGAACATTATGGCGGGATACTGAGCGAGAGTGATCGAGAAGATCTGGCAGCGTTGATTTATAATCCTCAGGCAGAACTTGCACGGCGTAAAAAAAGTGAACCTGACTTTGATAAGTGGTGTATGACGGTAATCTATCGTCTGGTTACAATTTGTAAGTCGGTATCCACCAAATATACGCGCTCTAAAGTGCGCCGCAGACTTCCTAAATACTTGGATTATGCGATGGATGAATTGCTTCATGCAGACGATGAAGAAAATCGGGCGCGGTATTACAGCGCTATTATCAATACAGTTGTTGAATCAGGTATTGCAGAGGACTTCATTTCTTCTATGGCTGAGATTATCAGCAATTTAGCGGTAGACCATTTACATATTATTGGAGATATCTTTGACAGAGGCGCGCATCCGGATACGATTTTGGATTATCTCATGGATTATCACGATGTGGATTTTCAGTGGGGAAATCATGATATCGTGTGGATGGGAGCCGCTACGGGTAATTGGGCTTGTATAGCTAACATTCTAAGAATGAACATCAGCTACAACAATTTTGACATGCTGGAGATTGGTTATGGAATCAATTTGCGGCCATTGGCCAGCTTTGCAGAAAAAGTGTACGGCAACGATCCGTGTGAGTTCTTTCAGCCGCATATTCTTGAAAGAAATCAATATGATCCAATTGAAGAACCTTTGGCGGCCAAAATGCACAAGGCGATTGCAGTTTGCCAGTTCAAGGTGGAAGGCCAGCGTATTATGGCGCATCCGGAGTATGGACTGGAAAACAGATTGATTCTGGATAAGATCAATTGGGAAGATGGTATTGTGGAAATCGACGGAAATACCTGGGAACTTCGCGATCGTAATTTACCTACAGTAGACCCTGAGAATCCGTATGAGTTAACTGCGGAGGAGCGGGAAGTAATGAACTCTCTGGAAGCGTCTATTCTTAATTCGGAGAAACTGCAAAGGCATATTCGCTTTCTGTATAGCCATGGCGCTCTGTATAAGAAGATCAATGGAAATTTATTGTACCACGGCTGTATTCCTATGACCGAAGACGGTGAATTTGAGGAAGTTGCGATTAACGGAGAACGATTTGCCGGAAAAGCTTTGATGGATTATTTAGACAGTGAAGTGCGAAAGGCCTATTTCTCTCCTTCGGAATCAGGTGAGAGCGGACGCATGGGTGATTTAATGTGGTACTTATGGCTTGGCGGAAATTCACCTTTGTTTGGCAAAGTAAAGATGACAACCTTTGAACGGCTGTTTATCGCTGACAAAGCTTCGCATAAAGAACAGACTCGTCCGTATTATAAACTGATCAAAGAGCGAGGACCGTGCGAAAAGATTTTGCGCGAGTTTGGCTTGGATCCGACTCGATCAAAAATTTTGAACGGTCACGTGCCGGTGAAGATTAAGGATGGAGAAAGTCCGATAAAGGGTGGAGGATTGCTGTACGTCATTGACGGTGGGATTTCTAAGGCCTATCAGAAGCAAACCGGTATCGCAGGCTATACGTTCATTTTTAATTCGCGTTTTATGGCTTTAGCCCAGCATAAGCCTTACGAACCATTGCAGCCTGATGGAACGCAGGTCTTCCATTCTCCAGAGGTGAAGACCGTAGAGGTTTTGCCGGATAGAATGCTGGTCATTGATACGGATCAGGGCATTGAGTTGACAGAGCAAGTAGATAATATGAAGCAGCTGGTACAGGCGTACAGAAAAGGTCTGCTGAAAGAAAAGTATTAAAAAGTTACGCGGCTATCAATGTTTGATGGCCGCTGCTTTCTTTTGACAAAGAAAAAACGCTGGAATCTTTTAAATTCCAACGCTTTGCGTCCTTTTCGGACAGTCTGTGGTGCGCCATGAGGGACTCGAACCCCCAACCTTCGCATTCGTAGTGCGCGACTCTATCCAATTGAGCTAATGGCGCAAGTACGCTTTTCCGTACCAGTCTATTATAGTTGAATTTGAATAGTTTGTAAAGGATTTTTTTGAATTTGAAAGACGTTTTTTTATTTCTTGTATGAAATTCGTGAGATTTTGATCACATCCTCTATATTGCCATTTACTATAAAGAAATGGTATAATGTCTACACACGGTGATGAAGCCCTAGCCCGCTGATCGGCAAGCCACAGGCGCAGACGGAAGCGAGGCAGGTCTTATGTCAGGAGTGCAGGAGCTTTGCTCCGTGGCACTCTACGGCGGAAGCCCTAGCCCGCTGATCGGCAAGCCACAGGCGCAGACGGAAGCGAGGCAGGTCTTATGTCAGGAGTGCAGGAGCTTTGCTCCGTGGCACTCTACGGCGAGGCGAGCTGAAAGCGAAGACAGAGGTTAGTGCTTATGGTATAATGAACGCAACTGATTAAAACGGCGTTGCCGTAGGGAAGCGTTCATTGAATCATGACTTGCGATTCTATATTCAGAGGAATCGTCATGGTATAATGTCTACACGACAGCGGGCGGACGTCGGATGCATTCTATGAGAAGGGAAACTGAATTTTGAGAAGTAATAAATATAGTAATGGAAACAAGGAAACCTGTGATTTTAAGGGTATGAAATATAGTCCGGAATTGATTCGGCAATTAGAGGATCCAGAGTATGCCAGAGCTGCCGAGGAGTATGAGAGACAGGCACGAAGGCGATCAAGGGATACGGAAGCGCAACGTAGAAGTGGACGGACAACGGAACCGGCAAGAAGCGGCGCGGCTGCTCGCAGTAAAAAGGGAAGTAGTAGAGGTAAAGCAAAGAAAAAATACAAATGGAATAAAAAAACTCTGATTCGCAATGTGTTGAGCCTGGTATTGCTGATGGCCATTGTTGGGACAGGCCTATTTTTCTGGCTGACGAGAAATTTTGATCATATAGACACAGATAAGGATATGTTTGCAATCGATCCGCAGGTTGCTGATGATTTAAGCGGATATAGAAATATCGTCATTCTGGGCTCAGACGCCAGAGCGGACGAAGGATATGATGGAAGCAGGACGGATGCGATTATCATTATGAGTATTAAGAAGTCTAACGGTGATATTCGTTTAATTTCAGTTATGCGTGACAGTTATTTAAAAATGGGTTATATGGACGGATCTATGGTCTTGGATAAAATTACCCATGCGCATCATTATGCAGGAGGCGTTAATACCTGCGCCGCATTAAACCGAAGCTTAGACCTTAATATTGAGGAGTTCGTTATTTTTAATTGGAAGGCTGTTGCTGACGCGGTAGATTGTCTGGGCGGCGTAGAAGTTAATGTGAAGAAGAATGAAATCAGTGATTTGAATACCTGGGGACCGGAGACCGCAAGAAATACGGGTGGAACGTATCACAAGATTAGTAAAAGTGGTAAACAGACTTTGGACGGCGTACAGGCTACGACCTATTGCCGGATTAGAAAGAACAGCGGCGGAGATGAGGGTCGAAGCGTGCGGTATAAGAAAATTATGGCGGCTGTTATGAAAAAGGCTTTAACACATCCGTGGAAGTTGGGCGAATTATCAAATACGGTATTCCCTAACATCAGAACGAATATGACACAGCTGGATATGTTTACCGCAGCAGTTCGCGCGCCGGGATACGATTTTAAAAAAAGTATAAGCTGGCCAAAGAATTATTACGCAGGACTATTGGGAGAAATCTCATATGTAGTACCGGTTACACTGGAAAGTGAAGTACAGCGGCTACATGAGAGAGCATTCGGACAAAAAGGTTATCAGGTTAGTGACACCTGTAGTGAAATCAACCAGGAAATCATCAATGATACGGGTTTACAATAAGAATATCTAAAAGTATATAATTTATATGGATGAGAGGCATATGATGTTGAGACATGGCCTCTCCTTTTTCATGTCAAAATTCCCATGAAATTACATTTTAACGAGTTAAAGCGCTTTAGTACATAACAGTGCGAAAGCGTTGGAAAATGGCGGTTTTTGAATTTTCTGATGAATTTGTACAACCAAAAAAACATTGATATTTCAACGAAAATGGCCATTGAAAGGTTGACTTTACAATACTAAGGGGGTAATATGAATTTAAGTTGTATACAGAATAATTTCAAATATAACGAGGCAAAGGAGGAAACATTATGAGTACCAATCAGAATGTGACTGCAGAAGTTATAGAAAAGATCTTATCGCTTCTGCCGGGCGCAGACTGCGGCGGAGGCTGCGGCAAGGAGACTTGCCGGGCATGCGCGGAGGCGATTTTAAGCGGCGAGAGTGTAGCGCTGTGTCCGGCGTGCGGCCAGGAAGCAGTAGATGCCATTGCTGATGTCTGCGGCAGAGAAACCGAAGAAACAAAAGATGAAATCGCCTTTGTTTTTTGCAGTGGCGATGCTGCGGGAAGGAAACGATTTGCGGGAAAAACCTGCCGGGAGGCGAAAGAGGCAGGCTTTGAAAGAGGCGAGTGCAAATACGGCTGTATTGGCTGCGGCGACTGCGTCAGCGTTTGTAAATTTGACGCAATGAAAGCAGCGGATGGTGAAATCATCATCGATCCCGAAAAGTGTAACGGATGCGGCGCATGCGCGGCAGAGGACGCTTGTGTACAGGGACTGATTCGCATGGTGCCGAGGGATGCGACCAACTTTATCCCGTGTTCCAATCGGGACGAGGATGACGATAAGGTCAGAGAAATCTGCGGTTTCGGCTGTATCGGCTGCGGCGACTGCGTCAGAGCATGTCCGGAAGGCGCGGTGGAAATCATCGACAACCACGCTGTCATCGATTACGACAAGTGCGTCGGCTGTGTAGCCTGCACCGTAAAATGCAAGAAAAAAATCATCGTGGATACCATGCACGATTTAACTAAATTAAAAGAAAAGGTCGCCTTTGTAAAGTGCAGCGGCTTTAATGAACACGCATATAAAGAGGCTGGATTTACAAGCTGCAAAGAAGCTGCAGCCAAGGCCGCCCCGAAAGCTATGGGTATCTGTACCACAGGATGTACTGGGCAGGGAGACTGTGTCAAAGTATGTCGTTACGGCGCCATCGAAGTTGTCAACGGTAGCGCCCAGGTAAATCCTGATAAGTGCGTCGGCTGTAAGGACTGCTACTACGCTTGTCCGAAGAGCCTGATTGAAATGGTGCCGTACAAAGGCGCGAAGATGGTACCTTGCAGTTCCACCGCGGACTATGCGGACAAAGCGGCAGTATGCGGAAGCGCATGCATTGCCTGCGAAGACTGTTTTGCAAACTGTCCAAATGGCGCGATACATATGGAAGACGCTCACGCGGTCATTGATCCGGAAGCTTGTGAGAACTGTCAGGTTTGTCAGTATATGTGTCAGAGAGGCATCATCAAGGAAAGAGAAGTCCCTGAATATAACTATTTACAGAGAGCCGCCCTTGGCATGCGGGAAGGAGAGTGATTACGGTGAGAAAATTAAAGACAATGGACGGAAATACGGCTGCTGCTCACGTAGCATACGCGTTTTCTGAGGTTGCTGCCATTTACCCAATCACACCATCTTCTCCAATGGCAGAAAGCATGGACGAATGGGTATCTCAGGACAGAACCAACATCTTTGGCGAAAAAGTGAAAATCGTAGAAATGGAATCTGAAGCGGGCGCTGCAGGCGCGGTACACGGCTCTATTACAGCCGGTTCCTACACCTCTACCTTTACAGCTTCTCAGGGGCTCCTTTTGATGATTCCAAACATGTATAAACTGGCAGGAGAGCAGACGCCGACTGTATTTCACGTAGCGGCAAGAGCGCTGGCAACCCATGCGCTGTCCATCTTCGGCGACCACTCCGACGTCATGGGATGCCGTCAGACCGGTTTTGCCATGCTGGCGTCTAACAGCGTGCAGCAAGCAATGGATCTGGCTGCCGTGGCGCACCTTGCGACCATCGCAGGCAAGCTGCCGATGCTCCACTTCTTCGACGGTTTCAGAACGTCTCACGAGAACCAGAAGATAGAAATCTGGGATTACGAGGATTTGAAGGAAATGGTGGACTGGGACGCAGTGAAGGCATTTAAGGCAAGATCGATTCACCCGATGCACCCACACAGCATGGGCAGCGCGGAACAGCCGGAAACTTTCTTCCAGCACAGAGAAGCCTGCAACAGCGCTTATCTGGAAACTGCTGACTTAGTAAACGAATACATGGAAAAAGTCAATGCCAAAATCGGCACGGACTATAAACCGTTTAACTATTACGGCGTGCCTGACGCAGAGGAAATCATCGTGGCGATGGGTTCTGTCTGCGATGCGGCAGAGGAACTGGTCGACTACCTGACTGCAGAGGGTAAGAAAGTGGGCATCATCGAAGTCCATCTGTATAGACCGTTCTCCGTAAAATACCTGCTGAACGTTATGCCTGAAACGGTTAAGAAAATCGCCGTTTTGGACAGAACCAAAGAACCGGGCGGCATGGGCGAGCCTTTGTTCTTAGATATCGTAGCAGCTCTGCGTGGCACCAAGTTTGAAAACTGTCTGGTAGTAGGCGGTCGTTATGGTCTGGGTTCCAAGGATACGCAGCCTGGCGATATTCTGGCAGTGTATCAGAACTTATGGGCAGACGAGCCGAAGAAGGAATTTACCATTTCCATCACGGACGATGTAACTGGTCTGTCCCTGCCGACTACAGAAAATCCAGACGTTGCGCCAAAGGGCACTAAGGCCTGCAAGTTCTGGGGTCTGGGTGCGGACGGTACGGTAGGCGCTAACAAGAACTCCGTTAAGATTATCGGTGACCACACAGATAAGAAAGTACAGGCATACTTCCAGTATGACTCCAAGAAATCCGGCGGCGTGACCATTTCTCACCTGCGTTTTGGCGACGAACCGATTAAGTCCTCCTACTATGTAAAACAGGCTGACTTTGTCGCATGCCATAACGCCGCTTACTTACAGCGTTACGAAATGGTGCAGGACGTAAAACCGGGCGGATTCTTCCTCCTGAACTGTGTATGGAGCGACGAAGAATTAGAAGAACATCTCCCTGCAAAGGTTAAGAGATACATCGCGAAGAATCACATTCAGTTCTACACCTGCGACGCGGTTTCCATCGCAAAGGAAATCGGTCTGGGCGCAAGAAGAACCAACACGGTACTGCAGGCTGCTTTCTTTAAACTGGCGAACATTATTCCGATTGAAGAAGCAGCAGGGTACATGAAAGATGCCATCAAAAAGACCTACGGCAAGAAGGGCGAAAACATCGTCAATATGAACATGGCGGCAGTAGACGCCGGCATTGCCAACGTACATAAGGTAGAAGTACCTGCCGCATGGGCAGACGCACCGGACGATGCGCCGGCTGCTGCTATGGTAGGACGTGATCAGATGCACACAGACTACCTGAACAAGGTATTGGTTCCAACCAACACCCTGACTGGTGATGCAGTGCCTGTATCCACATTCTTGGATACGGCAAGCGGCATGGTACCTGCAGGTACAGCAGCCTTTGAAAAGAGAGGCATCGCAACGGATATCCCTGTCTGGAACAAAGACAACTGTATGCAGTGTAACTGGTGTTCCTATGTTTGTCCGCACGGCGTCATCAGACCGTTCGTACTGGATGAAACAGAAGTAGACAAGGTAAACGGCGATTACCTTGCTATGAAGGGCGTGCGCGGCAAGTTCTTTACCCTGGGAATTTCCGCTCTGGACTGCACAGGCTGCGGTTCCTGCGCGCAGGTTTGCCCGGCGAGAAAGAAAGCGCTGGAAATGACCCCTGCAGAAGACGACGTCGTACAGACTTCTCAGGAAAAATACAACTATCTGTTCCACGAAGTAACAGAAAAAGAAGTTCCGTTTAAGGACAATACCGTCAAAGGTTCCCAGTTCAAGCAGCCGCTCCTTGAGTTCTCCGGCGCTTGTCCGGGCTGTGGGGAATCTCCATATGCGAAACTGGTCACTCAGTTATTCGGCGACAGAATGTTCATCGCAAACGCTACAGGCTGTTCCTCCATCTGGGGCTGCTCCGCGCCGAGCACACCTTACACGGTAAACAAAGAAGGCAGAGGTCCTGCGTGGGCAAACTCTCTCTTTGAGGATAACGCTGAATTTGGTCTTGGTATGGCGATTTCCATGCAGGCAAGAAGAAACGAATTGAAATCCGCGGCAGAAAGACTGGCAGACGTGGTAGGCGTACCTGCAAAGGCTTGGGTCGCTTCCATGAACGACGCTGACGCGGCAGAAGAAACCGGCAAGATCCTGCTGGCAGAATGTGAAAAAATAGCAGACAGCAATGCGGACGCGAAATACGTGGTAGACAATCAGGATATGCTGATTAAGCCTTCCATGTGGATCTTTGGCGGCGACGGCTGGGCGTACGACATCGGCTACGGCGGCCTTGACCACGTACTTGCTTCCGGCGAAAACGTAAACGTGATGGTATTCGATACAGAGGTTTATTCAAATACCGGCGGACAGTCCTCCAAGGCTACTCCGATTGGCGCGGTTGCTAAGTTCGCTGCTTCCGGAAAGAATGTGAAGAAGAAAGACTTGGCACAGATTGCCATGGCTTACGGCTATGTTTATGTAGCCCAGGTTGCGATGGGCGCAAACCCGGAACAGACCTTGAAAGCCATCAGAGAGGCGGAAAGCTATGACGGTCCTTCCCTGATTATCGCTTACGCGCCTTGCATTAACCAGGGTCTGAAAGTCGGCATGAACAAAGCGATGCTGGAAATGAAGAACGCGGTTAGAGCCGGTTACTGGAATCTGCTCAGATTCAATCCGATGCTGGCGGCAGAAGGAAGAAACCCTCTGTCCATCGATAGCGGCGCTCCATCCGAAAGCTACAGAGACTTCCTGATGAGCGAAGTTCGTTACAACTCCTTACAGCTGAAATTCCCTGAAAGGGCAGAAGAACTGTTCAGAAAGTCCGAAGAAATGGCAATGGACAGATACGCGCACTTGCTCAATCAGAAGAAAAGCTATGATAACTAAGGAAGGAGGATGGAGAAGATGAAATTGTTTGAAGTAACTTATAAAAGAAGACTCAATGACAACATGGTATGGCTGAAAATCTATGCGCCGCTGGTTGCAAGAAAAGCAAAACCGGGTCAGTTCATCATCCTTCGTACGGATGAATATGGTGAGAGAATCCCTCTCACCATGGCAGGTCACAACGAAGAAGACGGCACCATCGATCTGATTTACGCGGCAGTCGGCAGAACTACCATGCTGATGGATCAGCTGGAAGTAGGCGACTGCTTTGCGGATATCGTTGGACCTCTGGGCAAACCGACCAAGATGGACGGTCTGAAAAGAGTTTGCGTGGTCGGCGGCGGCACAGGAAACGCTCTGGCTTATCCGCTGGCTTGCGGCATGCATGACCACGGCGTGGAAACTGTCATGATCGAAGGCTTCAAGACCAAAGATCTGGTCATCCTGGAGGATGAATTCAGAGCCGGGGTCGATGAACTTTATGTGATGACCGACGACGGCTCCTACGGCGAAAAAGGATTCACCACCGCAAAGCTTGAGGAACTGATTCAGGCAGGGGAAAAATTTGACGAAGTCATCGCGGTAGGACCGCCGATGATGATGAAATTCACCTGTCAGATTGCAGAAAAATACGGAATTCACTCCGTTGCATCCCTGACTGCATACATGATTGACGGAACCGGCATGTGCGGCGGCTGCCGCTGCAACATCGGCGGAGAAGACAAATTCGTATGCGTGGACGGACCGGAATTTGACGGCGCTCTGGTAGACTGGGATGAGCTGATTCAGAGGAGCGCTTACTATTCCGACCAGGAAGCAGAAGACAGAGCACACGTGTGCCGCTTGACAGGAGGTGTTCGTTACCATGATTAATTTAGTAAGAGAAAAGAACCCGATGCCGGAACAGGCGCCAGATGTGCGTAATAAGAACTTCCTGGAAGTTTCCTCCGGCTATACAGAAGAAATGGCAGTAAGTGAGGCGATGCGATGCCTCAAGTGTCGTAAAAAGCCTTGCATGAGCGGCTGTCCTGTTATGGTGAAAATTCCTGATTTTATCGCGAAAATTGCCGAAGGGGAATTTGAGGAAGCCTATCAGATTATCAGCGAAACCAGCAGCCTGCCTGCCATCTGCGGTCGTGTGTGTCCGCAGGAAAACCAGTGCGAAGGAAAATGCGTACACGGTGTGAAAGGCGAACCGGTTGCCATCGGTCGTCTGGAACGTTTTGCGGCTGACTGGCACGCGGAACATTATGGCGATGAAGAAATTAAACCGGCTGAAAGCAACGGTCACAAGGTGGCTGTCATCGGCGCAGGTCCTGCAGGGCTTGCATGCGCAGGGGACTTGATTAACAAAGGCTACGAAGTAACCGTTTACGAAAGCTTACACAAGACCGGCGGCGTACTGGTTTACGGGATTCCGCAGTTCCGTCTGCCGAAAGAAATCGTAGCTGCTGAAGTTGCCAAGCTGGAAGCCAAGGGCGTAAAATTTGTGACCAACGCTATCGTAGGCCGCGCCATTACTGTGGATGAACTGATGCAGGAAGAAGGCTTCGAATCCGTATTCATCGGAACCGGCGCAGGACTTCCGTCCTTTATGAAGATTCCTGGTGAAAACCTGCTGGGCGTATGTTCCGCCAACGAATATCTGACCCGAATCAATCTGATGAAGGCTTATCTGCCGGAATACGATACGCCGATTCAGCATGCGGATAAGATTGCAGTGGTCGGCGGCGGCAACGTTGCTATGGACGCTGCAAGATGCGCAAAGCGTATGGGCGCCAGTGAAGTTTATATCATCTATCGTCGTAGCATGGAGGAACTGCCTGCCAGAGCAGAGGAAGTCCATCATGCCATGGAAGAAGGGATTATCTTCAAGCTGTTGACAAATCCTGTAGAAATCAAGGGTGATGAAACAGGTCATGTCACCGGTATCGAATGTGTATCGATGGAACTAGGCGAACCGGACGCTTCCGGACGCCGCAGACCTGTCGTAATCGAAGGCTCCAATCACGTGGTTCCTGTGGATATGGTTATCATGTCCATCGGTACTAAGCTGAACACTTTGATTCTGGATACCACAGAAGAACTTGCCGCAAATGAGCGCGGCGGCATCGGCGCTGACGCGGATGCTGCGACAAATCGTCCGGGCATATTTGCCGGAGGCGACGCCGTAACCGGCGCGGCCACTGTCATCAAAGCCATGGGCGCTGGCAAAACCGCTGCCGCGGGGATTGATCAGTATTTGAGTAAATAAGACAGATTATGAGAGCAAGGCACTTGGCTGAAGCAAATTGCCTTGCTCTATTTTTTGACCTTTTTCGCACATTAGTAGGCAAGTACCTATTAATTGGTGAAGAAATGTGTTACACTAAGGTTGCTAAAATTTTCGATCAGGCAGACTGCAATCCTGCTGTCAGATAAATCGTTGCCAGAAAGGGGCAAATTTTCATATATGGAAAACGATAATATTCAGCTATTTGAAAATAGAAAAATCCGTACCGCTTGGGACGAGGAACAGGAAGAATGGTATTTTTCGATCACGGATGTGGTCGCTGTATTAACGGACAGCCCAAATCCGCAAACATACTGGCGTGTGTTAAAAAAACGTTTAAAAGACGAGGGAAATGAAACCGTTACAAACTGTAACGGTTTGAAAATGACTGCCGCAGATGGCAAAAAACGCATGACGGATGTCGCAACGATGGAGCAGCTTTTGCGTATCATTCAGTCAATCCCTTCACCGAAAGCAGAGCCTTTTAAGGCATGGTTAGCTACTGTCGGTGCGGAACGGATTGAGGAAACCATCGATCCAGAGCTTACGATTGACCGTGCTCTTGCTACATACCTGCAAAAAGGCTATACACGAGAATGGATTAATCAGCGTTTACAGGCTATCCAAGTTCGTAAGGAGCTGACTGATGAATGGCAGGACAGAGGTGTAGCGCAGGGCAAAGAATATGCAATTTTAACCAATGAGATTACACGGGCTTGGTCCGGCATGAACACGCAGCAGTACAAAAAACTAAAAGGTTTAAAAAAACAAAATCTGCGTGATAACATGAGTACGACAGAGCTTATCTTGAATATGCTTGCGGAAACTTCCACCACCGACATATCCAAAGAGGAAAAGCCGACTACTTTTGAAGAAAATCAAGAGGTTGCCCGCCGTGGCGGACGGGTGGCGGGAATTGCAAGGCAAGCTTTGGAAGCAGAAACGGGAAAGCCCGTCATCACTTCCAAAAACGCCGTGGATTTTGCAAAGCTCATTGATGAGGTTGTGAAAGAGGTTGAACAGCCCAAAGAAGATGATGAATAATCTCAACATTCGACATAGAATCTGATAGGGCTTATTCTGAAATTAGCCAGTCAATTAAATTGATGGATTTTATACCCTCATAGGAAGAATCCATTCCGGGGTTCAGGGAAAGAATGATCTTCTCATAGTTGTCACTGATTTTTTGAAGTGGAGTCAATTCTCGTTTGCGAACGACCTCACTTACCATGGATTCCGTGACCTGAACATAGATTTTGTCGTCTGCTTTTGCTGCAATAAAATCAACCTCGGCGTTATCAATCTTACCAATAGAGACGTCATAGCCTCGGCGAAGCAGCTCAAAGTAGACAACATTTTCTATTGCATGACCGCTGTCACGATCTCTGAAACCAAGCAGGTAGTTCCTAAGTCCAATATCTACAATATAGTATTTTCCCAGCGTTCGTAAGAATTCTTTTCCCTTAATATCAAATCTTTTGATGTCATAGAAAAAATATGCTTCCAGCAGAGCATTCACATAGTTCTGAACGGTATGGGCGCTCGGTATTCCTTTTCGTTTGCCATCTTCGAGCAATCCTTCATTCATCAGTGTATTTCCGATAGAGGAAACGGATATATTGCTGCCAATGTTATCTGCAAGAAACAGGGCAATCTTTTTTAAGAGAATCGGGTCGGCGATTTTCTTTTGTCCTCTGCGATTTTCTCGTTCAAGAATATCTCTCATAATTACGGTAGAGTAGATGCCCTCAAGCAGCATCAATACTTTTTCCTGGTCTAATCCTATATCGGCGATGCCCGGCATTCCTCCAAATCGCATGTATGCGTCAAAAACTTCACGAAGGTCATAATGTTCCCCATTTTGATCAAAGACCTGTTTGCGGATGCCGCCCAACGCACTTTTTGTTTCCCTGATTTCAAAATCATGAAAGGTAAGAAATTCAGAGAATGATAAAGGAAGCATTTTTATCTCTACACATCTGCCGGATAGATAAGTGGCGTATTCGGAGGAGAGCATATAAGCATTTGAACCGGTGACATAAATATCGCAGTTAAAATCAACGCGAAAAGAATTAACTGCATCTTCCCAGCCAGGAACACGCTGAACCTCATCAAAGAAAAGGTACATTCTTTTACCCGGCATGATGTGCTGTTTGACATATTCATAGAAAGCGTCGCTATTCATATTTTTGAAGGCGTAGGATTCAAAATTCATTTCAAGAATTTGATCATCAGCAATGCCGTTTTCCCTTAGGTGAAGGGTCATTAGTTTAAGTAGACTGGATTTTCCACATCTGCGGATTCCGGTAACAACCTTCACAGGTTCCGTATCCTGAAATGCTATCATTTTATTTAAGTATAAATCTCTTTTCTTGAGTTCATGGGAATCAATCATTGGACATTCCTCCTTGCAGCAAGAGTATAGCATAAATTTTTGAAAAAAACAAGTTTTTGCACTTAAATGCAAAAAAATTAAAAACTTAATATAACCTGGGGAAATCTGGTTATGTATGAGGCTGATGAAGTGGCAAATATAGCAGAACTTTTGATGAGTGAAAAAGGAGCGCTTATTACCGGAACAGGATAAAAAGAGGACGGCTATTAGTGATCACTGCGATGAAATTTATATTGGTTTCCGAATTATTGGGGAACTATGCTTAAAATAAGCGAATACAAAAGCAAGACTTCCAAAGCCTCCGAAAGTCTTGCTTTTTCATTTCAGCTATTTTATTTATCCTGCCTATTCTACGAAGGAGCCACCCTTGAAGATCTGCTTTGGCAGCGCTTTCTGGGCTTCAGGAATGCCTTCCAGGTTTTGTTTTTGAATAGCTCTGATTTTCAACGGGAGCGAGAACAAATTGATGAAGCCCTCAGCATCAGACTGATCATAAACCTCGTCAGCGCTGAATGTGGCGAACTCCTCGTTATATAAGGAGTATGGGGATTTGCTGGCTACAGGCCACACCGTGCCTTTGTATAATTTCATCTTTACAGTACCGGTGACCTGTTTTTGCGTTTCATCGACAAAAGCAGAGATTGCCTGACGCAGAGGTGTGAACCACAGGCCGTCATAGACTAGCTGGGCAAATTTCTGGGAGACAATATTTCTGTATTGCATAGTATCTCTGTCCAAAATGAGTTTTTCCAGGTCCTTGTGAGCCGCAAACAAAATCGTTCCGCCAGGAGTTTCGTATACGCCTCTGGACTTCATGCCGACCAGACGGTTTTCAATGATATCGATTGTTCCGATACCGTTTGCTTTTCCGAGCTGATTTAGTTTCGTAAGTAATTCTACAGGAGATAGTTTTACCCCATCTAAAGCTACAGGGACGCCCTTTTCAAAATCAATTTCAACATAAGTAGGATGATCAGGAGCGTCTTCAGGAGCCATAGACATGATGTGTATATCGCGGTTGTGTTCATTCCATGGGTTTTCCAGATTACCGCCTTCGTGACTGATATGCCAGATGTTTTCATCTCTGGAATAGATTTTTTCCACGGTCTGATTGATAGGAATATTGTGGGATTTTGCATAGGCGATGCAATCCTCGCGGGATTTCAGATCCCAAATTCTCCATGGAGCGATAATTTTGATCGCCGGATTCAACGCGTGAATTGTGGTTTCAAATCTAACCTGATCGTTTCCCTTTCCGGTGCAGCCGTGAGCGATAGTAAACGCTCCTTCTTTTTCTGCGATTTCCACAATCTTTTTGGCCTGCAGAGGTCTTGCCATAGATGTTCCCAGCAGGTAGTCGTTCTCGTAGACTGCGTCGGCCTTCAAAGTAGGGTAAATGAAATCTGTAATAAATTCCTCCTGAATATCCAATACATAGGCTTTGTCAGCTCCGGTAGCATAAGCCTTTTTTTCGATCGCTGCGAAGTTCTCTTTTTGACCGGTGTTGCAACATACAGCGATAACTTCGCAGTCGTAGTGCTCTTTTAACCAGGCGATGATAATCGATGTGTCCAGGCCGCCTGAGTAGGCCAGAACGATTTTTTCTTTTGCCATGTTTCTTCCTCCTGAATTATATAAATATTTACAAGTCTGAATAAAAATAAATCATTGAAGGTACTATATCACAAACGTAACGGGAAATCAAGAGTAAATTTCGATAAAAATAACAAAATATGAAAAAATATGAATTTATGCTTGCATATTTATAATTATGGTAGTATACTCTTTCGTTAGAATGTAAAGCAAAGGGAGGAATTCCATGAAAGGACTGATTTATTTAGAAGACGGTAGCATATATAAAGGAAAGGGATTTGGCGCTGGGAAGACCAACGTGGGAGAACTAGTTTTTAATACGGCGATGACCGGTTATCAGAAAACCCTGACCGATCCTTCCTATAGCGGACAGGTGATTACCATGACCTATCCACTACTGGGAAATTACGGGATTAATGAGGAAGATTATGAATCAGAACGCATTCACGCGTTAGGTGCAGTATGTCAGGATTTATGCACAAAGCCCAGTAATCACCGGAGCGCCAAGACAATCGACCAATGGTTCTGCGAACAAGGGATCCCCGGCGTTTACGGTGTGGACACCAGAGAGATGACCAGAAAGCTGAGAAGAACCGGCAGTCAGAAATGTGTTATCACCACAGAGGATTTGGCGGTAAGCGATCTTAGAAGATTAATCGCGGAGACGACACTTTCCCAGGATCAGATGAAAACAGCCGGTGTGAAAGAAATCACAGAATGGAATACGCCGGATAGTGATTTTCATGTAGCTGTGCTGGATTTCGGTGTTAAACGCAGCATTCTCAAGGAATTGGCGGCGAGAGGCTGCAGCATGACCATTTATCCTTATGGGACTAAGGCAAAGACCATTCTGGCGGCAAAGCCTGACGGCGTTTTTCTGACCAATGGTCCTGGCGATCCGGCAGCAGCAGATGAAGCGGTATCCATCATTGAAAAATTGATTACTAACAGTAATTATGGACCGGATTCGATGCCGATTTTCGGTATCTGCATGGGTCATCAGCTTATCGCCTTGGCAAGCGGCGGCAGAACCTATAAAATGCAATACGGTCATCGAGGCTGCAATCATGGTGTATTCGACAAGAACACCGGCAGAAGCTACATTACGAGCCAAAATCACGGCTATGCGGTACAGTCAGAGAGCATCGTCTTAAAAGGTCTGGAAGTGACTCATTTAAATCTGAACGATGGTACGGTGGAAGGCATGTCCCATTTATCAAAACCTGTCTTTTCTGTGCAGTTTCACCCGGAATCCAACCCGGGTCCTAACGATACTGGTTATTTATTCGATCAGTTTGTCGATTTAATGAAAGGGGGAACACTGTAATGCCTAGAGATTTTACATTGGAAAAAGTTTTGATTATCGGCTCCGGTCCGATTATTATTGGACAAGCCGCGGAGTTTGATTATGCAGGTACACAGGCGTGCAAAGCCATCAGCGAAGAGGGGATTGAAACCATTCTGATCAACAGCAATCCGGCGACCATTATGACCGATCAGGGCATCGCCGATAAAGTATACCTAGAACCAATCACAGAGGAAGCGGTGGAGCAGATTCTTGAAAAAGAGCGGCCGGATGGCGTGCTGGCAGGCTTTGGTGGTCAGACCGGACTCAACCTTGCCATGGCGCTGGATGAGAAAGGTATTTTTAAGAAATATGGCGCGAAATTGCTTGGTGTCAACAAAGATAGCATCCACAAGGCGGAAGATCGGGAAGCCTTTAAAGAACTGATGCTTACGACAGGACATCCCATTCCGCCCAGCACCATTGCAACCAGTATGGAGGAGTGCAAAACCTTTGTAAAAGAAATCGGATATCCAGTGATCATCAGACCTGCCTATACCCTTGGTGGCACAGGTGGCGGCATCGCTCACAACGACGAAGAATTGGAACATTTCTGCCAGCTGGGCATCGAGAAAAGCGCCATCGGGCAGATTTTGCTGGAAAAGTCTGTAGCAGGCTGGAAAGAAGTGGAGTACGAGGTGATCAGGGACGGCAAGAATAACTGCATCATCATCTGTAGTATGGAAAATCTGGATCCGGTTGGTGTACATACCGGTGACAGCATCGTCGTAGCGCCGACTCAGACCTTGACCGACGGTCAGTATCAAATGCTGCGCGACGCGTCCCTTTCCATCATCAGAAGTCTGGAAATTGAAGGCGGCTGCAACGTGCAGTTTGCCCTGAATCCAGATAAGGACGAATACATTGTGATTGAAGTCAATCCGCGGGTGAGCCGTTCCTCCGCGCTGGCATCCAAAGCAGCAGGATACCCGATTGCGAAGATCGCCGCGAAGATTGCCATCGGCTATAGTCTAGACGAACTGAAAAACTATGTGACCGAAGGTTCCAGCGCCTGCTTTGAGCCGGCACTTGACTACTGTGTTGTAAAATTTCCTAAGTGGCCTTTCGATAAATTCCGCACGGCGTCCAGAAAGCTGGGCACTCAGATGAAGGCGACCGGCGAAATCATGGCAATCGACAGAAACTTTGAGAGCGCTCTTTTAAAGGCGATCGCCTCTTTGGAAACGGAAGGGACGGGACTGCGGGTGCCTTATGTGACCGGGCTTTCTGACAGCCGCCTCATGGAGAAACTCCTCGCATGCGACGACGAACGAATTTTCTGTATTGCAGAGGCATTTCGGCGAGGTCTGGCAGATGTAGAGGAAATTTTCAATTTGACGAAAATCGATCGCTGGTTTCTATATAAAATAGAAGGCATTGTACAGATGGAGAAAACCCTGCAGACGGAAGAAGTGACGGCGGATTTAATTCGCGAAGCGGAGCAGCGGGGCTTTACTGACGATGAAATTTTGGGACTGACCGGCATGGAGCGGGAAGTACTGCAGGACATCAGACTATACCATGACATTTATCCGGTGTATAAGGTGGTAGACACCTGTGCCGGAGAATTCGATGCTGTAACGCCGTACTATTACTCCAGTTATGGCGGCGAGAATGAGAGCGTCAAGAGCACCCATGAGAAAATTTTGGTGGTAGGCTCTGGACCGATTCGAATCGGACAGGGCATCGAGTTTGACTACTGCTGTGTGCAGGGCATCTGGGCGTTGAAAGAATTGGGCTATGAGTCTATCATCATCAATAATAATCCGGAAACGGTCAGTACCGATTTCGACACGGCGGATAAGCTGTACTTTGAACCGCTGCATACCGACGACGTCATGAACGTCATCAAACAGGAGCGACCGGAAGGGGTGATTCTGCAGTTTGGCGGGCAGACGTCTCTGAACCTTGCCTCAAAACTGGCGGCACGGAGCATCAAAATTTTGGGAACGCAAAACAAATACATCGACCTGGCGGAAGACCGGGAAAAATTTGCGAATCTCTTAGACCTTTTGGATATCGCTGCGCCGAAGGGCTGCGCAGTGCGTAATCAGGAGGAAGCATTTGAGGCAGTAGAACGTCTCGGCTATCCGCTGGTGGTTCGCCCGTCCTTTGTCATCGGCGGCAGAGCGATGCAGGTGGTATATTCCGACGCAGAATTGGAAACCTATCTGAAAGAAGCCGTAAAGCTCTCTCATGAGCATCCGGTTCTCATAGATAAGTATGTGGAAGGCAAGGAAATCGAGGTGGATGCAGTGGCAGACAGGGAAGACGTGTTGATTCCAGGCATTATGGAGCACGTTGAACGGACCGGCGTCCATTCCGGCGACAGCTGTACGGTCTATCCGACCTATTCATTGCCCCAGGAAGTGTTGGATCAGCTCCTTTCCGCGACAAAGCGGATCTGCCGCGCTCTGCACATTGTAGGTCTTGTAAACATTCAGTATGTCTGGGACGGCGAACGGATTTATGTGATCGAGGTGAATCCGCGGGCGTCAAGAACTGTGCCGATTCTGAGCAAAGTGACCAAGGTGCCTATGGTAAAGCTTGCGGTAGCAGTGATGACCGGAAAGAAACTAGCGTCCCTTGGCTATGGCGTGGATCTATATCCGGCACAGGATTACTATGCTGTAAAAGTGCCGGTTTTTTCCGACGCCAAGTTGACCGATGTAGATGTGGCAGTGGGACCGGAGATGAAGTCCACAGGAGAAGTGCTGGGCATAGATACGGATCTTGACAAAGCCATTTACAAAGGATTTCTCGGCGCCGGCATGGCAATTCCTACGACTGGCGGTGTATTTGTGTCCTTGAAAGATCACGATAAGACCGCGGAAAGCGCGGCGGTAATCAAACGCTATGTGGAGATGGGTTTTGCACTGTTTGCTTCCGCGGGAACGGCAGAATTTCTGAAAAGCTTCGGCATTCCTGCGTCAATTATAGATTACAGTGATGTAATTCCAAGAATTGCAGCGGATATTCAGGTCGTTATCAACACGCCGAAAGCCATTAACAAAATCGGTGCGGATACATTCCCGATCAGACGTGCAGCGATTGAGCATGGTTTGCCGGTGCTGACCTGTATGGATACGGCATGGGCTTTTGCCAAAGCAATTCAGCAAAAGCAGTCAGGCGCGTCTATTACCTGTCAGGCGCTATAGAAAATTATCTTTGAGGCGACCATCAAACTTTTTGTTAGAAAGTATACAAAATATTTGAAATTAGTACTAGGCTTTTTTTGAATTTTGTTGTATAATAAAAACGATAGGTTGTTAGATTTTTAACAGGTAGCGAATATCTCCCATTCCGTCAGGAAAGCGGGAGGCTCGCGCTGCTTCAAACACATTGAGGAAAGGAATTTTAGAAAGATGGATTATTTAAAGGAGTATAAGGAAAAATTACGTACCCCAGAAGAGGCTGTCAAGATTGTTAAGGACGGTGACTGGGTAGATTACAGCCAGACTTGTTCTTTCCCTACCGCTTTAGACAACGCACTGGCAGGCAGAACGGGAGAACTGAAGGATGTTAAGCTGAGACATGCCATCAGCATGAAGCCTGTGCAGGTTGTAGAACAGGATCCGAATCAGGAATCCTTCACGTATAACTTATGGCACACTTCCGGACTTGACCGTAAATACTGTGACCAGGGGAGAGCGTTTTATTCCCCAATGCTGTTCAGACACTGCGGCAGATACTATACTAAGGGTTTTGCGCCTGTAGATGTGGCTATGATTACCGTAGCGCCGATGGACGAATACGGTAACTTTAACTATGGTCTGACTAACTGCTGCCTGCAGGAAATGCTGGATCAGGCTAAGACTATAATTTTGGAAGTGAATCCAAACATGCCGAAGATTTATGGAAAATGCACAGACCATATCCACATTTCTCAGGTTGATTATGTAGTAGAGTCTGATGCGGAAATCGCGACTACACCAGTCGGAAAGGCTTCAGATATCGACAGAAAGATCGCGGAATATATCTTCCCATATCTGGAAGATGGTATTACATTACAGCTTGGTATCGGCGGTATGCCGGATTGTCTGGGCATGTTGATCGCAGACTCCGACTTGAAGGATTTGGGCATGCACACTGAATTGATGTCTAATGGGTATTTGAAGTTATATCAGTCCGGAAAAATGACTGACAGAAGAAAGAATATCGACAAAGGCAAGGGTGTATTTTCAATCTGCAGCGGTTCCAGAGAACTTTATGATTTCTTAAATGAAAATCAGATGATCGTATCTGCACCGATGGCATACGTCAACGATCCAGCGGTACTGAGACAGCATGAGAAATTTGTTTCCATCAACAGCTGTATTTCTATGGATCTCTACGGTCAGGTTTGCTCCGAAACGGCAGGTACTCGTCATATCAGCGGAACAGGCGGACAGCTTGACTTCGTAACAGGCGGATTGGAATGTCCTGGCGGAAAAGCATTTCTGGCATTCCCTTCGAGCCGTGTAGATAAAGAGGGAAATCGTCATTCCAACATCTTCCCGAAATTCACCCAGGGCGATGTAATCACTACGCCGAGAACACAGGCGCCTTACATGGTAACGGAATACGGTGTAGCGATACTTCCAGGCAAAGCAACATGGGAAAGAGCGGAAGCGATTATCAATATCGCGCATCCTGACTGCCGTGAAGACCTGATTAAGGCTGCGGAAGAACAGAGAATTTGGAGAAAGAGTAACAAACGTTAAATTATAAGAACATATTTGTATGTATTGCTGCGGCGTGGAATCCTTCACTGGATTTCTACGCCGCTTTTATTTGCTTATTGTGTCTCTGCCCATTTACAAAGAAGGACTTTTAGAATGCCGGCTGCCGGTACCGCCAGAATCATGGCGAAAATGCCGCCGGAATAAGCGGCAGCTGAGACTGCAGCCAGCACAAAGAGTGGATGGAGTCCAGTGGAATGGCCGATGATCTTGGGATAGATATAGTTGCACTCTGCCTGCTGTATAGCAAAAAGGGCTGCGGCAGCAAGAATTGCTTTTGTTAGACCGGCGGACAAATACGCAGACGCGGCGGCAGGAATCATGCCTAAAGCAGGACCGAAGTAGGGAATAATATTAGCAATACCAGCGAAACAGCCGATGAACACCGCAAAGTCTACATCCAGCAGAGTCAGCGCCAGAGAGGAAAGAAATGCAACGATAACGGAGTCGATGAATATTCCTCGGAGAAAAGCTGAGATAACTTCTGAAGATTCCAGTAATAACTCCCGAACGATTCCATGGACTTTTTGATTTAAAAACAGGTGCATGATTTTATTTCCTAAACGTAGAAAATATGCTTTGTCCAGTAATAGATAAACGCCGGCAACCATCCCGACAAAGAATCGGGCAGCTGCATTTCCCAGACTTTGCAGCAGGCGTCCCAGATCAGGCGCTTTTAGTGAAAAACCTAAATAGTTGGCCAGGGCGCTTTTGTACTGAAGATAATAGGCGCGAAGGGTGGATATAGCCTCCTGAAGTGATCCGGAAGTAATTCGCCCGGCAATGAGATCGGCGAACCCGAAGATGATTAAAACGACGGCGGACAGTACAGTGGCGTACGCCAGAAAGACAGCAGCAAGCCTTCTGCCGGCAAGCTTTTTGGTAATCCATTCCACATAGGGATCGAGAATGGCGGCAATCGCTACGCCGATAGCCAGTGGAATCAGCGCTTGACGCAGTATGAATAATATAGATAATATAAAAATCGCGATGATCCATTTTAACATAGCTGTCATAACCTCCTGAAAATAGTATGATAGCAATAGAGAGAAATTATGAAAAAATGTATTTGCGAAAGCGCTTATTATAGAATGGCGCGGGCAAGGATTCATTGTAAGAATATACCTGAAATAGCAGGGGTTTGGCCGATTATAGTGTTTACAAAAAAGAACATAAAAACTTTTAAGAGAGGTGTTGACGAAACGACCTCTCTTGTTGTATTATGTATGCAAGAAAAGAGGTTACCTAATAGAGAAATAAGAAATTTTTTCTGGTAACTAAAATTTTTTCAACAATCTTGTATACAGGATACAAGAAAAATACAAGACACGCATTACAAACGCATTATTTGAGAGGAGAAGACCAATGAACAACGCATGGGACGGCTTCAAAACTGGAGCTTGGACAGAAACAATCAACGTTGATAATTTTATCAACTTAAACTACACCCCGTATGACGGGGACGAAAGCTTTCTGGCTGGACCTACTGCCAGAACTACTGAGTGCAACGACAAAGTAAAGGCTTTGCTGGTTGAGGAAAGAAAAGCAGGCGGTACGTTGAAAGTAGACGCCAGCAGGATTATGAGAATTAATGCTTTTGATCCTGGTTATATCATCGAAGGTAAAGATCTGATCGTAGGTTTACAGACAGATGAACCTTTGAAAAGAGGTATTTGTCCGTTCGGTGGAATCAAGATGGTAAGAGAAGAAGTTGCTGAATACGGCGAAAAGCTTCCGGAAGAAGTAGATTTCATGTTCAACTATGTAACTTCTCACAACGACGGCGTATTTAAGGCATATTCTCCAGAAATGAGAAAAGCAAGACACCTGGGATATATCACAGGACTTCCTGACGCATATGGTAGAGGAAGAATTATCGGCGACTATAGAAGATGTGCTCTGTACGGTATCGACAGATTGATCGAAGCAAAACAGATTGACCATGACGAGGTCGCTTCTCGTCCGATCATGAGCGAGGAAAACGTAAGACTTGCTGAAGAAATCTGGAATCAGATTGCAGCTCTGAAAGAGATCAAGAAAATGGCTGAGAGATATGGCTATGATATCTCTAAACCAGCTACTGATGTAAGAGAAGCTATTCAGTGGACCTATTTTGCTTATCTTGCTGGTATTAAGGAAGAAAACGGAGCGGCTATGTCCATTGGCAGAACTGCAACTTTCATTGACGTTTATGCTGAAAGAGATCTGGCTTCCGGTAAATATACAGAAGAACAGATTCAGGAATTCATCGACGACTTTATCCTGAAGCTGAGAGTTGCAAGACATCTGAGAACCAGTGAATACAATGAACTGTTCGGTGGAGATCCGATGTGGATTACAGAAGGTCTGGGCGGCGTTGGCGCAGATGGCAGACACAGAGTTACTAAGATGACTTACAGATATCTGAATACGCTGTACAATCTGGGACCTGCACCAGAACCAAATTTGACGGTACTGTGGTCTAAGGATCTGCCGGAACCTTTCAAGAGATTCTGTGCACAGGTTTCCATCGACACTGACTCCATTCAGTATGAAAATGATGACAAGATGAGACCTGCATATGGTGAAGACTACTCCATCGCATGCTGCGTATCCGCAATTCAGATGGGTGAACAGATGCAGTTCTTTGGTGCGAGATGTAACCTGGCTAAATGCTTACTGCTGGCAATTAACGGCGGTATCGATGAGAGAACAGGCGAGCATATCGGACCTCAGATGGAAGCTATGGGAGACGGTCCTCTGGACTTTGATGAAGTTTGGAGAAGATATAACATTTATCTGGAATGGCTCATGAGCGTATATGCAAGAATCATGAATATTATTCACTTCATGCACGATAAATACGACTATGAAAGATCCCAGATGGCATTTCTTAATTCTGAAGTAAAGAGACTGATGGCCTTTGGTGTTGCAGGTTTCTCTGTAGCGGCAGACTCTTTATCCGCGATCAAATATGCCAAGGTATATCCGATCAAGGATGAGAATGGTGTAATCGTTGATTTCAGAACAGAAGGAGATTTCCCGAAATACGGAAATGATGATGACAGAGTAGATAACCTGGCAGTAGCAATTTCTGAAAAATCCATTCAGGAACTGAGAAAACAGCCGGCTTACAGAAATGCGGTAACTACATTATCTGTACTGACTATCACTTCTAACGTAATGTACGGAAAGAAAACTGGTAACACACCTGATGGAAGAAGAGCTGGTACTCCGTTTGCTCCTGGCGCAAACCCAATGCACTGCAGAGATAACACCGGAGCTGTAGCTTCTCTGAACTCTGTTGCAAAGATCGACTGGGATACTTGTCAGGATGGTATTTCCAATACTTTCAGTATTACACCTGATTCTTTAGGTAAGGATAGAGAGGGAAGAAAGGATACTCTGGTAAAACTGCTGAGCGGTTACTTTGGCCAGGGAGCACATCACCTGAATGTCAATGTATTGAACAGAGAAGTTCTGATGGACGCTTATGACAATCCGGATAAATATCCTTCACTGACTATCAGAGTATCTGGCTATGCTGTAAGATTTAACGCTTTGTCAAAGGCGCATCAGAAAGAAGTTATCGAGAGAACCTTCCACGAAGGTCTGTAAAATAGACTATCGATATAGGAGATAGATGAAATGATGAAGGGCAGATTGCATTCTATAGAAACATTCGGGGCCGTTGACGGCCCCGGCATCAGAACTGTATTTTTCCTGCAGGGATGTCCGGCAAGATGTGCCTATTGTCACAATCCGGATACCTGGAATCCATGCGGAGGCAGAGAAATAGACATTGATGAGATCGTTCATCGTGCTAAAAGAGGTGTGCCATATTACGGAAATGATGGCGGAGTAACTTTTTCCGGCGGAGAACCGCTGGTTCAGGGGAAATTTCTGTTAGAGGCTATCAAAGCGTTGAAGGCCGAGGGAATCGGTACGGCTATCGATACGAGCGGCACATACTTTGATGAGGACAGCGAGGCGGCTATTGCTGCTGCCGACATGGTGTTGTTGGATATTAAACACATCGATCCGGCGAAGTTCCATGAGCTGACAGGTCGGGAGCAGGGTCCGTTGTTCAAACTGATAGAAGTGATCAACCGTCTGGAAAAACCTATTTGGGTTAGACAGGTTATTGTGCCTGGATTCAATGATAGCGAGGAATACATTGAAGCTTTAAATGCGTTTCTAAGCGGCATAAAGACTATCAAGAAGGTAGAACTCCTTGGATATCATAACATGGCTGAAAACAAGTATGAAAAGCTGGGAATTAGCTACAAACTGAAAGGTTTGGCGCCGATGAATCGGGAAAAGCTGCAGCATCTCAGCGCGCTTACTATCACTGCATAACATCATCTTACATCTTTATAATGGCAGAAGCCTGACGGTTCATATGTATTGCGTATGGATTGTCAGGTTTCTGTTATTTTGTCTGCAAGAAAAGTGTGCATGATGGAATTAGCTGTACAGCGCCAATTGCGGGGCGAAAAGATACGGAGAAAAAGTCCCGCACTCCGTGCATGAGACCTGTCAACGATTCACAAATATACATATGTCGCCATCTTCGAGGCTTGGTAAGGCGCTTTTATGTTATAAGAAAAAGGACGCCCTTGTGGACGTCCGCTTTCTAAGTGATTTTATTTTATTTATGATGAAAGTTTCTCTTTTATGCTTCGAGAGCTTCAAGAGCTTCTTTCTTTTCTCTTTCTCTTTCAATTAAGATCTTTTCATATTCTTCCTCAGTCATTTTAGTCATGGTGATTCCAGTGTAACCGAAAATGATGGATACGACTGGGTTCAGCCAGTTAAGAATAGCGTATGGAATATATCCGCTGCCTACGCCGAGGAAAGATCTCATAGTAGCGCCGCAAGTGTTCCAAGGGAAGAAGTTTGATGTAATTGTTCCGGAATCTTCCAGACATCTGGACAGGTTCTTTGGAGCCAGTCTCATGTCTTCGAATGCTTCCTTGAACATTCTGCCTGGTAATACTAATGCTAAGTACTGGTCGCAGCAGATTGCGTTTACGAAGATGCAGGAGAATTCTGTTGCCAGAACCAGTCCGCCTCTGCCCTTCGCTACCTTCAACAGCAGATTTGCGAAAGTTCCCATGATGCCGGTTACGTCTACGATACCGCCAAAGCACATCGCGCACAGGATGATTGAGATCGTCCAGAACATACCCTGCATACCGTCGCCGGATAACAAGCTGGCCAATTCTTGAATAACCTCGGAGGCACCTTCAGGAACTGCTCCCATGGAGATACCGTTGTTCAGAATACTGAATACGTTGTTTACCAGATCATCGCCGAGTGCGGCATCAATATAAGGCTTGTTCCAGAACATGAGAGGAACGCCAATGAATACGCCGCCGATCAATGCAGGTAAGGCAGGGAGCTTCAGCGCTACTGCCGCTATTACGAATACTGGTGGAATAAGAGCGATAATACTGATATTGGAAGACCCTTTGATAAATGCAGAGATCTCTTCCAGTACAGACATATCCGGTGTGTTATTTTGTGCGTAAACAAATCCGAAGATTGCATAAGCAACTAATGCAATAACCAAAGAAGTACCCGTAGTGTAGATCATGTGCTTGATATGATCAAAGAGAGTGGCGCCAGCCATTGCAGGAGCCAGATTAGTTGTGTCAGACAGCGGGGACATCTTGTCACCGAAGTAAGCGCCGGATACTACTGCACCAGCAGTGATATAATCCGGAAATCCTAACGCAGTACCAACACCGATCAGGGCAACACCCATAGAACCGGCTGTTGACCAGGATGAGCCTGTTGCCAAGGATACGATGGAACAAAGAATACAAGCTGTAACTAAGAAAATTTTAGGGCTGATAACTTTAATACCATAATACATCATGGAAGGAATGGTACCTGCAGCCATCCAGGATGCGATCATACAACCTACGATTGCTAGAATCAAACAAGCCTGCATGGATCTGTTGATAGATGCCAGAATACCCTGTTCCAGATAAGCCCATTTCCAGCCGTTAGCGGCTGCAACGATAGCTGCAACGCAGGCAGCTAAAATAAGTGCGATATGAGGTTCTCCGCCAGAATCTTTGAGAATAGACCACATGAGAAAACCGACCATTGCTAAGATGACAATCAGACATTGCCATAGAGGTATTTTTCTACCCATAATAAGTCCTCCTTAATAATATTAAGTAAATAAAATAAAATCCACGTACTTGGTTAAGTACAAATACATTATATACGGAAATAGCAAAATTGTCAAGTTCATGTGAATTTTCTGTCACATGCTTGTCACAGTGTCCTACTTAACGGAAATAGAAAAGTGCATTGTGAAGAAAACATTGAAAAATGCATGATTTACTTGATGCTGCCACAGGGATAGAACGATAAAAAGACAGAAGAAAATTTATATATAATAATAGTAGGAAAAAAATTTGAGATTAATTTTTTTAGAAACAGGAGAAGATACTAGATTTCTGAAGATTTTGCAGCAGGCTCTTTAGATAGGATTCCTTTCAGATATGTTTTTGTGATGAGTGACATTTCAACAGACCCTATCGCTTTTTTCTATGAGCAAGGTGTTGCATCAATTGTAAGTCTAGAATATAAAAATATTTTACAAAAAACACTTGACTGAGGAAGACAGAAGTGATAATATAATAAAGCTGTCCGCAAGGCGGCAGGTCAGGCAGGGACGAAGAAGGAAGGCAAAGAAAAAAGCCTGAAAAAGATCGAAAAAATGCTTGACAGTGCCGGAAAGGGATGGTATACTGAATAAGCTGTCTGCGAGAGCGGGCGGCAGAACCTAGAAAACTTCATAGTATGGAAATTTAGTCAAAAATTTCGAGCAATCATGAAATTGGTAAGAGATTACCAGTGCGTGAGAGTTCACGACAATTTCTTAAAAAGAACAATAATTCGAAAGAAGAATATTGCAAGAGCGCAAAGCGTTCAGAGACTTTTAAGATGATTTTACCTTGCGAAAGCAAGTAGAATACCATATCATTAAGAGTTTGATCCTGGCTCAGGATGAACGCTGGCGGCGTGCCTAACACATGCAAGTCGAGCGAGAAGCTCTCGACGGATACTTCGGTTGAGGGAGAGAGTGGAAAGCGGCGGACGGGTGAGTAACGCGTAGGCAACCTGCCTTATGCACAGGGATAGCCATTGGAAACGATGATTAAAACCTGATAACACTGCATTTTCACATGGAAAAGCAGTCAAAGATTTATCGGCATAAGATGGGCCTGCGTCTGATTAGCTAGTTGGTGGGGTAACGGCTCACCAAGGCAACGATCAGTAGCCGACCTGAGAGGGTGATCGGCCACATTGGAACTGAGACACGGTCCAAACTCCTACGGGAGGCAGCAGTGGGGAATATTGCACAATGGGCGAAAGCCTGATGCAGCAACGCCGCGTGAAGGAAGAAGGCCTTCGGGTCGTAAACTTCTGTCCTTGGGGAAGAAGAACTGACGGTACCCAAGGAGGAAGCCCCGGCTAACTACGTGCCAGCAGCCGCGGTAATACGTAGGGGGCAAGCGTTATCCGGAATTATTGGGCGTAAAGAGTGCGTAGGTGGCTTTTTAAGCGCAGGGTTTAAGGCAATGGCCCAACCATTGTTCGCCCTGCGAACTGAATAGCTTGAGTGCAGGAGAGGAAAGCGGAATTCCTAGTGTAGCGGTGAAATGCGTAGATATTAGGAGGAACACCAGTGGCGAAGGCGGCTTTCTGGACTGTAACTGACACTGAGGCACGAAAGTGTGGGGAGCAAACAGGATTAGATACCCTGGTAGTCCACACCGTAAACGATGAGCACTAGGTGTCGGGGTCGCAAGACTTCGGTGCCGGAGTTAACGCATTAAGTGCTCCGCCTGGGGAGTACGTACGCAAGTATGAAACTCAAAGGAATTGACGGGGACCCGCACAAGCAGCGGAGCATGTGGTTTAATTCGAAGCAACGCGAAGAACCTTACCAGGACTTGACATCCTCCTGACGTATCCGTAATGGGATATTTCTTCGGACAGGAGAGACAGGTGGTGCATGGTTGTCGTCAGCTCGTGTCGTGAGATGTTGGGTTAAGTCCCGCAACGAGCGCAACCCTTGCCATTAGTTGCCATCATTAAGTTGGGCACTCTAGTGGGACTGCCGGGGACAACTCGGAGGAAGGTGGGGATGACGTCAAATCATCATGCCCCTTATGTTCTGGGCTACACACGTGCTACAATGGCCGGTACAGAAAGCAGCGAAGTCGCGAGGCGGAGCAAATCTCAAAAACCGGTCCCAGTTCGGACTGCAGGCTGCAACCCGCCTGCACGAAGCCGGAGTTGCTAGTAATCGCGAATCAGAATGTCGCGGTGAATGCGTTCCCGGGTCTTGTACACACCGCCCGTCACACCATGGAAGTTGGGGGTGCCCAAAGCCGGCAAGCAAATATGCTGTCTAAGGCAAAACCAATGACTGGGGTGAAGTCGTAACAAGGTAGCCGTATCGGAAGGTGCGGCTGGATCACCTCCTTTCTAAGGAGACGGATTTTCATACTATGAGTTTATGGGGAATTAGCTCAGCTGGGAGAGCACCTGCCTTGCACGCAGGGGGTCAAGGGTTCGAGCCCCTTATTCTCCACCAATAGAGAGCTTAGCGGCTCGAACCCGAAAGGGCACGACCGTTAAGAGAATCTGTACAGAGTACAGATTCATAGGGAGTGGTTCAAGGCGACCGAAAGGGGAGCCGCAGAACGGCAGATTTACGGAGTAAAGCTGCAAAGCCCCTTATTCTCCACCATAGCCGAAAGGCTAGAGAAAGCACCTAGAGAACTGAATAACGTGTATCAAACAAACACAGAGAAGAAATCGAGAAAAGACAGAAGTTAGAGATAACGGAAGGGAAATTCTATGATTTCAACCGAGAAAACCAGAAGAATTCTTTAATAAAGAGCATGCGAGCGCCGCATGCGACACGAGAGAATTGCGAAGGCTTTTGGCAAAGCTGCAAGGAAGCAGGGGAGCGAAAAGACGAGCAAGAAGGTCAAGTGAAGAAGGGCATAAGGCGGATGCCTTGGCACTGGGAGCCGAAGAAGGACGTGACAAGCTGCGAAAAGCTGCGGTAAGGAGCAAATATCCTATGACCCGCAGATATCCGAATGCGGAAACGCACCTACGGTAATGCGTAGGTATCCATAACTGAATCAATAGGTTATGAGAAGGAAACGCGGGGAACTGAAACATCTAAGTACCCGTAGGAAGAGAAAGAAAGATCGATTTCCTAAGTAGCGGCGAGCGAAAGGGAAAGAGGCCAAACCGATAGCTTGCTATCGGGGTTGCGGACACTCAGAAGCAAGAAATGTTGATAGTCGAATATGCATGGAAAGGCAAACCGAAGGAGGTAAAAGTCCCGTAGACGAAATGAACATGAAGCAGAGTGGATCCAGAGTAGGACCGGACACGTGGAACCCGGTCTGAAGCCGGGGGGCCCACCCCCCAAGCCTAAATACTACCCAGTGACCGATAGAGAATAGTACCGTGAGGGAAAGGTGAAAAGAACCCCGGGAGGGGAGTGAAATAGAACCTGAAACCTTATGCCTACAAGCAGAGGGAGCGAAAGTGACCTCGTACTTTTTGTAGAACGGGCCAACGAGTTATGGTATGCAGCGAGGTTAAGGTGTAAAGCACTGGAGCCGAAGTGAAAGCGAGTCTGAATAGGGCGAGAGAGTTGCATGCTGTAGACCCGAAACCGGGTGACCTATCCATGAGCAGGTTGAAGTAACTGTAACAGGTTATGGAGGACCGAACCCATATCTGTTGAAAAAGGTTGGGATGACTTGTGGATAGCGGTGAAATTCCAATCGAACCCGGAGATAGCTGGTTCTCCTCGAAATAGCTTTAGGGCTAGCCTCACAGAAAGATACCCGGAGGTAGAGCACTGAATGTTCTAGGGGCCTTCACCGGTTACCGAAAACTATCAAACTCCGAATGCCGGAATATCATATGTGGGAGTCAGACTACGTGAGATAAGTTTCGTGGTCGAAAGGGAAACAGCCCAGACCAACAGCTAAGGTCCCAAAATGTAAGTTAAGTGGAAAAGGATGTGGAGCTGCACAAACAGCTAGGATGTTGGCTTAGAAGCAGCCATGCATTCAAAGAGTGCGTAATAGCTCACTAGTCGAGTGGCTCTGCGCCGAAGATAAACGGGGCTAAAACTTACTACCGAAGCTTTGGAATGAGAAATCATTGGTAGAGGAGCATCGTATACGGGTAGAAGCATACTTGAAAGGGTATGTGGACTGTATAGGAGAGAGAATGTTGGCATGAGTAGCGCAAGGCAGGTGAGAATCCTGTCCGCCGAACATCTAAGGATTCCTGAGGAAGGTTCGTCCGCTCAGGGTTAGTCGGGGCCTAAGCCGAGGGCGAAAGCCGTAGGCGATGGATAACAGGTAGAGATTCCTGTACCACCGGAGGTCGTTTTAAGTGAAGTGGGGACACAGAAGGATAGACTGAGCACGCCGCTGGTAGAGCGTGTCCAAGCGTCGAGGGAGTAGAAGTAGGCAAATCCGCTTTTACAATTCTGAGGCGTTACGGGGAGGCAAATAAGCCGGAAGCAGTTGATTTCACGCTGTCAAGAAAAGCCGCTAGCAAGACCCGAGGTGCCCGTACCGCAAACCGACACAGGTAGATGAGGAGAGAATCCTAAGGCGAGCGAGAGAACTATTGTTAAGGAACTCGGCAAAATGACCCCGTAACTTCGGGAGAAGGGGTGCCTGCATGAAGCAGGCCGCAGTGAAAAGGCCCAGGCAACTGTTTACCAAAAACACAGGTCTCTGCAAAAGCGAAAGCTGAAGTATAGGGGCTGACGCCTGCCCGGTGCTGGAAGGTTAAGGGGAAGTGTCATCCGTGAGGAGAAGCACAGAACTTAAGCCCCAGTAAACGGCGGCCGTAACTATAACGGTCCTAAGGTAGCGAAATTCCTTGTCGGGTAAGTTCCGACCCGCACGAAAGGCGTAATGATCTGGGCACTGTCTCAACAATAGACTCGGTGAAATTGTAGTACCGGTAAAGATGCCGGTTACCCGCAGCAGGACGGAAAGACCCCGTGGAGCTTTACTGTAGCTTGATATTGAGTTTCGGCGTTGCATGTACAGGATAGGTGGGAGACAGAGAAATCAGTACGCCAGTATTGATGGAGTCACCGTTGGGATACCACCCTTGTAACGTTGGGATTCTAACCATGTGCCATAAGCCGGCACTGGGACAGTGTCAGGTGGGCAGTTTGACTGGGGCGGTCGCCTCCTAAAGAGTAACGGAGGCGCCCAAAGGTTCCCTCAGCGCGGACGGAAATCGCGCGAAGAGTGCAAAGGCAGAAGGGAGCTTGACTGCAAGACAAACAGGTCGAGCAGGGACGAAAGTCGGGCTTAGTGATCCGGTGGTTCCGAGTGGAAGGGCCATCGCTCAACGGATAAAAGCTACCCCGGGGATAACAGGCTGATACCCCCCAAGAGTTCACATCGACGGGGGTGTTTGGCACCTCGATGTCGGCTCGTCTCATCCTGGGGCTGAAGTAGGTCCCAAGGGTTGGGCTGTTCGCCCATTAAAGAGGTACGCGAGCTGGGTTCAGAACGTCGTGAGACAGTTCGGTCCCTATCCGCTGTGGGCGTTGGAGATTTGCGTGGAGCTGTCCTTAGTACGAGAGGACCGGGATGGACATACCTCTGGTGCACCAGTTGTCTTGCCAAAGGCATAGCTGGGTAGCTACGTATGGAAGGGATAAGCGCTGAAAGCATCTAAGTGCGAAGCCCCCCACAAGAAGAGATCTCCTCCTTTAAGGTAAGACCCGTGGGAGACTACCACGTAGATAGGTCGGAGGTGGAAGTGCAGTAATGTATGGAGCTGACCGATACTAATAGGTCGAGCACTTGACCAGTGGTTTTCAAAGAGTGAAGTTTAGACACGTTATTCAGGATCAAAGGGGAAAAAAGGAATCTGGTAACAATAGCGGGGAGGATACACCTGTTCCCATCTCGAACACAGTAGTTAAGCTCCTAAGCGCCGATGATACTTGGCGGGGGACTGCCTGGGAAAGTAGGTCGTTGCCAGTTTTGTTAAAAGGAAACTACACATCAGTGTGGTTTCTTTTTTTAGCGTAGCGTACAAAACGGGACAGCGGAAGGAAGAAAGCGAATGTAGCTTTCTGACTGAAGAAGCGAACGAAGCGAGCGTTGCCGGTTTCAGTAAGAAGCAAGTTACGAAGTAGCTTGCTTTTTTAGTGTCCGAAGAACACCTCTGAAATGGGATGGACATTTAAGGAAGCAAGAAGTGGCGCTACAATATTTTACATTATCTGTTTCATCTTTGACTCTTTTGTGATAAAATAATACCATTAACAGAAGGAGAAAGGCAGTAATGTTGGGATTAACAAGTCAAGAAGCTGAGGCTAGACTTCATCAGGGGCTTGGAAACGAGCAGGTGGATTCCTCAACTCGAACAGTTAAAGAAATTGTCAAAGAAAATGTTTTAACCTATTATAATCTTATTTTCACTGTATTGGCAGTGCTTTTAATTATTGTAGGCCAGTTTAGGGATCTGACCTTCATGTTTATTGTTTTTGCTAATACGGCGATTGGTATCGCTCAGGAAATTCGTTCTAAGCAGACGCTGGATAAACTGAAATTATTGAAGATGCCTAAGGTGCATGTTCTGCGCGACGGACACGAGGTACAGATACCTGTAGAACAGCTGGTATTGGAGGATTGTATTATTCTCGGCGCAGGAAGCCAAATACCGGCAGATGCGGAGGTAGTTGACGGAAGTATACAAGTCAATGAGGCGTTAATTACGGGTGAATCTGATGAGATAACCAAAACCAGAGGCGCACAGCTTTTGTCGGGGAGTTTTGTCATATCTGGTCACTGTGTGGCGCGCCTTACTGCGGTTGGTCGTGAATCCTATATATCTAAGCTTACAATTGAAGCAACAAAGGATAAAAAAGGCGAGCAGTCTGAGATGATAAAATCATTGGACTGGCTGGTAAAAATTATCGGTATTATCATCATTCCTGTGGGAATTACTTTGTTTGTGCAGCAGTGTTTTATTTTGGACGGAGGCTTTACTGACAGTATCACATCTATGGTAGCGGCTGTATTGGGGATGATTCCCGAAGGACTGTATATGACGGCCAGTATTGCTATGGTAGTTAGCGCTATGCGTCTTGCGAAGAAGGATGTTCTAGTTCAGAATATGCGCTGCATTGAGACTCTGGCCAGAGTTGACGTTCTATGTGTCGATAAGACGGGAACTATCACGGAAAATGAAATGAAGGTGTGCGGGATGCAGCCTATGGTAGATGCTTCTCATGAGGATGTACTGTATGGTATGATAGGAGATTTAGTTGCTGTACAAAGTAGTGATAACATTACTATGGCTGCAATGAAGGAATATTTTGCAAAGCCTGAGGGAAAACAGGTGGATTCTATATGTCCGTTTTCTTCTAAATACAAGTATTGCGGCGCTGTTTTTTCTGATGGTAATTATGTACTGGGCGCTCCTGAATTTGTACTTCGAGAGAGATTTGCACAGTATGAGAATTATATTACGGATCTCAGCGAACAGGGATACCGGGTTTTGGCTTTTTGTCAGACCGAGGATATACCGGATGGTCAGCCTTTAGAGGGGGACGCGCGGCTTCTTGCGCTTATTTACCTTACAAATCCTATCAGAAAATCTGCACCGGAAACTTTCCAATATTTTGCTGATAACGGGGTAGATATTAAAGTTATTTCAGGAGATAATCCGGTGACTGTTTCCAATGTGGCGATGGAAGCGGGGATCAAAGACGCCGACAGGTATATCGATGCACGGCAGCTTGTGAATCAGAGGGCAATTTTTGAGGCTGTGGAACGATATACTGTATTTGGTCGAGTAACACCGGAGCAAAAGAGAATGTTTGTTAAGGCTTTGAAAAAGCAGGGCAAGACTGTAGGCATGACGGGCGACGGCGTTAATGATATTTTGGCGCTGCGGGACGCGGATTGTTCCATCGCGATAGCCTCCGGCAGTGAGGCGGCATCCAATGCGGCGCAGCTGGTATTGATGGATTCGGATTTCTCTAAGATGCCGTCAGTGGTAGAAGAAGGAAGACGAGTGGTTAATAATATTGAAAAGTCTGCGAGCCTGTTTCTTACCAAGAACATTTTCTCATTGTTATTAGCGCTGTTTTCTATGATCAGTGTGTTATCGTACCCATTGAAGCCGTCGCAGATTACTTTGATTAGTATGTTTACTATCGGTATGCCTTCCTTTGTGTTGTCGTTAGAACCGAATAAGAATTTGATCAAGGGCACTTTCTTCGGCAATGTATTTAAGATGGCCGCGCCGGCAGGGATAACGACATTTATCAGCGTTAGTTCTCTGGTTATCTTTGGTCAGGTATTTGAAATTGATCCGGTGTGCATATCCACTTCCTGCACGATTCTGGTAGGTCTGGTGGGCTTCATGATATTGGGAAAAATAGCGAGACCTTTTAATGCGCTCCATACCGCGCTTATCGCGGTGATGGTAGGCGGCATGGCTTTTTGTACTTTCTTTATGCCGGATCTATTTGGAATCAACAGCATTTCAGGACAGGCTGCAATGCTGCTGGTTGTATTCCTCATCGCTACGGAAGCGCTTTTTCGGTATATTTATAAGTTCACAAGCCTCTGCGGAAGGATTATGAGCCATACGCCACGGAGAAAGAAAAAAGAGCAGAAACATTAGTCAACGTAAATGAAGACAAGACCCCCTTGCTGTAAAATCAGTTTAGAAGGGGGTCTTATTGTCTGAATTACTGTTTTTCTTCAGGGATTTGTGCTCGCTCCTTTAGACGGCGAGCAAGATAGACCGCAGGCGTATCCAGAAGACTGGTAACGATGAAGATTACATAGCTGGACAGACAAATGCTGATCAAGGTGCCCATGGAGTGCATACCGTAGAAAGCGCCGAACGTAAAAAGTACAGTATTCATCAGTTGGGACAACAGAGTAGAACCATTGTTTCGAATCCAGAGCCCTTTTCGCGAGTCTCCAAGGATTTTTTTTGTATGCTTCCAGATTGTATGGTAGGCGAAAACATCAAAGACCTGTACAATACCATAGACTGCTACGCTGACAAGCATCATCCTCGGCGTATTGGAGAAGATGGCTTGTATAGACGGCATGGCCCAATCATTAGAGCTGGGCGTATACAGCAGCCATAATTGGCTCAGTATTACGAAGCTCAGGCTGACCATAATACCGATTTTGACAGCTGTATTTGCACATTTTTTTCCTTCCGTTTCGCTGAGGATATCTGTCACCAGAAATGTGGACGCGAAAAGGATATTTCCCAGCGTCTGTTCCATCCCGAAGGCATCGACCAGGATAAGAGCCTCAATATTAGCGGCAATGGTTGCGACGACTGTCCACATGTACAGACCTGTTCGGCCCAGCAGCCGGTAGAAAAGCACAACTGTGCCGTAAATCAGCAGCAAGCTGCCAATTAGAATCATTTCATTTCTCATAGGAATCACCTCCAACACCGAAATCCGTGTTTGTCATTAAAATGTCAACCCTGGGATTATCAATAAAAGTGGGACAGACATCCTTTGTGAAAATATCTATGACAGAGGCGTCCGGCTTGATCGGAGCGGTGTTTTCTGTCATTACGTTGATGCATACGCGATCAAAGTATTTCAGTCCGAGGTTTACATCGTGGGTCATGGACTCTGCGGTTTGACCCGGGATACCGAAAAGGAGACAGCACTCGTCGTAGCTTGCGGCGATTTTGGCGGGATTGATCTCGTCAATACCCTTATCCAGGTAGGACTCACGAAACAGCGCGTTGAATGTTTCAATGCCGATTTTGACCTTTACCGCAACGCCGAGAGCTGCGAAGGCCGTCCGAATTTCCTCGATGGCTGATCGATCCTGCCAATGGCACTCAAAATGAATCTGCCGTATGTTTTTTGCCGTTACGATTTGGCGTATGCGCGCCATGGTTTTTTCATCTAAATCGCTGAAACTGCCGGAATTGATTACCTCCAGGCGGTGATAGACGCCGGTAACCTGATCCAGAACAGATTGATTCAGTGCATAGTTGGCCTCTGTGTCTCTGCTGAAATCCAGATGATAATCGCAGAAACGGCATCGTCTCCATCTGCAGCCGCAGCCGCGTAAAAGTACGATTTCGCGCGGGTTCTTTTCAGTTATGATTCCATAACGCTCCATATTTCCTCCATTCCTCGTGACTTTCCAGGCTGATAGCAAATTAAAACGCGCACGGAAAACGCGCGCGTTAAAATATCTTCGCTTGGTTCCGTAGTTTTGTTTATAGACAGGATGGTCACGAACTGTCCTATTTTTTTGTACTTGATTACTATAGCACAAAGATGAGAAATTGTCAAAAAAAAAAACAAGTAGTAGTCTTTACAACTCTTTGAGATCTGTGATATACTGATTTGATAATGAAATTTTATAAGATGGAGAGTAGAGATGATATATAATAATGTGCTGGAAGCTATGGGCCATACTCCGATGATAGCGTTAAATCGAATGACAGACCCGGAGGGCGCCAGGGTTTTGGTCAAGTTTGAAGGCCTTAATGTAGGCGGCAGTGTTAAAACCAGGACTGCTTTCAATATGATTACAAAGGCGGAGGAAGACGGAATTTTACAGCCGGATTCTATTATCGTAGAGCCGACCAGCGGTAATCAGGGTATAGGATTGGCGCTGGTTGGCGCTGTGAAGGGTTATGAAACTGTTATTATCATGCCAGACTCCGTAAGTCAGGAGCGTCGGCTGCTGGTGGAACATTACGGAGCGAAAGTGATTCTGGTACATGACGCGGGAAATATCGGCGACTGCATTGAGGAATGTGTGCAGATGGCGGATCGAATGGCGGCGGAGAATCCGAAAGTTTTTGTTCCGCAGCAATTTGAGAATCAGGCTAATCCGATGGTACATCGTCATCATACCGGTCTTGAGATTTTGGAGCAGGTGGCAGGTCCTATTGACGGGTTTTGTTCAGGTATAGGAACCGGCGGTACGATTACGGGGATCGGAGAAACCTTGAAGGCTTTGAATCCACAGATTGAGATATGGGCTGTAGAACCGGAAAACGCCGCGATTCTGGCTGGCGGTACAGTTAGTACCCACATTCAAATGGGTATTGGCGACGGCGTAATTCCCGGAGTGCTGAATCAGGAAATCTACGATGACATTTATATTGTGTCTGATGAAGAAGCGCTGCAGACAGCGAAAGATTTGGCGGCAAAGGAAGGTTTGATGTGCGGCATTTCCAGCGGCACCAATGTGGCCGCGGCCTTGCAGCTGGCTAAAAAGTTAGGTAAGGGAAAAACAGTAGTTACGATTCTGCCGGATACGGCTGAACGCTATTTTTCCACACCTTTGTTTACATAGAGTGGAAGTTTTTTCTTGGATTTTCTTTGTACAATGAAAAAACTGTTGCAATTGCTTGGGTTTTGCTATATAATAGTCATGCACTGTGCGTTCACAGGCGATTTGTATGCGTAGAACTGAACGGTTCGGCAGCGCTGCAAGCTAAAAGTTATTTTAGTTATGTCGAAACAGATTCTCTTTGGAATCCCAGTAGACAGAACCGAACAAGATATCGAGAGAAGATATCCCAGTAGGTAGAAAGGAAGAATCAATGAAATCTTACATTGCAAAACCTGCAGAAGTAGAACGTAAATGGTACGTTGTCGATGCAGAAGGTAAGACTCTCGGCAGACTGGCATCTGAAGTTGCTTCTGTTCTGAGAGGAAAGAACAAGCCGACCTACACTCCGCACGTTGACTGCGGCGATTATGTAATCGTTATCAATGCTGAGAAGGTAGAAGTAACCGGCAAAAAGAGAAAAGAGAAGATCTATAAGAGACATACTGGTTATCCGGGTGGACTCAGAGAGGTTACTTTCGAAAAGTTACAGGCAAGAAAGCCGGAAGAAATCATCAAGCACGCGGTAAAAGGCATGCTTCCTGATGGAAGACTTGGCAGACAGATGTTTAAGAAGTTAAAGGTTTATGCTGGTACTGAGCATCCTCATACAGCACAGAAGCCGGAAGCTTTGGAAATCTAGTGAAAGGGAGGAATAGACAATGGCAAAATTACAATACCAGGGAACAGGTAGAAGAAAACATTCAGTTGCTAGAGTTAGATTAATCCCGGGCACTGGAAAGATTACTGTAAATAAGAAAGACTTAGAAGATTACTTCGGTATGGAAATCGTCAAGAGAGAGGTAAGAAGACCTTTCGAAGTTGCTGGATGTGAAGGCAAGTTTGACGTTATCGCCACTGTGGCAGGCGGCGGTTTTACCGGTCAGGCAGGAGCTTTGAGACATGGTATCTCCAGAGCGTTATGTCAGGCTGACAAGGAAGCATATAGAGCGCCTTTAAAGGTTGCAGGCTTCCTGACAAGAGACCCTAGAATGAAAGAAAGAAAGAAATACGGTCTCAAAAAAGCAAGAAGAGCTTCCCAGTTCTCCAAGAGATAGTTCGACAGCAAAAATCAATCCCACAGATTCAAGGTTTTCCTTGGATTTGTGGGATTTTTCTTTTTGTCCATTTTTCTGAATTTCTATCTGTTAGTAACAAGTTAGAAACAAAATAGTAACACTGAATCAGGTGTCTTGTGCAAGACTTTTGTTGTCTTGTGCAAGACATTTTCTGATGTCCAGTTTGGTTCTGCAATGAATTATTCTTCCATCTTTGAAGAAAACATCATATCCATCATGTGTGTTCCCTTTGATGGTCAGAATCTTTTCCCTGGACTTTTCTGCAAGCTGCATATTATCAAACAGACCTTCCTGGTCTTTATTCACCAGGAACAGAAAATATTTGTTCATGGACATTCCTTTGTCTGCTGCAAGGTCTTTGATGACCTGCTTCATTCCCTTTGGAACTGAAAAATTGATTCTTTCATAATGGTCTGCATTGAATTGGTTTTTGTATGCTGTTCTATTCATTCAGGTCACCTTCTTTCAAATCAGGTTGATTGCTTCCAGTTTGATTGGAAGTTCCAGGTGAGTGTAAACAGCTTGTGTGACATTCTGTCCTTTGTGACCAACAATTTTCTGAACAATTCTTTCATCAACCTTCTTTTCGGTCAGCAGGCTGACACAGGTGTGTCTTGTGTCATGTGGTCGGTGTCCTTCATAGACTGGTTCTTTTTTATCTTCCTTGATGACATACTTTCCCATGTTCAATTGAAGCATCAAAGGAATCCAGTATGAATCATAATAATTGCGATATTTGAAAGGCCGTTCATCAGGTGTGCAAATCAGATGGTCACAGTCCTTCTTCATCCAGTATTCAAAGAAAGGAACAACCTTTTCTGCAATTGGAACTTCCCTGATTCCTGAACTGGTCTTTGATTCCTTCACATAGAACCATCTTTCATCCAAGTGAATGTCTTTCTTTTCCAAATCAAGCAATTCACCGATTCTGACACCAGTGTATATGAGAATAAGAACAACAGACAGATATTCATTGGATTCTTGTGCATCCCACAGCATTTTGACTTCCTTCTTGCTGAAAGGTTTTCTGTTGTATGCATTTGGATTCCCTGCTTTGTTGATGTCCACATATTTGATTATATCCCTTTTGTCAGGGGTGACTATTTCATGAATGACTGCATAATCCCACATCAATCCCCACAGATTTTTCAATGTCTTCAAGGTTGGTGTGTTCTTCCCTGATTCATCCACACATTGTTGCAGGTGGTCAAGTTTTATTTCCACAAATTTCATGTCATGCAGCGGTTCACTGGTCTTGAATGCTGCTTTGTAACCATTGCAGTCTTTGATGGTTTCATAGTGAATTGCAGACCATTTTTCATATACTTCTGCAAATGTGATTGTGTCCAGGTGCAGGTCATAAGGGTCTTCATTATAAGACGCAAGTGCTTGAAGTGCTTCTGCCCTGGTTGCATAATATCCTATAAACTTATAAACAGGATAGGATTTTTTCTTTTCAGGAATCTGTTTCCATCCAACAGTCTTCCTTGCTGCCCATGGATTTCTTCTTTTCCCTGACAGCTTGTAAACTGAACCATATTTGTTTGGTAATTTCATGACCATCATCCTTTCTTTTTTCAGGATGAAATGGTATAATTATATTGGTGTTTTTGGTGACCATTTCATCCATTTGATTTGGTTTCCATCCTTTTCCCCTGGCTGTTGGTAGCAGTCAGGGGAATTTTTTATTTTACAATGAAATATGACTTGGTGCAGCGGTCTGACCAAATTGCATTTTTACAAACTGACCATATTCCTTTGCAGTTCCCCAAAATGCAAGCATTCCTTTGTCATAATGAATGACCAGGAAATATTTCTTGATTCCTTTTCCAGTGGATGCAGCATTTCCATGATATTTCTGCATGAATTGTGATTCTTCCATTGCACTGATTGACTGAATCCTGTTCCTTGGAAGTGTAACAGTTGTTTCAGGTTTTATCCTGGTAATTGTCAGCATATCTGCATCCAGTTCCAGTCTGCATGGATAATTGGTGGCAAATCCTTCAATTCCTTCATAGTGCTGAACTGCAAGTCCTGATTCTTTTTTCTTTCCAAACATCTTGAATCCTTCCTTTCATTTACAATATTTTCTTAAATAGGTTATAACATCATCTATTCTTTCAATGAAATCATCCACATTTCCTTCAATTGTTTCAAATTTATATAATGATTTTAATATTTGCATGGAATGTTTTCTTCCTTGAAGTTTTATTTTTCCAAGTGGATATGAATTAAAATAAGGCTCTATGTGTCCAGTTGATAACCTATTTAGTTTCAAACATTTCTTTTCTTCATCTGATAATTTTGAAAGAAAACATTCAAAATATTTTTCTTCATCTTTATTCCAAGTATATTCCTTTGACATCTTGAATCCCTTCCTTTCATGTTGACTTTGCTGAAAGCCTTGATTTTACTGGACTTTCAATGGTTTTTGGTGTTCAAAAAGTCAAGATGTGATGTATTCTATATATTATAATTATTTTTTAAGGAATCATTGATTTTTGATGATTTCTTATTCTTTGATTATAAATAAGTCAAAACAATCATTGACATCTTGACTTTTCCTTTGTTTTCAAGGGTTACATCTTGACTTTCATCTTGAATTTATCTTGAATTGAAGTTGACAAAAATGATGTTCCCTATGCGTTTTTCAATACAGTTTCCCTTTTTTCAGTGTACTTGGACAGTTCTGTCATGTCTGACAAGTCTTCCAGGACTTTCTGCTGTCCAGTCTGATTCAATTCCATAAACATCTGCAACACATGAACTGCATCTTTTCCAAAATGCTTCTGAACCAGTTCAATTGCTTTGGTTTCTTCTGCTGCTTTGGCAGAATCAAAGCGGTCATCAAAACACATCAATTCACAAGGGGAAACACCAAACTTCTTTGCAAGCTGCTGAATGTGTGTCCTTTTTATATTTTCAACCTGACCCGTTTCCCACTTGTTCACTGCTGCCCTGTTCACTGGTGGATTCAGTGACCTTCCAAGTTCTTCTTGGGATATTCCCATTTCTTCCCTTAATTGCTTGATATATGTCCCCATTGTCATAATGGTCACATCCTTTCTTATTTATGATTGTATCTTGATAATAGCATAAATGCGTTATTTTTTCAATTTTTCTTGAAAAAATATCTTAAAAATTTGAAAAAACCTATTGACACCCTTCAAGATACATGCTAATATTGATGTATCTTCATAAGATACAAACCGAAAACACCAAAATAAATGAAAAGGATGGATGAAAAATGATGAATGTAAAAGTTAGAATTCAGAAAGTGTTTGATGATATTACAAAGGAAACAAAGCAGGAACTTGTTGTTGTAAATGGAAAGAAAACCTTCATTGGTGCTTTGTTCTTTAAGAAGGAAGAATGGAATAAACCAAAGAAGATTGTTGAAGAACTTGTTGTTGAAGGTTCTGCACTTGATGTGATGCTTGCAGCATATAACCTTATGAAGAAGCATGACATGATTGCAAAGGATGACAAGACTTTGAAGACAATGCTTCACTGGCAGTTCATAAATGGTTTTTCAGATGAAATGCTTGATGGTTATAAATATAAAACTGATTCAGAATTTCTTGCTTCCTTGGTTGCATAACCAGGGAAAAGAAAGGTGGCATAAATGGAATTCATAAAAGATAAAGACTGCACCATGGACACACCAGTTGTCCTTGGTGTTCAGGATTCACCTATATATGGCAAAGGTATTTCAATCAAACCAAGGGTTGATGGAAGAAAGGATTCAAAGCATTTTGAAAACATTTATCTTCCTGAACTTCTTCCCCTGGAAGAATATGACTTGATTGTTGTTTTGATTTCAGGTGGTAAAGATTCAATTGCATGTTTTTATAAACTGCTTGAACTTGGTGTTCCAAAGGAAAAAATTGAATTGTGGCATCATGACATAGATGGTGGACATCCTACAAGAAGAATGGACTGGAAATGCACACAGAACTATATGAAAGCACTTGCAGATGCAGAAGGTGTCAAGTTAAGGGTTTCATATCGTGTCAATGGATTCTTTGGTGAATTATACAGAATAGGTGCATCAGACCCTATTGAATGGGTTGACCCTGACACTGGTGAAATAAAACAGTGCAAGCTGTCATCAAATTATTTGAAATGTCAGGAAATCAAAGAACAGTGCCTGGAAGAAATGGAAGAACTATTGAAAGAATATGGATGCAGAATGAAGTTTCCTGCAAAATCACCTGACCTTTCAAGAAGATGGTGTTCTGCATATCTGAAAGTTATGGTTGCAGATTCAGTTGTTTCAAACTTGGACAGGCTTGAAGAACTTGGTGGCAAAAGACACAAGTTTCCTGCAAAGGGTGGAACACATCAGGGAAGATGGTGCAGTGGAAATCTAAAAGCAGCAGTTCAGGACAGTGTGACAGCAAACCTTGAAGAAACCAAATCTGACAAGAAAATCTTGATTGTTTCAGGTGAAAGAAGGGGTGAATCAGCAGGGCGGTCAAAATATAATGAAATTGAGATTCACAGAACAAATGCTGAAAAAAGAAATCACAGAATTGTTCATCAGTGGCGGTGTTGTATTGATTATACTGAAAAAGATGTTTGGGAAGTCCTGAAAAGACATCATGTAAATCCACATCCTTGTTATAGATTAGGATGGAACAGATGCAGTTGTGCAGCATGTATCTTTTCAACACCACCATTGATGAAGGGATTCAGTGAAATCTATCCTGATGAATACAAGGAATTAAGGGAAGATGAAGAAAGACTTGGATTCACACTGGATAATAAAAAGAATCTTGATGATTTCATTTGTGGTGCAAAATCGTGTTTATGCCTGGATGATAAACAGGCAGTGCATTCAATAAAAACTGGTGAATTCACTGTTGATGACATATTTGTTGAAGACTGGAAATATCCAGTTGGTGCATTTCATGGTTCAGATGGTGGTTCATGTTAAGAAAGGAAGTGAAGTTGATGAATAAGAACAAATTTGTTAGTGTGATGAAATTACATGGTGACACACAAGAAAGCCTGGCAGAAGCAATTGGAATTTCTGTTCAGCGGTTGAATGCAAAAATCAATTCAACTGGCGGTGCTGAATTCACAATGTCTGAAATCAGGGCAATCAAAATTAGATACAATTTGACTTGTCAGGAAATTGATGAAATATTTTTTTGCGATTGATGTATCTTGATAAGATACAAGGAAAGGTGGTGAAATGATGATTGACTGGAACAATAGTCCTGACAACAGACTTTCAGTTGCAGAAGCTGCACATCTTCTTGGTGCTTCTGAACAGTTTGTCAGAATCGGATTGCAGCAGGGAACATTGAAGTTTGGAATGGCAGTCAAGATGTCAGGTCAATGGACTTATGTGATAACAAAGCAGAAGTTTGAAGAAATCACAGGAATAAAAGTGTGATGACAAAATATGAAAGGATGGACAAAAACACATGAAAGGTTACAAAGTATTCAATTCAGACTGGACTTGCAGAGGATTTCAGTTTGAAGTAGGAAAAGTATTTGAAGAAGATGTCACACCAGTATGTTGTGACAGGGGATTTCATTTCTGCACAAAAGCATCTGACTGTTTCAGATATTATTCTTTTGACCCTGACAATAAGGTTGCAGAAGTGGAAGCACTTGGTGACATTGACACCCAAGATGATGACAGCAAGTGCTGCACGAACAAAATTCATATTATCAGGAAAATCACCTGGCAGGAAGTTCTTGACCTTGTGAACTTGGGAAAAGCCTGCACTGGACTTTGCAACAGCGGTGATTGGAACAGCGGTGATTGCAACAGCGGTAATCGCAACAGCGGTGATTGCAACAGCGGTGATTGGAACAGCGGTAATCGCAACAGCGGTGATTGCAACAGCGGTGATTGGAACAAGACTTGTTTTTCAAATGGATGCTTCAACACTGAATCACCAAAAATTTTCTTGTTCAACAAACCTTCTGATTGGACATATCAGGATTGGTTGAATTCAGATGCAAGATACATTCTGATGGATTGTCCTTCAAATGTTCTTTCTTGGATATGGGAAGATGACATGACAGATGAAGAAAAAGAACAGCATCCTGAATATTCAGTGACAGGTGGATTCTTAAAGCACATTGAAAAGGAAACAGGAAGACAGATGTGGTGGGATGGTCTTTCAGACAGAAAAAAGACCATTGTGATGAATCTTCCAAACTTTGACAAGGACATCTTCAAAGAAATCACTGGAATTGATGTGGAAGGTTAGGTGGTTACATGGAACTTTTCAAACATCAGCAGGAAGCACTTGAACAGACCAAAGACTTGAACAGGGTTGCATATTATTTGGACATGGGTCTTGGAAAAACCTTTGTTGGTGCTGAAAAGATGAAGGTCATGAATTCACCAGTGAATTTGATTGTTTGTCAGAAGTCAAAGATTCAGGACTGGATTGACCATTTCAATGAACATTATGCAACAGATGAAAGGTCTGAATTTCAGAAAGATTTGATTTTTGACCTGACAAACAAAAAAGCATTTCAGGAATTTATCAGGGAAGCACAACAAGCAACAGAAGACCATTGGATTCAGGATGAATTGACTGGTGAATATTACAGACAAGAAAACCTTTATCCATTCAATGTTGTTGGTGTCATCAATTATGAACTGGCATGGAGAAGAAAACAGTTGTTGCAATTGCAGGACTTTACATTGATGCTTGATGAATCATCCCTGATTCAGAACCAGGGTGCAAAGCAGTCAAAATTCATCCTGCAATTGAATCCTGACAATGTGATTCTTCTTTCAGGAACACCGACAGCAGGAAAATATGAAAATCTTTGGTCACAGATTCATCTGCTTGGATGGAACATTTCAGAAGATGTTTATAACAGACAATATGTGAACTGGACAAAGATTGATATGGGTGGATTCACTCACAAAATTGTGGACAAAGAAAATCCATACAAGAATGTTGACAGGTTAAAATCCAAGTTGCGTGAACATGGGGCGGTCTTTATGAAAACAGAAGAATGTTTTGACCTTCCTGAACAGACCTTCATCAAACAAACAGTTCCAACATCCAAGGAATACTGGAAATTCATGAAGGACTGCATCATCACCATTGACACCTTGAATCTGAAAGAATTCCATGATGATTCAGATTTCTATGGAACAGATGTGACACCAAGGATTGAACTGGTTGGTGACACCACATTGACAAAAAGACTTTATGCAAGACAGTTGTGTGGTCAATATAGTGAATTCAAATTGCAGGCATTCAAGGAACTTGTGCAAAGCACCCAGGACAGATTGATTGTGTTTTACAACTTTAATGCAGAAGTGGAACTGCTGAAAAGAATTGCTGCATCTTTGGACAGACCTATTTCAGAAGTCAATGGTCAAACAAAAGACCTGACAGCATACGAACAGGAAGATAATTCCATCACATTCATCCAGTATCAAGCAGGTGCAATGGGATTGAATCTTCAAAAAGCAAACAAAATTATATATTTCACCTTGACTGATAAGTCAGAACTATTTGAACAATCAAAGAAAAGGATTCACAGAATCGGTCAGGAACAACCTTGTTTTTATTACATTTTGATGTGCAAGGGAAGTGTTGAAGAAGTCATCCTGCAAACCTTGGAAATGCGGAAGGACTTCACAGATGAACTATTCAATGAATATGAAAGGATGGAAAACAATGGATAATAACACCAAAACTTATGGAAGAAAGGTCATCAGGTCAAAGCAATCACAGCGGATTGTGAAAAACAGGTTCTTGATTTTCACAGCAGTGGTTCTTCTGATTGGTGCATTGCTTGGGGCATTGATTGCAGGAATTGCACACAAAGACACCAAGGAAATTGAAACAGGAACAACTTCTGAAAAGAATGAATATATCATGCAGCATGTCAACCATTATGGTGCTTATGATGGAAGGGTCTTCACCAGTGAAATTTCAATGGACTGGTCAGGTGATGAATTTGATTTCACACCACTTGACTGCAACCTGGATGAAGCAACACAGGAATTCACTTTCTATCTATGCAAGGGATATGACATTGACTGGACACTGGTCATGGCATTGATGCAGAAGGAATCTTCTTTCAGGTCTGACATCATCAGTTCAACAGATGATTATGGTCTGATGCAGATTAACAAATGCAATCATGAATGGTTGGAAGAAACAATTGGTGTGACTGATTTCCTGGATAAGGAACAGAACATCAGAGCAGGTGTTTTTGTTCTTCGGAAGTTGTTTGAAGAATATACAGACCCAAACCTGGTATTGATGGCATACAACATGGGGTCAAATGGTGCTGAAAAACTTTGGAACAAAGGAATCTATTCAACACCTTATGTTGATGAAATTCTTACATATCAGGCAGAGTTTGAAAAGCAACTGGAAGAAAGGAATGGTGAACAGTAATGAAAAAATGTAAACAGGCAATGAATGACAACACATGTGAAAAAGATTGTTGCTGCTATTATTGTGAAGACTTTGAAACATGTGGACATGCTTGCAGCAACTATGATGACAAGGAAGACCTGGAACAGAATGGTTGTGAAGAACAGTTTGATGAAGAAACTGCTTTGAAGGAATTCAACAAGGATTCAAATGCAATGGCAATCATGCAGCAGATTTCAGCAATCAGCAAGCAGAAGAAGGAACTGGAAGAAAAGGAAAAGGAAGTCAGGGCAGCACTTGAAGCTGCAATGGGTCAGTTTGGAATCAAGTCATTTGAAAATGACATCCTGAAAGTCACTTATGTTGCACCAACAAAGAAGACAACCATTGATTCCAAAGCATTAAAGAAAGACCATCCTGATGTCTATGAAAAGTATGCAAAGACATCAGATGTCAAAGCATCTGTCAGAATCACAGTCAAAGACTGATGAACTGACCTGCAAGGATTGTGAAAAATGGAAATGGTGCATTGAAAGTTCCAGGGAATATCCTTGCATCAGTTTCAGAAGAAAGGCGGTGGAACATTGGCAGCAGAAAAAAACTTTGAAAACAAAATCAAAGGATTCCTGAAAGACCATGGATGTTGGTTCTTGAAATATTGGGGCGGTGCAGCATATACAAAGTCAGGCATCCCTGACATCCTGGCATGTTGCAATGGAAAGTTCCTTGGGATTGAAGTCAAGGTAAAGAATGGAAAACCAAGTGAATTGCAACTTTATAATCTGAAAAAGATTGATGAAGCAGGCGGTTTTGCAATTCTTCTTTATCCTGATGATTTTGAAACCTTCAAGACTATGATTGAACTGATTCAGAGTGGATGCACATGTGGTCAGTATTATAAAAAATTGAAAGGAAGGTGGTCAACTTGATTGTGTCACACAGCAAAGTGGAATGCTTCGAATCCTGTCCATATCGGTATGATTTGAGATACAACCAGGAAATCAGAACAATTCCACCTGATAATGCAGACAATGCATTGTTTCTTGGAACAGCACTTCACACTGGACTGGAAAAGGATGTTCAGACAGCAATTCATGAATATTTCATGCAATATCCAGTCATAAGTGATGCACACATCAATGAAGCAATTAAACTTGAAGTGATGATTCCAAAGGCAGCATCAATGATTCCATCAGGGGAACATGAAGTGAAAATTGAAGATGATGACTTCATTGGTTTCATTGACCTGCTTGCACCTGCAAAAACAGAACAGAAACTTGGTGGTGAACATCAGGTCATTCCAAATGTTTATGACTTGTATGATTTCAAATATTCAAACAATGTCACCAAATACAAGGATTCACCACAGCTTCACTTATACAAGTATTTCTTTGAAAAGAACAATCCAGGAAAAATCATCAGAAACATGTTCTTCCTGTTTGTGCCAAAGGTGAATATCAAGCAATCAAAGAAAGAAGACCTGTTCCAGTTCAGGCAAAGATTGCAGGAAGAACTGGAAAAGAAAGAACCACAACTGGTTCAAATAGAATATGAGCCTGAAAAGGTCATCAACTTCCTTCTTTCAACAAAAGGAATGTTGGAAGCAAAGGATTTTCCAAAGAACACAAGTTGGTTATGCAACTATTGTGAATATAAAGACTATTGTCAGAAAGGGATTGATTTTATGAATTTACCAAGTAGTGAAAGAAGAAACATCAGTGAAACAAAGAAAAGAAAAATTTGGATTTATGGTGCTGCATTCAGCGGAAAGACAACCATGCTTGATGATGCACCAAATCCTCTGAACCTGAACACAGATGGAAACATCCAGTTTGTCACAATGCCTTATGTCAGCATCAAGGATGAAGTCACTGTCAATGGCAGAATGACCAACAGAAAGTTTGCATGGGAAGTTTTCAAGGACACCATTGCAGAACTGGAAAAGAAGCAGAATGACTTCAAAACTATCATCATTGACCTGTTGGAAGATACCAGGGAAATGTGCAGGGTGTTCATGTATGATTCCCTTGGAATTCAGCATGAATCTGATTCAGGATTTGGAAAGGGTTGGGATATTATCAAGACAGAATATCTGTCAACAATGAGAAGATTTTTCAACCTGGACTATGAAAATCTTGTGGTTGTATCACATGAAGATATTTCCAAGGACATCACCAAGAAGAATGGTCAGAACATCACAAGAATTGCACCAAACATCCAGGATGCTATTGCAAATAAAATTGCAGGAATGGTTGACATTGTTGCAAGGGTTGTGGTGGAAGATGATGACAGCAGAACACTGAACTTCAAGCAGAATGAAGTCATCTTTGGCGGTGGCAGATTGAAGGGAATCAGTCAGACAACCATTCCCCTTTCATGGGATGCTTTGATGGATGTATATGAACAGGCAAATGAAGCAGCAGGAAGCACACAGGAAGCCACACAGAAGCCTGGAAGAAGAAAGGTGGATAAATCTACACCTGACACAGAAAAGCCTGACACAGACGATTCTGACAAGGCACAGCAGGATTCAGAACCTGCACAGCAATCAAATGAAACAGCAGAACCTTCTGCTGAATCAGATACACAGCAGGATGCACCACAGGAAGAAGCACCTGCACCAAAAACAAGAGTTAGAAAAAGAAGGGGTGAAAACTAATGGATGAATTATTGAAGATGTTGCTTGAAGCAGCAGAAAAAGAAGGAAAAGTGCATGTTGTGAAGAAGACTGTCAACAAGGAAGACAGCATCATCAAGGATGCACAGGAACTGGCACATGCAAACAAAGTTCTGTATGATGCCCACATCAAGGAAGGGTTCAACAGTGCAGAAGCACTTGCCCTGGTAGTTGCAACATTAAATTAAAACAAAGAAAGGTTAAAATGGTGAAAAATTATGGCACAGGATATGTTCAGCAAATGGGATAAGGAAATTGACACAGAAGGATTGCAGAAGGATGTTGAAGAAGCTGCTGCAAATGGCGGTCAGGGCAATTATAAGGAAGTTCCACATGGCAATTATGAAGTTGCAGTTCAGCAGATGGAACTGAAAGCATCCAAGAAGGGTGACCCTATGGTCAGCATTTGGTTCAAAATTGTTTCTGATGGTGAATACAAGGGAAGTATGATTTTCTATAATCAGGTTGTCACACAGGGATTTCAGATTCATAACAACAATGAAATGCTTCGCAAGATGGTTGAAGAAATGGGTGCAGATGCCCCTGTCATTGAATTCAAGACATACAAGCAGTATTCTGAATTGCTTATGGACATCTTTGAAGCGGTTGCAGATAACTTTGAATATGGTTTGAAGTACACTGCAAACAAGAAGAACAAGGATTTCAGTGACTTTGAAATCACAGATGTATTTGTTCTTGAGTAATTGACACAAGGGTCTTCCCAGGATGCAAATTTTTTTGAAATCAATGTATCTTGGGAAGATACCTGATTGAAAGGAAGGTGAAGAAAATGCTGTTTTATGACTTTGAAGTCTTCAAATATGACTGGTTGGTTGTTGTCCTGGACATGAATGAAAAGAAGCAGCATGTCATCATCAACAACAAGGAAGAACTTGAATCCTTATATCAGGCAAACAAGAATGATATTTGGGTTGGTTTCAATTCAAATTATTATGACCAGTATATTTTGAAAGGAATCCTTTGTGGATTTGACCCAAAAAGAATCAATGATTTCATCATTATCAAAGGACAACCTGGATGGAAATTTTCTTCACTGCTTCGCAATGTACCATTGAACAATTATGATGTGATGCTAAACCTGGATAAAGGGTTGAAATGGTTTGAAGGAAGTATGGGGAACAACATCAAAGAATCAGGTGTTCCATTCGACATTGACAGGAAACTGACACAGGATGAAATTGATGAAACAGTGAAATATTGTATTCATGATGTGGAACAAACTGTTGAAGTGTTCCTGCAAAGGAAAGAAGAATTCAATGGAAGGTTGGAACTTGTGAAACTTGCCTGCAAAGGAAGACCACTTGACCTGTCTTTGATTTCAAAAACAAAACCACAGTTGACTGCAATCATCCTGGATGCACACAGACAGGGTGACAGAAATGATGAATTTGACATTGATTTCCCTGACACAAATCAGGTGAAAAAATACAAAGATGTTCTTGACTGGTATTCAAATCCTGACAACAGATGTTATTTCAGACATGTTCCAGGAAAGAAAAAGCCTGAAAAGAATCAATATTCAGTGATGGTTGCAGGGTGTCCACACACTTTTGCATGGGGTGGTGTTCATGGTGCTTTGGAAAAATACAGCGGTGAAGGATATTTTCTGATGATGGATGTTGCTTCACTTTATCCATCATTGATGATTAGATACAATCTGCACAGCAGGAACATTGTTGACCCACAAAAGTTTGTGGACATCTATCATGAAAGACTGGAACTGAAAAAGAAGAAAGACCCATTGCAGGCGGTTCTGAAAATCGTGTTGAATTCAACCTATGGTGTATTGAAGGACAAGAACAATGATTTGTATGACCCTTTGATGTCAAACAAAGTTTGTGTCTATGGTCAGATTCTTCTTCTTGACCTTATAGAACATATTGAACCTTATGCACAACTGATTCAGTCCAACACAGATGGTATTTTGATAAAGATGCCTGATGGACAGGATGAAGATGAATGGTTCAACAAGATTGATGACATTGCTTATGAATGGGAACAAAGAACTGGTCTTACACTGGAATTTGATGAATACAGAAAAGTTTTTCAGAAGGATGTGAACAACTATATCATTGTTGCACCTGATGGACATATCAAGTCAAAAGGTGCTTATGTGAAGAAGCTGTCAAATCTTGATTATGGGGATTTCCCTATTGTGAATCATGCCTTGGTTGAATATATGACCAAAGGTGTTCCAGTGGAAAACTTCATCAACAAATGTGATGACCTGAAAGAATTTCAGATGGTCACAAAGATAACAAATAAATATTCCACCATCCTGCATGGTGATGAACCTATAAAAGAAAAATGCATCAGGGTGTTCGCTTCAACCAAGGAAACAGATGCAGGTGTCAAGAAGGTATCAATCAGAACAGGGAAGCCTGAAAAGATTGCATCCAGTCCTGAACACTGTTTCATCTTCAATGAAGACATGGCTGATGTCAGATGTCCTTCATACCTGGACAAGCAATGGTATGTGGACATGGCAAATAAAAGATTAGAAGATTTTGGGGTGATGTGATGGATATACAAATCAAATATGACAATGGACAAATGAATATTCGTATGGATGCATTCTTTCCAACATCCCAGGCAAGATTGAAAAAACTGTTGAAGGTTGTTGACCTGGATTTTGAACACAGGGAAGAAATAATGCAGACCATGCAGCAGTTCTTTCAGGACAAGGTGAATGAACTGGAAGAAAAAAGAATCAGTTCAGGAAAGAAAGCTGTTGAATATAAACAGAAGATTGCAGACACAACTGCAATCATTGAATCCAGGAAACATCCAAATGGTGTTCCATTGACCAAGGATGAACTGGCAGACATAAAAGAACAGAACAAACACCTCAAAGCAGTATATGCAGGATGCATGTCTGATTTCAACAGAAGCATCAGGCAGAAGGATTTGTTCTTGAAGCACTTGGAAATATTAGAGCAAAGGAAGTGATGAAGGATGTTTTTCAAAGGTTATGTTGAAACCAAGGACAAAAAGTGCATAGAGAAATTTAAAAACAGAACAGACTTCAAGACTTATGAACAAGTCAAGTCACTTCCTGAATTTGCAGGAATTTTGGATGAAGAAACAATCCTGGTTGACATTGATGACTTTGAACAGTCAGAAGTGTTGATGAATATTGTGGAAGACTTGCAGTTGAATTGTAGGGTTTACGCAACAACCAGGGGAAAGCACTTTTTGTTCAAGAATGCAGGTGTGGAAAAATGCTTCACACATTGCAAACTGGCAATTGGTTTGACAGCAGACATCAAGGTTGGTGTCAAAAATTCCTATGAAATATTGAAATATGACGGAAAGGAAAGGGAAGTCATTTATGACATCTATCAGGAAGATGGTGAAGTCTATCAGGAAATTCCAAAGTGGATGCTTCCAGTCAAAGGAAAAGCAGAATTCCTGGACATGGATGCAGGTGATGGAAGAAACCAGGCATTGTTCAATTACATCCTGACCTTGCAGTCAGCAGATTTTGAAAAGGAAGAAGCAAGGGATGTGTTGCGGATAATCAACAAATATGTCCTGAAAGAACCTTTGTCTGATGAAGAACTGGAAGTCATCATGCGTGATGAAGCATTCAGCAAGCCTATTTTCTACAAAGGAACAACATTTCTTTTTGATAAGTTTGCAGTGTTCTTGAAGAACAACCATCACATCATCAGATTGAATGGTCAGCTTCACATGTATAAAGATGGAATTTATGTGTCAGGGCAGGAAGAAATTGAAGCAGTAATGATTCAGCACCTTCCACAGTTGAACAGAGCAAAAAGACAAGAAGTCATGGCATACCTGAATATTTTAATCAGGGATAATGTAAAGGCTGCACCTGCCTGCATGATAGCATTCAGAAATGGTCTTTATAATGTTGTGACAGATTCTTTTTCAGATTTCACACCTGATGTGGTCATCACAAACAAGATTCCTTGGGATTTTAACAAGCAAGCATCCAGTGAAGTGATTGACAATATGCTTGACAATGTGTCCTGCAAGGATGCAGAAATCAGGGCACTGCTTGAAGAAATTGTTGGTGCTTGCATGTATAGGTCAAACACACTTGCAGGTGGAAAGGCATTCATCCTGACTGGAACAGGTAGCAATGGAAAAAGTACATATTTGAAGACCCTTTCAAACCTTATGTCTGAAAAGAATATTTCATCACTGGACTTGAAAAAGTTGGGTGACCGATTCAGCACAGTCATGATGTTTGGAAAACTGGCAAACATTGGTGATGATATTTCAAATGAGTTTGTCACAGACACAGCGGTTTTCAAGAAAATTGTCACTGGTGAAACCATTGATGCAGAACAGAAAGGACAACCAAAGTTTGACTTCAAACCATTCTGCAAGCTGCTGTTTTCAGCAAATAACATTCCAAGAATGGGAAAAGGTTCTGATTCACAAGCAATTATGAGAAGACTTGTCATTGTTCCATTCAATGCAAAATTCAAGTCTGATGACCCAAATTTCAAACCAGGAATTGAAGAAGAATTGAAAGGTCAGGAATCCATGGAATATCTGATTCAGCTTGGAATCCAGGGATTGAAAAGGGTTCTTGAAACAAAGAACTTTACCACATCAGCAGCAATGCAGCAAGAACTTGAAGAATATGAAGAAAGAAACAATCCACTTCTGATGTTCGTCAAGGATTGTGAAGATGAAGACTTTGAACTGGAAAATGAACCAACATCAGCGGTTTATGAAAGATACAAGGAATTCTGTCTGTCAGAATCCTTGCAGGCATTGTCAAAGATTGAGTTCAGCAGGCAGATGGTGAAAACATTCAACTATAAGATTGTGAACAAGACAATCAACAAGAAAAAATACAGATTATTTCAGAAGGCGGTGAACTAATACATGGAAGAACAGAAATTGCAGATTCTTGAACTGTTCGGTGGAATTGGTTCACCAAGGGTTGCATTGAAGAACCTTGGTGTTCCAGTGAAATCCATTGACTATGTGGAAATTGATGAAAAGGCGGTCAGGTCATACAATGCAATGTTTGCTGATGAATTGGCATATAAAACACAGTCGGTTGTTGGATGGAATCTGAAACCTGACATCCTGATTCATGGAAGTCCTTGTCAGGATTTCAGTATTGCAGGACACCAGGGAAAAGCAACAGCAGCAGAAGGAAGAATCAACAAAGGAAAAGGTGGTGATGAAGGTTCAGGAACAAGGTCATCACTTATGTGGGAAACAGTTCACATCATTGAACAGATGGGTGAATGGAAACCAAAGGTTGTCATTTGGGAAAATGTGAAGAATGTTTTGTCAAAGCACATGAAGCATAATTTTGAAAAGTATCTTTCATATATGAAGATGCTTGGATATACAAACAATTATGAAGTCTTGGATGCAAGGGATTTTGGACTTCCACAGGCAAGACAAAGGGTTTTCACAGTTTCTGTTTTGGATGATGAAGCATTTGATTTTGGCATGATGAAAAGAAAATTTATGAAAAACATCAAGCAGTTCTTGGAAGAAAAGGTTGATGATTGTTATTTGGTAACACAGCCAAGTGTTTATTCTGTAATAGGTAAAAAGGGAATAAGAAGGGCAACCATAATCAAAGAATATGCAAATACAATCACAACAAGACAGGACAGAACACCTGCACAAGTCATTGACCTTGGTGGTGGAAAATACAGATATTTGACTGAACTGGAATGTTGGCGGTTGCAGGGATATTCAGATGAAGATTTTCTTGCAGCAAAATCAACTTGTAATGTTGAAGAAGGGAAGATGAACAGAACATTGTATCATCAGGCAGGGAATTCAATTGCAGTTCCTATTTTTGAAGCAATGTTTGAAGTGATGCTTCCAAAATTTTTTGACATAAATGTATCTTGAAAATATACAGAAGGGCGATGATGTATCTTGGTAAAACCAACAGACATTGTTGACAACTTCGGTGATTCATACCTTGGTTGTCCGAACTGCAAAGAACCAGTCCATTTTCCTTTGATAAGGAATCCACAACACATCTATGACAAAAGACCAAAGCGGTGTTCAAAGTGTGGTGAAGAATTTGACTGGTCTGATGAAAAGAAGGGTGGTGAATGAAATGGATGAAAACAGAATTGACCTTGCAACTGATATTTATTTGAAATCATATACAAGAGCATTAAATGAATGTCACAATCCGAACCTTGCGGTTCAATGTGCAATGGGTGTTCTTATGGTTTTAATGCAACCACAACAGCAACAAGTGAATCCACTTTTTTCTTTCTTGATTCAAAGTCAGAAGAATGCACAAAAGAAGTCAACAAAAAATAAACCTGATGATGAAGGGGAAGGTGATTGATGATGTCAAATGTGATTCATCCTGGACACTATAACATCCCAGGAAGAAAAGAATGCATTGAAGAAATGCTTGAAAAATTTGGTTATGAGAAAACAGAAGCATTTTGTGAACTGAATTCTTATAAATACCAGTACAGACATGAACAGAAGAATGGTCAGGAAGACCTGGACAAAGCTGCAAACTATCAGAATATGTTGCAGCATTATCAGGAAGAAGACCCAAGATTCAAGATTGCTGAACACTTTGGACTGGAAGGTCAGAAGAATCAGTTGATTGAAGAAATGGCAGAACTGACCCAGGCATTGACCAAGTGGAACAGGAAATGTGGACTTGGACAACCTGTTGCATCTGAATGGTCAGTCAAAAGCACTGGAAGAACACATCTTTGAAGAACTGGCAGATGTGAAACTGGTTCTTGACCAGGTGATTCACCTGATGGAATGTGAAGACCAGGTTCAGCAGGTTATGAAACAGAAAATTGAAAGAACTTTTGAAAGGATAGGTGAACAGAATGCAGGCAATTAAAGCATATACACAGATTTACAATGATTTTGATGGACAGAAAATTTTGGAAAAGATTGAACAGGTTGCAAGAACTTGTTACAAGTCAGAAGGAAAGATTCAGGAAGGTTCTGCTGCAAAGATGGTTGCATCCCTTATCAAGTCAGGACATGAAGCAATGCTTGAACATGCATCTGTCACAGTAAAGTTTGTTGTTGACAGGGGAATCAGTCATGAACTGGTCAGACACAGACTTGCATCCTTTGCCCAGGAATCAACAAGATACTGCAATTATTCAAAGGATGATTTTGGTTCTGAAATCACATTCATCATTCCTGAATACCTGGACTATAAGTCAGCAGGATGGAACACATGGAAGGAAACCATGAAAGCATGTGAAGATTCTTATTTCAAACTGCTTGATATTGGTCTGACACCACAGGAAGCAAGGGCGGTTCTTCCAAACAGTTTGAAGACAGAAGTGGTCATGACTGCAAATCTTCGTGAATGGCGACACTTTTTCAAACTTCGTGCTTTGGGAACAACAGGGAAACCACATCCACAAATGCTTGAAGTGACAGTTCCCCTGCTTGAAGATTTCAAACAGATGATTCCAGTTGTTTTTGATGATTTGGTGGTGAAGTAATATGAACAGGCAGCAAAGAAGAATGGCACAGAAGAAAGGTCTTCCAGTAACACATGAACCAGTCTTCAACATGAAGCAGTCTGACATCAAGAAGATGAAGCAGGATGCAACAGAAGCAGCGGTGGATGCAGCAATGATTCTTCTGCTTGGAATTCCAGTGAAGGTCATGAAAGAAAAATATGGTTGGGGCATGAAGAAAAGACTTCCTGAATTTTGTGAAGCAATGATTGATGTCTATACAGATTTTCAGAATGGTGACATGACACTGGAAGAATTTGCAGACCTGATTTATCAGGAATGTGGGGTGAAATTTCAGAAAAATGAATAAGTACAACAATGAAGGTTATCCTGACCCAACTGCATATTATGGCATGAAAGAAATTGTCAAGGAAGAATCTGAACAGGAAAGAAAAATCAGACATCTGATGCACATTATCAGGGAAGCTGCACACCTGGCAGGATTTGAAGTGGTCGGAAGAATCACCTTCAAGGATAAGAAAACAGGAAAGGAATTCAAATAAATGAAACCAGTTAGAACAGAAACAACAAATGCAGTTTACACACTGGAAGGTTGTCAAGACCTTCCAGTGACAAGATACACAAATGTTATGAACAATGAACAGGGTGTTGAATGCTGTTGGGAAATGGATGAACAGGACTTGGAAAACATCAAGAACAATGGTGGAAAGGTTTATCTTTACATCCAAGGTGCTGCTGTTCCACCAGTTCTTCTGACAACTGAAAGTGCAGTGTTCTTCCAGGAAGGGAAAGGTGAAAATGATGAACAATAAAATTCAGATAGACACATTTCTTGATTTCATGAATGTTGGTGGAAAACCTATCATAAATGTGGACACAATTGACTGGTTGGTGAACAATGGTTTCTTTGTCAAGCCTGCTGCAATCAAGCATCATGGAAATCATACTGGTGGATTGTTTGAACACAGCTTCATGACAGCACAGGTTCTTGTGGAAATGACACAGAAGTTTGACATTCCATGGTCAAGACCTGAATCACCTTATATTGTTGGGATGCTTCATGATGTGTGCAAACTGGATGACTATGTGGATGAAAATGCATCTGATGTGGTGGTCATGGGAACTGGTTCACCTATTAGTAAAGACCCAAAGTGGACATACAATCCTGCACCTATGTTCAAAGGTCATGGTGACAAGTCGGTGATGATGCTGTCACAGGTGATGACCCTGACAGAAGAAGAAATGTTGTGCATCAGATTTCACATGGGTGCTTATGTCACTGATGATTGGGATGCATTTGACAGAGCAATCAGGAAATATCAGTCAGTGTTGTTCACTCACACTGCTGACATGTATGCATCAAAAGTAAAAGATGTATAGGTAAAAAGTCAAGATAAAAGTCAAGATGTTAAAGCCTGAAAGCCTTGATTTTACTGGAAAAGTCAAGATGTCAAGATGTTTTCTATTTAAGGATATATAAAAGAATAAAATCATTAAAATTTAATGATTTTCTAAAAAATACTTATAATAGTAAAAACACATCACATCTTGACTTTTCAAAAGGTCAAAGTGATTCAAAGCCTTGAAAATAAAGGGTTTCTTGAAATCAAGATGTTGAATTCAAGATGTTGACTTCTTGAATTAGAAAGAAGGTGTGAAATGTGACAGCAAAAGAATATTTGTTGCAGATAAAGGAACAAAGAAATGACATTCTGAACCAGGAAGAATATATTCAAAGATTAAGGGATTCTTTAGGTGTAGCAGGAATCAGATATGACAAGGAAAGGGTGCAAAGTTCACCTGAACCTGATAAATTTGCAAAAATCTTCGGTCAGATATTTGAAGAAGAAGAAAAATTGCAGCAGATGAAGGACAATCTTGCATTGACAAGGGTTAAAATCATCAATCAGATTCATCAGATTGAAGACAGCAAGCATCAGAAAGTTTTGTATATCGTGTATGTTGACGGAAAGAATTTGAAAAAAGCAGCACAGGCAATGTGTTTTTCTTATGATTATGTGAAGGAAATACATATTGCAGCTTTGCAGGCATTTGAAGAAAAGTTCCTGCCACAGTCCGCTTGAATCCCACTGTCATGTTATAGTAAACTATAACATGAAATGTTAGGTCAATCGAAAGCATCCAAGGAAACACCATCCAGTTTCCAAGGTGCTTTTCTTATGTGATGAAAGGAAGGGGTGAACCTTTGAATGGCAAAAGGAAAATATCAAGAATGGTTGACAGAAGAAGGTTTGCTTCAACTGGAAGCCTGGGCAAGAGATGGACTGACAGAAGAACAAATTGCCCATAATATGGGAATCAACAGACGAACATTGACAGACTGGAAAAATAAATATACTCCCATTTCTCTCACCCTAAAAAGGGGAAAAGAAGTTGTTGACATTCAAGTTGAAAATGCCTTATTGAAAAGAGCCTTGGGTTATACATACAAGGAAGTGACCAGGGAAAAGATTTTCAATCCTGAAACTGGTCAATATGAACTGATGCCAACAAAAGAAGTCACAAAAGAAGTTGTTCCTGACACCACAGCACAAATATTTTGGTTGAAGAACAGAAGACCTGAACAATGGAGAGATAAAAGGGATGTTTCTGTTGAAGGTGAATTGAATACAAACAATCCATTTGCAGGTCTTTCAACTGATGAATTAAGAAAGATTATTGAAAATGAAGAATAAATCACTGATTCAGGCTGCAAAATGTGAACTGTCAAAAAGGGAATTTTGGACATATTGCAAGACCAAAGCACCTGACTTTTACAAGAGTGACAGAACATTTTTGCATAATTTTTGTGATGACCTTCAACAGTTTATTGAACCAACAGACCAACATGATATTTTAGTTGTAAATATGCCACCAAGACATGGAAAATCAAGAACCATAGGAAATTTTGTTGAATGGGTTCTTGGTAATGACCAAACACAAAAAATCATGACTGGTTCATATAATGAAACTTTATCAACTAACTTTTCAAAAGGTGTCAGAAACACCATTCAGGAAATAAAAGCTGATAAAAACAAAATTGTATATTCAGACATCTTCCCTGGTGTAAACATAAAAAGGGGTGATGGTGCAATGAATATGTGGTCACTTGAAAATGGGTACAACAATTATTTGGCAACATCACCAACAGGAACTGCAACTGGTTTTGGTGCAACAATTATGATTATTGATGACCTGATAAAGTCTGCACTGGAAGCAAATAATGCAGACACACTTGAAAAACAGTGGACATGGTTCACAGATACAATGCTTTCAAGACTTGAAGAAGGTGGAAAAATCATCATAGTCATGACAAGATGGCACAGCTTGGATTTGGCAGGAAGAATCATTGAACAGTATGGTGATAAAGTCAAAGTTGTTCAATATAAAGCGGTTCAGGAAGATGGTTCAATGCTATGTCCTGAAATCCTTTCAAAAGAATCTTATGAAACAAAGATTCAAGCAATGGGTGTTGAAATTGCAGAAGCAAACTATCAACAGAATCCTATTGATATAAAAGGAAGATTGTATCAGTCATTCAAGACATATACAGAACTTCCAAAAGATGCAGCAGGAAGACCTGTTTATTCTGCTGTTAAGAATTACACAGATACTGCTGACACAGGTGATGACTACTTGTGCAGTATTGATTATGTTGAATATAATCATGAAGCCTATGTCATCAATGTTATTTACACAAAGGATGGAATGGAAATCACAGAACCTGCTGTTGCAAAAATGCTTTATGAAGACCAGGTGAATGATGCTGATATAGAATCAAACAATGGTGGAAGGGGATTTGCAAGAAATGTGGAATCAATATTGCGGAACACCTACCATTCAAATAGAACTATCATCAATCCATTCTTCCAGTCTAAAAACAAAATATCAAGAATATTGTCCAACAGCACATGGGTTATGAATCATATTTATTTCCCTGTCAACTGGATGGACAGATTTCCTGAATATTACAAAGCAATGTCCAGGTATCAGAAAGAAGGAAAGAATGCACATGATGATGCACCTGATGCAACAACTGGAATTGCTGAAAAAATAAACAAAGGACAAACATTCAGTTTTGATTAAAAATATACCCCTGCAAAGGGGTCTTTTTTGCGTGTTTGGAAAAGGGAAGGTGAAAAACAGTGACAGTTGATGTTTTAGGTACAAAGTACACAATAACAGAATCCAACAAGGTGAAGGATGACAATTTGAACAATGGTGATGGTTATTGTGACCATTCCACAAAACAGATTGTCATTGACACCTTCCAGGATTGCCCTGGTTCACTTGCTGACCTGAAAAAATACAGACAGCAGGTCATCAGACATGAACTGGTTCATGCATTCCTGTTTGAATCAGGTCTTGGTGCTGATAGTTGGGGCATAAATGAAGAAATAGTGGACTGGATTGCATACCAGTTCCCAAAACTGGCAGAAGCATTTGCAAAGGTGGATGCACTATGATGAAGAAAGGTGGTGAAGAATGATGTTCAATTTTGCTGAATCCTTCAAAGCAAAACTTGAAAGACTGGTCAATGTCAATGCAGCATCCAAGTTGACTGATGAACAGTTCATTGTGAAGGAAATACAAAAATTCAAGCAATCGCAAAGAAGAAAAGAAATGCTTGATGGTGAAAAATACTTTGATGGATGTCATGACATCCTGTCCAGGGAAAGGACAGTCATTGGAAAAGATGGTGAACTGGAAGTGGTCAAGAATCTTCCGAACAACAGAATTGTTGACAATCAGTATAAAAAGATGGTCATTCAGAAATCCAACTATCTGTTGGGTCAACCTTTCACCATCCAGTGTGACAATGAAGCATATTTGAAGATTCTGAAACAGTTTTTGAACAAGCGGTTCATGCGAACATTGAAAGTAGTTGGGGAAGATTCCCTGAATTGTGGAATTGGTTGGTTGTTCCCTATGTATAATGACAAAGGGGAATTCATCTTCAAGCGGTTCAGACCTTGGGAAATCATACCAGGGTGGAAGGATGCAGAACACACTGAACTGGAATATTTCATCAGAATCTATGAAGTGGTTGGATATGTGGGTGACACAGAAAAAATCATCACAAAGGTTGAAGTCTATGATGAATCAGGGGTTTCTTATTTTGAATTGACTGACAGCGAAACACTGAAACCTGATGGTGAACAGCATGTTCCATATTTCAGCATTGAAGACCAGGGATTCAACTGGACAAAGATTCCTTTGATTCCTTTCAAGTATAACAACAAGGAAATTCCATTGATTAAAATGGTGAAGTCCTTGCAGGATGGTCTGAACCTGATTGAATCCAACTTCCAAAATCAGATGGAAGAAGACACAAGGAACACAATTTTGGTTCTTGTGAACTATGATGGTGAAAATCTTGGTGAATTCAGAAAGAACCTTGCAACCTATGGTGCAGTGAAGGTCAGAACAGTGGATGGTGCAGGCGGTGATGTCAGAACACTTCAAGTGGAAGTCAATTCTGAAAATTACAAGTCCATCATTGAACTGTTCAAAAAGGCAATCATTGAAAATGCAATGGGATATGATGCAAAAGATGACAGAATGAGTGGAACACCAAACCAAATGAACATTCAATCAATGTATTCTGACATTGACCTGGATGCAAATGGAATGGAAACTGAATATCAGGCATCCTTTGAAGAACTTCTTTGGTTCTTGAATATGCACCTTTTCAACATTGGAATGGGTGACTTTGAACAGGAAGAAGTGGAAATCATATTCAACAGGGATATGATGCTGAATGAAGGTGAAGTCATTGACAACATCAGCAAGTCTGTTGGAATCATCAGTGATGAAACACTTGTTGCACAGCATCCTTGGGTTGATGATGTTCAGGCAGAACTGGAAAGACTGGATGAACAGAAGCAGAAGAACATGGAAGAATTTGGTCTTGGTATGATGCAAGGTCAGAATGTTCCTGGTGCTGATGAAGAAGGACAGGAAGGTGCAGGTGATGAATAATGGCAAAGAAGAAAAAGTCATCTGCATACTGGAAGAAAAGATTTTCAGACCTTGAAGCAGCAAACAATGCTTATGGTCAAAGAACCTTCCATCAGATTGAACCTGCATTTGACAAGGCACAAAGACAGATTCAGGCACAGATTGAATCCTGGTATTCAAGATATGCAAAGAACAATGGAATCACAATGGCAGAAGCAAGAAAACAGTTGTCTGCTGCTGAACTGAAAGAATTGCAATGGGATGTCCAGGAATACATCAAATATGGACAGCAGAATGCAATGAATCAGCAGTGGATGAAGGAACTGGAAAATGCATCTGCAAGATTCCACATCAGCAGACTGGAAGCCTTGAAACTTCGGACACAGCAATCATTGGAAGTTGCTTTTGGCAATGAACTTGATTCCCTGGATGGTATGGTCAAGCACCTTTATCAGACAGGATATTATCACACATGTTTTGAAGTGCAGAAGGGTTTCAATATTGGTTGGGAAATCGGTCAGATTGATGAAAGGAAGCTGCAAAAGATTATTTCAAAACCTTGGGCAGCAGATGGAAAGACCTTTTCAGACAGGGTGTGGCAATCAAAGACAACAATGGTCAATGAACTGCATCAGCAACTGACCAGGACAATCATTCAGGGAAAAGCACCTGATGAAGCAATCAGAACTTTGTCAAAGTATGTTGCAGACAAGACCAAAAATGCAAAGTATGCAGCAGGAAGACTTGTGATGACTGAACAGGCATTCATTTCCAGTGCTGCACAGAAGGATGCATTCAATGACCTGGATGTGGAAGAATTTGAGATTGTCGCAACACTGGACAGTCACACTTCTGAAATATGTCAGAACATGGATGGACAGCACTTCCCTATGAAGGACTTTGAACCTGGTGTCACTGCACCACCTTTTCATGTTTGGTGCAGGTCAACAACTGTTCCATACTTTGATGATGAATGGGGCAGAAGCGGTGAAAGGGCAGCAAGGGGTGAAGATGGTAAAACATACTATGTTCCATCTGATATGACCTATCCTGAATGGCAGAAGTCATTTGTTGATAGTCATACAGAAGATTTGAAACCAGTTGTTCCTGATGATATAATGAAAGATAAACCTGAAACAAATGTGAAGTCAGTTGATGACTGTACAAGCATCCCTGATGTTGAACAGTTCATGAAAGACCAGGATTGGTTCTTGCATAGGGAAATAAATGGGAAACCATGGCGGTCTGATGATTCACTTTCACTTGAAGGTGTTGACCTTCCTGTTGCAAAGTCCATTTACAAAACACATGAACAGTTATTTGCAAAATATCCTTCGTTGAAGGGTCAGTTGTGTTCTATCAATTCTGCAAAATTGAGTGGAACAACCTATGCACAGTGTTCATGGGGATTTGGAAATGGTGGAATAACAGTCAACAAACAATGGTTCAAGGATGAATCAAAACTGATAAAATCCTTTGAATCTGACAAGGCAGCAGGTTTCCATCCACAAGGGGTTGGATATGATTCCATTGTGATGCACGAACTTGGACATGCGGTTGATGACTATTTGACCAACACAATGAAAGCTGTTGGAATGAATGGTTGGAAACCAAAAGCAGTTTCTGCTTATTTAAGACCAAAGGTCATGAAAGCAGCAGGCTTCAAAGTTAGTGACACATACAAACAAGTCAGTGGTTATGCCACAAAGGATGCAATGGAATGGTTTGCAGAATGCTTTTGTGAATGGATGTGTTCAGAGAATCCAAGACCTGTTGCAGCAGAATTTGGAAAGCAACTGGAAGAATTATTGAAAGGATGTGGTCTTTTATGATGCCTACATTTTTTACAAGTGAATATTTTGTTCCTGAACCTGACAACTGGCATTTGAAAGAAAATGCCCCACAGGAAGTCAAAGAAGAATTTGAAGCCTGGATGAAGGAACACAATCAACCTGACAAAATGGTTGATTAAGAAAAGCACCTGAAAAGGGTGCTTTTTTAATGCGGTAAAACATCAGACTTGCTGAAAAATCTATGAAGAAGAAAATGTGCAGGGGTGACACAGAAGTAACTTCCTTTCAGCAAGGCTAATTTTTTATTGTCCTGGTGTATGACATAAAAAGACACAATCACAAAGAATCTTTTGGGTTTCAATCCAAGGTCATCTTTTTAGGATTGCAGATGTAAAAGAACAAGTTCAAATGGACATGGACTGAACCATGAAAAAATAATGTTTTTGAAGAAAGGATGGTATTGAAAAATGAAAAAAGAAGAATTTGTGAAGTTAGGAATTGATGAAGAAACTGCAAAGAAGTGTGAAGCTGCTTCCCAGGAAGAACTTAAAGGTTTCATCCCAAAGACAAGGTTTGATGAAGTGAACAACGAAAAAAAGAAGTTGGAACTTGACCTTCGTGACAGGGATGGACAGCTTGAAACCTTGAAGAATTCCACAGGTGATGTGGAAGCAATGAAACAGCAGATTGCAACATTGCAGGCTGACAATAAAGCAAAAGATGAAGCACACGCTGCTGAAATCAAGAAAATGAAGGTTGATGCTGCTGTTGAAGCTGCACTGACAAGTTCAGGTGCAATCAATGCAAAGGCTGTTGTTCCTTTCCTGAAAGATTTGGACAAGGCTGAACTTGCTGATGATGGCACAGTGAAAGGTCTTGCAGAACAGATTGAAGCACTTACCAAGGCAGATGACACAAAGTTCCTTTTTACTGCTAAAAAGCAGACCCAGGTGAAAGGTGCAAAACCTGGTGAATCAGGAAATGAAGAAGGTGACCATGGGGTTGATACTTCCAAGATGACCTATTCTGAAATGATGGCATATCTTGCTGAAAATCCTGATGCAAAAATCTAAAGCACCAAGAACACAAAAACTATTTTATGAAAGGAAAAGGTGAAACAAAATGGCAAAATTTGATTCCAAAAGTTTCAATCCCCAGGCATTCGGCAAGTATGTTGACCGAATTCCTAATGTAACTAAAAACGAACTTGCAAAGAGTGGTGCAGTTGGTACAAATCAGAATGCACATGATGCCCTTGCAAATCAGACTGGTTCTCTTTATGCAAGAGTTCCTTATTTTGGCAGAATTGATGGTTCTACCAGTCAGAACAATGATGGTGGACATGACATTGAAAGCAGCAACACAACCACTTATGAACAGGGATTCATTGTGGCAAGCAGAATGGATGGTTGGACTGAAAAGTCTTTCAGCAAGAACATCACAGCAGGTACTGATTTCATGGACAATGTTGCTGCACAGATTGCTGACTACAAGATGGATGTTAAGCAGGCAATGATGCTTGCAATCCTTTCAGGTGTTTTCAGCATGAAAGCAACTGGAACTGGTGTTGCTGAAAAGGCAGCAAAGGAATTCCTTGAAAAGCATGTCTATGACATCACTGGAAACACTGGTGATGAAGCACTTGTTGGTTCTACAACCTTAAACAAGGCAATTCAGAAAGCAGGCGGTGACAACAAGAACATCTTCAAACTTGTCATCATGCACAGTGAAGTTGCAACAAACCTTGAAAACATCAAGCTGTTGAAGTACATGACACAGACTGATGCAGATGGTATTGAAAGAGAACTTGCACTTGCAACTTGGAATGGAAGAACTGTTCTTATTGATGACAACATGCCTGCAACAGAAGTTGAAGCAGCAGAAGGTGTTGAAGCATACACTGCATACACCACTTATGTTCTTGGTAATGGTTCAATCACCCTGGATGACATTGGTGATGCAGTTCCTTATGAAATGAGCCGTGACCCTAAAACAAATGGTGGTCAGGACACACTTTATGTGCGTGACAGATTCATTTGTGGTGTTGATGGTATTTCCTTTGAGAAACCTGCTTCCATCACTGCATCTGCTTCCAACACTGACCTTGCAACTGGAACAAACTGGAACATCATCAATGATGGTACAAAGGCAATTCCACACAAGGCAATTGCACTTTGCAAGATTGTTTCCAAGGGTTAATTGATGAAAGGGGTGTTGCTGAATGAATGAAATGATTCAAAAAGTTCTTGCAAACATCCTGACTATTATGAACAACACCAGTCTTTCAGAACCATTCTATGAAGCGGTTCTGAAAAGACTGGTTTCTTTTGGGTATAACCTGGAAGAAGATGATGGTTGGGTTTTATGTTTTTGTATGCAAAAAGTTGAAAATCACATCAAGAATTTTTGCAACACTGATTCAATCCCTGATGGTTTATTTAATGCAGCGGTTGACAGGATTTGTGGTGAATTTTTGTTCACAAAAAAACAGACTGGACAGTTGAACATTGGTGAACTTGACTTGGATGGTGCTATCACAAGCATCAAAGAAGGTGACACTCAAATCAATTTTGATGCAGGGTCATCTGATGAATCCAGGTTCAATCAACTGGTGAACTATCTGATGAATCAAGGGGAAGGTGATTTGATATGTTTCAGAAAAATAAGATGGTGAAAAAAGCAAGAAAAGCAATTGAATCCATGTATGAAGGAACGTGCACAATTACTGAACACCAAAAAGTTCAAAAAGATAACAAATCAACAGGTTTTCAGGATGTGATTGTTCAGGAAGATATTCCTTGCAGATTGTCTTTCAAGACAATCAACAATACAAATCCAAATGAAAATGCTGCATCCGCACTTGTCCAAGTAACAGAAGTATTCCTTGCACCTGAAATTGTTGTCAAGCCTGGTTCAAAGCTAACAATCACACAGAATGGTGTCACCACAGATTATAAGTCCAGTGGTATTCCTGCAACTTATAGCACACACCAGGAAATAGTGGTTGAAATCTTTAAGGGGTGGGCATAATGGCAAGCGGTGGAAATGTCGATTTTAGGGAATTGCAAGAGTTCAGAAGGAAGATGGAAGCATCATTGAATGATGACCAAATCAATGACTTCATTGAATCTTGTGCAAAAGAACTGGCTGCAAGGTTGCTTGCAAAGGTTATCAAAAGGACACCTGTTGGACAATATCCTGCAAGCACAGGAAAAAAAGGCGGTACACTTCGCAGGGGTTGGACTGGTGGAAAAACACAAGGTGGAAAGGCTTATGCTGATTCATTGCGTGTGAATCATTATGGAAATACTTATGTTATTGAAGTGGTGAATCCAGTTGAATATGCATCTTATGTGGAATTTGGTCATAGAACCAGGAATCATGAAGGATGGGTTGAAGGAAAATTTATGCTGACCATTTCAGAACAGGAAGTTCAGGGTGATGCTGCAAAGATTCTTGAAAACAAACTGAAAAGAAAGTTGGGTGAAGTTTTCAGATGATAAACAAAATCATTGATGGAATCAGTGTTGCAATCAATGCTGAATTTGGTGATGACTATGAAATTTATACTGAATCAGTTGAACAAGGTTTGAATGAACCTTGTTTTTCCATTTTATGTCTGAATCCTACAAATGAACAGTTCCTTGGAAGAAGATATTTCAGAAAGAATCAGTTCTGCATTCACTATTTTCCAAAAGGTGAAGAAAAGAACAAGGAAATCAATGAAGTCAGGGAAAGGTTGTTTGAATGCCTGGAACTGATAACAGTTGATGGTGATTTGTGCAGGGGAACAAATATGAGTAGTGAAACAAGTGATGGTGTACTTTCGTTTTTTGTGAACTATGACATGTTCATGTATAAGATGCAGGAAGGAACACCTACAATGGAATCTTATGATTATAGCACTGATGTGAAAGGATAAGGTGAAAGAATGGCAAAGAAAGAAGTTGTGCAGGAAGCTGTTTCCAAGTATAGCAAGGAACAGATTCTTGCATCAAACAAATATTACAACAGACATGATGTCATCAATGCCCTTTGGACTGATGGTTCAGAAAAGTCCATTGAAGAAGTGGATGACATGATTGAAAAATTTATGAAAGGAATGGTGAAGTAAAATGGCTTTAGGCGGTGGAACATTTACTGTTCAGAACAAAGTGCTTCCTGGTGCATATATCAACTTTGTTTCACTTGCAACTGCAACTGCAACATTGTCTGACAGGGGTTATGCAACAATGCCACTTGAACTTGATTGGGGCATTGAAGGGGAAGTGTTTGAAGTAACAAATGCAGATTTTCAGAAGAATTCTATGAAAATCTTTGGTTATGATTACACCAGTGAAAAGTTAAAAGGTCTTCGTGACCTGTTCAAGAACATCACCACACTGTTTGCATACAGATTGAATGGTGATGGTGTTAAGGCATCCAATACCTTTGCAACTGCAAAGTATGCAGGAACAAGGGGAAATGACATCAAGATTCAGGTTCAGGTGAATGTGGATGATGACAGTCTTTTTGATGTCAACACCTATCTTGGAACTGTTATGGTTGACAGTCAGACTGTTGCAAAAGCAGCAGACCTTGTTGCAAATGATTATGTGACATTCAAGTCCAGTGCGGAACTTTCAAGCACAGCAGGAACACCACTTGAAGGTGGAACAAATGGTAATGTCACAGGAACAAATCACCAGGCATATTTGGACAAGATTGAATCTTATTCATTTAATGCAATGGGTGTTGTTACCACAGAAAACACCATCAAAAGTCTTTATGATGCATTTTGTAAAAGAATGCGTGATGAAGTCGGTGCAAAGTTCCAGGTGATTCTTTATAACAAGGCATCTGATTATGAAGGTGTTATCAATGTGAAGAACAAGACATCTGATGAAGGATGGTCAGAAGCATCCCTTATTTATTGGGTGACTGGTATTTCAGCAGGATGTGCAGTGAACAAATCAAATCTGAATAAGGTTTATGATGGTGAATTTGCAATCAATGTTGACTATACACAGACACAGTTGACAAAAGCAATTCAGGCAGGTGAATTCACACTTCATCAGGTCGGTGATGACATCAGAGTTCTTGAAGACATCAATTCCCTTGTTACGGAAACGGAAACAAAGGCATATATCTTCAAGGACAATCAGACAATCAGAGTGATTGACCAAATTGCAAATGACATTGCAGTGCTTTTCAACACAAAATATCTTGGTGCTGTTCCAAATGATGAAGCAGGCAGAATCAGTCTTTGGGCAGATATTGTCAAGCATCATGAGCAGTTGCAGGACATCAGAGCAATTGAAAACTTCACTGATGAAGATGTAAAGGTTTCCCAGGGTGACACAAAGAAAGCGGTTGTTGTTCAGGATGCAGTGACTGTTGTCAATGCAATGGCAAAACTTTATATGACTGTCACAGTGATGTAAGAAAGGGGTGAATCAGAATGTCTAATATCACAATGAAAGCAAAAGATTCCATTTCTGCAAAGTTGGCAGAATGTTTCATCACAATTGGAAACAACAGATACAACTTCATGCAGGCAATCAATTTTGAAGCAAATTTTGAAAGGACAAAGACAGAAGTTCCTATCCTTGGAAGAACAGGAACTGGAAACAAGTCAACTGGTTGGAAAGGTACTGGTTCAGCAACCTTCCACTATAACACCAGTATTTTCAGGGAAATGATGCTGAAATACAAGGACACTGGTGAAGATGTCTATTTTGAAATTCAGGTGACCAATGATGACCCTACAAGTGCAGCAGGCAGACAAACAGTTGTCTTCATGGACTGCAATATTGATGGTGGCATCCTGGCAAAGTTTGATGCTGATGGTGAATACCTGGATGAAGAACTGAATTTCACTTTTGAAGACTTCAAGATGCCTGAAACCTTCAAGTTGCTTGATGGTATGCAGTAAACATTTTGACCCACATGTCTTCAAAACAGGCATGTGGGTCTTATTTTTTTAGAATAAAACAGAAAGGTGGTATATACCATGTCAGATTTAAGCAGATTTTTGAAAGCAAACAAAATCAAAAGAGAAAATACAACTTTTGCAGCAACAAAATCCCTTGTGGATGCAAAGGGCAATCCTCTTCCTTGGACAATCAAACCTTTAATAACCAAGGAAAATGATGCAATCAGGGATGAATGCATGATTGAAGTTCCTGTCAAGGGAAAACCAAACATGTTCAGACCGAAACTTGATACAAGCAAATATATTGGCAAAATGATTTGTGCATGTGTGGTTGAACCAAACCTTTATGACAAAGACTTGCAGGATTCTTATGGTGTGATGTCACCTGAGGATTTGCTGAAAGAAATGATTGATAACCCTGGTGAATATCAGGAATTTGCAACCTTTGTTCAGAACTTCAATGGTTTCAACACTACACTGGAAGACAAGGTTGAAGAAGCAAAAAACTAATTGAAGAAGGGGATGCAGAAGCAAACTTTGCACATTATGCATTGCAGAAACTTCACATTTTACCTTCACAATTTGTCAATTTGAGTATGGAAGAAAAGGCTTTTGTGATTGCTTCAATCAAAATCAGAATCGACAAGGAAAAGAAAGAAGCAGCAAAGGCAAAGAAAGGAAAATAAAAAAGGGATGAATGTTGGTGTTCATCCCTTTTCAAATTATACCAAGAAAGGATGGTGAAGAAGAACAATGGCAAGCATAGCAACATCAATTCAGATTATTGATAGAGCATCAGCACCAATCAACAACATGATTGTTGCACTGGACAATATGTGTTCTGCTTATGAATCTGTTCAGGATTCCATGAACACTGGTTTCAATACAAGAACTATTGACCAGGCAAGACAGGCAATTGATGCTGCTGCACAGCAGGTCACACAGCTTGGAAACAATATTGAAGATAATGAAGAACATCAGCAGAACTTCAACAGAACTGTTCAAAATGGTTCATCTGCTATGGATGGATTGCTTGGAAAGGTCACAAGCCTGGTTGCAGCTTATGCGACATTTCAGACTGTTGAAAAAGTGATGGACATGTCTGATGAATTGACCATGACAAAAGTAAGACTTGACATGATGAATGATGGATTGCAGTCCACAGATGAACTGGTCAATATGGTTTATGCATCAGCACAGAATGCAAGGGGTTCTTTCACAGACATGGCAGCAGTTGTTGCAAAGTTTGGAAACAATGCAAAGGATGCTTTTGGAAGTTCAGAAGAAGTTGTTGCTTTTGCAAACCTGATTCAGAAGCAGATGACCATTGCAGGTGCATCCACACAGGAAGCAAGCAATGCAATGTTGCAGTTGTCACAGGCTTTGGGTTCAGGTGTGTTGCGTGGTGATGAATTGAATTCCATCTTTGAACAAGCACCAAACCTGATTCAGTCTATTGCTGATTATCTTGATGTTCCTATTGGAAAAATCAGGGAAATGGCACAGGATGGACAGTTGACAGCGGATATTGTAAAAAATGCAATCTTTGCAAGTGCGGATGACATCAATGCAAAATTTGAACAGATGCCTATGACCTGGGGTCAGGTATGGACAACCATGGGAAATGCTGCACTGATGCAGATGCAACCAGTTTTAACAAAAGTCAATGAGATTGCAAACAATGAAGATTTCCAACTGTTTGCAGCAAATGCAGTTTCTGCTTTTGCAACTGTTGTGGAATGGTTGTTGAATATATTGGAACTTGCATCTTCCGTTGCAGCTTTTATCAGTGATAATTGGTCAATCATTGAACCTATTGTTCTTGGTATAGCAACAGCACTTGGTCTTTACACAGCAGCATTGATTGCAAACAATGTTGTTCAGGGAATCAGTGCAGCAATGGCAGGTGTGAAAGCTGCTGCTGATATGATGCAGGCAGGGGCAACCTTCACAGCAACAGCAGCACAGTATGGACTGAATGCAGCTTTGATGGCATGTCCTTTGACATGGATAATTCTTCTTATCATTGCCCTGATTGCAATTATTTATGCTGTTTGTGCAGCAATCGCAAAAATGACAGGTGTTGCAAACAGTGGTTTTGGTGTGATTTGTGGCGGTGTGAATGTTGTCATCCAGTTCTTCAAGAACTTGGGTCTGACAGTCGCAAACATTGCCCTTGGAATTGGAAATGCAATTGCAGCACTTGGTTCAAACATGATGACTGCATTCCACAATGCAATCTGTTCAGTCCAGTCTTGGTTCTACAATCTTTTATCAACTGCACTGACTGTTGTTGCAGGAATTTGTGAAGCACTGAACAAACTTCCATTTGTTGAATTTGATTATTCAGGAATTACAAGTGCAGCAGATGAGTATGCAGCAAAAGCATCAGAAGCAGCAGGAAACAAGGAAGATTACAAGTCAATTGGTGATGCATTCAATGATGGAATGTCCACATTTGACACATTCCAGGATGGTTGGGCATCAGATGCATTCAATGCAGGTGCAGCATGGGGTGATGGTGTTGCAGATAAGGTTTCCAATATGTTCAGTGGAAGTGATGGTGGTGTTGATACATCCAACATGTTCAATGGCGGTGGTTATTCAGGATATGATGCAGGTCAAGTTCCTGCAAATATTGCAGATACTGCTGCAAATACTGGAAAAGCTGCTGATTCACTGGACATCACAAGTGAAGACTTGAAATATCTTCGTGACATTGCTGAACAGGATGCAATCAACAGATTCACCACAGCGGAAATCAAGGTTGACATGGGTGGAATCACCAACAATGTTTCAAGTGATGCAGACCTTGATGGTATGGTTGATTACCTTGCAAATGGTGTGAATGAAGCAATGGAAAAAGCAGCGGAAGGGGTGCATGACTAATGGCATATAGTGTTTATCTTGACAAAATTTTGTGTCCAATTGCACCTTCAAAGTTGCAATTGAAAATCAAGAATCAGAACAAGACCTTGATTCTGATGAATGAAGGGGAAGTCAATATTTTGAAAACAGCAGGTCTGACTGACATCAGTTTTGACCTGCTGATTCCAAATGTGAAATATCCTTTTGCAAAATATGATTCAGGGTTCAAAAGAGCAAAATACTTCCTGGATAAATTTGAAAAGATGAAGACATCAAAGAAACCTTTCCAGTTTATCATGGTCAGACAGCTTCCAAATGGAAAAGGTCTGTTCAATACAAACATTAAGGTTTCAATGGAAGATTATCAAATCAAAGAAGATTCCAAGGAAGGTTTTGATGTAACAGTAACAATCAAATTGAAACAGTATAGGGATTTTGGAACAAAGACTTGTAACATCAAGTTTGCGAAAACAAAACCAACTGTTCAGAAGGAAAAGAAAAGGGAAACAACAAATTCCCCTGCACCTTCATCAAACAAATCATACACAGTGGTCAAAGGTGACTGCTTGTGGAATATTGCAAAGAAGTTTTATGGAAATGGTTCAAAATATACTGTCATTTACAATGCTAACAAGGACAAAATCAAGAATCCAAACTTGATTTATCCAGGGCAGGTGTTGACCATTCCATCAGCATAAGAAAGGCGGTGAACACTTTTGGATGTAAATATTGAACTTCTGATTCAGCATGGTGACAAAGTGTTCATTCCTGTTGTGCAAGAAGGAATCACCTGGACAACTGAAAGAAAAGGTTGTCCAGGTGAATTGAAGTTCAAAGTTGTCAAGGATGATGTTATTTCCTTCACAGAAGGGGATGCTGTCAGACTGAAAGTCAATGGTCAGAATGTCTTTTATGGATTCATATTCAAGAAACAAAGAGATAAGGAACAAATCATTTCTGTCACTGCTTATGACCAGTTGCGATATTTGAAAAATAAAGACACCATTGTCTATGAAAACAAGACAGCAGGTGAATTGATTCAGATGATTGCAAAAGATTATATGATGCAAACAGGAACAATTGAAGACACTGGATTCAAAATCAAGTCCAGGGTGGAAGAAAACACATCTTTGTTTGATATGATTCAGAATGCATTGGATATGACACTTGAAAATCAGAAATATATGTATGTCATGTATGATGATTTTGGAAAGATTGCATTGAAAGGTTTGGACAATATGCGGTTGAATCTTCTGATTGATGAAGAAACTGGTGAAAATTTTGATTACACATCAAGCATTGATTCAAACACATACAACAAAGTGAAATTGACCTATGACAATGAAAAAACTGGAACAAGGGAAGTTTATGTTGCACAGGATTCAGAAAATATGAATGCATGGGGTGTTCTTCAATATTTTGATACTTTGCAGGAAGGTGAAAATGGAAAAGCAAAGGCAGATGCACTTTTGTCTTTGTATAACAAGAAAACAAGAAATCTGACCATCAAAAATGCTTTTGGTGATGTCAGGGTCAGGGCAGGTTCAATGATTGTTGTCATTATGGATTTGGGTGATATGAAATTGAAAAACCTGATGCTTGTTGAAAAGTGCAAACATGAATTCAAAGAAAGTCAGCATCTTATGACTTTGACATTGAGAGGCGGTGAATTTGTTGCTTGATGCAAATGATTTATTAGTGAGTATAAAAAAGGCAGCACAGGAAGCAGCAGAAGCAGGACAACCTGCTGATTTCTGTTTTGGAAAGGTAACAAGTGCAAAACCATTGAAAATCCTTGTTGAACAGAAGATGACCCTTGGTGAAGCACAGCTTGTTTTGACCAGGAATGTCACTGATTATAAAACCAAAATCACTGGTGGAAATGTTCAAAACTATTATTACACTGGTGACATTGAATCAGGAACTGCACCTGTTTCCCCTTCACATGTTCATGCTGTTGGGAAAATTACAGTGACAATTCACAATGCTTTGACAGTTGGTGAAGAAGTTGTACTGATGAAGCAAAAAGGCGGTCAGAAATATCTTGTCCTGGATAGGGTGGTGAAAACATGATTCCTTCAACAAATAACATTTTGTCCTATGACTTGGAAATGGAAACAGAACCAAGTGTGAACTATAAAATGAACATAAAACAGGACATCATCAATGGAACTGTTGATGAATTGGAAGCAATGAAGCAGGTGATTTATAAGATTCTGAATACTGAAAGATACCAGTATATCATTTATTCCTGGAATTATGGAATTGAATTGATGGACTTATTTGGAATGCCTGTCATTTATGTCATTCCTGAACTTGAAAGAAGAATCACAGAAGCACTTATTCAGGATGAAAGGATTGAATCAGTGGATGACTTTGAATTTGACAGTTCTGAAAAAAGAACAGTCAAAGCATCATTCACTGTTCACACAATATTTGGTGATGTTCAAACAGAAAAGGTGGTGAATTATTAGATGTATGAAAATGTAACTTATGAAGACATTCTTCAAAGAATGCTTGACAGAGTTCCTGAAAACATGGACAAAAGGGAAGGTTCAATCATTTATGATGCACTTGCACCTGCTGCTGTTGAACTTCAATTGATGTATATTGAATTTGATGTCATCCTGAAAGAAACCTTTGGTGATACTGCATCCAGGGAATATCTTATCAGAAGGGCAGCAGAAAGGGGAATCACACCACAACCTGCAACTTATGCTTTTTTGAAAGCAAAAACTGTTCCATCTGACCTTCAAATACCACTTAATTCAAGATTTTCATTGAATGATTTGAATTATTATGTGGTTGAAAAGATTTCTGATGGTGAATACAAGATGCAGTGTGAAACCATTGGAAAGATTGGAAATGGTTATTTTGGTGATATGATTCCAATTGATTATATTCAGGGTCTTGAAAGCATTGAACTGACAGACCTTCTGATTCCTGGTGAAGATGAAGAAGACACTGAACTTTTGCGACAAAGATATTTTGATTCATTTGATTCAAAGGCTTATGGTGGCAATGTTGATGACTACCTAAACAAAACAAATAGTCTTCCTGGTGTTGGAAGTACAAAAGTAACACCAGTTTGGAATGGTGGTGGAACAGTTCTTTTGACCATATTGAATTCAGAATATGGAAAAGCATCTGACACCTTGATTCAGACAGTTCAAGAAGAAATTGACCCAACACAGGATGGTTCAGGAATAGGAATTGCACCAATTGGTCATATTGTCACAGTTGAAACAGCATCAGAAGTTGCTGTCAATGTTTCTGCATCCATTACTTTTGAAGAAGGGTATTCATGGACAGGTCAGAAAACAGCAATTGAAGAAGCTGTCAAAGGTTATCTTCTTGAAATTAGAAAAGAATGGGCAAATCAAAGTGCATCTGTTGTCAGAATAGCACAGATTGAATCAAGAATCATGGCACTGAAAGGTGTTCTTGATATTGCAAACACAAAAATCAATGATTCTGAATCAAATCTGATGTTGACAAAATATCAGATTCCAGTGTTTGGGGGTGTGGTGAATGATTAGAGAAGTAAACCTTCTTTCTTTCCTTCCTGAATTTGTTCAGGAATACAGAGAAATCAAACACATCATGAATTCAGAACAACCTGAAATTCAGAAACTGGAAGATGAAACAGAAATCATTAAAAACAATCAGTTCATTTTGTCATGTGATATTGATGGAATCGCAAGATTTGAAAATCTGCTTGGTATAACACCAAAACCTGATGACACCCTGGATGCAAGAAAATCCAGGGTAATCACCAGGTGGAATGATTCAATTCCTTACACATACAAAGGATTGAAGGAAAAATTGAATGTCATGTGTGGTGAAGGAAATTATTTATTGATTCCAAGTTTCAATGAATATGGACTTGAAATTGTGGTTTCCCTTCCTTTAAGCGGTCAGGCAGATGAACTTGATTATATGCTGTCATACATGATTCCTGCAAATATTGTTGTGACTTCAAGAAATAACATGGTCAGAACAATGACTGGAACTGTTCATGGCGGTGGAACTACCATTGAAACAAGCAATTTCACATTGCAGTCAAAGGTAAACCTTGACCATGTTCTGAACAGTCTTATGACTGGAACAGGTGTGGTTGTATCAAACATTGAAAGAACAATCAATTAGAAAGGTGGAAAATAAAATGCAAGATTTAGTTATTACAAATCAGGGTCAGGAACTTATTGCAAAAATGATTGCAGGAACTTCAACTGCAAGTTTTACAAAGATACAGACTTCTGATTATGATTATTCAGCAGCATCTTTGAAGGATTTGACATCCCTTTATGATGTAAAGCAGGAAGCACTGGTTTCTTCTGTTTCAAGAACAGACACAACCATGGTTGAAGTGCTTGCTGCAATCAACAACAGCAACCTTGATTCAGGTTATTATGTCAAAGCACTTGGTCTTTTTGCAAAGGATATTGAAGACAATGAAATCCTTTATGCGGTTAGTATTGAAACGGACAATCCTGATTATATGCCTGCATTTGGTGGAAAAACTGTCAGCGGTATCACATACAAGATGAATACCAAGGTTGATATTTCTTCCCAGGTAACACTTGAAATCAATCCTGCTGCTGTTCCAACAATGCAGCAAGTTCAAAACATTGTAGTTGCAATTTCTACACATGAAAATGAAACCATTTATGGTGAAGTCGGTGTTCATGGTTTCAGATATTACAATGAACAGTTGCAGGTGAAGAATGAAGAAGGTGAATGGACTGATGTTGAATCAGGCGGTGGTGGAATTTCACCTTCAAATGTTTCTGACTTGAAAATCAAGGTTGGAAATCAGAAACTAACAATCTTTTGGTCTGACCCTGGAAACACAGTAGTTGAAGGACAGACACTTTGCACATGGAAGGGAACAAAACTTGTTCAGAAAGCAGGTTCTTATCCTGAAAATGCAAAAGATGGAACAGTTCTTGTTGATAATCAGACACTGGATGCATTCAAAACAACTGGTTATGAAATCAATAACCTTGTGAATGGTCAGACATATTATTTTGCACTGTTTCCTTATGCAGATACTGGTGCAACAAATATCAATGAAGCAAACAGGGTTGCAGGTACACCACAGCCTTATAAAAAGATGACTGCAATCATTGACCTTTCCAATAGCAATCCTGCAACATGTGTCACTTATGCGGATGATGCAGTTGGAATGACAGCAGGTGATTCTGCTTGGGATGAATTCTTTGGTCATTATCCAGTATTGCTGAAAAATGGTGTTGAAGTTGGAAAGTTGAATCCAAACAACTTTGACCAGTTTGAAGATGGAACAACTGCTGATATTTCAAGCGGTAATGCAGGTGATGCAATGATTGCATTTCCAAGAAGGGGATTGACCATCACAACCAGTGGAACAAAAATCACTATTTCCATGACTGATGACCCTGACAATGCAGACTTTGAATATAATGCACATACCAGGGGAACAACACCAAAAGATGTCTTCTATCTTGGTGTTTACAAAGGTTATGTTGCATCAAGCAAGTTGCGTTCACTGAAAGGAAAGGCAATCACTGCAAATCAGACAATCGGAACATTCAGAACACAGGCACAGGCAAATGGTGATGGATATGAACAGTCAGGTTTCTATCAACTTACATTCAGACAGTGCATGTATATTTTGAAATATAAGAACCTGAATTCACAGACAACTGTTGGTTATGGATATGTTCTTTCCAGTCACAGTGCAGCAATTGCATCAGGTGGAACAGAAGCATGGGGAATGGATTGTGAACTTATCAAAGCAACAAATCCTACTTACATGACTGACCAAAATCATCATGTGAAGTGCTTTGGTCTTGAAGATTTTTGGGGCAACATTTGGGAATGGATTGATGGACTTGTTTCAGACAGTTCAAGAAATGTATTGACTGCAAACAGTGGATTCAATGACAGCGGTTCAGGATATACAAACAATGGAAATGGCGGTGTTTCTGCTAACATTGGAAACTATATGTCTAAACCACAGGGAAGCACAAAAGCAGGATTTGTTGCAAAGGAAGTCAATGGTTCAGAAACAACATACTTCTGCGATTATGCAGGTTTGTGTGCTTCTTGTGTGGCGTGGTTCGGTGGTGGTTGGGGTTTTGCTGCTGGTGCTGGTGCTTTTCGGCTTGATGTGAGTGCTGCTTCTTCGGGTTCGGCTGCCGGTATCGCTGCCCGCCTGATGTATTTATAAGATTCTTTTTGAAGGACACCTGAAAGGGTGTCCTTCATTTATGGGGAATAGATAAGGTGATATTGTTCATCAGAATTTAGAAAAAAGCCAAACACACGATTATACTAATTTGTATACTTCATGTGTAGCGAAATTCAGTGGTAATTGGAATAATACTGCTAATACTGGTACTTTTCAACTTAATGTGAATAATACTTCTTCGAATTCGAATACCAATATCACTGCCCACCTATTGTTTTCAAAATGTTTGTTCATTTATGGTTTCAATGACATGACTGTCTTTGAAATATACACTGGTTATCTATTGCCCTGGCACTTGCCAAAACACAAAAATTCAAAAATTGTATTAGTAGGGAAACCGAACATTCAAGACTATGAAAACATCAAAGGAAACCAAAGAACATGAAAAGATACGGAAACATTTATGACAAGATTTGTGACATGGACAATTTAAGACTTGCACATCAAAATGCAAGGGAAGACAAGTTGTTTTATAAAGAAGTGAAGATGGTTGATTCTGACCCTGACAAATACCTGTCCATGATTAGGGAAATGCTGCTGAATGAAACATATCAAGTTTCAGAATACACAATTTCAATAATCAATGATAAGGGAAAAGAAAGGGAACTTGCAAAACTTCCTTATTTCCCTGACAGAATTATTCAATGGGCAATCATGCTTCAAGTGGAAGATATTTTCTTGAAGACATTTTGTTCACATACTTGTTCCAGTATTCCTGGAAGGGGAATCAAAGAAGCATATATGCTGACAACAAAATATATGAAAGACAGAATCAACACCAAGTATTGCTTGAAGATAGATGTTTCAAAATTCTATCCAAGTATAAACCATGACATCTTGAAAAAGATGCTGCGAAAAAAGTTCAAAGACAAAAGACTTCTTTCACTTTTTGACAAAATAATTGATTCTTACCCAAAACAGACTGGTGTTCCTATTGGTTCATATCTTTCACAATATCTTGCAAACTTTTATTTAGCATATTTTGACCATTGGTTGAAAGAAGAAATGGGTGTGAAGTATGTGGTCAGATTTGCTGATGATATGGTCATATATGGTGCATCAAAGCAGGAACTTCATTCCTTGATTCGTGAAATTAAGAAGTATATGAAAGACAATCTTGAAATCAGGGTCAAGGACAACTGGCAAGTATTCCCCACTAATACAAGGGGTATTGACTTTGTGGGATATAGATTTTTCTATGATTTCATTTTATTAAGAAAATCAACCTGCAAAAGATTCAAGAGGAAAATGCTTAAAATCAAAGCAAAGTGGGATGATGGGAAACTTCCAAATTATTCAGAATGGTGTTCTGCAAATTCTTATATTGGATGGTTGAAGTGGTGTGATTCTTGGCGGTTGTTTGAAAAGTATATTGAACCAATTGTCAATGCATTGGTTGCTTATTATAAGTTTGTTATCAAGAAGGATGCAAAACCAAAGGCAAGAAACAATGCAGTAATTAAGTATGTCAACAAAATTTATCAGAAGAAAGGAAGGGTTGCAGCATGATTGATTGTGGTTATGTAACAGGCAGCAAAGAACAGGCGGTGGAACTGATTGTTGGTATTGACACAGTATATGTCCATGATGACATTCAACTTCTTAAAAAGGAAGATGAACAGGGAAATCCTGTTGAAGTGTATCAATATCATGAAGTTCAGTATGACAAAGATGAATACATCAAGGCTATGTCTGAAAAGAATTCTGAACTGGAAAACCAGTTGACTGACACACAGCTTGCACTTTGTGATGTCTATGAACTGATTGGTTAAGAAAGGCGGTGAATCAGGATGGCAAAGGTTTATGCAGATTTAATCAGAAAAGGAAAGAAAACCATTGATGATGTACCTGCAAAGTTAAGGGATGAAGTTCAGGCAATCCTTGATGCAGATGTTTAAGCACATCAAAAATTGGTTTAGAAAGGTGGTGGAAACCATGGCCGTTGTATATGCAACACTTATCATCAAAGGCAAGAAAACTTTTGCTGATGTTCCTGCAAGAATTCAGGAACAGGTGAAGCAGGTACTTATTGACCTTGATTGTGGTGACCTTGCACAGTAGGAAACCACACTGAATCCCCTTCCATTATGATTGGAAGGGGATTTTCTTATGAACTAAAAAGAAAGGACAGATTGGAATGAAAGGATATGTTACAACAGCTTTTGGTGTTGTCGGTGGATTCATTGCTTCCCTGTTTGGGGGGTGGGATGCTGCATTGACAACCTTGGTGATTTTTATGGGGATTGACTATGTGACAGGATTGATTGTTGCAGGTGTCTTCCATAACAGCGGAAAAACTGAATCAGGTGCTTTGGAATCCAGGGCAGGATGGAAAGGGTTGTGCAGAAAAGGCATGACCCTTTTGATTGTCCTGATTGCTTGCAGACTTGACTTGATTATGAACACAAACTTTGTCAGGGATGCAGTTGTGATTGGATATATTGCAAATGAAACCATCAGCATTGTTGAAAATGCAGGATTGATGGGTCTTCCTATTCCATCAGCAATCACAAAGGCAATTGAAGTTTTAACAAAGAAAAATGAAAAAGAAGGTGAATAATATGTCATACACAAACAGTCCATTGGTGTGTTATACTGGTTTAAGTCCAAACCATTCAGGACAGAGAACACACAGCATTGACAGAATCACACCACATTGTGTGGTTGGTCAGTTATCTTGTGAAACCATTTGTGCCTGCTTCCCAAAGGGAAGGGATGCATCCTGCAATTATGGAATTGGTTCTGATGGAAGAATTTCTTTGATTGTTGAAGAAAAGAACAGGTCTTGGTGTTCTTCCAGTGGTGCAAATGACCAAAGAGCAATCACAATTGAATGTGCATCTGATAAAACTGCACCTTATGCAATGAATGATGCTGTTTATCAGTCACTTATCAAGTTATGTGTGGACATCTGCAAGAGAAATGGAAAGACCAAACTTCTTTGGTTCGGTGACAAGGACAAGTCTTTGAATTATGAACCAAAGGATGATGAAATGGTCATCACAGTTCACAGATGGTTTGCAAACAAGTCCTGCCCTGGTGACTGGTTATATTCAAGACTTGGTGACCTGGCAGCAAAGGTGACTGCACAGCTTGGTGGAAAGACAGAAGAAAGCGGTGTTCTTTATCGTGTTCAGACTGGTGCTTTTTCAAAGAAGTCAAATGCTGATGCAATGCTTGCAAAAGTAAAGGCAGCAGGTTTTGACACTTACATGGTGCAAGTCAATGGTTTGTATAAAATTCAGGTTGGTGCATACAGTAAAAAATCAAATGCGGAAGCAATGCTTGCAAAAATTAAAGCAAAAGGTTTTGACGCATTCATCACAACAAAAAGTGGTCAGGCGGTGTCTGCAACACCTGCAAAGAAATCCATTGATGAAATTGCAAAGGAAGTTATTGAAGGTAAATGGGGAAATGGTGATGCAAGAAAATCTTCACTGGAAAAAGCAGGATATAACTATACAGAAGTACAGAAGAAGGTCAATGAACTTTGCAAGTGATGATGTGCATTGTTTTCCATTAGAAACTGGTTAGTAACAAAACACACTGAAAAGTGTATAAAATAAGGGTTCGGAACTATCTTTGAGATAAGGAGTTGCTCCACAAAAGGATTACAAAAAAACGCTTTGGGTTTTCCAAGGCGTTTTTTGTGGTAAAATAATAAAGGGTGAAAGGAGGCGTTTGATATGACAAATTTTTATGTGACATACACGTTGGAATGCAGAGAGGAAAGAGACGCTTTTTTTGATGAAGTAAAAGCCAGCGGCGTTATTGAGGCGTCCAGAGCAGAGGAAGGATGTATAAGGTACAGCTATTATTACCCGGCAGACGCTGAAAATCAGATATTTCTATGGGAGCAGTGGGAAAGCAGGGACGCCCAGCAAAGGCATACGCAGCAGCCGCACTTTAAAAAATTAGGACGTTTGAAAGAAAAGTACCGGATGGAAACCGAGATTCAGATCGAAGATCAAACGATTGTGGAATAATCGTATATGTGAAAGCTGTTAGCAGAACTCGTGTAATTTCATGCTGCCTTTCCTGTAGCTTTCGCAATTCCCTATGGCAAATGACTTGCAAAAATTGTATAATACATATATACGACAAATAAATTAAATGCCGAAGGGAGGCAAGCTTTATGAAAGAACAGCTTTTTACTAACCAGATTATTTTATCCTGGCTTCAATATTATGCGGAGAATTCGCCGATTGATCTGGAACAGATCAAAATGATGGATATCACCAAGAGAAACAAGAATTTGATTCCTACGGTGGAGTCTCACAAAGCCGTGCTCGCTTTTATGGAAGCAGGGGATGAGAACATCTTCTATCACATGTGGAACGCGGGTCTTGGAGATTGTGAGGTTTGGTATAATGAAGGGTCTGAACCGGTGGGCGCAATTAAACATGATAAGGTCAGCGATATGATCAATCGTGGTATTAACGCGTCGGCAGGGATGCTGGTAGTAAATCAGAATGCCAGAAATACTTATAAAAGCGGATTGGATAGCTTGAATTTCCGCAAAGGGTCTTCGTCTCGCCGTTTAGGAAGTGAAATTCGCACGATCATTCTGAACAAAATGCATATTGGCAGAGAAGATACGGTCTGTGTTATCGGCGGTGAAAGCGTTGCCATTGAATCAGCTTTTTTGGCTAATGAAGGTATTGTTGTTGCCGTAGAGTACAATAAGCAGGAACGAGACGCTATGGAAGAAAACATCGATTATTTTGATTTGCGTAATATGACGGTGATTGATCATGTGGATGAGAAGACACTGTCAGACTTTCCGGCGCCTACGATTGCGTTTATTGCGGCATCCGCCAGCATGGAGCAGGAAATTGAATGTCTGATGAAGCTGAATCCTTTGATCAATATTGTGGTTTACACTCTGGATTTCTCAGTGGCCGGAAATATGCAGGCAACTTTTGAAAGATATGGAATTAAGGAAGCAGAGGTTATTCAGGTATCCGTATCAAAGCTGGGCGCTAAGAATGCTTTTGAATTACAGCCGGCGCCGTGGATTATCACAGGCAAAGCAGAGCAGTAACGCTGTCTGAGATAATGTAGTTATGATGAGAAAAGGGAGGGACAGGTCCGAGGGCCTGTCCTTTTGATAAAGGAGGAAATATTTATGAAGACCTATATTATTACTTGTGGCTCGCTGAAAAAGCAGGTTGCGGCGGCACAGAAGAAGGAGGGTACGGATTATCCTGTGATAGAATTGGATCGCAGACTGCATGCGGAGCCAGTAAAAATGCGGGAAGCGCTCTTTGACGTAATGAATCAACTGCCGCAGGACACCGATTTGGTACTGATCTCTATGGGAATGTGCGGAGGATCACTTCTTGGCAAAGCATTTCCGTTTCGAACGGTAATTCCGAAGGTCGATGATTGCATCAGTCTGCAGCTACATACAGACAATCGGAGCGGATTTAATTTGAAGGAGGAGAAGCATCTATATTTAACAGATATGGAGGACGGTTGTCTGTCCATAGAAAAAATATACGCGGATTTGATCAAGCGCCATGGCAAGAGGAAGGGAATAGAAACTTTTACACGGTGGTTTGACGGTTATCATCATGTGGATATTGTAGACAGTGGTCTTATAGACTGCCATAATCGGGAATATCAGGAAGCGGCGAAAAGAAATGCCGCGATGATTCAGGCAGAGGTGAAGTATATAGATGGAAGTAATATCATTCTGGAGGAATTGGTAGCAGGTAGATGGAATGAACATTTTCTAGTTATCGATAGGGGAGTTTTGTTGGAAAAGAAGGACTTCTTATAAGAGAAACAAGTTAAAAACAATGTGCCTCTTGCATCCTTTGAGATAAAGGCATATAATGAATAGCTGGTGGGGAGGAGCAGAATATGGAAAATGAAAGCAAGAAAGTAAAGAAAACCTTTGAAATAGATATGGTAAGGGGACCAGTATTGATGAAAATGCTGATATTTACCTTGCCTTTGATGCTGTCCAGTATTCTGCAGCTGTTGTTTAACGCGGCGGATATTATAGTGGTGGGCCGTTTTGCGGGAGATAATTCGTTGGCGGCAGTTGGCTCTAATACTGCGCTGATCGGTCTGATGACTAATTTGTTTATCGGGCTGTCCGTCGGTGCGAATGTCACCGTAGCGCGGTATTTTGGAGGACGTAAGCGGGAGGAATTATCCGATACGGTTCATACGACTATGGCTTTGAGCCTGATCAGCGGTATAGCGCTCACTGTGATCGGCATGATATTGTCGAAATACTTTCTCATGTGGATGGGGACGCCTGATGAGGTGCTTCCTCTGGCTACAGAATATTTGCGAATTTATTTTCTCGGTATGACCGGGATGATGGTATATAACTTCGGCGGCGCGATTTTGCGGGCCGTGGGAGATACTCGGAGACCATTGTATTATCTGGCCTTTTCAGGTGTTGTTAACGTAGGTTTAAATCTGTTTTTTGTTATTTCGCTGAAGATGGATGTTGCCGGCGTTGGAGCGGCTACCGCGATTTCTCAGTGGATTTCTGCTGTTCTAATCTTTCGATGTCTTATCCGCGAACAAAGTGATATCCGTCTGACGCTGCGAAACCTCCGGGTTCACGGCGATAAGGTCATGGCGATTCTGCGGATCGGCCTTCCGGCTGGCGTGCAGGGGATGATTTTCTCATTGACAAATGTTTTAATTCAGGCTTCCGTCAATTCCTTTGGCGCGACGGTAGTGGCAGGAAGCTCAGCAGCCGCAAATATTGAGGGCTTTATATACTTTGCGATGAACGCGTTTTATCAGGCGACTATATCCTTCACAAGCCAGAACATAGGAGCAAGAAGAATTAAACGGATTGACAAGATTTTGGGGCGCGGCGAGATGTGTGTAGTCGCGGTAGGGCTGATTATGGGAAGTCTGGCTGTTTTGTTTGGACGACAGCTTTTAGGCATCTATACTTCCAGCGATATCGTTATTGACGCCGGAATGGAAAGGCTTCGGATTATTGCCCTTACCTATGCGCTTGGCGGCGCGATGGACGTTATGGTAGGCGCTTTGAGAGGTATGGGATATTCTATTATACCGATGGTTGTCACGCTGGTAGGCGTTTGTGGACTGAGAGTATTCTGGATTTTGACGATTTTTCAGATGCCTGCTTTTCATACGGTGGAAATGCTGTTCCTTACTTACCCGGTGACATGGACGGTGACGCTCAGTGGGCACATTATTACTTTCTTTATTGCAAGAAAAAAGCTTCGGGAGCAGGCGATTGCCAGAAAATTATAGCGGTTCCGTATTGGAGCGTCGAAGGTGAAAACGCTGGGGCCGGAGCAAGCATAGAAAGGGATGAAATATAAACAGAAACACATCATGTGTTGACAGATTCTTGACATTTTTATGGTATCCTAATTGTAAAGGAGAGATACCATGGCACAGAAAATATTAGTTGTGGATGATGAGAACATGATGACCACTTTGCTGGAGTCCCATTTGAGAGGATCAGGATATCTTGTATGGGTTGCGGAAAATGCAGAGAAGGCAGTGGAAAGGCTGAGCGTTCAGCCTGATTTGATTTTGCTTGATATCAATATGCCCGGAACGAATGGGTTGGAATTGTGCAGAAGGATTCGCAATCAGGTAAGCTGCCCTATTCTTTTTTTAACTGCTCGTGTTGAGGAAACAGATAAGGTGGATGGTTTCCGGGCAGGAGGCGACGATTATATTACAAAACCATTCAGTCTCAGGGAGTTGACCGCTCGTATTGAGGCGCATTTGCGCAGAGAACAGCGGGAGCGCTTCGAAACGGCTATTTTAACTTCACATGGATTTATTATGAACTTGTCCGAACGGACAGTTTCCTGGAAAGCGGAGGAAATTCAGCTTTCTAAAAGAGAATTTGATATTATGCGCTTTTTGATAGAACACCCGAGGCAGGTTTTTTCACGTGAGAGAATCTATGAGGCTGTGTGGGGATTTGATTCGGAGGGGGACGATTCCGTAATTAAGGAGCATGTACGTAAAATTCGCGTGAAGCTGCAGGCTGCTGCAGGCAAAGACTATGAAGACTATATAGAGACAATTTGGGGGATCGGATACAGATGGAACGGATGAAACGAAGGCTGAAGAATCTGTCTTTACGTAAGACCTTTATTCTGGCTATGCTGATTACCCTGACCGCGGTGCTTGCGGCATCAGGATTGACCATTGCCGGTGGTCTGGCGTTTCAGAAGTGGCTGATGCCGGAAGAAGATTATACGGTTATCAATTTCAATCTCACATATTCTGACGGCAGTGAAATAATGTATTCTACCATCGCTCATTCAGGGGACGATATTTTACTTTATGATCGTATGCAGGAGGCCTTTGAAATCATCAGCGCTTCGGCGGAGGGAGAAGATGAGGGTGAGTCAATTTTGATCCCTGGGAGTAACAGTCTGAAAATACGCAAACTGGAAAATCTTCGTGTAACAGCTGATCAGGTGGCGGCCAGCTACAAGGCGCTGCCGCCGAAACGGAAAGCAGCTTATATCGGAACCTCCGCGGCTATGGTGATTTTACCGGTTATCTACGCTTTCATCGGTATTGTACTCTGTGCTTTTTGGTTTTATAAACGTAAGCTTCAGTTACCTATAGAAGAATTGAAAACAGCGGCCGAGCATATTGGCGGTCAGGATTTAGATTTTAATATCAAATATGAAAGCCGCGATGAAATGGGAAATCTTTGCGATGCTTTTGAGACTATGCGGGAAACCTTAGAAAGCAATCAGAAGCAGCTCTGGGATCTTTTAGAAGCGAAAAAACTTCTTCAGGCGTCTATGGCTCATGATCTTAGAAACCCAATTGCCATTATACAGGGCTATGCGGAATATTTGCAGATGCATTTGGAGGATGGAACGCTGGACAGAAAGCAGGTGGCGGAAACTGCTGACAAACTGGAGTTGGCAGCAGGACGGCTACAACGATATACACAGTCGATCGGCGAGGTCAGCCGAATGGAGGAATTGGAAGTGGAAAAACGTGACTGTGTATTGGTAGATATTCTGACAGAGATGGAAGAAGATTTTCATTTAATCGCACAGCGGCAGGGAATTGCTCTGCACGTCAGCGTAGAAGAAGGAGAGCAGACGAACGGACAGTTAGATAGTCAGGTGCTTTATCGAATTTTGGAGAATGTTGTAGCAAATGGACTTCGATTTGCTGAAGGGCAGATTGATATGCGCATTGCTGTGAAGGAAGGCAGGCTTCAAATTGCGGTCAGCGACGATGGTCCGGGTTTTCCACAGGCGGTATTGAGCAGACAGAAAGGCGTTCCTATGCCCGGCAGCGGCGATCATATGGGTATGGGACTGGTAATATGCCAGATTCTGTGTCACAGACATGGAGGAGCTTTAAAGCTGTCAAACAGAACAGATCAAAAGGGCGCTGTAGTAAGTATAGACATTTCTATTATATAAACAATGAGGCCGTCTCAAAAGGTTGAGGCGGTTTTGTAATATTATTTAATACTTTGACGTTTTTTTGACTGTTCTGGTATATGATGGAGCCAAAATAAAAGGGAGGCCAAAAAATTGAAAAAGAGTATTATGATAATGATGATGGCGATGGCTGTTTGCATAGCCATGACAGCCTGCGGAGAAAAAGCAGGGGATAACAGCGAAACGGACGTTGGCATGACAGAAGGCTGGGGCATTGCCGGTAATTTAGTGATGCGGGCGGACGGAGAATACAGATGTGCCAGTGATAAAGGATATTACTATGTAACTGAAGATGAAATAGAATTAAAGGACGGATCGTTTGGCCGCAACATCATGTATGTAGACTATGCAACAAAGCAAGAGGTTTATCTCTGCAGCAATGCCGGTTGCAAGCATGATACGAAGGATTGTACGGCGGTTATAGCTGACGGTAATAATGAATGTATGCCATTTTATCAGGGCGGTAAGCTTTATTTACTAACAAAGGATTACGATCAGGGGAACAGTGTTACTACGGGTTTCTCGGCAGACGGGTCTTTTGGTGAAACACCTGAGGTTTCTCCTGCCATTCTGTACAGCATGAATCCGGATGGAACAGATCGAAAAATGGTTTACACTTTTGAAAAGAATTTAACCCTGAACAGCCAGGTTTATGGCGATGATTCTGGTTTGTATTTTATTACATCAAAGGTAAAGATGGAAGAAATGGAAGCAGAGCAGACCTATCGGGCGGCTGTATATGACAGGAAGGTTGTTCGGCTGGATTTGGGATCGGGAAAAGTATCAGAGTGCTGCAAGCTTGATCCTGAGGAAAAACAGGCGTTGTGGAATAGCTGGAATGTTGTCGATTGCGCGGGAGATAAGCTGGTACTGAACAGAACGCATTATAAGTCGGAAATGACGGAAAGCGACTATTTGGATGACGATGCTTTCAGAGACGCAAGCAAAAAAGCCACGGAAGAATACGCGTTTTTAGATCTTACAAATGGAAAGATTGATATAAAATATCAGCTGCCTAACGAACCATACCATGAGATAAAAAGTAAAAACGGTATGCTTTATGTACTAAGAGAGGACGAGGATCAGCTGGTAGAGGTTGATCTGAACACTGGAAAGGAAAGGCGTATCGTACAGGATAAAGCTCTGAACGGAGCAGGTATCTTTGGGAGCTATGGGGATATGATGGAAATCAGAGATGCAGAGGGCGAATCAATGCAAATGGATTTAACAGATGGGAAGCTTTATAAGGGACGATTGACTGATGAGAGCCTGCATTGGCCTTTAACGATTTTGGCGCGGTTCGACGATGATTTCCTGGTTATTTACGATTATGACGCGGAGAAGAGTGAGTTGAATAACGGAGGCTATGAAATTCATCAGAACAAGCTTGCGTTTATCAGCAAGGATAAGCTATACCGGGGTCAAAGGGATTGGCAGAAAGTTAAAATGGTTGGAAAGGGGGCTTAAAGAATGTTGGAAATTAGAGATGTCCATAAGACCTATGGAAGGAGAGGAAAAGAGAAGAAAAAGGCTTTGAACGGAATATCGTTAACTCTGACTGAGGGAGTTTATGGGTTACTGGGGCCTAATGGCGCAGGAAAGTCCACTTTGATGAACATTATCACCGACAATTTGCAGCCGGATCAGGGAGAGATTCTTTGGAATGGCGAATCGATAAGGCGTATGGGTAAATCATATCGGAAACTGCTGGGCTATGGCCCGCAGCAGCAGGGATTATATGAATCCTTTTCCGGCCGTAGGTTTTTAGCTTATATGGGTACGTTGAAGGAACTGCCTTCAGGGGATTTAACGGAGGAAATACAAAGAGCGGCCGCCTGGGTCAATTTAGAGACTGTGCTTGACCGGTCGATTGGATCGTATTCCGGCGGGATGAAGCAGCGATTGCTGGCGGCGCAGGCTTTGATGGGAAATCCTAAGCTGGTGATTTTGGACGAGCCCACTGCAGGGCTGGATCCGAAGGAACGAGTACGTTTACGGGAGAAGATTGCGCAGGCCGCGTCAGATAGAATCATTCTCATAGCGACGCATGTAGTTTCAGACGTGGAATCTATTGCGAAGGAAATCATTATTTTAAAGGATGGGAAGATTCATGCGCAGGGCAGCGTTGAAGGTCTGTGCGACGTATACGAATGCAGCAATCTGGAGGCGCTTTACATGGAGATATTTGAGGAGGAGCATCATGTTTAGTCTGACAGGTTTTGAGCTGAGAAAGCTCTGGGGCAGACGCAGTTTCCTCTTGTCCATTTGTACTATATTACTGGTGAATATCTTTTTTTTATGGTATGCTAATCTTCCTGAAGCCGGTGAACCGGGGCTGTCAGCTTACGCAAAGCTTGGACAGGAATTATCGGGAATGAATGAAAAAGAGAAGACCGAGTATCTCAATAAATTGTATCAGGATATGAGTGGAATATCTCATGTTGATGAAATACTGCGTTATCAGACGTTTTCTGATCAGGAGTTGGGAAAGAACCTGGCAGACAGTGAGAAAAAGGCGAAGCCTGGTCTTTTTGAAAAATACTATGACGTGTATCAGGGAGGGGATTATCTCCGCTATACAGACTCCCTGGAGGCGGAACAGAATTTTGTGAATCAGGTATGGGAGGAATTTCAGGTTGTAAGCAACTATGGGCAGTATTTGCAGGATGCCGCGGAAAGGCGGGGCCTTGAGGAAATTTCTATTTTCGGCGGTAGTGAGGATACGTTTGCCAGACGAAATTTGAGAAGGTCAGCTAAAGACTATAGTGAGATGCGCGATGTGGACACTTCATTTTATCCGTCAAAGGGAATTGAGAATGCTATAAACAATAGGATCTCTGATCTGCTGCTGGTGTTTATGATTTTTTTAATGGTGGGCAGTCTGATCAGCGAAGAACGAGCAAAGGGATTATTCTACATTACCCGTGCTTCAGCTTTAGGACGGGCACAGAGTATGGGCGCGCGTCTAGCAGCCCTTGCGGCATCTTGCTTTGTATTGACAGCCGTTATTTATGGGACGAATATGGTTTTTTATCAGGCGACTTGCGGACTGGGAGAATTATCGCGCTCGGTGCAGTCTGTTATATCCTGTATAGAAAGCTGCCTGCATATTACCACAGGCCAGTATCTGTTTCTTTGCGTGGGGACGAAAGCGGCGGCGAGTTTTGTTCTGGCAGCGTTTATTCTACTACTCTTTTTAGAGATAAGGCAGATTTCTGCGCCTTATGTGTCAGGCGTTGCTTTGGTAGCATTCAGTATACTGGTATATGAAAAAATACCTGCGGCGACGGCCTGGAATTGGTTAAAGTATTTGAATCCGGCAGGTTTGATGCATACGGAGGAATTATACGGCGGGTATGTTAATTTTAATTTCTTTGGACTTCCGGTTTCAAGACTAACCGCAGCGCTGATTATATTGTTTGTCTTTGCTGTGATCGGCGTTTTTCTATGTATCAAAGTTTTTTGTCGGGGACGGCGGTTATCGGTAAGAGCAGACAAAGGCTTGCTGCGGCTTCCGGTGATCTTTAAAAGCAGTCTGGTCAGCCACGAAACGTATAAAGTGATGATTATGAATCGGGTAATGGTAATCATATTGGTATTTGCCGTTTTATTGGGATGCCGGAATCTGTCTTTAGACTACACTGTTTCACCAGGGGAGACGTACTATCAAAATATGATGCTGAAGCTGGAAGGAGGCTTGTCAGAGGAAAAGGGTTCGCTTATTGAAAAGGAGCGAGAACGATTTGAAGCGGCATATGCCGAAATTGAGAGAATTGACCAGTTAATGGCGCGGGGGCAATTAGACAAAAGAACTGCAGAAGAAAGAAAACAGAAATACTATAATGAAACTGCGTTTTATCCAGCTTTTGAACAGGTGTTGACACAGTATGAACATGTGAAAAAGACAGGGGGAGTCTTTGTATATGATACAGGATATGCAAGACTGTTAGGCTTGTCAGAAAATGAAGAAGGATGGAAGCTGACAGAACTGGTTTTGCTAGTTCTGTGCCTGACTTTTGCCTTCAGTGACGTCTTTGCATCAGAGCATCAGAAAAAAAGCTGGGGGCTTCTTTCTGCCACAGCAAAGGGCAGACGAAAAATCTCTGCCTGTAAGGTGAAAATCTGCTTGTCTTTTACAGTCTTATTGTGGCTGACTTCCTTTATAAGCTATATAATACCAGCATTGAAAGCGTATCCTATTCACGAATTATCGGCTGGTCTGTATGATTTGCCAGCGTTTTATGACAGTGGATTAGGGTTGCCAATAGGGTGCTGGCTGCTTTTGGCTGCATTATGCCAGCTGTTGGCTTTAGAGACGGCAGCCGTGACTGTATTATGGATTTCTGAGAAGCTCGGAGGCTATTTGCAGGCGGCATTTGTATCTTGTGTTTCGCTACTGTTGCCGTTATTACTGAATCTGCTGGGAATTAGCGCAATGAAGTGGGCTTCTCTGTTTCCTCTCTTTGGAAGCAGTCGGATATTGTTGGAAGGTTTTGGCGTCATAAAGCTCGGCCTTTATGTGGTCTTGGCCGCCGTGATAATCTTAAGTGCAGTTTATTCTCTCAGCAGAGGAGGACGTGACAAGCCCTTGCTTTTTTTCACAAAAAGAATATAATAGTAATAACAATATTTAGATGAGGAGTGATGATATGGAAAGGATTATGACATTTTTGCAGGAAGCACGGCCTTTCTTTGTAGCCACGGTCGATGACGATAAACCGAGAGTTCGGCCGCAGGGATTTGTCATGGAATATGACGGGAAGATTTGTTTTTGCACAGGAAGTGAAAAACAAACTTCTAAGGAGTTGAAGGCTAATCCGAATTTGGAAATTGCAGCCGGAAAGGGTTCTGAACTCATTCGTATCCGTGGAAAGGCGATGTTCTTAGATGATGAGTCAGCCCTCAAAGCCGCTATTGATATTATGCCTGCTTTGGAAGGTATGATGAAGCCTGGTAAATTGGAAATTTTCTGTTTTGAAAGCGGTACTGCGGTTATTGCCAATTTGGCAGGCGGGCAGCCGGAGACGATTGAATTTTAAGTAGGGTTACTTATTGAGCGTCTGTCCATTTCGGACAGGCGCTTTTTGCACACAAAGAACAAAATAAGAACATTCTGTTGAGATGAATTGGCGCTTATGGTATAATGTCTACACACGGTGACTGGCGAGCTGAAAGCGAAGACAGAACCGATGTGTAACAGATACCCAGAGCACTTAGCGATTGGCGAGCCGGAAGGCGAAGGCAGAGGTTAGTGCTTATGGTATAATGTCTGTGATTTTATCTACATAAGGAGGAGTGTGGTTTATGAGTGATTTTATGGAAGCCCTAGTTTCAGTTACCGACGCATTTGACGGTTGGCTGTACAGCAACTTGCTGTTTTGGGCTTTAATCATAGTGGGTTTATTTTTTACGATTCGTACCAGATTTGTACAGCTTAGAATGTTTCCGGAAGGGATTCGGGTGCTGACTGAAAAGAGCCATGATGGAGGTCTTTCTTCTTTTCAGACGTTAATGATCGCTACGGCGTCTCGCGTAGGAACGGGAAATATTGCCGGTGTGGCCACTGCGATTGTAGCTGGCGGTCCCGGCGCGGTAGTATGGATGTGGATTATGGCTGTTGTTGGTTCGGCTTCGGCATTTATTGAATCTACATTAGCGCAGATATATAAGAGAGAAGATGGAGAATTGTATAAGGGTGGACCGGCCTACTATATAGAACGGGCGATGAAGGCTCGTTGGTTGGGAGTCATCTTTGCGATTTTGCTCATTTTGACCTTTGCTTTTGGGTTCAATGGATTACAGGCGTATAATATCGCGTCTTCATTAGAACATTACGCAGGGGATAATTATGCTACGGCAGCGTTAGCTGCGGGGACAGTTTTGGCAGCATTAGCGGCATATTTGTTCTTCGGCGGCGCGCATAAGATCAGCACCGTGTCATCGGTATTCGTGCCGATTATGGCAGCGGTGTATATCACAATCGGTTTGATCATTACCTTTGCTCATATTGGGGACTTACCAGCAATTTTCAAAGAAATGTTTCGTCAGGCATTTGATTTTCAGGCTATCTTCGGCGGCTTTGCCGGCTCCTGTATGGTATGGGGGATAAAGCGGGGCTTGTTCAGTAATGAAGCCGGTATGGGATCGGCGCCTAACGCGGCGGCTGCGGCAGATGTCAGTCATCCGGTTAAGCAGGGCCTGGTACAGGTTATCTCTGTATTTATCGATACAATTATCATCTGCTCTACGACAGTATTTATTGTTCTGTGTACAGATCAGTATACGATTGGCGGAGATCTCGACGGCATTCCATTGGTGCAGCAGTCTGTGCAGACCATGTTTGGTGAAGCCGGCGTGGGCATTATTACTGTGTCGGTAGCGCTCTTTGCGTTTACTTCGCTGATTGGAAACTATTTTTACGCAGAAGCGAATATTAAATTCATCAGCGAGAATAAGGTGTTTATGCTGGTGTTTCGTGTTTTAGCGGTACTCATGGTCTTTGTCGGCGCAAATATGGATTTGACCTTAGCGTGGAATTTGGCTGATATTTTCATGGGAGGGATGGCCCTGGTTAATATTTTAGCGATGTTCTGTCTGGGCGGTATCGCCATACGTGCGATGGATGATTATATAGCGCAAAAGAAGGAAGGCAAGAACCCAGTCTTTAAAGCAAAGAATATCGGTTTGGACAATACAGATGTGTGGAAATAACTGAAAAGCAGCGGCGCGGGCCGCATCAAAGAGGAGCGGCAGGAGCGGAAAACCAGCCGTTTCTCTTTTGTTGAAAGCAGAATGCTCCGATCTTTATGTGTTTGACGCAGAATTTTCCTACAGAGCCATGGACGAAAGGAAACTAGGGGTATATAATAGAGGCTGGATGCTTCGCGCCCGTTGATCCTCGCGGCCTCGCCGCCTTATGTCAACGGACAGGAGGGCATTAACTTTGAAATTTTAGGAGGCGAGTTTCATTGGCTAAAAAACAAGGTTATATCTGCATTTTCATTACAACAGTTCTGTTCAGTTCTATGGAAGCAGTGCTGAAGTTAATCGCGGGAGATCTCAATCCCATTCAGATTACCTTTACCCGATTCCTCATTGCAGGCGTCATTTTGTTGCCCATGGCAGTCAGAACCCTGCGGCAGCGAAGCCTGAAGTTAGAAGGATCGGATTACATAAAGATGGCGGGCCTGGGTTTTCTGGGGATCCTGTTCAGTATGACTTTTTATCAGTTGTCCATTTTGTATATTGACGCGTCAGTGGTAGCGGTATTGTTTAGCTGCAATCCTATCTTTGTTACGGTATTTGCCATTTTGCTCATCGGCGAGGAAGCAAAGCTGAACAAATTCATCGCATTGGCGGTGGATCTGGTGGGGATCGTGTTCATTATACAGCCGTGGCATATGGCGCTGAACCTTTTGGGCGTTGTCTTTGTCCTGGTATCAGCCGCGTCTTTTGCACTCTATGGCGTTCTGGGTAAAAAACAATGTGCTAAATTCGGCGGCATTGTGGTAACCTGCGGCGGTTTTATTTTTGGAAGTATTGAAATGATGATTTTAGCGGGCTTAAGTCACATTCCGTCAGTCGCCGCGGGACTTTCCGACGGAGTGTTCGCCAACTTCGCGGCTATTCCGTTTTTCAGCGGTTATACCATGGATAATATGGCGGTATTTCTTTACGTCTGCATCTGCTGCACTGGTATTGGATACACCTGTTACTTTCTTGCTATGGAGAGGGTTAGCGCGCAGACTGTGTCTATGGTTTTCTTTTTCAAACCGGTGCTGGCTCCTATTATGGCCGCCATCATTGTGGGAGAGGCCATTCACGGCAACATGGTTATCGGCATTTGTTTAATTCTGGCGGGCTCTCTCATATCCATGGCTGACGAAAATCCACTGTTGCATTTAAGGAGGGAGAAGGAACATGACGCTTGATTTTATAAAGGAGCCGGAAAAAACGGCTTTACTGGTGATCGATATGCAGAAGGCCTTTGTCTCACCGGGAGCAGCCCACTGTATCAAAGGGGCTTCTGCCACGGTGCCCGCATGCAGTCAGGCGGTACGGTCTGCGCGGGACATGGGCATACCTGTATTCTGGATACGAAGGCAATATCGAGAGGATGGCAGTGATGTGGAGTTTACCCGATATCAGTCCTGGTTAGATGGCGGGCGTACTATGGCGCCTGGATCAAAGGGTATAAACAGTGAGGAATTGGCTGATGGTCTTATCGCTGAAAAAGGGGATTATCATATTATCAAACCACGTTGGAGCGCTTTTTTTCAGACAGAATTGGACTTGATTCTGCGGCGGAAAAAGATCGACACGTTGATATTAACCGGTACAACTACGCCCAATTGCGTGCGCACCACATGCTACGATGCGATAGCCTTGGATTACAAGACGTACATTATTGAAAGCTGCTGTTCTTCGGCTACTGACGAAATACAGAGAGCGAATATGTTGGATATGGCTAATATAGGGGCAATGATTGTCTGATCCGGCTCTTGCTGCCGGATTCACGAACTGGAAAGAAAAAGAGGAGAAAACTTATGCTGATGAAGACTTGTTTTGATCATTTGCGGGAACAGGGTCCGTTAATCCACAATATTACAAATTATGTAACAGTTAACGATGTGGCTAACATGCTGCTGGCTTGCGGAGCCAGTCCGATCATGGCGGACGATCCTGAGGATGCTGAGGAGATTACAGCGATTTGCAGCGGCCTGAATATCAATATTGGGACGTTGAATCAGAGAACAATTCCGGCCATGATGGCAGCCGGAGAGAAGGCGCAGGCATTGGAACATGCTTTGCTGCTGGATCCTGTAGGCGCAGGCGCCAGCACATTGCGCACCCGGACAGCGAGGGATTTGATGGACAGAATCCATTTTGACGTAATACGGGGAAATATTTCAGAAATAAAGACCTTAGCTACGGGGAGCAGCACCACCAAAGGGGTGGACGCAGACATCAGCGACGTGGTAACGGAAGAAACCTTAGACGGCGCGACAGACTTTGTTAAGGTTTTTGCAAGGGAGACTGGCAGCATTATCGCTATCACTGGGGCTATTGATCTGGTTTCGGATGGCGAGCAATGCTATGTGATTAGAAACGGCCGGCCGGAGATGGGGAGAATTACCGGAACGGGGTGTCAACTTTCAGCTATGATGTGTGCTTTTGTAGCTGCAAATCGCAAGACGCCGTTAGAAGCTGCCGCGGCTTCTGTGTGTGCAATGGGGTTGGCGGGAGAAATTGGTTGGAGCCGTATGAGAGAAGGAGAAGGCAATACAACTTATCGAAACCGCATCATTGACGCGATATACAATATGGACGGAGATATTCTGTCGAAAGGAGCAAAATATGAGATTAGATGAGAAGGACCTTCTGCTGTATGCGGTTACGGACAGGCATTGGCTCAAGGAGGATGAACGGCTTTATGATCAGGTTGAAAAGGCGCTGAAGGGAGGGGTTACCTTTGTTCAGCTAAGGGAGAAGGACCTGGACGAAACGGCTTTTCTTGAAGAAGCGCGAGAGATACAGAAGCTTTGCCGCGGTTACGGGGTGCCTTTTGTTATCAATGATAATGTGAAGCTGGCTGTGGAGATTGATGCTGACGGTGTCCATGTGGGGCAGGGTGATATGGAGGCAGGCGATGTACGTTCTATGATTGGACCGGATAAGATTCTGGGTGTTTCAACACAGACTGTAGAACAGGCCCTGGCTGCACAGGAAAAGGGAGCGGATTATCTGGGAATCGGTGCAGTTTTTGTGACAAGTTCTAAGGATGATGCGGCGGAGGTAGAGCATCAGACGGTTCGCGATATCTGCCGGGCTGTGAACATTCCTGCAGTTGCCATCGGCGGCATAACTATAGACAATGTGCCGATTCTGGCCGGAAACGGGCTTTCCGGGATTGCGGTAATCAGCGCGATTTTTGGCGCGGACGATATTCAAAATGCCGCACAGGTTCTAAAAGAAGTAACAAAGGAAATGGTAGAAAAGTAATGAACATAAAAGGCGTGATTTTCGATGTAGACGGTACTTTGCTGGATACGATGCATGTGTGGACTGATTCGGGCGCTACCTATCTGGCATCTCTGGGTATTGAGGCAGAACCGAATTTAGGCGATAAGCTCTTTGCAATGACTGTACAAATGGGAGCGGTATACCTGAAGGAGCGCTATGGACTGTCCCAGTCTGTGGATGAGATCAGACGGGGCATCAATGGGGTAGTAGAAAACTATTATTTTGAAGAAGCTGATTTTAAGCCAGGAGCGCGGGAATTGTTGGAGGAGCTGAAGGCGGCCGGCGTTCCTATGGCTATCGCGACATCGACAGAAAGATACTGCATTTTGGCTGCTTTTGATCGACTGGGATACACAGATTATTTCGATACGATTTTAACCTGCGGAGAAGTGGGCGCGAGCAAATCGGAGCCTGTAATTTTTTATGAGGCTATGCGGGTCTTGGGAACTTCTCCTGCGGAGACCTGGCTCTTTGAAGACGGTCTTTACTCGATCAAAACTGCTGGCGCGGCGGGACTTCGCACGGTGGGGGTCTACGATGCAGTCAGTGAAAAGGATCAGGAGGAGATCCAGCGGCTTTCAGATATCTATGTGCGAGATTTGCGGGATTTTTCTCTGGGACGGCATACGACTTTGACGATTGCCGGTAGTGACTGCAGCGGCGGGGCAGGTATACAGGCTGACATTAAGACTATGCTGGCAAACGGTGTATATGCGATGAGCGCCATTACTGCTTTGACGGCTCAGAATACAAAGGGGATTTCGGGTATTATGGATGTGACGCCTGATTTTCTGGCGAAGCAGATCGACGCGGTGTTTACGGATATTAGGCCAGACGCGGTAAAGATCGGCATGGTATCTTCTCCCGCGCTGATAGAAACGATTGGGGAACGGCTTCGATTTTATCACGCGTCTAATATTGTGGTAGATCCGGTTATGGTATCTACCAGCGGGGCGAAGCTCCTTGCAGATCACGCGGCGGAAACCCTTTGCCGGGAGTTGCTTCCTATGGCCGCGGTAGTTACGCCGAATATTCCGGAAGCGGCAGTGTTGGCGAAAATAGATATTTGTGACGCCGGGGATATGGAAACGGCAGCAAAAATCATCTGGCAGCGGTATGGCTGCTGTGTTCTGGTTAAGGGAGGACATCAGGTGCATGATGCAGATGATCTTCTGTATGACGGCCGGGAGCTGCGGTGGTTTAGAGGCGCTCGCATTGATAATAAAAATACCCATGGCACCGGTTGTACGTTATCCAGCGCTATCGCTGCAAGATTGGCGAAGGGATATTCCTTAGCGGAAGCGATTAATGGCGCCAAGGAGTACATTTCCGAGGTATTATCGGCGATGTTGGATCTGGGAGAAGGCAGTGGACCGCTGGATCACGGGTTTGGGATTAGATGAGGGGTAATGTTTACTGCATAGTCTCGGTTTCATTTTTTAAGTATATATTAAAAATTCTTTCTTTTCTAAGGACTTCTCATGAATCCCTTGTTTTTATCATATGCTGAGATTAGAATGTAGGCAAATATAAATGATAAAGCGTCAGGGAGAGGTAGGAGACAGTACGCGGGAAAGGAAAACATATGGGAAAATTTGTTTATTCATTCAGTGAAGGATCTAAGGACATGCGGAGCCTTCTGGGAGGTAAAGGCGCAAATTTGGCAGAGATGACCAGAATTGGCCTGCCGGTTCCTTACGGTTTTACGGTAACGACAGAAGCCTGCACCCGGTACTATGAAGAAGGCCGTATGATCGGCGAAGATATTATCGCCGAGATTTATGAGAAACTGGCGGAGCTGGAAGCGGTAACAGAGAAGAAATTCGGAGACAAAGAAAATCCGCTGCTGGTTTCTGTACGATCCGGCTCTGTATTCTCCATGCCCGGCATGATGGATACCATCTTGAATTTGGGGCTCAATGACGAAACAGTAGAAAGCCTGGCGAGACTGACAGAAAACGATCGTTTTGCTTACGACAGCTATCGTCGTTTTATTCAGATGTTCGGAGACGTGGTGCTGGAGATTCCGAAAAGCGAATTCGACATTATTTTTGATGGTCAAAAAGAGAAGACCGGCGCAGAATTTGACGTAGATCTGACTACGGATGATCTGAAGGAAGTTATTTCAGGCTATAAGGCATTGGTGAAAAAAGCCGTAGGCAGAGATTTTCCGCAGGAGCCGAAAGAGCAGCTGATGGAAGCCATCAAGGCGGTGTTCCGCTCCTGGAATAACGACAGAGCCATCCTTTACAGAAAGCTGAATCGGATTTCCGACAAGCTGGGTACAGCGGTCAACGTGCAGTCTATGGTATTCGGCAACATGGGAGATACTTCCGGAACGGGCGTTGCCTTTACCAGAGATCCGGCGACCGGAAATAATCAGCTTTACGGAGAATTTTTGGTGAACGCCCAGGGTGAAGACGTTGTCGCGGGAATCCGTACGCCGAAGCCGATTGCGGAAATGGCGGAAGCTTTCCCTGAAGTATACAAAGATTTTGCCCGCATCGCGGAAATTTTGGAAAAACACTATAAAGATATGCAGGACATGGAGTTTACCGTAGAGAGAGGGAAGCTTTTCATGCTGCAGACCAGAGCGGCAAAACGGACGGCAGTTTCTGCTATTAAGGTTGCGGTAGATATGGTAGCGGAGGGTCTGATTACCAAGGAAACTGCTGTAGAACGTATCGATCCTGCACAGATTGATCAGTTGCTGCACCCGACCTTTGACGCAAAGGCGGAGAAAAATGCAGAGGTGCTTGCGAAAGGACTTCCGGCATCACCAGGCGCTGCCACAGGCAGAATCTATTTTACGGCAGTTGACGCGGAGGCAGCAGTTGCAGCAGGCGAAAAGGCGATACTGGTAAGGCAGGAAACTTCGCCGGAGGATCTCGCCGGTATGGTTGCGGCTGAAGGTATTTTGACAGCCAGAGGCGGAATGACCAGTCATGCGGCAGTTGTAGCAAGAGGTATGGGCAAGTGCTGCGTGGCAGGCTGCTCAGAAATTATTGTAGACGAAGCAGGCAAAACGCTGACAATTAAAGACGACCGACTTGAGGAAGGGGATTATATCTCCCTTAACGGTTCTGCCGGTACGGTATATAGAGGACAGATTGGAACCGTTCAGCCGGAGCTTTCCGGAGATTTTGGAACTGTTATGAACTGGGCGGACGAAATCCGTAAGCTGAAAGTACGTACCAACGCGGACAATCCGAAGGACGCGGCGCAGGCGCTGGCGTTTGGCGCGGAGGGAATCGGTCTTTGCAGAACAGAGCACATGTTTTTTGAGGAAGAACGAATTCCTGCCATCCGCCAGATGATTTTGGCTGAGACAGAGGAGGAGAGAAGAACGGCGCTGGCGAAGCTGCTTCCATTCCAGAAATCCGACTTTAAGGGTATGTACGAGGTCATGGAAGATAAACCGGTGACCATTCGTCTGCTCGATCCGCCGCTTCACGAATTCCTGCCGCAGACCGAGGAAGACACCAGAGCGCTTGCAGCCCATACCGGTATTCCGTATGAAAAACTGGCGCAGACAGCTGCTGAACTCCATGAGTTCAATCCGATGCTGGGACACCGCGGCTGCAGACTTGCTGTGACCTATCCGGAAATCGCGGAAATGCAGACCCGCGCTATTATGGAAGCGGCAATTGAAGTTGCTGCGGAAAAAGGCGTGGATATCGTGCCCGAAATCATGATTCCGCTGGTGGGCAGCAAGGCTGAAATCGCCGATGTAAAAGCAACCGTTGTAAAAACCGCAGACGCGTGCAAGGCGGAAGCGGGAAGCCAGATGAAGTATCATATCGGTACCATGATTGAAGTACCTAGGGCTGCTTTGACGGCAGATGAGATAGCAGAGGAAGCAGAATTCTTCTCCTTCGGTACCAACGACTTGACCCAGATGACCTTTGGTTTCTCCCGTGACGATACAGGAAAACTGATTAAAGAATATGTGGATAAAGGCATTTTATCTGATGACCCATTCCAGACCATCGATCAGGACGGCGTAGGCTTGTTGGTGCAGATGGCAGTGGAAAAGGGTAGACAGACCCGTCCGAATATCAAGCTGGGTATCTGCGGCGAGCATGGCGGTGATCCAAGAAGCATTGAATTTTGCCACAGAACGGGACTTGATTACGTGTCCTGTTCACCGTATCGCGTTCCAATTGCAAGAATTGCGGCGGCGCAGGCGGCGATTAAAGAGACGACAGAGAAATAACGCATAAATATAATACCAAAAGGAGGCAGTCCCTTGCATTGATCAGGGGATTGTTTCTTTTTTTGCTGCCGAGGTTTCTGGCAGTATGAATGACATAAAGAGCAGTGTCAGCATATGTACATTCGGAATATTGTTATTGCGAACCGCGCGAAATATGTTTATAATGAAACCAGAGAAAATAGTATGCAGAACTGAGAAATAATAAATAGTTAACTAATTGGAATGAAGGAAAAGAAAGCGAACAATAGAACAGAGAAAAAAATGTCTTTGCTGCTTCCCATGATACTTGTTTTTTGTATATTGGGAGGTGTTGTTTTTTCGGTGTCTTGGAAGATATCGAAAGAGATGTCTGCGGCGGCAACGCGGAATTTGAACGAGAGTCTGGATTTGATCAAGTGTACCATAGAGTCCATCTGGAATAAGGAAGCGGAGTTTCAGAAACTAATGGCGCGGGAAATTGCTGTGGCAGAAAATCCGGAAAACTATATTCGGACCTACCGCAAAAGTGAGACCATAGTGAAGCTTTCTTTGATTCATGTGGGAGAGACAGAAGGCGTTTCCAGTACCGGAGAAGTGTTTTCCGAGGAAGGTATGATCTTTTCTTCCCGCGAAATCGCAGACGGGATTGCGGTATCGCATTCTTACATAAATTATATGGGAGCATGGGCATATACGATGAAATGCCCTATAGTAAAGGACGGCAGAGAAATAGGTATGCTTTATGCGGAGTATACCTATGATTCTCTTGACAAATCTTTGCCGGACGGATTTTATAACAAACAGGCCATGTTCTATATCATGGATGCAAAAACTGAGCGGTTTGTATTGAAGCCGAAGGGGATGGGAGAACGAAACGCGGGACATTTGAACCTGGAGGATTTTTACAGGGCCAATGAGATTGAGAAAGAGACCCTTCGAGACGAAATCAAAAGGTGCGTACAGCAAAAAAAGAATATGATGTTTTATCATGATATTCAGGGCAAAAACGCGTTGAATTTTATCTGGATGATAAACGATGGTACAATCTGCTTGATCGGCTACGTGCCGACAGAGGCCGTTCAGCAGGAGGGACGGACAGTAAATTATAATATTTTCATCGTGGTAATGGTGATGCTGATTGCCTTTTTCATCTGCTGTACGTTATATTATTTGAATCAAAGACAGCAAAAGAAGAATTTAAGGGAACGCGAGAAGGAAAGAGAACGGCATAATCAACAGCTGATGAAGGCGATTCACGCGGCAGAGCTTGCCAGCAACGCTAAGACCGTATTTCTTTCCAATATGTCCCACGATATCCGTACGCCGATGAATGCGGTGCTTGGATTTACTACGCTGTTGGAAAAGGAAGTGGAAAATCCGGATAAAGTGCAGGAATACACAGCAAAAATTAAGGCTTCTGGTCAGTATTTGTTGGGTATTATCAATGATATTCTGGAGGTTTCTAAGATTGAAAGCGGAAAGTTGGCGCTGACGGAGGATGTATTTACGGTGCAGAATTTGATTGCGTCTGTAGATGCGATGATCCGTCCGATGGCCATGGCGAAAGCGCAGGACTTCCGCATGGAAATTAGTGGGATTGAACATACCTGTCTTATCGGTGATGAGACGAGAATCAATCAGATTCTGATGAATCTTTTATCCAATGCGGTTAAGTATACGCCGGAGGGTGGACATATCTGGCTGCGAATATCCGGACTGGAGCAGCAGGATTGTCAATTTGAACGGATTCGTATCGAAGTGGAGGACGACGGTTACGGCATGTCGCAGGATTACCTGCAGACGATTTTTGATGTATTTACAAGAGCTGAAAACAGTACGACCAATAAAATTCAGGGCACTGGACTCGGTATGGCGATTACTAAAAATCTGGTAGAGCTCATGGACGGAACCATCGAAGTGTTCAGCGAACCTGATAAGGGCAGTTTGTTCAGGGTGGAAATGACGCTTCGTGTATCGGAAACACAGGAGACTGTGATACAAGGCGCTGAGTTTGCGGAATCTGAAGAAATTTATAGCTTACAGGGATTGCATTTTCTTGCTGCTGAAGACAATGAGATTAATGCGGAAATTTTGTTTGAGATTTTGAATATAGAGGGTGCGGCTTGTGAAATTGTTGAAAACGGCAGGTTGGTTTTGGAGCGCTTTGAGACATCGCGGGAAGGTGAATTTGACGCGATTCTCATGGATGTGCAGATGCCGGTGATGAACGGTTATGAGGCAACGAAAGCGATTCGGGCGCTGCCGCGTAATGACGCGCGGGAGATTCCGATTATCGCTATGACAGCAAATGCTTTTGTGGAGGATGAGAAAGAGGCGCTGCAGGCGGGAATGAGCAGTCATCTTACAAAGCCGATTGATATAGACCTTTTGAAAAGGGTAGTTCGTCAATATGTGAGGAAGGGTACTGATAAAAATACTGAGGGGTAAGAAAGAATCATGAAAATGAAACGAAAGCAATTTGCAAGAATGTGCATTTCCGTATGCCTGGCGGCGAGTATGGTCTTTGCTGCTGTAGCTTGCGGAGACGAAGATTCGGATGTAAATTTGATAGAATCGAACGAGAATAATGATCGTGTCGTGAATTTGTACAGCCCTATGGAAAAGACGGCGCCTAATGCGGAAAATGTGGCGAGAAGCGCCGCGGAAAAAACGCTCCACATGGCAGAGGAAAGACTTGGTGTAACAGTAAACTATATCACTTATACAGCAGAGAATTATCAGGATAAAACTTATGACGATGTGGCCCTTGCCAGAGCCCGTAATGATATGGACGATTTGTACCTGTTGAATCCGGATACAATTCAGACTCTGGGAGAAGAAGGGAAGCTTGTAGATTTGTCAGGGCTGGAAGCAGCAAAGAATCTGCGCGACGTGGTGCGGACTGCCAATACAGTGAATGGGAAACTGGTTGCGATTCCGCAGGAAGTGGTCGCTTATGGTCTGTTTCTCAATCAGGATATGTTTAAGCGCTATAAGCTGAAGCTGCCAGAAACGCCAGAGGAATTTTTGGAATGCTGCAGAGTATTTAAGAAAAGTGGCATTGAAACGCCGGTGGGTGCAAACCGCTGGTGGCTGGAAACCTTTGTATTTGCACAGGCGTATGCGGATTTGTATAACGGTGGGAATACAGAAGCGGAAATTGCGGCGCTGAACAGCGGGGAACGCAAATACAGCGATTACATGCGCCCTGGCTTTGAATTTCTGAAAAAAATGATAGATCTGGGCTATATCGATGCAAAGAAGGCGTATGTGAGCGAAGCTATAGAAGGGGAACGGGAGGATTTTTTAGCGCAGAAAACGCCTATTGTTATGGCGTACTGGGGCGCGGCAAATACAGAGACGGCATATGGAAAAACGGACTTTAACATGACTGTGATTGGTTTTCCGAGTAATCGCGGGCAGATGCCGGTGATGCCGATGACAGGCTATGGCGTCGGTGTAAACGCGGCGCATCAGGAAGATACCATAAAGCTTTTAGACGTGATTCTTTCCGATGAGGCGTTGCAGCTGTATACAGAGATTAACCAGGTGATTTCCCCGTCTAAAAATATTAAGGCCACGTGTGCTCCTGAACTGAAGCCGCTCAACGACCGTATTGAGGAAAATGTTTTTGTGTTGGGCTCTAATGCTGGCATGAAGGTGGAGCAGTGGGGCAACACTTGCCTGATTGTACGTAAGCTGTTAAATGGCGCGACCGTCGACGAATGTATGGCAGAGTTTGATAAGCTGCAGGAAGCGTCTTTGAAGAAATAAAAGGGTTCTGTAAGGGAGGAATAAGTATGGGAAAGCTACTTAATTTTGAATATGCGTGTATTCAGGGTGCGTTTTGGATGTTTTATGGCGTTGTAGGCAGCTTCGCATCAGTTTTTTTGTTAGCAAGAGGCTATTCTAACTCGGAAATTGGTATCGTGCTGGCTGTTGGGAATATTGTAGCTGTAATTATGCAACCACTTATGGCAGATTTTGCAGACCGGAGTAAAAAAATTTCTCTTATTGGTATCACGCAGTTGATGACGGTTATGATGATGGCTATGACAGTAGGCCTTTGCATCATACAGCGAAAGAGTCTGGCGTTGACAGTGATCTTTATTCTGCTGTTAGCATGGCATACAATATTGCAGCCTTTACTCAATTCTCTTAGCTTCAAATTGTGTGAGAGCGGATACCATGTCAGCTTTGGCGTAGCGAGAAGTATCGGTTCGCTTTGTTATTCCGCTTTGATGGCGGTAATGGGAACTCTAGTTGAGCGATGCGGGGTAGAGGCTTTAACGATAAGCGGTGAGGCTGTTCTTCTTATGATGCTGATCAGTCTTATTGTAACGAAGCGGCATTATGACAAGGCTAAGGCTGAAAATCGGCAAATAGATTTGCGTCAAGAGAACAGTGATAGCTTGGATGAACCGGAAATAAATCTGAAAGACTTTGTTCTGCGGAACAAGATCTTTGTATTCGTCAATGTTGGTGTGATCGGGCTCTATTTCAGCAATCAGGTGCTGAACAATTATATGATACAGATTGTCAATGATGTAGGTGGAGACAGTGAGGATATGGGTCGTATTTTGTCAGTAATGGCATTTCTGGAAATTCCGGCAATGGTAGGCTTTGATCTGTTGAGAAAACGGTTTACCTGTGAGTTTTTGTTGAAGGTTGCGGCTGTAGGGTTTACTGTTAAAATCGCTATGTGTTATATTGCGACGAATGTTGCTATGGTTTATATCGCTCAGCTGTTCCAATTGGTGTCTTTTGGACTATTTCTTCCGGCAATGGTGAACTTTATCAATGAGATTATGAGCAGAGGGGAAGCGGTAAAGGGACAAGCTTTCTTTACCACAATGGTTACTGTTACCAGTATGGTTTCCAGTCTGATCGGCGGGGTTATTCTGGATATTAGCGGAGCTAAGATGTTAACGTTGGTGGCGACAGCAGCGACTGCGTTAGGGGCTGTAATTATTATTGCAAGTGTAGATAGGACTAAGGCAAAGTAGTTGTAGGAACACTTATGTGGGATATTTTAGAGCTGCTGATGTGTTACGCGCAGAATTTTTATTGTTTTTTTGAGTAAGTTGCGTAAGCGTGGTGAAAAACGCAGGTTTCTACATGATTTTCTTAAAAAATTGCGCGTATAGGGTTCTGTGCGCAGAAGTTGACTATTTTTAGAATAGATGTTGCGCGAAAGTCTTCGATTATTGACCATACATTCATCCGATACGCAGCATTGAATTAAAAAAAGTATAGATGTCTGCGTTTTTTGCAGAGGAAACGCAATAATAAGAATAAAAATGAATAAAAGCTGCGCGGCAGCGTTTATTTTGCATAGATGAAGCAATCCTTGCAAACCGAAATAGCCCTTTCGTGGGCTATTTTAGTTTCTGTATCATGTCATACCAGATCGCACCGCCGTGGACGGATTGAGAAATCCCTGCTTTTTCAAAGCCGAAGCGGCTATAGTAATGAACCAGGTGATCCTTGCAGGTCAGGACGATTGTACCCATGTTTTGCTGACGAGCTGTTTGAATGCCTGCTTCCAGCAGGAGGGCGGCAATACCTTTGCGGCGGGACGACTCCTCTGTCATAACACTGAGAATAGCACAGGTTGAACCTTCTGGCATTTTTTTCGTTTCAAATACATCGTCGCAGATACGTTCTGCGTCCATAGAGATCATGCAGTTCACACCACAGATATGACCGTTGTCATCTTCAGCAATGAGAAATAGTTCAGGGTAATTTGCCTGTCTCCAGGCATACTTCTCTTTTGAAGCAGCTTCTTCCGGTGGAAAGCTTTCCCGTTCAATTTCGTATACTCGGTCCATATCTTGTAATTGAGCTTTTCTAATGTGCAGATTCATTTTAGTACCCCAGATTTTCTTCTATTAAAATAATTTCCATAGCGCAGCTGGTCAGTTTACGGTAGTGAATGACCATGGCGTTGCAAATGCGATCCTTACTTTTGCAATTAAAGCATTTATCTCCTTGTACAGCGCATGGCGTTTTACGGTTCAGTCGTTTTGCGTTGAGAGGAGCAGCGATGTTTCGTGCTCTTTCTATGGCTGAAATCAGGTCAGGAGCTACCTTATTAATCCCTGCGATAAAATAGATCTTTTCATGTCCGTAGAGGGTAGATGACAATCTGTTGCCATGTCCGTCGATATTGATGATTTCACCATTTTCACTGATTGCATTGACTGATGAAAGATAGATTTTTGCTGTGGAAGCACATAATCTGATTTCATCAGTGTTTTGTCCTTCGGGAGTGTTCCAGTGCCAATAAACCTGATTATGGGCGGACAGCTGTGAAAACAGTCCTAATTCCTGCAATGTCACAGAACCGCCGAAGCCCACTGATGTATGGTCGATCTGCTGATTAAGATAACAGCACGCGGCCGCTTTATCGGGGAAAACTGAAACCTGATAGCCGTTTTCCTGTAATGACTTTACCGTCTTTTTTAAATCCATGCATTCCTCCGCTGATTTTATTATTATACCATGACGATTCCTCTGAATATAGAATCGCAGGTCATGATTCAATGAACGCTTCCTTGCGGCAACGCCGTTTCAATCATTTGCGTTCATTATACCATAGAAGAAGGGAAAGGGCAATTTAGCTTCCGCGTGTGATAATCAATTTCATTGTAGAAAAAACAAGAAAACCTCTTGACAAACTGTTACATCTGTATATACTGTATATATACAGATGTGCACGGTAACTGTTAAAAAGAAAATCCGAAGGAAAAGAGGCCTGGAAATTTGGATATTATAATTAGAAATGCAAACAATCAGCCTATTTACGAGCAGATTTACACGCAGCTTAAGAATCACATTATCTCCGGAGCGTTGAAAGAGGGGGATGCGCTTCCATCTATTCGGGGATTGGCTAAGGATCTGAAAATCAGCGTTATTACTACGAAAAGAGCGTATGATGAATTGGAGCAGGAGGGGTTTATCTATACAGTGGCAGGTAAAGGCTGCTTTGTGGCGGAGAAAAATACCCAGCTGATCAGAGAAAACCATTTGAGACGGCTGGAAGAATTGCTGGAAGAAATTTTGGAGCTGGCAAGTAGCTTGGATATGGATTATGACGCATTGACGGAGATGCTTCGTTTGATGGCAGAGGAGGAATAGAAGATGAGTGAGCATAATGCGATAGAAGTCAGAAATGTAAGTAAAAATTTTAAAAAATTTAATTTGCAGGATATTAGTTTTGATCTGCCGATGGGATGTGTCCTTGGATTGATTGGAGAGAATGGCGCGGGGAAAAGCACCACAATACGTTTGATTATGAACAGCTTAAAAAGGGATGGCGGAACAATCCGTGTTCTAGGAGCGGATAATCAGGATAAGTCATTTCAGCAGATTAAAAATGACATAGGGGTTGTTATGGATGAGGCGTATTTTCCAGCTGTAATTAATACGCAAATCGTAGATAAGATGATGGCGGCAGTATATGATAATTGGAGTTCTCAAACCTTTCGTAAATATGTGAATAAATTTGATCTGCCGGAAAAACAGCCCTTCAAAGAGTATTCCAGGGGGATGAGGATGAAGCTTTCTATTGCGGTGGCATTGTCTCATGATCCGAAATTGTTGATTCTGGATGAGGCTACCAGCGGTCTTGATCCTATTATCAGAGATGAAATTTTGGATATATTTAATGATTTTACCCGGGAACCGGATCATTCGATTTTGATCTCATCTCATATTCTCAGCGATTTGGAAAAATTGTGCGATTACATTGCTTTTATTCACAAAGGACGCATCGTGTTCTGTGAGGAGAAGGATCAGCTGATGGAAAAGTACGGGTTGATTTCCTGCGGACAGAAGGAATTTGAAGATATTCCGCAGGAGGCCGTTTGCAGCAAAAGAAGTACCGATTATGGCGTTAATTGTTTAGTACGCAGAGATATGGTGAGTCAGGCCTTTGATATAGAACGGGCTACGATCGAGGATATCATGCTTTTTTATGTGAAAGGGGAGGAGAGATAATGAAGGGCTTATTGACAAAGGATTTTTATGTGCTTTTACGAGAAACAAAGGTATTTCTGTTGATTGTAATAGTGTTTGCCATTGCAAGAAATGGATTTACACAAGGAATTGCAATCATGTACGCCTCAATGCTGCCTATTACGGCGTTGTCTTATGATGAACAGTCTAAATGGGATTATCTGGCAGAGATGATGCCTTATCGCAGATCGGATTTGGTACTGTCCAAATATGTGACCGGATATTTCGCAATTCTGGTCATTGGAGTGATCCAAACGGTATCCGCGCTTGTTTATAATATGACCGGCATGGACAGTACGTCATCCCTGCAGGAACAGTTGGTGCTGGTGCTACTTTATGCATGCTGCGCGTTGCTGCTCATGGCAGTCAACCTGCCTATATTGTTCAAGCTGGGCGCCGAAAAGGGGCGGATGGTTTACCTTATTATCACCATCGTATGTGCGCTGGCAGTGGTTTCTTCCATTGAATTTGATCTGGCCATTTGGAATTTGCGACCGACGGTTTATGTTATTGCCGGCGTCTGCGCTGCTGTGATCGCGCAAGTGGCGTCCGTCCGGCTTTCGATTAAATTCTATACGGCGCGGCGTGTGTAATGACGCGGCAAAGAAAGATCCCTTCGGGGGTCTTTTTTTATTACAGGATCAGAAATAAATCTTAAAAATTCTTAATTCTGCGAATTACTATATATTTTTTGATACGAAAGAAGTAAAATGTTACTTGCAGAAGGGTAGAAAGGAATTCGTATGAATCAAAGTAAAATATTGATCGTTGACGATGATCCCAATATCAGAGAGGTTTTGTCTGTCCTTTTAGGAAGCGAAGGCTATATAGTCAGCCAGGCTGAGGATGGAACTGCCGCGCTGGAGATCATTCACGATGACAAGGACATTGATCTGGTAATTCTGGACATTATGATGCCTGGTATGTCAGGTGTTGAAGTATGCGCCAGAATCAGAGAGAAGTCAAAGGTTCCGGTGTTGTTCCTCACGGCAAAGAGTCAAGAGCAGGACAAGGTGGACGCATATACGGAAGGCGGCGATGATTATCTGGTGAAGCCTTTTTCTCAGACGGAACTTTTGATGAAGGTTAAGTCTCAGCTGAGGAGGTACACAGAGTATCAGGGGAAAGCTGTACCGAAGGCTGTGCCGACAATTGGCGGTGTAATTTCTATTGACGCTAAAACTCGTTCGGCCATAAAGGGAGATAAGAGGATTCCACTGACGGATAAGGAGTATGATATTTTACAGTATTTCATGGAGCATCGTGGAGAGATTGTAGAGAATAAGTCGCTTTATGAGGGAGTCTGGAACGAGAAATATCTGCCGTCAGCAGGGAATACAATTATGGTGCATGTTCTCAATTTGCGGAAAAAGCTGGAGGAGGACGCTAACAATCCAAAGCTGATTAAGACCGTGTGGGGGAAGGGGTACCGGGTTGAATAAGCAATACAGACAAAGATTTGTATCCCTGAATTTGAAGATGATTTTGGCTATTATCGTGGGTTTGGCATTGGCCGCGAGTGTATATATTCTCTGCACCTGGGTTACAAATTACATCTGTGAAATCAGATATCTCAGTGACGAGGCGATTGAAAAAAATGTTGGAGAAGCGTTTGACAGCCTGCAGGAATATATTGAAAAGTATGGTGTAGAGGCAACAGATACGGAGGCTCTTAACAATTGGGCGAAACAGCAGGAGGAAACGTACATCTATATATGGGACAATTATTCCAGTATTTTTGAAAGCGGATGGTGGGGTTCTGAAGGGGAAGAAAGCATCACCAAAGAGGAACTGGATGCCGCGCAGTTTATCAACGGCATGACCAATGAAGCGCTTGGCGGACGTATGAGCAGAATCGACCAGGATTTTGAGGAGACGGTGGAACAGAGGATTATAAAATTCGCTGATAATGAATACTACACAGCTATTTCTGTTTATGGGGAGCAGAAGGTGCAGAGAACTATGGGTTATGTGTCCCTTGTTCTATGTTTTTTAACCTTTATTGTGACGCTGCTTTTATATAACGGACGATTATTAAAGCGATTAATTTTCTTGGCTTCTGAAGTAAAACGAGTTAGCGACGGCAATCTGGACCACGAGATATTCGCCCGGCGTAACGATGAGATCGGCATATTGGCTACCGGCGTAGATAATATGCGAACTTCTATTATGGAAAAACATCGTAATGAGAAAGAGGCCTGGGAGGCCAATACGCAGCTGATTACAGCGATGTCCCACGATATTAGAACACCGCTCACTTCTATGATTGGATATTTGGACATCATAGAAGGAAAGAAATATGAGAATCAGGAGCAGCTGGACAGATATGTGTCCTCCTGTCGGGAAAAGGCGTTTCAGTTGAAAGACCTTTCTGACAAATTATTTCAGTATTTTCTTGTTTTCGGTAATAAAGACAGCGACAGAAATATGGAAATGTTTGACGCCAATATCTTGTTTCAACAGTTGTTGGCAGAGCATTGCGCGGAACTGATTAACTATGGCTATATGGTAGATTTCCGCTATACCTTGCCGGATATCAACGTTGAGACGGATTTGATCAGCTTGAAGAGGCTTTTCGACAATGTTTTTTCAAATATTATGAAGTATGCGGATAAAAGCGAGGCTGTGGTGGTTGCGGCGGAGTTAAAAGAGAAGGATATCTGTTTGGAATTAGTAAATCGGATTCCTGCGGAAAGGAAGAAGGTAGAAAGTACCAGGATCGGATTAAAAACCTGTCTGAAGATTTGCAGTGATTTAGGGGGCAGCTTTTCTTATGATGAAACAGATGAGTCTTTTTGTGTTAAAATCAGTTTTCCCGGTATAGAAATATCGGAGGATGCAGAAAAGGATGGAATAGTTGCAGAGGGAGAGGAGAATAAAATATGAGGAAAAAGATAATGACAGTTTCTTTAGCCGTTCTATTGCTACTGATTTTTGCGGTCGGATGCGGCGGAGATGAAAATGCTGAGGGATTGTGCCGTAAAGCCGCGGAGGCTGCATTGGAAAAGGTAGGAGAGGATACAGAGTTAGATACTACGGTAGCCTACGGAGAGGAAACTTATGGGGATAACTTTGAACGGTTATATAATTTTTCTATGGACAAGGCGGCGGACGGCGTCATCGTATATAGCGGCAGCGGAAGCGCGGCGGACGAGATATCTTTAATCTGCGCAAAGGAAAGCGGCGACGTAGGTGAGATAAAGAAATATTTGGAGGCTCGTAGACAGCAGCGTCTTCATGACTTTCAGAGCTACATGCCGGAAGAAGCAAATAAAATAGAAAACGCCAGGGTCGTGGTTATGAAACAGTATGTCTTCCTGATCATTTCTGATCAGGCTGATGAAATAGAAATAGCAATAAAAGAAGTATTGGGTTAAAGGAGAGTTGTTTTATGGAAAAGAAACAGAAAATTGTTATTGGTGCGGTGATAGCTATGCAGGTTGCGCTGGTCATCGGCATTGTCGCTATCTGCATACAGAATCAGAACGTGGCAGAGCTGGTAAAGCAGTATACTGCTTCTAATGGAGATATCCATGAGATTTATGATGACAGTAAGGTCGTTGAGGCTTATAAAAGCGGAAATGAAGATGGATTGAGTGAAGAAGATAAGTATGTACTGAAAATGGCCAAGAAGGTCATCAAAGAAAATATTAAGGATGGCATGAGTGATTATGAAAAGGAAAAAGCTATTTATGATTGGCTGATCGATTATACGTCTTACAGTAATCAGAATTTAGCGCCAATATCATCAGGCGATCAGTATGCGCATTTGCCATATGGCGTGTTCAAATATCATCAGGCCATTTGTGTAGGCAACACGACGACAATGAAATTGTTTCTGGATATTCTGGGAATAGAAAACCAGATTATACATTCTACAGAGGAAGGTGAGCATGCGTGGAATGTAGTTAAGCTGGACGATGAGTGGTATCACTGTGATGCGACTTTTGACGGCAGCAGCAATGGTACTCCTACATATGCTTACTTTAATGTACCTGACAGCGTTAAGGATGATGGAAGTTATCCATGGGATCATGATGTGATTCCGGCGGCGGACGGTACGAAATACTGCTACATATTTAATCACGCGGGGGAAGTGAAAGACGTTTACGATCTTCCAAAGTATTTGCAGGAGCAGCTCGACGAAGGCAACAGCCAGGTGTTCTTTACCATGAAGGATACGAAGGATTTCACCGCGGCGGCGCTGAATTATATTATTTCAGCCTTTTCTATGGAAGGCAAGGACGTCTATGTTGGATCGGCGCAGATGATTGGGGGTAAAACTCTCTATAACGTTTGTCAGGAACAATATAATGACATGGAAGGCAGTTTAGATCCGGATATTCAGAAAAGGCTGCAGAAGGCAATGGATAAGCTGGGACTTACGGGGAGTGATACCGGCGGGGGCAGCGGAGAAGTTAAGGTAGAGTAAGATGGTTTTCAGCAGTACGGTTTTTTTGTTCACCTTTCTGCCTTTGGTCATGGGTTTGTATTACTTGTGTCCGGCATCCTGGAGAAATGCTTTACTTTTAGCGGCCAGCCTGTTGTTTTACGGTTGGGGTGAACCCGAATATATTATCGTTATGATGGGATCTATCGGTTTTAATTATCTTTGCGGTCTTTGGATTGAAAAACAAAATGTGAATCGCAAGCATAAGCCTGCAAGGCTTATGCTTGCTTTATGCGTTGCGGGCAATTTACTGCTTCTTGGATGGTTTAAATACGCGGCATTTTTGTCCGAAAATTTCAATACATGGCTGAAAGCAGGAATCCCGATTTTACAGGTTGCTTTGCCGATTGGTATTTCTTTCTACACCTTTCAGGCGATGAGTTATGTGATAGATGTATATAGGCGTAAGACGCGCGCGCAGAAAAATCTTCTTCGATTTGCGGTATACATCACACTATTTCCACAGCTGATCGCCGGACCGATCGTTCGCTATGTCACCATTGAAGAACAGCTGAACAATCGCAGAGTGGATGTGGAAGGAGCGGCGGAGGGAATCCGTAGGTTTATTATAGGACTGGGAAAGAAGGTTCTTCTTGCCAACCAAGCGGGAATACTGTGGGAAGAAATCAGTGCGATGGATTTGGGACAGTTACCGGCAGCTACTGCCTGGTTAGGAGCGGCGGCATTTACTTTTCAGATATATTTCGATTTTTCCGGTTATTCCGATATGGCGATTGGATTGGGCCGAATGCTGGGATTTACCTTCGATGAAAACTTTCGTTATCCTTATATGGCACGCAGTATTACAGATTTTTGGAGGCGGTGGCATATTTCTCTGTCAACCTGGTTTAAGGAGTATGTCTATATCCCCTTAGGCGGTAACCGACACGGCACAAGCCGGCAAATAATAAATATTTTGATCGTTTGGGCTTTGACCGGATTTTGGCATGGCGCCAGCTGGAATTTTCTGTGGTGGGGACTGTACTTTGCTGCGCTGTTAATTTTGGAAAAGGTTTTCTTGCAGGATCTTTTGATGCGCCTACCACTCTGGCTGCAGCATTTTTACGCGCTGCTGCTTATTGTTTTGGGCTGGGTAATCTTTGCATTAGATGACGGCGGCATGTTTATGTCTTACATCAAAGCCTTAACTGGAACGGCAGGAGGCTTTGATTCGCGGACGGGCTATCTGCTTATGACTTGGACGATTCCGCTACTCATTATGGCGTTGGGATCTACGGATCTTCCGTCAAAGGGTATCCGTCGGGGGTTTGCGGCGTTAAAGCATTATCCCGCGATTTGTCTGGCTCTGCGAAACATCTTTTATCTATTAGCGCTGATTCTATCAACAGCTTGTCTGGTCAGTGATACATATAATCCGTTTCTGTATTTCAGGTTTTAGGAGGCTGGCATGAAGAAGATTGACAATTATATCATCATTACTTTATTTGCCGGATTTTTATTGTTTTTCAGCATATGGGGTCTGGTTCAGTCTGACAGGGAGTTTTCCCCCAATGAGAACAGGGTTCTGCAGCAGCTTCCTGCATTATCCGCGTCTTCTGTTCTGACTGGAGATTATACGGAGGATTTTCAAAGGTGGCAGGATGATCAATTCCCTCTTAGAGATCGATGGATCACGCTTCGAACTGGTTTGCGTCTGGCTACCGGAGGCAGGGATTTGAACGGCGTTTATATCGGCAAGGACGGATACTTGATTGAGAAGCTGACGCCTGAGATGATGAATCGGGAGCAGTTTGAAAAGAATCTCTCTGCGATCACTGCGTTTCGTGAACGATTGCCAAAGGATATACAGATGTCTGTTATGATTGTTCCTACTACCGGGGCCATTATGAAAGATAAGCTTCCGGATAAAGCCACAGTTTTTGATGAATCGACTTTCGTTTCCAAATCTAAACAGACGCTGAAAAACTGCGGATGGATAGATTTATACGGCATCTTTGCCGATGAGGTAAAAAAGGGAGAACAGTTATATTACCGGACAGATCATCATTGGACTACGAAGGGGGCGGAACTGGCTTTCACCTCGTGGAATCCTGACGTGAAATTATCGTCGAACAGACGCGTTTTGTCAAAAGACTTTCATGGAAGCCTATTTTCTAAAGTCTTGTGGGGCAGCGCGGCTGATGTGGTAGAAGGTTATGGCCTGGGAGACAGTCGGGTTACAGCAGACGGAAAGGAGATCGGGAGTGTATATCAGGATCAATTTTTGGACAAGAAGGACAAGTATGCTGTATTTTTGGGCGGTAACTATGGACGAACGGAAATTGAGGCGGGAAAAAGCCGGAGGCGGAATCTTTTGATCGTGAAGGATTCTTTTGCCAATTGTTTCGCGCCGTATGCGATGGAGGCTTATGATCGGGTGTGTCTGGTGGATTTAAGATACTTTAGCGGTAATTTGGACGCGTATATAGAGGAAAATCAGATTACGGATGTGTTGGTGCTGTACAGCATGAAGAACTTAATAAACGATAAAAATTTAGTGGTATTAAAAAATGAGGGGAGCATCCTGTCGTAGGATGTTCCTTTTTAATTCTAAAATATAAATAAATATAAATAATTAAACTTATTTAAAAATCAAAAGGTGTTGATTTAATACAAAATTTATGATAATATTAAAATTAATAAATATAAAAATAAAGATCTAGGGCAAATTGACCTAGATAATATTGTTCAATATTTTACATATTATAATTGTATAATGACAATTTTATTTGATTTATCAATTTAAGGAGCATGTATTTAAATAGTTGATCATATCTAATTTTTTATAACAGTAGGAGGTATAAATATGAAGATTTTTATTGGCAGTTCAGAAGATGCGAAGAATATTGCAAGATTTGTAAGAACATGTTTGGAAAATTTAGAGATGGATTTGGAAGTTGTTTGTTGGTGGGAGGCTTTTCGGACAAGCCACTATACGTTGGAAGAATTATTGAGACAGGCTGAAGAATGTGATGGTGGAGTGTTTATTCTGAGTGCCGATGATAAGATTCATTTAGAAAGAGATGAAGGGAAAGAGTCGACATATGTACCGCGAGATAACGTTCTTGTGGAAGCAGGAATTTTTTACGGTAAATTAGGACAGAATGGAACTGTACTTTATCGCGTAGGAAATGTAAAGCGAATATCAGACTTTGATGGAGTTACTAGAATCGATCATGATGAGAGAAAAAAAGGAAGCATCGAAGACAAACTTCGGGATTGGGTTGAAGGCTTAGGTGAAAAGTGCAGAGCCAGTCGAGGTCAGTTGTTAGAAAAGAATGTATTATTAAAATCAAGGAAGTATATACATGAAAATTTTACTTCCGAACAACGACTACATATAAAAGATGGAAAATATAAATATATTAGCAATATAAGAGTTATGAATTTTGCTGGAAATTTGATGATTAATCCAGAAGAAGCGGCTGATCTTAGGCATCGAGAAATAAGCGGAACTTTATCATATAATCTTATGAAGATTTTAGAAGAAACAGAGGCTGGATTTGATTTAATATTGACTGCACCTACAGAAGCAAATTTCTTCGATCTTACAACTAAGATTGCCAATCAAAGAATGGGAAATTCGGCAGGTACAGTTTATAGTGCCTGGAGCAGGATATTCCAAAACTTGAAGGAGGATTCGATCTATAAAAAGGCTTATATAGGAAAAACTAAAAGATTCTTTGTTTGGGCAATTAAAATTGGAATACCATTTGCTATATTTAATGTAGAGTTTTTAGGTGAGTATGACAAAAAGTATAGTCATGTGAAGATCGATCTTTATTCTGCGAAAATAAGAAATGAGGATGAAAGAAGAAGTTTCATCATTTGGAAAGCTGAAGATGAGGAAAATTATGATTTCTTTGTCAGAAATTTTGATGAGATTAAGAACGATACATCGTTGTGTTTTGCACCGACATTACAGGAATTAGAGCAATGGGATAAGGAATGGAAGGATAAAATATAAAAAGGGGCTATGCTATATGAAATATATATCAGCATCCGATTTAGAGGCTTTTTTAAAAACAAATGACAGAGTGTATTTGTGCGGAAATTTAGAAAAAAAACAGGAGATGGACTGGATAAGTACAGATGGTGTGGAAATAGGTATCAGTCATTATAAACACTTCAAGGCTGACATTCCACATTATCATATGAGTAATATAGAATATAACTTTATCTTGTCGGGCGAAAGCAAAATATTCCTCATTGAAGAAGAAAAGGAATTTCATTTTAAAGAAAATACATTATTTGTAATTCCGCCAAATACGAAATATGCTTCAAAACATCAAAAAGATACTAAGATCATGTTTATTAAAGTTCCCGGAGGTAATGATAAGATAGTAATCGGTGATATAGGGGCGCAATTGACAAATTGGCTTAGCAGATGGTAGTACGATTTGATCCTACGCGGCTATGATACTTTATGCGTAAAAAGGGACTTCCTTTTTTGATATATGCGCTATAGTTTTGTGTTCAAATTAAAGTGTATCGAATCATATCGGCAAGGAGTCTGGCCAGAGACTCCAGCGCAAAACAAAATGGATGCTCCCCGGTAAAGTACCAGAAAGCAGGGTACATATCTTTTTTTGGTCGTCCCTTTCCACGTTATTGTTGTGGTTTAAAATACGGTTTATCAAAGTTGATTACTACAAAAAAGTTAGGGTACTCGGCTCGAACCGCCTGTGTAAAGGCGCGATGGATTTCTTTGTTTGATAGCTCGCAGCCCGGCTCTACCACAACATCGAAGATGACGTTGGTATGCGTAGGTCCAGATACCAGACGCAGATCGTGAACGTGATAAACGCCAGAGAGCGTTGTAGTAGTCTGCTCGGTGATGCTGCGCAGCTTTTGGATTAACGGATCGTGTATTTTGATCGGATCTAAGTGAGCTGTGATTTCAATTCCTAAATGCTTAGCAATATCCATTTCAATATTATCTACTAGATCATGACTTTCCATCAGATCACCGTCTGCATCTACTTCAATGTGAATAGAAGCAAAGATTTTGCCTGGGCCATAGTTATGTACTACTAGATCATGAATGCCCAGAACTCCGTCAGGTTCTAAAGCCATATGACTGATTTGTTTTACTAAAGCAGGATCAGGGGCTTCGCCTAACAGAGGGCTCATGGTTTCACGAACCAGGCAGATGCCAGACCAAATGATGAAAAGGGCAACCAACACACCCATGTATCCATCAATCTGCAGGTCGAAAAAGTGTCCGATCAGGATGCTGATCAGAACTACAGAGGTAGCGATTACATCGTTACGGCTGTCTGCTCCGGTAGCGGCCAGGGTCAGAGAATCGATTTTCTTGCCAACAAAGATGTTAAACCGGGATTGCCATATCTTTACTACAATAGCCAAAGCGAGAATACCGCAGACTGCCCAGCTGAATTCCAGCGGCGATGGGTGTAAAATCTTATCAACGGAAGATTTTAAAAGTTCACCGCCTACTACAATAATCAGAATGGAAACAATCATTCCTGTGATGTATTCGTATCTGGCATGACCGTACGGATGATCTTCATCTTCAGGTAAGGAAGCTAATTTAAATCCTACTAAGGTAATCAAAGAAGAAGATGCGTCAGCAAGATTGTTGATACCGTCTGCTATGATGGCGATGCTGCCTGCGATAATACCCGTTAAGATTTTAGCGGCGCATAGCAGTACATTGGAAAGAATACCTACAATGCCGGCAAACTTGCCGTAGCTTTGCCGAACTTTGGTGTCCGTTACCTTATCATGGTTTTTGACAAAAGTTTTGCAGAGAAATTCGTTCATGGGTTACTGTTTGGCTTCTGCCATGGCTGCCTCCACCGCCTTTACCAACTGATCCGGGCAGGAGGTGCTTTTGAACCCACAGCGAATACCGGACAATTTTTCCTTTAGTTCTTCGTAAGTCATACCGCTGACTAAGATGCTTAAGCCTTGTAAATTACCGCTGCAGCCGCCGTGAAATACGGCATTCTTTACAACGTTGCCTTCTACTTCTACATCGATGAATGCAGAACAGGTGCCGCTGGTTTTGTATCTGTATACCATTTTTTGACTCCTTTCTCATACGATATTTGAACTCGTATAAAAACCAGTATAACATAAAATATGGATGAGATAAACTGATTTTTATTGAATTTTACCTTGACGCGGTGTATAATGTCTTATCAGTATTTTGGAGAGATTAAACGATATATATGGGAGGATTACATGGGAAATAGAGAAATTCCAAGAATTAGCGGTACACTACGAGCGAAAAGTCTTCAGATTCCTGAGGTGATCTGGCAAGCTAAAGGAATTGTTGTTATGGGGCGGCGTATGAAATCCGTTTTATTTTCCACAGATATAGCAATTATTAGGAACTGCAATGCGGACGCTGTTTTAGCAGTATATCCGTTTACTCCGCAGCAGATCATTTCGCAGACGATTATCAGTGCGTCATCTATCCCGGTGTTAGTTGGAGTGGGAGGCGGTACAACAAAGGGATTCCGAGCTGCTCTCATGGCAAAGGATGCTGAGGCACAGGGAGCTTTTGGCGTAGTCGTTAATTCTCCTATGAGTAATGAAAATATTATTTTGATTAAGAAAGTCATCGATATTCCGGTAATAGCTACCGTGGTGACAGATAATGAAGACATTGACGCCAGAATCAAGGCTGGTGTTTCCATTCTCAATGTATCAGCTGCCGCACGTACGCCGCAGGTGGTAAAGCATATTCGAGCAGACTTTCCGAAAGTTCCAATTATCGCTACCGGCGGTCCTACGGACGAATCTATTATGGAAACGATTCAGGCGGGCGCGAATACAATTAGCTATACCCCACCGTCAACAGCCGAGATCTTTGGAGGGATGATGGAATCCTATCGGCAGGCGGCTGAAGAAGTAGGAAGTCCTACAGAGGACGATCCGAGAATGCTTAGTATGCTAGAATTACTTTAAGGAAAATTTGTCAATGAAGGATTTAATTCTCTACACAGTAATGATCGTGCTCGGATATCTGTTCGGCAATAAAATCTGCAAAGCTTCAAAGCTGAATATTTGGGCGTCTCGTGTACAGACGACGGCTATTGTCATACTTTTATATACTATGGGAACCCGCATGGGAGCAAATCCTGAAGTAACAGGAAATTTACGCAGCATTGGGTTGATTTCAGCAGGCATGACATTGATTATTATGCTTTTTTCCGCGGGGTTTGCCAGTGTTGCAAGAAGATGCATCGGTCTTGATCGAAAGGCGCGGATGAAAGAAACTGTTGCAGAGGATCGGGAGATGATTTCGCCGTCCCCTGACGAGGAGGTTTCATCTGGCAGTCAAAAGAAAATGGCGGTAATAATTATCCTGTCGGTTACACTTGGAATGCTGAGCGGGTACTTTTTAGTTCCGAAGGTTTTTTCTGCAAATCTTGTGGTATTCAATAATCTTGCCAGCGACCTGGTAAATTTAGGACTATTTCTGTTGCTGTTTATCATTGGATATAATATGGGCAGAGAAGGTACGGTGCTTGCAAATGTCAGGAAAGTAGGACCAAGAATTTTAATTTTTCCATTTTTCATTATAGCGGGCGCGGCATTTGCAGCAGTTATCTGCTGTTTTATGCTTGAAATAACAATGCAGGAGGCTTTGGCAATTTCTGCTGGATTTGGCTGGTATTCTTTGGCGCCTAATATTATTTTGGAGGCAGGTCTTGCAAAGTGTGGTGCGATTTCTTTTATGCACTGTATTATGCGAGAATATTTTTCGCTGCTGCTAGTACCAATTGTTGCGAAAAAGGTAGGATATATGGAGGCTATTGGTCTTTGCGGCGCTACAGCAATGGGTGTGTGTCTTCCTATTGTTGAAAGATCGACACGTAGCGATGTGACGGTGTACTCATTCATTTGCGGACTAGTACATACTGCTTCTGTTCCGATTCTTCTCCCGCTGATTGTAGGCTGAAGCAAATTGTTGTTTTTTCGCAGGCCTTAACTTTTTAAAAAAAGTTGTTGACAAGTATGTTGTCGGGTGGTATCATAATACATGTGCTCGCTAGAGTACAGAAAAAAATTTAATTATGTGCACCATTAGCTCAGCTGGTAGAGCACCTGACTCTTAATCAGGGTGTCCAGGGTTCGAGCCCCTGATGGTGTACCAATAGCGAAAAAGTGATGTCCTATGGATATCACTTTTTTCGTATATATAGACTGGTTTTAAGGTTTTCGAGTAAAAAGGCGGAAACCTTAAAGAATATTTATGACAGTTTTAGGGTTTTCGAGTAAAAAGGCAGAAACCTTAAAGAATACTTATGACGGATTTAAGGTTTTCGAGTAAAAAGGCAGAAACCTTAAAAAATGCCTATGACGGATTTAGGGTTTTGAGGCAAAAGCTCTAATTCCCTTAAATTGGAGTTTATTAAACTAGTCAGCTGACAAACTTTATGATATGATTATCGAAGAATGAAGACAGGAGAGGAAGACATTATGATTTATTTTAATAATGCAGACATAACTTTGCAGAAACCCGAGACCGTTCGTATGGGCAAAACCGCTTCGCTTGATGATGCGAAAGAATTAACCGCGCGTCTTTTTGCCGTCAAGAATCCAGAATGTATTCATTTTGTTCGTGGAGAGGATCAAGCGATGGAACTGGCTTTGCGGACTTTGATCCAACCGGATGATCATGTGATAGCCACACCGATGGAGCAGGACACTACCTGTACGGTACTTGACAGGCTGAAGGATAATGGAACGAAAGTATCTTTTGCTGAAGTAAACTCATATGGTTCGTTAGATATGGACAGCTTGGAGGCTTTGATTCAACCGTCAACAAAGGCTATTATCTGTGCTCATGGATGTGGTGTTACAGGAAATGTTATTGACCTGGAACAGGTTTGTGCCATGGCAAGAAGGTATGGCTTACTGGTGATCTCCGACGGAAATCAAACCGTTGGGGCGATGGAGATCAATTTGGAAGAATTGGGTGTAGATGTGTATTGTTTTTGTGCCCACAGAAAACTAATGGGACCGCACGGCTTCGGAGTTTTTTACGCAAAAGAGGAAGTCTGGAAACAGATTTTTCAAAGTGCGTCCCGTGATTCTGAATTGACGCTGGGGCTAGATGTGTTAAGCTCGGAGGAATCAGGAGCTTACTGCGCCGCCTTGGAATTCGTACTGGAAAAAGGCATTTATGGAATTTCTGTCTATCCTCACCGTCTTGCAAAACGTTTTTTTGAAGCTGTAAAGTCTATGAACGATGTGACAGTTTATGGCGATTTTGGCAACAGCCGCCGTATACCGATTATTTCTGTTGCAGTTAAGGGATTTACGCCGCAGCAGATAAAGAAGCGATTGGTCTCTGATTATGGCATTGTTGTGAAATCAGGTCTTTGCGGCGGTGCAAAGATGCATCAGGCATTGGGCACAGAAAAAGAAGGATTGGTGCGTTTCAGCTTCGGATATTTCAATACGAGAAAGGAAGTTGGACAGACCGTATTAGCTTTGATGGAGCTGACAGAGAATATAGACTACTATTTATTATAGAAAGACATTACTGTTTATTTATAGCAGTCCCATACTTCGCAGCAGGAATAACCAACCAGTCAGGGTAAAAGCGCTGAAAAAGGTGGTCAACATGACCGTGCTGCTGGTCAGCGTGCCATCGTGTCCCATATTTTTTGCCATAATGTAGCAGCTGACTGTAGTTGGAGAACCGCACATGACAAGAGCAGCCGTTAGCTTTTCTCCAGTAAAACCCAGGGCCACAGCGATCGGAAGAAAGATGCATCCAAGACCGATCAGCTTTATAAAAGCGCCTAAGCCAGCAGTTTTGATACCAGCCAGCGCTTTTTTGATGTCAAAGGTAGCGCCCAGCGCCATAAGACCTAAAGGTGTAGCGACACGAGCAATGCTTTCTAAGGTTCTGTCAGCGATGGATGGCAGGGGGAACTGCAACAGAGCCCAGAGCAGACCCGCAAGCACACCGATTAGAATAGGATTCATGATGACGCTTTTTGCTGTGGAAATCAATTGCTTTCGATTCAGCGGTTCTCTTTCAGGTTTAAAGAGAGCCAGGACGATAACCGCAAAGATATTGTAAAGCGGCACAGAGCCGATGATCATCAGAGGCGTCATGCCAGCGCTGCCGTAAAGGTTTTGCACCAGAGCGATACCCATGATGGCGGCGCTGCTGCGGTATGCTACCTGTATAAATTCACCTTGCTGCGATTTGTCTCGGAGCAGGAAGGAAACGATAATTGCCAGACCAATAGAAAACAGAGTGGCAAGAAAACAAAAAACCACGTATTTCATATCCCAGACGGTATAAAAATCCTCTTGGCAAAGATCATAGAATACCAGGACTGGCAGGGCGACTTTAAATACAAAAGCATTTAGTTTTCTGACAAAGACCTCGTCGAAAATATGTAATTTCATAAAAGCCATTCCCAGAATCATCAGAAGAAAAACCGGGATTGTCGCGTTAAGGCAAAAAAGCAGATTGTCCAGCATGACGCTATCCTTTCTAAAAAAATCAATTGATCAAAAGTTCTTATCCATTGTAGTTCATAAAAGCGAAAAAGTAAATGGATGAAATATTTTTCGCGCAGGATTTACCAATTATATTTCTGGTAGCAGTGCACACACTATATTTGCGAGGAGGGATGAAAAATGGATAAGAAAAACAATCAGAAAAACCAGAACAAGAATAAGCAGAACAACAGCCAGAAGAACAATCAGAAGGACTGTGACCACGCTAAGAACTGGGACAAATCCGAAAAGAATCAGTACTAAATTAGTATTTGTTTTAACACGGAAAGGGAAAGAGCTGACAACGGGAGCCGGAATCGGCTCTTTTTCTTTTGGAAAATCACAAAAATCAGCCATTTGGATTTGCCAAGAGGCTAGATTTATTGTATAATGTAATGAAATGCAGTTAGGAGGAAACACGGATGAATATGTTCGGTAAACTGGGCGGATTTATGATGAATCATCAGGATCAAATTGAATTTGTGTTCGCTGTTATTGCGATCGCGCTGGGTGTTTTTCTTATCGGACGAGCTGTTCGTGCCAATCGAAAAAAACGAGAGCTTCTTTCGCAGATAAACGAAACGGTGACGCAGATAAACACGGCTGTCAATAATATTAACGACAAGCAAAACAGCGTAGTGTATATAGATAACAGAGCCTGCGACGAAACAAGACTTCGAGATGGTGAAAATACAGAACAGAAACAGCAGGATATACTTATCAAAGCGTCTCTGTCTGAGGCGGCGGATCAAACGAAGGCTTCGGCCGGAGATACTTCGACTGATCAGACAAAGGCGGAATGCCGGGAGAACTTAGAGAAAGAGGCTGAACAACAGCAGGTTGCGGCTGTGAGAAAATATTTTAGCAGGGATTGCGCAGTGTCTAAGACCGGAAAATCCTATACTTTTGAAGAATTAAGCGGTCAGATCAGGGAATAGATTCAGGCAGGAGGCAGTTATGTATTGTAAAAATTGCGGTAAATTATTGGGAGAAGGAGATAAATTCTGCAGTGGCTGTGGCTCAAAAGTCACTGACGAATTTATACCGGCTTTTAGAAAAGAGGAAACGGCAGACCTACCTAAGGCAGCTATGCCGCAGGCGGAAGAACGTCCAAAGAGAAAATTTCATATAGAAGACTTCAATTGGGATCTAGATGGCTATCCGACTGCACAGAAGAAGACGGAGGCTGTAGATTTCAATTGGTCGTCAGTATTAGAAGAAAAGAAGCAGGATCGTTATGTTAATGTGCGCACACCAGAGGAAGAATCAAATTCCGAGACAGAGGATAACGGCAGCGAGACAGCTTTAGAAGAAGAAATTTTTTCTGATATGGGCGCGTTGTCTCAGGAGAATCAAGTGGATAACGATGAGCCAACCAGAATTTTGGCCAGAGAGAATAGGACGGAGTTCTATACGTATAATAAGAAAAATGAAGCGCTTCAGGCTATGCTGGATCGTGAATATGAGAAGCTTCAGAATGGTGAGGAAGTAGAGGAGGATATATCTTCCGACATAATGAAGGATGGGCGCAGTCCGGAAGAGGTTATGGCTGATCTGCTGGAAACAAAGGAACAGCCAGAGGAAGCTGCTGCGCAGGAGGCCGGTGTAGAGCCGGACCGTCCCCCCTGTAAAGAAGAAAAAGTGGCCTTGGAGCTTGTGGCGGTAACATGGGCGAGCACGCCAAAAGGTGTCATTGCAGAAATGCCTGCGAGGGAAAAAGAGGAAATAACAAATCTTGTGAAGCTTGACGGAGAGGAAACCGCCGCAGTGGAAGAAGTTTCTGTATCAGATGCGAAGGCAGAAGATGTGAAGGAACCGGAGAAAAGAGATAATTGTCCCCCCAGAGACGATCGTGAAGAAGATCCGGAAGAACATAAGCTTACCTTTGATGACGTGTTTGGCGATGATGATGATTCTGATGAGAGCCATAAAAAAGGAAAAGCGCTCAAAATAATAGCTGTAATTTTGTGCATTTTGGTCGCTGCTGAATTGGTCATGATCGGCATTCAGTATTTTGCACCGGATTCTGCGGCAGCCAAAAAGATCAATCAGGCGTATGGCGCGGTTATGGAGCTTTTTAGCGATAAGAAGGATAAAGAGCCGGAACCCGAGCCGCAGAGTATGACGAAAAATGGAAAGCTTGCTGCGTTGATTGAAGAACAGAAGGAAAAGGGAACAAATATCGCTGCTGTAGAGGAAGATCAGGATTTGATCTTTCAGGACGGGGAGGACTACGGGTTCGGCGATTTTGGAAATGCTTATACCTTTGACGATCGGCCTTGGTATACAGACGAGGGCAAGACAGTTACCTATGGGCAGGAGCTGGTAGGAACACTGATCCAGTACTATTCTTTATGGATAGATAAGATAAATGGAAAAAATAAGCAGGTTCTGAAGCTTATTGATGAAACAACGCCGTTCTATGAGGAAGTAGAGCAGTTGAAAGCTGATAAGGATTTACAGTATGGTATAAACCGACTGGCCATTGGAGAGATTCGAGTTGGAAACGTCGGCTTTTATGTGAGGACTTCTGTAACCATTGTGGACAGCAAAAAAACAGAGCGGCAGGAAGAACACATCGTATATTTAGAACCGGACGAGAAGGTCATGAAGATTGTGATCGTCAAAAAAGTTTAGGAGGAGAAAAACTTGAGTAAAAGCAATGCGAAAGGGCAGAGACGCCTTAGTGTAATCGTGATGTTCGTTGTGATCATTTTGGGATTATTTTTACTGCTGATCAATTTCATCACCGATTGGCTATGGTTCAAGGAAATGGGATATGTGAGCGTATTCTTTACCCAACTGTTTACGGAATTGAAAGTGGGGATACCGATTTTCGTCGTTTTAACGGTGGGCGTGTATTTGTACCTTAAATTACTAAAAAAAGGCTATTTTGCGAAGATCGCGTCTCATGAGGCGACAGATATGAAAAAATTGAACCGCTATACGGTCATTATTTCTCTGTTGTTTGGATTGGTGACAGCTTTTTATGCGGTGACCAACCTTTGGTTCGAGATTTTACAGTTTGCTAATGCAACGGATTTTGATATTAAGGATCCGATTTTCCATTTTGACATCTCATTCTACATTTTCAAATTGGATTTCCTGAAGCAATTAAATGAGATGTTGATTGGTATTGTATTGCTGTTTATTGTTGTTACGGTGATTTATTATGCGATTTTGTTGACCATGCATAGCCCTGACATCTTTGAGCAGGATGACGAGCCTGCTGGTCCGGCTTATGACGACGGCGAGGATCGATACACCGGCGGCGGAAATCCTTTTGAAGGAATGGGTGGAAACTCGCCGTTCGATAAGATCTTTGAAGCCTTTGGAAGAAAAGGCCCGCAGCCGAAACCGCAGAAGCGGCAGCTGGATGACAATAATTTTAAACAATTGATGCATATTGCCAGTGGACAGTTGTCCTTTCTTGGCATCGTATTCTTTGTTATGATTGCTATCAACTTCTTCCTGAAGCAGTTTGATCTGCTGCATACCCATACAGGGGCCGTTTACGGTGCAGGTTTTACCGATGTTAATGTCACCTTGTGGGTTTACAGAGTTCTGGCTGTGCTGGCTCTGATCGGCGCGGTGACGGTAACGCATCATATCAGAAAGAAACAGATTAAAAAGATTCTGACCATTCCGGTTATCATGATTATAATCGGAGCTATCGGTATCGGAGCCGGCTATCTGATCCAGAGCTATATCGTATCTCCGGATGAAATTAACAAAGAAGGGCAGTATCTGGAAAGAAATATCGAGTACACGCAGTATGCATATCAATTAAATGATGTAGAGGAGAAATCCTTTGCTGCGGATAATAAGCTGACCAGTAAAGATATTATCAATAATCCGGAGACCATCAGCAACATTCGAATTAACGACTATCAGCCGGTAAACACTTTCTACAATCAAACCCAGAGTATTCGTCAATACTACAGATTTAACGATGTAGACGTAGACCGGTACATGGTCAATGGTGAATTAACCCAGACCTACCTGGCAACCAGAGAGATCGATGAAAAGGAGATTAACCAGACCTGGCTTAACAGACATCTGAAGTATACCCACGGGTACGGTATTACTCTTTCTCGTGTAGACGCTGTAACAACCAGCGGACAGCCTGACGTGTTGATCAAAAATATTCCGCCGGAATCAACAGTGGATGAAATCAACGTAGACCGGCCTGAGATCTATTTCGGTGAACTTTCTAACGATTATATTCTCGTTAATACCAGCGAGGACGAATTTGACTATCCGGAGGGAAGCTCAAATAAGTATACGCAGTATGAGGGCAACGCCGGCATTAAGCTGAACTTTTTCAATCGAGTTTTGTTTGCCATCAGAGAACAGAGTATGAAGATTTTGGTATCCTCTAATATTAAGAGTGATTCTAAGATTATCATCAACAGAAATGTGGTTGACAGAGTACGCAAGATCATGCCGTCTCTCAGTTATGAAAACGATCCGTATACGGTAGTTGTAGACGGAAGGATCTATTGGATGATGGACGCTTATACAACCAGCTCTTATTATCCGTATTCAGAACCATATGACGCAAAGCTGGGCATTAACTATATCAGAAACTCTGTGAAGGTAGTTGTGGATGCGTATAACGGCGATACCAGCTTCTACGTAGTAGATGAAAACGATCCGATCGCTATGACTTATCAGAAGATTTATCCGAAATTGTTTAAGTCTATGGATCAGATGCCGGAAGGACTGCAATCCCATATCAGATATCCGAACACATTGTTCCAGATTCAGGCCAGCGTTTATACCCGCTATCATATGGAAGACGTGAAGGTATTCTATCAGAACGAAGACGTTTGGGACATTGCAAATGAAATTTATGGCAAGGATCAGCAGGTAATGGAACCGAATTACTTTGTTGTAAAGCTGCCGGGTGAAAAGGATGCGGAGTTTATCAATTCCATTCCATATACACCGAAGTCCAAGCAGAATATGACGGCGCTGATGGTGGCGAGGAACGACGGAAAGAATTATGGACAGTTAATTCTGTATCGTTTCCCTAAGAGTAAGACGATTTACGGGCCTATGCAGATCGAAGCGCAGATTAACCAGAATCCGGAGATTTCCAGTGACTTTACGCTGTGGAGCTCCAAGGGATCGTCATATAAGAGAGGTAATCTGTTTGTAATTCCGATTGAGACTTCTTTGCTCTATGTCGAGCCGGTCTATCTGGAAGCGGAAAATTCTGCGATCCCAGAAGTGAAGCGAGTTATCGTAGCCTTTGATGATAAGATCGCGTATGAACCGACCTTAGGCGAAGCGCTGAACGTTTTGTTTGGCGACGGTACCAGCGAGGAAGAAAATCAACCGCAGGGTAGTGGCAGCAATAATAACACGGAGACCAAGGCGGATCTGATCAAGAAGGCAGTGAAAGCATATGAGGATGCGCAGGGCGCATTGAAGAACGGCGATTGGAGCAAGTACGGAGAATATATGAAGGAACTGGAAAATGCTCTTAAGAAATTGAGTTAAGCGCTGTTTGTGTGAAATAAATAGACAGAGAGGGATTTGGGACATTGGCAGGAATACCGCAATGTCCCAAAAACCGTTAAATCATAAAATGAGAAAACAAAGGAGGGCTATATGCTGGACTATGATTTAGATAAGATGTTGTTCAGAATACCGGCAGATAAACACTCTGCTAGCGAAATTACAGCAATATTGGAGGAACACCCGGAGGTGCAGTTTGTTTCTCTGGTGGGTATTGATATCGGCGGTCATGATACTGATGAAAAGATTCCCGTAAAAGCATTTCTGGAGGACATTGACAAGGTACTGTCTTGCGGCGTACAAACTGACGGATCCAGCGTTGCCCTGCCTAAGATAGCAGAGCTGAACAATGCCAAAGTAGATATTATTCCGGATTTAAGCGTTCACTGGTATGTGGACTATAATTTTCGCAATCTGGGATACAAGACCGGTTTACCAGTAGGAACTCTTAGAATTCCATCCTTTCTGGTGCACAATGACAGCTTTGAGGTGGGCTCTAGGGTTATTCTGAGAGACGCTTTGCGCCACTTCAAAAAAGAGTTGATTGCCCAGCTGAGAGAGCATCCGTATGTATTCCGTCACATTAACGGGATAGATACGGCTGAGGATATCGAAGACCTGATTATAACCAGCGCTACGGAATTAGAATTCTGGGTAAAAACGCCGGATGACAAAGGAGATCGTGAACAATTGTTTACAGCGCAGGTCTTGAAGGAGCAATACTGGAAGCGTACCTATGGTGAGGTGCGTACAGCGCTGGAAGAAACATTGGTTATTCTGGATAAATATGGATTCGAAGTGGAGATGGGTCATAAGGAAGTTGGCGGCGTCAAAGCCAGGATGGGAAATACAGGACATTATGACCATGTTATGGAACAGCTGGAGATTGACTGGAAATACGCCGACGCTATGCAGGCAGCAGATAATGAGAATCAGGTAAAATATGTAGTCAGAGATATCTTTACGAAATATGGTTTAGACGTAACGTTCATGGCGAAGCCTTTTGAAGGCGTGGCGGGCAGCGGTGAGCATACCCATCTGGGTCTGGCGGCAAAATTGAAAAGCGGGAAGGTTGTCAGCCTTTTTGCGCCTGCTGATTTTACAGAGGACTTTATGAATCCGCTGGGCTACGGAGCGTTGATGGGAATCTTGAAGAATTATGAGGTGATTAATCCTTTTGTCAGCTCCTCCAATGATTCCTTCAATCGTCTGAAACCAGGATACGAAGCGCCGGTTTGTATTGTAACCTCTCTGGGTAAGTCCGTTACAGAACCTTCCAGAAACAGAACTGTTTTGGCGGGACTAATCAGAGATCCGAAAAATCCAATGTCTACCAGATTTGAGCTACGAGCGCCGAACCCGAAGAGCAACACCTATTTAGTCATAGCAACCTCTTATCTGGCTATTCTGGACGGGATCAAAGCAGTTCTGGCCGCGGAGAAAACGCCAGGGGAGTTGGAGAAATCTCTGTCAAAGCGACACGGTGAAAAGGATTTCTATCTGGAAACAGAAAGAGAATATCGAAGTGAGAACGACGTTTTTGAAGATTTTACGGAGGATGAACGCACCCATCTATTTGGCAAAGCGCCGGCAACAGTTTGGGAAAATCTCACTGCCTTTGGTAAATATCCGGAAAAGCTTCGGATCTTTAAGGAGGGCGGCGTCATGCCGGATATTGTATTAGAATCTTATCATGAACAGACGCTGTCTCAGTGGAAGACTGAACTGCACGACAGAATTATTCCGCAGACAATGGAATTTATCAGAAGCTGCAAGAGGGCGCACAGTCAGGATGATTTTTCTGATTATGATATCAAGAACTGGTTAGAGATTGATAAGATCCGGCATGAGATAGCAAAGGATACTATTACAGATAAATGCTTGCTGACCAGAGCCAAGGCAGCTCTGGATGAGGGTCAGTACGGGCTGGCATCCGATCTGCAGCTGGAGATTCAAAGAAAGGTAAACCAGTTAAGCAATTTGTACATCCGATATAAGAAAAATTTATTATAACATGGAGGCGAAATGAAATGTTAGATATTAAGAGAATCAGAGAGGACTTTGAAGGAGTTAAGGCCAGAGTAGAATTTAGAGGAAAAGGCGATTTCGGTATAGTCAAGGTTAAAGAACTGGACGAAAAACGGAGAGAACTGCTCGCCGAAGTAGAAGCCATGAAGAATAAGCAGAACACGGTTTCCCGCGAAATACCAAAACTGAAGAAGGCAGGAGAGGATACTACAGCTATTATGGCTGAGATGAAAGAGCTGTCCGGAAGGATCAAGGAAATCGACGGATTACTGTCTGAAGTAGAAGAAAATCTTCGCGCGGCATTATTGGGCGTGCCGAATACACCGTATGAAGCAGTTCAGTATGGCGATGACGACAGCGCCAATATAGAATTAAGAAAGTTCGAAGAACCGACGGCCTTTGATTTTGAGCCGAAGGCACATTGGGATATCGGTGAGGATTTGGATATTCTGGACTTTGAAAGAGCCGCGAAAATTTCCGGCGCTAGATTTACAGTTTACAAGGGTCTTGGAGCGAGACTGGAGAGAGCGGTCATTAACTTTATGTTAGACCTGCATACGATAGATCAGGATTATAAGGAAATACTGCCTCCGTTCATGGTTAACAGGGCTGCTATGACAGGCACAGGACAGCTGCCGAAATTTGAGGAAGATATGTTCTATGTACCGCAGAAAGATTTCTTCCTGATTCCGACTGCTGAAGTTCCGGTGACCAATTTACGCGGAAATGAAATTATGGACGAAGCAGAGCTGCCTGTTTACTATACGGCTTATACCCCTTGTTTCAGAGCTGAAGCCGGCTCTGCAGGCAGAGACACCAGAGGGCTCATTCGTCAGCATCAGTTTAACAAGGTTGAGCTGGTGAAGTTCGTCAAGCCGGAGACTTCCTATGATGAACTGGAAAAACTGACCGCGGACGCTGAGGAAGTTCTGAAGCTGTTGAACATTCCATATAGAGTAGTACGGCTCAGTTCCGGAGATTTAGGGTTTTCATCTGCAATGACTTATGATATCGAAGTTTGGATGCCGAGCTACGGCAGATATGTGGAAATTTCCTCTTGCAGTAATTTTGAGGATTTCCAGGCGCGCAGAGCCAATATCAGATTCAGACGTGATAAGGGAAAGCCGGAATTTGTACACACACTGAACGGCTCCGGCCTTGCGGTAGGCAGAACAGTTGCCGCTATTTTGGAGAATTACCAGCAGGCGGACGGCAGCGTCGTGATTCCGGAGGTTTTGAGAAAATATATGGGTGTCGACAGAATTAGTAAATAGTTATAGAATGCGAGAAAACGATGTTTAAATTACCTAAATATATAGAACCTGATTTTTCTCAGGAGAAATTTATCAAGGCGCCCAATGCTAGAATGGAAGCGGCGCCGGTGGACAAAGCAGCGCCTAAGGGGTTTCACGCTACATCAATCTTTCCTGAATATTTCAAAGTAGGCGGCAAATGGTTGCTTGCTGAGGACAGCCGTATGGACTGTGTGCCGGTATACGAAAACGGGAAGATTCACGTACGTGAATTCAGAAATCTGAAGCAAGGCGATCAGGTAGTGGTTGGACGAACAGAGGACTGCGAGGATGGGATTTATGTTCATGCCGACTGCTTTGAAAAAGAAGTACAAGCAAAGGCTGCAACCTTTGGTTTCCGGCAGAGCCGCAGCAGAGAGACGGGATTCAGTCACGATTACAAACAATTGATAGAGCTTCTGCAGTATGAACGCATGCATGGCGGCTATATTGTTTGGGTATTGGGTCCTGCATGTTCTTTTGACGTGGGGGCAAGAGAATGCTTCGCATGGCTGATTGAAAATGGATATGTCAGCGCGCTTTTGGCAGGAAATGCTTTGGCAACCCATGATTTAGAAGGCGGTTATCTGGGTACTGCTTTGGGCATGGATATCAGGAATCAAATGCCTCATATGGACGGTCATTATAACCATTTGGATACCATCAACTGTATCAATACTCACGGGTCTATCCCGGCCTTTATTGAAAAGGAAGGGGTGGAGGATGGTATTATACGGGCCTGCGTAAAGAACGATATACCTTTTGTGCTCAATGGTTCTATTCGAGACGACGGGCCGCTGCCTGAGGTGTATGAGCATACGTACGTGGGGCAGGATACGATTCGCTCCCATGTCAGGAAAGCGACTACCGTCATCGGTATGGCTACAGTGCTTCATACCATCGCTACAGGCAATATGACGCCGACATATAGAGTTTTGCCTGACAGGACAATCCGGCCGGTGTATTTCTATATGGTAGATACTTCGGAGTTCGCGGCAAATAAGCTGGGCGACCGGGGAAGCTTGTCGGCGAAGGGGATTGTCACCAACGTACAGGATTTTATGACAAATGTCTGTAAGGGATTGGGATATTAACAGGTGTTGTGATCTCAGCGCCGTTTGAAACAGGTACTATATGATTCCCCGCCAATTCAGGCGGGGTGTTTTCGAATTTTGGCCATAAAACGCGGCGGTTTGTCAGATTAGAGAGCAGACAGCGGACGAAAGGGTATTTTCAAAGATGAAATCATTTTTAGCTAAAGGCATCAATAAGGTTTTTAACAGATTAACGATTACAGTCGTATTGATTTTGGTACAGATGGGATGGCTGGGCCTGCTGATTTTAAGGCTGGCTAACTATGCCGTATGGATTTATCTGCTTTTCATCGCGTTGGCGGCATTGATGTGTCTGTTTATCGTCTGGAGAGACGATAATCCGGCGTATAAGATGGGTTGGATTCTTCTGGTCTGTCTTTTGCCAGTTCTGGGCGTAACCATGTATATATTTTTTGGCAATAAACGACCATCTAAATCGCTGAAGAAGCATATAGATCTGCAGGATTATCTGCATAACAGTGATTTGAAGCAGGAAGAAGATTTAGGCGAGATCATGGAGACTCGCCTGCTGCACACGGTCAACTATATCGCACAAAGAGGCCCTTATCCGGCGTGGACGGATACTGCCAGCCGTTATTATGCCCTGGGAGACGATGCTTTTCCTGATATGCTGGAGGATTTGCGGGTTGCGGAGCATTTTATCTTTATGGAATACTTTATCATTTCAGAAGGAGAAATGTGGAGCAGTATCGCGGAAATTCTTAAGGAAAAGGCTAAAGCAGGCGTTGACGTTCGACTGATTTATGATGATCTGGGCTGCATCAATACTTTTTCCTGGAAAGCCATTGGCGAGCTGAAAATGGCGGGCGTGAAGGTTCTGGCTTTTAATCCGCTTCGACCCTTCGCGTCATTGGTATATAATAATCGGGATCATAGAAAGATGTTGGTAATAGACGGGTATATCGCCTATTCAGGCGGGTTTAATTTAGCAGACGAGTATATCAATCGGATCACTCGGTTCGGTCATTGGAAGGACACGGGGATTCGCATCTGCGGCCACGCGGTATGGAATTTTACTGTGATGTTTCTGAAGATGTGGAATTCCTTCAGAGCCGATGACGACGAGTTTACGAGATTTCGCCCCCATGTTCATCATCCGCAGGAATTCGGCAGCGACGGCATTCTTCAGCCTTATGCGGATTCGCCTCTTGATGATGAAAATATAGGAGAAAACGTATATCTGGAGATTCTCAGTCAGGCAGAGGATTATGTGTATATTTTTACGCCGTATCTGATTATTGACAATGAAATGAAAACCTCTATGGAATTAGCCGCGAAAAGGGGCGTGGACGTTCGTATTGTCACCCCGGCAATTCCGGACAAAAAAGCGATCTTCCGCCTAACCCGGTCCTACTATCGGCCGTTGCTGCAGGCTGGGGTAAGGATCTATGAATATACTCCTGGCTTCATTCATGCGAAAAGCTATCTGGCTGACGACAAGATTGGAGTAGTGGGGACGATCAATATGGATTACCGCAGTCTGTTTCTCCATTTTGAATGCGGAACACTTATGATCGGATGCCAGGCTCTTTATGATTTGAAGCGGGACTGTGTGGCCACGATTGCTGCATCAAAGGAAATCAGTCAGAAGGATTGCCGCAGGGGCTTTTTCGGCTTGCTCTTTGACAGTGTGCTTCGGGTTTTAAGCCCGTTGCTGTAGATGAGGAGGGACAATGGATAAGAGAGATAAATTTTATGAAGTAAAAAATTTTCTACAATGTCCGATCTGCGGTAAAAAAATACGGTTTCATGCCGGTGGACTGGTTTGTAAAAGAGAACACCGTTTTGATATTTCATCGAAGGGCTATGTCAATTTTCTGCAGGCGTCAAAGCAGCTCAACGGATACGAGCGGCAGTTCTTCGAGAGCCGCCGTAGGATCTTTGAAGCAGGCTATTATAATCATATTGTTGAAGCGGTCAGCTATTATGTAATGGAGAGTATCAAAAGCCGTAATTCTGAGACGGTGGAAACGAGCGGCTGCGGAGACCCTTTGATGATTCTGGATGCGGGCTGCGGAGAGGGATTCTATGCGTTGGCCTTGCAGAAATGTTTGCGTGAAATGGGAAACGCGGCGCAGGTGATGGCTTTTGACATTGCTGCTGACGCAATCAGAACAGCGGCAAAGAGTGGGGAGCCTGTAAAGTGGATGGTGGCGGATATTACTAATATTCCGGTGAGAGATGGCGCGGCGGATATGATTCTGGACGTATTTACGCCTGCGAACTACAAGGAATTTATTCGTATTATGAAGCCCGACGGAAGATTGATCAAGGTAGTGCCGGGAGCGGCTCACATGGAACAGCTTCGCCGGGCTGCAGCGCCGCTTTTGCGAAATAAATCCTATTCTAATGAAGAAGTGCTGGACTATTTTGAAAAAAACTTTGAAATAATAGATAAGGAAAAGGTTAGCCGCACTATACCTGTCAGGCCTGCGCACCTTGCAGATTTGGTACAGATGACCCCGCTGCTTTTTGATGTGGATAAATCCCGGCTGGATGTAAGCGATGTGGGGGAGATTACAGTGGAGGCAGAAGTGCTGGTGGGGAAAGCGCGGTAAGGCGCGGCTAAAACAGCGACAGCTGCTGTCCGTCGCCGTCCTCGGATTGCAGGTTCTTTGGCAGCCGGTGCCCGATGGTCAGATGATATTTTTTGTTGATTTCAGAGAGCTTTTGATAAAAGCTCTTTTTATATTCCTTATCTAAGCCGCCTCTGCCGTAGAGTACGAGGAAGGCCTCCAGCTTTTCGGGAAATTCCGTGTGGAAGAATTCCAGAAAGTGATCGCGGGTTTTTCCTTTCAAATTCAAGAGACCGGGAAGAACATAGTCTGCTTTCGCGTCGGCGCCGCCGGCGTAGAGGCTTTCCAGATTTTCTGTGCTGTCGCTGAGCAGGGGAATGATGGGCATAGCGTGAAGCCCCGTGTGAACGCTGGTAGGGGCAAAGGCTTTTAGCATTTCAAAGCGTTGTGCGGAGGGAACGCCGCCCGGCTCCAGCTTTTTCCGCAGGGTTTCATCGGTAGTGGTAATGGTTGCGGCTACGTTGACATAGGTGATGCGGGAAAGCTGATCCAGCAAATCGAAATCCCGCAGAATCAAATCTGATTTGGTGGAGATGATGCAAGGTGTTTTATATTGGATCAGGAGTTTGAGAATTTCGGGCATTATCTGCCGCTCGGCTTCGATGGGCTGATAGCTGTCAGTGATGCCTCCGATGTTGACCACCTCTCGTTTCCACTGCGGCCTTGCCAGTTCTGCGGCAAGGCGATCTGCGATGTTTTGTTTGATATAGATGGTATCGAAAAAGTGATGATCTTCCATATAGTCATGGGTATAGAGGGCGTAGCAGTATTGACAGCGATGGGCGCAGCCCCGATAGAGATTTAAATCCCAGTGAAAGGGCAGATAGCGGCTGTTGATTCTGTTCATGGCGGATTTACAGGTGATAAGCTGGTAGTGGGGCATTGCTGCGGCTACTCCTTTCTGGTACGGGGGTTTGGAATGATTCTTGCCAAAATGCAATAATTAATGATAAAATAAGTATAACACAAGAACGGAGAGATGAATATGGAGAAGAAGCAAAGGATTGCAGATTTTTTACAGAGACACGCGGGCACAGAACCGGTTTCTTTTCATATGCCGGGACATAAGGGCGCGCAGATATATAGGGAGAATGGCTATGGCGCTTTTCTTGACAGCTTTATGGACTGGGATATTACAGAGATTCCCGGAGCGGATAATCTATTCCAGACGGAGGGCATTATCGCAGAAACAATGCGTCGTTATAAGACGATGTATGGGGCGATGGAGAGCTATCTGCTGATTAACGGCAGCAGCACGGGGTTGATCGCGGCAATTTTAACCACGGTATCACCGGGTGGGAAACTGATTATGGCAAGAAACTGCCACAAATCGGTATTAAACGGTGTGATGTTGGCGGGGGGACAGCCAGTTTATGCTCAGCCGGAGCTGATTGAGGAATACGGTATTTCCGGTACGATTTCACCTGCGGAAATAGAACGTTGTCTAAAGGCGCATCCCGACAGCAACGCGATACTGCTGCCGAGTCCCAATTATTACGGTATCTGCAGTGATATTGCTGCTATTGCGGAAGTGGTGCATCGTGCGGGGAAAATTCTTATCGTCGATCAGGCGCACGGCGCTCATCTGAAATTCTTTGATCGGTATGGCGAAAATATTGATAGAAGGCTGTCTGCGCCGGAGGTGCAAGCTGTTTCGATGAAAGCGGCGGAAAATCTTGGCGCGGATATTGTCATTAACAGCACGCACAAGACGCTGGCGTCTCTGACGCAGAGCGCGGTGGTGCATCTTTGTACAGACCGCGTCGACAAATATGAGTTTGAAGATAAGCTGCAGATGATTGAGAGTACCAGTCCGTCTTATCTTTTGATGGCGTCTTTGGATATCAATGCGGATCTTCTTGAGAAAAAGGGAGAGAAATTATTTGGCGCGTGGGAAGATAACTTACAGTATTTTTATGAAAGGTCAAATGAGATTCCGGGATTGCGGGTCATGAGGCATCCGTTCCTGGACCATACCAAAATCAACTTGGATATGAGCGCGTATGGACTTTCCGGACTTGATCTCGAGGATTTGCTTATGGAACGGAATATCTTTGCGGAGCTTACGACCGGGAATATTCTCATGTGTATGACAGGAATCGGCAATAAACGATATGACTATGAGCGGCTGCTTGCGGCGCTGCAGGAAATCGCCGAAGAACGGCCTTTGATACGGGGGGGAGATTGCAAAGAAATCGTTGCCGCTTCAAGGGGCGCGTGGGATTTTCAGAAGCTTACGCAGCGTCCGATTCCCAAGGAGAAGGAGAGAATTCCACTGGAGACGGCCTGCGGCAGGGTGTGCGCGGCTTCAGTGATTCCATATCCACCGGGCATTCCGATTCTCTGTCCGGGCGAAATTATGGAAAAATCGGCGCTTGACTATGTAAAGGCTTTGCGCGAGGCAGGTGAAAAGGTCATGGGGATTGACGACTTGGGCAGAGTTACAGTGGGAAAGGAGTAAAGTGATGGCAAAAGTGACAATGGTGGGAAATAGAGGCGTGGAGGAAACCGCGGCGCTGGTGAAAAACATTGCGATGCACATCGGAAGTTCGGTGGAGCTGCGGGATGAAATTTGTCATATTTCTGATGACGGCGGACTTGCTTTGATGGTATTTGAAAAATACTATATGCGAAGCGGAAGCTATACCAGTTTAACAGTTGCTGTAACCGGCGATGCAACTTCCTGCTATGTGGATGCGATTGGAGCGGGAGGCGGTACAGGGTTATTCAATATCTCCTGGGGCAGCGAGGATGATTTTACAGAGGACTTCGCGGAAAGAATGCGGTCTCAGGGATTTATCAGAATGGAAGAAATGAAGGAGTGAGTATCATGCAGGTGAGGAATGAATTTGCGAAGGATAAGCATTCGTGGCGCTGACCTTGGTGCGTGCTCCCAGTCTTCTTCTTTGTTCTATTCTGCGAAGCCACTCGACTGCTAAAACCCCAATTCACAAGCCTTTCATGAATTATTCCCTTTCCGCATATACTGTTACGTACACAATTTGCGGCGGACGTGTAGGAAAATTCTGAGAAATGTGTTTTTCTGTGAAAATATAATGATTTTTGCCGAGGGTTGTAGTATAATGTACTTTGTATGATTATAAGACGACATTTTTAGAAAGGAAGGTTTCAAATTATGAGCGCAAATGCAAAGCATTTACATAGCATCGACGCCGGTCATTACAAGAACACTGCCGGCTGTGAAACCGAAGTGATGCCGATTCCCGACATTGTAAAGATTTCAATGTCTCAGCATATTGGCGCGCCTTGTAAGCCTTTAGTAGCTAAGGGCGATACTGTCAAGGTGGGACAACTCATCGGCGATACGGATGCTTTTGTAAGTGCCCCGATTCATTCCAGCGTATCCGGAACCGTTGTGGGGATTGAAACCCAGCGTTCCGCAGTTGGAGGAAATGACACGTTAGTTGTAATTGAGACTGACAAAAAACAAGAAATGTGTGAGGACATCAAAGTTCCTGAAGTAGATGATTTGGCAGGCTTTGTGAAGGCGATCAGAGCGAGCGGTCTTGTAGGACTTGGCGGCGCGTCTTTCCCGACACACATCAAGTACAATCCAAAGAATATTGACGATGTACATACTTTGATTCTCAACGCAGCAGAATGCGAACCGTTTATTACTTCTGACCATAGAGGCATGTTGGAAGATACCCAGGATATCATTGATGGTATGAAACTGATCATGAAATACCTGAATCTGGACGAAGCCTATGTAGGTATCGAGTCCAACAAACCTGATGCAATTGCAAAATTAGATCAGATGTTTGCAGAACAGGGACTGACCAACATGCACACCTTTACGCTGCAGGACAGATATCCAAAGGGCGCAGAACGTGTACTGGTTTACGAGATTACAGGCAAAGAAATGAAAGCTGGCGTACTGCCTGCTGACCTTGGCATTATTCTTTCCAACGTTACATCCGTTGCCTTTGTCGGACAGTACTTCAGAACCGGTGTGCCTCTTATTAACAAGAGAATGACCGTTGACGGCGATGCGGTGGCGCAGCCGAAGAACATTATCGCACCGATCGGTACGCAGATTCACGACGTCATTGAATTCTGCGGCGGATACAAATCCGAGCCGAAGAAGATTATCATGGGTGGACCGATGATGGGCAGAGCTATTTTCTCTGATGAAATGCCAATCGTAAAAAACAACAATGCAATCTTGGCATTCTCCAAGGAGAAATCCTATATTCCGGAAGAAACCGCGTGTATCAACTGCGGCAGATGCCATAAGGCATGTCCGTTCAACCTGCTGCCGACTGCACTGGCGGAAGCGTATGAACGCAGAGACGCGCAGCGGCTTTCAGATCTGCAGGTAATGCAGTGCATGGAATGCGGAAGCTGTTCCTATGTATGTCCTGCAAGAAGACCTCTGGGCTTCATGAACAAGCTTGGAAAAGCGGTTGTAAAGGAGGCTGGAATTAAGTAATGGATAAGACATATTATAATAATTTAGCAGTATCCTCCGCACCGCACTTAGTGAGCAAGATGGATACGAGCAAAACCATGGCGATGGTAATTCTTGCTTTAGTACCTTCGTTCTTAGTAAGCATTTATGTTTTCGGCGCGCGGGTCATTTTGCTGACATTGGTGTGCGTTGTAGCCAGCGTAGGTTTTGAATGGCTGTATAATAAGGCCATGAAAAAGAGACAGACTGCGGGCGATTTATCTGCGGCGCTTACAGGCGTTTTGATCGCCTTTAACGTACCGTCCAACTTCCCGTATTGGATGGCGATCATTGGCTGCTTTGTTGCGATTATTATCGTAAAACAGCTTTATGGTGGTATTGGCAGAAACATTGTAAACCCTGCGATTACAGCCAGAATTGTACTGTTTATTTCCTTTGCCACAGAAATGACTACATGGCCTTTGCCGCGTATGGCAGAGACTGATGCAGTGACCGGTCCGACGCCGCTGGGTATCCTCGGTGAAGGCAGCGCTGCTGATCTTCCTACCAATATGGAAATGTTCCTGGGCTTCATTGGAGGATCTATGGGTGAAGTCAGTGCAATTGCACTTCTGATTGGCGGCCTGTTCCTGATCTGGAAGAAAATCATTTCTCCGATCATTCCGGCGTGCTTCATTGGTACCGTATTTGTCATTGCGTTCCTGTATTACAGCCTGAACGGCGGAGATCTGGGTGCGCTTCATATGGCGATTTTCCATGTTTGCGCAGGCGGCGTAATGCTGGGTGCGTTCTTCATGGCGACAGATTATGTCACTTCGCCGATTATGCCGCTGGGCAAAGTCATCATGGGCGTTGGCTGCGGTATTCTCACCATGGTCATCAGACTTTGGGGTACATATCCGGAAGGCGTATCCTTCTCCATTTTGCTGATGAACATCATGACGCCGCTGATCGACCAGCTGTGCGTTAAATTAACATATGGAGGTGCAAAGAAAAATGAAAAATAACAATACCTTCAAAGAATATGTTGCACCTATCGTTGTTCTGGTAGCGATTTGTCTGGTGATTACGGCTGCCCTTGCCGCAACTTACGGCGTAGCAAAGCCGATCATCGACAGCAACGCAGAAAAAGCTGCCAATGAGGCGAGAGCTGAACTTCTGCCGGCAGCAGACACCTTTACCGCTTATGACGGGGAACTGGCAGTCTGCGATCCGGATAAAGTATATGCCGTCGACTGCTATATTGCAGACAATGGAAGCGGCATGGTTATCACAGTAAACACCAAGTCCTTCGGCGGTGCGCTGACAGAGATGATCGGTATCGATGCGGACGGCAAGATTACCGGCGTCAAGGTAACTGCCCACGCAGACACACCGGGTCTTGGAACGAAAGCACATGATCCGGGACATCTGGCACAGTATCAGGGACTTTCCGAATTAACAGATACTACCGCAAAGGGTGATGCTTCCGTAAATCACATTTCCGGCGCAACCATTTCCTCCAATGCAGTACACTATGGGGTATATTGCGCATTGGAACAGTATAAGATTGTAGGAGGTGCTAAATAATGGATAAGAAACCAAGCAAGTTAAGCATCCTTACCAAGGGTATTATTAAGGAAAACCCGGTACTCGTATTGCTGCTGGGTACTTGCCCGACATTGGCAACGACCTCCTCTGCAATCAACGGTATCGGTATGGGCGTATCTGCCATGGCAGTACTGATTTGCTCCAACATCGTAATTTCTTTATTGAGAAATATCATTCCTGACAAAGTACGTATCCCGTGCTACATCGTAGTTATCGCGGGATTCGTAACCGTCGTTCAGTTATTACTGCAGGCATTCGTGCCTTCCCTGTACGCGTCTTTGGGACTCTTTATCCCACTGATCGTAGTAAACTGTATCATTTTGGGAAGAGCCGAAATGTTCGCCAGCAAGAACAACCCGTTTGATTCCGCGTTAGATGGAATCGGTATGGGTATTGGATTTACCCTGGCGCTGGGCGTTATGGGTCTGATCAGAGAGTTCTTCGGTTCCGGTACACTGTTCGGACAGGAAGTTTTGACAAATATCGTTCCAGGCATGGGTATCTTTAACCTGGCGCCGGGCGGATTCTTCGTATTCGGTGTGCTGATCGCTGCTGTAAACTTCTTTACAAAGGGCAAGGCGCTGAAGAAGAAAGAATTTGGCTGTGATGGCTGCGCCATGGCTGCAATGTGCGGCGGCGCAAGAAAACAAAAAGATTGTCAGAAAGGAGCTGAAGAAGTATGTTAGCAGTTACTGTAATCATGAGTATGATTCTCGTGAATAACTATGTATTGGCGCAGTTCCTCGGTATTTGTCCGTTTCTGGGCGTATCCAAGAAATTGGATTCCGCAGTCGGTATGGGTGTTGCCGTTATCTTTGTCATGGTACTTGCGACCATCGCGACCTGGCCGATTATGAAAGTACTGAACAACTTTGAAATCGGTTATTTACAGACTGTAGTATTCATCCTGGTCATCGCTGCGCTGGTTCAGCTCATCGAAATGATGATGAAGAAATACATGCCGCCGCTTCACAAAGCGTTGGGTGTATATCTTCCGCTGATTACCACCAACTGTGCGGTACTGGGTGTCTGCATCAACAACATTGATGCCGGATACGGATATTTCCTGTCCATCTGCAACGCTTTCGGTGCTGGCGTAGGCTTCCTGCTGGCAATGGTTCTCTTTGCCGGCGTCAGAAGCAAGCTGGAAAACGAAAACGGCGTGCCGATGGCATTCAGAGGTGTTCCTCTTACATTAATTACTGCTGCGATGCTGTCCCTGGGCTTCATGGGCTTCAGCGGACTGTTCCAGTAAGATAGGAGGCGAATGAAATGTTAACACCAGTTTTAATTGTAGTTGCGATTGGTCTTGTATGCGCAGTCATTCTGACCATCGCTTCCAAAGTGTTCTTCGTGCCTGTTGACGAAACCTTTGCGCTGCTTCGTGCAGAGCTGCCGGGCGCAAACTGCGGCGCCTGCGGTTATGCCGGCTGTGACGACTATGCCAACGCGCTGGCAGAAGATCATTCTCTCAGCTGCTCCAAGTGTCCGGTAGGCGGCGCGGATGTAGCTGCAAAGCTTGCGGAAGTGCTGGGCGTTGAAGCAGGTTCTGCCGACAAACAGGTGGCAGTTGTGATGTGCAACGGCACCAAGGATGCGGCGAAGACCATTATGGAATATAAAGGCGTACAGACTTGTTCTGCTGCAAAACAGTTTTTCGGCGGTCTCTCCGCTTGCCCTTACGGATGTATCGGTCTTGGGGACTGTGCTGCGGCGTGTGACTTTGACGCGATTCACGTATGCGACGGCGTAGCGGTTGTCAACAGAGACAACTGTGTAGCCTGCGGCGCGTGCGCGAAGGTTTGTCCGAACTCCGTAATTAAAATTCAGAGCGCCAAGAACCTGGTTGTGGTGCAGTGCAAATCTGAAGCAAAGGGTGCAGATACCAGAAAGGCCTGCTCCAACGGCTGTATCGGCTGCAAAAAATGCGAAAAGACTTGTAAGTTCGAAGCGATCACAGTGGAAAACAATGTGGCAAGAATCGACCCTGACAAGTGTAAGAACTGCGGACTCTGCGCAAAAGAATGTCCGACAGGCGCAATCAACAATATGCGCATAAAGAAAGCGCCGGCAAAGGTCGCTGAACCAAAAGCTGAAGAAAAGTAAGCGGCTTGAATTTTGCGAAAAGGTCTCGTCTGATGGCGAGACTTTTTTTGTTGGTGCGGTAGGCTTTCATGTAAACAGATGCTGTAGATACATTTACTGTAGAATTTCCTTGAAATCCCATTTGCGAAGTTGTATAATGAGAATATCCATTTATTGGAAATGGGAGAGGAGAGGAGAATCACATAAATATGGAAGATAAGCTTCTGCAGAGTGGATTACCAAAGAGAAACTACCAGGACAGTGTATTTCGTATGTTGTTTACGGACAAAGAAAGTGCAATTGAACTGTTTAACGCATTGAAAGGAACTGATTACGGACCTGATACCGAAGTTCAGTTTACTACCCTTGAGGATGTACTTTATCAAGGTGTTAAGAATAATTTAGGCTTTATTATTGATAACAGGTTTGTAATACTGACCGAGCACCAAAGCACGAAATCAGAAAATATGCCGTTGAGACAGCTTCAATACATTACGCGTACCTTTGAGACAATCGTGGATAGCAAAATGTTGTTTAAAAGTGGTCTGGTAAAAATTCCTACGCCAGAGTTTTTTGTGATTTATACTGGAAAAGAGCCATGGAACGTGGAGGAGCTGAGACTTTCAACCAGCTATCAGGGACAATCGCCGGAAAATTCTTTGGAATTAGTGGTAAAAGTGATTAAAGTGGTGTACAATGAGAATGAAGAAAAAAATGGGATACTGCAGCGCAGCGCGAAATTATATGGCTATGGCTTGTTGCTCCGTTATATTCGAGAGGAAACTGAGAAGGGAAAGGAACTGAAAGCTGCCATAGATATAGCAGTAGGGCGATGCATGCGAGAAGGAATCCTGACGGACTTTCTGAGAACCCATAGTGCGGAGGTGGGCACCATGTTGTATGATGATATAACAAGAGAAGAATTTATGGCGATTAGAGCAGAGGAAGCAGAAGAAATAGGATATGCGAGAGGCATGGAAAGAGGAAAAGCTGAGGGATTAAAAAGAGGCATGAAAGAGGGCCTCGAGCAAGGATTAAAACAGGGTATCGCCGCATTGATAGAGGATAATTTGGAAGATGGGAAAACACCGGAGCAGATTGTTCTGAAACTGAAGCTTCGATTCAAGATGGACGAGCAAGAGGCATGGAATAGTTTTCATGAATATAAAGAAAGGGAATAAACGTGTTTTTAAAACCCTGAGATTTGAGAAGAAGATACCGAGATAATTTCTTTTGGAGAGTGTAAAAAATTCTAGCCAGGCTGTCAATAGGCAGCCTGGCTGCATGTTTTTGGGTAAATGGCTAGTCCATATCTGGAAAAAGTGACCTTGTCTTGGTCACTTTTCTCAGCTGTGGAAAAGAGTGTAAAATCTGCTACTGGCAAATATCCAACCGAGTCATTAACTTATGCATATTCTGCAAACCTGAAGACCAGCACCACTTATAGCAGTAATTCGACCGTCGCTACGCAGCTTGCGGGAGCAGGATTTTCAGCAACATCGGGAACGAGTGCAAGCAAGTACTACTATCGGATTGTAAGTGAAACGGGAACCATTGATTTGTATTAACTCATCTAAATTTGTTTTTTAATATCAAATACATAAAAAGTGAGGAGGAATAACATGAGTGCGAATATGATGAAAATCGTTGGAATTATAACGATGATTTTAGCGCATCCGATTGGATATAGACTATGGAACGCTATTCTTTGGACACCCTTTATATATGGAGGAAATACTTCTGGTTATACGGAAGTGGAGCTTGCGATTTATGTAGGGGTTGGCATACTTGAGATCTTTTTCGTAGGTTTGGGATTATTCCTAATGGGAGTTATTCTAGGACGTAGAAAAGAAAAATAGTGTATCACAAAGATGGCAAATGTAGCTGCCATACACCCCAATTGTATTTTGTATGACAGAAATAAAAAATGTGAATATCAAGCAAAAAAACGGGACTATACCAGAGTTCATGTAAACCTCCAAACTGATGTAAGAGAAGACTACTTAATTTGGAGGTATTATTATGGCAAGAAAAAAAGAAAGTCCATAAAAAGCAGCAATGAGGGAAATAATGCGTGATTATCTGAAAGATAACTACATTAGTATCAAAAGCGGAACTGATATGAATGCCGTTATGCGTGACATGATATCCGTCCTTTTTGAAGGTACACTGGATGAGGAATTGGACGAAGAACTCGGTTATTCCAAATACGATTGCCGGAACAAAGAAACGGGGACGGTTGATCCCAGCTGGAGATTTTTTTTGAGGAACGTTTGGAAGCACGCAGTCCGTAAATAAATTCTGTTTGTGCAGATTTTATTTACAGACAGAAAAAGCCCTGTATAATATAGGGTAAGGGCAGAACCCAGTCAAAACCGGCTCTGCCCTTAAGTAGCTATTGATAAGTCTTATGTCAGTTTTTGTAATTTATATAAAACTTGAAACGGTCTCGAGGAAAATGAGTTCCTCGCTGATAAAGTTCAACTTTTGGGAGCATTTTACACTGAAACCTTTTTCACTTGTAAAAATAGCTATTCCTTTTTTTCACGTGCTTCCTCTAAATAATTATAGAGTGTAAATTTGGAAATACCTAACAATTCGCAGACTGCTTGTCCGGATTTCTGAATCATAAATACGCCGCGTTCATCCAGAAAACGAATTAAACGTATTTTTGCCCCTTTATTCATTTTATCCGGAGGCATGCCGATCAAGGCGATTCCTTCTGCAATTAAGCTATCCATAAGCCCATGGATGGAAGTGGATGAGCCGTCAAAATAATTCTCTGATGATAGCTGATTCGTTTCAAAGTAATTATTGTTGGACATGCCTTTGATAGCGCTTTCCAGAGTAACAAGATCTGTAATATCCTGGTTGATACACATGGCGCTGTTTAATAGTCCGTCCTCGTCAAAAAAGTTTACTGTAGAAGAACGAATCATGCGGCCGTCTGCAGTATGAGATACATACCGGATTTTGTCCAGCGTAGCGCCCTGATGCTTCATATATCTGAGGAACGCCTGTGTAGGTCCATCACCGATACGGCGGCCGGTTACATGCCCGTTAACTATGTATACGATTGTATGATCGATATCTCCGGTAAAATCGTGGATGACAGTTTCCGTACTGGGCCCGAATTGGGCAGCAATTAAATCAGCCACTAATCTGAGTTGCTTTTCATTATTTACCATTTAATAATTCTCCTAATATTACCTATAATTTTCTGCTTTATAATGTTATCAGATTTATTATAGCAAGTCTAAACTTTTTTTGCAACAAATTTCAGACAAAAAGTTATATTTTCAGAAAATTTATATGGATGCTGATTATGGTAAAAAACAGAGGAAAACAGTGATTGTGAATATGAAAATCATGGCCAGTTCATACGAAAAGTAATCATATCAAAAAAAGAATTTGACCTAAACCTTGAAAGATGGTATGCTTAAGGTATAATAAGCATTTACATGTAATCCATAGGAGGTATGAAGATGTATTTCAAAGATTTTGAGGAGCTGGAAAAGTCTTTCCACGCATCGGAAAAGAAGACTGTAGTAGTGGCTGCTGCACAGGACCAGTCAGCGCTGACCGCGGTGAACAGATGCAAGAAGGAAGGACTGATTGATGCGATACTGGTTGGTGACGAGGCTTTGATCAAGGAAGAAATTAAGGCCTTTGACGGTGAAATGGATGATGCAAAGATCATCCACGCGGCTACGTTGGAGGAGGCAGCGAAGAAAACCTGTGCGTGTGTGAAAAACGGTGAGGCTGATTTCATTTTAAAAGGAAAGATAGATACAGGTATTTTGCTGAAAGCTGTAGTAGCGGAGGAATCAGGTTTGCGTACCGGCCGCCTGATGAGTCATCTGGCATTTCTTAAGATACCTAATTATCACAAGATCTTGGTGTTGACTGATAGTGGAATGGTCTTATATCCGACGCTTGAACAGAAAAAGGAAATTATTGAAAATGCAGTGAATAGTCTGCAAAACATGGGATACGATACACCTAAGGTAGGTGTGCTGGCCGCTGTAGAAAAGGTGAATCCTAAGCAGCCGGAGACAGAGGATGCAGCAAAGCTGGCAGAAATGAACCGAAATGGACAGATCAGGGATTGCATTGTAGAAGGACCGCTTTCCTATGATATCCTTATGAGTAAGACTTCCGCTCATAAAAAAGGTTTCGACAGTGATTTGGTAGGCGACGCTGATATTATGGTTGTTCCTAATATGCCATGCGGTAATATTTTGGGTAAGGCGTTAGTCTTCTCTGCTGAGGCTGATATGGCAGGACTTATCGTAGGTGCAAAGGCGCCGATAGCGCTTACTTCCAGAGGAGCGACAGAAAAGGAAAAGCGACAGTCTCTGCTTTTGGCTGCAGCATGTGCAAGGAGGATGAAATAGATGGCAGAATATATTTTAGTGATTAATCCAGGATCAACATCTACGAAAGTGGCTGTTTACAATGGAGAAAAGGAGCTGCATAGCAGCAGTATCGACCATCCGGCGGAGGATTTAAGAAGCTTTACGGAGGTAAATGATCAGCTGCAGTTTCGAAAACGAGATGTGTTGGCTTATTTAAAGTCCCAGAATTTGCGTGTAACCGATCTGTCTGCAATCGCTGCGAGAGGTGGTGTACTTGGGCAATTGGAAAGCGGAGCCTATTTGGTGAACGAGGCTTTTGTTGAAGCTTCACTTCATTCTCCCGCGCCGCATCCTTCCAATTTAGCTGCGGTTATTGGATATGAAATGATCAGAGAGTCAGGCGCTGAGATCAATACCTATATTTACGATGCGGTTTGCGGCTGCGGAACGCCTGAGCGGTTATTTACCTATACAGGTGTGCCGGAGATCAAGAAACCTTTTGTTACCCACGTGCTAAATAGCCGGGCAGTCAGCATAGAACAGGCAAAGCGCGACGGGAAGGAATTGGAAGAAACCTGCTATATTGTCTGCCATTTAGGTGGAGGTGTTACAAGCAATTTGGTAAAGGAAGGAAAAATCCTGGAATTTGTCGGCGATGATGAAGGAGGCTTTTCACCTGAGCGTTCCGGCGGCGTACCCTGCCGCGAATTGGTGAAATACTGTTTCCGCAGTGGACTTTCAGAAAAAGAGGTGCAGAAAAGGTTAAAGGGTCAGGGTGGATTAACAGCCTATCTGGGCGTTAACGATGCCAGAGCAGTGGAAAAAATGGCTTTTGAAGAAAAAGATGAGAAAGCAAGGGAAGTTTATGACGCTATGATTATGCAGCTCTCCAAGGATATTGGAAGTCTGGCGCCGGTTGTTTGCGGTAATGTGGATAAAATAATTCTGACCGGAGGTATGGCTTACTCAGAATATCTGACTGAAGAAATGAAAAAAAGGGTAGGCTTCATCGCGCCGGTAGCAGTTATTCCGGGGACCTATGAGATGGAAGCTTTGGCAAAAGGTATTCATAGAGTTCTTAACGGAAAAGAAAAAGCGCATATATTATAAGGATGAATGGAAATATTGCTCTTTAGTATTTAATATGGCAACCGGCAGCTTGTTGTCGTTAGCTATCAGATGATTTGACAGCTGTATATTCGAACTCTTTTCTGCAAAGAATAGGCGTATTCTAATTTGAAAAGAGGGTTTGTTTATGTGGCTTTTCATGGCATGTATTGCGGCAGTGTTAATCGGCGTTTCTACAATTCTGTCGAAAATCGGTATTAAGGACGCCGATCCTTATGCTACCGGAGCGGTAACAAATACGGTGCTTCTGATAGCTTTTGCCGGAACAGCGGCCTTTACGGGCGTATTTGGACAAATTCCTGAGATGGGAATGTGGACCTGGGTCAGCATAGGTGCATCTGGCGTTATTCTGTCCATATCCTGGGTTTTCTATTTTCTCGGTCTGGCAGGTGGTAGCGTCAGCGTGTTTCTTGCGATACAGAGCTTGACTATTGTGGTGTCTATGGCGCTTTGCGCTATTTTTATAAAAGAGAAAATAACAATGTTTATGATCCTGGGGACGGTAATGATCATAACGGGAACACTTCTTATGATGGATAAACAGGAGCTGTCGGCGTTGAAGAATAAAAATATCCTAAAAAGTGATCAACGATGGATTTTATTTTCCGCTTTATCAGCCATCTTTGCATCTGTTTCTTACGTCATTGTAAAGGCTGACCGGGCGCCTATTGATACGAATGTGACCAGCATGTTTCGATATATCATCGTAGTTTCTGTCTTATGGATGATTTTTGTTTGCAAGAAAAAAGGTTCTCAGCTGAGAAAAATCACAGGAAAGACCTGGATTTTTATCCTGTTGGGAGCGGCGGCAAGCGGCGCGGGACACGTACTGGTATATAAGTCATTGTATCTGGGAAAGGCGGCGGTTATCATGACTATTTACCGCATGGGTATGGTGATCTCTATTATTTTATCCCGCTTTTTCCTTCATGAAAAATTAAGCAAAAAGGGATGGCTGGGATTTGTTCTTTTGGCGGCAGGCGTTGCTGTATTTGCTGTAGGAAGATAGAAGATTAGTATTGCCAAAGGTATTAAACGTGTGCTATACTATATAAGTGCGTAGGATGTGATTTGTTAGCTCAGCTGGGAGAGCACTTGGGTGACAACCAAGAGGTCGGCAGTTCGAGCCTGCCACAAATCACCAAGATGTTGAAAAACCAAGGATTACAGATTGTATATTCCTTGGTTTTTTGTTATTTCTATGTATTTAACCACTTTTTAATTCAGATTCACAGGATCACATCAGTCCTCTATTGCTATCCGCGCGGCGGTTTCACCATGGATGATAGTCGTATCAAAGAGGGGGATATCCGTGTTTTCCTGCTGCATCAGAAGACCGATTTCGGTGCAGCCGAGAATGATGCCTTCTGCCCCCTGTGAAGTCAGCCTTTCGGCAATACGGTAGAATTCTGCGGAGGACGCCTCCTTGACGATACCAAAGCCTGTTTCTTCGTATAATACCTTGTCGATAAAGGTCCGATCGTCCTCATTGGGAATGATAACCTCTAACCCTCTCTGTTCCAGTCTGCCGCGATAAAAGTCTTGTTCCATGGTAATACGAGTACCCATAAGGCCGATGCGGCGGATACCCTTTGTGAGAATTGCATCAGCAGTAGCGTCAGCGATGTGCAGCAGAGGCGTTTTTATGTGTGCCTGCAGAAATGGCGCGTGTTTGTGCATTGTATTGGAGCAGATGATATAGAAATCACAGCCTGCCGCTTCGATTTGCCGGGCGCCCTCCAGCAGAACCAGTTCCTGCTCATTCTTGCGTGTGATAAAGACTTCCTGCAGATTTACATTGGCAAGAACCATTTTAGCACAGTTGTATTCCCCCAGCTTATTCGCGATGTAGTTGTTGATATATTCGTACATTTGCAGTGAGGAGTGCCAGGACAGGCCTCCGATCATACCAATTGTTTTCATGAGATATACCTCCTGGGAAAAGATTTGTGAGCTTTCTTTTTAGTTTACTCCACAGACTTGTAAAAGTCAATGGAACGCATGAAGTAAGAAGGTCAGTCTAAGTCGTTAGTCTTATTTCAGCCCGTCATGTCACTTCTTTGAGGTGCGGCGCATATCAATATACGGTATCTTGACAGGTAGAGTTTGCAATTCAAACCGGTTAAAGTCATGCAATTTTTAAGTTCCATAGATATTTTCAGGAGGTGACATTATGGAAACACAAAAAGTCACGGATGTAGGCGGCAGCGCCAGCAAAGGCCAATTTAAAAGCAATTTCGGCTTTTTAATGGCAGCCGTGGGTTCAGCTGTAGGATTGGGAAACCTGTGGGGATTTCCGTATAAGATGGGGAATGGAGGCGGATTTGCCTTTCTGATTCTGTACCTGCTCATGGCATTCTTTATCGGTTATCCGTGTATGTTGGGCGAGTTTGCTATTGGAAGAAAGGGAGGCAAGGCTGCTATAGGTTCCTATGAGCGATTGGGTAAGAAGTATATCTTTAATGGTTGGATAGCAACCATTGTCCCGTTCTTTTTACTGACCTTCTACTGTGTGCTGGGAGGATATGTGCTGAAGTACCTTTTAGCAAACATCGGAGATATTTTCGGCGCAGACTGGGGCGTTAACGGAGCAGACAGCGGCGCCTTCTTCGAAGGATTTGTCGGAAGCGGCGCGCCGGCGTTGGTCTTCACTGCTATATACATCATAGCGACAGTTCTGATTGTAATGGGCGGCGTATCCGGCGGTATTGAAAAGTTTTGTACAATTGCAATGCCGGGATTGGCTATCCTGCTGATCATTACTGTAATCAGAAGCTGCACGCTGCCGGGAGCTGCGGAAGGATTAACCTTTATCTTTAAGCCGAATTTCGAAGTTTTTAAAGGTACCGGTTGGATAACTGTATTAGCTTCCGCGGGAGGACAGATTTTCTTCTCTCTGTCATTAGCTTCATCCTGTATGATTGTATACGGATCCTATCTGGATAAAAAAGAAAATTTGGAGAAAAATGCTGTATTAGTACCTATTATGGATACATCTGTAGCGCTCTTAGCATCTCTGGCAACGATACCCGCCACCTTTGCAGCAGGTATGGAACCGGCAGCAGGTCCGGGAATGCTATTTGTAACTCTACAGACAGTCTTCAATTCCATGGGCAGCGCCGGTCCGATTTTTGGAACGATGTTTTATTTGCTGGTTCTTTTCGCGGCGTTGACGTCATCTATCGGTATGCTGGAAGGCGCTGTGTCCGCGTTTATGGATCGAGCGATTGATAAAGGCAAAACCCCTAGCCGGGCGAAAATCAGTTGGGCGATCATCGGTATCACCACCATCGGCTCAATTATCGTATCTATAGATGCTTTGGGAGCAGGACCGATGCCGAAGCCGTTTGGTTTATCAACCTGGCTGGACGCATTTGATCTGTTTGCGGAGGGATTCATGATGCCAGGCGGATGCTTAGTCATGGCTATCATATTAGGTTGGATAAAGCCCGATTATATCGATGATGAAGTCCGTTTAGGCAGCGCGTATAAGACGAAGCAGTTCGTGGGATTCTGCCTGAAATGGATTGTGCCAGTCTTCCTGGTATTTATCCTGGTGGGCCAGATGAACAGCTTCTTCGGTCTGGGATTGTTCTAGTTTTTATCAAAGGGTATTCGCCGGAAGCTCCTCAACACGTCGTTGAGGGGCGGCTGGCGGAACTTTTTTTGTAGACATTTGCCTTCATAGCGTATAAAATGAAAATAGAAGTATGTTATTGGAGGAAAACTATGAAAACATTTGAGAGATTTTTGAAGTATGTTATGTTTGAAACTATGTCAGACGAGAGCAGTCAGACTGTACCTAGCACACCGGGTCAGAAGGTTTTAGGACAGGCCCTGGTAGACGAGATAAAGGATTTTGGCATAGAAGACGTATATATGAATGAAAAGGGGTATGTTTATGGAAGTGTGCCGTCTAATATAGAAAAGGACGTGCCAGTGATTGGATTTATCGCTCATGTTGATACAGCTGACGCCCATCCGTCACCGAAAATTACTCCGAGAATTATTGAAAAGTATGACGGCAGTGTCATTCAGTTGGCGCAGGACGTCGTGTTGGATCCGGCGGCAGACGTTAATATGCGCAATGCTGTTGGTTGTGATATTATCGTTACTGACGGAACAACTTTGCTGGGTGGAGATGATAAAGCAGGCGTGGCAGAAATTGTGACGGCCTTGGAGTATCTGGCGAAGCATCAGGATTTCAAACACGGGAGGATCGTATTTTCGTTTACCCCTGATGAGGAAATCGGTACAAGTCAGGATAATTTTGACGTGGAGGCCTTCGGTGCGAAATTTGCTTACACTGTGGACGGCGCGGATTTTGGCGATATTGAATACGAGAATTTTAACGGCGCGTCAGCTGTCATTGATGTAAAGGGTGTTACAACTCACCCGGGGGAAGCCAAGGATAAGATGAAGAATGCATCGCTAATCGCTATGGAATTTGACGCTATGCTGCCTCCATGGGAACGGCCTGAGCATACGGAGGATTATGAAGGATTCTATCATTTGATGCATGTAGAGGGTGATTGTGAGCGCTGCAGACTGCGGTATATTATACGTGAACATGATTTCGACAAGTTTGAACAGAAGAAAGAGCTTGTGAAGCAGGCAGCAGCTATGCTCAATGCTAAATATGGCGAAGGTACAGTGACAGCGGAGGTGAAAGACGGTTACCGTAATATGTCAGAGATGGTACGGCCGCACATGCACCTAATCGATTTTGCCAAAGATGCAATCGCGGAATGCGGATTTACACCGCGAGTGCCTGCTATCCGCGGCGGTACTGACGGATCAGAATTGTCGTTTAAGGGCGTGCCGTGTCCGAATCTGGGAACAGGTTCATTCAACCATCATTCCGTCAGTGAGGTAGCCAATATTGACCATATGGAAAAATGCACGGAAGTGATCCTCCGCATTATCGGAAAATATGCTGAATTTGAGGAATAAGAATATAACAATTTAGCAAGTTTCATGAAAATCCCCAAAGCTTTGAATTTGGGGATTTTTTATGTGAAGAAGTGATAGAAAGCCGCGTGAATTGGCAAAAAAGTTTCTTTAAATGAAATGGATTTACTGAAAATTTCTTTTAGTGAAACGGCATGGTGTTTGCGTTAAAAAGTATGACAGTGGTATGATTTTCCTATCAAATGATAAGGAGCGATGTAAAATGAAACAGGATACCATGTGGGCGCTGGTCAAAGAGAAAGCCGCGCCAGGACTTACGAGAAAACGGGTGCCGGTGCCGGAAGTAGGCGAAGGCGATGTAAAAATCAAAATTCATAAGACTGCGATTTGCGGCACAGACGTACACATTTATCAGTGGAATCAGTGGGCGCAGGATACGATTCCCCTTGGTCTTACTGCAGGGCATGAGTACGTTGGAGAGATTGTAGAAGTAGGCAGCGGTGTGAAGGACTTTGCGGCAGGGGATATCGTCTCCGGCGAGGGACATATTACCTGCGGCGTTTGCAGAAATTGTCTGGAAGGGCACAAGGAAAACTGTAAGGACGCCAAAGGTGTCGGCGTCAATCGAAACGGCGCTTTTGCGGAATATTTGGTTATTCCGAAGGAAAATGTATGGAAATGCAGCGAGGATATTCCGGAAGAATTGTACGCGATTTTCGATCCATTTGGAAACGCGGTGCATACGGCGCTGTCCTACGATACGCTGGGTGAGGATGTTCTCATCGCAGGCGCAGGACCGATTGGATGCATGGCGGCTGCCGTTGCCAGATTTTCCGGCGCGCGTCATGTGGTGGTGACCGACTTTAATCCGTACCGCTTGGAGTTGGCGGCAAAAATGGGCGCGGACAGAACGGTAAATCTGTCTTCTGAAAATCTGCAGGATGTCATGGAAAACCTTGGAATGCGGGAAGGCTTTGATATCGGCATGGAAATGTCGGGAAGTCCGGCAGGGCTTGACACCATGATAAAATCCATGAAGCACGGTGGAAAGATTGCCCTGCTTGGATTGCAGGGAAAACATACACCGGTGGATTTAGAGACGGTTATTTTTAATGGCCTCAATCTCAGAGGAATTTACGGCAGAAAGGTCTGGGATACCTGGTACAAGATGACGGTACTGCTGCAGTCAGGACTGGATATTTCCGGCATGATTACCCACCGCTTTGATGCGGCGGACTACGAAAAAGGGTTTGAAGCGATGATTTCCGGCAATGCCGGCAAGGTCATTTTAGATTGGACGAAGGGAGAATAACCATGGAAAGAAAAGAAAATTTACTGGCATATTATACAAAGGAAATCGAAGAAATCAAGGCGGCAAGCCTTTACAAGAACGAGCTTGAAATCACCTCTATGCAGGGACCTCACGTGACACTAGCAGACGGCCGGTGCGTCATCAACATGTGCGCCAACAACTATCTGGGACTGTCTGACAGCGCGCGGCTTTCGGAGGCGGCAAAGAAGACGCTGGATCAAAGAGGCTACGGCATGTCCTCGGTGCGTTTTATCTGCGGTACCCAGGACATTCATAAAACTCTGGAGGCAAAACTTGCCGAGTTCTTCAGCATGGAGGACACGATTTTGTATGCATCCTGCTTTGACGCCAACGGCGGACTTTTTGAGACGATTTTAACGGAAGCAGATGCGGTCATCAGCGATGAACTGAATCACGCTTCGATTATCGACGGCATTCGCCTGTGCAAAGCAAAGCGCTTCCGGTACAAGAATAACGACATGGAAGATCTTGAGAAGCGTTTGCAGGAAGCGGATGCTGCCGGCGCCAGAATCAAGCTGATTGCTACAGACGGCGTTTTCTCCATGGACGGTATCATTGCCAATCTTTCCGGCATCTGTGATCTGGCGGACCAGTACAATGCGCTGGTCATGGTGGATGACAGCCATGCCGCGGGATTTGTGGGAAAGACAGGGCGCGGCACACCGGAATACTGCGGCGTGCAGGGGCGAATCGATATTTTGACCGGTACGCTGGGAAAAGCCCTCGGCGGCGCTTCCGGTGGCTATACCTGCGCGCGGAAAGAAATTGTGGAGCTGCTGCGGCAGAGAAGCAGACCGTATCTGTTTTCCAATACCCTTGCGCCGTCTATTGCGGGGGCAAGTCTGGAAGTCTTGCGGATGCTGGCGGGTAGTACCGACCTTCGCGATCATTTAGAAGAAATTACGGCGTATTATCGGGGCAGGCTCACAGAGGAAGGCTTTGACGTGATTGAAGGCGTGCACCCGTGTGTGCCGGTGATGCTTTACGATGAAAAGCTGGCGGTGGAATACGCGAAGAAAATGGTAGAGCAGGGCGTGTATGTGGTGGCGTTCTCCTACCCTGTCGTACCGAAAGGAAAGGCGAGAATCAGAACCCAGCTCAGCGCCGGTCATACGAAGGAGGATATCGACTTTATTGTGGAAGCGTTTAAAAAGACCAGAGCGGAGATTGGGAGATAAAGAAAAGATGTGAATGCATCCCTGCTTTCTAGTAATGGAAGCAGGGATGATTTGTGTAGAAAAATTTTTCGCCGGAAACTGTCTTTTGACACATTGCACAAAAAAAACAAGGTAATGTGTCAGATTTAAACTTCTTGTTTTTGCAAAAATGACACATTGCCTGTCTATTCACGTTAAAAGTGTCAAAAAACAATTAATCATATTATGTAATTACATTAAACCAAGCGGCGGTTATTCACATTTTCTGTAAATATGCAGTCTTAAACCCAAGCCGAAATGCAGGAATCTGACACATTTGAATTGAAATCGCACCTGTTGTGTCAAATTTGCAAAAACCGAAGAATCAAAAATGACACATTATGCTCAAAACTATGTTGATTGTGTCAGAAATGATGTTGTTCGATAATTTACCAGATTTTTATGTGTTTGCACTTAAGTATAGAGCTTCTCTACTGCCGCTCCACGGTCAGCATATTATCCCGCTTAAGACGCTGGATATCCTCTTTGTTGAAGAGGAGCAGTGCCCGCAGCTCTTCGGTTTCCGCAAGCTGTGTGTCGGACAGAACCACTTTGATTGCGTTAGGCGTCATCGTGGTGTAAGAAATGCTGGAGAGAAGTCCCATGCTGTGACCGTTGTTATCAAGACTTTCCATGCAGCAGAGGAAGGTGTGCTCCGTGCTGTTTCGGCGGTTGACAAACTGGTAGTTTAAAATCGGTCCTTCTTTGGACATGGAACCTTCGTAAAGTCCACGGCACTTTTCCAGCTGGTCAAAGTCGGGGACATCGTAAAAAAAGGTCACATCGACATTGCCCTCTGCGTCTGTGTAGTGGTCAAGGACGCTTTTAGTAATTTTGCTGCCTTTGCGAGCGTAGGAATAGAGATACTGCCGGATTGCCGCACTTCCCGGCGCAGCGCCGTTTTCGGAAAAAGTGGGCGCCGCCATCAGTTTCGCCGGAGACACGCAAAGCACACCCGCGATTTCGTAAAAGGTTGCAAGATCGATGGAAATCAGACCGTTTTCGTATTTGGAAACAGAGGCTTTGCTCTTGTGAATTTTGGCGGCAAATTCCTGCAGGGAAAGTCCCAGCGCCAGCCGGTAAGTGCGGATCTGTCTTCCTGTTTCTTTCAGACGGTCGTTCAAAGCGGGGTTCCTCCATAGGTCGTAAGTTTCTAAGAAAAGCATAGCACGGCGCAGCAGAAATTACAATAGAAAAACACGCTGGTACACGGCAAAGGCACAAAAATCCGCAGAACTGTTGCGTCATATCGATTCTGACACAATCTGTGCAAATTTGAGCGTAAAGTGTCATATTTCTTTTTTTGGTTATTGCGAATTTGACACAATGAGTGCGATTTTAACCTAAATATGTCAGATTTCTGTATTTTGACTTGTATTTGAGTTCGATGATTTACAGAAAATGTAAATAGCTTCGTAAAATTCAATATTATTACATAATATTATTAATTGATTTCTGACACTTTCTGTGGAAAAAGACAGGTAAAATGTCATTTCTTCAAAAACACGAATTTAAAATCTGACACTTTACCGTGACTTTGGGGCACAATGTGTCAGAAAGGATATGAAAGCCTTTGCGAGGGATTTGAAATCAATCTATCTGGCACCGGATGAGAAACAAGGATATGAAGCATTGCAGATTGTAACAGAAAAATGGAATGATAAATATCCAAATGCGGTGAAGAGCTGGGAGCAGAACTGGGATGTATTAACGCCTAGCTTCAAATTCTCTACAGATGTGAGAAAAGTTATCTATACGACCAATGCCATCGAAAGTCTGAACAGTACTTACAAGAAGCTGAATCGCCAGCGCACAGTATTCCCAAACGACAAGGCGCTATTGAAATCACTGTATCTTGCAACCTTACAGGCAACGAAGAAATGGACACAGCCTTTAAGAAACTGGGGTAAAGTTTATGGAGAATTTTCCATCATGTATGGGGATCGTTTTCCTGTTTAATACAGATTAAAAGCATACAAGGACTCCTTCTGAGAAAGGAGTCCTTGACATGGCTAAAAACATGTATTATATTATTTTCAACTAAGACCTTTTGAAATTTCAAAGGTTTCATAGTTTCAAATTACCATAGAAGGTAATTTACAGACTTTTTTTCAAAGTCTTGGCAAGAATGGAAATCCGAATGCTCCTGGAGGATTGTGAATCAAGAAACGCACGTCTTAAGGAAGTAATGACTCTGATTGAAGAGTTAGTAAATCAGATTCCGATGACAGAGAAGCTGTTGGAGATTAAGGGTGTGGGAATCAAGACAGTGTCAGGATTTCTTGCAGAAGTAGGCGATATTGGTGGCTTTAACAATCCGAAAGAACTGCAGAAACTTGCAGGACTGGCATTGGTTGAAAACAGTTCCGGAAAGCATAAGGGTAAGACAACAATAAGCAGAAGAGAACGAAAAAGACCCAGATATCTGCTCTTTGAGGTTACAATGTCGCTTGTTGCAAAGAAACCGGAGTTCAGAGCACTCCACGTATACTATACGACCAGAAAGCTGAACCCTTTAAAGAAGATGCAGTCACTTATGGCGATTGCAGCAAAATTACTTCGTGCCTTTTATGCGATATTGACAAAAGGTGTGGACTATGATCCAAAGAAGATGGTTAGTGATATCAAGAGACCAGCAGTTTATCTGCAGGCAGCATAAGTAAGACAAGTAATGATAGAGGGCTGTCGTCAAGGCAGTCACTGAACAAAGCAGGATGTAACAGATAGCGTCCACGAATTACAGTGCTGATACAGGAAGCGAGTCGGTAATCAAAAATACAAAGAATGAGCCAGTAGTCGGTAGAAATAAATTCCATGGGACGTAGACCCCGTTAGGGAGCAAAGCTGACACCCTGGTTATGGGCAGACAGGACGAAGGAAGTTAGGACCTCTGGAAACAGAGATGATCCTGTTGGATATAGGAGGTTAGCTGCCATAGAGAGATGGGTGTACACAAGGCCAGTAAAGCGAAGGCAAAGACGTTTTATTTCGTATACCTTTTAGCCACTATTTCAGTACCTGATACATCGAAATGCACATGGCTATGCATTATTCGCTGATATATATGAATTAAAAAGTAAATATTTTTATTAAAAAATATTTGATTATATGAGGATGATATAAAATGAAAAAAATTGCAATAATAGCAACGGAAAAGGAATATGCCAAATATCTGAAAGAAACTCTTGAGAAGTATATCGGAAAATATGCACAATCAAACGAGTATTCTTTAGAGGAGTTTGAATCACTTATGATTATAGAAGAGGAATATGGAATTGTTGCTAGCTCAAATGTTATGCATCGTGTGCGTAAAAAGGCTGGGATGGATATGGAAGTGATATTGATATCACTTTCTCTTAGCAAAATGCAAATGAAAATGTTGGAAGCTTTGCCCAAGGGAGCAAAAGCGCTACTTGTTAATATTGATTATAGCCATTGCATGAGGCTGATGGAATTGTTATATAATGGCGGATTCTCTGATGTGGAATTGTTTCCGTATTTTGGAATTGGTGAATATGATCGGGACATAAAGTTTGCAATTACGCCTAATGAATTGCAACTGATTCCAGAGGGTATAGAAACTGTGATAAATTTGGGCGAATCTGTTATAAACATGGATGTGCTGTACTTGATTGCTGAAAAAATCGGAGTGTATAATGAATTCGTGGAGAATGAAGCGTATGAAATTCGGAAAGAGTTTTTTTCGAATATGGATAAATTGCTCGATGAACGAAAGACTTTAAGAGAGAGTATTAAAATATTTATCCAGTTTCTAGAAGAAGGTATTATTCTTATTGATGAAAATAAAAGAATTTACTTATGTAATAAAACTGCGTCAGAAATGATGTTGCCAAGGACAAAGCGACTAGACGGAAGTTATGTGTATGATATATTTCCGGAATTAAAGAATAAAAAGGATATTCAGTTTATAAAACTTGAGCAAGAAAGACTATGCATATCGACTTTTGAATTGAAACAAGGCGAAGAAATTCTAGGGAATATTATTTTTCTTTCAAGATGGGAAGAACCGTTAAAGCAAAAAATAAATTCTGAGTTGAGTGATGCGCCACATGGCGCTCGGTTCACTTTTGAGGAGATTATTGGGGAAAGTCAAATCATTAAAGAAAAAATTGAATATGCAAAGAGAATTGCAAAGAACAATTATCCGGTGTTAATTACGGGCGAAAGTGGCACTGGAAAAGAGGTTTTTGCACAAAGCATACATAATGAATCAGAACGATGCGGATTTAATTTTGTTGCGATAAATTGCGCGGCTATTCCAGAAAATCTATTGGAAAGTGAATTGTTTGGATATGCAAGAGGTGCATTTACGGGAGCAAATAAAGAAGGAAAAGTTGGTTTGTTTGAGTTAGCGCATAAGGGTACTCTTTTTCTTGATGAAATAGGTGAAATGCCGCTTTTATTACAAGCTAAACTCTTAAGGGTACTTGAAGAACATAGAATTATGCCAGTGGGAGCGAATAAGACGATTTCTGTTGATGTAAGAATTATAGCAGCTACAAACAAGAATTTGTATGATATGGTAAAACGCAAATTGTTTAGAGAAGATTTATATTATCGAATTAATGTGCTACCGTTGGAGCTACAAAGTCTTAAGGAAAGGCCGGAAGATATTTTGCCTCTTTTTTATTATTATGCAGGGAATGTAAATAAGAAGATTATCCTTACGAAAGAGGCGGAGAAAAAAATTCTATCGCACACATGGCATGGCAATGTGCGTGAATTAAGGAATATGGTTGAATACTTGACATGCTATAATAAAAGAATTATTGATGTAGATGCATTTCCTCCAAGCTGGGAAGAAGATACAGTGATAGAAGAAGATGCGGAGGGATACGAGGAAACAATGTCAGATTCTTTAATGGAAAAATTTATTTTGTTGGAAGGAAGAAATATTTCGCTACATAGAGTGGTCTTAAACGTGCTGAAGGAGAGCTGTGAAAAAGGTGAAAAACCTGGGCGTGTTAGAATGTTAGAACGTATTGGAGAGGATAATCCGCACATCACAGAAGGAGATATCAGGTATTCTTTGAAAGTGCTTTCTGAGTATGGATTCGCTATAGCAGGACGAGGAAGGTCAGGTACTGTGATTTCTAAGGAGGGGAAAGCAATTTTGAGGCATTTGGAATACGATAGGATTGGCTTTATAAGAAAGTAAAATGATGACAAGATGCTAACGGAATTCTTTTATAATTAGGCTTTATAGGTTTAAATGTTACCTATAAAGCCTATTTTTTTATTGAACCTAAGAATATTTTGAGAGCATGAAATGCGGATTTGGGTAATTTAGGGGAAGAATCCCTTTTTGTCTGATTTTGAGTTTGGCATGGATTTTGCGACTTTAAAATAGTGTAATTACATTTAATAACCGTGTGCTAGCAAATGGGATGAACAAATAGGAAGGAGAAATATTATGGAAGGTATATTTTCATTTATAAACGATGCATTTGCAAGCGTTGTTCCTGTAGCTGATTTTTTGTGGGATTTCCCAACAAATTATGAGTGGTATGCTAGTATCCCTATTTTAGGGAGGTTTTCTTTGCTGATCCTCTTATTGCTTGGCGGTGGCTTGTACTTCACACTCAAACTGGGGTTTGTCCAGATTAGAGATTTTAAAACGGGCTTCAAATTGTTAATGTCTAAAAAGGAAGCAACAATCGGTGAAAGTCCGGTAGGGGCATTTTTAATCAGTATGGCGTGTAGAGTTGGTGCAGGCAATATTGTAGGCGTAACAGGGGCGGTTACACTGGGAGGACCTGGTGCCATTTTCTGGATGTGGATTTCTGCATGTCTTGGTATGGCTACAGCGTTTAGTGAATCAACTTTAGCGCAATTATTTAAAGAAAGAAGAGGCAATGAATACGTAGGAGGTTTCACATTTTACGTTCAAAAGGTATGGAAAAATAAAAAATGGGTGGGATTTATTTTGTGCATATTGTACTTGATATATAATCTATTAAGTATTCCGGCACATACATTCCATGTATTCACTGGTATTAGTTCTATTGTTAATGAATTTTCCGGTCATACAACCGAGATCAATGAACCGATATATTATGTTGTTGCAGCAGCAATTATAATTATCGTTGCGGTTTTGACCTTTGGCGGCATTAAAAGAGCGATTAAATTCTCAAATAAAATAGTTCCCTTTATGGCAATTTCATTTGTGGCAATCGTACTGCTATTAATCATTATTAATATTACAAAATTCCCTGCTTTCCTTTCCGCAGTATTTGTAGGTGCATTTAAACCTGCTGCGATTTTTGGCGGTGCATTTGGAGCAGCATTATCCAATGGATTAAAACGAGGCCTGATATCAAATGAAGCAGGTATGGGTACTGCCACACAAGCAGCATCCATTGCTGATGCAAATCATCCTTGTGAACAGGGCTTTATGCAGGCAATAGGTGTATTTATTGACACGGTTATTATTTGTACGCTTACAGGTTTCATTATCACAGCAGGAACCATTTGGGAAAATCCTGCCTATGATTGGGAAAGCCTTAAATTAGACAAAATTGGAACGTATGTTGCTTCTGTTAAGGAGCTTGTTCCAGGAGATGGAGCCTTTGATACAGTAATCGTAATACTCTTCCTTCTGGCATTTACAATATTTGCGTTCACAACTTTGCTTTGCGATATGACTTATTCAGAAATTGCCGCAAATAAGATTTCAAGCAAGAAAGAGTTTATTACACTGATACGAGTATTGTGTGCGCTGATTTTTGTTCCGATTGGAACCATTACAGTTCTTTCCGGAATGGGTCTGGACAATTTATGGTATGTATCTGATTTGATTAACGCATTGATTGTCTTTATTAACCTGCCGACACTGCTTGTGGCAAGTAAGCTAGTTAAAAAAGTATATGTCGACTATAAAAATAGTAATGGAGCACGATTTGTTTCAACTAATGTTGGGATAGAGACAGAGGCATGGTCAGAAGAAATGAAATTGGAATATGAAAGGACGGAAGAAAAGGAGGAAATATGAAGATAAAAGCCGTTATGCCAGATAAAGCAATGGATAGCGAAACCCTTGAGCTAAGAGGAAAAATGTTGTCGGAGGTCTTATCTGATGATGTAGAACTGTCTGTGGGTTGTATAAAGGAAGGACCTGACGAACTTGATTGTCATACAGATGAAGCTTTTGCCGCACCTGAATTAATCAGGGAAGCCATAAAAGCCGAAGCGGAAGGTTACGAGGCGTTTGTAATGTACTGCTTTAGTGATGTGGCGGTGGATGCAATCAGAGAGAATGTGCGTATACCGGTAATTGGACCGGGAGAGCTGACGTTGGCAATTGCAAGTTTAATGTGCAATAGATTCTGTGTGATTACTACAGAAAGCAGTAATATTCCCAGAACATATCGTCGATTGATGAAAAACTGTATTGCGCAGACAAAGATGACATCTGTAAAAGCTTTGGATATTCCGATTCATGAATTAAGAGCAGATAAAAATGTGACACAAAAGTATCTTCTTGATGTATGCAGAAAGGCAGTTATAGAGGAAAATGCAGATGGAATCATTTTAGGCTGCCTCGGAATGGCGGAATACGGAGATTATATTGAAGCTAATTTGCCTGTCAAGGTTTTCGATCCAGCATTTCTTTCTGTAGCGTTTGCTGAATTTTGTGTAAGAACAGGTGTAAGACATATTTCGGATATGTATACGCCATTTACAAATAAAAGCAATATAAAACTTTAGGAGAAGGGATTAAGAGAAGTTTAAGATTGAAGGAGTAGTTATGAACGGGATAAAATGGCCGGAAGGAAAGAAGTCGGCAGTTATGTTCACTTTTGATGTGGACGGAGATACAACTTGGGAGAACGGAAATCGAGGACTGCCTAACGGAGAGAAATATATCAAATCCAAATCCATCGGGCAGTATGGGCCAAAGCGGTGCGTGGATAGAATTTTGGATAAACTGAACGAGTATAATGTCAAGGCAACATTTTATGTACCGGGACTGAGTGCAGAACGTTACCCGGAAGTGATTAAAAGAATTGCAGCGGCGGGGCACGAGATTGGTCATCACGGTTATGCACATGAACGTTTTGCAGGATGTACTGTAGAAGAACAGATTGAAATTATTGAAAAAACTCAAAAAATATTCAAGGAACTGATTGGTCATGAAGTCACTGGTTTTCGCACGCCGTCAGGAGACTGGTCTATCGAAACGCCGAAGCTGCTCTGTGAGAGAGGGTTTCGCTATTCCAGTTCCATGCGAGGGGACGATCGGCCTTACAGAACTATCATTGATGGAGAGGAGACGGATTTTATCGAGATCCCAACCAAATGGGAAGTAGATGACTATGTAGCGATGGCTTATAATATGTATCCGGCAGAACCAGCCGGACAGGATCGGATATCTTGTTATCGTTGTGTAGAAGATAACTTTCTAAGAGAATTTAAAGGACATCACAAATACGGATTGTGTATTTCCTTTATGAGCCACCCACAGGTTATCGGCTCTCCAGGCAGGATAAAAATTCTGGATCACCTATTAGCAGAAGTCACAAAACATGACGATGTATGGGTCGCCACAGGAAGCGAGATTGCTGATTGGTATCGGGCGAACCATCTGAAAGGGGAGGTGAAGTAGATGTATATAGAGAAACCAATTTGGCCGAAGAAAAAAGAATGTGCGACAATGATTAGCATCAACTTGAACGCTGAATTATTTTGGCTACAGCTGGATTCAGCCTGTATCAATATGCCGAAAACTTTGTCTCTAGGACAGTATGGCATGACTAGAGGCGTGGATCGATTAATGAGTGTACTGGAAGAACGTGATTTGAAGGCGACTTTCTTTGTACCCGGCTGGGTAGCGGAACAATATCCGGAAAAAGTCTGTGCAATTAAAGATGCAGGGCATGAGATTGCAGGACTGGGCTATCATCATGAACATATGGCCTTGCTGTCAGAAGATGAACAGGAAGATGCTATGGCTAAATGCGTTGCAGCAATCGAAAAGGTTTGCGGCATCAGACCGAAGGGATTTAGAAGTCCAGAAGGAGAATTGACTTTGGATACTTTGCGTATTGCCAGAAAATATGGTATGGCGTATTCCAGCAATCTTGGTGATGATGACAGACCATATGCGAAAGATTTAGGAAACGGAGAGACAATCCTAGAAATTCCCATACATTGGGTCAATTATGATTTGCCCTACTTTGCATTCAATTATAAACCAGCATTTCCGGCAGGTCAGGGTAGGATAGCAAATTATACAGGTGTATTATCCAACTGGAAAGATGAGTTTGACGGTTGTAGAGAATACGGACTCTGTTATGTATTACAGCTGGATCCGGCTACTATCGCTGCTCCAGGTAGGATAGGATTGCTCGAGGAAATGCTGGACTATATGCGCTCTTACGATGATGTGTGGTTTGCGACGGGCGAAGATATTTTAAATTATATGAGATAAAATATATCACTTAAAATTAATAAAAGGAAGGCTAAAATTATGGCAGAACTAAAACACTTTATTGAAACAGATGATTTTACTAAAGAAGAATATCTTGAGATGCTCAAGGTAATCAAAACGTTAAAAGATGCAGAGAGAAAAGGAATCAGACTCCCGCTCTTGAAGGATCAGTCCCTGGCAATGATGTTTGACCAGCCGTCCACCAGAACCAGAGTTTCCTTTGAGGCAGCTATGACACAGCTTGGAGGACATGCACTGTATCTGGAAACCAAGACGCTCCACTGCGGTGAAGACAGAGAAACCATCAAGGATACCGCGCAGGTACTGTCCGGTATGTGCGATGCCATCGAAATTCGTACCGAATCTCAGGATACCATCATTGAGCTTGCAAAGTACTCTGACGTACCTGTATTCAGCGGTATGAGCTCCAAATGCATGCATCCAACTCAGGCGCTGTGCGACCTGTTCACGATGACAGAATATATGCCGGAAGGCAAGAAAATCGAAGATCTGGTGTATATGTTCATCGGCGATAATTCCGTACTGGGCGATAACATCGGCGGCGTATGCAGAACTGAAGCAAGACTGCTTTCCAAAATGGGCGTAACCTTTATCTCCTGCGCACCGAAGGAAGCAGAAATGGCACCGGAAGACGTAGCGTACTGCAAGGCAGAAATGGAAAAATCCGGCGGTAAATTCATTCAGACAGATGATCCGTATGAATACATCGACCAGGTTGACTTTATCGCCACAGACGCATGGTGGTATCACGGCAGTGACCATCTGAAGGATAAGAAGATTGCGACCTTCTTCCCTAAGTATTCTGTAAATAAGGAACTACTGTCCAAGGCAAAACCTTCCATTAAGGTAATGCACAATCTGCCTGGAAACAGAGGCTATGAGATTTCTGACGAGGTATGGGATAGCGACCAGTCCGTTTTGATTCCGCAGGCAGAAAACAGATTACATACTGAAAAGGGTCTGTTGGTTTACTTCATGTATCCGCTTTTGGAAGAAAGACAGAAACAGCGTAAACAGAAGGATGTAGACTACTACATCAATGAAATTGATGCGTTAGTTCTCGGGAAATAAAAAATTTAAATGATATGAGGAAGGTGAATACAGTTGACAAAGATGGAAGAAAGAATTATTGAGGCGGTTGAGGCCAGAAGAGAGGATTTTATAAGATTCTTTCGTGAACTAGTACAGTGTAAAAGCTATACAAAGCATGAACAGGAAGTTGCAAAAAAACTCATTGATGGTTTGAAGGCAAGAGGTTTTGATGATGTGGGAGTCATTGAAAGGGCTCCTGGTCGCCCTAATGTTGTTGCTTATTATCGGGGTGTTGAAGATGGCCCAACGTGCACCTTTAATGGCCATTTGGATGTTATTCCTGCACAAGATGAGTCGGAATGGGAGCACCAGCCGTTTGACGGGGATATTGAAGATGGTAAGCTGTATGGACGTGGCACTGTGGACATGAAGAGTGGAACTTTTAGCTCCTTTTTTGCAGGAATCGTATTGAATGATCTTCAAATTCCTATCCGAGGTAATGTAATGTTTACAGGTGTTTGCGATGAACTGATTTGCGGAAAGGATGGTATTCTATATCTTCTTAAAGAAGGATATATCAAGAAAACGCATCCTGATGATTTTGGTATTAATTGTGAACCAACGAATCTCTGCGAAATGAATGTTGCAACTAAAGGTGTATTCCGAGTTGATATTGTTATCATTGGTAAGGGTGCTTTTAATGCGAGACCATATCTAGGTATTAGTGCAATTGATAAGGCGGCGAAGCTGATTGAAGCTATTCAAGAACTGCACGAAAAAATCAGTACAGACCCAAATCATGTTCATCCTTTGATTGCGCCTAGAAGTGTACAGGTTGCAATGATTGATGGAGGAGAGGCATCAAATGTTGTGCCTGACCGTTGCAAGTTAACTGTAACACGCAGATTGCATCCTGGTGAAACAACAGAAGAGTGCATGAAGGATTATCAAGATATTATTGATAGACTGCATGAGGAAGATCCAGAATTCCAGGCAGAAATTCACCCATGGGAGGGATTCCGTCCGCCGGTTGAGGTGGATGAAAATGCGCCTGTAGTGGATGCTGTTCGCCGTGCACTTAAGAGGGTAAACGGTACAGAATTGGCATTGACTGGCAGCGAAGGTGGCACTGACGCTTCCCATGTAGTTGCACAGACGGGAATTCCTATGCCTGTCTTTGGACCGGGAGACCATTTGCTGTTAGGCACAATATATGAACACGTAAGCTTGGATGACTTCATTGATGCGATTAAAATATATGTATTGAGCGTATACTATATGATGGGAATTCGAGAAGCTGAATAATTATTAGAGAATATAATATAGAGGCTTTACGCATGCCGCACTTTAGTCATATGGTCGAGGTGCGGCATGTATTTTTCGATACATTATGAGGTCGCATTATATATAAAACCACTCATGTAAGGAGCAGTTTCTTTATACATGCATCCATGACTTGGTACAATGAAATAAACTGGAATTTGCAGATGAATTTCTTGAACTTTGAGACTGTGAAAAAAAGTCTGTAAATAGGTAAAAGAAAAAGGCCTTCTATGGTAAAATCAAATTATCATAGGAGGCTTTTTAAAATGGCAAAGAAAAAGGAAGTATACAAGGTAAAACCACTGACAGAAGGAAAAAAGAACATCATTGCAGCATTACTGGAAGAATACGACATCGAAACAGCAGATGATATTCAGGAGGCCTTAAAAGACCTATTAGGTGGCACCATCAAATCCATGATGGAAGCTGAAATGGATGAACATCTCGGCTACGGTAACTATGAACGCAGTGACAGCGATAATTACCGCAATGGTACAAAATCTAAAAAAGTACGCAGTAACTATGGAGAGTTTGAAATCAGTGTACCACAAGACAGGAACAGTACGTTCGAACCACAGGTAGTAAAAAAGCGTCAAAAGGATATCTCTGAGATTGATCAGAAAATCATCAGCATGTATGCAAGAGGGCTTACCACAAGACAAATCTCAGAACAGATTGAAGAAATCTATGGATTCGAATGTAGTGAAGGTTTTATCTCTGATGTAACAGATAAGATTCTGCAGGAAATTGATGACTGGCAGAAACGCCCTCTAGACGAAATCTACCCAATCATTTTCATTGATGCGGTACATTTTTCAGTCAGGGAAGATAATCAGATTAGAAAACTGGCAGCTTATGTAATCTTAGGATATACTCTGGACGGGATGAAAGATGTCATTCATCTTGAAATTGGAGAGAATGAGAGCAGCAAATACTGGCTAGGTGTACTAAACAGCCTAAAAAATCGAGGAGTCAAGGATATCATGGTCATCTGTGCAGATGGACTTAGCGGGATCAAAGAAGCAATTCAAGCAGCCTATCCGGATACGGAGTATCAAAGATGCATTGTACACCAAATACGCAATACGCTGAAATATGTGTCCTACAAAGATATGAAAGCTTTTGCCGGAGATTTGAAATCAATCTATCTGGCACCGGATGAGAAACAAGGATATGAAGCATTGCAAATTGTAACAGAAAAGTGGAATGATAAATATCCAAACGCGATGAAGAGCTGGGAGAAGAACTGGGATGTATTAACGCCCATCTTCAAATTCTCTATAGATGTGAGAAAGGTGATTTATACGACGAATGCCATCGAAAGTCTGAACAGTACCTACAAGAAATTGAATCGGCAGCGCACAGTATTCCCAAACGACAAGGCACTATTGAAATCACTGTATCTTGCAACCTTACAAGCAACGAAGAAATGGACACAGTCTTTAAGAAACTGGGGTAAAGTTTATGGAGAATTTTCCATCATGTATGGGGATCGTTTTCCTGTTTAATACAAAATAAAAGCATGCAAGGACTCCTTCAGAGAAAGGAGTCCTTGACATGGCTAAAAACATGTATTATATTATTTTCAACTAAGAACTATTGAAATTTCAAAGGTTTCATAGTTTCAAATTACCATAGAAGGTAATTTACAGACTTTTTTTCACAGTCTCCCCAAGCGTGATGTTGTCAGCCTTTGCAATGAATTTCTTTTCCTCGTAATCCTCCATTGCCTGCCGTAACAGCTTTTCCGTCTCGCTCTTGCTTTCCGTACCCGTAAACTCTTTCTGTACCAAGTTGCCGCTTGCGTCCTCCACATAGAAGCGGTAGTACCATTTCTTTCCTTTTTTTCTTACAGAACCTTTTGCCATAATCCGTTCTCCTTTCGATAACGGGCAATCGGAACTGATGAAATGCTTTCTGCGTGTAAGTATATCATGACTCCGATTGCTTTACTATACCGATTCGGATTCTTCCCCCGATACCATAGAAAGAAGATTTGCAAGCCTTACGGTGGCTGTTTCAGGATTTTTGGAATAGATCCTCACAATATCGCCCATATCATTAAACATGTTTACGGTGTGGGTGATTTCCCGAAGGAACATAATCTCGTTATATTCCTTATTCGATTCAAACCCCATTGTCCGGGCGAGTGCGGCATTTTCCGCATTGTCCTTGAAATTCTTACAGGCAAACCGGAAAGAATCCACGAACAGTTCATACTCCCTCAACATCAGCAGCAGTAAATCCTTTGTAAAGTCCGACTCTGCCTGTTCCATGTCAAACGGCAGCTTTGCGAGAATGGAGGACATCACATCACGAATGAATAATTCCCTTTTATCCGTAATGTTTGTTTCGTATTCTTCTGTTTCCCCTTTTAACCACTCCACAGATACATGAAGTGCTTCTGACAGACCTTCCAAGACCAGCTTCTTTGTGTTGTCGATTGTCCCTGCCTCGTAGCGCACGATTGTGGAAGTGGCTACCCCCATCTTCTCTGCGACATAAGGCTGGTTCAGTCCCAACTCCACCCTCCGCTGCTTTGCCCTGCTACCGATCAGCCTGCGCAATTCTTTGTCTTTCATGTTGATACGCCTCCTTTGTCGGTATGTTTATACTATAGCATACAAAAAGCAATAATGCAATATGCAACTTAAAAACAATTTTCGTATTATCATAACGCTTGACAAGGGAATATAAAAGCAGTATAGTATCAGTACACACAAAATTGCGTAATGCAATTCAAAAGGAGGGAAGTTGATGACAGAAACGAAGATTGCAATGACAATCGAGGAAGCATCCGAGTATACGGGAATCGGCAGGAATACCATGAGAAACCTTGTGGAATGGGGAAAGCTGCCGGTCTTAAAAGTCGGGCGAAAGGTACTTATCAAAAGCGATATTTTGGAAAAGTTCATGGAAGTGAACGAGGGAAAGAACCTGCGGGATAAGGGCGATGTAAAAGCGGTAACAAGAAAATCAGCAGTATAAAAGGCGGCTTCTTACGAAACCGCCTCAGGTATGTATCAGACCGAAGCCATGATATACCTACACGCAAATAGATTATATCATGTGCTTCCTTCCGGTACAAGCGGAAATTTGCGGGAATGGGCAGAAAGTGGGTTGAAAAAATAAGTCCATATGGCAAAAACGGACTTAAAAAATCGACTGATTTCTGTATTTTCAGTTGGAAAAGTCAACTGATGTTTTAACGATGTTTCTAATGCAGCATAAAGTGACTGTAAAAGTTCAACTGACTTTCTCCATTTTCAGTTGAAAGAAATTTCAGAACCGGCACTTTTATTATCATATGTGGCAGCACTTTTTGATAGCATGATGGCAGTTTTTACTATCATAAGTATCATCACTTTTTGCTATCATGACAACCGTTTTGCAGGCATAATTCGAGTGCCTATAGGGGAAATTCCTTTCTCTTAAAGCCCTCGGCGTTTGAGAGCGAAATACACCCATTGCACAAACTTCGTTTATGCAATGGGGATTTCGCCCCTGCGGGGAGCAAATTCACGCAAGCGTGAATTACAAATGCTGACGCATTTGAATTGACCGCCACAAGGCGGATGTGTTTGTAAACATACCGCCTATGTCGCCCACTCACAATCTGTTCCGCCATACCTCCGCTTACTCCGATCTGATACTGCCATTTGCAGGAGGGAGGACAAAGCACAATACAAAGACATTCATTCATCCGCATGAGCAAACTGTCCGATGTCAGGGGCAGGATCACTTATATATCCAGCCATGCGAAACAGGAAAACCTGTATGCGGTCTATGAAACGACAGACCGCCGCTATTGGACGGAGCTTGCGAAATGCAACCGGCAGGAATTTGAAAAAAGCGGCACAGAGGGAATGTGCATTGAGGCGAGGGAATTTATCATTGCCCTGCCCGAATCATTCCCTAATCTTTATGAGCCAAACAAGCTGTTGCAGCTTTTTACAGATCGCTTCAAAGAAAAATATGGCGTGGAGTGCGTATCAGCACTGCACCATAACAAACGAAAGACAAATTACCATATCCATCTTATTTTTTCTGAACGGGAACTGTTGCCCGAACCCATAGAAAAAACCGCGACACGCAATATGTTCTATGACGAAAACGGGAGACATGTCCGAACCAAGAAAGAGATACTCGGCGAAAACGGAAATGTCCGCAAAGGCTGTAAAATCGTGAAGAAAGGAGAAGTCTATGAGCGAAGTCTTTTTACCGCCAAGAGTAAGCTGTTCAAGCAGGAAAATTTTGTTGACGAGATAAAGCATTTCTATACCGACCTTATCAATCTTCTTGTAAAAGACGACAAAGAAAAACTTCATGTGTTCGACAGCAGCGGATTGTATCTTGCCACCAAGAAGATAGGGAAAAACAACCCGAAAGCGGAACAGATACAGACCGATAACGAAATGCGTATGCGTTGGAACAGGGAAGTTGACAGGGCAATTGTCAGCGGCGTTCCCGAAACAGAGATACGACAGATAAAGAAAAAATATATCACTGACCGCATCAGAGAATCGGTTGATATATTCGGCAGCCAGCCGGAACGTCTTGGAAGTATTATTATGACCGCTGTTACGGCGTTGGCATTGCTGATTTCTAAAGTATTGGATAAGGCAAGGGAACTGTCAGCAAAGTTATTTGAGAAAGAAACGATACAGCCGGTTGCAGAGCCAAACGAGAGAAGAACGACACAAGTAATACCGCAGACTGATAAAATACCAATGCAGGAAAAAATCACTCATAAAGAACCGACTGCTAATCCATCATCACAGAAACAGGAGTTGCAGGCAAAAACACAGACAACAGAACAGGAAAAACCTAAAATTCCACCAAAGCCTGTTATGTCCGCTGAAGCCACCGCATATCCAAAGCTGCTGAAAATTTATAAGGAATTAAACCGCCAAAACGGAATTATCTTTGATGCGGAGAGGGAACGCAATGAGTTGGAACTGGAGCGTGACAGCCTGAAAGGATTTGCGAAATTGACAAAGAAGGGGGGAACTGCAAAGCAGGATTGAGCGCAAAAATGAGGAAATAGACCTTCTCAAAATTGGTTTGTCGGGGATAGTCAAGCGATATGGATTCCAGACGGTGCATGATTTCTACAAAGTCTTTTCTGTCTCTAAAACTGCTAATGCCGAATATCGGGACAAGGTGGATAAATGGGAAGAACAATACGGGGAAAAAGTACAAAAGAAGGAAGAAAGCATATCCAAACGGTTACGGAATTATCAAAGGGAAAATGCAGACAGACAAACAAAACAGATTTCAAAAAGCAGAAACAGAGGGGCAAGATGACATGCCCCTCTAAAATTTTATTAAGATATTTTTGGCTTGTAAAAACTTTACATCTATTTTACAATGCCGCGATATTGGATTTGATTTTTGTCATGTATGATATAGCTGTCACTTCAAGAAACAATAAAAAGCAAAGGAGATTCAAAAAATGAAAACATCAAAAAAATTCTTGGCATTTGCCCTTGTGAGTGTTCTAATGCTGTCTGCATTAACGGGGTGCAGTAATAAGAACGAGGGAGATTCCGGCAAGTTTGACACGGCAAGAGAGATCAATGTACTTACCCGCGAAGATGGTTCGGGGACACGCGGCGCGTTCATAGAGCTGTTTGGAATCGAGCAGAAAAATGAAGCGGGAGAAAAAATTGACTATACAACAGACACCGCCGCCGTTACAAATTCTACGTCTGTTATGATGACAACGGTTGCCGGGGATTTATACTCTATCGGATATATTTCTCTTGGCTCCATGAATGATACTGTAAAAGCGATTCAGATCGACGGCTGCGAAGCAACGATTGAAAATATTAAAAACGGTACTTATGAGATTGCACGTCCCTTTAACATTGCAACAAAAGACGGTTTGAGCGACACGGCGCAGGATTTTATCGACTTCATTATGAGTGCGGACGGTCAAGCGGTGATTGAAGAAAATGGATATATTTCTGTATCTGACGCGGGAAGTTACAGCGGGGAAATGGATTCGGGCAAAATTATTGTAGCGGGTTCCAGCTCTGTCACCCCGGTTATGGAAAAGCTCAAAGAAGCCTATCTTGAGAGAAATCCGGGCGTTACGATTGAGATACAGCAAAGTGATTCTTCTACTGGTATGTCTGACACAATAGACGGAACCTGCGATATAGGCATGGCTTCCCGTGAGCTGAAAGATTCCGAAATGGAAAAAGGACTGACCGCTACCGTAATTGCAATGGACGGTATTACAGTGATTGTTAATAATGACTGTCCCATAAATAACCTTACAAGCGAACAGGTAAAAGATATTTTCATGGGTAATGCGGTTCGTTGGAGTGAAATATCACAGTAGGATTTTAAGGGGCTGCGGTAAGAAAGCCGCCGCCCCTTTTCAATAAGGAGCATGATTATGAAGAATATAAAAGAAAAAGTGATGAAACTGCTTTTTTTCTTGACAGCCCTTGTTTCCATAGCAGCGGTAATTCTAATCTGCATATTCCTGTTTGCAAGCGGTATCCCTGCAATAAAAGAAATAGGCGTTTTCAAATTTTTGCTGGGTACAAGCTGGAAACCTGCAAATAATCTCTATGGGATTCTCCCTATGATCGTCGGCTCTTTCTATGTAACTGCCGGAGCATTGATTATTGGCGTACCGATTGGAATATTGACAGCGGTATTCATGGCAAGATTTGCTCCGAGAAGTATCTATGCGCCTTTGAAAGCTGCTGTTAATCTAATGGCGGGGATTCCGTCGGTTGTGTACGGTTTTTTTGGATTGGTAGTCTTAGTGCCTTTTATCCGGGAAGCCTTTGGCGGGCGCGGTATGAGTGTTCTTACTGCTTCTGTCCTGCTGGGGCTGATGATTTTACCTACCATTATCAGCGTTTCGGAAACTTCAATCCGGGCTGTCCCGGAAAGTTACTATGAGGGAGGGCTTGCTCTTGGAGCTTCCCATGAAAGAAGTGTATTTTTTACGGTTCTTCCCGCAGCAAAGAGCGGTATTTTTGCAGGGGTTGTATTAGGGATTGGGCGGGCAGTCGGTGAAACAATGGCGGTTATGATGGTTGCCGGAAATCAAGCGGTTATCCCGGACAGTATGCTTTCCGGCGTCCGGACACTGACCACAAACATTGTATTGGAAATGGGATATTCTACGGATTTACACCGTGAAGCGTTAATTGGTACGGCTGTTGTTCTGTTTGTTTTCATTCTCATTATCAATCTGTCCCTCTCCCTGTTCAAAAGGAGGGTGAAATAAATGATTGGGAAATTGAAACGGAAATGGTGCGCATACAGACGCGACCCTAAATCTTTTGTTCTCTTTCTTTCTGTATGCCTTGCAGCATTGATTACAATGCTCGCGCTTATTTTTATTATTGCATACATATTGATGAAAGGGATTCCAAATTTAACGCCGGATTTATTTGACAGCAAATATACAACAGAAAATGTGTCCCTGCTTCCGGCACTTATCAATACACTGTTCATTATGCTGCTTTCTCTGCTGTTTGCGGTTCCCGTAGGAATTGGTGCAGCAATTTATCTGACAGAGTACGCAAGACGGGGAAATAAACTGGTTCATATCGTAGGTATTACTGCTGAAACATTGTCCGGGATTCCGTCAATCGTTTATGGGCTGTTCGGTTCCCTGTTCTTTGTAAAATATCTTGGGCTGGGGTTGTCTTTGCTGTCCGGGGCTTTGACTTTAAGTATTATGATTTTACCGCTTATTATGCGGACAACAGAAGAAGCCTTGCGAAGCGTTCCCGACAGCTACCGGGAGGGCAGCTTCGGGCTTGGAGTCGGAAAGTTACGAACCGTATTTTCTATTGTCCTGCCCTGCGCCGTTCCGGGTATTTTGTCCGGCATTATTCTTGGAATCGGGCGTATCGTCGGGGAATCGGCGGCACTGATCTTTACCGCCGGAACCGTTGCAGAAATAGCAACAAGCATTTTTTCGTCGGCAAGAACGTTATCCGTCCATATGTATTCTATTTCGGGCGAGGGGCTGTATATCAAGCAGACCTACGCAACTGCGGTTGTATTATTGGTGGTTGTCATTCTGATAAACGGGCTTTCCGGGTTTGTGGCAAAAAAGATAGGAGGTAAAAACACAGATGGATAAAATCGTGGTTGAGGATTTGGATTTATTCTACGGAAACTTTCAAGCCTTGAAAAAAATAAATGTGGCGTTTAAGGAACACGAAATTACCGCTCTGATCGGACCGTCGGGCTGCGGTAAATCGACATTATTAAAAACCTTGAATCGAATGAATGATTTGGTGGAGGAATGCCACATCAAAGGGACTATCCATTTAGACGGCGAAGATATTTATGGGAATATGGATATTAACCTACTGCGTAAACGTGTAGGAATGGTATTTCAAAAACCGAATCCGTTCCCTATGAGCATTTATGACAATGTTGCCTTTGGAGCAAGGACTCATGGTATCCGTTCTAAAGCTGCGCTGGACGAAATTGTAGAGCGTTCCTTAAAAGGGGCGGCAATTTGGGACGAGGTAAAAGACAGGCTGAAAAAATCCGCGCTTGGTATGTCGGGCGGTCAACAGCAGCGTCTTTGCATTGCCCGCGCTTTGGCGGTGGAGCCGGAAGTTTTGCTGATGGACGAACCGACCAGCGCACTTGACCCTATTTCTACGGCAAAGATAGAGGAACTTGCCGCAGAATTAAAAAAGGACTATACCATTGTCATTGTGACACATAATATGCAGCAGGCACTCCGAATTTCTGACAAGACAGCGTTTTTCCTGCTTGGGGAAATGGTGGAGTTTGGAGAAACAGAAAAATTATTCTCCATGCCGCAGGACAAGCGGACAGAGGACTATATTACAGGGAGGTTTGGATAATGCGCCTAAAATTTGATGAACAGTTAGATTTGTTAAATAAAGAGTTGATTACAATGGGGGCTTTTTGTGAAAATGCGATTGCTATGTCCGCAAAAGCTCTGACAGAGGGGAATCCCGCACTTGCAAAGGCTGTTCCCGATCTCTCTGTTCAGATAGACCACAAAGAGCGCGAAATTGAAACTATGTGTCTAAAGCTGCTCTTACAGCAGCAGCCCGTGGCAAAAGATTTGAGGGTTGTATCGTCCGCACTTAAAATGGTGACAGATATGGCAAGAATCGGAGATCAATCCGCAGACATAGCGGAAATTATCACATTAGCCAATATTCACGCCACCGACGACACACAGGTTATCCATGATATGTCGGTTGCTGTCATTAAAATGGTAACGGACAGTATTGACGCTTTTGTGAAAAAGGATATGCAGATGGCGAAAGCCGTGATAGATTATGATGATGTGGTGGATTCCTTTTTTGATAAGGTGAAGAAAATGCTGATTGAACTTTTCAGCAAACCCGAAGCAGACGGTGAGTATGCCATAGACCTGTTAATGATTGCAAAATATTTTGAACGTATCGGAGATCATGCGGTCAATATTGCAAAATGGGTTCTGTTCTCAATCACAGGGAACAAAGAGGGGTGAACATACCGCCATTGATGAAATATAGGTAATATGGTATGATTGAGTTCGGAATATTGCCACAGGAAAGAAAGGAGCGGATTTATATGATTTATTGTGTTGAGGACGACAGCTCTATCCGTGATCTGATGATATACACATTAAATTCTGCCGGATTTGAAGCAAAAGGTTTTGACTGCGCGGACAGCCTTTTTGACGCTTTGCAGACAGAAAAACCCCAGCTTATTATGCTTGATATAATGCTTCCCGGCGAAGATGGCATTTCCATATTGAAAAAGCTGCGTATGCAGGGTACGACAGAGGATATTCCTGTTATTATGGCGACAGCCAAAGGAACCGAATACGACAAAGTAACCGGGCTTGACTTGGGAGCTGATGATTACCTTGCAAAGCCGTTTGGCATGATGGAAATGATTTCCCGTGTGAAAGCGGTATTGCGGCGTACAAGCCCGAAAGAAGAAACAAAAAAACTAAAAATTGGAAATTTAGAATTGAATTTGGAAACATATATTGTGCTTGTAAACAACGAACGGGTTCAGTTGACACTGAAAGAACATAAGCTGCTCCATACTTTTATGGAAAACCCCGGACGGGTGTTTACACGCGACCAGCTTCTTGAAATGATATGGGGCATTGACTACATAGGGGAAACCCGAACCGTAGATGTTCACATCGGAACGCTCCGAACAAAATTAGGCGAATGTGGGAGCTATATTGAAACGGTACGGGGAGTTGGGTATCGAATGGAGGGAAAAGATTAAAATTAAAATTTTCAATCTTACAAGTTTGTGCTTTACAGCCCAAACTTGCAGATTATGAAAGGAGTACGGTTATAATATGACGAAACGAATTTTTCGCTCAATCTGCCTTGTCGCATTGACTGTTTTTCTTGCGTCTGTTGTTCTGTTCATGGGTGTTCTGTATGAATACTTTTCAAATGTTGAACAGGCACAGCTAAAAATGCAGACAACCCTTGCCGCACAGGGCGTTACAAATGAGGGCATTGATTATTTCCATGATTTGAAAGTGAAAAATTATCGTATATCATGGATTGATACAGAGGGAAATGTTATTTTTGATAGTGCGTCTGATACTGCGGAAATGGAAAATCATTTAGAGCGGGAAGAAGTGCGGGAAGCCCTTTCTTCGGGCTATGGTGAGAGCAAACGGTATTCTGCTACTTTGATGGAGCGTTCGTTTTATTCCGCACAGAAACTTGATGATGGCACTATATTACGGCTTTCCATATCTCAAAATTCTATTTTGACGCTCCTTTTAGGTATGACACAGCCGATTTGCATTATATTTGTGATTGCATTGATTCTTTCCATTGTTTTGGCTATTCAAGTTTCAAAAAAAATAGTAAAGCCATTAAATGAAATTGATCTTGATAATCCGTTGTCAAATGAGGGCTATGATGAGCTTTCCCCTTTTTTACGGCGTATTGACAGCCAGCAAAAACAGCTACGGGGGCAGAAAGCCGAGCTTCTCCAAAAAGAGAATGAATTAAATACGATTATCGGCAGCATGAATGAGGGCATGATTCTCTTAAATCAAAAAGGGAAAATTATCAGTATAAACCCTGCGGCAAGAAAACTGCTGGACGCTGACACAGACTGTATCGGTTCTGATATGCTGTCCTTATGCCGTAATCTTGAATTGCAGGAAATCCTTACGAAAGCCTTACATGGAGAACGGGGCGAAAACATTATCCGGCTGCATGGAGAAAGCTATCAAATTGACGCTGATCCGATCACTTCTGAAAACATTGTGAAAGGAGCCGCACTTTTCTTTTTCAATGTGACGGAAAAAGAAAAAGCGGAACAGATACGGCGCGAATTTACCGCTAATGTGTCCCATGAATTAAAAACCCCGCTTCACTCCATTTCCGGGTATGCGGAGCTTTTGAAAAACGATATGGTAAAGGAGAATGATAAAATACCCTTTGCCGGAAAGATTTATGATGAAGCCGGGCGAATGATACGGCTTGTAGAGGACATTATCAGTCTTTCGCACCTTGACGAAGGTGCGGACGATATGCAGAGGGAAAATATCGACTTATACGCATTGGCAGAAAAGGCGGTACAGAGCTTAGAGCCACAGGCAAATACCTTATGTGTCACATTGGAGCTTTCCGGCGTTTCGGCTCCCCTTAACGGCATACCTCAGCTTTTATACAGTGTGATTTATAATCTTTGTGACAATGCGATTAAGTATAACCATGAAAACGGAAAAGTAATGGTAAACATACAGAACGAAAACGGCATGGTAGTTTTATCAGTGGAGGACACGGGGATAGGAATTGCACCCGAACATCAAGAACGTATTTTTGAGCGTTTTTATCGTGTTGATAAGAGCCATTCTAAGGCAGTAGGGGGAACCGGGCTTGGGCTTTCTATTGTGAAACACGCTGCTAAAATCCATAATGCTAAAGTTGATGTAAAAAGTCATGTCGGAAAAGGCACGACGGTTATTGTAACCTTTCCCAAGTAGAAAATTTGAACTATTTTATTACCTCTTGTCATAAGAGTTTATTTTAGAAAAACTGAACCGATAACATGTATAATCAGCAGTTATCGGTTCAGTTAATTTGTTTCAATTTGTTCATTAAAAAGCTACACTATGCAAATATTGATATAGTAATTATAAAAATTACCACAATTCCAATGAATCTTCCGCATCCACCCACATCTGCATATTTCCATCAAGATAGAGTCTTGCGTATTCAAGCGGTTCGTCTATTGCCAGAGCATTTAAGGCACATTCAGAGCAAGGGGTAGTTTTTAATCCTTCTTCCGCTTTATTGCAGTCTATCCGTAAAAAGTAGCCTGCATAAGTGTATACGTCAATGCTGTTATGGTGGATATTGTATGTTGCGTAAATCATATTCATCTTTTATCCGTCCTCTTTTCATTGATTTTTTGAAAGCATTTCAATCAGTTTACCAATTCCCATATATTTTGTGTTATAATGTTTTATGTGATTTTGTTTCCCTCATTTTTTCCCTTATCAGGGTTCGTAATGCCCTGTGGGAAGATATAACACAAGGGAAACGATAAGGGAAAGTTCACCTGCGATAAACTTAGTATTTTCAAGGGTTGGCGGGTATTTTAATAACAAAATATAACAGCTAATATTTCCCTTAAAAATCATCAAATCACAATCGGAATTTGGGATATTAGAATGCATTTTTTAAGAATCAATAGATATTGAAGGCAAAACGATATATCAAAGAAGGAGAGAACACATCAATGTCAGAGAAAATTGTGATCGCCTTAGGCGGAAATGCTTTGCAGTCGGGAAAGAGCGAAGCGACAGCTGAAGCACAGCTAGCAGTTGTTAAGAAAACTTGTGAATATATTGCAGATATCAGCTGCAAGGGCTATGAAATCGGTCTGGTACACGGCAACGGACCACAGGTAGGCAGAATTTTGCTGGCTTCTGAGACAGCAAAAGATGTTACTCCGGCTATGCCATTTGATGTTTGTGGCGCAATGTCTCAGGGTTATATTGGATACCATCTGCAGCAGGCGCTGAAATATGCACTGAGCAAAAAAGGCAGAAATCTTCCTGTTCTGACTGTTGCAACACAGATGGTTGTGGAAAAGAGCGACAAAGCATTCCAGAATCCAACAAAACCAATCGGACCATTCTATTCAGAAGAAGAAGCAAAAGCTTTAGAAGCAGAAAAAGGATATACAATGAAGGAAGACGCAGGCAGAGGCTTCAGAAGAGTAGTAGCTTCCCCACTTCCTAGAAAAATTGTTGAAATCGACGCAGTAAAGAAATTATGGGACACTTCCATTGTAATTTCCTGCGGAGGAGGAATCCCTGTAGTAGAAAATGCTGACGGTTCCATGGAAGGCGTTGCAGCTGTAATAGATAAAGACTTTGCAGCAGAACTTCTGGCTGAGCAGGTTGAAGCAGATGTACTGATGATTTTGACCGAAGTAGAAAAAGTTGCAATCAACTTTAACAAGCCTGATCAGAAGAACCTGGATAACCTGAATCTGGAAGATGCCGTAAAATACATCGAAGAAGGACAGTTTGCACCTGGAAGCATGCTGCCAAAGGTAGAAGCTGCGATGAAGTTTGTCAGAGCATATCCGAACAAGAAAGCTATCATCACTTCTCTTGATAAAGCCATCGAAGCCTTGGAAGGTAAGACTGGAACAGTAATCTCCTTTGCATAAAGATAAGATATAGTGACGAAAACCCCTCGTGTGAAATTAATCACACGAGGGGTTTCATGGCTTAATAAATCGAAGGCAAGGAAAAAATCCACTATTCCTGCAGCATATACAGCCGCACTGCCAGAGAAATATCTGCGTAAAACTCCTGATTACTCATTTCGTCTGCAAACAGAAATTGTTTGATTTTGCTTAGGCGATAACGTACGGTATTGTGATGGCAGTTTAAGAGGCTGGCAGTTTTGAAAATATCGCCGCGGCAGATGGTCAGCGGCACGGTTTCGTAAAAATCCTGCTTTTCTAAAAGAGGTTGAATGCGGGCGTTCAGATAATTCTTCATTATATCAGAGCGGGCGTAAGGAATGAGAAGTTGCCATGGTCCGATGGATGCAAAGCTGCCGAAGTGCTTTTGCTCAGCGACAGAAACGATATAGGTAAAGTAACTTTCTCGGATGCACTGATCCAAATCTTTGAATGCTCGTATATAGAGGTTATTTACTGCCGCTCCACGGTCAGCATATTATCCCGCTTAAGACGCTGGATATCCTCTTTGTTAAAGAGAAGCAACTCCCGCAGTTCTTCGGTTTCTGCAAGCTGGGTACCCGACAGAACCACTTTGATTGCGTTAGGCGTCATCGTGGTGTAAGAAATGCTGGAGAGAAGTCCCATGCTGTGACCGTTGTTATCAAGACTTTCCATGCAGCAGAGGAAGGTGTGTTCCGTGCTGTTTCGGCGGTTGACGAACTGGTAGTTTAAAATCGGTCCTTCTTTGGACATGGAACCTTCGTAAAGTCCACGGCACTTTTCCAGCTGGTCAAAGGCGGGCACATCGTAAAAAAAGGTCACGTCAAGACTGCCTGCTTCGCCTGTGTAATGGTCAAGCACGCTTTTTGTAATTTTGCTGCCTTTGCGAGCGTAGGAATAGAGATACTGCCGGATTGCCGTACTTCCCGGCGCAGCGCCGTTTTCAGAAAAGGAAGGCGGCGCCATCAGTTTCGCGGGAGACACAGAAAGAACATCGGCAATTTCATAAAAGGTCGCAAGATCGATGGAAATCAGACCGTTTTCGTATTTGGAAACAGAGGCTTTGCTCTTGTGTATTTTCGCGGCAAATTCCTGCAGGGAAAGTCCCAGCGCCAGCCGGTAAGTTCGTATTTGTTTTCCTGTTTCTTTCAGACGGTCGTTCAAATCAGTTCCTCCATAAAGTTGTAAGTTTCTAAGAACAGAATAGCACGGCGCAGCAGAAATTACAATATGAAAAGAATCATAGCTTGTTGTGTTAGACTTCCGGGCAAACGTACGAAAATTGTAATCGATAATTTTACTGCGATGCATACCGCACATCGCTGCCATGGGTTGGAACCGGATATAGAAGTCGAATCTCCAACGAATGTGGAACTTTTGCAGTTTTTTCTTTAAAAATAGGAAATATAACAATGGATAGAAATGTAACAAATATTCTTGTTATTTTTTAGATATGGTCTAAAATTCTCACGTGTACTGTGCCTTATAATAAATATAAAAGTAACAAAGGATGTGATAAAAATGTAAATACGAGTGCCATAAACGTGAAATTTTGCGAAGGAGAGTGTTTTGGGCAATATCAAAAATTGCAGCAAAATATTGCTGCAGAAATGAAGAACGAGTTGAACTTGGGCTTCAACCCCATCTTGCAGAAAAGCTGGATACGTATGCGAAGGCGTTTTCCTTCGATTTTGTCATCGGCTCTACCCATAATTTCAGAGGGAGAGGAGCGGACGATTTGCGTACTTACAAGGGAAAGAGCACGGAGGAAATTTGCAAACTATATTTTCAGGAGGAATACGAAAACATCCGAAGGATACCAGATTTTGACGTGGCCGGGCATATGGATTTAATTTTCCGCTATGCGCCCGATGCCATTGAGACGTTTTCCTATGGAAAATATGCCGATGAGCTTGACACGATTCTGAAAGAACTGATTGAATCGGGAAGATGCATAGAGGTAAATACCTCCAGAATGCAAAGGCTCGGACTGGCAAACCCGAAGGAAGAAATCATAAGAAAGTACGTGGAGCTTGGCGGTGAGATTATCACCTTTGGTTCTGATGCGCATACACCGGATTGTCTCGGCTCGTGCTTTCGGGAAACGGGAGAACTGGTGAAAGCTTGCGGTCTGGAATACTTCGCGGTATACAGGCGGAGAACACCGAGCTTTTATCGTATATAGAAGACGGAATAGAATCGAGAAAAGGAGAAAGACAGAAATGGCAGAAAAAATAGTAATCGCCTTAGGCGGAAACGCGCTGCAGTCGGGAAAAAGTGAAGCGACTGCGGAAGCACAGCTTGCAGTAGTAAAAAAGACATGCGAATATATAGCAGACATCAGCTGCAAAGGCTATGAAATCGGATTAGTACACGGAAACGGACCGCAGGTAGGAAGAATTCTCTTAGCGTCGGAAACAGCAAAGGACGTCACGCCGGCTATGCCGTTCGACGTATGCGGCGCGATGTCCCAGGGTTATATCGGATATCACCTGCAGCAGGCATTGAAGTATGCGCTGAGCAAGAAGGGAAGAAACATTCCGGTTCTGACCGTAGCGACCCAGATGATCGTAGAAAAGAGCGACAAAGCGTTCCAGAATCCGACGAAGCCGATCGGACCTTTCTATCAGGAAGCTGAAGCAAAGGCATTGGAAGCAGAAAAAGGCTATACAATGAAGGAAGACGCGGGCAGAGGATGGAGACGCGTGGTAGCATCACCGCTGCCTAGAAAGATCGTAGAAATTGACGCGGTAAGAAGACTGTGGGATTCCTCTATCGTGATTTCCTGCGGAGGCGGCGGAATTCCTGTAGTAGAGAATGCAGACGGTTCCATGGAAGGCGTTGCGGCAGTTATCGATAAGGACTTCGCGGCAGAGCTTTTGGCAGAACAGGTAGAAGCAGACGTTTTGATGATTCTGACCGAGGTAGAGAAGGTTGCGATCAACTTCAACAAGCCGGATCAGAAGAACCTGGACAATCTGAATCTGGAAGACGCGGTGAAGTACATCGAAGAAGGACAGTTTGCACCGGGCAGCATGCTGCCGAAGGTAGAAGCAGCGATGAAGTTCGTGAGAGCATATCCGAATAAGAAAGCGATTATCACATCTCTTGACAAAGCGATTGAAGCGTTAGAAGGTAAGACTGGAACAGTAATCACCTTTGCATAAAATTTAGTATAGTAGCGAAAACCCCTCATGTGAAATCAATCACACGAGGGGTTTTCGTGAATTCTAGAATTGTTTTAATATGTCGTGATGTCCTACATCTAGCAAAATGATTATTTTATCACCTTCGTAATACCAAATGATGCGAATATTCATGTTGACACTGCACTCGTATAAGTCATTCGTTCCCTGAATACGTTTGGTACGCAGCGACGGATGTGCAGGGTTTTCTGCCAAAAGTAATAATTTATTTTTGAGTTGTTTTTTCTCTTGTGCAGTCAGATTTTAAAATGCTTCTGGAAACGAGGTGTGAACGTGAATTCGTACGCCATCATTCTGTCTCCAATTTCTCAAAGAGGGCATCTACGATATCAAATACCGGTTGTTTTCCGGACGCAAGCTTTGCTTTGACATCATTGATTTCGCTGCGGAGCTCATTGAGATATTGTTTTGGATAGACAGCGACCGGCATGATGCAAATAAAACCGTCCTTTTCGAAGATATCTAACTTGTCACCTTCTGACAAAGCGAGCTTTATAATGATTTCTTTAGGAATTGTTATCTGCGATTTCTGACGTAATTCAGCTAGCATATAATCATCTCTTTTGCTTTTAGATTAATAAGTGAGAAAATCCTACTTTCTTATTATGTAGGAAATATCGATTTTCGATATTTCCGGAATATCAAGAAAGTCTACCTTTGAGTAGAATCGGCGTAACCGACTTTCTTACTTATAGTATACTCAATTTGACAAATCTACACAAGGAAAAATCCACTATTCCTGCAGCATATACAGTCGTACAGCCAGGGAGATATCTGTGTAGAACTCCTGATCGCTCATATCTTCGGTGAACAGAAACTGTTTGATTTTATTCAGCCGGTAACGCACGGTATTGTGGTGGCAGTTTAAGAGGCTGGCAGTTTTGAAAATGTCGCCCCTGCAGATGGTCAGCGCCCGCGCGGTTTCGTAAAAGTCCTGTTTTTCTAAAATAGGCTGAATGCGGGCGTTCATATAATCCTTCATTACATCAGAGTGGGCGTAAGGAATGAGAAGCTGCCATGGGCCAATAGACTTAAAGCTGCGGAAGTGTTTTTGCTCAGCGGCAGAGGCGATATAGGTAAAGTAGCTTTCTCTAATGCACTGATCCAAATCTTTGAATGGATCGTGAATCAGACTGCAATTGATATAAAGATCTTCTTCCGGCAGTGACAGGAACTCCATCAGTTCAGATAAGATAATTTCAAAGGACCTTTCATTATTCTGACGGGCAGTCAGTACAGCGAAAAGTCCGTCTTTATATTTACACAGAAGCGCTTTTTGCATCAGCGCGCGGTTCAGGTAGAATTTTTTGGTGTAACGGTCTAAATCCAGCAGAAAATTGGAATTATCGCTTTTTAAATAGACAGTCATGATGTGTTCTTTAAATTTGATAGATACATTCTTGCTGAGAGCATATACCTGCGCTTTGGTCATGCCGTCTGATATCATTTTGTCGATGTTTTCTTCGGAGAAAAAATTATCGCTTTCTTTTCGTACCGCGTCCATGATGTCAAAGATGATTTCGTCCATGAACTGGCCTGTAGTGAACTGAAGAATCGGAAAGTCGTTTGCTTCCGCGAAATCGAGGACTTCTGCAGGAAGTACAGAAAATAGATTGGGTTTATAAGCGAAGGCGGCAGCGCCGATGGCATGCAGTTCTTTTACGGCGGACAGGATCAGCGCCGGATTCTCTTTGGCAAAAAGCAGGCTGCTCATGACGATACTGTCTGGCAGAAACACATCTTTTTCGTGGGAATCAGCAAAGTCAGCAAATTCAAAGTCCGCAATACCCGCAGATACGACGGATCTTGAAAGACCAGCTTTGCCGGCGATAAGCTGAATGCCTCTGAGCGAATCTAATTCTAAAATATCCTTTACTGTCAGCGCCATAGCGCAAATCCTCCTTTAACCCTTAATATATCTCATATTATACCGTTTTTCTGTGCAATTTTGATTGGAAAAATACTAAAGAAAACAAAAAAATTTTGAATACATACTCAAAAATTGTGATTTTTTTCACGATACAATGGATATATCCAAGAAGGAGAAATCCCGGAAGGTGCAGAAAGGAGATGTAAAGCAAAATTGATTAACATGAAGGTTTTGAAGATGGAAGAAACGAAACAAGTCCTGAAGATGCAGGATGTGATTTCTACCATCGAAGAAGTATACCGGGCGCAGTCGGCAGGCGACGCAGCAATTTGGCCGCTGATTACCGAGGTCTTTGAAGAAGATAAAGCGGAGATGGATATCAAATCTGGCTGGCTGAAAACAGCAGGTATTTACGGTCTCAAATCCGTATCCTGGTTTGAGGATAACGATAAAGCGGGACTTCCTGCACTGATGGGAACCATTCTCATCTTCGACGCGAAAACCGGCGCGCCTCTTGGCATTGTAGACGGATCACACATTACAGGCATCAGAACCGGCGCGGCAGGGGCGATTGGCGCAAAGCTGCTGGCGAGAAAGGATGCGAAGAATTTGTTGATTGTCGGCGCCGGACATGTGGCGACATTCCAGGCGGCAGCTACACTGCTCAGTTTCCCACAGCTCGAGAAAGTCATGATTTATGACGGACTGGACTTTGGCAACGCACAGCGTTTTGCTGGAGGGCTCAGAGATACATTAAAAACAGATTTTGCTATGGAGGATGTAAAAGCGTCCTTTGAGGCAGTAGAGGATATCACCAAAGCAACAGCGGAAAGCGATATCATCATCACAGTGACGCCGTCCAGAGAGCCGATTATCAAGAAGGAATGGGTAAAACCGGGAACACATTTTTCCTGTATCGGTTCCGATATGAGCGGCAAAGAAGAAATCGATCCTGAGATTTTCGCAGGCGCCAAGGTGTTCGTCGACGATATCAAGCAGTGCGTCGAAGTAGGCGAGATCGAGATTCCGATTAAAAAAGGTATTTTAAAAGAAGAAGATATCACAGGAATCATCGGTGATGTAATCACAGGAAAGGCGTCAGGCAGAGACAGTGACGATCAGATTACTGTGTTCGACGCAACGGGCACAGCCCTGCTTGACCTTCTGACCGGTATGCTGGCGCTGAAAGAAGCGGACAAAGCAGGTCTTGGACAGGCCATTGAACTTTAGACACTTAATGCAAAAAAGCATAGATAAGGAGAATTAAAATGAAATTAGAGAGATTCAAAGTGGAACGCTGGATGGATGAGTATGAAGGTTTCCTGACTTACGATTTGGGTGAGACTTGCGTGGATTCTCTGGAAGTGGGAGAGCTTCTGGAACTATGCGGCAAAGATCCGGCAGAGTTTATGGAAGAACTCAAAGGGGAAAGACTGGTGTATGGTCACATTCACGGCTCCCCTGAGCTGAAAAACGGTATTGCAGGACTTTATAAAAATCTGACAGCAGACGACGTCGTACCGACCCACGGCGGCATCAGCGCTAACCACATGGTTATCGCCTGCCTGGTTGAACCGACTGACAATGTCGTAGCAGTTCTGCCGACCTATCAGCAGCACTACTCCATTCCGGAGTCCATCGGCGCAGAAGTAAGAATGTCTTGGCTGAAAAAGGAAGATAATTTCCTGCCTGATCTGGAGGAAATCGATAAGCTCATCGATGAAAACACCAAACTGATTTCCATCTGCAATCCAGACAATCCAACAGGTGCATTTGTTCCGGAAGATATGATGAAGGAAATCGTAAAGATGGCGGAAAAGGTCGGCGCATACATACTCTGCGACGAAGCTTACAGAGGCGTACCTGCTGACGGCGGCTATATGTACTCCATCGCTGACTTGTATGATAAAGGCGTTGCAACTTCCAGCATGTCCAAGATTTTCGGTCTTGCAGGTCTGAGAATGGGATGGATTGCGACTAAGGATAAGGACTTGATGGCGCAGTGCCACGGCAGAAGAGACTACGATACCATCAGCTGCGGCTATATCGATGATATTCTGGCAAGCATGGCTCTTGCGAACAAGGATAAAATTTTTGCAAGAAGCGCGAAGATTTTGGAACAGGGCAGAGAAATCCTGGACAAATGGGTCAGCGAAACAGAAGGCGTCAGCTATGTGAAGCCGGCAGCTGGAACCACCGCATTGATATTCTACGACAAGGATGTTCCTTCCTTCGACTTCTGCGTCAAACTGGTTAAGGAAAGAGGCGTACTGACTACACCGGGTTCCGCTTTTGAGATGGAACACTGCTTCAGAATCGGTTACGCTTTCAGCCCGGATGTATTGCAGAAGGGACTGGAAATTATCGCGCAGCTGTTAAAAGAATATTAAAGATAAATAGAAGGAGAAAAGGTCATGAGCAAAATTCATGTGTATTCCGAAATCGGAAAACTGAAAAAAGTATTGCTGCATCGTCCCGGAGATGAAATTGACGGCGTGATTCCGCAGACTATGCCTCGTCACCTCTTTGATGACATTCCATGGAAAAAAGGTGCCCAGTATGAGCACGACTGCTTTGCCGACATTCTGAGAGGCGAAGGCACAGAAGTTGTCTACATAGAAGATTTGTTCCGCAAATCTTTCGCAAAAGAAGGAAGTCGTGAGACTTTTATCGGAAAATTTCTCAACAAACACGGGATTTACAGCGCACATCTGAGAGGCCAGATCTTTGAGTATCTGATGAGTCTGGAACCAGAAGCTATGGCTGACAGAATTATGGCAGGCATCAGAAAATCTGACATCGGCGAAAAGAAGGCAGAGGACTTCTCACGCTTCTTCCCGGACGAAGAATACGAGCTGTATTACACAGAACCGCTGGCAAACCTATATTATGCCAGAGACCCGGGATCTTCCATCGGACGTGGCATGAGCTTCCACAACATGGAAAAACTGGGCAGAGATTTGGAAACTGTAGTATGGCAGCATATCTTCGAAAACAATCCGGATTTCGCAGATGAAGATACGCCGATGTGGCTTTCCAACGAGAGTCCATTTGGCATTGAAGGCGGCGATATCGCTATTCTGTCCAAAGAAGTCATCGGTATTGGCTGCAGTCTGAGAACCCAGCCGGAGGCCATCGAGCAGCTTGCAAGAAAGGTTCTACCAAACGACAGTTTCAAGAAAGTTCTGGCGTTTACCATTCCAAAGGACAGAAAGTTCATGCATCTGGATACGGTTCTGACCATGATTGACCATGATAAATTCACCGTACATCCGGGCATTGAGTCTACACTGAATGTGTTTGAAATCAGCCTGGGCAAGGGCGGTGAGCTGGTCTATAAAGATAAGTCAGATGTGATTGAAAAGGTGCTGGCTGACGCGCTGCATCTTGACAGTATAAAAGTGCTGCGCTGCGCGGGCGGTTCTTTCATCGACTCTGAACGTGAACAGTGGAACGACGGCACCAACACGCTGGCCATCGCGCCGGGCACTGTGGTGACCTACAGCAGAAATGAAATCACCAACGAGCTGCTCAGACAAAACGGCATCAAGGTGCTTGAAATGCCATGCGGCGAACTGTCCAGAGGCAGAGGCGGCCCGAGATGCATGAGCATGCCGCTGGTTCGTGAAGATATTTAAGAAAGATATTTTAGACAGAAAAATGGAGGAAAAACAAATGAATGTAAGACATTTTATTGAAACCGATGATTTCACCAAAGAAGAATACCTGGAAATGCTGAAAGTCATCAAAACCTTAAAGGACGCAGAGCGCAAAGGCATCCGCCTTCCACTTCTGAAGGATCAGTCCCTGGCTATGATGTTTGACCAGCCGTCCACCAGAACCAGAGTTTCTTTTGAAGCAGCTATGACACAGCTGGGCGGACACGCTTTGTACCTGGAAACGAAGACGCTCCACTGCGGTGAAGACAGAGAAACTATCAAGGATACCGCGCAGGTACTTTCCGGCATGTGCGACGCTATCGAAATTCGTACCGAATCTCAGGATACCATTATTGAACTTGCAAAGTACTCTGATGTGCCTGTATTCAGCGGCATGAGCAGCAAATGCATGCATCCGACTCAGGCGCTGTGCGACCTGTTCACTATGACAGAATATATGCCGGAAGGCAAGAAAATCGAAGATCTGGTTTACATGTTCATCGGCGATAACTCCGTACTTGGCGACAATATCGGCGGCGTATGCAGAACAGAAGCAAGACTTCTGTCCAAGATGGGCGTAACCTTTATTTCCTGCGCGCCGAAGGAAGCTGAAATGGCACCGGAAGACGTAGCGTACTGCAAGGCAGAAATGGAAAAATCCGGCGGTAAGTTCATTCAGACAAATGATCCGTATGAATACATCGACCAGGTTGACTTCATCGCCACAGACGCATGGTGGTATCACGGTTCCGACCATCTGAAGGATAAGAAGATCGCAACCTTCTTCCCTAAGTATTCCATCAACAGAGAACTGCTGTCCAAGGCAAAACCGTCCATTAAGGTTATGCACAACCTGCCTGGAAACCGTGGCTATGAAATCTCTGACGAAGTATGGGACAGCGATCAGTCCGTCCTGATTCCGCAGGCAGAAAATAGATTACATACAGAAAAAGGTCTGTTGGTATACTTCATGTATCCGCTGCTGAAGGAAAAAGAAGCGCTGCATACAGAAGCAGACGTCGATTATTACAAGAAAGCTGTCGACGAACTAGTCTTAAAATAAAAAATAATTTCCGGATGAGGGGATGCTTTTTGGCATTCCCTGATTCCGTTGAAAAGAAAGGGCAATACTCCTATGAAAAATCTAAAGCTGGCTATGATCGGATACGGAAACGTAGGCAAAGCCTTTGCGAAGATGCTGAAAACAAGAAAGCAGTATATCGCAGATACTTATGGCGTTAATCCAGTAATTACCGCGATCTGCACCAGAAGTAAAGGGGCGCTTTTGGACAGGGATGGAATTGATACGGACTTATTAGAAAGCAGAATATTTGACAAGAATGTGGGCAGCATGGAGGTCATAGAGCAGGCGGATTACGATGTGATGGTTGAGCTGACGCCGATCAATATTATGACGGGACAGCCTGCCATCGACCATGTTCGCAGCGCCTTGGAAAGAAAGAAACACGTCATTACTGCCAACAAAGGAACCATCGCATGGGCATATCGGGAGCTAAAGAATCTGGCTGCGGAAAATCATGTCATCTTTTGCCATGAGGCGACGGTTATGGATGGCGTGCCGGTATTCAATCTGGCGAAGGAAACCTTAAAAGCCTGCAAAATTACGGAGGTAAAGGGTATTCTCAACGCTACGACCAACTATGTCCTCGATCAGATGGAGAAAGGCGTTTCCTATGAGGAAGCAGTAAAGGAAGGGCAGAGAAGGGGATTTGTAGAGGCCGATCCGTCCATGGATTTGGAAGGATGGGACGCGGCAGCGAAGCTGACCGCTTTGATGAACGTTCTGATGGATGTAAAGATTACACCGCCGGACATCAAAAGAACAGGGATTTCTGAGATTACGAAAGAGCAGCTTTTGGAAGCTGCCAAGCATGGACAGAAGATTAAGCTGGTCTGCCATGGATGGCTGGAAGACGGGAAGCCTGTCGGTACTGTGCAGCCACAGGCAGTTAATGGCGACGATCTGCTGGCCAGCATTAACGGAACAGCAGCTGCTGTGACGGTAAATACGGATTTGATGGGGGAAGTATCCATTATTGAGCACGTTTATGAACCGGAAATTGATCAGACTGCATACGGCGTGCTCAGCGATCTGCTCAGAATTCTGACAGACGCAGAGAACTTATAACTCATTTATTTATATTAGAAAGGACAAATTTTATGGGTAAGAAAATTCCAATTTGGCAGTCGCTTTTGGTACTTTTATTCGCGGCTTTTGCAATTTGTTATTGTTTGGGCGTATGGGAAAGCCTTTTTGGCAGCGCATTTGCCTGCAGCTATGGAGACATTCATGTAGGACTGATTCTCTCCGCCATTTTTGCCGCAGTGGTCGCGGCACTCAATGGCTGGAAATGGTCCTTTGTAGAAAAGGGTATGATTAAAACAGTCAACAGTATGATGCAGTCACTTTTAATCATTATCGCAACTGGCGCTTTGGTCGGTTCCTGGATTCAGGCAGGCGTTGTACCGGCTATGGTTTATTATGGATTGGGTATTCTGACACCTGGACTGTTCCTGGTGGCAACCATGATTATTTGTGCAATCGTATCCCTGTCCACAGGTACTTCCTGGGGTACAGCAGGTACAGTCGGTATTGCCTTAATCGGTATCGGCGGCGGTCTTGGAATTCCAACCGGGATTGCAGCTGGGGCAGTTATTTCCGGCGCATATTTTGGCGATAAAATGTCTCCGCTGTCTGACACCACCAACATGGCGTCAGCAGTAGCCGGTGTAAACCTCTTTGAACATATTCGTCACATGATGTATACGGTTGTACCGACCAGTATCATTTCTTTGGTTTTATACGCTATTATCGGTATGCGTTATTCCGGCAGTACAGATATGTCTCAGGTTGAAGCGCTGCGCAGCGGTATATTAGAAAACTTTAATATTAATCCGGTGCTGGTACTGCCGCCGCTTTTAGTTATTCTCATGATTGCATTTAAGATGCCGGCACTGCCTGGTATGATTTTTGGCGCGGTGCTAGGCAGCATTTTCGCAGTTATTTTCCAGGGTGTAAATATCGGAGATACTCTTGGCGTATGGCACTATGGATTTGAGTTCGCGGATCCTGAAAGTGTGATGCCGGAACTTGTAGAGCTGCTGACAAGAGGTGGTATGGACTCTATGATGTGGACAGTTCTTCTGATGCTCTGTGCCATGGCACTGGGCGGTGTGATGGAATGCACCGGTATGCTGACTTCTATTACGGAGGGTCTGATGCGTATCGTAAAGGGCAGAGGCCCTGTAGTTCTGACCACTTTGCTGACTGCTATCTTCATCAACATCATCCCGGGAGATTTATATCTTTCTATCGCTATGACTGGTTCGATGTACAAAGAAGTATTTGAGGATATGAGGCTCAAAAGAAAGAATCTGTCCAGATGTCTGGAAGACTCCTCGACACTTACGTCAAACCTGGTGCCTTGGAATGCATGTGGGGCTTATATGCAGGGCGTCTTTGGCATTTCGCAGTGGGGCGCCGGCGGCTACGCGCCGTATGCCTTCCTCAATCTGATCTGTCCGCTTGTATCGGCGTTCTACGGCTTTACCGGCATCACTATGGAAAAGATGACAGAAGAAGAATACCAGCAGATTTTGGTTGAGCGTGAGAAAGAGAAGCAGGAAGCGCTAGCTGCTTTAGAAGCGTAAGTTTCCTTTCTTTGAAAGTCATATAAATGCATTTGCCGGCAGCGGCGCATATCTTTAGCAGATTGCTGCGGAATGCGCCGCTGCTAGCTTTTTCCATAAAGATTTACAAATAAGGAGAGAACAATGGATGAGAAAAAGAAAAGAAAATTAACCGTTCCTCACGTGTATATTTTGCTTTTGGCAATTATGCTGATTTGCGCGGTACTGACCTATCTGGTACCGGCAGGCGCTTATGATATGCACACCATTACCGTTCCGGAAACGGGAGCGGAACGAGAAGTTGTTGACGCACAGACTTATCATCAGGTGGAATCTACGCCTGTTTCTCTGCTTCAGTTTCTGACAGCAGTGCCGCGCGGCATGCAGGAAGCAGCGCAGATTATCTTCTTTCTGTTTGTTATAGGCGGCGCCATGAATATACTGACGGAAACCAGAGCCATCGATGCAGGCGTCGGAAGATTGGTTAAAAAACTATCCAGCCGGTCGATTGTGCTGGTGCCGGTTTTTGTAATCCTGTTTTCCATCTGCGGAGCGACTTTTGGTATGTGTGAAGAAACCATCGCATTTGTACCAATCTTCATTCCTATCTTGCTGGCGATGGGCTTTGACTCTATCACCGGTGCGGCTGTTGTTCTGTGCGGCTGCGGCGCTGGCTATGCAGCAGCGTTTCTGAACCCGTTCAACGTGCAGATTTCACAGGGAATTGCGGAATTACCTTTAGGATCTGCTATGGGATTTCGTATTGTCATGTTTTGCTGCATGACACTGCTTGTTACAGTATTTTTAACCTGGTACGCATTAAAGATACGTAAAAATCCTGAAAAGTCTCTGATGTATGAAGCTGATCAGCATCGTCAGGATTCTATTAATCTGGAAAGTCTTCCTGATTTCGGAGGAAGAGAAAAAGCAATCCTGCTGGTATTTGCGGCATCCATCGCACTGCTCGTTTATGGTGTAGTTAAACTTGGATGGTATATGGACGAGCTGGCTGCTATTTTTCTGGGGATGTCGATGATTGTTGCTTTTATCGCAAAAGACATGGGATTTAACCGGTATGCGGAACTTTTTGGACAGGGCATGGCAGGTATTGCCGGCGGTGCGCTGGTAGTTGGTTTTGCCCGGGGTATTCTGGTAGTTCTTACGGATGGTCAGATTGTGCATACCATTCTTCACAGCGCGGCAGGTCTTCTCGGTGGTTTGCCATCGACAGTTTCTGCGGTAGGTATGTATATTTTCCAGTGTCTGCTCAATTTTGTAATTCCTTCTGCATCAGGACAGGCAGCGGTATCCGTGCCTATTATGGCGCCATTGGGTGACTTAGTGGGTGTAACCAGACAGACAACCTGTATTGCATTCCAGCTGGGTGACGGAATTTCCAATATTTTGACACCGACTTCCGGTTATTTTATGGCGGCGCTGGCTGCAGGCAAAGTTCCTTGGAATAAGTGGGCGAAATGGATTCTTCCTTTAATTGGACTGGAGTTCTTGCTGGGGGCTGTTTTTGTAATTGCGGCACACTCCATGAACTTAGGACCATTCTAAAATACAGGATAGTGAGAATATACTGATTAGGAAAAGCGGGCAGTCTCGGGGCAGAAAATTTTGTCCAGACGGCCCGCTTTAAGGAGGAATACGTGATGATGTATGAACAATTGATTTCAAAGATTGCAGGAGCAGTGGAAAAAAATTTACCGGAGATGATTTCCTATAATGATGAGACTGCAGAACATCCGGAAGTATCAGGGCATGAATATGAAACTGCAAAGCGGATTGCCAGCTTGCTTTCCGGACACGGATATACCCTGGAATATCCTTTTGCCGGCATTGATACAGCATTTCGCGCGGTTTACGGCGAAAATAATCACAAATATAAAGTGGGTTTTCTTGTGGAGTATGACGCTCTGCCTGAAATAGGACACGCTTGCGGACATTGCCTCAGCGGCGCAATCAGCATTTTAGCAGGCCTGTCTGTGAAGGATCTGCAGGATCAGCTCGATACGGACTTTCATATAATAGGTACGCCTGATGAGGAAGACGAGGGACAGAAATGTCATATGGCGGAGGATGGCGTCTTTGATGATTACGATATGGTTTTGATGATCCATCTGTATAATCGAAATATCGTGGAGCCAACATTACAGTGCTGTTTGATTCGCGACTATCATTTTTACGGGAAAGCGTCTCATGCGTCGGCGGCGCCTTGGGAGGGTAGGAACGCGCTTAACGCAGCGCAGCTTTTCCTGCATGCCATCGATATGCTCAGGCAGCATACTACTGTGGACGCTCAATTTCATGGGGTCATCAGTCATGGCGGTGATTTTCCCAATACTGTGCCGGATCATGTGGTTGTCAAACAGATGATTCGCGCTTTGGACAAAACATATGTGCAGCAGCTGGACGGCTTTGTCGATGATTGCGCGGGCGGCGCGGCCATGGCGACACAGACTACATGGAAGAAGGAAAAATGCGGTGAAGATTATTATAACCTGAAGATAAATGAAACGGGCGCTGAGGCAATAGGTGAAGTGTTTGCAGAGTTTGGGCTGAAAGCAGAGGATGATCAGGTAGGAATTTTTGGATCCTCTGATATCGGTAATGTAAGCTTTCATTGTCCGTCGTTTCAGCCTTGCTTTAAGATTGCAGATGAGAATGTAGTCTTGCACAGCCGAGAATTTGCACAATTGATGACCACAGAAACAGCTCATCAGACCCTTGCCCTTGGAGCAAAGGTTCTGGCAAACACAGCAGTAAAAATTTTCAGTGATGAAGAAAAAGTTGCGGCAATGAAACGGGATTTTCTGGAAGGATAAGATATATGCAAAAGAGTCAAATGCAAAGTGTTCTGGCGCTCATGGTGACGGCGTTTATCTGGGGCGCGGCCTTTGTAGCGCAGAGTACCGGCGGTGATATGCTGGGACCGTTTACCTTCAGCTGCCTTCGGTTTTCGGTAGGCGCGCTGGCGCTGCTGCCTGTCATAAAGCTATTTGACCGGATTGGAATTACTGCAGGTAAGCTGAAAACGCGGCAGGAAAGGAAAGACCTTTGGAAATGCGGTATTTGCTGCGGGTTCTTTCTCAGTATGGTGTCGCTTTCTCAGCAGCTGGGATTGTATTATGGCACGCCTGCCGGAAAAGCGGGATTTTTGTCAGCCTGCTATATCGTAATTGTGCCGATTTTAGGCTTGTTTCTGAAGCGGACCTGTGGCTGGAATGTGTGGGCAGCTGTGGCAATCACACTGGCGGGGTTATATCTGCTGTGCATCCATGGAGATTTTTCGGTACAGACGTCGGATTTGCTGGTGCTGTGCAGCTCGCTGATGAGTGCGTTTCAGCTGATGACGGTAGACCATTATGCGGGACGGGTAGACGTAGCCAGAATGCCGCTCATTCAGTTTGTGACAGCAGCTTGTATTGCTTTTTTTCCTATGTTTTTCTCGGACATGTCGGGCAATGTGTCTGGGATTTTACGATGTATGGAAACGCTGGCAAAGCCGCAGGCGCTGGGGTCGATTCTGTACGCCGGTGTTTTGTCGGGCAGTGTAGCTTATACACTGCAGAATATCGGACAGCGTCATGTCCATCCGGCGGTGGCGTCGCTAATTCTCAGTCTGGAGTCAGTTTTTGCAGTACTGGCGGGCTGGGTTGTCTTGGGGCAGAGCCTGTCCCTCCGTGAATTGGCAGGTTGCGGTCTTGTATTTGCTGCTATTATTTTGGCACAGATTCCGATGAAAAAGAAAGAGAGGTTATCATGAAACACAAGTTTATCGCGAAACGTTACTGGAAGGATCATCAGACTGCCATGGGCAAGTCTGACGAGATGGCGAAGACCTTTGACGATGTGATCAATCTGAGCCTCGGAGATCCGGATCTGATTACGGACGACATCATTATAGACGGCGCTTTTGCGGATGCCAAGGCAGGACATACTAAATATACGGATTTTCGGGGCGATCCGGAGCTGCGGACGGAAATCTGCAGATTTTATCAGGAAGAATACGGTATGGAGGTACGGGACGAGGAGGTCTTTGTCTGTGCCTCCGCTAGTCTTGGCATGTATCTTAGCTTGGAAGCTATCGTGGACGACGGGGATGAGGTGATTTTGCAGGCGCCGTTTTTCACGCCGTATCCGCAGCAGGTGGAGCTGGCGCGAGGGATTCCTGTGGAACTTGCGACCTATGAGGACGAAGATTTCCAAATCAATATAGAGCGTCTTGAAAGTCTGATTACGGAGCGAACCAAGGCGCTGGTCATCAATTCGCCGTCCAATCCGACGGGAAACTGTTTGAACATGGAAACCATGGAGCAGCTTGCGGAGATTGCGGTAAAACATGATCTCCTTGTGATTTCTGACGACATTTATACGGCGTTCAGCTATCAGAATCCGTTTGTGCCCTTTGCATCCCTTCCGGGAATGCGGGAGCGAACGATCATACTGAACTCTTTTTCCAAGAACTTCACTATGACAGGCTGGCGTGTCGGCAATATCATCGCGCCGGATTACATCATTAAAACCATACAGCAGGTCAACGAAAATGTAGTCTTTACGACGCCGTCTATTTCTCAGAGAGCGGCGATTCACGCACTCCGCCATCGGCATGAAATTCAGCCTGCTATGATTGAGGAATATCGCAAGCGGATGTTTTACGCGGCGGAGCGGGTCAATGAAATCTCTGGACTTTCGGTGATTGATCCGCCGAAGGGGAGCTTCTATCTGTTCGTAAATATCAAAGAAACCGGTCTTTCCAGCGCAGCGGCCGCAGAGAAAATTCTGCAGGACGCTCATGTGCTGACATTGCCGGGTACTGCCTTTGGAGCATGCGGCGAAGGTTATGTGAGAATCGCCTGCACAGTAGGTGTAGACCGGCTTTGCGAAGCATTTGACCGAATAGAGAAAATACAGTGGTAAACGGTTTTGCTTGAATGTTTGCAGGCGGTACAGATTGTGCCGCCTGATTATATTTTATGAAGATCTTGACAGTTTTTTCAGCTCACTGGCAGCATAAAGGGGAAGATCAAGCAGTCCCGGTTCTTTTCGATAGTCTGCCATAGAAGTGCGTACGGAAAGAGCCGGACTGTATTTTTCCCGATAGGTTTTCAGGCTTTTTGCCTTTAAATTGCGCGCCGCTTTTACTTCCAGCGGAATGATATCGCAGCTGGTATCGATGAGAAAATCAATTTCGCAGGAACCGCGGTCGTTGGTGTAGTAATATAGACTGATATCCGGGTCAGTAATCAGCTGCTGCAGGACATACTGCTCCGTCAGCGCGCCTTTAAATTCCACGAATAAATCGTTTCCAGAAAGCAGTGTCTGCTGTCTGAGACCGGTCATGCAGCTGAGCAGCCCTACATCGAGTACAAAGAGCTTAAAGGCTTTTAAATCTTCATAGGCTTTTAAGGGCAAAGCCGGCGTGGTAATGCGGCTGACCTTGTGAATCAGACCACAGTCCGAAAGCCACATGATTGCTGTTTCAAATTCCTTTGCTCTGCCGCCTTCGCGTACAAGACCGTAGAGGAATTTTTTGTTTTCTTTTGCCAGCTGTGAAGGGATGCTATTCCAGAGCATTCTGATTTTGGGTACGATTTCCAGGGGTGCGTGCTTGGAAAAATCCTGTTCGTAAGCGGACAGAATGCGCTGCTGCACTTGCCGAACCAGATTAAAATCCTGCGTCTGCGAAAAGCGAAGTACAGCTTCCGGCATGCCGCCCACATAGTAATAATGCTTCAGCGCGTCCATGTAGGTTTGCTGAAAGGAGGAAACCATGGAAAAATCATGGTCATTCAAAAGCTGCGCAAAAGATTCTTTGCCGGTAGCGATGAGAAACTCTTCGAAAGTAAGGGGATACAGATGGAGAAAATCCACTTTCCCGACAGGAAATGAGGTGCCCTGATGCAGCGCAATACCAAGAAGACTGCCTGCGCAGATGATGTGATACTGCGGTGCGTTTTCGTAGAAATATTTCAGGCTTTTGAGTGCGTTTGGCACTTCCTGTACCTCGTCAAAAATAAGCAATGTGTTCGCAGGATTAATTTTAACGCCTGCGTATAATTCCAGTCCCAGGAGAATTCGCTTTACATCAAGATCTGCTGCGAATAGACCCTGCATTTGTGTATTAGAATCGAAGTTGATATACACTGTATGTTCGTAAGCGTTCTGCCCGAATTCTTTCATGAGCCAGGTTTTCCCAACCTGACGCGCTCCCTGTAAAATTAAGGGTTTCCGGTATTCGCTTTCTTTCCATTGATAAAGGGTTTTCATTGCACTGCGGTACATGGCACGATGCCTCCTTGCTTTCCGTGATAGAGGTAGTATAGCATGGGTATACAAAAATTACAACGAAAAAGTGTGATATAACTACATTTTTTACTGAGAATAACGCATCGGCGCAGGATTTATTGTTCGACTTCAACAGCGTGAAAAAGTCCATTTGGATATAAGGAAATGCTGCAGTGGTTTTCAAGTAATGCCATAAAACGTTTGACCAAAACGCCGAAACTGTACTTTTGCGATACGGGACTTAGTGCATGGCTTTCCATGTGGCTGACGAAAGAGACATTGATGGCAGGCGCTGTCAGCGGACATTTCTTCGAAAATCATGTTGTGATGGAACTTGTAAGACACTATGCCTACGGAAAAGACGTGGCAGAGCTTTCTTATTATCGGGATGCCAATGGGAAAGAGATTGACGTTTTGGTGGAAGAAAACCATCGAATTCATCCCTTTGAAATCAAAAAGGCATCCGTGCCGGACAGATGCGAGGTGAAGAAGTTCAGCTTATTAGATGGAGGAACGCTTCAGAGAGGCTCAGGCGGTATCATCTGTATGTGCGAGCGTGTGATTCCCATTGATTCAGAGAACTGCCTTATTCCGTGTAATTTAATTTAAAAATGCAGCGTAATGTATTACGGCAATCTTACGAAAACGATCAGATGGATGCTGATATTGACAAATTTTTGTAATCTGCATATTTTTCTCAATAAATCAAGGAAGGAATATCGTATAGGAGAAGAATATAAGGAGGTATGGCAACCATGAAGAATACACTTTCATCACAGATTCGGGTTTTTAGTGATAACTCGGAGTATATCGAATCAAAAGAAATGGAAAAGATGTTGCGGGCACTGGATGAGGGAGAAAAATCGGGTGAATTGGTAGACGAAGCAGATGTATATAAGCGACTTGGAGTAGAAATGCCATGAATGTGAAATACAGACCGGCAGCAATTTGTGACATTGAATTCACTGCTGAATCAAATAGTAGCATTTCGTCTTCTCGTCTTCGCAGGCTTTCACGAAATGATTGAGTTGTGCAGACCAATCTTATTCGGAGGCAACTGCACAACTTTATATAGAATCAATACTTGAAAGTTGTGCAAAGTAATTCTGATTTACGGTTACTTGCACAATTTTTTCATCCCGGAAAGCCTAAAAGTTGTGCAAATTAGGCTAATCCATCGTGGTCTGCACAACTGGAATCTATTCTACAATTTTAGCCTGAAAAGAGGCGGCACACCTTTATAGACTTTGTTTTCTGATTTCAACATTCTGCATAACCAGTTTTACGTGATCTGCGCGGGCAAGACACCGAATATCAGAAAGAGGATTGCCGTTGACGATGACGATGTCGGCAAGTTTTCCTTTTTCCAGGGAGCCGCAATTCGCGTTTTCTGGCAGCAGATGAGCCGCATTTGACGTACCAGCTTTGATGGCTTCCATCGGCGTCATGCCAGCACGGCACATGGTGTTCAGGCACTATGAATATGAAAGCGCCTTTTCGTGAGTATTTCTTCGTAAATAAAAGTGCCTTTTCGTGCAAATTATTCTTGAATAAAAGTGCCTTTTCGGTATATAATGTGAGATAGGAAAGGAAAAATAAATGAAACGGAAAATATACAAGCGGCTTTTAGAATGGAAAGAAAAAGATCAGGGTGCATGCGCACTTTTGCTGGATGGCGCAAGACGTGTCGGCAAAAGTTACATTGCACAGCAATTTGGACAAAATGAGTATAGAAGCAACATCCTGATTGACTTCGCCCATTTGCCGAAAGAGGTACAGGAAATTTTTGAACATGATTTCACTGACCTGGAACTTTTTTTCAATAAGCTGTCGGCATATTACAGAGTGCAGCTTTATCCCAGAGAGACACTTTTTGTTTTTGATGAAGTGCAGCAGTTTCCAAAAGCGAGAGAACTGGTAAAGTATCTGGTAGCAGACGGTCGCTATGATTATCTGGAGACAGGATCGCTGATTTCGCTCAGGACGAATGTGGAACATATTGTAATCCCTTCGGAGGAAGAACATGTAGAAATGTTTCCTATGGATTTTGAAGAATTCCTGTGGGCAATGGGAGATGAAACAACGATCCCTTTTTTGCGGGATTGTTTTGAACATCTTCGCCCGTTGGGCCAGGCGGTGCATCGGCGCGTCATGAATGATTTTCGGCAATATATGCTGGTTGGCGGTATGCCGCAGGCTGTGGAAGTTTATGTAAAAACGAAGAATTTTGAGGAAACGGATCGCATCAAAAAAAGAATTCTGCAGCTGTATCGAGCGGATGTCACAAAATTTGCGAGAGGTTACGAGGCAAAGGTGCTGGCTATTTTTGATGAAATGCCGGCGCAACTGGCGAAAACAGAAAAGAAATATAAGCTGTCAGATATAGATAAAACAGCAAGATTTCGTGATTATGAAAATGCTTTTATATGGCTGAGCGAGGCGATGATTGCTAATAATTGCTATAATGCGACAGAACCGACAGTAGGCTTGTCCATGAGTACAGAATATACGACAAGAAAAAGTTATATGGCAGATACGGGTCTTTTGGTAAGCCACTCTTTTATGGAAGACAGTTATATGGATAATGAACTTTATCGGGACATTCTGCTGGACAGACTGCACGTCAATGAAGGGATGCTGATGGAAAATATTGTAGCGCAGGAACTGCGAAGCAGTGGACATAAACTGTACTTTTATTCTCGGGTTGATAAAAATCACCGTGAAAATAATATGGAAATTGACTTTCTGATACGAAACAAGCGAAAAATCTGCCCGGTAGAAGTAAAATCGGGCAATTATCGAAAGCATTCGTCACTGGATAAATTCAGAGAAAAATTCAGACGAAACATCGGACAGCCTTATATCTTGTATACCAGAGATATTGTTGTAAAAGAAGATATCGTGCATCTTCCGCTGTATATGGCAATGTTTTTATAAATTATTTTATACGAATGAAAAAACGAAAGGATTTTACAATATGGAATCACTTACTGAATTATACAGAATTGGCAGGGGACCGTCCAGTTCCCACACCATTGCGCCTGACCGGGCTGCCCGGATTTTTCTGGAAGAAAACCCGGATGCTGGCCGTTTTACAGTGACTCTCTATGGCTCGCTGTCCAAGACCGGCAAAGGCCATATGACCGATACGGCGATTGTGGACGTGCTTGGCGCGGAGCGCTGCAGCATTGTCTTCAGCGATAAACCTGATGCGGAATTGCCCCATCCTAATACCATGTTTTTTGAAGCCTTTGACACTTCCGGTACATGCACTGCCTCCATGGAAGTCTACAGCGTAGGCGGCGGCAGAATTGCCATCAAAGGGCGTCCGGCAGAGGAAGCACAGGACGTCTATACGTTGTCCTCCTTTTCAGCGATTCGCGATTACTGCAGAGAAAAAGATCTGCGGCTGTGCGAATATGTTTATAAAACAGAGGGAGACGCCATCAGAGACTATCTGGCAAAGGTTTGGAGACAGATGAAGGAGACCGTAGAACGGGGGCTCGCGGCGGAAGGCGTACTGCAAGGAGGACTTGAGGTGCAGAGGAAAGCTCGCTATCTTTACCGGCAGAATCATATCGATGAAACGCCTCAAACCCGTGAGAATCGGTTGGTCTGCGCATTTGCTTACGCAGTCAGCGAAGAAAATGCCGACGGCGGTATCATTGTCACCGCGCCGACCTGCGGCGCCAGCGGCGTTGTACCCGCCACTCTTTACTATATGCAGAAGAACCGTCATTTTTCCGATGAGCGGATTGTGGACGCGCTGGCAACGGCGGGACTTGTGGGGAATTTGATTAAAACCAACGCTTCTATCAGCGGTGCGGAATGTGGCTGCCAGGCGGAGGTGGGAAGCGCCTGCTCTATGGCTGCTGCCGGTCTTGCGGAGTTATTCGGTATGGAAATCGATCAGATTGAATACGCTGCAGAGGTTGCCATGGAGCATCACTTGGGGCTGACCTGTGATCCAATCTGCGGACTGGTGCAGATTCCTTGCATTGAGCGTAACGCTGTTGCGGCGATGCGTGCCATCAATGCGCTGAGCCTTGCCAATTTCCTGACCCATACCAGAAAGATTTCCTTTGATGTGGTAATTAAGACCATGTACGAGACAGGCCGTGACCTGTTCAGCAAGTACAGAGAGACCAGTGAAGGCGGTCTTGCCAAAACCTATTTTGAATAAAAAATGCCTGCGCCGCTGGACCAGTTTCCGGCGGCGCAGATATTTTTGATATTTCTCATTATAATCCCTGCATTTTGAAAAGATTTGCGATTTCTTCGGCAGATTCTTGCATTCCTCTTTGAAACCATACCTCAATCCAGCCATATAGCGTATATGCAACAAAGGCTTTTGCGTATGCCTCGATTTGTATGTCTTCTGGTGTGGGTCCGCAGATTCCCAGAATCACATCTTTTAATAAATAGATTAAATTTCTTTCACTGAGTAAACGATAAAAGTCCAGATGATCTTCAAAATGCGTGAACATCGATTGCAGCAGACTGCTGATGGTTTTGTCATCGTTTTGGTCATATGCGTTGCCCCACGCGGAAAATAGCTGATGGATATGCTTTCTCAAAATATCTTCTTTGTCTGTATAATTCCGATAAAAAGATGCTCTGCCGACACCTGCCTTTTCGCATAGTTCACTGATGGAAATATCACTGATAGATTTATGATGAAGCAGAGTTAGAAGCGCGTCAGTTAAATGGTTTATCACATAGCTGTTTCGTCCCTCGTTACTCAACGGTGATACATTTTCAGGCGTTTGTCTCATTTTTTTCCCTTTCATTGACAACCAAAAAATTTACAGATACAATGCTATTGCTGAGACGATTGTATCATCGTAATTTTAGAATAGATTGGTCATACTGTCAAGGCAGTAAAACGAGAGGAGACAGAGAAATGTCACTTAGAAAAAAACGCATTTTAATCTTATTGATGATTATTGTTGCTGCTGTGATTTTAGGTCGGCTTGCTGTCAGAGCAGTGATGAACGTTCTGATGGGCGGTACGCTCTTTGGAGGAAACATTTTATGAGTCAAGGAAAAAGGGAGAAAAGGAAAGGCAGAGTGATGTGGGGATTGATTTATGTTCTTACGTTTTTAATTGCTTTTTGCAGCTCAGCTGCATTTAAAATGATGTATCAGCCGTTTGGTGATGAGTTTTCTGTCGATTGGAATGATTCGATCGGCACAACCTATACAGATATTGCGTATGGCAGTGGTGAAGCTAATAAGTTCGACTTGTATGTACCGGTGGATAATTCCAGAAAAGGTTATGGATTGATCGTATATCTCCATGCGGGAGGTTTCACCAGCGGGGATAAATCGGGTGATGCAGAAATATTGCAGTGGCTTTGTTCAAAAGAGTATGTAACGGCAGGTATTAACTATACGCTGTTCAGTGAAGAACATCCTGAAGCCAGCGTGTACTCTCAGTCAATGGAAATAAAACAGAGTATGCCTTATGTGATTGCAGAGGCGGAAAAGCTGGGCTATCACATCGATGAAATGGCAATAGCAGGCGGTTCAGCAGGCGGCACGCTGGCGCTTTTGTATGCCTACCGGGATGCAGAATCTTCACCAGTGCCTGTGAAGATGGTCTTTGAAGCGGTGGGCCCGTCGTCCTTTTATCCGGAAGACTGGAGAAGCTACGGTCTGGATCAAAACACTGCAGAGAGTGAGGCTGGTGCAAGAGGGCTATTCAGCGCCATGGCAGGCAAAGAACTCAAAGCAGAATTTGACACGCCGGCTTATGATGAAGAAATCAAAGATATTTCCGCGCTGCTTTGGGTGAACGAAAATACGGTGCCTACCGTTCTGGCATACGGGAAGTATGATAAGGTGCAGCCTTATGAAGGATCTGTAAGACTGCGCAAAGCCCTTGAAGATAACAGGGTTCCGCATGATTATTATCTGTGCGCGCATTCAGGTCACGGGCTGCAAAATGACAACAAAGTGTATGCGGCGTATATGAGAAAAATATTGGAATACCTTGCCAAGTATATGCCTGTCAAATAAAAGCGGCAGTCTACTTCGTATGGAATCGCCTTTTCAGTTCTCGTAGGAATTCAGAGCCCAAGCTTATCATGCAGGCAAAGAGCAGGCAGATGGCGAAAACGCCCATAACTGCCAGCGCCCAGCGGCTTTCTTCGTGCCATAGAGATAGCCCGATAACGGAGCCTGCTATGGCAAAGAGAATGAGTAAAAGCATGGGAAGCATGTTCTGCTTCTGCCGCTCCAGATCGGTAAAAAAGAGAATGCCCGCGACGGCAAGACCGGTGAAACAGACGATGGGCACCACTTCGATTGCCCAGCCCGGCGCCAGAAAGACGTCGATCAGCGTCAGCAAAATGCAGGTACAGACGATAGTTTTGATGAACTGACTGATGCGGTTGTATTCCACCAAATCGGGCGACAGCACCAGGGTCCACAGCATGTAAAGGACCATGAGGACAATGATGCTCCAGGCGGCGCCGCCGGTGACCAGATTCACGACCGGACAAATCAGCGCAGCGAACAGGACAGGCCAGCGGACGATGTGAAGCAATTTTTTTCGCTGCAGCCTGCGTCTTTCCACGGTTGGATAAGTAATGTCAAGCTTCATATAACGGACTCCCTTCTGTTTTCATTCGGATGCCGTCTGCAGAAAGCAGGGCATAGAGTTTTTCTTCAAAGGTAGGATCGGCTGTCATTTTGGTCACGGACAGCATCGCCGTATCGTTGATGGTTACCACGGCGCAGCTTGCCCGATTGGTGATGGCGGTACCCAGCACAAAATCCATGCTTTCGATGTGTGCTGCGACGGAATCCGGCAGATGTACCACACCCAGATTGGAAAGGGTATTGGTAAAAATTTTATCTCCCAAAAATCCGTACACCATTTTTGCAGCCGGCTGCTTGATAGAGAGGGGAATATACTTTAGCGTGCCTACCAGTCTTTCTGTGGCGGTCAGCATTTCGCACATCGCCGGTTTGTCGGTTTTCTGCTTCAGCTGTGCGTCGATGGCTTCGATCATGGCAGGAAGACTGGTGATCTGGGACAGCGGCAGCCGGATACCGCAGTACATGGAAAAATTTCGAACCGTTTTGGAAGGATAGAATTTTCGCATGTTGACCGGAACCTGAATGCTAGCTTCGCCGGAAAGTTCGTCAGTTGCCGCTTTTCCCGCCAGAAACAGCTGCGCCAGCAGGTATACGGTAATCGTTGTATGGTAGTTTGCAGATGCCGCTTTCAGATCTGCGGCGTCCATCTTAAAGTGAATCACGCGGCACGGCTTGTTTTCACTCAGTCTGCCGCTCATCTGGACGGCAGGTTTGTCGATAAATCCAGAGGCGGTCTCGCTTAAAGGAACCTTTGCGAAAGCATTTTCAAATTCTGCGATGTCCGGCGTTTCGCCTGTATCCCAGAGGGTTTCATCATAGGACACTGCAGCGCCGGAAAGCCGAAGATATTCTGCCGCGAGGGTTTTTAAAAAGGTCATGCCGCCAGTGCCGTCGGTCAGCACATGAAAGAATTCTACGCTGATGCGGTTTTCATAGTAAAGGACGCGGAAAGACTGGGAGCCACTTAGTGAAACTTTCAGGGGCTGACAGGGGATATCGTGCTCCGCCTCGACCAAGAAGCGGCGTTTAGTTGTGTCCAGATAGTGCCAGAAAAATCCTTTTTTCAGTGTGGTGGCGAAGCTGGGAAACCGTTTGATGGTAAAGTTTAGCGCCATCTGCAGCAGCTGCGGGCTCACCGTTTTTTTGAGATAAACCGATAGACGGAAAACGGACATGCTGCCGTGTTCCATTGAAAGAGGATAAATTTTGGCGGCGTCATCCAGGGCGAACCAAAGAATAGAAGGTCTCGCGTAAAAACCGCCCAGATTGCGGATATCTAAAAGATCCAGCGCCGTATCCAGCGGGACGCCGGCGTCTTTGTAGTACAGCAGCGCCTGCTCAAAATCTGTCTGCAGCAGCTTTTTTTCTTTTTTTGCCATGAGACAGTGCATGTTAAATTCTGTAAAAAAGTCGTTGAGTTTATTCTGCTCATTTGCAGGCAGCGTTTCTATGTAAGTCGCAAAAGGGTTTTCTGGAATTTGTTTCATTTCTCTGCTCCCATCTCTAATCCATTTTTCATCCTGCTATTATTTATATCATAAAACGACCATTTTTGCCACCGGGAATTGCCGTGACCTCAGTTTTGCCTTGGAAGCTGTGCGTGCGGCTTGACTTTTGTGGTCGCTATGTTATAGTAACCATAAGAAACATCGGAAGAAAGGTGCCGCCATGAATTACAGAACTATAGAAATTTTCCTCGATTTAGTCCAGACCAGAAACATTACGAAAACCGCCCAGCGTCTTTATCTTGCCCAATCTACGGTCAGTAAGCGACTGGCGGCGCTGGAGGAAGAACTGGGATATTCGCTGATTCAAAGAACCAAGGGCAGGCGGGAAATTCTGCTGACCAGGCAAGGGGAGCAATTCATTTCTGTGGCAGAGCGCTGGAAAAATCTCTTTGAGGAAACAGAAAGCTTGAAAAATGCCTCTCTTTCCACCATCATGCTGGGGATCAGCGAAAGTTCCTATTATGGCTTTATCGCGCCTTTTCTGCGCCGGTTTATGGAGGCGCATCCGGATATTCGCATTGTAGCGAGCATCTATAATTCTGATCAGATTTATCAGATGATGGATAACCACATGCTGGATTACGGAATCACGGCTTATGAGTCGGAGCGTGCAGGCATCAGCAACCAGTGCATCAGCCGGCAGAAGCTGTGCTTGATTCGGTACAGCGCAAAGCCGGAAGAAGGACAGGTGATTTCGGCAGCGGCATTAGACCCGGCAAAGGAAATCCGTTTTACCGGCGGCAATTTCCGCAGCATGAATCACTGGCGAAAAACCTGGTTTTCCGGAAAGAACGAAAGCAGGCTGGAGTTAAATACGGTGCAGGGTATCGTGCCGTTTTTGGATGGCACTGACTACTGGGCGGTCTGCACCCCGTCTATGGCGGCGTCCATTGCCCGCAATGTCAGTTTGCAGATCTATCAGATGGAAGACTGCGCGGATACGTGGGAACTTTTCTTCCTGAAGCGGGAAGGAGAGGAAGCGCAGAAAACGACAGCGGCAATGCAGTTCGAGGCGGAACTGTTTGCTTACGTAGAGGCGTTTTCTGAAAATGAATAAATCGGTGTGTAACGGCATTTTTGACACTATGTGCTTTTATTTGCTCTTAAAGTGTCATTTCTTTCGTTGGCGTTTTTGGGAATCTGACACATTGCTGCTATTTTTACAGGGAATGTGTCAATAATTGAATGAAAGTGGGATGAAAATACAAATCATACTGATGTAATAGCTTTAAATTCGAGCTTATACACGTAATTTATCCGCAGATTATAAACGAAATCTGACACAATTGCCTTGAAATTTCGGTCATTGTGTCAAATTCGCCGAAACTGAGTTTAAAAAAATGACACAATTCCCTATAATTCAGGGGGATTGTGTCAGATTTGCAGAAACGATAGGTTTGCCACAGGCGATAGTCTGATGAAATATTCCTATATAGAATTTTTAATATGAATAATTACCGTTTTATGCATAATTAAAAGAATGGTAAAATCCTCCTAGAAGAGAAAGTATGAACGCAATACTTCTAAGGAGGATTTTTCTATGAATAAACAGCAGTATATCATGGTAGCAGACGGCAACGAAGCGGCAGCCTACGCGGCGTATGCCTTTTCGGAAATTGCGGCGATTTACCCGATTACACCATCTTCCCCGATGGCGGAAAAGACAGATCAGTGGTCGGCACAAGGGAAAAAGAATTTGTTTGGACAGCCGGTTACACTGGTTGAGATGCAGTCGGAAGCAGGCGCGGCAGGGGCGGTGCACGGCGCGCTGGAAGCGGGGTCTCTAGCGACTACGTTTACTTCCTCTCAGGGATTGATGCTGATGATCCCTGCGCTGCACAGAATCAGCGGCACCAGACAACCAGGGGTGCTTCATGTGGCTTCCCGTACAGTGGGAACCCATGCTATGTCTATTTTTGGCGATCACAGCGATGTGATGAACTGCAGACAGACAGGCTTTGCTCAGCTTTCTTCGGGCAGCGTACAGGAAACCATGGATCTGGCGGGCGTCGCGCATCTCGCGGCAATCAGAAGCAGAGTACCGTTTATGCATTTCTTTGACGGCTTCAGAACTTCCCACGAAATCCAGAAAATCAGAGCCATTCCTTATGAGGAATTCGACAGATTGCTGGACAGAGACGCTCTGGATAAATTCCGGGCAGAAGCGCTGAATCCGGACCATCCGACTCTGCGCTGCACGGTACAGAACCCGGACGTTTACTTCCAGTTCCGGGAGGCGAACAATACGGCTTATGACAGCGTGCCGGAGGTTGTAGAAGATTATATGGCTGAAATTAATAAAATCACCGGTGAAGATTATCATCTGTTCAACTATTATGGTGCGGCGGATGCGGAGCGGGTCATCATAGCCATGGGTTCTGTCAGCGGCGCGGCGAGAGAGACGGTGGAAGCGCTGAATCTTTGCGGCGAAAAAGTTGGCTATTTGCAGGTACATCTGTTCAATCCGTTCTCAGAGAAGCATTTGCTGGCAGCGCTACCAAAAACGGTAAAGAAAATCGCGGTACTGGATCGCTGCAAGGAGATGGGCGCCATCGGCGAGCCTTTGTATCTGGCGGTGTGTGCGGCCTTTGCCAATAGGGAGCAGCAGCCTTACCTTTGCGGCGGACGCTACGGTCTTTCTTCCAAGGATACGACCCCTGCCCAGATCAAAGCAGTCTTTGACCATCTGTTAAAGCCATGTCCGGCGAAGGAATTTACCGTGGGCATCGAAGACGATGTGACGGGTCTTTCTCTTGTCGTAGACGAAAGCTTCCGTCCTGCGAATCCGGGCACCAAGGCTTGCAAGTTCTGGGGACTGGGCAGTGACGGCACTGTTGGCGCCAACAAGAACTCCATCAAAATCATCGGAAATAACACGCCGATGTACGCACAAGGGTATTTTGAATACGATACGAAAAAATCCTTCGGGATTACCAAGAGCCATTTGCGTTTCGGCGATGCGCCGATTTTGTCCACCTATCTGGTAAAAGAGGCAGATTTTATCGCTTGTCATAATCAGTCTTTCCTGGACAAATACGACATCGTGACAGAGCTGAAAGAAGGCGGCATCTTCCTGCTAAACACCCGCTGGAGCGCAGAGGAGACAAACAGCAATCTGCCGCAGCAGGTGAAAGCGCAGCTGCTGGCAAAAAAAGCGAAGGTCTATATCATAGACGCCAACGGAATTGCGGAAAATCTGGGCCTTGGAAATAGAATCAGCATGGTGCTGCAGGCGGCTTTCTTTAAGCTGGCGGAGATTTTGCCGGAGGAAGAAGCGCTGCAGCAGATGAAAGAGGCGGCAAGAAAGTCTTTCGGCAAGAAAGGGGAAGCTGTGGTACAGAAGAACCTGCAGGCGATTAACGCCGGGATGCAGTGCGTCCAGGCCGTGGTACTGAACGAGAAAGAGGGCGCATGCAAGACGCAGACAAATGCGGAGAATCTGCCGCTGTTTATAAAAAATATTTTGATGCCGCTCAACGGGCAAAAGGGCGACAGTTTGCCGGTATCGACCTTTACCGGTTATGCGGACGGCACCATGCCTATGGGCACCACTGCCTATGAAAAGCGGGGTATCGCGTCACAGATTCCCCTTTGGGACGCGGCGAGCTGTCTGCAGTGCAACCGCTGCTCCTATGTATGTCCTCACGGTGTCATCAGACCGTATCTTTTAGATGAGGAAGAAAAGGCAGCAGCGCCGGAAGGCTTTGTAACCGTGGACGCAAAGGGCGCAAAGGGGATGTACTATTCACTGCAAATCAGCGATATGGATTGCACCGGCTGCGGCAGCTGCGCGGCAGTTTGTCCGAAGAAAGGGCAGGCGCTTAAGATGACGGCTGCACCTGCGGTGATGAAGGTAACCCCTGCGTGGGAATATGGTCTTTCTATTAAAGAAAAGGACTGTTTCGCGAAGAATACCGTCAAGGGCAGTCAGTTTAAACAGCCGCTCTGTGAATTTTCCGGGGCGTGCGCGGGCTGCGGGGAAACACCGTACGCCAAGCTTTTGACCCAGCTTTACGGCGACAGAATGTATTGGGCAAACGGTACGGGCTGTACCCAGGCATGGGGCGCGGCGATGCCTTCTGTGCCTTATACGGTCAATGCCGAGGGCAGAGGTCCGGCATGGAGCAACTCTTTATTTGAAAATAACGCGGAATTTGCCCTGGGCATGCTGCTCTCCATGAAGCAGCAGAGAAATAAAGTGCGCATGTGGGCGGAAGAACTGGCTGGCGCAGAAGAAAGCCTGGCGGAAGTCATCAATGCATGGATTGCCGCTTTTGATGATGTGGATACTTCCATGGACGCGTCAAAAGCGCTGCTGACAGCGCTGGAAACGGCGGAACTTTCCGGACGCAGCAGGGTTTTGCAGGAACAGATTATCAGCGCGAAAGATCAGCTGGCAAGAAAGACGGTCTGGATGTATGGCGGCGATGGATGGGCTTACGATATCGGCTTCGGAGGTCTTGATCATGTAGTTGCCCAGGGTGAGGACATCAATATCTTCGTGGTGGATACGGAGGTCTATTCCAACACCGGCGGTCAGAGCAGCAAAGCGACGCCTCTTGGGGCTGTAGCGCAGTTCCAGAGCTCTGGCAAGAAGTCGGCGAAAAAGGATCTGGGGCGGATGATGATGTCTCAGGGCAATTGTTATGTTGCCAGCGTAGCCATGGGCGCCGATCCGAATCAGCTGATGAAAGCCATCGACGAAGCGGAGCATTTCCATGGACCTTCTATCGTCATTGCCTATGCGCCGTGCATCAATCACGGACTGAAAATCGGCATGGACAAAGCACAGGAAGAAATGAAACGTGCGGTAGATGCAGGCTACTGGTTCCTGTACAGATATAATCCGCACAAAGAAACCGGCAAGTTCTGTCTGGATTCCAAAGCGCCGTCCGCCTGCTACCGGGACTTCCTGGAAGGGGAAACCCGGTATGCCTCCTTACATAAAGCGTTTCCTGAAAACGCTGAAATCCTCTTTTCTAAGGCGGAGGAAGACGCGAAAGCGCGGTATGCGGAACTTGCCAGACTTGCCGGGGAGGATCAATAATGTTATTGCAGACAGAGTACAGCAGGAAGAAAGTCAGCGCGGAAAAAGCCGCGCTTCTGGTAAAAGACGGAGATTGGGTGGATTATGGGATGATTTCTCAGATTCCTTATCATTTCGATGGGGCGCTGGCTACTAGAAAAGAGGACCTGAACGATGTCAATCTTAGAGGCGGCATGCTGATGAAACCGCTGGCAACGCTGGAATCGGATCCCTGCGGCAGGACCTTTCATTATCACAGCTGGCATTTAAGTGGATTGGAACGGAAATATGCGGATCAGGGACTTTGCAGCTATATTCCTATGAACTACAGCAGTCAGCCCAAGTATTACCGGGATTTTCTGCCGGTTGATGTGGCGTGTATTGCTGCTGCGCCCATGGATCGCCACGGCTACTTTAATGTTTCTTTGACAAACTCAGCGGCTTACGCGGTGCTGGAAAAAGCAAAGATTGTCGTCATCGAGGTCAACGAGCAGCTGCCGCGGGTCTGCGGCGGGGAGCGGGAATGCGTACATATTTCGCAGGTGGACTATATTATAGAAGGAGACCACGACCCTATGCCTGTTCTGGAAGCCGCAGAGCCGACGGAAACGGACAGCGCCATTGCAAAATTGATTTGTTCCCAGATTCGAGACGGCGCGACGCTGCAGCTTGGCATCGGCGGCACACCCAACGCGGTGGGAAAACTGATTGCGGATTCTGATGTAAAGGATCTTGGCATGCACACGGAGATGCTCTGCGATGCCTACTTGGAACTGTATCGCGCGGGGAAACTGACCAACAGAAGAAAAAACCTGAACCGGGGGAAAGGCGTGTGGAGTTTTTGTCTGGGAAGCCGGGCGCTCTATGACTGGGCAGCGGAAAATCCGGGGCTTGCCAGCTATCCGGTAGACTACACCAATCTGCCGCAGATCATCGGGCAGCAGGACAATATGGTTTCCATCAATAACTGTCTGACAGCGGATTTGTTTGGACAGGTCTGTGCTGAGACAGCGGGCTTCCGGCAGATCAGCGGCACAGGCGGACAGCTGGATTTTCAATATGGCGCGTTTTTATCAAAGGGCGGCAAGGCATTTCTGTGTATGTCGTCGACTTATCGAGATAAAAAGACGGGCGCATTGCAGTCCCGCATCGTACCGACGATGGGAACAGGCGATGTGGTGACCGATCCGCGCAGCCACGCCTACTATCTGGTCACAGAGCAGGGCATGGTCAATCTGGCAGGCGCAAGCCTTTGGGAGCGGGCGGAGAAAATCATCTCTGTGGCGCACCCGGATTTCCGGGAAAGGCTGATTGCGGATGCAGAAAAAATGGGCGTCTGGAAACGAAGCAATAAATTGAAATAATTGAACATTACATTCATATGTGCATGTAATCACCTCCTAAAGGAAGTCGCTTCATTGTGAGCGGCTTTCTGTTATTGTCAGGAATTCACATACTTTTCTCGTATTCGTCTGCAGGAAGCTTTTTTGTTTTCAGAAAGAATACTTATTGGGAATATTTTCGACAAAAAACGTCATTTTAGCAAAAAATACCCTTTATTTTTAAAAACCAGTTATGGTAAAATACATGCAGTAGAAAATGAAAGAAAGGATGAAGAAATGAAGAAATTTCGTTTTTTGGTTCTGAGCGTATGTGTGGCTCTTATCATATGTATGGCGGGCGGTCAGCTTGTCATGGCAGAGAGCTATGCAGATGGGTCAGATAGTGCAGCCAAACAAGTAATTTTGAAAGCGCCGTCTGGGGTTAAAGCATTGTCTTCAGGAACAAGGACAATCAAGGTATCCTGGAATAAGGTGAGCGGAGCAGACAAATACCAGGTGTATCGTTATAACAGGAGCGCTGGGAAGTGGAAGTTAGTCCGTACAACGACGGCACAAAAGGCAGAGTTTACAGACTTATCAAAGAATACTACTTATAAGTATAAAATTCGTGCGTTGGGCCAGGGAGAAAAATCGGATTTCAGTTCTATTGTCTCATCCAAAACAGGGGTGGTAACGAAAATATCCTTGAATAGGAAAGGCAAGTCCATCTATGGGGAGGGAGCGACGTATCAATTAAAGGCTACGATAACCGCTAAAGCTCCATCGAAAGCAGTTCAGTGGACCAGCTCTAACAAGAAAGTGGCTGTAGTCAGCGCGTCTGGCATGGTTACCGCGAAGGGCGCTGGATATGCGAAAATTACGGCAAAAGCACATAACGGATATTCAGCTGTATGTATCGTTACAGTAGGCAGCAAATTTGATGAAACCTATCAAAAAGAAATGCTGCGCCTGGTCAATAACCTGAGAAAGCAAAACAGTGTCGCCCCGGTATCTTATAATGAGAGGATTCAGTCTGCGGCTGATGTTCGTGTCAAGGAGGCGTGGAATCGTCCTGATTTAGTGCATGACCGTTATGATAAAAAGGGCAAACGGGGCAAGTTTCAGTCAGTATTCTCTGACTTGGGCATTAACCTCGTTTATCGCGGCGGCGGAGAAAACTTATCATGGACCAGTGGATTTTACAGCAGCGATCCAAAGGCTGCAGCGCAGTACTATTTTAATAGATGGCTGAATTCACCGGGACATAAAAAGAATATGCTGGATAAGGATTTCCATTCTATGGCTACATCATATATGTATGATACGGGGCAGCCGATGTCAGGTGTGGCGGTGCAAATTTTCCTTGTATAATCTATAGAATAGATATTTTGAAACTGTTTAAAAAGGGCATTGTTTAAGTGCCCTTTTTCTGGTAGTATGTTTTTAACAGGGGGGCAGTATGAAGAAAATTATGATTGCGGCTGACAGAGCCGGAAATGAAGAATATATGGATTATATAAAGGCCTTTCGGCTTCTGGGAGCGGAAGCCTTTTTGTCATTAGAAACAGAGGATTTAAGGGCGGCCGATGGATTGGTTTTGCCGGGCAGCAGCCAGGATATGAATCCCAGATTGTGGGGCGAGGACGATCAATGCTCCCATGATATCAACGATGACCTGGACAGCGCGCAGCTGGCGCTGATGGATTTTGCTCTGGAGCTGGGGAAACCAGTGTTGGGCATATGCCGCGGCATGCAGTTTATCAACGTGTACTTCGGCGGAACGTTGATACAGGATCTGCCCTGTGGGAATGCGCATAAGAAGACAGAGCCGGAGCAATATCATCAGGTGATGCACATGCCCGGAACGGTGATGGAAACCATATTCGGGTCAGATTCTATGGTCAATACCCGTCATCATCAGGGTGTAGGCCGAATTGGCGAAAATCTTCAGGTGCTTTCGGTTTGGAGCGACGGTGAGGACGCTGTGGCGGAGGCCGTCGGCGTGGGGAAAACAAAGCCGGAAGTATTGGGCGTGCAATGGCATCCGGAGAAGATGTACCTCTATGGAGGCAAGGAATATATGGAGGACGGCGAGAAATTACTGCGTTATTGGCTGGGACGAATAGATGAGGAGGAAGTGGTATGATTCAAATAGTAACAGGAGATATTACAAAGCTTTGTGTGGATGCGATTGTAAATGCGGCGAATCATTCTCTGCTTGGCGGAGGCGGTGTTGACGGAGCTATACACAGGACTGCAGGGCCGGAGCTTTTAACAGAGTGCAGAACGCTTCACGGCTGCGAGACAGGAGATGCTAAGGTTACGGCAGGGTACAGGCTGCCCGCTAAATATGTGATCCATACCGTTGGCCCTGTATGGGGCGGCGGAAGCTGCGGTGAGGAAGATAAGCTGGCATGCTGTTACCGTCGTTGTCTGGAAGAAGCAGAGAAAAAAGGGTGTCAATCGGTGGCGTTTCCTGCGATCAGCACTGGCGTCTACGGTTATCCTAAGGACAAAGCGGCTGCCGTCGCAGTAAGCGCGGTCAAAAAGTATTTCCGGAATGAACCGCATAGCTGCATAGAGAAGGTAATGCTTGTTTGCTTTGACGAGCGAACAAGAGATTTGTATGAAGAATTGCTCTAAAAGGAAAACCAGTGAGAGCCCACAAGGCTGACACTGGTTTTTAATTGGATTAAGCTATATTTTCTTTGTCTGTTTTTTTCTTTAATCTGACTGCCGGTTCTTTTGGAAGTCCGAACAGCGGGATGATTCTGTCAAGACCTGTAATGGTCAGAAGCAGGATGGAAGCTACGGCGATCATAGCCATGAAGTTGAATTTAATGAAATCCACATTGGAGAATTTGAACAGTGGATATACATTTGCCGCGATGCCGACATAGAATCCAAGGTATACGTGCCATGGAATCAACTGAGAGCCGAATACGCCCATAGCGTCGCCAAAGGTAGCGTTTCTCAGCTTCAGCTTGTACATGTCTTCGTCTGTTTCAGCTTCTACGTTTTCTTCTGTAATTTCTTTGATAATTGGACCAACGGTGACGATCTGCGCCATTTCATCAGAAAGGATCGCGTTACCGGCAAGACACAGTATGCCGTTGCAGAACATCAGCTGTCTTACATTGTGGGAAACCTTTACGATCAGGTTTGCCAGTGGTTCGAAGGCCTTCATTCTGCCCATAATACCGCCAAAGGCAGCAACCCACATCATCATGATAATAACCCAGCCGCCTGCGTCAGCGAAGCCTGACATGCACATGTTCAGATAATCCTGCAGTCCGGAATCCACACCGTCAGCTGTGGACAGAATTGGATACAGGGAGGTTGTTCCGGCGAATAATCCCAGAACGTATGCAGATACGATACCGGAGCCGATACATCCGAAGGTATTAAGACCGGCGATAGCAAGTCCGATAACCAAAATCAGTGGAACAATCATGTAAAGCGCAACACCGTTTTGTACCTGATCCAGAAGATCGATAGCTTCTGGTCTTTCTTCTGCAAGATAATCAAGAGCGCTTTGCGGAACGGAGTCTAATACATTCGTTGCGGATACTGCTTCGTTTGGCAGGCCCATGACAGTTCCTGCAACGAAGAAAACAATAGCCGCCAGAATGAGACAAATCACTGACCATACGCCTTGAGAACGAATTCTGTCTACAACCTCTACGCCCTGAATACCAGAGGATACGATGGTGGTATCAGAGATCAGACCGATATTGTCGCCGAAGCAAGCGCCGCCTGCGATTGCGCAGGTGGTGAGCAGTAAGCTGCCGGTGTCGATGCAATTAGGATCAACGATATGTACCAGCCACAGGAAAATAGGGGCGCATGCGGCAAAGGTTCCCCAGGAAGTACCAGTAGCAACAGAGAGAATGCCTGTTACGCAAAGTCCTACAACCGCAACTGTTCTTGCTGTGATACCCAGGGACAGCGCAATGTTTACGACAGACGCGCCAACACCTGTGGTCATGAATGCACTTGCCATTGCATAGGCGAACATCAGGATGAACAGAGCCACGATGATGTTCTTTACGCTGTCCATAGCAGCGTCCATGCATTCCTTGAAAGAAATTTTTTCTGTCAGCTTTGCTACGATGACTGCAGCGACTGCAGCGATAGTAGCGGCCAGCAGAGCGTCCTGACCGGACATCATCAGTCCTGCCAAAATAATAATTGGCACGAACTTAATAAGAGCTTTGATAAAATTCATGAAATAGTCTCCTCTCAACTTAATAACTTATCCGTTAAAATATAAAGCAATTATTATGCCAATATCACATAATGATAAAATTTCGTGAATAATGACGATTTTGCGAGGCGCTTACATGCATAGCATGTCCTCTCTCCGTAGATATTTAGGATGATCTGAACCAAAATTGGAAAAGTATTCGAATAAAAACACCAAAAATGGGTCGAAATGGTTGACTTTTTCTTATTTTTGGCATAGGATGAAATTAGAATGTGCTGTTTTGGAGGCGCTGATAGGAGAAAAAATGATTACGGATAGAAATTTTGGATTGGACAGAGTCATGGAGCCGAAGGGTCTTACCCCAGCTACCGCGTGGAGATTGGACAACAGCTGGAAGCTGCATAGCGGAGAAATGCGAGTCAGATTAGAACGGATCCATTTGGAGTGGGATAATTTTCAGCAGCTATGTTCCAGCTGTGGGTTTGATGAGGAACGAATTAAGGCGAAAATCCTTGATATTATTCACAGACGGGGTAAATTGCACAATCCGTTTACGAAGACAGCAGGCGTACTTATGGGCATCGTCGATGAACTTTGTGAACCGGATTTATTTATGGATGATATAGGACCGGGAGATAAAATTTATAGTCTTACGTCACTGTGCAGCATTCCGCTTCATATAGAAGAAATTAAGGAAGTTGATTTTAACTACGGACAACTGGTTTGCAGCGGATACGCTATTCTTTTCGCAGCGTCGCCGGTATGTCAGATAAAGGAAGATTTGTCTCCGGATTATACCTTGGCGGCTATTGACGATGCGGGTAGTCTTTTCGGCGTTTACCAGGTTGCCATGGAGCAGCAGATGAAGGACTTTGTCATCATTGGCCGAAACGCCTGTACGACGATGCTTTACGCAGCGGCAGTCCGCGAAGCGGTGGGCCCGCAGTATCGGGTGACTGCTATCATGGATAAAAATGTTCGAGAGAATCTCAGCCACGAGGAAATTCGCAGGGTGATGCATCCTTTGGTAAAGGATACGTACTTTGTGGATTTGACAGAACCATTAAAGGCATATGAGGAAATTACCAGAAAGAACGCAGAACTGATGAGCGTAGGACAGGTTATTATTGCTGAAGATATACGTGGAGCGGAAACTTTGGGAGTGATGATCGTTAAGGCGTTGGGAACTGTCTACTTTAACGCAGTGGAGAATCATTACGCGGAGGCGCAAATGGTAGCTGAGTCTATGGGAAAGTTTGTGACCATGTATGCCTTTGATCAATATATTAAGGACTATCCCGAGTTTTCAATTCGGCTGCTGCGTCACATCCAAATGAAGCTGGAGGAGATCAACCGGCTCTATGCGAAACGTAATGTCCACAGGACGCTGGCGGAAAACCATGCCAGAAGCATCTTGATAGCCAATGCGGGAAGAGAAGATGACTTTATTTATCAGAGCGCTGTAACAAAGAGCATGGTGGAGGACGTTATGAATGTGGCCCGGTATGATTGCAATGTAATTATTCAGGGCGAGACAGGCGTCGGAAAAGAAAAGGTTCTTTCCTTAATTCATCAAAACAGTGAGCGTCATGGCAATCCGTGCATCAAGATTAACTGTGCGACGATTACAGAAAGTCTGGCGGAATCAGAGTTTTTTGGTTATGAATCAGGGGCCTTTACCGGCGCGCAGGCAGGTGGTAAACCGGGTTACTTTGAGATGGCGAATAACGGTATATTATTTCTGGACGAAATCGGAACGCTGTCTTTGAATATGCAGTCTAAGCTGCTGCGCGTCTTGCAGGAAAATCAGTTTTATCGAGTAGGCGGAACAAAGCAGATTTCGGTCAATGTGCGTGTTATCGTTGCCAACAATGTGCCTCTTAGGACTTTGGTAGATAAGGGTGAATTCAGAGAAGATCTTTATTATCGTTTAAATATCTGTCGTATCGACGTTCCGCCGCTGAGGGAGCGCCGAGAAGACATTATTTGCTTATCGGAGGCGTTTATAAGAAATTGGTGTAATAAGTATAAAATTGATAAGGCGCTGTCGCCGGATGCGGTGAGTCAGCTGTACGAGTATTATTGGCCGGGGAACGTGAGGGAATTGGAAAATGTCGTACACCGTCTGGTAATCAGCAGCAAGGATGAAATCATTTCCGGTGAGGAAGCAGCGAATATTCTCAGTGAGAATGCTTATGGAGATATGAGGTTGAACGTGACGAAAAGCTTTCAGCAAGGCGAGCAGCTGGACTTTCATCAGCTGATGGATCAGCAGGAAAAACGAATTATTGAATATGCTTTGAAAAAAGAGGGAACTACCAGAAGGGCGGCAAGTCTACTGGGATTGCCGCAGACTACGCTTGCCAGAAAGAAATTAAAATACGGGTTATAATTTATGAAGAGATATTTGAAGCTTTATGAGGAAATATGCAGGGCGCTGAGAGAACAGGGATTTCTGAAGGAAATAGGTTTTTCTCGGAAGGAAATGGATCTCTGTTTGCAGGGAGAGGACTGGAAGACGTTGTCGTTAGAGCTGCTGCAGGCGGAAGGAAGGGACGGTCGTTTTCATTCCGGAGATATATTGACTACCGTCAGAGATTATGTAGTAGCATTACGTGAAGAACCGGAAGAAGGCTGGCAGCGTCACTGCTATAAGTATGTATTAGGACAGCTGTTTCCGGAGATGGGACAGCCTGTAGAAACACGTCAATGTCAAAAAGGACGAGCGTGGTTTTTGCAGATTTTACGGGCGGTATATAGCTATGAACGGAAGTGGCTGCCTTTTGATCCGACAAAGGATATGGAATTTCTCACTGATGCTGAAATTGAGGAAGGCGGCTATACAGAGGAGTATATCCGTATGCACAAGCTGGTGAGGGCAAAATATGTCTATGAGTTTATGCGTATCGGAATTGATATTACGCCTTTTAATACTCTGGGGCATATCAGCGGCGTACACTATGTTTCTATGTTTGCTGGAAGACAGCTATCTATGGCGGGCGTACCTGTAGACTTGGGTTTAGTGTCCGGAGCTGCGGCAGGACATGATATAGGAAAATACGGCTGCAGGAAAAGTGAAGAAAAAAGAATACCCTATCTTCATTATTATTATACGGATCTGTGCTATAACCGGTTCGATCTGCCTACGATTGGTCATATTGCCGCCAACCATTCCACATGGGATCTGGAACTGGAAAATCTGTCAGTGGAATCTTTGCTATTGATCTATGCGGATTTCAGAGTGAAAAGCAGTAGAGATGAAGACGGAAAGGAAATTGTTCACTTCTATAGCCTGGATGAAGCCTTTGACGTCATACTGAACAAGTTGGACAACGTAGATGAAGCGAAAAGACTGCGATATCAAAAGGTGTATAATAAGCTGAAGGATTTCGAGGACTATATGGTTGAAAAGGGCGTAGTCACGCGGTTCCCGGCGGATTTCGCCAGTCAGCCGTCAGCGCCGCCTGAGCCTGTTCGGCGGGAAATCGTATTGCTGGAAGGGCAGGAGATTGTAAATCAGCTAAAGTATGCGGCTATCGGCCATAATATTCGTCTTATGAGTCGTTTTCATAAGGAAAGTGAGTTTGCCAGCCTGATCGAGGCGGCGAGAAGCGAGCGACAGTGGAAGAATCTTCGGACGTATATAAGCATCTTTGGAGAGTACCATACCTATATGACGGAAAAGCAAAAGCTGATGGCACTGAAATTTCTCTATGAACTGCTGGCGCATAAAGAGAGCGATATCCGCAGCCAATCAGCAGAGATCATGGGACATATGGTGGCCAGCTTCAGTGAGGAATATAAAAAGGAAGTGCCGACTGATATAGAATTGCCGGATCGTTTGGTCAGCAATCTGAGCCTTTTTGATGAGTATCTGGATAGGATGATCTATCCGGACTATAAGCTGACTGAACAGCACCGGAAATGGATCGGAGGAACGTTGGACGTATTTACGCGGACTGTTCTCAGCTATTGCAAGGTTTCATGCCGGCACAATTATTTCGATATTTTGACGAAGTATTACGCGCTTTCAGAGTATACGGCGGATACGGTAATGATGCTGCTTGATGCGGCGTGTGTGATCGATCGGGACACGTGTACAGAAGGATTTATCAGTCAGATACGTTTTTTCCTGGAATACGTATACGGCCGCTATAACCGCAGCGTTAATATTGCCGTACTTAAGGCGGCGCGCCATTATTTTGACGGATTTAGCCGGGAACAGTATGAGGCGGATTTGCGCCGCATTATGAATATTCCTGACGGAGAGGAGGACTTTGATGAAAATCTGGCGACAATGTTTCTGGATGATCTTAAGACAGGAACGCCGTGGATTCAGAAGGTGGCCAATATCTCCTTTATGTTAGAATACATCGAGGGCAGCAATGATCGCGGACGAATGCTGCATGTGGCAACTCATTTTGCGAACTTGATCAAAGTCAGTGAAACTGTCACCGTACGGAAGGCGGCGGGAGAGGGACTCCTCACCATGATTGGACGTATGCCTATGGAACAGCGCAACGAGCTTACGGTAGAATTGTTTAACGGTTTGGAATTGGGGGACTATCAGTTTTCGAAATATATTCCGGACTATCTGGGCATTATTATGCTGTATTTGCCGCCAAAGGAGCTGGATGAATCCATTGATGAGCTGCAGAAAATAATGCAGACCGGCAATGAAATGGCAGTATCGTCTGTAATCAATACCTTGGGTGTTATGGCGGAGCATTACGCGATTTACAAAGGACGCTTTGCGGAGAATGCTGAAAAGAGAGAGAGGCGACGTTTTCGACTGATCAACTTGATCATAAAGGCCTACGCTGGATATAATACAGTGACCAGTCAGGAGGCTTTCTGGACTATAGGCGCGCATATTTTCGGCGGTAAGGGACTGCGTTTAGAGGAAAAGACGGAGATTTTCCATCATAGCTATAAAAAGCTGATGACACTGTTGGCGGAAAAGAAAGAGGATGAATTGGAATTTTACAATAACGCCGCGGTTCTCAATCATATTTACCGGTATATTTCTCAACATCATGTAGAGATGGGGGACTTCGATTTCCCACAGAGTGAGAAGGTGGCTTTCTTTCCTGGTACTTTCGACCCGTTCAGTCTGGGACATAAGGCAGTCGCCACAACCATCCGGAATATGGGCTTCACCGTATATTTGGCGTTAGACGAGTTTTCCTGGTCGAAAAATACGCAGCCGCGGCTGCAGCGAAGAAAGATCATGACCATGTCCATTGCTGATGAAGATAACCTGTTCATTTTTCCTGAGGATATTCCGGTGAATATTGCGAACCCTGAGGATATCCGGAAGCTGAAAAAGACCTTTGCGGGAAAGGAGCTGTATATCGCCGTAGGTACGGATGTGATCAAAAATGCGTCCTGCTATAAGGCGCTGCCGGAGGCGGATTCTATTCATACGTTAAATCACATCGCCTTTGCCAGAGAATCCAATGAGCAGGAAAAGGATACAGGGGAAGAAAAACGGTATCCGATCACGGCAAAGGTATTGAATCTGACTTTGAAGAAGTATTATGAGGATATCAGTTCTACCAGAATAAGAGAGAATATCGATTTGAACAGGGATATTTCTAATTTGATCGATACAGTAGCGCAGAATTATATTTATGACAGAAACCTGTATTTGCGGGAACCTGCGTATAAACACGTTTTGCAGTCTCGAGAAATTCATATCAGCGCTTACGAACATCGGACAGTGGACTGTCTTTCTGATATTCGTGAAGAATTGGAGCATCGGGGATACTGTATGGATGCAATAGGAGACTATCTTAATCGAGAGAAGGTGCGAACGGTTTATATTGAAAGCGGCGTGCGTCAGAAGAAAATGGCTGCTTTTGCCGCGGCGCATCGTGTGGAAACCAGTCAGCTGCTTTCCGAGTTTAAGGATCCGGCGATCGCGGCCCGTATCAGAGAACGCGCCGCAGGAGGAATTGCCGTTATCGGCGCTATGTTTTCCGGCAAAGGGCGATCTATCGCGGGCATGAACCAAATTGTTCTGACGGAAATTTTGACTGAGCTTTTGGCAAGAGATTTCGCTTATGTGGTATATCATCCGGTAGATAAGGCCGGCATGAATCAGCGGGTGATCGACGCGTTGCGCCGTCAGGGATTTGTCAATATTGCTGATCCGGGGAGCGAACAGCCGATCTACGCGGCAGATATGAAATCGCCTATGATCATTTTCCGTGATGTAGAAACGGTAATCAAAAATCCGCTGAACAAAAATCCCGAGGTATTGAAGGCCATCGATGAGGCGCATAGCAGACTGCTGCGTGTGCTAACAGGAATCTATCCGGGTCAGATTGTACTGTCCTTCAATACCAGCGCGGTTCATAATAAGATCATTAACAAAGTGGCGCGTCTCAACGGCGTGTCCACAGAGCCTAGCAAGAATGGAGTGAGAGGGCCGTATATGTCTGTGCCGTTTGGCAAAGCACTTGCTGATGTAGTAGTGCCGAATACGGTGACAAAGGCGCTTCATACGGAGAAATATTTTACCAATCGTCTGGACAGCTTTACGATTGCGGAATCGAAGCACTATTCCGCGTTGGACAATCAGGCGAAGACGATCAAATCCTTTGGACGGCCCATTATTCTTATCGATGATCTTCTTCACAAGAGCTATCGTATGAATATTCTCGATCCGATTTTGAAAGCGAATCAGGTGGAGGTAAAAGAAATTATCGTCGGGGTATTGACCGGTAACGCCAGAGATCTGATGGCGGTGAGAAACCGCAGTGTTGAGAGCGCTTATTTCCTGCCGAATCTGAAATTGTGGCTCAACGAGAGAGATTGCTATCCGTTTATCGGAGGCGATAGTATTGATAAGGACGTCGACGCGGCGATCAACCTGATTCTGCCGTACACAACGCCGTCATTTATGAAGGAAGCTGGTTCAGAGGCAATCTTCGAATATTCCATGACCTGTTTGGAAAACGCGAGAGATGTTCTACGCGTACTGGAACGGGAATATCAGGCCACCTTCGAGAAAAAACTGACTTTGAAGAGGCTGGGCGAAGTAATCAGCAACCCTCGCCGTCCTGATATCGGTGAAGGCGTTCATTACGATGAGAATTTAGCGCCGTCTGTATATGTTCAAAACGATATTGAGAGGCTTCTGCGGCTTCGTTTGGGGCAGCACGGCAGAAAGGAAAGCGATAAATGAGGAGGATAAAGGATTTATGTAAGGAGGAAGGGATTCTGCGGCCGCTGCCTTTATCGGAATGTCCGGTACATCTGGGCGAAAGGAATCGCGTGAACCTTCTTGCTCTTGGAGATGTGGGAATGACAGTCCTTATAGGACTGCGGCTTCTGGGAAGCGATGTGATCAGTTCCATTGGAATATGCGACATCTATGAACCAAATATGGATCGGTTGGAACAGGAACTCAATCAGGTACGGTATCCCTTTGGGTTAGAGACGCTGCCTTCTGTGGAACCGGTTCAGACAGAAGCATTATTTGATTGTGATCTTTTGATCTTCTGCGCCAGCAAAGGCGTTCCTCCTATAGGGAGCGGCGGAGACGTACGCATGGCGCAGCTGGCGGCTAACCGGGAGCTGGCGGCTCACTATGGACGCATGGCGGGAAAGGCCGGATACAAAGGTATGGTGGCAGTGGTATCAGATCCGGTAGATCCGTTGTGCAAAGCTTTTTTGGATGCCTCAGGTCTGCTGCCAAGTCAAATTCAAGGGTATGGATTAGGCGTTATGAACGCGCGGGCGCTGTATTACGCGGAGAAGGATTCCCGATTTTTCCGGTATCGTGCGGAAGGCAGAGCGTACGGCCCTCATGGTGAGGATCTGGTTATAGCCGATAGTATCGTAGATTACGATGATAGTGTATCCGCGGAATTGACGAAGTTGACCGTAGAGGCTAATAGGAGGGTACGAGAGATGGGGTTCAAGCCTTATATCGCGCCGGCGCTTTCTTCGGCGGCGATTTCTATTTTGCTGACCTTGCGCGGGCAATGGCATTATAGCTCTATTTACTTGGGTGATCAGAAGCGAGGCGCTTTTCTGGGTATAAAGAACCGCATGACGCCCGATGGGCCGGTTTACGAAGATTTACCGTTGCCGGAACTGCTTTTTGAGAGGATTCGTCAGGCGTATCATAATCTGTGCGAGTTGGGATGAAAAGAGGCGAATTAAAATGTTGTTGACAGTAATCAAACCCTTTTGCAGGGAATTTAAACGAGAGAGCAGGATGGATCGTGTACTGGAGAGCGCGATTTCCGGCATACAGGCGGAATACATTATGACTGTAGAAGCGCTTTCAAAGCGAGATCTTCGAGGCAGGAAATTACTTTTTGCGATCTGTCTTTCTGAAGCGGGCGTAAATTTGGAATATTATCGAATGCTGGAATATTTTCGCGCTCATCCTGGGTGTCTGGCAGGCGCCTGCGGAGCGGTTGTAGTAGATGGCAGCGGAGAACTGTTTACAAAGAGTTTGGCGCGACGTCTGGTGTTTTCCGCGAATCAGGCAGGCTGTTCGTTTTTAGGAAAACCTTTAGTAGAGGCCACAGGGTCACTGTATAATTTTAACGTAATGAGTAAGCTTCTGGATACAGATAATCCAGGCGCTTATAGGCTGATGACCAGAAAGCTGGTGGAGAGGCTGATGGATTTTCAGATGCCCTGGATGGAACGTCAGAATATCCTGGCGGTTCATGCCAGCAGTCGCAGGACGTCGAACAGTCTGCTTTTGTGGGAAAGGATCAAAGGGTGTCTGGCTGACGATGCCGACGTGACAGAGGTATCTCTGCGTAATGGACAGCTACTGGACTGCAGGGGCTGCCGGTACGAGGACTGTCTTCACTTTGGCGAGCAGGGAGGCTGTTTTTATGGCGGCATTATGGTAGAGCAGGTTTATCCGGCGATCATTAAGTGCGATAGTTTGGTTATGATATGTCCCAACTATAATGATGCTGTCAGCGCTAACATTACAGCCTTTATCAACAGACTGACCGCCGTATTCAGAACTCATGATTTTTCGAAAAAGAGGGTCTATGCTTTGGTCATATCGGGCTACAGCGGAGGAGATATTGTGGCAGAGCAAATTATCAGCGCTATGAATTTTAACAAGAATTTTATTTTGCCGGGGAATTTCGCTTTTGTGGAGACGGCTAATGATCCGGGCAGCATTTTACGCGCGGATAGATTAGAGGAAAAAACGGCCAGTTTTGCTGACCGGATTTTGGGTCGAGAAAAGATATTTATAGATTAACAGCATGACAAAAAGAACCTTTGACGGTGGACTGAAGTCAAAGGTTCTTTTGAAGTAAGAATTTTTTAGTTCATCATTTTGTTCTGATAGCTGAAGTCCTTTACAGTTTCATCCATGTTTTTGATCTGCTTGCCAACGTATTTAGTGATTTCCTCTTTCGTCAGATCATAGTTGTTTTTTGCTGCGAATTCAGTCATAGCCTGGGTCATGACCAGAGCGTCTACATCATCGTCAGCAAAGTTCAGTGCAGGATTGTTCAGCGCGTGTTCAAAAGCGGCTTTCAGCATTTCTTCTTTTTTCATTTTTTATACCTCCGAAAATTTTACTTTGTCAGCGGCGGCTGACGGGAATATTTTGTTATTGTTGCTATATTACATAGCAATAAGCGTGCCAAAATAAGGGAATATAAAAAACAAACGCAAAAAAATCGAGAAAGTTTGTAATTGGAAGGTTTTCATGTCGTAAAACCAGCGTGTTACGATATGGTGGGGCAGAAGATCTTTGATGGAATTGCTCGATTTGATCCATTTTTGGTTCAAATGCTGAACCGTTGTGCCGGAATTGAAACTTTTTTTTTCGGCAAAAGTATGGTAAAATATTTGAAGGATGGAGATTGAAAAAATGATCGTGCGTGTTGTGATAAATAGGAGGAGTACCTATGGACATTGATAAGGTGATTGTGGAATATCCTTTGATCCAGAATATGATAAATTGTGATGAGATCTTTTGGCTCAATGAGAAGGCAGGGCAGGAGGCTGAGTTGCCTTTCGGCATGGCTGATATCGAAGACGCGCAGAAGCGTCTTGAACGATTCGCGCCGTATATTATGGCGGCTTTTCCGGATACAGAAGAAACCGGCGGTATCATAGAATCCCCATTGACGGAGATCGGCCGTATGAAGCAGCTTTTGCAGGAGGAAATGGGAAGGGATTTCCCCGGCAGACTGTTTTTGAAGTGTGACAGCCATTTGGCTGTATCTGGTTCAATCAAGGCCAGAGGCGGTATTTATGAAGTGTTGAAATTAGCGGAATCTATCGCTATGGAGCGTGGGATGCTCACGGAGAAGGACGATTACTCTGTTTTGATCGAGGATCGTTTTCGGCAGGTTTTCGGAGAGTATAGCGTAGCGGTTGGATCGACAGGAAATTTGGGACTTTCCATCGGCATCATCAGCGCCAGATTGGGGTTTAAGGTTACAGTTCACATGTCGGCGGATGCAAGGCAATGGAAGAAAGACCTGCTTCGTAAAAAGGGCGTTACGGTTATTGAATATCAGGACGACTATCAGAAGGCTGTCGCAGAGGGAAGAAAGGAAGCGGCAAAGGATCCAATGTGTCATTTTGTAGACGACGAAGGATCCAGCGATCTGTTTTTGGGGTATTCCGTAGCGGCCAAGAGATTAGCTGATCAATTTAAGCGGCAGATGATTGTATGCGATGAGGATAATCCTGTCTTCGTTTATATCCCTTGCGGCGTAGGCGGCGCGCCTGGCGGCGTGGCGTTCGGCCTAAAGCAGGTTTTTGGCGAACACATTCATATTTTCTTTGCAGAACCAACCCATGCGCCGTGTATGACGCTGGGCATGCTGACTGGTCTTCACGACCAGATCGCGGTGGGAGATATCGGTTTAGACGGTAAGACTGCGGCCGACGGCCTGGCAGTTGCGAGACCATCCCGCCTGGTAGGGAGCATTATGGAGACACTGCTAGACGGATGCTTTACGATCAATGACGAGAAGCTATATCCATATCTGGCAAGGCTGGCTGACGTGGAGTCAATTTATATAGAACCGTCGGCCTGCGCATCCTTTACAGGACCGGGACACGTGCTGTCAGCGGAGGGGTATTTGATTAAGAATAATCTGAAGGATAAATTAAGAAGCGCTACGCACATTCTGTGGGCAACCGGAGGCAGTATGGTGCCGGAGGAAGAAATGGAAGCCTATTATCGGATGGGAAAATAAGAGCGCGCTTTGCTGCTGCTAAAGCGATTGCTTTATTCAGTAAATGAAAGGGAATTCGGCACAAAAGGCGCGAATTCCCTTTAACTTATCGCATGAAATGGTAAATCGGAATCAGAACCGGTCGCTGTAGTTGAGAAGCTTTCGTAGAAAGCCTCCGGTGACCTTTTGTGTTTTTTGAGGATTTCCGGTAGTAACAGTTTGCTTTGTCTCGTAGATCTTTTGGTCGTAATAATGTATTCTTCCAAAAAAGCCTTCCTCTGTAGCAGTCAGTATCATGAAGCTTCCTTTATCACCTTCTCTTGGCTCAGTAAGACTTCCCGGATTGAACAGGCAGAGACCGTCCAGTTGATCTGATAATGGTATGTGCGTGTGACCGAAACAAGCGGCGGCGCAACCCTGTTCTCTGGCGGCTTCTACAAGCCGGTCATATTTGAAAAACTGAACCCATTGGTGATTTCCGTGGGTGACAAAGATTTTTCCTGCCGGGGTATCTACGACTTGCTGGTCGTGGATCTGATTTCCCCCGCGATCAGAATTGCCGGCGACACTGACGACGGGTACACGGCGGGTTTCATCCATCGCCTGCTCGATATATTCGGCATCAGATTGCAGGTCGCCGCAGTGAATGATCAAATCGATATCGGTGAAGTATTTATATAGTTGCAATGCCTGGCGCTGAAGGCCATGGGTATCACTGATCAACAAAATTTTCATAACTGCTTTCCTCCTTAAAAATAATTATAGCATATGACATGTGTTTTGTGTTAAACTTTAGATATGAAAGATAAAAGCAGCAGAGAAAACGTAATAATTGACTGGATCATGATGAATTTGACGCTTTCGGGCAGTAATATTAGCCGTGAGCGCGTACAATGCATTGTGGAAGGAGGCTATGATCTGACGGCAACCCTGGAGGAACATTTGCTTGTAGCAGGTCTTGTTGACGTGTTCGCTTTGATAGAACTGCTGCTGGGTCTTTCCGAAGAACTATCGCCGCCCACCCTGGACAAGTTTTATCAAAAAATTTCCGGCGGGATGAAGGCTTCCTATCGCCGGACAACGCCGGTCTTATTTCATCTCAGCCACAGTCCGGCACTGCCGCAGGAAATAGAGGACGAGCTTCGCCGTCTTTTTTCCAGGCTTCACGACGGCAGTCTGCCTGACCCTTTGGATCGGGCGGTTTATGTACATAATGAGATTATACGCATTTATCCTTTTGATAACTACAGCGAGGTAATCGCTCGCGCAGCCTTGGAATACGAATTGCGCTACTGCGGTATGGACATGTATTTTTTAACGTTATCGGAGCAAGAGTATAACAGCGCCCTGGCCGCTTACCTGAAATCAGGGAGAGAAAGGGTTATAAGGGACAATTTAGAGATGAACCGTTTGATGCGGCAGGGAGGCCGGTAATGGTATGAAAAAGCAGATATCACCTGGATGATACCTGCTTTTAAAAAGAAAAGGATTTTGCTATGTGATTACACTGCGCTGACCATGCCGTTGTAAAGCTTTAGTGTAACTTCTCCGTTATCCTGTTTCATAGCTTTAACCTTGGTCAACACATCTTCGGCTTTTACGTTGACCTCTTGACAAAGGTAGTCGATAACGTGCTTTACGCCGTCAATGTTTAGTTCTTTTCCGTTGATTGTATATACTTCGCCGTTTTTTAAGCCCAATTCCAAATAAGTTGGGCAATCTACATGAATTGATTTCTGCATTTTGTAATCCCTCCGAATATTTATTTGGTCTATGTGATAATTATACGACTTTGTATGCAAAAGTCAAGAGAGAATTTATAAAAATTTAATATTTTTTATGATTATTCGCTGAATGGATTTACAGGAGTTTCTTTAGCTTATAGAAGTTGTAAAAAATACGGTAGAACTATAAAATGGTCTTACAATAGACAATCCATAGAATTAGAGGCGGCCTGATTTTTAATAAAATACGTAGATTTCAGAGAATGTTTTAGGCTATATTTTAGATAAAAATCTATTTTAAACTATTTGAGCTATTATTATATTAACTTTTGATGAATTAAATAGTATATTTAAATAAAATGAATTATAATATATATAACCAAATTATAAGATAACCAGATTAGAAACATACAAGTAAATTTTATATGAAAGGTTGTTATAAATGAGTAAGAACTATAGGATTTTGCGAAATATAAACTATTATTTTGTTTTTCAGATCGGATATAGTGTATTTTGGGGCGCAATTGCGGATCGGTGTTGGAAATCTTTAACAGGGATTATGCTTTTTATTACAACTACGATGATCGCTTTTCTTTGGACAGGATATCTAATGAATCGGTATATCGTCTATAGGGACAAGGATATAAAATTGTGGATTCTCGTATTATGTATGGGTGTATCGAGTTGTGCTGTTCTTTTAGGATAACCTTCAATGTAGTGTAGAAAAGCAATATATATGCCCCACATGTACTTCGCTAGAGTATATGTGGGGATATTTTATATTCAAAAACAACAAAAACATGCATAGTAAGAAGATACCTTTATTTGGAGATTTATTATATTCTGTCTGTGAAGTTAATTGGTAAAAGAAATAAAAAAGCACGCTGAGGCTGGCGCCTTCAATAGGAAAACGAACGATGTAAAGCAGAATACCGTGTGAAAGGGATTTTTAATTCGGGTGGTAAAATCTGTTGCTTTGTGGTAGTATAAAGATAGTATAGCTTTCATCATCAATGCGGCAGGAAGAGGTGTTTATCGTGAGGAGAATTCAGGACAGATATGTAAAGCTGGGGCTGACGGTCTTTGCTGCTGGAGCAGCCTTGATTGTACTCTACCAGGTTATTGTCCATTTTGATAAGGTACAAGAGGGATTGAGCGTAATAAGGGATATTCTTTCACCCTTTATCTTTGGTCTGGTGATGGCATATCTGTTATGCCCTGTATATAATACTGTTGTGCGAAGAATGTATCATGTGCTGAAGGATCGCCTTCCGCGCAGAAAGATGGCGCTGCGTTGGGCGCGGGTTATGGGAACGATTATGGCTATGCTGACGTTAACCGGCATAGTAGGAGGTCTTTTCGCGTTGGTGCTGCCCGAAACAGTGCGCAGTATTTTGGGGCTGATACAGATGCTTCCTGACAGACTTACCGATTTGATAGAGTGGGGCGAGAATACGTTTACGGCAGACCGGTATCCTGAGGCGGCGCAGGCAATAGAAGTGCTGATCAAAAAGTTCCGCGATACGTTTATGGAATGGACAGAAAATGATTTAATGCCTATGGTGGGTGAATATATGGCGCAGATATCTATGGGCGTGTATATAACACTGCGGACTTTGCTTAACCTGTTGATCGGAATCATAGTCTGTGTGTATTTTCTTAACAGTAAAGAATTATTCAAAGCGCAGACGAAGAAACTGATCTCCGCCACCATGAATAAAGAGAAATCAGATGAGATCTTTGAGTTTGCTTATTTTACAAACAGAACCTTCGGCGGATTTGTCAATGGGAAGCTAATTGATTCACTGATTATTGGCATACTCTGCTTTATTTTGATGACGATTTTCAAGCTGCCGTATACGATTTTAGTAAGCACCATTGTAGGTGTAACAAATTTTATCCCGTTTTTCGGGCCGTTTATCGGCGCGATTCCGTCGGCTTTAATCATTTGTTTGGCCAGTCCAGTGAAGGCGTTGTATTTCCTGCTGTTGGTTCTGGGCCTGCAGCAGTTTGATGGGAATATTCTCGGACCAAAGATTCTGGGCGGAACTACAGGCCTTTCCAGCTTTTGGGTTATGTTTGCAATTATTGTTGGCGGAGGACTGTTCGGCTTCACCGGAATGGTATTGGGCGTACCGGTCTTTGCCGTGATCTATTATTACTTTAGCCGGTATATCAAAAAGCGTCTGGCACGGAAGAATTTGCCGACAGAGACGGCGGAGTATGAAGAATTTAATAAATATGATATAAACAGGAAGGATGTATTGTGATGGAGAGATTGTTTGATGTAGATATGAGGGACTACACATCGTTTAGAGCCGGAGGCAGAGCGGCGGAGTTGGCAATTGCGGAGGATGTGGAGGAATTACAGCAGCTTTTGACTGAAGCTTCTGCGGCGGGCCGCAGCTTCCTTATGCTTGGCAACGGATCGAATACTTTGTTTAGAGATAAAGGCTTTGACGGTTTAGTCATAAAATTGGGCGCTGCGTTCGAAGAAATCACGGTGAAGGGGAATCTTCTGATCTGCGGCGGTGCTGCGCTGATGAGCGTAGTGGCAAAGCAGGCGTTAGCAGCCGATCTGTCGGGCTTTGAGTTCGCCAGCGGCATTCCCGGCAGCATTGGAGGCGCTGTATTTATGAACGCCGGGGCATATGGCGGTGAAATGAAGGATATTGTTGAGTTTGTTAATGTCGTCAGTCGTGACGGCGGCGTTATGCGTTCTGTTAAAGGGTGTGAAATGGACTTTGGTTACCGGCACAGCGTACTGCAGAGCAGCGGCGACATTGTGGTTTCTGTGGCGCTGAGATTGGAAAAGGGTGAACATCAGGCAATTGCTTCCCAAATGAAAGAACTAATGACGAGAAGGAATGAGAAACAGCCGGTACAGTATCCCAGCGCGGGAAGCTTTTTTAAACGGCCGGAGGGATATTTCGCAGGAAAGTTGATTCAGGACGCGGGACTGAAGGGTCTGGCTGTTGGCGGCGCGCAGGTGTCGGAACAGCACAGCGGTTTTATTATCAATCGCGGTGACGCGACAGCGGATGATATCATCGCGCTGATGCGATTAGTGCAGAATACGGTATATGATAAGTTTGGCGTCAGACTGGAGCCGGAGGTGCGAATCGTTGGAGAAGAATAGACAGTACCGGATGATCTTTGACTATCATACCCATACTACTTTTTCTCATGGAAAGGGTTCTATCGAGGATAATGTGAAAGCTGCCGTGGCGGCAGGGCTTTCTGGCCTTGCCATTACAGATCATGGCCCTGGACACCTGACTTACGGTGTAAAACGCGGGAACTTTCCTGTGATGAGGAAGGAGATCGACAGACTGCGTGAGAAATACCCACAGATAGAATTGTATCTGGGTGTGGAAGCTAACATCGTGGCCGCAGGAGCGGGGAAGTATTTGGATGTGACGGAGGCTGAGCTGCAATATTTTGATTTTCTTATCGGTGGATATCACTATGGGATTCCGCATGGATATTGCATCGGAAACTGGCTGGACGCTCATGGATTGGCTACAGAGTCTCATGGAAAGCGGTTGATGGTTAAAAATACGGATATGACGGTAAAGGCTATTTATGAGAATGATCTGCGCATTTTAACACACCCTGGAGATAAGGGCCGTTTTGACATAGGAGAGATTGCGAGGGCGTGCGCTGACACTGACACATGGATGGAAATCAGCACATGGCATGATCATCTTACAATGGAGGAAATTAAACTTTGCGCGAGAGAGGACGTCATGTTTGTAGTCAGCAGCGATGCGCATAGTCCTAATAGAGTAGGCAGCTTTGCCGGCGGTATACAACGGGCGCTGGAAGCAGGATTAGACGTGGAAAGGATTGTCAATATAGAGGAGTGTTAGATATGACGGATAAGATGAAGGTGATCATTGTTACGGGACTTTCAGGAGCGGGAAAAACCAACGCGGCAGACTGGTTTGAGGATCAGGGATATTACTGCGTAGATAATATGCCGCCGGCGCTGATTGACAATTTTCTGGAGTTGACGGCCTATTCCAATCGGCAGATTCGTCAGTCGGCTTTTGTCATTGACGTTCGAGGCGGAGAATTTTTTGGTGATTTAAATCGGTGTCTTACAGAACTCAGAGCCAGAGAGGACATAGAGTGCCGTCTTTTGTTCATCGAAGCTTCTGATGAAACGCTGATCAAAAGATACAATGAGACCAGGCGAAATCATCCTTTGTCAGATGGGTCTACCACAAGAGAGGTCATTGAAGCGGAGCGAGAAAAACTGGCTGAGCTGCGCAGACAGGCAGATTACATTATCGATACTACGAATATGAAGGTAGCAGGCTTCAAATTGGAGATGGAAAAGCTTTTCGTGGGATTGGAGCCGGAAAGCGCTTTTGCAGTCAACGTAACCTCTTTTGGGTACAAGCATGGGATTCCGATGGAGACCGATTTGGTTTTGGACATGCGGTTTATTCCGAACCCGTATTATGTTCCAAGCTTAAAGAAGCTGACGGGTAATAATAAAAAGGTGTCGCAATACGTGCTGCGCCATGAGATAGCGCAGAATTTCGTGGTTCAACTGAGATCGATGATTAACACTATCGCTCCATGCTACGTAAAAGAGGGAAAATATCATTTGAATATTGCGTTTGGCTGTACAGGCGGTCAGCATCGTTCGGTGGCGATGGCCAACAAAATGGCGGAAGTTTTTCGGGAAGACGGATATAGAGTGACACTTGAACATCGTGATCTTTAATGGTATAATAAGTCATTGAGGAACATCCTTCGCATTCTGGCGAAGGGTGATGTTAAGTAGTTATATAAAAGGAGAAAGACCAATGGACAAACTCATTATCAGCGCATGTATTTGCGGCGCGGAAGTAACCAAGGAGCAGAACCCAAATGTTCCTTACACTGTAGAGGAAATTGTAAGAGAAGCAAAATCCGCTTATGACGCAGGCGCGTCTCTAATTCATCTTCATGTAAGATGGGACGACGGTACGCCGACACAGGACAAGGGCAGATTCCAGGAATGCATCGATGCTATCAGAAAGGAATGCCCGGACGCTATCATTCAGCCGTCTACAGGCGGAGCAGTTGGCATGACTGATCTGGAGAGACTGCAGTCTACAGAAGTCGTTCCTACTCCGGAAATGGCAACGCTGGATTGCGGTACCTGCAACTTCGGCGGAGACGAAATCTTTATCAATACTGATAATACAATCATCAACTTTGCTAAAATTATGCAGGAAAGAGGCATCAAGCCGGAATGTGAAGTATTCGACAAGGGCATGATTGACCTTGCTATGAAGACTGCGTATAAGAAGGGCTTCCTGCCTAAGCCAATTCACTGGGATTTCGTGTTGGGCGTGCAGATGAACGCTACAATCAGAGATCTGGTATATATGGTTGAATCAATTCCTGAAGGTTCTACTTGGACTGCGACAGGTCTTGGAAAGAACGCATGGCATATTGCCGCTGCTACGATTTCCATGGGCGGACATGTAAGAGTTGGTTTCGAAGATAACCTGTACATGGAAAAAGGCGTATTAGCTGAAAGCAATGGACAGATGGTTGCTAAGGTTGTAGAACTGGCAAAGCTGCTGGGAAGAGAAGTTGCTACACCGGACGAAGCAAGAGAAATTCTTGGACTGGCGCCTAGAAAATAGGAGCATATATACGATTTAGTATAGGAAACGTCTGCCCGCGTGGCAGACGTTTTTTGCAGAAGCAGAGAAAAATTCCGCGGAAAGGATCAGGGAAAATTGTCATTTTCAACTGAAACAAAAAATGAATTATCAAGAATAGAACCGGAAAGGAAGTGCTGTCAGCTGGCGGAGATCGCGGGATTCCTACGGGTTTCCGGCAGCCTCAGGCTGTCGGGGGGCGGCAAATTTAAAATTGTCATTACTACGGACAATCCGGCTGTAGCCCGCCATTATAAGAAACTGATCAAGGAGTACTTTCAAGTGGAGACGGAGCTGGAGGTGGGAGAAATCCAGGGTCCGAAAAAAGGACGGGCTTATCTTCTGACTATCGGACCGGAAATGCGCAGCGAACAGATATTGCGTGAAACGGGAATCCTTCTTGTTCGAGAAGGAAACAACTATATTTCTGATGGCATCTATGGCGATCTGATAAAAACCAAGTGCTGCCGAAAGGCGTATCTGCGAGGTATTTTTATGGGCAGCGGAACCGTTAGTGATCCTGCCAAAAGCTATCACCTGGAGTTTGTCTGCGCCAGCAGAAACCTGGCGGCAGATTTGCGTAAGATGATCAATACCTTTGTAGATCTTTCTGCTAAAATTGTGGAGCGAAAGGATAAATATATAGTTTATATGAAAAGTTCGGAGTATATTTGCGATACTCTGGCGATTATGGGCGCTCACATACAGATGTTAGAATATGAGAATGTGAAAGTTCAAAAGAACATGGTTAACAAAGCTGTTCGCATGACCAACTGTGATACTGCTAATACGGACAGGACGCTGGATGCGTCTCAACGGCAAATTGAGAATATTAAGAGGATACAGGAGGCAGGAGGCTTTGCGTCTCTGCCGGAAAAGCTGAAAGAAGCGGCGACGCTACGGATGCAATATCCGGAGGCAAGCTTGGTTCAACTGGGAGAGATGATGAATCCACCGATGAAAAAATCCGGAATCAATAATCGATTTCGAAAAATCGAAGAAATAGCTTCTAAGCTGTAAAAAATCTGATAATTTATACAAAGAAGGCACGATGCAAGAAATTTATGCATCGTGCCTTCTTTGATTATTTTAAACTGTAAAAACCAGCGATATAATTTTCCATAGTTTGAAGAAAGAGTTGATTCATCGAGAAAGGAGAGATATCATATATGGAAAAATTTTCGAATGCGGTAGTTCAGCATCGTAAGGTGATTCTTATACTGTGTGTGCTTTTGTGCATACCTTCTGTGATAGGTATGCTGGGCACAAGGATCAATTATGATATGCTGACCTACTTGCCGGAAGGGTTGGATACAGTTACCGGACAGGATATTTTGATGGATGATTACGGGAAGGGCGCGTTTTCTATTATTGTCATAGAAGATCAGAGCCCGGAGAAGGTGGATCTCTTGCGAGAGGGAATCGAGCAAGTGAAGCATGTGGATTCTGTAATTGCTTACAGCAATCTTCTCTCGACAGATATTCCGCTGGAAGTATTGCCGGATAAGTATTACGAAGCGTTTAATCAAGGGGACGCGACCTTGATGGCAGTATTCTTTGACACGTCGACCTCTGCGGACGAGACCATAGACGCGGTAGGAAAAATCAGGGAAATAGCAGGAGAAACATGTTATGTGACGGGTATGTCGGCGCTGGTAAAGGATTTGAAGGACCTGTGCGAAGCAGAAGAACCGGTTTATGTAGGACTCGCGGTGCTTTGCGCTACTGCCGCCATGGTGCTGCTGTTGGATTCCTGGGTGATTCCTTTTATTTTTCTGGCGGGCATTGGTATGGCGATCTTATACAATCTGGGGAGTAATTTCTTCCTTGGAGAGATATCCTATATTACAAAGGCACTTGCTGCCGTGCTTCAGCTTGCGGTAACGATGGATTATTCCATATTCCTGTGGCATAGCTATGAGGAGGAACAGCTACGGCAAAATGATAAAAATCAAGCGATGGCAGCGGCAATCAGCCATACGGTGGCGTCGGTTATCGGCAGTTCAGTTACAACGGTTGCGGGGTTTATCGCGTTGTGTTTCATGAGCTTTACCTTGGGAAAGGATTTGGGTATTGTCATGGCAAAGGGCGTTTTACTGGGCGTCATCGGATGTGTGACGATTCTTCCGTCCCTGATTTTAACCTTTGACAAAGTCATTGAAAGGACGCGGCATAAATCTATCATTCCGGATATGAAAAAAACAGCGTCTTTCGTAGTGAAGAAAAGCCCGATCTTTTTGGCGGTATTTGTTATTACGTTAGGACCGGCTATATACGGATATAACAATACCAATATCTATTATGATATGGGCGGTGCGCTGCCGAAGGATATGAATTTTGTGATTTCTAACGAAAAGCTGATGGATGAATTCGACATGGCAGCTACCCATATGATTCTGGTAGACAGGACCTTGAACCGAGATGATGTCCGCCAGATGACGGAACGCTTGGAAGGGGTTGACGGTATTAAGACGGCGTTATCTCTGGACTCTGTAATTGGCAAAACGATTCCGGAGGAAATTTTGCCGGATGAAGCGGTAAGCACATTGAAAAGCGGTAAATATCAGCTGATGCTGGCCATGAGTGAGTACAGGACTGCCAGCAAGGAGGTTAATCGCCAGCTGACCGCTATGAATGATATCGTAAAGGATTATGATAAAGAGGGCATGATCATTGGAGAAGCGGCTTGCACAAAGGATTTGATGAAGACGACTGATCGGGATTTTAAATTGGTCAGCGCTGTATCTATCGTACTGATATTCCTGATCATCGCGCTGGTTTTAAAATCAGGCAGCTTGCCTGTCATTCTGGTTATGACGATCTATTTTGCTATTTTTATCAACCTGGGTATTCCATATTATACAGGAACCTGGCTTCCGTTTATCGCGCCGATTTGCCTGACGACAATACAGTTAGGATCAACGGTGGATTACGCTATTTTGATGACTACCAGATATAAAAGGGAAAGAATATCCGGCGCGGACAGAGATACGGCAGTTATTACAGCGCTGCATACATCGATTCCTTCTGTTTTGGTCAGCGCCCTTGGGTTCTTTGCGGCAACCTTTGGCGTAGCCTTGTACTCGGAAATTGATATTATCAGTTCGATGTGCAGTCTGATGGCCAGAGGCGCTTTAGTCAGCATGTTGGCAGTTATCTTTATTTTGCCAGCATTCCTGAGATTATTTGACCGTCTGATTATGAATACTACCGGCGGCATGAGAGGGGTATATAAAAATAGAAAGAAAGAAGGAACAGCAGCATGAAAAACAATAGAAAATTAAAATGTTTGGTTGTAATTTTGACGGTGGCGATGGTGGCCTTAGGCGCGGTCAGCGTTACTGCTTTCGCGGATCAGCCGGCGGCAAAGTCCGATAGCGGTGAGAAAGAAATTGACAAAAAAGTCATATCAGAGGATGAAACTGTATATGTGCTGACGAACGCCGGAGGGAAGGAAAATCAGCGGATTATCAGTGAAAAAGGAACCCTTCACTATGATGGGTATGAGAATTACCAGCTTCCTGTAACGATGAAAATCCGTTACACTCTGGACGGCAAGGAAATACAGCCTGACAAGCTGGCAGGCAGAAGCGGTCATGTAGTGATGCGGATCACGTACAAGAATCACACGTATACAAACGGTGCATGCGTGCCATTCCTGGCGGTCAGCGGTATGGTACTTGATAACAGCCGCTTTTCTGATATTCAAGTGGATGGCGGCAAGAAGACCGATGATGGAAGCCGAAGCGTGGTGCTGGGCTTTAGTTTGCCAGGGGTATCTGGTTGTCTGGGAAGCGCCGCGTCAAAGGTGGATTTGCCGGAGACTGTAACGGTGTCAGCGGATGTAACGGATTTTGAACTGGATACCATTTATACGTTTGTTACCAGTGATGTCTTCGCGGAGCTTGACATAGATGGGCATACGGATTTATCTGATCTGGGAAATCAGATGGAAAAGCTGACAAACGGTGTGGATGCACTTGTGACAGGAACGAAGAAGCTGGACGACGGAGCGCTGAAGCTGTCAGCAGGCGCTGAAAAGCTCATGGAGGGCACTGAGGTTTTAAAGACCGGCGCGGGAAAGCTATATGATGGAACCCAGGCGCTTAAACAGGGCGTTGGGCAGCTGACAAAGGGTACGGGAGAACTGCAGAAAGGCGCGGATGCGCTGTATGCAGGAGCAGGAGAACTAAAAAACGGAGCAGATCAACTGTCGGCGGGTTTATCCCAGTTAAGTAAGTCCAGCGGCGCGGTAAACGCAGGAGCAAAACAGATTGTAGACGTTGTGTTCGCGTCAGCCTCGCAGAATTTACAGGCGGCCGGCATGAACGTAAGCCTGACGCCGGATAATTATGGACAGATATTAGATCAGGCGGCGGCAGGAGGCGCGGCGCAAGCATCGGCTCTGAAAAAACAGTTAGACGATGTGACGGCGTTTTATGCAGGTCTTCAGGCCTACACGTCAGGCGTAGATACAGTAGCCGCGGGAGCAAAGAATTTTTCTGCAGGTATTGATCTTGCAGCCGATGGTGCGAAGCAGCTTTCAACGGGCACGGAGGCTTTAGCAAAAGGTCAGGAACAGTTAGAAAAGGGAATCAGTCAGGTTAATGCCGGAGCAAAGACATTGTTCGATGGAACGAAAACTTTGCGAAGTAAGGAGGAAGAACTGACGGATGGAATCAAGCAGTTGGCGAAGGGGGCGGACGCGCTAAATAAGGGCGTTAATCAGATGTCAGATAAATTGATGGCGCAGCTTGGGAGCTTGTCCGCAGGTCAATTGACAGACGCGCTGAACGGACTGCGCGCTATGAGCGCGGCGGCAAGGGAGTATGACGCGTGGGGCAGCGGCGATCATTATCAAAGTGTAAAATTTATTTTTAAAACAGAAGATATTTCTCCCAGATAATACATGAAAGAGGCGGAAGTTATTCTGCCTCTTTCTGCATATAATAGGGTAGATAAAGGATAGAACTGTGAAAATTTTGGTAATTTTGTGTTTTGATTGAGTAAATTGGTGGTATAAACTATATAAGGATAAAGTTTTTTGTTTTTATCCACAAAGCTTAAAGAGAAATAGAATATGATAGGAGGTGATGAACCGATGTTTGTTGAGGAATTGACAAAAATTCGGGACAGCGAGGCAAAAGCTGATGAAATTCTGAAAAAGGCGAAGCTGGATGCAAAGCAATCGTTAGAAGCCGCCAGATCTGAGGCGGTTAAACTTACTGACGAGGCCAGAGCAAAGGGAAAGTCAATATACGACGCCCTTGTTGCAGAAGGCGAGGCCGAAGCAGATAGACAGTATGAGACGTTTCTTGAAAAGACGAGAGACGATTGCCGGGTGATGAAAGAATCTGCGAAGAAAAGAGAGGATAAAGTAATAGACTATATTGCGGAAAGGATCGTGGGAGCAAGTGTCGATCATTAGAATGAAAAAGGTGGCTGTCATAGGCCTGGACACTGTAAAGGAAAAGCTCATATCGGATCTGATGGAAGCAGGCGTTGTACAGATTACTGATCAGGGTCAAAGGTTGACAGAAGATGAGGGCTGGAAGAACCTGGCGGTACGCGACGGCGATGAAAGCAGAGTTACGGCGTTGGATGCGGAAATCAATCGTGTGTCTATCGCCCTGGATACCCTTGAAAGATATTCTACGGCGAAGAGTCCGCTGTTTTTTACCCGCAAAGCCATGGAAAAGTCCGCGTTTGCGGAAACCGTGAAAGCGAGACAGAAGCTTTTTGATGATGTTCAAGAGGTTTTGAAGCGCAGTGAGGAGATGCATAAGCTGCGGGAAAAAATCAACAAAAGACAAGCGGATTTAGCAGCGGTAACCCCGTGGGTTTCTTACGACCTGCCACTGGAGCTGACGGAAACAAGGCGTACTGTGGCGGAATTGGGAGTTGTTCCTTCTACCGCTAATATGGATACGCTTACGAAGCGGGTTTATGATGGCAGAGAAACTGTGGTTTTGACTGAAATGGGCAGAGATAAGGACTTGATCTATCTGGTAGTGATTACTATGAAAGAGGAACAGGAAAATGTAATGACCATTTTGAAGCAGCATGGTTTCACGCCGGTGCCTTTTGCTGGCTGGGTCGGTACAGCGGAGGAAAACAGACTGCGAATTATCAAAGAGATTCATGAGGCAGAGGAGCGCTTGAAGCAGGTAGAAAAAGAAATTGAAAGTCTGTATAGCCTGAAGGACGGCATCGCGTGTTTGTACGACGAGCTGGTTATTGAGCGTGACCGGGAGAGAGTGCTAAGCAAGCTGCTTAAAACAAAGAGAACCTTTAATCTGGAAGGATGGGTGCCTGAACCGGCATCTGACACAGTGGACAAGATTCTCAGCGACAGCGGATGCTGTTATGCCTACAGGGATCCGAAGGATGGAGAAAATGTGCCGGTACTGACATCCAACAGCAGTCTGGTATATCCGTTTGAATCTGTAATGGAGATGTACTCGCTGCCTGATTACAGGGGTATAGATCCGACAAAGTATTTCGCGCTGTTTTACGCGATGTTTTTCGGGATCATGCTGTCAGACGCAGGCTACGGCCTGGTCATTGCCATCGCGTGTTTTGTGGTACTGCGTAAGTTTGCCTTGGAAGGCATGACTTACAGAATGATCAAGATGTTCATGTACTGCGGTATCAGCACTGTATTTTGGGGAGCTATGTTTGGCGGATGGTTCGGTGATTTCTTTCAGGTTGCCGCAAGGACGATCTTTCACAAGGAGATTACTATACAACCGTTATGGTTTAATCCGATTGAGGACCCAACCAGACTGCTGATCTGGTCGTTGGTATTTGGAGTTGTCCATCTTTTCCTGGGCATGGGTATCAAGGCGTCCATGCTGATCAAACGAGGGCAATGGAAGGATGCGGTCTTTGATGTATTTTCCTGGTATCTGGTTATTCTGGGCGCGGCGATGTGGCTCGCGGGAGGAAGTCTGTCGGAGGCGCTGGTAAAACCGGGTATGTATATGGCTATCGCGGGCGCGTTGATTTTACTTCTGACAGGAGGACGCGACCGTAAGGGCGTCGGTAAGATTATAGGAGGTTTATCCTCATTGTATGATGTGACAGGCTATATTTCAGATATTCTGTCATATTCCAGACTGTTGGCGCTGGGACTGGCTACAGGCGTCATCGCGACTGTAGTTAATACCATGGGTTCGCTTATGGGAGGCGGCGTGGCAGGAACGATTGTATTGCTGGTGGTATTCGTGATTGGACACACGTTTAATCTGGCAATCAATGCACTGGGTGCATTCGTTCATTCCAGCAGGCTGCAGTATATAGAATTTTTTGGAAAGTTTTATGAAGACGGCGGGGAAGAATTTGAGCCGTTTAGAAAGAATACAAAGTATGTTCGTTTGACAAACGAATCTAATGGAGGTAAAAAATGATTACAGGAAATGTATGGGCATTACTTGGTGCGGCAGTAGCTGCGTCAGCTGGTATAGGAAGCGCTATGGGTGTTGGTATTGCAGGACAGGCGGCGGCAGGCGTTTTGGCAGAGGATCCGAAGAAGTTCGGTAAGACGCTGATTTTGCAGGCTTTGCCTGGTACGCAGGGAATTTATGGATTGCTGATGGCTTTTCTGATTTTTATTCGAATTGGGCTTCTGGGAGGCGGTATGGCGGAGTTGTCTCTGTCTCAGGGATTGTATATCTTTGCATCCGGCCTGCCTATCGGCCTTGTAGGTATCTGGTCCGGTATTGCGCAGGGTAAAACTGCGGCGTCCGGCATCATGTTACTTGGCAAACGCGCGGATCAAATGGTTAAAGGTATCATCTATGCGGCTATGGTTGAAACATACGCCATTTTTGCTCTGCTGATTTCCATCTTGATGTTGTTCAACCTGGGTATTTGATGAAGGGTGTGACCGTAAAATGAGTATAGAGAAGATTACTGCGAAGATTATCAGTGACGCGCAGGAGCAGGCTGATACGGCTGCGGATCAGGCGCGGAAGGAATGCTCTGAGATTTTGTCAGCGGCAAAGGCTGAGGCTGATGAGATTTTGAAACGCGCGGAGTCTGAGGGTAATAGCCAGAAGGAGCGGTTGATCAGCCGCAGGAGATCTGTAGCACAGATCGACGGGCGAAAAGTTATTTTGGAAGAAAAGCAAAAGCTGATCGCCAACTGCTTTGAACAGGCGATTGAGAGAATCACTTCTATGGGTGGAGACGCTTATACCGCGTTTTTAGTTCGATTGCTGGCTGATACAGGTGCAACGGCAGGAGAATTGATTCTCAGTCCGTCAGACTTGAAAAATATCGGAGATAAGTTGGTAAAGACCGCATCGAAGCGGATTGCAAACAGCAGCTTTACGTTGTCTCAGGAAACGAGAGATATCCGCGGCGGATTTTTGCTGAAAAACGGTTCAGTCTACGTAAACTGCACGGTTGAAGCGTTGGTAGATGAGAACCGGGCGGAGCTGGTTGGAGACGTAGCTGCCAGATTGTTTGAGTAAGGAGATAGATTCTATGGCAAAACGCAAAACAGAAGAATACATCTTTGCGGACGCATATATAGGGAGTTTCGTCAAGAATCTGATGAACAGGCAGGATATGATGCGCCTGGCGTCCTGCAAAGATCTGGCTGCGGCAGAAGGCATTCTTCGTGAATTTGGTTACGGCGAAGCGAAGGAACTTTATGATAATGATATAGAGTGGTTTATCAGAAGGGAGCAGAATAAGCTGTTTAATCTGATATATGATACGCTTCCGGAGAGAAAGGAACTGGCGCTGTGCCTGTTTCCTTATGACTATCACAATGTGAAGGTCTGCTTGAAAGCGGAATTTCTGGGAATAACGCCTGATGAAGATCTGTTGGTGTCTACCGGCGATATGGATTGGAAGCGAGTTGTGGCTATGGTAAGGGACAGAAACTATATGTTCATGCCGGTCTATATGAAAGAGGCGATTATAGAGGCAACGGATCTGTTTGGCAGAGGCGGTGATCCACAGGAAATCGATATCATTTTGGATAAAGCCTGTTATCGTCAAATGCTGGCTGCAGCAGAGGAAACGAAGGAGGATTTTCTGATCGGTATTGTTAAGCGTCAGATTGATATCCTCAATTTGAAGACCTTTGTGCGGCTGCGGCAGATCAGGAAACCCTGGTCCTTCTTTCAAAAGGTATTCCTGACGGGAGGAAATATCGGTGAGCAGCTGTTTATTTCCTGCTATGAGGAACCCTATGAGCAGATGGCGGAAAAGCTCGCGCCTTATGGATTGCAGGAGCCTATGGCAGAGGGCGGCAGGGAGATCAAAGAAACCGGTGATTTCTCTCTCCTGGAAAAGCTGTGTGATGATAAGATGATGGAATTTAACAAACAGGCGAAGTATTACTCCTTCGGCATTGTGCCTATTGCCGGATATTGGTATGCGAAGGAAGTTGAAATTGATAATTTGCGTATCATCTTGACGGGAATTCTGATTGGATCTACGCCGGAGCAGATAGGGGAAAGATTGAGGGAACCATATGTATAAAATAGGTGTAATTGGCGACAGAGACTCTGTTCTCGGCTTTAAAGCCGTGGGACTTGATGTATTTCCCTGTGGTCAGAGTGATGAAGCGAAAAAGATTCTTCATCGGCTTGCAAGAAGCGAATATGCGATTATCTATATTACAGAAGGTCTGTCAGTAGAGTTGGCAGAGGATATAGAGCAGTATAAAGACGCCAGGCTTCCGGCGATCATCCCGCTGCCCGGCAAGGAAGGCGCTTTAGGGACGGGAATGAACAGTGTAAGGAAATCTGTCGAACGTGCTGTAGGCGCGGATATACTATTTGGAGGTGAAAAGTAGATGAGCCAAGGAAAAATTGTAAAGGTATCGGGCCCGCTGGTGGTGGCTTCCGGTATGGAATCCGCGGACATGTTTGACGTGGTTCGTGTTGGAGACCTGGGCTTGATCGGTGAGATTATAGAGATGAGAGGCGACATGGCCTCCATCCAGGTATATGAAGAAACAGCAGGTATCGGACCAGGTGCGCCGGTAGTATCTACGGGCGCGCAGCTTTCGGTAGAATTGGGTCCTGGATTGATTGAGACGATGTACGACGGTATTCAACGTCCGCTGGAGGCTATGCGTGAAAAGGCCGGCGCGAATATCACTCGTGGTATCAGTGTGCCGTCTTTGAATCGAGAGAAGAAATGGGAATTTGTTCCTGCGGTAAAGCCAGGCGATTTGGTTGAGGCTGGAGATATCATCGGAACCGTACAGGAAACTGTCGTTGTTCAGCAGAAGATCATGGTGCCCTATGGCGTTGCAGGAACGGTTGAAAGTATTGAAAACGGTTCCTTTACCGTAGAGGATGTCGTATGCAGAGTGAAAAAGGATGACGGGACGGTTGCCTCTTTGACGATGATGCAGAAATGGCCGGTCAGAAAGGGACGCCCTTACAAGGAAAAGCTTGTGCCGGAAATGCCTTTGATCACTGGACAGCGTGTTATCGACACGTTATTTCCGATCGCAAAGGGTGGTGTAGCGGCTATTCCAGGTCCATTCGGTTCGGGAAAAACAGTGACCCAGCATCAGCTGGCTAAGTGGGCTGATGCGGATATTGTAGTCTATATCGGCTGCGGTGAGCGAGGAAACGAAATGACGGACGTACTGATGGAGTTTCCGGAGCTGAAGGATCCGCGAAGCGGAGAATCTTTGATGAAGCGTACCGTACTCATCGCTAATACCTCCGACATGCCGGTTGCGGCTCGTGAAGCATCTATTTATACCGGAATCACCATTGCGGAGTATTTCAGGGATATGGGATATTCGGTGGCATTAATGGCTGATTCAACGTCCAGATGGGCAGAGGCGCTTCGTGAAATGTCAGGCCGTCTGGAGGAGATGCCGGGTGAAGAAGGCTATCCTGCGTATCTGGGATCCAGATTGGCCCAGTTTTATGAACGGGCTGGCCGGACTATTTCGCTGGGCAAGGAGGGACGTATGGGCGCTCTGTCTGCAATCGGCGCGGTTTCTCCGCCGGGAGGAGATATTTCTGAGCCGGTTTCTCAGGCGACCTTGCGTATCGTAAAGGTATTCTGGTGTTTGGATTCTTCGCTGGCGTATAAACGCCATTTTCCGGCGATCAACTGGCTGCAGAGCTATTCTCTGTACGTGGACCGTCTGACAAAGTGGTATGAGGATCATGTCAGCGGTGATTTTCCGAAGCTTCGTCAGGAAGCGATTATGCTGCTGCAGGAAGAAGCGGAGTTGGATGAGATTGTGCAGCTGGTTGGCGTAGATGCGTTATCCTATGAGGATAGAATGAAACTGGAAGTCAGCAAGTCTATTCGAGAGGATTATCTGCATCAGAATTCCTTCCATGAGGTGGACACCTATACGTCGCTGAATAAACAGTTTAAAATGCTGAAACTCATTCTGGGCTATTACGAATTGGCTAAAGAGGCGGTGGCGAAAGGCGCTCCTTTTGGAAAGCTGACTTCTTTGCCGGTAAGGGAAGCGATCGGCAGGTTTAAGTATATAGAGGAAGATAGAATTGAAGCCGCTTATGAGGAAACGATGGGACGGCTCCGCAGTGAGATTGCGGATTTGATCAGTGAGGAGGCGGAAAACGATGATGAAAGAATATAAGACCATATCAGAAGTCGCCGGGCCTTTGATGCTGGTAAAGAATGTAGAAAACGTAACTTATGATGAGCTGGGAGAAATTCTGCTGCCCAGCGGTGAAAAACGTCTCTGCAAGGTTTTGGAGATCAATGGAAGCGACGCGCTGGTGCAGCTCTTTGAAAGCGCCGCGGGTATCAATCTGAAGGAATCCTCGGTGAAGTTCCTGGGCAGAGGGACGCAGCTTGGCGTATCGCCGGAAATGCTGGGACGTGTTTTTGACGGTATGGGCAGACCGATGGACGGCGGTCCTGAGATTATTGCGGAAAAGAGACTTGACATCAATGGTTTGCCGATGAATCCGGCGGCCAGAGATTATCCGGCTGAATTTATTCAAACCGGCGTATCCGCCATCGATGGATTGAATACGCTGGTCAGGGGCCAAAAATTACCGATTTTCTCAGGTTCAGGTTTGCCTCATGCTGAATTGGCGGCGCAAATTGCTCGTCAGGCAAAGGTAATCGGCGGAGAAAGTAATTTCGCTGTTGTCTTTGCGGCCATTGGTATTACCTATGAGGAGGCCGATTTCTTTGCCGCGGACTTCAGACGTACCGGCGCAATAGACAGAACGGTCATGTTTATGAACCTGGCCAACGATCCGGCAGTTGAGCGTATCGCTACGCCGCGTATGGCTTTGACGGCTGCTGAATATCTGGCTTTCGATCTGGGTATGCACGTATTGGTTATTTTGACTGATATTACCAATTATGCAGAGGCGCTGCGCGAGGTTTCCGCGGCTCGTAAGGAAGTACCGGGACGCCGGGGATATCCGGGTTATCTGTATACAGACCTTGCGACGATGTATGAAAGAGCGGGACGTAAGAGAGGGCAGGAGGGCTCTATTACGATGATTCCGATTTTGACGATGCCGGAGGATGATAAGACGCACCCGATTCCTGACTTAACCGGATACATTACGGAAGGTCAGATTATCTTGTCTCGTGAATTGTACCGAAAGGGTATCAAGCCGCCTATCGACGTATTGCCTTCGCTGTCGCGTCTGAAGGATAAAGGCATTGGCAACGGTAAGACCCGTGAGGATCATGCAGATACGATGAATCAGCTATTTGCTGCTTACGCCAGAGGCAAAGAGTGTTTGGAGCTAATGACAATTTTGGGTGAAGCGGCATTGACGGAAATTGATTTGATGTACGCTAAGTTCAGCCAGGAATTTGAGAAGCGGTATGTTTCTCAGGGCTATGAAACGGACAGAACAATTGAAAATACTTTGGATTTAGGATGGGAACTGTTGAAACTGTTGCCAAAGAGTGAGCTAAAGAGAATTAAAGACGAGTACATCGAAAAGTATTTAGGGTAGGTGATGATTCATGGCAGAAAGAATGAATGTGAATCCTACAAGAATGATGCTCACGTCTCTGAAAAAGCGTTTGAAAACGGCTTCTCGCGGTCACAAGCTGATGAAGGATAAGCGTGACGAGTTGATGAAGGAGTTTCTGGAATTGGCGCGGGAAAATGGTCGGCTTCGTCAGGAAGTAGAAGAACGACTTGCTGTAGTATATAAGAATTTTACGGTAGCCAGCGCGATCATGAGTCAGGAGGTTATGGAAGAATCGCTGATGTTTCCGAAACAAGGCGTTGTCCTGGAGGTCGGAAATAAGAATATCATGAGCGTAGATGTGCCAGTATTTTCTTTTAAAACTACAGCGGAAGATTCGTCTAACATTTTTCCGTATGGTTTTGCCCGTACGTCAGGAGAGCTGGACAATGCTATTTCGGCGTTGGCAGAATTGTTTCCGATGCTTTTGGATCTGGCAGCGAAGGAAAAGGAAACCGCGCTGCTTGCCGCAGAGTTGGAAAAGACGCGCCGTAGGGTTAACGCGTTGGAGTATGTAATGATTCCGAAGCTGGAGGCAACGATTCGCTATATTCAGATGAAGCTAGATGAAAATGAACGCGGCAATCAGACCAGACTGATGAAGGTAAAGGATATGATGCTGGCTGAAGCGATTCGAGAAAAACAGGAAAAGAGTATGAGGGCTATTGGAGAATAGTTGAATGAGTGGAACGCGGTTTGGCTGAAGATATATTTGGTCGGACTGCGTTTCTTCTTTGAATTCCACTGGCGGCATGGTACAATGACTATGATGAAAAGAATGGAGATGAGTTTATGAAAGACATCGAATTTGCAAAAGAAATACAGACGATTATTCAGCGAAATCGGATGCAGCCTGAACGGCTTAACGCGCGGCTGAATATAAAGTTGGAGGACTGCAGCCGGGAGGAGAAATTTGTAGAATATTCATTTGAGGCGCAGGAGTGGATGCTGAATCCTTACGGGGGTGTTCATGGAGGTATTATCTGCAGCATCTTTGATACGGGCATGGGAATTGGAGCAGTAGCGCTTTCGGCAAAGATGGTGTCTACGTCTGACATTTCTGTTAGCTATCTGAAACCGATGAATGGGAAAAGTTTTCTTTTTCGCATCGAATATACGAATGTGGGAAGACGTATGATTCGGTGCATGGCAAAAGCTGCCGACAGGGAAACAGGCGTGGTTTGCGCGTCAGCTATGGCAAGCTTTGTAACTACCGAGGCGCAGATGCCGGGTCTGCAGGTGTAATTGTATATGGGGAATAAACAAAAGCCCTTGCCGGGAGTACCAGACCGGCAAGGGCTTTTGAAGAGACTGTGAAAAAAAGTCTGTAAATTACCTTCTATGGTAATTTGAAACTATGAAACCTTTGAAATTTCAATAGTTCTTAGTTGAAAATAATATAATACATGTTTTTAGCCATGTCAAGGACTCCTTTCTCTGAAGGAGTCCTTGCATGCTTTTATTTTGTATTAAACAGGAAAACGATCCCCATACATGATGGAAAATTCTCCATAAACTTTACCCCAGTTTCTTAAAGACTGTGTCCATTTCTTCGTTGCTTGTAAGGTTGCAAGATACAGTGATTTCAATAGTGCCTTGTCGTTTGGGAATACTGTGCGCTGCCGATTCAATTTCTTGTAGGTACTGTTCAGACTTTCGATGGCATTCGTCGTATAAATCACCTTTCTCACATCTATAGAGAATTTGAAGATGGGCGTTAATACATCCCAGTTCTTCTCCCAGCTCTTCATCGCGTTTGGATATTTATCATTCCACTTTTCTGTTACAATTTGCAATGCTTCATATCCTTGTTTCTCATCCGGTGCCAGATAGATTGATTTCAAATCTCCGGCAAAAGCTTTCATATCTTTGTAGGACACATATTTCAGCGTATTGCGTATTTGGTGTACAATGCATCTTTGATACTCCGTATCCGGATAGGCTGCTTGAATTGCTTCTTTGATCCCGCTAAGTCCATCTGCACAGATGACCATGATATCCTTGACTCCTCGATTTTTTAGGCTGTTTAGTACACCTAGCCAGTATTTGCTGCTCTCATTCTCTCCAATTTCAAGATGAATGACATCTTTCATCCCGTCCAGAGTATATCCTAAAATTACATAAGCTGCCAGTTTTCTAATCTGATTATCTTCCCTGACTGAAAAATGTACCGCATCAATGAAAATGATTGGGTAGATTTCGTCTAGAGGGCGTTTCTGCCAGTCATCAATTTCCTGCAGAATCTTATCTGTTACATCAGAGATAAAACCTTCACTACATTCGAATCCATAGATTTCTTCAATCTGTTCTGAGATTTGTCTTGTGGTAAGCCCTCTTGCATACATGCTGATGATTTTCTGATCAATCTCAGAGATATCCTTTTGACGCTTTTTTACTACCTGTGGTTCGAACGTACTGTTCCTGTCTTGTGGTACACTGATTTCAAACTCTCCATAGTTACTGCGTACTTTTTTAGATTTTGTACCATTGCGGTAATTATCGCTGTCACTGCGTTCATAGTTACCGTAGCCGAGATGTTCATCCATTTCAGCTTCCATCATGGATTTGATGGTGCCACCTAATAGGTCTTTTAAGGCCTCCTGAATATCATCTGCTGTTTCGATGTCGTATTCTTCCAGTAATGCTGCAATGATGTTCTTTTTTCCTTCTGTCAGTGGTTTTACCTTGTATACTTCCTTTTTCTTTGCCATTTTAAAAAGCCTCCTATGATAATTTGATTTTACCATAGAAGGCCTTTTTCTTTTACCTATTTACAGACTTTTTTTCACAGTCTCCTTTTGAACTGAAAAAACTATTTTCTCTTGAAGTCTTTTGGTGTTACGCAAGTACCTGTAGCTCTTGCTACTACGATTGGTTCTTCCAGGAAATCAGCTGCGGAAGCGTTGATGTCTTTTCTGGATACGATAACCTTTCTTGCTTCAAATTTCATCTGTCTGGAAGTGTTTCCGATCTTGGTGATTTCACCGTAAGCTTCGATGTAGTCGCCAGCGTAAGTAGGAGCAAGGAATTCTACGTTGTCATAAGCGCAGAACAGACCTTCGTCTCCGTCTAATTTGATCAGCAGCTCAGTAGCTACGTCGCCAAACAGGTGAACCATGTGCGCGCCGTCAACTAATTCTCCGCCGTAGTGAGCGTCCTTTGCAGACATTCTGACTCTGATCAATGATGTAATTTTCTCTTCCATTGTTTCATTCTCCTTTGTTAAACTTAAAAACGATTTCTATACTCCAATTATATATCGGAAAAACATAAATAACAATTGCAAATTGTGTGCCAATGGGGTATTATTGAAATTACACAGCAATTGAACCGAAAAGAGTTCACTGAAAAAAGGAGCGAATTAAAAATGACCCAAAATTATGGAACGAATCGTGTGCTGGAGCCGCAGCATGTGCTGCCGACCTCCGCATGGAGGCTGGATAACAGCCGTACTATTGCGGCGGAGGAAATACGAGTGGATATCCGCAGGATACATATTGAGGGGACCAGCTTTAAGCAGATTTGCCTGGAGGCTAATAATAATGAGAAGCGAATCCGTCAAAAGATCATGGATATCGTTATCCGGAGGGGAAAACTGCATAATCCTGTCACCGATACGGGAGGATTATTCTATGGAGTGGTAGCGGAGATTGGCTCTGAATATGAAAACAAGAAAGGATTTGTGCCCGGTGATGAAGTGCTGTGCAATGCTTCGCTGGCGTCAGTTCCTATTTATATAGATAAAATATTATCTATCGACAGGGCTTTTGGACAGGTTGAGATAGAAGGCTACGCTGTGCTGTATAATGAAGTGCCGCTGGTCAGACGTCCGGAGGGGATTCCAATCAACTTATTGCTTTTTGCTTTTGATGAGTCGGGCACGTTGTACAGGATCAGCAATACTGCGGTGGGAAAGCGGAAGTTTCTGGTTGTAGGCAACAATTTGCTTTCTAACCTTTTGTTTGGCTATGCGATTCGAAAGGTTGCTCGAGAGGATGCGGAGGTAGTTTGCCTGCTGGATAGAAAGACGGATATGGTTTTGAAGGGGAGGTCTATAGACGAACTGATCAGCCGTGTTTTTACAGAGGTGCACTATGTGGATATTCTTAAGCCGATGGAATGTCTGGAAGATCTGAAAGCGGATGCGCTTTTTGATTTGTCGGTTAATTGCGCTGATATTCCGGGGGCGGAAACGATCAATATATTGGCGACAAAAAGCGGCGGCACGGTGGTATTTGCTAATTTGATCAACAATTATAATATTGCGCTGTATATTACGGAATCTATTTCGAGACAACTGGATATCCGTTGCGCTGACGGATATTTGGAGGCGTATGATGAATTTGATATCGAAATCGTAAAGGACCTGGTTCCATACATTGAGGGAGCGGTAGAAACGAATCTCTCTATGGATGATGATCCGTCTTATCCAATCAACCGCCAGACACGCCTTATGGAGGTTTCGGGTCAACGGCAAACCATGCTGGAGGATTTTGTTTGTGAAAGCAGGGCGATGGCGTCGGTGCTTAATGAGATTCTCACGGTGGCGAAGTATGACTGCAATGTGATGATTACCGGAGATACCGGCGTCGGCAAGGAAAAGGTTGCCAACATTATTTATAAAAACAGCAGTCGAAAAATGCAGCCTTTTATAAAGGTGAATTGTGCGTCAATTTCTCCAACACTGATTGAATCGGAATTTTTTGGATATGAAAAGGGTGCGTTCACAGGAGCTAACGCGACAGGAAAGAAGGGATATTTTGAACTGGCTGATAACGGCGTTATCTTTCTGGACGAGATCGGCGAACTGCAGGCTGATATGCAAGCAAAGCTGCTGCGCGTTATTCAGGATGGGGAGTTTTTCCGTGTAGGAGGTACGACGCCGATTAAGACCAATGTACGCATTCTATCTGCGACAAATCGTGACCTTGAGGAATTTATTGAGGAACAGGTGTTCCGGCGCGATTTGTATTACCGGCTTAACGTAGTAAGGATCAGAGTACCGTCTCTGAGGGAACGGACTGGCGATATTCCGGCATTGGTACGTCATTTTCTGAAAAAGTATAGTGATAAGTTTGAAATTCAGCGTCAGATTGATGAAGACGCTATAGAGTATTTAAAGCAATGCGAGTGGCCGGGCAACATCAGGGAATTGGAGAATGTGGTGCAGCGTTTGATGATTTCCGCCAAGGGTGAGCAAATTTCGCTGCTTGATGTAATGCGGGAACTGCATGCTGAAGTTTTCGAAGGAACAGAATTTAGCCTGCCTGTGTCAGAAGAAACGGGTCAGTATATGGATATGGAAAAAATGGTAGAGAATTTTGAGAAGAATATCATCAAGCATGCCTGCGAAAATTTCGGATCTACGCGAAAGGTTGCGAGAGCTCTCGGGATCAGCCAGACGCAGCTTGTAAGAAAGAAGAAAAAGTATGAACTGTAGGAAGGTGAACACAAAGTGAATCGTATCGAAAGTGATCGAGCTGGAAACGGTTCGATCATATCTGCATTTCATCACGAGAAAAGGATAAACCCATTGGAAACAGTGGGTTTTTAATTTTGGCATGAATTTTGCTTTTACGAAATGAGACGCACGGATATAATAATAAAAAAGGAGTAATATATATGGAAAACAAGATCTATAAAAAAGGTGACCTTTACGGTACGCACAGAGTTATCAGTCCAAAGGGAGCGCTGCCGCAGCCTGCTGATGTGATTGATAACACGATGGAAATTTATGATAATGAGGTGCTGATCGATGTTCATACGCTGAATATAGATTCCGCTTCTTTTACGGAAATTGAAAAGAGAGCGGAGGGCGACGTTGAAGAAATTAAGAAAATTATCATGAACATTGTAGAGACGACAGGCAAGCATAAGAATCCTTGGACGGGATCCGGAGGCATGCTGATCGGTAAGGTGAAGGAAATTGGACCGAATTATGAAGGTGATTTAAGAGTGGGTGATAAAATTGCGACATTAGTATCTCTTTCTCTGACACCTCTGAAGATTGAGGAAATCAAAGAAGTACGGCCTGAGATTGATCAGGTAGATATAAAGGGGCAGGCAATTTTATTCCAATCCGGACTTTATGGCATTTTGCCGAAGGATATGCCAAAGGAATTGGCTCTGTCTGTTCTCGACGTTGCGGGAGCGCCTGCGCAGACTGCCAAGATCTGCAAACCTGGCGATACGGTCGTTGTTATGGGAGGCGGCGGAAAGTCTGGGATTTTATGCTGCTGGCAGGCGAAGAAGCAAGTTGGCGTAAACGGAAAGGTTATCTGTGTTGATGGATTCAAGAAATCTCTTAACAGAGCCATGTCTGTAAAATGTGCAGATGAATATTTGGTTGTTAATGCCACTAACGCCATCGAAATGTATGATGAAATTATGGAAGCGACAGACGGAGAGTTGGCGGATGTTGTTATCAATGTTGTAAACATTCCGAATACGGAGATGTCTTCTATTCTTGCGTGTAAAGACGACGGTCTGGTATACTTTTTCTCTATGGCGACTTCTTTCACGAAGGCTGCGCTTGGCGCTGAGGGCGTAGGCAAGGATGTTACTATGATTGTTGGAAACGGTTACACAAAAGGACATGCTAATGCGGCGCTTCAGGTGCTGAGAGAAGATGAAAGGATTATGAAATTGTTCGCGGAGCTTTATGCGTAAAGTATGTTTTAAAGAGATCGAACCAAATTCAGTTCATATTGATTAGAAAACGAACACAAAACGGTTCGATCGTTATTTTTTTAATAATCCGAAGGTTTCACAGAATTTGTAGTATAGACACTGCTTCGCGGCTGACTTATAATGAGGTTAGTCAACAATTATGCACAGGCATAAAATTTAAATTTTTATATTAAATTCTTAGGAGGATGATTATTATGAAAAAAGGATGCCCTTACGGAACCCACAGAGTTATTTCACCAAAAGGCGTACTGCCACAGCCAGCAGACGTTATCGACAACACTATGGAAATCTATGACAACGAAGTGCTGATCGACGTTAAGACTCTGAACATTGACTCTGCTTCTTTTACTGAAATTGAAAGAAGGGCAGGCGGCGACATCGAAGAAATCAAGAAGACTATGCTTGGCATCGTTGCTAAAGCTGGTAAACATAAGAACCCTTGGACTGGTTCCGGCGGCATGCTGATCGGTACTGTTAAGGAAGTAGGACCTGCTTATGTAGGCGATCTGAAACCAGGAGACAAAATTGCTACGCTGGTTTCCCTGTCTTTGACTCCACTGGTAATCGAAGAAATCTTAGAAGTAAGACCTGAAATTGACCAGGTAGACATCAAGGGTCAGGCAATCCTGTTCCAGAGCGGTATCTATGCAAAGCTTCCTGAAGATATGGAAGAAGGACTTGCTCTGTCTGCATTAGACGTTGCCGGCGCTCCTGCTCAGACTGCGAAACTGGTTAAACCAGGACAGACTGTAGTTATTATCGGTGGCGGCGGAAAATCCGGTCTTTTGTGCCTGTATGAGGCAAAGAAAAGAGCTGGCGTAACTGGTAAGGTTATCTGCGTAGCTGGTTCTCCTAAATCTGAAGCCAGAGCTAAGAACTTAGATTTGGCTGACGAATACTTCGTACACGATGCTACTGATGCTGTTGGTATGTACAACAAGATTATGGAATTAACAGACGGACAGTTGGCTGATATCGTTATCAACTGTGTAAATATCGAAAATACAGAAATGGCTTCCATCCTGGCTTGTAAGGATGACGGTCTGGTATACTTCTTCTCCATGGCTACAAGCTTCACTAAGGCTGCTCTGGGTGCAGAAGGCGTTGGTAAAGACGTTAACATGATTATCGGTAACGGCTACACCAAGGGACACGCTGCTATCACTCTGCAGTGCCTGAGAGAACACGAAGGCCTGAAGAAATTGTTCCAGGAAATGTACGCATAATCAGTCGTATAACAGTATTGCCGCAGCTCCCTGCGGGCTGCGGTTTTTTCTAAGTGATTATAATCATACACATATATTAAACCGTAAATTTAAGGAGATTTATTATGGCAATTAGAAATTGGAAGGACATTCCTCTGTTCAAGGATGTTACTGACGAGCAGTGGAACGACTGGCATTGGCAGGTATCTCACAGATTATCCACTGTGGAAGATATTGCACAGGTAATCAACCTGACTGAGCAGGAGAGAGCTGACATTGAAAAGGTTATCGGCGGATTCAGGGTAGGTATCACACCTTACTATGCTTCCCTGATGGATCCAGATGATCCGAGAGATCCGGTTAGAATGCAGGCAGTTCCGACTCTGGCAGAAATGCACAGATCTGAAGCTGACGATGCTGACCCGCTTCACGAAGACGCTGATTCCCCAGCTCCTGGTCTGACACATAGATATCCGGACAGAGTTCTGTTCCTGATCACTGACCAGTGCTCCATGTACTGCAGACACTGCACCAGAAGAAGACTTGCTGGTGAGACTGACGGCGCAAGATCCAGAGAAGATATCGATGCATGTATCGAATACATCAGAAAAACTCCGGTTGTCAGAGACGTACTGCTGTCTGGCGGCGACGCTCTGTGCGTAGAAGATGATACATTAGAATACATCATCAGCGAGCTGAGAAAAATTGATCATGTGGAAATCGTAAGAATCGGTTCCAGAACACCGGTTGTAATGCCGATGAGAATTACCGACAATCTGGTAAACATGCTGAAAAAGTATCACCCGATCTGGCTGAATACACATTTCAATCACCCGCAGGAAATCACGGAAGATGCAGCGGAAGCATGCAGAAAGCTTGCTGACGCAGGTATTCCTCTTGGTAACCAGTCCGTACTCCTCAGAGGTGTTAACGATTGTAAGCACATCATGAGAGAACTGGTACAGAAGCTGGTTAAGAACAGAGTAAGACCTTACTACATCTACATCTGCGACCTGTCTGTAGGTATCGAACACTTCAGAACATCCGTTGCGAAGGGTATCGAAATCATCGAAGGTCTGAGAGGACATACTTCCGGTTACGCTGTTCCTACATTCGTAGTTGACGCGCCGGGCGGTGGCGGAAAGACTCCGGTAATGCCGCAGTACATCATTTCCGAGACTCCTGATAAGGTAATTCTCAGAAATTATGAAGGCGTTATCACCACTTACACGCAGCCTCGTCTGCCGGATCTGAAGTGCACATGCGACTACTGCACCGGTAAGAAGACTTATAAGTATCAGGGTGTATCCGCATTAGGCGAAGGATTACAGATCAAATCTATGGAACCAGCCAACCTGCTGAGACACGAAAGAAATAAGCACGAATAAAAGCAGTTAAATAGCAGAAGGGGGCCAAAGGTCCCCTTTCTGTACCTCTGGGATTTTAACCGGAGGATAAAAAGGATTTTAAGATATTTTTTATAGATAGGTTTAGGATTATGGGTTTACTCTACGATTTATCAACGAAATATAAGACGATTTCCATCGTCGGTATGGCTAAAAATGCCGGAAAGACCACAGCGCTCAATTACTTGATAGAAGAAGCGATGGACGAGGGGATGCAGCTCGGTATTACTTCCACCGGCAGAGATGGCGAGACGACAGATCTGGTAACGGGAACGGATAAACCGAGAGTATATCTCTATGAAGATACGATTGTGTCTGTACCGACGCAGCTTTATGAGTTAGCTGAGGCAGGTCTGGAAATCGTGAGGAAATCCAATTACAGAACGTCTATTGGGGAATTGCTGCTTTGTCGGGTGGCGGACAGCGGATATGTGCAAATCGCGGGACCGGTGGCAACGGCTGATACGAAGAAGATGTGCGCGGAGATGTTTGACATGGGATGCGAGTTGATTCTCATCGATGGCGCTATTGATAGAAAGTCCATTGCCTCGCCGGAGACTTCTGATGCTATTATTCTGGCAACAGGAGCTGTTTTGTCAAGAAACCTGAAGAAGGTAGTGGAGGACACATCTCATATTGTTAATCTGTATAATCTGCCTGTTCTTGAGGACGGAGATGCAAGGAAGCTGATTATCGATCACATTAAGGAAGATCGAATTATGCTGATAAAAGGAGATCGGGCAGAAAAACTGGATCTTTTGACGGGGCTCGGCGGCAGCCGCTTTATCGACGAAGCGATTGATAAAGATACTGAATACGTGTATATTCCAGGGGCGCTTACAAATAGTGTCATTGCGGATATTCATCCTTCAAGGCTGAAGCAGGTACAGTTTGTCCTGAAAGATCCAACCAAGATATTTATTGACGCTATTGGTTGGCGGCAGCTGATTAAAAAGGGTTTTTCTGTCAGGGTGTTGGATAATATTACTGTGGCCGCGGTTACAGTGAATCCTTTTGCGCCTGGCGGATATTCTTTTGATCACGGCGTATTGCTGGAGGCAATGCAGACGGCCTTGCCTGAGATACCCGTAATAGACGTTAGAATGTAGGTTGACTGAAAGGAGATAGCGCTATGCTGCAGGGAGCTGGCAAAAGGCTGGCTAATGTAAAAACCAGAACGGAAACCGGACTGGAATATGTGATGAATCATTTGGATATCAATACTCCTTTTGGAAAGAAAGTTCTCAAAGAAACGAAACCGTTTTTTCCCGGACAGGAAGCTGCTTTGCGGGAGGAGCTGGACAGAGTTCAAGTGATGATGGACTTTGCTCGGGAAAATGAGAAGGAGATTAGCCTGCTTTCTGAAACCTTTATGGTGATGAAGGACGTAACCTATACGATAGAGCGAAGCAGTACAAGCGCTTTATCAGTGGTAGAGCTGTATGAAGTGAAATCACTGCTGCTGAACATGCGGTCTATCGAGAAGATCTGCCGGAACGCGAAGACGGACATGCCGGAGGAATTTTTGTTAGAAGATACGGAGGAACTTCTGGATATTCTGGATCCGCGAAAGGATCGAATGAATACGTTCTATATTTATGATGATTTTTCTGAGACGTTGGCGGCGTTTAGGAAGAAAAAAAAACAATTGGAAATTGCCATTCGTCGTGAACAAAAAACGCGTAAAGAGGAAATTCGGAAGGAATATGGCATTGTTCTGACACCGAAATTTGATGTGGTAATTCCGAAATCCAGTGATTTATTGGAAAAGGCCAGACAGATTTCAGATCTGGAGGCTGTAAATGAGGATTATATGTCAGTGACTTTTGAGCTGACAAAGAATGAGGCTGTATTTGGTCTTGCTGGACAGATGGAAGACTTGAATACAGAGATTGAAGAAGAAGAAACGATCATCAGAGAAAGATTATCTCGGGAGATTGGTAACTTCCAGGAGGCGCTTCTTGACAATTGTGCGAGAATTGGCCGACTGGATTTCACTCTGGCAAAGGCGCTTTATGCTGACGGGCATAGATGTGTCAAACCGGAGATCGTAGATGAGCATGTGGTAGAGATCACGGAAGGACGTCAGCTGCAGGTAGAAGATATCCTTTTATCAAAGAAGAAGAACTATTGTCCTGTAAGCATTTCTTTGCGCGACGGCGTTACTTGTATCACCGGCGCAAATATGGGAGGAAAGACAATCTCCCTCAAGCTATGTGGTTTAGTACCGATTCTGGCTCAATATGGTTTTTTTGTTCCGTGTAAAGCGGCGCGGATTGGATTGTCGAATTATATGCAAATTCTTATAGGAGACAGTCAGTCGGTGGAACGCGGACTTTCCAGTTTTGGCAGTGAAATGGAAGAATTGAAAGAAATTCTGGATAATGGCAGGGAACGCTCCCTTCTTCTTATCGATGAAATTGCCAGCGGAACTAACCCGGTAGAGGGTCTTGCTTTGACCCGAAGTCTGGTAGATTATTTAATGGAAAAACCATATATCAGTCTGATCACTACGCATTTTGAGGCCGCCTGTGAGGAACCTGGCGTTGTTAATATGCAGGTGCGCGGTCTTGCGGATGTGGATTTTAATCGGCTTGACAGTGAATTGCGCTATGCAAACCGAAAAGAGCGGATTAATATCATCGGTAAGTACATGGATTACAGGCTTTATGAGGTGACGGAAAATCGTGAAATACCTAAGGATGCATTAAACATTGCGAAAATGCTCGGTATCGGTAAGGAAATTATCGATGGAGCGAAAAAATATTTGAAATAAGGAGACTATTAGGATGAAAAGCAAACTGAACCTTGACCCAAAAGTAGTCGACAGTGCTCGTCAGCATGCGGCAAATATCGCGCACGACATGCAGGAATTCATTGACAGACATACTACTGTCAGCACAGAAAGAACGATTTTGAGACTTTTGGGTGTCGACGGTGTAGACGATGTTGACACTCCGCTGCCGAATGTGGTAGTAGATCAGCTGAAGGACGAGGGCGCGCTGTCTACAGGCGCTGCTTATTGGATGGGAAACGCCATCGTTCAGACCGGCAAGACCCCGCAGGAAATCGCCGAAGAAATGGCAGCAGGCAAGCTGGATATCACTAAGCTTCCTACCTGCTCACAGGCGGAAGCTGCTGAGGCATTAAAGCCGGCAATCAAAGCTACCTTTGAAAGAATCGATATGCAGAAGGCAAAGCGTCAGGAATATCTTGACACCATCGGCGAAGGTCCTGAACCATATATCTATGTAATCGTTGCGACCGGTAACATCTATGAAGACGTGATTCAGGCGCAGGCTGCTGCAAGGCAGGGTGCAGATGTAATTGCGGTAATTCGTACAACTGCACAGTCCCTGCTGGACTATGTACCTTACGGCGCTACAACTGAAGGATTCGGCGGTACATACGCAACGCAGGAAAACTTCAGACTCATGAGAAAAGCGCTGGATGAGGTTGGTGAAGAGGTTGGCAGATACATCAGACTTTGTAACTATTCCTCCGGTATGTGCATGCCTGAAATCGCTGCAATGGGTGCATTGGAAAGACTGGATGTTATGTTAAACGACGCTATTTACGGCATCCTGTTCAGAGATATCAATATGCAGAGAACGCTGGTTGACCAGTTCATGAGCCGTGTTATCATCGGTTACTGCGGTATTATTTTTAACTCCGGTGAAGATAATTATCTGACTACAGACGATGCTATTGAAGCAGCGCATACAGTAACTGCTTCCCAGTTCATTAACGAACAGTTCGCGGTACTTGCGAATATTCCTGAAGAACAGATGGGTCTGGGCCATGCGTTTGAAATGGATCCATCCACTGAGGACGGATTCCTCCTTGAACTGTCTCAGGCACAGATGGCAAGAGAAATCTTCCCGAAGGCAAGATTAAAATACATGCCGCCTACAAAGTTTATGACAGGCAACATCTTCAGAGGCCATCTGCAGGACGCGCTGTTCAACCTGGTAACTGTATGGACCAATCAGTCCATCCTGCTGACAGGTATGCTGACAGAAGCGATTCATACACCGCTGATGCAGGACAGATATCTTTCCATCGAAAACGCTCGTTATATCTTCAATAACTGCAGACATATCGGTGATGAAGTAGAGTTTAAGAAGGACGGTATCATTCAGAAGAGAGCACAGGAAGTGCTGGGCAAAGCTGACGCGCTCCTTGCTGAGGTAGAAAAAGAAGGTCTCTTCTCCACTATTGAAAAGGGTATCTTCGGCGGCGTTAAACGTCCGTTTGACGGTGGTCACGGACTGGAAGGCGTTTGCACTAAAGGTGAAAACTACTTCAATCCGTTCATTGAATTGTTTATGGATCACGAATAAGGAGGTGTGCTACAATGACAACAGAATGCAAAGCAACTAGCAGTGTAGATTTAACATGTGTTAAGCCTTACGGCGACGCATTAAACGACGGTAAAGTTCAATTATCATTCACTCTTCCTGTACCATACGGTGAAGAAGCAGAGGAATGTGCAAAACAGTATGCAAAGAAATTAGGCCTTACTGAGCCGAATGTAGCGTACTACTGTGAACTTACAACAGGATATACATTCTTTAACGTTTATGGCTGCGCACAGCCGACGATCGATTTCACAGCAATCAACGTGCCTAAGGTAGAGGGTACTGTTATGGATCGTGTGGAATGCGGCGAATGGATCGGCGAACATATCGGCAGAGATATCACCGTTGTAGGAGCGTCTATCGAATCTGACGCACATACAGTAGGTATCGACGCGATCATTCAGATGAAGGGCTTCCACGGTCACTTCGGTCTGGAAAGATTCAAGAATGTTGTTCCTTACAACATGGGTTCTCAGGTGCCTTGTGAACAGTTAATCGCAAAGGCAAAGGAAGTCAATGCAGATGCCATTCTGGTATCTCAGACTGTAACGCAGAAGGATATTCATATCCAGCAGCTTACTAAGATGGTAGAACTGATGGAAGCAGAAGGACTTCGCGATAAGATGATCCTGACTTGCGGCGGCCCTAGAATTTCCCACGAGCTGGCACAGGAACTGGGTTATGACGCAGGTTTTGGCCCTGGAAAGTATGCGGAACATGTAATGAGCTATATCATGCAGGAAGTTGAAAAGAGAGGCTGGCAGGGTAAGGCAAACATTGCTGACCGTTAAGTTACGCAGCAAAATTAAATACAGCGTGTCAAAATGCCGAAAGGCGTTGAAGATCGAGATTCGGCGTCTTTCGCTTTTTGATGATTCCTTGACTTTCGAAACGGACAGGCATATAATAATGATGGGATATTGCAGTTTTGGAAGGATTCCTGATAGCAGGAATTATGAGTTCGTTAATCCTATATTTATTATAGAAAGGTGATTCAACATGATTAACAAAATTATGACTGCTGATGAAGCAGTTGCAGGTGTTAAAGACGGTATGACCATCATGGTCGGCGGCTTCCTTGGAACAGGTTCTCCGGAAGTAATCATGGACGCATTAGTTAGAAAAGGCGTTAAGCATTTGACAGTAATCGGTAACGATGGCGGTCTGCCAGTAGGAACCTACGGCGCTAAGACGGCAAGAGGTATTGGAAAGCTGCTCGAAGCAGGCATGGTTGACCACATTATCGCTTCCCATGTAGGTATGAACCCACTGATCGGGGATGGTATGGTAGCAGGCACTTTGAAGTGCACTTTGGTTCCACAGGGAACTCTGGCCGAAAAACTGAGAGCTGCGGCTTATGGTCTTGGCGGTGTTTTGACTCCGACAGGTGTTGGTACTCCGGTACAGATGGAACTTGATGAGCTGGGCAGAGAAAAGAAAGTTGTAGAAATCGAAGGTAAGAAGTATCTGTTCGAGATGCCTTTGCGCGCTGACTACGCTTTCATCAGACCTACTGTAGCAGATAAGTTTGGTAACTACTATTGCTCCAAGACAACGAAAAACTTTAACTATGTAATGGCAGGCGCTGCAGAGCATACTATCATTGCACCAGAAAAGATTGTTGAGATTAATGAGATTGATCCTGACTACTTTGCAGTTGCAGGCGTTCTCGTAGACGCTATTGTGGAAGGAGAAAAGAAATGGCAGATTTAAAACAGAGAATTGCGAAAAGATGCGCAAAAGAATTTAAAGACGGCGATTTTATTAACTTGGGAATTGGCCTTCCTACCATGGTAGCAGACTATATTCCAGATGACATTGCAGTAACCTGCCACTCTGAAAATGGATTCGCAGGTATCGATGCTGTTGCTGATGAAACTAACACAGATGTAGATATCATCAATTCTGGCGGTGTATATGTTACTGCACTGCCAAGAGCAAAGTTCTTTGACACTGCTGAATCCTTCGGTCTTGTAAGAGGCGGTCATGTAAAGGCTACTGTTCTCGGCGCGATGGAAGTTGCTGAAAACGGAGATCTGGCTAACTGGATCGTTCCAGGCAAGAAAGTTGCTGGCATGGGCGGCGCTATGGACCTTTGTGCAGGTTGCCCTGAGGTTATCATCGTTATGCTGCACACCCAGAAGGGTAATCACAAGATCTTAGAAAAATGCACATTGCCTCTGACTGCAGAAAGATGCGTCAGCAAGATCATTACAGAGATGGGTGTGATGGAAGTCAGAGAAGACGGTATCTGGGTAACAGAGCTGCACCCGGATTTCACGAAAGAAGACATCCAGGCTGCAACTGGCTGTACGCTCCACTTCGATCCTGATATGAAGGCAATGGAAGAGGAATAATCTAAAAGTAAAGATGAAAAATCTGATTTAGGATTCTAGAGGAGACCCGCATGCGGATCTCCTCTTTGTTACGGTGAAGTATTATGAGGAAGCATTTTAATAAAGGATATATCTATGTTTTTATTGCCGGATGTCTTTGGGGAACTCTGGGACTTTTCGTTAATTTCCTGGGAGGCTACGGCATTTCAGGTGCGACAGTGGTATTTCTGCGCATGTCGACAGCGACACTTTGGATCATACCGGTTATTCTGGTTACTGGTGGTACAAGACTCTTACTAATTGACGGAAAAGGGCTACTGGTTTGTGCGATTCTGGGAATAGTCTGTCAGGCGTTGTTTAATTACGCTTATACTGAGGCAATTAGCAGCACCGGCATCGCGACAGCAGCAGTTTTGCTGTATACTTCACCAGTATTTGTCAGTATTATGAGCAGGATTTTTTTTAAAGAGGCTATCGGCGCGAGAAAGATTGCAGGTCTTTTTATCAATATCGTTGGCTGTGCGTTGACAGTGACAGGCGGAAACCTGGGAACTGTTGATTTTTTGGGATATGGCGTTTTGATTGGCATAGCCGCGGGATTTCTATATTCTCTATTGACGATTTTCGGTACGATTGTTAAGGGCTATGATACAACGACGGTAACCTTTTATAGCTTTTTATTTGCTGCTGTGACGATGGGATTTACAGCAAATCCGTGGAGTGAAATGGCAGCGGCTCTGTCGCCTTCCTTTGTGGTGACGGCATTTGCATATGGCTTGATCACAGCTGTTGTTGCGTATTTCGTCTACATGAGAGGGTTGTCTATGAACCTGGAGACTTCCAAGGTGCCGGTCATTGCATCTGTTGAAACCGTTGTAGCGGCAATTATCGGATTTGCGATCTTTCAGGAGGATATAAGCTTTGGTAAGGTTGTCGGAATTGGTTTGGTGCTGGCATCCATTGCGATTATGAATCTGCGGGGGAGCCAAAAGGCATAACGTGCACATCGTACATATGATATATGTAAAAAACACCTGTCAGCGCAGGTGTTTTTCGATTAAGTCAATAAAGGTATCTGTGTAATCCGCCTTGGAAAAAATAGCCCTGGCGGAATTTTTATTACCGCCGCCTTTACCTCCATAGATATCGGCATTTTCTTTTACCAGTTTGCCACAGTCGTGTTTGTCAGAAAACAGTAGGACAGTATTTGTCGGTTCATGAACTAAAAAAAGGATAGTGGGGATACAACCATTCAATCCTCTGCCGACTTCTAACAAATCGTTAATTGACAATTTATCGTATTTTTTGACGAATGCCGGTGTAATTGTTGCCTTAATTTCCGAGGTTTCACGAGAAATAACCCATTTTTTCAGCTGATACAGCTCGTCACGAACACTTCTATTCTTTTGGTTTTGAGCGGCGAACTTGTCCAGTAAATCATCGAATCCCGCAGATAGACGATTTTCCAGTGAAGATAAGACGTCGTAACGTTGCTGATATTGCCGGAACGCTCTTTGTCCGGCTTCAAAGTAGATACGGTACATTCCTTTGTTCGTTTCAACCTTGTAAATTTTTATCAGACCGATTTGTCCGGCGGTCGAAGGGTGCGTGCCGCAGCAGGCTACACAGTCAGCAGGGTTTTCGATGGCGCCGACGCAAACGATAGTGATATCTTCGTCGAGAGCGAGGGCTTTGCGCAGAGGAAGGCGGGCAGCTTCATCATGATTGTCAAAATGTCGAGTAATGACAGGTAGATTTGCCCAGATTGCTTCATTGGCGCGGAGCTCTGCTTCCTTCGCCATTTCCCAGGTGACCTTGTCATATGCAGGGTCTTTTTCCAGAGAAATGTCGATGGTCATATATTCCTCTCCCATGTGGAAACCACGATTGATTCCACCGAAAAGCTCGTAAAACTTTCCGGATAGAATATGTTCGCCGCAGTGCCTTTGCATGTTATCGAATCTGCGCTCCCAATTGATTGCAATCTCGATTTCATCGCCTATCGACAATTTACATTGTTTCTTGGCATCTTCGGCCAGAACGTGACATATTTCGCCATCAGCTTCAAATACATCCGCGACTGCAAGTCCGGCGATCGTACCCAGGTCACAGCTTTGTCCTCCCCCAGTGGGAAAGAATATAGTCTGGTTCAGCGTAATCAAAGGGCGTCCGTCTGAGTTTGATTTCACGCCGGTAATTTGCGCCGTGCAGGAACGTAGGTATACGTCTTCTCTGTAGAGTCGTTTTGTTTTCATCTTTTCGTCTCCTTTTGCTACCGCATGATTAACACCAGTATATCATATATTGTTAAAGGAAAGCTATAAAGAAAGGGATATTTGGTGTGAAAAGAAAAAAGATTCTGTTGTTGGCGGTTTTAGTAGCTGCGGTGGTTGCTATGCCAGGTTACGGGCAGGTGGTAGAAATGGCAGGACAGCTTACCGTGCCTCTGACAATGGTCATCGACGCGGGCCATGGAGGAATGGACAGCGGCGCTTCGGCAAAGGACGGAACCAGCGAGAAGGACATTAACCTCGCAATTGCGAAAGCGCTTGCGAAGCAGGCGGAGGACTATGGTATACGTGTTGTTTTGACACGAGAAACGGAGGATGGACTATATGCACAGGATAATGCAGGCGGCCGTTGGTCGAAAGTAGATGATTTAAAAGAACGGAAGCGAATCATGGAAGATGCAAATCCGGATTTGGTAATCAGTATTCATCTGAACAGCTTTATTTCTGACAGCGCTGTCAGGGGGGCGCAGGTTTTCTATGCGAGCGGCGGAACTTCGGAACAGGAGGAAGAAAGTAAAGGGTTGGCTGAAGAAATGCAGAAGATATTAAATGAGAAAGCCAATGAAGGGAAGGATCGAATTGTTTTGCCGAAAAAAGATATGTATTTATTTCGGGAAGCGGATTGTACGATGATCTTGGTGGAATGCGGCTTTTTATCAAACCCGGAGGATGCGAGACTTTTAGTAGATGAAAAGTATCAGAAGAAAATTGCCGGTTGCATTATGGGATCTGTAGCAAAAAAATACGATTTAAAGGCGGCAGAAAAGTCGAAAATTTATGTCATCGAGGGGCGAACAAAAGAAACATAAACTATATAGAAAAAATGTGGATAACTCTCTCTTGACAAATATACTGGTTTGTGATCAATGTTGAAATTTCAACATGATTGGATGGAGAAGTTATCCACATGGATATGTGGGAAAAATTGTATACAATTACGAATTTCCATGTGGAAAACTTAAAAAAGCCTTAAAAATACGGGACTTATCCATTGTTGAAAAATGTTTGCGAACACACGAACACGGGTTGACGTAAAACGGAAAATGTATACAGAAAATTACTTTTTCCATACCATTCTTTCTACGATTCTTCTCCTGTGCGGATAGCGTCTACGAATGTATTGAACTCCTCAAACCCGCTTTGGATGAATTCGTAGAGGACAGGTTCCTGAAATTCATATTTGGCTGTTGGAATCAGCTTTTTTGCGAAAGAGGAATTGCTAAGATCATGCTCCAGAGCGCGAATGTCGTCGATCGTATATGCCGCGCAGAGCAATTGACCGCCATTAGAAATAAAATACATCCCCATCACGTCGTCATTGAGACGGTATTCCCACTTGTTCACATGTTTGTTATCCGGATGGAACAGCATGTACAGCGTACCGCTTTCGTGGGGATGGATCATCGCCATTGTTGTCTTTTGCGTGGCGGTCTTTGTGAAGGACTCAGGCAGATCCAGTAGTTCGAAGACGGTGATAAACTCTGAGCGTGATAACATCATAGACGCCTCAGCCGGAGACACTTTGAAATCGCTGATTCTGGAAAACTCTGTGATTTGAGAATCATTTGTCTGCACGGTACTGATGGTAATATGATAGTGATCATCAAATTCAACCAGGGATTCGCAAATGTAGGAGTTTGGCGTATCGCCGGGTTCTATATGATTTTTACAGAGCGTAGCCGCTTTGAATGAAGGGAATTCATCCAGCTGGCAGGCGCCGTCAGTGAGAAAGGCTGCCACGGAAAAATCCCTGCCGAAAACGCGCATCAGAAAATAATTGATCCGTTCGCAGGACGTGTGGATCTGGCAGCACTGTTTTTTCATGAGTACATAGCGTTCCGGTTCTGTCAGTGTGATGCTTTGCCGAAGTAAAAACTCGTATTCTGTGAAACCATCAGGTAGTGGTAGCTTTGCCTGACGGTTGAAGCGTATATATTCCTGAAGCAGAGACATAGCTTCACGCAGGGTTATAGGAACATTTTCTCCGCCTAGCCCTGAGATCATGGAACGGCTGATATCCTCCAGCGCTTCGGGATCATCGCCCAGAAGACTTCTATATGTTTCAAATCCATATTCCTCCGCGTCAAAGTAGAAGAACTGATGTAAATCGCTCATGGTTGGGTTGTCGGGCAGCTTGAAGTGAATATACATGCTGATAACACCCATGAGTCTGGTGTTGGTAACGTATGCTGATTCGAATATTTTTTCGCTTGTATCGGCAGTATCCAGCAGACCGCCGCGTAAAACTGTAAAGTTGTTCCTGTTCAAATTACCACCTCATGAATTTGTTGCTAAACTAAGTATATCCTATTTCTGCAAAATTACAATATACCATTGACAAAGAATTTTAAGAGTGTATAATTTAGTAGATAAAAGAAATCCTTATCAAGAGTGGCTGAGGGACTAGGCCCTGTGAAGCCCGGCAACCTGTGTGCCTGTTTGCGCCTGCGCGCGGCGGCAGAGAAGGTGCTAAATCCTACAGAATTATCTTGTTCTGAAAGATGAGGAATGGTAAGCCTGAATCAGACCTTTTCTTTCGTGGTGAGAGAGAAGGTTTTTGTTTTGTTTTGATAAGGAAGGGAACCTAACGGAGGAGGAGAAAAAGATGAAAAAGTTATTTACTTCAGAATCGGTAACTGAGGGTCATCCTGATAAAATGTGCGACCAGATTTCGGATGCCATATTGGACGCCATTATGGAGAAAGATCCATATGGCAGAGTTGCCTGTGAGACGACTACTACGACAGGTTACGCCATGGTTATGGGAGAAATCAGTACAAATTGTTACATAGATATCCCTAAGATTGTAAGAGACGTAATTCTGGACATCGGCTATGACAGAGCGAAGTATGGATTTGACGGCAGCACATGTGCGGTTCTGACAGCTATTGATGAGCAATCTGGCGACATCGCCATGGGGGTTGATAAGGCGCTGGAATATAAGGAAGGAAGTCTGGATGACCAGATCGACACCATCGGAGCAGGCGATCAGGGTATTATGTTCGGATATGCATGCAATGAAACAGACGAGTATATGCCGATGCCAATTCAGTTAGCTCACGAATTGGCGCTGCAGCTAACAAAGGTTCGCAAGGACGGTACGTTAACCTATTTGCGTCCGGATGGAAAAACCCAGGTTACCGTAGAGTATGACGGGGATAAAGTCAAACGTATTGATACGGTTTTGATTTCTACCCAGCATGATCCGGAAGCAACGCAGGAACAGATTCGAAGAGATCTGATAGAATACGTAATTAAGCCGATCATCCCGGCTGAATTGCTAGATGACGATACGAGATATTATGTCAATCCGACAGGACGTTTCGTCATTGGAGGACCGCACGGGGATTCCGGCTTGACGGGCAGAAAGATTATCGTAGATACTTACGGAGGATACGCGCGTCATGGCGGCGGCGCTTTTTCCGGTAAAGATCCAACAAAGGTTGACCGGTCTGCCTGTTATGCGGCAAGACATGCGGCGAAGAATGTGGTAGCGGCAGGATTGGCAGATAAGTGTGAGATTCAGTTGGCCTATGCTATCGGCGTGGCAAAGCCGGTTTCTATTATGGTAGATACCTTTGGAACAGGTAAGCTTAACGACGCGAAAATTGCAGATATCGTCAGCGAGCATTTTGATCTGCGTCCGGCAGCAATCATTCGTGATCTAGATCTGAGAAGGCCGATCTATAGACAGACGGCGGCTTACGGACACTTTGGAAGAAAGGATGTAGACCTGCCTTGGGAACGTCTCGACAAAGTGGACGAGTTGAAGGCTTATACAGAAAAATAAAAGATAGCGAGGAGATCTGCATTTTCGGATCTCCTTTTGTAATGTAAGGAAAAATTTTCATTTTTTCATTTTATTTTCATTTTTCTTCTGTATAGTAAACGCATATTAAGATAAAGATCAGGAGCTAGTGAGCTCTGTAGAAAAAAGGAGGAACATGAATATGAAAAAGTTTGTAAAAATATTTGCAATAACAGCAATGGCTGTTTCCTTGTTGGCAACTTCGTTTGCATTTGCAGACGGTAAGGCGCCGGAGACCAGAGAAAAGGGTACAGTGGTTGCGGCGCAGTCGCAGAAGGTTATCCCATGGAGCAATGCTAAAAGTATTTTTAAAAAGGAACTTCCGTCTAAAGCTGCTATTAAATATGTTCATCTGACTAGAGATGATGGACAGCGCGTATATAAGGGAAAGGCAGTAAAAGGCAGCTACGTTTACTCTATTGAAATTCAGGCATACACGGGAGAAATTCTCGACTATGAACGTGATTATGAGGGATCTCGTTACACGGCTTCTGAAATCGGCGCAGTAGGTAAGAGCTATATCAGAGCTAAGATTGAGAATCGGGTACCCGACGCGACGATTATCTATATCCGCTTGACCAGAGACGACGGAAGATATGTCTATGAGGCGGAGGCATATAAAAATGGCTATGAGTATGATTTTGAGTTCACAAAGAGCGGCAGACTGATCGAAAGTGAGAGAGACCGCGTATAAGATATAGACAGTAGGACGCGAGGCGTTATAATAATATAAAACAGCGGCAAATTTGATATGTACCCCCTTTACTGGATAAAACCAGTAGAGGGGGTTTTTCTGTGCGGTTGCCGTGGAAGAAACGTTTTTTTACTATCTTTTTCATAAAATATATGGTAAAATATAATGTTAGCAAAATAGAAAGTGAGAGGAAAATGGATTATTCAGAAACAAAGATTGATCATAGAATATTGAAAGCGCTGGAGGAGATGGGATTTGTGACCATGACGCCAATTCAGGAGACAGCTATTCCACAGCTGCTGACCGGCAGAGATATCATTGGGCAAGCACAAACAGGAACCGGTAAAACGGCTGCCTTCGGCATTCCCATGATACAGACGATTGCAGCGTTAGAGCAGGAAAAAGCAGATTCTGCGCAGGCTCTGGTTCTCTGTCCGACCCGTGAACTGGCTATCCAGGCTGCAGAGGAATTGAAAAAAATGGCCAAGCATATTCCGTCATTGAAGGTTGCCGCTATCTATGGAGGACAGGAGATTGGAAAGCAATTTTATATTCTGAAGAAGCGGGTTTCTGTCATCGTAGGAACGCCGGGACGTGTGATGGATCATATGCGCCGCGGCACGGTACACTTTGATCGCCTGAAGATGTTAGTGTTGGATGAGGCTGATGAAATGTTGAATATGGGTTTCCGCGAAGACATCGAAACGATTTGCAAGGCGTTGCCTGAGGATCGGCAGACGGCGCTTTTTTCAGCAACCATGCCGGAAGAAATTCTGGAAATTGCCCGCTTGTATCAGAAGAACGCTAAGTTGATACAGGTACAGCAGGAAGAATTGACAATTCCCCTTGTGAAACAGTTTTATTACGTAGTAAAAGGCAGGGAAAAGGATCTCTCGCTTTGCCGTTTACTGGACTATATGTCACCAAGACGGGCGTTAATTTTCTGTAATACGAAGAAAAAGGTGGATCAGCTGACTTTACTTTTGAAGTCAAAAGGATATTCTGCTGAAGCGCTCCACGGGGATTTATCCCAGCACCAGAGAGACCGTGTCATGTCGCTCTTTAGAGGAGGAAATCTGGAGCTGCTGCTGGCTACCGATGTGGCGGCTCGAGGAATCGATGTGGACGACGTGGATATGGTGTTCAATTATGATATGCCGCAGGATATGGAGTATTATGTGCATCGAATCGGCCGTACAGGACGTGCGGGAAAACGTGGGAAAGCCATTTCGCTGATTACAAGCCGGGAGCGTTATAAAATCGCGTCTCTGGAAGAATACTGCGGTACGCGTATTCGGGAGAAGGATATGCCGACTGCCGGCAGCGCCATGACGATTAAGGCGTATCGAAGCGTAACTGACGCCATGGATTATTGTGCCGGTAAGGATTTGACGCCGTATATGAAAATTGTGTATAAGCGGTGCGTAGACGATGGCTGCGATCCGCTGGAAGTAGCGGCTGCATTTTTGCGCATGAGCCTGGGCGAGATTGAACCAGAAGCAGGTCGGGAACTCTCAGGAAAGCAGACGGTACAGTCAGGAAAGTCAGCAAAGGGCGTCCGTCGGGACGGCGCTGACAGAGGCGAAGGTTTCGGCGTGAAGAACGGTGGAAAGAAAGAGAAGGACAGGAAAAAGAAAGGAAAGAAGGATGGAAAAAGGACAAAGGCTGGAGCTGATCATAGAAGACATGACAAAGGAAGGTCAGGGCGTCGGAAAAAGTAACGGTTTTGCGGTCTTTGTAAAGGATACTGTCGTAGGCGACCATGTGATAGCAGAGCTGACGAAGGTGAAGAAGAATTATGCGTTCGGTCATATTGTAGAGATGATAGAATCATCAGAAGATCGAATGCAGCCGCAGTGCCAGTATGCTGGAAACTGTGGGGGATGCGCATACAATGCGATGCGCTATGAGGGACAGCTTGCAGTAAAGGAGAAACAGGTTCGAGATAAGCTGCAGAGGCTGGGAGATATTGAAAACCCGAAAGTTCGATCGATCGTTCCTATGGAAACGCCTTTTCGCTATCGCAATAAGGCTGCGATGCCTGTCTGGGCAGGCGGCATTATTACCCGAAAGGGAGGAATTATAGAGAATTTGGGAGCTCCAACAGTTGGATTTTATCGCGCAAAAAGTCATGATGTTGTTGATTGTTACGACTGCTTGCTTCAGTCGGAGCCGGCCATGGCTGCGGCAGAGGTTTTACGTCAGTTTATGTCTTCTGATCATATTACGGCCTATGATCCCAAGTGGGAGAAAGGTCTTTTACGGCATTTGGTGGTAAAGACTGCGTTTGGAACGGGAGAGGTCATGGTAATTCTGGTCATTAACGGAAAGGGAATTCCCAATGCCGCCAAGCTGGTGGAAATGCTGGACGATGCTATTTACAGCCTGCCTCCTTCGGATAACGGGGTGGAGTACAGTCTGGAAAGCGTGGTAGTAAATATCAACAAGGGGAAAAAGGGATCTTTACCGGGGAGCATTTTCGGAGCCGAGAATGTAACAATTGCCGGAAAGCCGGCGATTTTGGAAACATCAGGCGGACTTTCTTTTGAGATATCTCCGTTGGCGTTCTATCAGGTAAACCCTGTACAGATGGAACGGCTTTACAATTTGGCAATGGAATATGCGGCTCTACGTGGAGGAGAGACGGTGTTGGATCTTTACTGCGGCGTAGGCACAATTGGATTGTTTGCGGCTAAGGCGGGCGCAGGCACGGTGATCGGCATTGAATCGGTAAAGGGAGCGGTCATCGACGCGAACAGAAACGCTGTCATCAATGGCTTTGTCAATGTCCGCTATGTCTGCGGCAAAGCGGAGGATGAGCTGCCTAAGCTTCTTTGTGACGATTTGGATGATCAAGGACTTCGAGTAGATCATGCTGACGTGGTATTTTTAGATCCGCCGAGGGCGGGCTGTGATGAGAGGCTGTTAGAGACAGTGGTAAAGGTTGCGCCATCACGCATTGTTTATGTTTCGTGTGATCCGGCTACGCTGGCCCGTGATGTTAAATTTTTGACTGCGCGGGGATACAATTTTGAAGAAGCCACGCCTGTGGATATGTTTCCGTGGACCGCAGAGGTGGAGACGGTGTGTTTATTGTCCAAACTCACGTAGACTAGCATATCGAGGTGGAGTTTCATTCAGATGGACGAGCTTGATTTGACGGCTTCGGAGAGCAAAGCAACCTATGAGTGAATCAAGAATTATGTACTGGGACATTTTCGTATGATTTGGTGAAAAATAGGTCACATAGTGAATGAATAGCAAAAGTGCAACGGACATTGGACTTTTTAGTAGAATTGAGGTGTACGAGTGAAGAATCGAGAAAATGTGAATCAGAAATCAAATATTATTATTTATACGGCAGAAGATGGTCTGACAAAAATCGAAACGACTTTTGACGAAGACACGGTATGGTTATCCATTGACCAGATGGCTGAATTATTCCAAAGAGATAAATCAACGATTTCAAGACATATAAAAAATGTTTTTTCCGAAGGAGAGCTAGTGAGAGAATCAGTTGTTGCAAATTTTGCAACAACTGCAGCAGATGGAAAAACTTATCAGGTTGATTACTATAATCTAGATGTTATTATTTCTGTGGGATATCGCGTTAAATCCAAGCGTGGTACACAGTTCAGAATCTGGGCAACAAATCTTTTAAAAGAATATATGAGAAAAGGATTTGCATTGGATGATGAGCGCCTGAAGAATTTAGGTGGTGGAGGATATTTCAAGGAATTGCTTGAAAGAATCAGAGATATCCGTGCTTCTGAAAAGGTATTTTACAGACAAGTTTTGGAGATTTATGCTACTAGTATTGATTATGATCCCAAAGCTGAAATATCTATTCTTTTTTTCAAAAAGGTGCAAAATAAAATTCATTATGCCATTCACGGTCAGACGGCGGCAGAGGTTATTTACACAAGAGCAGATGCCGAAAAAGATTTTATGGGACTTACAGCATTTGCCGGAAATCAGCCGACATTGAAAGAAGCTGTTGTTGCGAAAAATTATCTGGATGAAAAAGAACTTCGGGCAATGGGGCAACTTGTATCTGGGTATTTGGATTTTGCGGAACGTCAGGCGGAACGTGAACAGGCAATGACCATGAAAGATTGGGCGGAACATTTGGATCGTATTCTTACAATGACTGGAGAGCAGTTATTGCAGGGAAATGGAAGTATTTCTCATAAGCAGGCTGTTAATAAGGCAACGAATGAGTATAAGAAATATAAAGCCAGAACTATTAGTGACGTAGAAGAAGATTATTTAAATTCTATAAGAATGTTGGAACAAAAAACAGATAAGAAATGAAAAAATATACGATTTAAGTTTGGGCAACGGTGAACATGTTGAAACGGTGTGTTTATTGTCCAAACTTCACGTAGACTAGCATATCGAGGTAGAACCTCAGATGGGCGAGCTTGGCTTGACGGCTTCGTATTTAAAAACAATAATTATAATATAATATATAACAGGGCAGATATGAGAAATGTGTTAATGACTTTTAAAATTACAAAAGCATCCATTAAAAATTTATGTTAGTGCTAAGAACATCAAGGCATAAAATCTCTCTACCTACCTTGTGCTCAGAAATGTTCCATTTGCCCCAATTGCCCGAACAGCCTTTATTCATGGGCTTCTGGGCAGATGACATTGTAACTGAGGACAAGCCCACAAGGGATGGAAAAAACAATCATTTTACATACGCCGAACGACTAACTGTTATTGTGCAAGGCTCTCAGCGAACAATCAATATCTATTGTACTATTCCTGTCACATAAGATTTATACCATTGTAGGATAGATTGCTTTTATAATACAATGATGCAAAGAAAGGACAGTGGGCGGTATGAGGGAAAAGAAAATCCATTTATATGTAGATAGCAGGGAGCGAGCATTACTTTTACATAGCCTTATGGAGTTGAAAAATCAACTCATACAGCAAAGCAAATATGGGGACTACGTTGATGAAATTATCTTCAATATAGTCAACGCTTCGATAAAGAGAGTAAAAGTTGAACATGTCTAAGGCACATCACAGAACCTGGAAAGAAATAAAAGAACAGGAATCGAGCTGACCTGCGACGAAGCGATTATTGTCTTGCCGGAAAGTAATCTCCAGAGAACTACTATTTTAGCGAGTAAAAAAGCCTTTGTCTACAGCCTGACAGTACAGTTTTAGAACTGTACTGTTATTATATTCTTGGAAAATAACGCAAAACTCCGGAATAGTAGAAAATTGTATTCTATAAAATTATATAAATTGTATATTTTAACAAGATCAGATTTGCCATATAATAGAGTAAAAGAAAGACAATTTTGATGGGGAGGACTATTTGATGGCAGATAAAAGAACAAAGACTTTGGTTATGACGGCGTTGATGGCAGCGCTTGTTTTCATTGCGACATATTTAGTAAAGATTCCAAATCCGGCGACAGGCGGATACAGTCACATGGGTGACTGTATGATTTTTCTGGCAGTGGTGATGTTGGGACGAAAAAACGGCGCGTTTGCGGCGGCGCTGGGAGGCGCGCTATCCGACCTGTTGGCAGGAGCCGCTGTGTGGATTGCGCCCACCCTGGTTATCAAATATATCATGGCCTTTATCATGGGGACTGTTATCAAAGGAAATCCGGACAGCCGTAAGCTACAGCTGATCGGCGCGGCCGTTGGCGGGGCGTTTCAGATTATTGCGTATACGTTAGTAAAGGTTGTACTGATCGGTTCGGCGCCGGCAATCGCGTCTATACCTAATGTGACGATTCAGACGCTGGTAGGGGTAACCGTTTTTATGGTTCTTTCTGGCATACTGTCGGGTAGAATTGTCAATCTGGCAGGAACTGCAGAGGGAAAAGGAGGGGCAAAATGAAAATTATAGACGCGCATGCGCATATCGGTTATATCGGCGGATGGGCTGACGTTGGCATTACTGGTGAGGAATTGATTGCGCAGATGGATCGCTTTGAAATAGAAAAGACCGTTCTTTGCAACGAAGATAATGATATTACGTTTGATATGATGAAAAGGTATCCGGGACGCATGATCGGCGCTGTCTATGTCAATCCGATGAACGCGGCTACGGTGGATTTCATGGAGAAATACTTCGACCTGGGATTCAAAGCCGTTAAATTAAATCCGTTACGGCACGCGTATTGTGCGGATAGCGAAGCGCTTGATCCGGTGTTGGAAAAAGCCCAGGCGGCCGGCGTTCCTGTCTGCATTCACAGTGGACATCCGCCGTATTCTTTGCCGTGGCAGATCGGACTTTTGGCAGAGCGTCATCCAAAGGTGAAAGTAATGATGATTCACATGGGCCACGGTCATGGGGTATATATTGACGCCGCCTTAAAGATGGCGCGCCGTTATTCAAATATCTGGCTGGAAATGAGCGGCATGCCTATGCCCTCTAAGATTCGCGAGGCATATGAGACTGTCGGCAAGGATAGAATTATGTTTGGCACAGACACGCCGTTTCACGATCCTTCTGTAGAGCTGCAGAAGGTTTTAGTCAGCGGTGTGGAAGAAGCCGGCATACAGAGAGTTCTTTACGATAACGCCGCGACGTTTTTTGGGATAAAATAAAGAGTGTAAAAGCTGCAGCATGAAACCTGCAGTTTTTCTTTATTCCGGTTTCAATCTTGCTTAAAAAGGTATATAATATGGTAGAAGGAAACATAGAAAGACGCAGGAGGAGTTTATGCTTACATTAAAACAGGTACGCTGGAAGCCGGAAGACGGCGATGAAGTGCTGAAAGGCATTGATCTGACCGTGGAGGCAGGCAAGCTGACCGTGGTCACAGGCCCTAACGGAGGCGGCAAAACGTCTCTGGCGAAAGTGATCGCCGGAATCAACAGTGTCACTGGCGGAACTATTTTGTTGGATGATATAGATATCACAGAAAAGAATATTACAGACAGGGCGAAGCTGGGAGTTAGCTATGCCTTTCAGCAGCCAGTTCGTTTCAAAGGGATTACGGTGCATGATCTGTTGGATTTAGCGGCAGGCGGTAAGATCCCCGAAGAAGAAATCTGTGAATTGATGGCTAAAGTAGGCCTTTGTACAAAGGATTACATTGAGCGTGAGGTTAACGCCAGTCTGTCTGGCGGTGAGATTAAACGTATTGAGATAGCGTCAGTATTGGCGCGGAGAAACAGTCGGGTTCTCATCTTTGACGAACCGGAGGCAGGAATCGATCTGTGGAGCTTTGCTGGATTGATCGATGCTTTTGAGGAATTGAAAAAGGACAAGCAGAAAGCGCTATTGGTAATTTCCCATCAGGAACGGCTTCTTGAGATCGCTGATGAAATTGCGGTGATTGCCGACGGAAAGGTTCGTATTAAAGGACCTGGCACGGAGATTTTGCCGCAGCTGATGGAAGGCGAAAAATCCGGCGGATGTCCGATTGGAAGGGAGTGGTAGACATGGACAAGCTGACGATGGAGCTGCTGAAGGCTGTATCAGAGTACACCGAGGGCGGCTATACAGGCGCGTATAATATTCGTGAAAATGGCGGCTGCGCAGGCAGACAGTCTACCGACAATATTTTGATCGAGGGGAAAGTTGATGGCAGCGGATTGGATATTTACATTAAGGCCGGAACCAAAGGAGAAAAAGTATTCATTCCCGCGTGTGTTACTCGCGGCAGTGTTAGCGATCTGGTTTATAATGACTTTCATGTAGGCGAAGATGCTGATGTGACAATTATCGCGGGCTGCGGCGTTCATACGGACGATGACGGCGAGGCGGCACATAACGGTATACACAGCTTTCATCTGAAAAAAGGCGCTCGCGTATTATATGAGGAAAAACATCTCGGTACAGGAGAAGGAAGTGGTCAGAAGCGAATTGATCCGGTAACTGAAGTGGATCTGGCCGAGGATGCTGTGCTGGAAATGAATACGATTCAGCTGGGAGGCGTGGATCACTCTACAAGGACCACCACCGGACGTCTGGGCGATAGAGCTAAATTGATTATTCACGAAAGCATTCAGACCTCAGGCGAGGAGTATGCTAAGACAGATTTTGACGTGGATATGGACGGAGAGGACTGTGCTGTAGATTTGATTTCGCGTTCTGTTGCGAAGGATCATTCCTATCAGGAGTATCATTCCAGGATTAAAGGCAACAACCGGTGCACTGGTCATTCAGAGTGTGACGCTATCCTGGTGGGACAGGGTAAGGTTAACGCGGCGCCGGAACTGTTTGCGGGACATCTGGACGCTTCATTGATCCATGAGGCAGCCATAGGCAAAGTGGCAGGAGAACAAATATTGAAGCTGCAGACCCTGGGCCTCAGCGAAGAAGAAGCAGAAAAACAGATTATAGACGGATTTTTGAGGGGATAGAGAAGATGACAAAGGCGATAGATCAGACCTTCACGTCAGCCCTGACCGGTTGGTATCGTCAGAACAGGAGGGACTTGCCTTGGCGGCAGGATAAAGATCCCTACCACGTGTGGGTATCTGAAATCATGCTGCAGCAGACCAGAGTTGAGGCTGTGAGGGAGTATTATATTCGTTTTATGAAGGCTCTGCCCGATGTTCAGGCGCTGGCGGAAGCGGAGGAACAAACGCTGCTGAAGCTGTGGCAGGGCTTGGGTTATTACAATCGAGTTCGAAATATGCATAAGGCCGCCGTGGCTGTAAAAGAGGAGCACGGCGGCGTTTTTCCATACGATTATGAAGGACTGCGTAGTTTACCCGGCATTGGAGACTATACGGCGGGAGCCATTGCGTCCATTTGCTTTGATCAAAGAGTTGCGGCCGTAGACGGCAATGTTCTCAGAGTGTACAGCCGTCTCAATGAGGATGCTGGTGATGTCAAAGGAACTGTTATGAAGAAAAAAGTGTCCCTGGAACTGCAAGAACTGTATCCCAGCGAGGACTGCGGAGATTTTACTCAGGGTCTGATCGAATTGGGCGCGCTGATTTGCGTGCCGGCGGGACAGCCGAGATGCGGAAGCTGTCCTGTTTCGCAATACTGCAAGGCTGCGGAAAATGGTACGGCGCTGCTCTATCCTGTAAAGAGAGAGAAGAAGCAGCGAAAAAAGGTGCAGAAGACGGTATTTCTGTTTCAGTGTGGAGATAAACTCGCTGTGGAGCAGCGGCCGGATACAGGACTGCTTGCGGGAATGTATCAGTTTCCTAATGTGGATGAAGCTATGGATGCGGCAGATGCTGTCCGTCAGGCAGAGCTGTGGGGCGTCTGTCCGCGCGATTTGCAGCGCAGGGTGGATTATACTCATGTGTTTACCCACGTGGAGTGGGAGATGCAGGCCTACTATATGACAGTGGAATGCGAAGACTGCCGCTTTATCTGGGCGAATAGAGATCAGTTAAAGAAAGACATCCCTTTACCTTCTGCATTCCGGTATTTCCTGGAGTAAACTGTAAGAATTTCTTAATTTGAAAAGGAAGAACGCCTCCTGTATACTATAATTGGCCGAAGATATCTTTGGAAGAAATCGTTGAGAAAACAGCTATTATTTTATAGGGGGATGTACAGTTATGAAAAGAGCAAAGATGAGCTATAGGACGGCAGCGCTGGCTGTATTGATTGCGGTAGCAGTGATTCTGTCGGGCTGCGATATACTCACTATTACGCCGGGACCGGATTTGGAACAACCGGTGCTGGTTAAGCAGCTCAGCTATTGTGAAGAAAATACATTTTGCTTTTCCTATATCTATGATGAATGGAAAGAGATTAAACGCATTGAATTTCCTGAACTTTCCGGTATATCCTTTGAACTGGAAGCAGAGGAAGACAGAACCTTTGAAAAATACGGCGTTGTAACGATACGAGTAAATCTGTCTAAGGGGGTTAAAAGAGATACAGTTATTAAGACGGCGAATATCACCTGGGATGATGGAACCAAGTCTGCTGAGAATTTGGGACAAATTACGCTGCTTGCCGGTTATCAGGGCATAGAGGCTGCTGAAGATACGAAGGAAAATCAATATGATATGTTGGAAGAATCAGGCGGCTGGTTTGACGGGGATGAGGAAGAATGGTATATGTGGTCATTTTATGCCTGTCAGGATCGGAAGTTGACGGGAGTACAGCTGCCTTCTGAAAAAATGGAGGCGCTGCTTGAGGATATATATATTGATGATACCAATGCGGGGCAAATCGATACGGTACTTGACTACAGTCAGGATGAAACCTACGATGTCATGTGGAGTTTTAGCAGCAAAGCTGACCGCTACGGCATCATACAGTGTCCTGCCTGTGTCATGGCCAGAGATGGAAAAGATGAATGTCCTGTGGCCTTTTTTCTGGTGAGCAGGATGATAGAAAGTCAGGACAGTCTGATCAAATATCTGAAAAAAGCGTTGGATGGAGAAATATGATGGGGAAGAAGAAAATCTTGATCTATGGGGATTCTAATACCCATGGTTTTCGTGTCGACAACGGTCTTCGTTACGAACCGGATGAACGGTGGACTGGCGTGTGCCAGCGTTTCATCGCCGGGAAGGCCGATCTTTTAGAGGAAGGATTAAACGGCCGCCTGACATGCTTTGATGAACCTGGAATGTCGTTTAGAAATGGCCTTGCATATATCGAGGCGTGCGTACGAAGCCACCTGCCGTTGGATATGATTTGCGTTATGCTGGGAACGAATGACTTAAAGCTTCCAGGTATGACAGCACAAATCGTGGCGCGCAATGCTGCTCGTGTTTTAGAGAAGGCCAGAGAAGTAACTCTCAGCAAATATCCTGATAAGTCCTGTGAATATACTCTCATTGCGCCGGTTCAGATCGGAGGAGAACTAACCGAGGGACCCTTTGGCTGTGAGTTTGCGCTGTCGTCTATTGAGGTATCAAAGGGTTTCCGTCAGGCTTTTGCAGACGAGGCGCAGCGCTGCGGCTTCCTGTACTTTGACGCCTCGCAGTACGCGCGTCCGGGGGATGTGGATGGATTACATCTGGATGTGGAGAATCATCAAAAGCTGGGACGCGCATTTGCAGCCTGGTTGGAAAATAAAATATAAAACGGGTATCTTTTTTCCCCGGGAAGATATAATAAGCTTACAGTTTTGTAAGGCCGTCGTAAGGACGGCCTATGGCAAGCGATATCGTGAGCTGATATAATTTGAAATACAAAAGGGATTGGGGAGATGAAGAAAATGCGGGGTAATGGGAAAATCGCGTCAGGGGCGTTGGCCGTATTTCTTGGAAGCAGTCTGGCAGGTCTGATTTGCCTGACAGTTCTGGGCATGAGTAAGGCGGCGGCAGAAAGCGCCTTCCTGCTGCCGGCGCTTTGTATATTGCTGGCGGCAATGACCATATCCATTGTGGTGATGCTCTTTGCATTACCGAGAAAACGATGAGAGACAAGGGTATATCGGATTAGGTGAACTAATGCGATATACTTTTGTTTTATTGGAGATGATTTTAAGTAAGTTTGTTTGACTTTGCATAAAATTATGCTAATATGAAAGAAGGGATCATCATAACTGACAAATTGGAGGACGTGTCCTTTCCAAAATATACGATTGCAATATAGAGGAGGAGTATTATGAGCATAAAAATAGCTATCAATGGGTTTGGACGGATTGGCCGTTTGGCTTTTCGTAGAATATTTGACGATTCGGATTTTGAGATTGTAGCCATCAACGATCTGACTAATCCGGAAATGCTGAGCTATCTGTTGAAATATGACAGTGTGCAGGGCGCCTATCGCGATCACAAGGTGTGTTGCGGCGAAAATACTTTGATCGTGGGAGAACGTGAGATCCCTATTTTTTCAGAGCCTGATCCGGCAAAGCTGCCGTGGAAAGCGTTAAATGTTGATATTGTGTTAGAGTGTACAGGTTTTTTTACGAAAAAAGATAAGGCGGACGCACATCTGGCTGCCGGCGCAAAAAAGGTATTGATTTCTGCGCCAGGAGGTAACGATATGCCGACGATCGTTTATGGAGTAAATCATGAGACGTTGCGAAAAGAGGATTTAATCGTTTCCGGCGCTAGCTGTACAACTAATTGTCTGGCTCCGATGGCAAAGGCGCTTAATGGATATCGCGAATTGAGAACTGGCTTTATGACCACCATTCACGCCTATACCGGCGATCAGATGATTCTGGATGGGCCGCATAGGAAGGGGGATTTCCGCCGTGCACGTGCGGGAGCCATTAATATTGTTCCTAACAGTACCGGAGCAGCGAAGGCAATCGGTCTTGTTATACCGGAATTAGACGGTAAGCTAATCGGATCGGCACAGAGAGTACCCGTTCCATCCGGATCTATTACGATTTTGGACGCGACCCTGAAGGATGAGACAGAATCAGTATCGGTAGAGGGAATCAATGCTGCTATGAAAGCGGCGGCAAATCAATCGTTTGGGTATTCAGAAGAAGAACTGGTGTCCAGCGACATTATCGGTATGAGCTATGGTTCATTGTTTGATGCTACACAGACATTAGCTCAACGCTGTGGGACAAAGATTTACGAGGTCAGAGTTGTAGCGTGGTACGATAACGAGATGAGTTACACTTGTCAGCTGATCAGAACGCTGAAGCACATGGGTCAGTTAATGTAGAGAGGTTCAGATTTAATATGAGAAAATATAAAACGGCAAAGGCCTTCCTGGTTTTGGGAGATTTGTCGTTTTTGTTTGTGACAAAGAAGAATAACTTGACTTTTATAGCAAAAAATGTAAGAATTGGAAAGAGAGGTGATAAAATTGAGAAACAGTAGAGATTATGTACAGAGAGAACTATTGAGATTTCAGGAAATGAGACAAAAATATTTTGAAGAATTGGATGGCTTGCCTGAGGGACACCTGGAAGCAGGCGATATTAACGGAAACAGATACTATACATTGTCCCTTGATGGAAAGAGAGCCTATTTGGGACGAGGTCAAATGCCTGTAGTACAGGGCATACAGAAAAGATATCTTCTTGAAAAATCTATTCTGATCTTAGATAAGGATATCAAGCTAATGAAGGATTATGTGAAGAAATATAGTTCTCCCTACGGCGATGATTTGATTAAGCGTTTACCGAAAGCCTATAAGCCTGAGAATGTGCTGAATTCCGTCGCAATAAATTGTACAGACAGCGACAAATGGGAAAGAAGCCAGTATGTTCGCTCTGGCAGAAATCCTGAAGGACTTAAACACCGAACGATCAAGGGAGATATGGTACGCTCCAAATCAGAGGTTCTAATAGCTAACATGCTTTTTACAAAAAATATCCCATATCATTATGAGGAAGAATTGGCCTTATCCGGAAAAATCATCGCGCCGGATTTCAAAATTGCCGTTTGCAGTGAAAATCGATTTAAGCTTTTGGAACACTGCGGTATGATGGGGAATGATCAATATTGCACAAGTTTTACATGGAAATTGCAAATGTATATTCGGAATGGTTATTTGCCATGGAAAGATGTTTTCTTTACATTTGAAGATTTGGATGGAAATATAGATACAAAGCTGATCGACGAGATGATAGAAAATTATTTTTTGTGAATTAATCGTAGTGAGACCGAGATAGTTTTAAGGGAATTGGTTGATTTCGCCGAAAACCCTAAAACGGCAGAGAACTATTTTAAGGGAATCAGTTAATTTCGCCGAAAACCTTAAAACGGCAGAGAGCTATTTTAAGGGAATCAGTTAATTTCGCCGAAAACCTTAAAACGGCAGAGAACTATTTTAAGGGAATCAGTTGATTTCGCCGAAAACCCTAAAACGACAGAACACTATTTTAAGGGAATTCGTCAATTTTCTCAAATTCCCTTAACTGTTCAATTGTGCAGTACATTGACACGTGTTACAATAAAGAAAAAGAATTTTACTGATAGGGGGCTATATGAATCAGAGATATGCAATTGTAATTGGCGCTTCAAAGGGTATTGGCCTAGCTGTTTTTCAACAGCTGGTGGAACAGGGATATGAGGTTTGTGGTCTTAGCAGGAGTCAGGGACAGCTTCCGGTGGAAAAATGGATTCCCTGTGATGTAACAGATGCAAATTCAATAGAAGAAGGATTTTATCAGGCAATTAAACGTTTGGGTGGGAGATTGGATGTCTGCGTTCTGAACGCGGGCATAGGAATCTCCGGTGCATTTGAATTCACATCGGAAAGAGATTACCGTAGGCAAATGGAGGTCAATGTTTTTGGGACGATAGCTTGCGCTAGACAGGCGGCGCAGATTATGCGACATCAGCAAAATGGGAAAATCATCTTTATTTCTTCGTTGGCTGCTATTTTTCCTTTGCCGTTTCAGAGTTTCTATTCGGCCAGTAAAGCGGCTGTCAATGTGATAAGTGACGCGATGGGTATTGAACTGAAGCCGTTTAGTGTTGAGACTTGTACTATTATGCTCAATGATGTTAAGACTGAATTTACAGATAATAGAGTAAAAACATGGGTGGGGGACGATGTCTATGGCGGGCGCATTGAGGCCTCTGTTTCCAAGATGGAGCATTCCGAGCAGGAGGGGATGCGTCCTGAGGATGTTGCCCGTGTTGTATGCGCTCTTTTATCGCGGCGCAAGCTGCCGCCGCATAAAATTGTTGGTGTAGGGAATGAAATGTTAAACTTCTTATATAGAATTCTGCCGACCGGTATTATGCTTCAAATTCTTGCGAAGATATACGGATAGGAGGAGTAAACAGTGGAACAGATGACAATATTCGATAACCGGGAAGAAAATATGCCGCTTGCCAGCCGTTTGCGTCCCGATGGACTGGAAGAATTTGTTGGACAGCAGCACTTGATTGGGGAAGGTAAAATTTTACGCATGCTTATTGAACGGGATCAAGTATCCTCTATGATCTTCTGGGGTCCGCCGGGCGTGGGGAAGACGACCCTGGCGAGAATTATCGCAAAGAAGACCAAATCTCGTTTTGTGGAATTCAGCGCTGTAACTAGTGGTATTAAAGAAATTAAAACTGTTATGCAGGAGGCTGAGGAAAATCGTCGAATGGGTTTGAGAACGGTACTTTTTGCCGACGAGATTCATCGTTTCAATAAGGCGCAGCAGGATGCCTTTTTACCTTTTGTGGAAAAGGGGAGTGTTATTTTAGTTGGAGCTACTACGGAAAATCCGTCATTTGAAATTAACTCAGCGCTTTTGTCCCGGTGCAAAGTTTTTGTCATGAAAGCGCTGGGGGAGGAAGACTTGCTGCAGATGCTTCATAATGCTATTGCAAGTCCAAAGGGTTTCGGAAAAACGGAGCTGCATATTCATAAAGGACAACTGGAGGCCGTGGCACGCTTTGCAAATGGAGACGCCAGAACTGCGCTTAATACCTTAGAGATGGCAGTTTTGAATGGAAAGGCGCAGGAAGACGGAAGCATTTTGATCGATGATGAAGTATTGGCTCAGTGTATGAACAGGAGATCGCTTCTATATGATAAGAGCGGTGAAGAACACTATAACCTGATCTCAGCGCTCCATAAATCTATGCGCAACAGTGATCCTGACGCGGCAGTGTATTGGCTTTGCCGTATGTTGGACGGAGGGGAAGATCCGCTGTATATTGCACGGAGATTAGTGCGTTTTGCCAGTGAGGATGTAGGTATGGCGGATTCGCAGGCGTTGCAGATAGCTGTAGCGGCGTATCAGGCTTGCCACTTTCTGGGGATGCCGGAGTGTGACGTTCACTTGACACATGCTGTAGTTTATTTGTCTATGGCAGCCAAATCCAATGCCGTCTATCGGGCCTGTGAGGATTGCAAGAAGGACATAAAAAGAATGCCGGCCGAGCCGGTACCGCTTCACTTGTGTAATGCGCCGACCTCGCTGATGAAGGATCTGGGGTATGGTAAAGGATATCAGTATGCCCATGACGAACAGGAAAAGTTGACTGCTATGACCTGCCTGCCCGATTCTCTGACAGACAGAGCTTATTATCAGCCGACGACCCAGGGCCGCGAAAAGTTGGTAAAAGAAAGACTTATCCAAATTAAAGAATGGAAGAAAAAGCGATGATGGCAGGAGTGGACTGTTGGAAATAATTACTCGATTTATTTTTTGTATTTTACTGTTTTGTGATTTGATCTGTGATAGAATGAAGGTTAAGATATCACAATTTGTTAAAATGGGAGAGAATCAATGACGGAATTCTATACTGAAAGAGAATTAGACCTTGTCCAGGCATACATAGAAAATACTTACGGAATGTTCGAAAGTGTGTTTCATGAGGTGGTATCGCCGGATATTCATGTGGATATTTGTGTGATTCCGCCTGTACCCGAAAGGAATTACTATACCCTGGTTACTTTGGGTATGGGAGCGCATCGCATGAATATTCCTGGAGAACTTGCTGGAATGCAGTTGGAACGGGCAGAACTGGCTATATCGCTGCCGTCTGACTGGAAGATAGACAGTGAAGATGAACGGTGGTATTGGCCCATTCGCTGGTTGAAGATATTGGCAAGATTACCTATTGAAGAGGATTCCTGGCTGGGGTGGGGGCATACTGTATCTAATCCCGGGCAATTGCCTTTTGCTGAGAATACGGGTTTTGCCGGAATGATTCTTTTGAATTTAGACCCGGGCGGACATGAAAAACGCGTTTGCAGGTTACCGAATGGCGATGAGGTTAACTTTTATGATATGGTACCGCTTTATAGAGAGGAAGTGGACTATAAATGCGCTAACAGCGCTGATGAGCTTCTGCGCCTTTTTGAATGTGATCCGGAGGAAATCTGTATTATGCCGGTAGATTTGAATAGAAAGAACGTGTGCATCAGCAGAGAAAAGGTATATGCCATTAAACCGGAGGAAATGGAATGTTTGCTAACCGACTGGCCAGGGGTAGAAGGGTGTCTGGCTACAGACCGAATTACAGTGGACGGTATGCCGGTAGGATATTGTTACAGAGAAGAACCGGAAGAAAATTGTAAAGACTGGGACAGCGGCTGGCGTTTTATGGCAGGAGATGAAAGCGACGCCTATATGGATGATCCGGACTGCACGTCTATCTATACGCTCAATGCGATTTGCAATTACGATATGGAGGTTCTCCCGATTTTAAATTCTCCTTATGGTACTGCCTTTGAGAGAAATCAGAACGGCGAGCTGGTACGGCTTAGGAACTGGGAAAAAGGGCAGATGCCGGAACAGAAAAGCTTATTAGGCCCGGCAGAAATTCAGTTTCTCGAGGATTGCGTTGATGAGGCTGATGGATATTTTGGGAGGATGGCAGCCTATTTAGATGAGTTTATTCAGACAGGCGTTCGAGAGGGGCGGTTTACAGAACGGCAGGCCAGAGAGGATTTGCAGATCGCTTTGTGGTATTCCTATGCATATAACAATTTGGATGAATATCGATGGTATTATTCCACAGTGCAGTGGATGCCGTATTCGGAGAAATATGCCCGCGGGTGCGGCGCCTGGTATTACAGATATTCAGTGGCGCTGGTCTATTGTGGCAGATTACGAGACGCGTTGGATTATGCGGAAAGAGGTGTTTTAGAAGAACCAGATTATCCATGGATCTGGCTGCAGGCAGCAAAGCTGCGCTGCCATTTTGGAGATAAGGAAGGAGCGTTAGCGGCAGTAGAAAGGGGACTCTCTCTTGAACCTGGAGATTACGAATTCCTGACCTTACGCCAGGAGATTGAGGCAGGGAGAAGCTTGGAGGAAATGGAATTTCACTATATTGACGCAGAGGCGGATCAGGATTTGCAGGATGGATTAAATCCTGATGAGCTTTCCAAACGAGCGGCTATCAGGGGAATTTGCCTTAACGAGGATGGTTTGAATGAATTTCAACAAATCTTTCAACCAATAGACTGGGAAGCGGACGCGCCGTTTTGTTCCTTTACGATGGATGCCGATGGATATGAGGTTGAAATGGTCTTTTGTATGAATCAGGCTGCTGTCTCTAAGCTGGATCCGGAGTGGTTAGTATCGTGCAGAGAACTTGTTCGTCAGAAAGCAAAGATGCACAGATTCAAGGAAGGCGTTACCTATGCGCTTCGTCTCGCGACTGTGTCCTGGGACGGCATTACCGTAATGTTGACCTATGAGGATGAGGAAGGCCAACGTATTCTGCAGACTGTAGTGGAAGCAGACGGAGAAGAAAGAGATTTAGACGAATCCTATGATCCTATCGATGAGCAAAGCAACGGTCTGCCGGGTATGATTAAATTATATAAGCAGGACGGAGATGAGATTCATTATGCAGAGGTTTGGATCGACGATGATATCGTTACAGAGCACATCGGAGTTCTGGGCGATACCGGAGAAGTAACAGAGTGCCGTCTGGATGCTGCTGATGGTTGGCAGGATTATTTGACAGGATTTCTAAAGGCCTATTATGAAGACGGCTATGATGAGTGGCCGGAAGAAGATTTTTTCTGGCTGGTGGTTCAGTATCCGATTGCGCCAGTTGCGCTAAAGGAAGGGGAAATGCCGATTCTGCCTCCTGCAGACGAGCGACTGAGAGAAACGTCAGAAAACCTGCTGAATGAAACCTTAGGATGGACCGGACTGGGTATCGTAGACGGCTGGGAAGTCGGCCCTTCCCTGGATGGCTCAGGACGCTCTGTTCTGAACTTGTATTGCATCGTAGTCGACGGAAATATGGCGGTGCAGACCATATTAAGAGCGCTGCAAAACGAGATAGTCCGCAGCGGGTTGAAAATTGCAGTGAAAATGCCTATGGACGCGGCTTATGCTCTGGTCTATAGCGATGACGGCAGTCAGGACTTCTCTTTATAAGCAAAGAGCGTCTGTCGAAACTTTTTGTCCCTGTCCGGGTGCACGGCATCCGGGAGGGATTTTTTTTCATGGCATGAAGGAAAGACAAGTACGTTAGTTGACACTAACGTACAAGCTTGGTACAATAGACAGGAAGAAGTAGTCTTAGGAGGAATGACGATGACACTGTCAGAACTAAAAAAGGGTGAAAGCGCCCGAATTATCTCTATCGGCGGAAGCGGCTCCTTGCGCCAGCACTTTCTTGATATGGGATTGATTCCGGGAAAAAGTATTACATTTATGAAGGCGGCGCCTATGGGCGACCCGATTGAATATAGAGTTTGGGGTTATGAGTTGACCTTGCGTCTGGCCGACGCTGAGAAAATTCAGGTTGTTAAAGTGACGGAGGATAATTCGTCCGCGGCAGAAGAAATATCTGAATTACTTCAGTGTCCGCATGCGGAGCACCCGGGTCTTGGTGAAATGGGTAAGTATCATGTAGAAAGTAAAGGCGGCGAGTTGCCGGAAGGAACGCTGCTGACCTTTGGATTAGCAGGCAATCAGAATTGTGGGAAAACCACATTGTTCAATCAGCTGACTGGTTCTAATCAACATGTCGGAAACTTTCCCGGGGTTACAGTAGATCGGAAGGATGGGCAGATCCGACGGTTTAAAGACACGCTGGTGACAGATTTACCGGGGATCTACTCTATGTCGCCATATACCAACGAGGAAATTGTAACCAGAGAGTTTTTTCTGGAAAATAAACCAAAGGGCATTATTAACATTGTTGACGCTACGAATATAGAGAGAAATCTGTATCTGACATTGCAATTGATTGACCTGAATATTCCCATGGTTCTGGCGTTGAATATGATGGATGAAGTCAGAGACAACGGTGGAACCATACATATCAATGAATTAGAGGCGACTTTGGGAATTCCAGTTATTCCGATTTCCGCTTCGCGAAACGAAGGAATTGAAGAACTAGTAGATCACGCGGTGCACGTAGCTAAATACCAGGAATGTCCTGGGCGGATGGATTTTTGTGACGCAGAAGGAAGCGATGGCGGCGCTTTACACAGAGCGATCCATTCCATTATGCATATGATAGAGGATCATGCGAAGGCGGCGGATATTCCTGTCAGATTTGCGGCGAGTAAGCTGATAGAGGGAGATCAGCTGATTTTGGAGAAGCTGAAGCTGGATCAAAATGAGAAGGAGCTTTTAGAACACATTATCGTACAAATGGAAAGAGAAAGCGGTATGGATCGTAACGCTGCTCTGGCAAACATGCGGTTCACTTTTATTGACAGAGTGTGCAGCGCTACGGTTGTTCGACCTGGAGAAAGCAGAGAGCATTTGCGAAGTCAGGCTATGGATAAGCTTTTGACTGGAAAATTTACAGCGATTCCCAGTTTTGCGGGCATCATGGCTTTGATTTTCTGGCTGACTTTCGGTCTTATTGGACCATGGCTGTCAGATCTGATGGAGAAGGGTATCGACTGGCTTACTGTGCTTTGCGACAAGGGACTTTCTGCGGCGCAGGTCAACGATGTGATTCATTCTTTGATCATCGACGGCGTTTTTGCCGGCGTAGGAAGCGTTCTCAGCTTTTTACCGACGATTGTCACACTGTTTTTCTTTCTTTCGTTTTTGGAGGACAGCGGTTATATGGCCCGAGTGGCTTTTGTTATGGATAAGCTGCTGCGAAAGCTGGGTCTTTCAGGAAGAAGCTTCGTGCCGATGATCATTGGCTTTGGCTGTACGGTTCCTGCTATCATGGCGACCAGAACGCTGCCCTCGGAGAGAGATAGAAAGATGACGATTCTTCTTACGCCGTTTATGAGCTGTTCTGCGAAGCTGCCGGTTTATGGATTGCTGACGGCTGCCTTTTTCCCTGGCCATGGAGCGATTGTGATAATTGCATTATACTTTACAGGTATTATCACAGCCATACTTTTTGCGATACTTTTAGACAGAACAAAATTTAAGGGAGAGCCAGTTCCCTTCGTTATGGAATTGCCCAACTACAGGTTTCCGGGCCTGAAAAGTGTTGGCCGGCTGATCTGGGATAAAGCGAAGGATTTTATTACCAGAGCATTTACGGTGATATTCGTGGCCACGATTATCATCTGGTTTTTACAGACCTTCAGCACCCATTTGAATGTTGTCAGTGATTCTCATGACAGTATTTTGGCGTTGCTGGGAGGATTTATCGCGCCGGTATTTGCGCCTCTGGGATTTGGAGACTGGCGTGTTTCTACGGCGCTGATTACCGGATTCACAGCAAAAGAAAGTGTAGTCAGCACAATGACCGTACTTCTGGGCGGAGACACATCACTGCTGCAGGCCATGTTTACGCCGTTTACAGCTGTAGTATTTCTGGTCTTTACGCTGTTGTATACGCCTTGCGTAGCGGCTGTTTCCGCGGTAAAGAGAGAGTTGGGCGGTAAATGGGCGCTGGTTGTAGTATTGCTGCAGTGTGTGATTGCCTGGATAGTGGCCTTTGTGGTACATGGAGCAGGCGTCCTGCTGGGATTTTAACAGACGAAAGTAAAACAGAGACCGTTCCGGATTTTGATATGATCGGAGTTGTCTCTGTTTTTTAGTTCGGGGTTTATGTTTCGAACTGGCAGATTATTCGCCTAGTTCCTTTAACTTTTTGTATTTAGCGTCTATTTCTTTTAGCTTTTCAATGACGTTGATTTTTTGCGGACAGTGGGATTCGCAGTTACCGCAGCTGATACAATCCTGAGCGTTAGGACCTGCTTTTTCGTACAGATCGGACAGAGAACCCCAAATCCAATGGAATCCTTTGACGGCGGCCTCGTTGTATAGATTGAAAATCTTTGGGATTTTGATACCGGAAGGACATTCAGAACAATAGTTGCAGCCGGTGCAAGGAATCAGAATATCGGCGCGGAGCGCTTTGACTGCCTGATTGATAGCGGCATTTTCCGCGTCAGAGAGAGAAGGACCATTGAATATTTCGATGTTTTCTTTCATCTGCGACAGCGTGGACATACCTGACAAGGTGCAGCACACGTTATGCAGCTGATCGACAAAACGCAGAGCATAGGACGGATAGCTTGCACCGGTTCCAGCAGAGTCCAAAATATCGCAGGCATCTTTACTCATAGGCTTGGCGAGCATACCGCCGCGGATTGGTTCCATGACGATAATCGGCTTGTTAAACTCTACGGCGATATCGTGAAGAACCTTTGCATCTTGATATTCCCAGTCAAAGTAATTCAGCTGCAGCTGAATAAATTCCAAATCGTCTCCATGGTCCGTGAGAATTTGGCGCAGAAGATCCGGTTGGCAATGGAAGGACGCGCCAAGATGACGAATACGGCCCGCTTTGATTTCTTTTTGAAGCAAATCGAACATGTGCAGTTTTTCGATGTCAGGATAGCTGTCCTCGTCTATATTGTGCAGCAGATAGAAATCGAAATAATCGGTACGGCATTTTTTTAGCTGTTCTGTAAGAATTGCTGATACATCTTCGGCGGAGCTGCACAGCCAGGTAGGCAGTTTATCAGCCAGATAGAAGGTGTGACGGGGATGTTTTTCGATCGCCGCGCCGACAAAGTTTTCTGATTCGCCGTCGTGGTATTTGTACGCAGTATCGATATAATTGATTCCGTTTGCCAAAGCGTAGTCGATCATTTCCTGACCGGCGGCATAGTCGATGTTTCCCGCGCTGTCCATAGGCAGACGCATAGTACCGAATCCGAGTCGGGATATTTTCATTTCCTGAAATGTTGTGTATTCCATTGATTCCTCCTGATGATTTTGATAAGTATAGTATAGCATGCGGGGAAGGGCGGTGGCAAGGATCTCACAGGAGAATTTTGTGGACGGAAACTGTATAGCGTGGCACGAAATTTGCATAGTTGTATTGTAAAAGAAACTGCGGAAGGAGTAAGAACATGAAAATTATTGACATGCATTGTGATACGATCATGAGCCATTATTACAACAGAGAAGAAAACCTTTATGATAGAGAAGGACATCTTAATTTGAAAATGATGAAAAAGGCTGACGCATTGGCTCAATTTTTCGCTATTTATCTGATGCGTCCAGAGATAGATGAAAATGGACCGTACAGTCTGTTTGAGGAGATGTATCAGCTGTATTTGAAGCAGATGGAGCAAAATGCAGACGTTATCAGACCGGCATATTGCTGTGAGGATATTCTGCGCAATCAGGCTGAGGGAAAGATGTCTTCTGTTTTGACGATTGAAGACGGTGTGTTTGTTGAGGATCATATAGAGCGTATTCAGGAGGTCTATGACAAGGGGGTCAGACTGATTACTTTGCTGTGGAATTTTGAAAACTCTTTGGGTTATCCTTCCAGTGATAACGTGAAGGAGCATAATCTGGGTTTGAAACCGATGGGGATTGAGGCTGTTGAAATGATGAATCGACTGGGCATGATTATTGACGTTTCGCACATGTCAGAGGGCGGATTTTATGATGTTGCCCAGCATAGTAAAGTGCCGTTTGTCGCCAGCCATTCCTGTGCCAGAGCGCTTTGCGGACACCGTCGTAATTTAACGGATCAGCAGTTGCGGACACTGGGGAACAAGGGCGGCATGGTTGGCGTTAATTTCGCGCCGTTTTTCCTGAAGGATGATTCTGAATATGCAGAAATCAGTCAGGTAATTGAACATATGCAGTACATGGTATCCAAAGCGGGCATTGAAAGTGTTGGACTGGGATCGGATTTCGACGGCATTGATGATGCAGGGGAGATCAAAAACTATGAAGGGTATATTCGTATTCTGGAACATATGCAGACAGTATTTACTGATGATGAAATTGACAAAATCTGCACGCAAAACGCAATGCGTGTTATGAAGGATGTATTTGGAAAATAGTGAAGATAAACGGGGTCCAGCCCCGCATCGTTACCTTCTTTCTTAATCTATGAGAAAAACCCCGGCGCGCCGCAAAATGCGGAATGCCGGGGTTTTTCGCTGTAATGAAACAAGAATGTTAACGGCGTGCGGACATTAAGCCGTTGTAGAGATTTTTGTACTGCCTTTTATTTAAAATCATTGGATAGTATTGTTGTGACTCGTCATCTTTTAATGAGAAGATGATTCGGCAGCCTGCATAATTATCCGATTCCATGGAAACAATTTCTCCGTTCTGATTTTCCAGATGGATATCCTCTAACTGATCAAGATTAAAGGCGGGAATGGAACGTCTGGGCATATTAGGATCGGGAAGCCAGACTACATCGTCTTTTAAGTCAATGCCGATAGAGATTACGGTAAGCAGTCCCATGATGTCGATGATGAGCAGAAAAAAGCATATGACTGCCGGAATAAACCACAGGATGCCGCGGCCGGAAAATAGAAAAACTGTACAAAGACTGGTAGCTCCCAGTAGGATACAGGTTAGAATGATGATGTAGGTCAGACCACGATAATTGGTCATTGGAAATTTTTTGTTCATAACTTTATTGTAAACCTCCTTATACGATTTAAATTATGCAAGAATTATGCAAAGCTTTGATAGAGTACGATGACGGTATATAACGGTGTCATGCAGACCAGCAGCATGCATATGGCCAGAAACGCGTATAGGATGGATATAAATTGCCATTTTTTTGTATACCCTGGCAGAACTTTAAACTTCTTTTCGATTTTGATTTGTGGCTGCGCGATAAGCAATTCGAAAAAGTCGTTGACGGGAATTGCTCGAATGACGCCCATACGAAAAAAAGGAATGGTCAGAGCCGGCTTGCTGTTGGAATTTGGCGTTTCTTCGCGGAACAAATGAATTCCCCATGTGTCCAGTCTGGCAAAATGAATTTCAGACAATTGGATAGTGCGGGATCTGCGTAAAATATGATTTTGATAAGTCACAGCATTGTCATCATATATCGTAGAGAAGAATTTGTAGCCGAAGAAGATGAACGTGACGGCGGCGAAGATTACAGCGTAATACAGCAGGGTCAGACTTAGATAAACTATGTATCCTTCTACTTGGAAAAGCTTCATTTCAACGATAACGGTTAGTCTCAGCAGAAAATAAAACATGATGACGAAGTAGAAAATCTGTTTTGATTTCGTGCTGAAAGTATATGGTATTTTTTTCATCTTTGTACACTCCTGTCCTGTGATAAGACGTTAGGCGATAAGTTTTAAAACTAAGTATAGCACACTTTGTACGGAGGTACAACCAGAAAATTTATGTCAAAGTATTCTGAGCGGGGATAAAAATGGGTAAAAATGGATCGAAAAATAGGGAGTAAACAAGATAAAACACATTTCATCCAATTACGGGGGGGGGGGGGCAATATTAGATGATTATAGATAAATATAGACGGCAACTGCATCAATTTTGTAAAAAAGTGCATTGCTTTTTACTGTGGATTTGTTTGGCACGGGATTTGCATTTAACATGTGCTGTAATCTATTTTCAATTCATCAATTATGATCATGGATATGGAGGTGATTTTTTATGATGAATTATATCTGGGTAGTATTGATTGCTATCGCAGTAATTGCCGGAATCGCTACCGGCACAATCCAGGAGGTACAGGATAATCTGTTTGCATTTGCAGATACTTCTGTTGAACTGGCAATTGGACTCATTGGTTCTATGGCATTCTTCTGCGGGCTGATGAAGGTTATGGATGACGCAGGCCTTTGCGAAAAGCTGGGCAGACTGCTTTCTCCAATCTTGAAATTGATGTTCCCGAACGTGCCTAAGGATCATCCTGCAAACTCCGCCATCGTTATGTACATGGCCGCAAGTATTCTGGGATTGGGTAATGCTTGTACGCCTATGGGTATCAAGGCAATGCAGGAACTGCAGACATTGAACAAGACAAAGAACATCGCCACAGATGACCAGTGCATGGTTATGGCGATTTCTACGGGTTCTATCTGCTTGATTCCTTCCAACATCATTGCAACGAGAAGCGCTGTAGAAACAGCCGGCGCTGCTGAAATCGTAGGACCTGTTATCCTGACAACGCTTGTAGCGGCTATCGTATGCATCATTTCTACTAAGCTTCTTGGAAAACTGAAGATCTTCCGCTACGATTATCTGGTAGAAAAGGATAGAGCTGCCGGCCGTCTTCAGATCAACGAGGACTACATCGGTGATGATCCATTAACCGTAGATACAAAGGAGGCGATTTAATTGACAGCTGTATTAAACTTCATTTCGTTATATGCCATTCCTGTATTGGTTATGGGCGTGACTATATATGCTTTATTCGTTAGAAAACTTCCTGTATACAGTTCCTTTACAGAAGGCGCTAAGGAAGGTTTCTCCACCGGCGTTATGATTATTCCGTATCTGGTTGCAATGCTGTGCGCTATCGGAATGTTCCGCGCATCCGGCGCTATGGATTATCTGGTATCCATTCTGGATCCTGTAACTTCTTTAATCGGATTGCCGGGTGAAGTGCTTCCGATGGGTATCATGCGTTCTCTGTCTGGCGGCGCTGCGCAAGGTTTGCTTGCTGACCTGCTGACAAATTACGGAACACAGTCACAGATCGGTCGTATCGCGTCAGTGGCAATGGGTTCTACAGAGACAACGTTTTATGTACTGGCTGTATACTTTGGGGCTGTAGGAATCACCAACGCGAGACAGGCGCCGTTTGCAGGTCTTCTGGGCGACCTGTTCTCTTTGATCATGTCAGCTGTAGTTGTCAACATTATGTGGGCATATTAATAAATAAAGAGGTGAATTTATCATGAGATATCCTGAGAAGTTAAGGGCAGGAGCTGTAATCGGTCTGGTGAGTCCCAGCTCTCCTATATCAGAAGAACGGCAGGAAGAATGCTGTAAGGTTATGACATCATTGGGTTTCCGTGTAAAAAAAGCGGACAACATTTCGGCATCTAAAGGCGGTTATATGGCCGGTGAAGAAAAACTGAGAGGCGAGTGGATCAATAGGATGTTTGCGGATCCTGAAGTGGAAGCGATTTTCTGTATACGCGGTGGTGACGGCGCGAACCGCATTATCCCGTATATTGACTTGGATGTTGTTAGAAACAACCCGAAGATTTTTCAGGGTTACAGCGATATCACCAGTCTCCATCTTCTCTTTGGACAGGAATGTGATTTAGTTACGTTCCATGGGCCAATGATTTCTTCCAATGTGGTAGACAAGTTTGATGAAGAAACAAAACAGGCTTTCTTTGAGAGCTTAACCGCAGAAGATGAATATACATATTTCGCTCCAAAAGGCATGCCGATTGGCGTGGCGAGAGAGGGATATGGCGAAGGTGAAATGACAGGAGGCAACTTAACTGTGCTGTGTGCTTCTGTGGGAACACCGTATGAAATCGATACAAAAGGAAAGATTTTGTTTATCGAGGAAATTGGCGAACACATCGGTAATTTGGATAGACATGTTTATCAGTTGAAGAACGCCGGTCTTTTAGACGAGGTAAAGGGTATTGTGCTGGGTCAGTTTGCTCGCTGTGATGTGGGTGAGGAAGGATTTGATATGACCAGAGTCATTTTGGACGCTATTGGCGATATGGATATTCCTGTCATGTACAACATCCAGTCCGGTCACGATTTTCCAATGATTACATTGCCTATGGGCGCAGTATGCCAAATGGATACAGAGACTAAAACTATCAAATTTAAGGTAGAGAGATAAAACATTTTTCCTTATTGATAAATCTCCTGAAAAGGAGCAGAACCCCGATGAGCGTTAACTCATCGGGGTTCTGTTTTTAGTTATTATAACTGAACGATTTTTCCGGCTTTCAGTACCATAGATACATTTTCAAGAACTTCGATGTCTTCGTCAGGATTTCCGTCAAAGACTACGAGATTTGCACGTTTTCCGCATTTTACTGTACCGACCTTATCGTCAATCATCAGGATTTCCGCATTATTTTTTGTTGCCTGAATCAGAGTTTCCAGCGGAGTAAATCCGGCCAGGTTTACTCTGGCGCGGAATTCGTAAATTCCGTTGCCGTGACTTCCTTCATATACGCCCGCGTCTGTTGCCCAACCGATTTTAATGTTATTTTCCTTATAGGCGCGAACGCCTTTTATCAGCGTATCGGTGAGCCGTTCCGCTTTTTCGATGTAATGCTTTGGCTTTCCTTCCGGAAATTCTAAGAAGTTAATCATAGGAGACATCGTTGGCATCGGGAAAGATCTGTCCGACTTTTTGTACATCTCGATACATTCGTCGTCCATGATCGAGGAGTGTTCCACTGTTCTTACGCCGCAACGGATGCACATTTTGATTGCCTCTGTACCGTGACAGTGCACAGCGACGGGAAGACCTACATAGTCTGCGGCTCTGCAGGCGGCTTGAAGTTCCTCCTCGTAAATAATCGGCATGCCTGGTTCTCCTCCGGGATTCATGACGGCGCCGGTTCCCATGATTTTGATCCAGTCTGCGCCCAGCTGGTATTGGCGGCGGACGGCTTTTGTGAATTCTGCAGGGGAATCTGCTTCCGTATACATAGTGCCAAAGAATTCATTGCCCATTTCTGTAGGCGAGATGATGATGCCGCTGGTCAGAATATCCGGGCCCATGATCATGCCTTCATTGACTGCTTTGGCCAGTCCGATGGTGATGTTATTTCTATCACCAACGTCACGAACAGTAGTATAGCCTTTTTTTAAATTGTCCTGTGCTAGACGCAGACAGCGCATAATACGGTAAGAGTCTGATTCGACATTTTCCTCAAAGGTGTTTTTGCCACAAAGATCCAGATGCAGATGGCCTTCGATCAGACCCGGCATCAAAGTTTTTCCCTCTAAGTCTATGACCTGCGCTTCTGGTATGGAAACGCTGTTTGCAGGCTTGATTTCCTGAATCAATTCACCGTCGATGACTACGTCTGCGTATTTTTCATCAAAATTCTCTGTCAGCTCCGGAATTAAGCGAGCATTTTTCAATACTAACATATTTAGCCTCCAAAAAAATTATTTTTTTCATTTTACTATAGAAACAAGGACTTGTCCAGATTTTGATATTTCTAAGGACAGAGACCTATAATACTCTGTTGATTATTGAAGATTTTGGGGTATAATAGGAATATATGGATAGTGAAAGGAGGAAGCAAAATGAAATACGTATGCGACGCTTGTGGCTGGGAATATGATGAGGCTGCTGGCTGGCCGGAAAAGGGTATTGAGCCGGGAACAAAGTTTGAAGATCTTCCGGATGACTTTGCATGCGACCTGTGCGGCGTTGGCAAAGACATGTTTTCCAAAGCTGAATAACCTGTAAACTCTGCGAGAAATTCATTTTATCGCAGAGTTTTTTATCATAGAGGAAAAAAAGCTATGCTTTAGCGCTGTCATGTGATAAAATAATATGTTAGTAAGAGGTGTCTAAATATGCTTTACAGGGTTTCGGCCTCCTGCTGCGAGGGATCGGACGGTTCGCCGGGAGGTAATTAGGGCAAAAGCAGAAAACAAGATGTAAAGGAGACAAGCTTATGAAATTTGAAATTGCAAAAGAAGTATTCGATTTGTTGCCGAACGCGTTTTTTGGTGTTGTCGCAGTCAGAGGGATGGACAATACTAAAGAGGTCGCGGAATTGGAAGAAATGCTGCAGATGAATATTCAGCAGTGCGAGAAGGACTTTGAAGGAATTAAAGTGAAAAATGCAGATGATATTGTACCGTATCGAGAGGCTTTTCGTGCTATCGGCATTAATCCTAACCGGTATATGTGCTCTATTGAAGCGTTACTTGATCGGATAGCAAAGGGAAAAGGATTTCCACATATCAACGCTGTGGTGGATTTGGGCAATGCGGTGTCTATAAAATATCATTTGCCCATTGGGGCTCATGATATGGAGACCATTGACGAGGCATTAGAAGTTCGTTTCGCTGATGCGGAGGATACCTTTATTCCTTTTGGCAACGGTGAGATGGAAAAACCTGAGGATAAGGAAGTTGTTTATGTTTCTGACCATCAGGTGAGAACTCGTCGTTGGACCTGGAGGCAGAGTGAGATCGGCAAAATAACAGAACAAACCAGAGATGTGTTGTTTCCGATCGACGGCTTTATCAACTTGAATAAGGAGGAAGTAGAGAAAGCTGCTGCTGAACTGGCGGAGTTGGCGCAGAAGTATTTTGGAGTAGAAGCAAAGGTTGGATTTATCCATAAGGACAACCGAATTTTTGATGCTGAATAATGTATTGGTATCAGGACGGGGTATGCGTGACGTGTACCCCGTTTTTAGATGAACTAGCTGTCTCGTAAAATCTTGGGGTTTACAATCTCGAAATCAATGGTATACTAAATGAGATAAAAGAATGCGGAGGAAAATGCATGCAGACATGTGTTGAAAATATTTTAGAAAGTTGCCGGCGGTATACTTTGGACGGTGAGGTTGCCAGCTATATTCCTGAATTGTCAAAGGCAAACAGAGAAGAAATTGGCATTTACGTCGCTGCTGAGGACGGTGATTTCTTTGCCGGTGACTGGGAAAAACCTTTCACAATTCAGAGTATTGTTAAGACGATTTTTTTGATGCTGGCAGCTAAGGATAACGGCATTGATTTTGTCAAAGCCCATGTCGGCGTGGAGGCTACGGGAAAGCCTTTTAATGCTATCGATTATGCGGAACCTTTGCTTCTGCGGGAACATATCAATCCGATGGTTAATATCGGAGCGATCGCGGTTTGCGGCATGGTGAAAGCTGCGACTAACGAGGAAAGGTTTCAGCGTCTTTTGAATTTTACTCGCGAGATTATGGAAAACCCTGATCTGGAGGTAGATCAGGAGGTTTACCTTTCAGAGAAGAAAACGGGGAATAAGAATCGGGCGCTGGGTTATCTTTTAAAAACCTCAGGAATGATTTACGGGAGCGTAGAGGAATTGCTGGATGTGTATTTTGCAATGTGTTCTATAAAGGTGAACTGTCAGGACTTGGCTCGCATGGGATTGATGCTTGCTAATCATGGAAAGAACATACACAGGGATACGCAGGTGATTCCAGAAGAAGACGCGGTGTTTATGAACGCGGTACTGATGACTAGCGGAATGTATGACGGCAGTGGTGAATTTGCCACTACAGTAGGGATTCCGGCCAAAAGCGGCGTAGGCGGCGGCATCATGGCTAATTGTCCCGGCCGTATGGGTATTGGCATCTATTCTCCGGCTTTAGATAAGAAGGGGAACAGCGTAGCCGGCATACGCATGTTGGAAGCGTTGAGTCGTAAACAGAAGTTGAGTATTTTTTGATCAAATTAGCAATTACCTATATTTTATATACTACTTAAAATCCTTATGAAAAAGACCCTGGTGCGGAGCGCTGCATCGGGGTCTTTTTCTTTGCGAAACGTTGGAGAGAAGGGGCGGAAAGAGTATTAGAAAAATCTATACAAATGAAAGAGAAAGTTGTTGAATTTTGGGCAGTGTGCCTATTGACAGTACCGCTGTATGCAGTATAAAATATAACCTGAGTGAGTAACGAATTTGGAGAAAGGAGCACATCGTTTTGCCGACAGGCATCGATGACAGGAGTAATATGCTGGAGAAAGAGTATTATGACAAAACCGATGAAATTATAGCGGCCTACGGGCGAACCCAGAAAGATTTAATTCCGATTATACAGGAGATACAAGAGGAGTATCGCTACCTTCCGCCGGAATTACTCAGTTATGTTGCAGGTAAGCTGAACATACCGGAGTCCCTGGCCTACAGTGTAGCGACTTTTTATGAAAACTTCTCTTTTGAGCCGAAGGGCAAATATCTGATTAAGGTTTGCGACGGAACAGCTTGTCATGTACGTAAATCTATTCCTATTTTGGAAGCATTATATAGCGAATTGGGCCTTTTCAAAGGGAAACAGACAACAGAGGATATGATGTTCACACTGGAGACCGTATCTTGCCTGGGGGCCTGCGGGTTAGCGCCGGTGCTGACAGTCAATGACAAGGTATATCCGGCTATGACGCCGGAAAAGGCGGTTGCGTTAGTTCGCGAATTGAGAGGAGCATAAAATGAACAAAATTACAGATAGACAGTCTCTCGCAAAGGTTCGTGAGGCGTCAAAGAAAGAAATTGAAAGCAATAAGTGTAGAATTTTGATCTGCGCCGGAACAGGCTGTATTGCCGGCGGTTCTGCGCAGATTTATGATAAAATGTGCGAACTGGTTGCGCAGAATCCTGATGTTGAGGTGGTCTTTGAGCCTGAGGTTGCCCATGGAGACGGAGATGTTGTCGTTCGCAAGAGCGGCTGCCACGGTTTCTGTGAAATGGGACCTTTAATGAAGATTGAACCGCAGGATATTCTTTATACCAAGGTAAAATTGGAAGACTGTGAAGAAATTTTTCACAGAACTATTGAAAGAGGAGAACTGATCACCAGACTGGTGTTTCAGCAGGACGGCAAAGAGTGTCCGAAGCAGGAGGAAATACATTTTTATGAAAAGCAGCATAGAAATGTATTGAAAAACTGCGGATCTATCGATGCGGAGCACATTCAAGAGTACATCGCTATCGGCGGTTATTCGGCGTTGGAGAAGGCTTTGTTTGAGATGACGCCGCAGCAGGTTATCGACGAGGTTATGGCGGCGGGTTTGCGCGGCAGAGGCGGAGCGGGCTTCCCAACCGGTAAAAAGTGGACGCAGGTTGCAAGACAGGAAGAAAAGAAGCGCTACGTTGTCTGCAATGGAGATGAAGGCGATCCGGGAGCATTCATGGACAGAAGCATCATGGAAGGCGATCCTCATAAGATGATCGAAGGTATGGCGTTGGCGGCTTATGCGGTAGGCGCGGACGAAGGTTATATCTATGTTCGTGCAGAGTATCCGCTGGCAATCGCCCGTCTGAAGAATGCTATCGCCCAGGCAGAAGAAGCAGGGCTTTTGGGTGATAATATTATGGGCACAGATTTCAGCTTTAAGCTACATATTAACAGAGGCGCAGGCGCTTTCGTATGCGGTGAGGGAAGTGCGTTGACTTCCTCCATCGAAGGAAACCGAGGCATGCCGAGAGTGAAACCGCCGAGAACTGTTGAGCAGGGTCTGTTCGATAAGCCGACTGTGTTGAATAATGTCGAAACCTATGCAAATGTGCCAATGATTATTGCGGACGGCGCAGAAAAGTTTGCCAGCATTGGAACGGAAAATAACTCCGGAACAAAGGCTTTTGCTCTGACCGGAAGCGTAAAGCATACCGGGTTGATTGAAGTGCCGATGGGTACTACCCTGCGTGAAGTCATCTTTGATATCGGCGGCGGCATTAAGGACGATAGAAAGTTCAAGGCAGTACAGATTGGCGGGCCGTCCGGTGGGTGTCTGACCGAGGAGCATCTGGACATGAAGCTGGATTTCGATTCTTTGAAGAAAATCGGCGCGATGATCGGCTCCGGCGGTATGGTAGTCATGGACGAAAATACCTGCATGGTAGAGGTATCTCGTTTTTTCATGAACTTTACCCAGAACGAAAGCTGCGGCAAGTGTGTACCGTGTCGCGAAGGCACGAAGCGTATGCTGGAGATTTTAGAAAGAATCGTTGGCGGGAAGGGTACACTGGAAGATTTGGATATGTTGGAAGAACTGGCGGAAACCATTACGGATACTGCGCTTTGCGGACTCGGAAAGTGTGCGGCGCAGCCGGTTATGAGTACATTGAAATTCTTCCGTGAGGAATACGAACAGCATGTGCTGGAAAAGAAATGTATTTCCAGAAACTGTACAGCGTTACAGAAATTCATCATTGACCCGGATAAGTGCAAGGGCTGCGGTAAGTGTGCGAGAAACTGCCCGGCAGGCGCAATTGCAGGTCAGGTTAGAAAAGCATATCATATTGACACAGAAACTTGTATCAAGTGCGGCGCATGTCTGTCTGATTGTGCGTTTGATGCAATTCATATCGAGTGGTAGGAGGAAGAAAAATCATGGGATTTATGACAATCAACAATAGAAAAGTAGAGTTTACAGATGAGAAAAATGTGCTGACAGTCATTCGTAACGCAGGCATTGACATCCCTACTTTCTGTTATCACTCCGATTTATCTACTCATGGCGCTTGTCGTTTGTGCGTAGTGGAGGATGATAAAGGGAAGGTCTTTGCGTCTTGTTCAGAAAGACCGAGAGACGGCATGAAGATTTATACACATACCCGCAAGATTCAACATCACAGAAAAATGGTTATCGAGCTTTTGCTTGCCGCTCATTGCAGAGACTGTACGACTTGCGCGGCAAATGGCGTTTGCGATTTGCAGAATCTGGCAAACCGTCTGGGTGTGACTGATATTCGTTTTGAGAACTATAAAGAACATTTACCGTTGGATACCACGTCTCCTTGCGTTGTAAGAGATTTGAATAAGTGCATTCTTTGCGGTGACTGCGTGCGTATGTGTCACGAAATAGAAGGCGTCGGCGTTTTAGGTTTTGCGCAGAGAGGCTCCAACATGATGATGACAACACCGTTTAAGAAGGATTTAAATGAAACTGGTTGTGTTGGCTGCGGACAGTGCCGCGTGGTATGTCCAACGGGCGCTATTACCATCAAAATGGATACCGAACCTGTTTGGAAGCTGTTGGAAGATAAAAGCGTTCGGGTTGTCGCACAGATTGCGCCGGCTGTTCGTGTCGCTATCGGTGAAGCGTTTGGTATGGAAAAGGGCGTTAACGCACTGGGACATTTGGCTGCAGCAATGCGATATATTGGTTTTGAAGAGGTATACGACACTGATTTTGGCGCGGATCTTACGGTTATAGAGGAAGCGAATGAGCTTGTGGAACGGTTGAAATCCGGCGAAAATCTGCCATTATTTACTTCCTGCTGTCCTGCATGGGTGAAATTCTGTGAAGACAGATATCCGCAGTTTGCAAAGCATATTTCAACCTGCCGTTCTCCGCAGCAGATGTTCGGCGCGTTGATTAAAGAAGAAGCAAGAATGAAGAAAGACGAAGACAGCAGAAGAACTGTTGTGGTTTCTATCATGCCTTGTACAGCGAAAAAAGCGGAGATCCTCCGTCCGGAGCATTTCACTGAGGGAGAGCAGAATGTAGACTATGTATTGACGACCACAGAGATCGCTAACATGATTAAATCAACTGGAATCAATATGGCGGAAATCACACCGGAAGCCCTTGATATGCCATTTGGTATGTCATCCGGCGCGGGTGCGATTTTCGGTACGACCGGAGGCGTGACAGAAGCTGTGCTTCGTTATTTGACAAAGAGCAACAGACCAGAGGATTTAGATGAAATCAAGTTCTCAGGCGTTCGCGGTAATGACGCTATCAAAGAAGCAACGGTAAATCTTTTAGGTAAGGATGTGCGCATAGCTATCATTAACGGTCTTGGCAACGCCAGCAAGGTTTTGGATGAGATGGAAGCAGGCAACGTGAAGTACGACTTTATCGAAGTTATGACTTGCAGAAACGGATGTATCAACGGAGGCGGCCAGCCGGTTTTCAACGGCCAGGAAATTATGACAGGCGCGGCGAGACAGGCAGGATTGTATCGTTTCGACAGCCGTTCTCAGATTAAATCGTCGCACCAGAACCCAGTAGCTTTGAGTTTGTACGACGGCATTCTTAAAGGAAAAGAACATAAGCTTTTGCATAATGAGAAATAAAAAGTAGAACGCTATGATAAATGTCGGGATAGCTGGAAACGATTTCAGCCGTCTCGGCATTTTTGCGTGCCTTAGGAAACGCACCGCATGGCATCGTATTATGGCGCACGCTGCGATTTTATATCGTTGTGTAAACAATAAATGCTGATGCGGTGCGATGAAAATTTGTGATTTATTAACAAATCATACTTTAGTATAATAAAATCTTCTACATTCTCACCTAACGAAAAGTTGACAAATCAGAAAATTTGTTATAAAATGAAAACAACGGTACTGGTTAAAATTTTAACCATCTTTAGTTTGGGTTTTGGCCTGAAATAGCCGTATTATGTCATTATATCTATATCTATAATTTTCGAAGGAGAGAAACATGTGTAACTGCAAAGAAATGACTGCAAAGTTTGCGGAGCTTGACGAGATTATCGAAAAGCACAAAGACGAGAGGGGCGCACTGATTCCAATCCTCCACGAGGCACAGGAAGTCTTTGGCTATCTGCCTTATGAGGTGCAGGAACGGATTGCCGACGGGTTGGGCGTTTCCATGGCGAAGGTTTACGGCGTTGTAACGTTCTATTCCCAATTTTCCCTGAAAAAGAAGGGCAAGTACAAGATCAATGTCTGTATGGGAACTGCTTGCTACGTAAAAGGCGCTGGAGATATTCTTGGTAAATTCCTGGAACGGCTTTCTATCGATGTCGGAGAGTGCACACCGGACGGTAAGTTTTCTTTGGATTCCTGCAGGTGTGTTGGCGCTTGCGGTCTGGCTCCTGTCGTCACCATCAATGACGAGGTTTACGGAAGGCTGACCCCGGAACAGGTAGACGAAATCATGAATCAGTATGAGCTTATGGAATAGCGGGGGAGGAAATGATGGTTAAGACAATCAAAGATATCCAGAAGATAAAAGAAACAACGCTGCAGTCTTTTGGCAATAGAATCGGAAACGATGACAATAGAATTTACATAATGACCTGCTGCGGTACAGGCTGTACCTCGTCAGGCGCAATTAAGAATCGTGAAAAACTCAATGAGTTGATGGACAGAGACGGACTTCATGATCGTGTGCATATCGTACAGACAGGATGTTTCGGTCTTTGCGCGGAAGGCCCAATTTTGATGGTTTATCCGGAAAATGTAATGTACACCAATGTAACGCCAGATGACATCAATGAAATCTGGGAAGCGCACATCAAAAACGGCAGAATCGTAGAACGCCTGAAATCAGAAAATGAGCTTGATTTCTTCTCTAAGCAGATGCGTATTGCTCTTAGAAACTGCGGTAGGATTGATCCTGAAAACATTGACGAATACATCGCTTACGGCGGATACGAGGCGTTGGCGAAGGTTCTGACAGAGATGGAGCCAGAAGACGTCATTAAGGCTATGAAGGACGCGGGACTTCGCGGCAGAGGCGGCGGTGGTTTCCCAACCGGCGTAAAATGGCAGTTTGCGGCTGATCAGCAGGAAAAAGAAAAGTATGTAGTATGTAACGCTGACGAGGGCGATCCAGGTGCGTTCATGGACAGATCTGTTCTGGAAGGCGACCCCCATGCTGTCATTGAAGCTATGGCGATCGCAGGCTACGCCATCGGCGCGTCCCAGGGCTATGTATATGTTCGCGCGGAATATCCAATTGCGGTACAGAGACTGGCCCTTGCCATCGAGCAGGCGAGAGAATATGGTCTCCTGGGAGATAACGTACTGGGTCTGAAATTTAAATTTGACCTTGATATTAGATTGGGCGCAGGCGCTTTTGTCTGTGGTGAAGAAACTGCGCTTTTGACTTCTATCGAAGGAAACCGCGGCGAACCGAGACTGAAACCGCCGTTCCCGGCAGTAGAAGGTTTGTTTGCGAAACCGACCATTATCAATAATGTAGAAACACTTGCCAATATTCCGCAGATTATCAACAAAGGCGCGGACTGGTTCGCCGGCATCGGTACAGAAAAATCCCACGGCACTAAGGTCTTCGCTCTTGGCGGAAAGATTAACAATACAGGTCTTGTAGAAGTCCCGATGGGAACGACCCTGCGCGAAATCATTTACGAAATCGGCGGCGGTATTCCAAACGGAAAGAAATTTAAAGCGGTACAGACCGGTGGTCCTTCCGGCGGCTGTATTCCGGCAGAATTCCTTGACAGCCCGATTGACTACGACTCCCTGATTGAGCTGCAGTCCATGATGGGCTCCGGCGGTATGATCGTCATGGACGAGGATACCTGTATGGTCGATATCGCGAAATTCTATCTGGAATTTACCGTAGACGAATCCTGCGGAAAGTGTCCTCCGTGCCGTATCGGTACCAAGAGAATGTTAGAAATTCTGACGAAGATTACCGACGGAAAAGGCTCGCTGGAAGACCTTGACGAACTGGAATATCTGGCAAAGAATATCAAGAAGGGCGCTCTTTGCGGTCTGGGTCAGACAGCGCCGAATCCTGTGCTTTCTACCCTGAAATATTTCCGCGACGAGTATGAAGCCCATGTGGTAGACAAAAAATGTCCGGCTGGCGTATGCGTATCGATGCTGCGGTTCGTGGTACATGATGAGCTTTGTAAGCATTGCGGTCTTTGCGCGAGGAACTGTCCTGCACAGTGTATTACCGGCAGCAAGACAACACCTTACGTCATCGACAACGAAAAATGTCTCAAATGCGGCGTCTGCATGGAAAAATGTCCGTTTAAGGCTATCATGAAGAACGCATAAACTGGAGGGCTAAATGATGAAAAATAAAAAAAGAGTACAATTAACCATAGACGGCATGGATGTTAACGTGCCGGAAGACTACACCATATTGCAGGCGGCGAAACAGGTCAACATTAAAATTCCGACGTTATGTTTTTTGAAAGACGTCTGTGAAATCGGCTGCTGCCGTATGTGTCTTGTAGAAGTAGAAGGCGCGAAGAACTGGCAGGCTTCTTGCGTACAGAAGGTTGCTGACGGTATGGTAGTAAAAACCCATACGCCGGATATTCTCAACTTCAGAAAGAAGAATCTGGAATTGATTCTTTCCAATCACCCGGCTATGTGTCAGAGCTGCAACAGAGGTTCCACAGGATGCGAGTTGAAGACTTTGGCCAACACCATGGATACGGAGTTTGCCAACTATGCCAAGAATCAGGAAGTGGTAACTGCAAATCAGGTGATGGATATCGACAACGGTATTTCTATTATGCGTGACCCAAACCGTTGCATCCTATGCAGAAGATGTATCAGCGTTTGTCACAACGTGCAGACTGTCGGAGCCATTGACGTCATCAACAGAGGCTTCAGCACGGTGGTCAGCACGACCTTCAACCGTCCGATCGACGAATCAAAGTGTGTCAACTGTGGACAGTGCATCAATGTTTGTCCGACCGGCGCACTACAAGAGCATTCCAGTCTTGATGATCTCTGGGAGCTGATGAAGGATTCTTCGAAGCATGTAGTAGTGCAGACGGCTCCTGCGGTGAGAGCGGCATTGGGAGAAGAATTCGGTATGCCGTTCGGCACAGATGTTACAGGAAAAATGGTTACGGCGCTGCGCATGATCGGCTTTGACAAGGTATTTGATACGGATACAGGCGCTGACCTTACGATTATGGAAGAAGGAACGGAGCTTCTGGATCGTTTGAACAACGGTGGAAAGCTGCCTCTGATTACGTCCTGTTCTCCAGGCTGGATCAAATTCTGTGAACATTTCTTCCCGGATATGCTGGATAATCTTTCTTCCTGTAAATCTCCGCATGAGATGCTGGGCGCCATGATTAAGTCTTATTACGCTGAGAAGGCCGGCATCGATCCTGCCAATATCGCGGTAGTTTCTGTTATGCCTTGTACAGCTAAGAAGTTTGAGGCGCAAAGAGAAGAACTGGCGGCAACCGGTTATCCTGACGTAGATCTAGTACTGACTACAAGAGAACTGGCAAGAGCGATTTCTGCGTTCGGTATCGACTTCCCGGCGCTGCCTGACAGCGACTTCGACAATCCGCTGGGCGTTTCTACCGGCGCTGCGACTATCTTCGGCGCTACCGGCGGCGTTATGGAAGCGGCGCTGCGTACAGTAGCGGATATCGTAACAGGTGAAAGCTCGGATTCTATAGACTATATGCAGGTGCGCGGACAGGAATCCGGTATCAAAGAAGTGGAACTGGAAATTGGGGATGTGAAGCTGAAAGCTGCCGCGGCACACGGTCTCGGCAATGCGAGAAAGCTGATGGAAAGAATTCAGGCAGGCGAGCATTTTGACTTTATAGAAGTCATGGCTTGTCCTGGCGGCTGCGTTAACGGAGGCGGTCAGCCACAGCAGCCTTCTTCCGTTCGCAACTGGATGGATTTAGGTGCGGAGCGCGCGAAAGCGCTGTACACCAGCGATCACGAAAGCTTTGTAAGAAAGTCTCACAAGAATCCGGTTATCAAAGAACTGTATAAGACATATTTGGATAAACCGGGCAGTGAGAAAGCGCATCATTTGCTCCATACGCACTATCATGCAAGATAATAGAATATAAATATTTACTAAGGGAGAGGCTGCCTGCATGCAAAAACATGCAGGCAGTTTTTCGTGTGTTGAAACATTTTACTGGGTTATTTTTTTGTCCGTCCATGCATAGGCTAGAATGGGACAGGGGGTAGTATTGTGAAAGAAAGAGTAAGTCCGATCAGAGTTATCAAATATGCTGGAGCGTATATTGCTTTCGAGATTGGATCAGGGTTTGCTACGGGACAGGAGATTTTGCAGTTTTATACATCATATGGAGCGATGAGCATTGGGGCTGCTGTCATCAGCATGATTCTGTTTGCCTGGGCGGGAGGCAGTATTATGAAGATTGGACATGAAGTCGGAGAAGCCGCTTCACAGAAGCCGTACAGGTTATTGTGCGGCAAATGGTTAGGCGCTTTCTATGAGTATTTTGTATTGTTCTATCTTTTTGCGGTATTAGCAGTTATGATTTCTGGCGCGGGCGCTTCGCTGCAAGCGTACTGCGGCGTGCAATATTATGTAGGCGGAATACTTATGGCTCTGCTGGTGTTTGCGGCCTTTGCATTTGGATTGGAAAAACTGATTGACATAGTGGGTCTTATGGGGCCGCTGATTATTGGCTTTTCTATTTTTATCGCGATATGCACTATTACAGCGAATTTTGGAGATTTGATGACTGGCAATGTGGATGTTGGGGCGCTGAAAGAATTACGGCCGGCACAAAATTGGTGGTTCAGTGGGATTCTTTACGCGGCGTATAATACGGTTAGTTCTCTTGCCTTCCTTATGGCGTTAGGCAGAGATGCAAGGTCTTCCAGGGAAGCGGTTGCCGGAGGTGTAACAGGGGGAGTTTTACTGATGGTTACTGTAATCTTTATGAATCTGGCTCTGATGGCAGGGTTGGACGCGGAGGAGCATAGTATAGTTCCATCTTTGGAATTAGCTGAAGATATTTCTTCTGTGGCAGCTACACTGTTTGTCTGTGTTATGATATGTGGAATTTTTTCTACTGCCGCTCCGGTGTTGTGGTCTATTTGTAATGGACTTGCACGGCCCAGGAGTAAGGCGTCGCTTATCATCGCTTTGCTGGTCAGTCTGGATGCCTTTGTATTAGGACAGATGCCCTTTGATAAATTGGTAGCGGCGATTTATCCTTTTACCGGATATTTAGGCATGCTTTTGTTGGTATGTGTAGCCAGATATCAGCTGAAGCATAAGAAAAGAATGGCTGCGTAAGGCGTCGGTATGTACACCTTGCAACCATTCTGATATAAACATACTATGTAGTTATTGCGCATTTTCCGCTTCGTGCCGATCCACATCGAAACGGTCATAGTGCAGCTTTAGAAGCCTTTTTGCCATATCAAAGTCTCCGGTCATGATTGCGCTGAGAATTTGTTGGTGTTCCATAACAGCTCTTTTGCGGACGGTATCGATGTACCAGTGATCGTACATGACGGTTAGATAGAAAAGATCTTCAATTTCGCGGTATTGCTTGGTTAAATAGGCGTTTTCGCAGCATTGGATAAAAGCGCTTTCAAAAGCAATGGAGTATAGAGCATATTCTTGTTCGCTTTCGGCGTCTTCATGGGCGATTTGGCCTTTTAGAGCATCTTGGAGCATGGCGATAAGTTTATCGATACGTTCTGTATACAGACATAATTCCAATGCGCCCAGCAGCATACTGAGAATAGCCTGAGCTACGGTTTCGACACGTTTCCGGGAAAAGGAAATGACGAAGGGACCCGCATTAGGGTAGATTTCTATGAGGCCGTCGCGTTCTAACATGGAAAGGGCTTCCCTCACTGGTGTGTTACTGACGTTGAGCTCCTTTGAAATAGCGGTAATCGATAAGCGGCTGCCAAAATCATATTTGCGGTTTAAAATATTGCCTTTAATAATACCGTAAATTTGCTCACGGATGGGAGCCTTTCTGAGATCCTGTTTCATGGGACACCTCTCTTTCTAATATGAACATTTTATGATAGGTCGAGAAGATTGTCAAGTATGAACAAAAATAAAAAGACTGAAAATATTGAAAGATGTTAAAAACACGAAACACTTTTCGGAATATCCTGGTAAAAAAGTATGAAATACCTGTATAAGTATTGAAAATAAAGGTTTTTTGACGGTAATAAATCTGGTATTGGATAAAGTATACAAATAGAAAATAATACAAAAAAAATTAGTTTATTTTGTTGAAAAAAACATATTTTTGAATAATTTAATGTTTTTTGAATAAAATTTAGCCAAACGAATTGACAAATTTTTTGGTTGGATTAAAATATAGCCATCAAGACAAAAGCCGATCTGGCTGCCAGCTTGAATCGACAGTGCCGCTGCAGGCTTTATGATGACTGGCCTGCGGCAGGATGGTAGATAAAAAAGGAGGAAGAAATCTTATGAAAAGATTACTGACAGGCGATGAAGCTATCGCAAGAGGCGCGTACGAAGCAGGCGTTACGCACGCAGCTGCATATCCGGGAACACCGAGTACGGAAATTCTGGAAAATGTTGCAAAATACAAAGAGGTTTATGCAGAATGGGCACCAAACGAAAAGGTAGCTATGGAATCTGCTGCAGGCGCGTCTATGGCTGGAGCAAGAAGCATGGCTTCTATGAAGCACGTAGGTGTCAACGTAGCTGCTGACCCGATGATGACCTTTGCAACTATGAGAGTAAATGGCGGCGCCGTTTTGGTAACTGCTGACGAGCCGGGTATGTTTTCATCCCAGAATGAGCAGGATAACAGAAATTTTGCGAAGATGGCAAAGATGCCGATGTTTGAACCGGCAGATTCTCAGGAATGCCTCGATATGATGAAGGAAGCATATGAAGTTTCTGAAACCTTTGGCGCACTGGTACTGATGAGAATGGTTACTCGTGTATGTCACTCCAAGTCCCTGGTAGAGGTTGGGGAAAGAGTGGAAGTTGCCAACAGACCTTGGGAAAAGGATCTTGCAAGATTCGTTTGTGTTCCTGCAAATGCAAGAGTTAACAGAGTAAATATGGAAGAAAGAACCAGAAAACTGGCTGAGTACTCCGAGAAGTCCAAGTTCAACTTTGCTGAGATGAATGGAACTAAGATTGGCGTTATCGCGTCCGGCCCTTCTTACTATTATGCGAAGGAAGTATTCGGAGAAGACGCTTCTTATTTGAAATTAGGTTTTACATTCCCTCTGCCGGCAGAAATGATTAAAGAGTTCTGCAGCAAAGTGGAAACTATTTATATCGTTGAAGAAGACGATCCATATATCGAAGAATTTGTACAGCGTCTCGGATTCGTTTGCCATGGTAAGGACACATTCCCTGCATATGGCGAAATGACTTCCGATGTGCTGAGAAAAGCTCTCTACGGCGAAGAACTGCCGCAGATTGAATATGCAAAAGACAAGGTAATCAAACGTCCGCCTACACTTTGCGCAGGATGTCCGCACAGAGGTTTGTTCTATAGATTGGGTAAGAGAAAAGACGTTATGATCACCGGCGATATCGGTTGCTATACCTTGGCATACGGCGCGCCTTACAACGCAATGGACGCTGCAATCTGTATGGGCGCATCCATTTCCATGGGTCACGGCGCACAGAAAACCTTTAACAGAGAAGGCATCAAGAGAAAGGTTGTTACCGTACTGGGCGATTCCACTTTCTTCCACACAGGTGTAAATTCTCTGATGAACACGGTTTACAACAACAGTAACACCATCAACGTAATCCTGGATAACAGAATTACCGGTATGACAGGACATCAGCAGAATCCGGGCACTGGTTATACTGTAAAAGGCGAAGAAGCTAACATGATTAACATGGAAGAACTGGTAAGAGCTATCGGTATCAAGCATGTAAAAGTAATCAATCCGAACAATCTGGAAGAGGTTGACGCTGCTTTCGATGAATTCTGGGATTTGGATGAACCGTCTGTAATCATCACAAGATGGCCGTGCGTTCTGAAGAAGTTCTCACCGGCTGATCTGGAAGAATTCCCAGGTCTGTTCCAGACAAAGGATGTAGTAGATCCTGACAAGTGTATCGGATGCAAGCTCTGCCAGAAGACAGGCTGTCCGGCTCTGATCTTTGACAAAGATACCAAAAAGGTACATATCAACAGAGCTGACTGCGTAGGCTGCGACGTTTGCGCACAGGTTTGCCCGAAAGATGCCATCGTAAAGGAGGAGAAATAAAATGACAAAGAATATTTTATTATCAGGTGTCGGCGGACAGGGCACCATCACTGCTGCAAAGATGCTGACCTTTGGCCTGATGGAAGCCGGTTATGATGTAAAAATGAGTGAGATTCACGGCATGAGCCAGAGAGGCGGCGACGTTGTTTCTCAGGTAAGATACAGCAAGGAAAAGGTATTCTCTCCGGTTATCGAAAAGGGTACGGCGGACATCATCGTTTCCTTTGAAGAAATGGAAGCATTGAGAACGCTGGATTACCTGAAACCGGACGGCGCGGTTGTTGTAAATACAGAAAGAATTCCTTCCATGACGGTTTTGACCGGCGTAGAGGAATACGCGAACGATGTGATTGAGGAAATCGAGAAGTCTGCAGATCACGTACACGCTATGGATGCATCCAAGATGGCTGCGGACCTGGGCAATGTAAAGGCTGCCAACGTTATTCTGTTAGGCGCGCTGGTGAAGCTGATGGGTCTTGACGATATTGATTGGGAAGATATCATCAGAAAGAATGTAAAGGAGAAGTTCATCGATCTGAACCTGAAAGCATTCAAAGTTGGCGCGGACGCTGTAAAATAAATCCTTTTGCTTATTCAGAGGCTGTGAGGTTTTCTCGCAGTCTCTGACTGTTTTTTGCATAGTTTGAAAATTGCCTATCATGTCATAAAAAAATTGATTTTTCGGAAAAATTTTTCTTTCCATTTGAAGAAGAAAGCAGTAAAATATAGTTATTAAATTATGAAAAGGCAGGTAAAGTAAGATGATTTCAAAAAAGATGGAGCCATTAGTGGCTAACAGTTCTGTGGTCAGAGCTATGTTTGAGGAAGGTAAGAGGATGGCCGACGAGTATGGAGCGGAAAATGTCTTCGATTTCAGCGTAGGTAATCCCAGCGTACCGGCTCCGGCAGAGGTAAAAGAGGCTATTATCGATATTATTGAAAATGAGGATCCCCTCTATGTACATGGCTATATGAGCAATGCCGGTTTTCCGGAGACTAGAGAAGCCATAGCGGATAATTTGAACAGACGCTTTGGAACAAGCTTTAATATGAATAATATCATTATGACGGTAGGCGCCGGCAGCGCTTTGAACATTTTGCTCAGAACTATGCTGAATCCGGAGGATGAGGTAATTGTATTTGCTCCGTATTTCCTGGAATACGGCAACTATATCAGGACCTACGGCGGCGTTACGGTAGAAGTGTCACCGAATCCGGAAGGGGGATTCATGCCTAGATTAGACGAATTTGAGGCAAAGATCACGTCGAAGACGAAGGCGGTTATCGTTAATAATCCCAATAACCCGACCGGAGCGGTTTATTCAGAGGAGGTAATTAAGGGACTGACGGATATTCTGAAGAAGAAACAGGAGGAATTTGGAACCGTAATTTATCTGTTGTCAGATGAACCATATAGAGAATTGGCTTTCGGCGGCGTAGACGTACCTTATATGACAAAATACTATGACAATACTGTTGTCGCGTATTCCTACAGTAAGTCATTGTCTCTGCCTGGGGAAAGAATCGGTTATGTAGTTGTTCCTGATGAATCTGATCAGGCAGAGGAGTTTATTCAGGCTGTAACTGTAGCCAATCGTGTAGGAGGCTTTACTAACGCGCCGTCTTTGATGCAGCTGGTGATTCAGCGCTGTGTAGACGCGCAGTGCGACGTTTCGTATTACGAGAAAAATGCCAATTTGTTATACGAAGGTTTGACCGCTTTAGGCTTTGAATGTGTTAAGCCGGAAGGCGCTTTCTACTTATGGATGAAGTCTCCGGTAGAAAATGAAAAGGAATTTGTGGCCGCTGCGAAACGGTATAACCTTTTGTTGGTGCCGGGAAGCTCTTTTGCCGGACCGGGATATGTACGGATGGCATACTGCGTTTCCGAAGAAAAGATCAAAGGCGCTTTGCCTCGGTTTGCTGAACTGGCAAAGGAATATTTTTAAAGAAATAGGCTGTCGTTTATAAAATGAAAAACTGGTACGGGTTAAGATAAAACACGTACCAGTTTTTTAGAGTGATATTGGTGTATCAGTTTGCTTTTTTCTTAGAAATTATGATGCTCACGATACCGCAGATTGCCATCAGATAAGGATAGAACAGATACGGTATGATATCAAAGGACGTCAGGCCGGTCAGAGTAGCAGCGGATAAAAGCTGCGCGCCGTAAGGGATAATCCCCTGAAATACAGATGCAAACATGTCCAGCAGGGAGGCGCTTCTAGATGGCTCGATACCGTAGTCATCGCTGATTTCTTTTGCGATAGGTCCGGCGATTACGATGGCAACGGTATTGTTGGCTGTTGCAGCGTCTACAAGAGATATCAATGCGGCGATGCCGAATTCGGCGCCCTTATAGGTATGTACGCGCTGATGTATTTTTTCCAGAATAAAGGTAAATCCACCGTTTTCTTTGACCAAAGCGCTGATAGAGGCTACCAGAATGGAAATGACCGTAATATCATACATATTGGTTACACCGGAGCCGATAGAGGTGAATACGTTGGATATTTCCAGGGTTCCTGTCAGCAGTCCTACAATGACAGAGAGGATCGTGCCGCCGATCAATACAACGAATACGTTGATGCCTATGAGGGCAGTGATGAGGACAAGGATATAAGGAACTACCTGAAAAACATTATAGGTCAGTTCCTCTTCAAGGGTGAATTGGCTGCCTCTGGTGAGGAAAAACAGGATGATGATCGTGGCGATGGCCGCGGGAAGGACGATGAGAAAGTTTCTCTTGAACTTGTCCTTCATTTCACAGCCCTGCGTACGTACTGCGGCGATGGTAGTGTCAGAGATCATAGACAGATTATCTCCGAACATTGCGCCGGAAACAACCGCGCCGATGCAGATCGCCATGGCAAAGCCGGTTTTCTCTGAAATACCTACGGCGATAGGCGCAAGCGCTGCGATCGTACCCATGGAAGTACCCATAGAAACAGAAATAAAGCAGCCGATAACAAATAGTCCGATCACCGCAATGCCGGGAGGCAGAAGGGAAAGTCCCAAATTAACCGTACTGTCTACGCCTCCGGCGGCAGAAACAGCGCCGGAAAAAGCGCCGGCAGCCAGATAAATCAGACACATGGTAATGATGTTGTCATCACCGACGCCTTTTGCAACGATAGACAGCTTTTCATTGAAGCTTTTGTCTCTTGTCTGTACGAAGGCTACCGCCAGCGCGATCAGAAAGCCTACGACAGCCGGCATGGTATAGAAGTCGTTGAGAAGGATACCTGAGCCTAGAAAAAGGACCAAGAATACAAGGATGGGCAGAAGCGCCCAGCCGCTCGATTTGATTTTTGATTCATTCATAACGTTTCTCTCCTAAATAATATGATTACCTACAAAAAACTCGACCTTCGTTGACAAAGGTCGAGCAAAAAGCATCACTTTGCAATATATATTTTACCAAAGGATTACTTGCGGTGCAAGGATAAATTCCGTACTTTCAGCTTTCGGTAAGGAGAATACAGAAAGCCTAAGAAACGGTTATAAGTTTTAAATCCCCAAGTAGCGGCGAAGGAGTTTCGACGCCGGTGCTTCCGCAGGAATTTTCTTTCTGTTCCGCCGAATGCGGCAATACCGCCTTCCCTGACACAGGCGATCAACTGATTGTTACAGGTAATATCACGATCGAAGTCTGTAAAAGCCATACCTATATAATCGTCTTTATGAGCGTCTGAGCCGCCGAAGCATTGTTTTCCGTATTTTTTCGCTAAAAGCTGCGCAACCTGGTTGGAATGAATCGTTTCACAGGTATTGAAACCCTCCAGAAAATCAAATTTTTTAATCAAATGCGGATTACGTCGAATCTTGTTACAGAACATAGCGCTGGAGCTGCGTGCGCCAAAGGGATGGGCGGGCCCTAATATACCGCCGTAATGATGTACAATTCGTTCCAGCAGTTCTATGGACATGCCGCGCACCTGAAGCACGCGCAGGAAAACGCGATCCGGCATGATGACCAGAAAATGTCCGGCGTCGCGCGTATCGTATTCTACGCCCGGAAGCACTGTGAAATCACGATATTCCTTCGGCAGAGATTCTTTGATCTCTAGCCAGTGGCGATAACCCTTGTAGGAGTCATGATCAGTGATCAGCATACCGTCGAAGCCTTTGCTATGCAGCAGGCGGATGTACTGCTCAATAGGAACTTTAGCATCTATAGAACCTGCCTTAGTGTGGCAGTGCATGTCAAATTTCATGAAATAAATCACTTCCTTCTCTTAATAGTTTATACCTGTTTAGCTGCGCATACAAGTTAAGAATTTGTGAAGAAGGTGATCAATTTGTGGAAGCTGCATTGCATCTTTGTGCGGGGATATAAATTAGGAAAAAATCTGTAGCCGATAAAAACAAATAATAGTCACCTTTTGTGAAAAAAATGGTTGACAATGATAGAGAATATCGTTATACTTACTGTTGAAAAAGAAAAGATAAGGAGTAAGATATGACGACGATGACAACGACGGTAAAAGATGGAGATAAGCTGCGTACCTATGATATGGTACTCATAGCGTTGTTTGCGGTTTTGATGGCAGTATGCTCGTGGATATCTGTTCCATTGACCGTGCCGTTTACATTGCAGACGTTTGGTTTGTTTTTAACGGTAGGCGTGCTGGGCGGAAAACGGGGAACATTAGCTATTCTGATATTTATTCTGCTTGGCGCTATAGGACTGCCGGTTTTCTCGGGGTTTACAGGAGGTATTGGTATTCTGGCAGGGACCACAGGAGGATATATCGTGGGATTTCTGTTATCCGGTCTGGCAATGTGGGGATTGGAAAAGCTTATTGGCCGGAAAACATGGGCGCTGGCTGTTTCTATGATCTGCGCAATGGTAATTTATTTTGTCTTTGGAACGATTTGGTTCATGGCGGTATATACGTCTACCACGGGAACAATTGGCTTGATGGCGGTTCTGGGTTGGTGCGTGATTCCTTTTATTATACCGGATATTCTGAAACTGATATTGGCTTTAATGCTCAGCAACCGTCTGCGCCGCATTATGAAGCTACAGTAAAAAATTCAATATATTTAAGAAAACGCTCTGCCGTAAGGGGAGCGTTTTCTTTGTGTTCTGCTTCAACTTTATTCTCGATAGTCCAGATATTCTAGAAAGCGCTTTACAGCAAGGGAAGCATTTTTCTGGCTTCGTAGAATCAGCGCCAGATTTCGGTATGCGGGTACTTCCAGATGTTTTGTTATGATATTGTAAGGCGCGCGTTTTAGGATCAGGCTGGGCAGAATGCTGATACCGAGGCCGTTTTCCACCATAGCCATAATAGCGTAGTCGTCGAATGTGGAGCATCGAATATTTGGCGATAGGTGATGGCGTGTAAATATCTGGGCAACATCGATTCTTTTTCCGGTTTTGGGAAGGATAAAAGGATCGTTGCAAAGGGCCTGCAGTGGGAATTTGTCGCAGTGTTCCAGCGGATGACCTTTGGGAAGGGCGACAAGGAGTTCGTCCATTTCAAGATGAATGGTTTCCAGCGGAGAGCGAATCGGCAGAGGAAGAAAGCCGCAGTCTGCCCTGCCGTTTACAACCCATTCTTCAATTTCTTCATAATTGCCCATAAGCAGCTCATAGTCAATGCCGGGATAGTCGGTCTGAAAATGTTTAATTATCTTTGGAATCCAATGGGTGGCAATGCTGGAAAAGGTCGCGATGCGAATCAATCCGGTATGAAGTCCGGAAAGATCGTCTACCTGTTCTATCAATGCATCGTATTCTTTGCATAAGGACTGAATAAAGGGCAACAGTTTTTCACCTTGGGAAGTGAGCCATACGCCGGCTTTACCTCGTTCCAACAAGGTCAGATTCCATTCCTTTTCAATATCAGCGATCATGCGGCTGATTCCTGACTGAGAATAGTTTAAAAGTTCTGCGGCTTTAGTAAAACTGCCATATTCTACGGTTTTAAGAAAAGCCTGGTATTTCTGCAAATTAGATTCCATGGCACACGCTTCTTTCTATCTGGATTTGTCATGTAAAAGATGATAAAAATTTGCTTTTGTAATTTTGTTAATAATGATACACTATTTGCAGAAAAAATACAAGTATTTAGGAGGAATGAAATGCAAGGAAACCTTTCTTTAAAAAGGGCGAACGGCGCAGAGAAGACCATGGGTAATGAAATGCAGGCACAGAGTACAGTTCGCGTAAAAAAAGCGTTCAGCTTGGAAACGCTGGTATTTCTAGGGATATTTGGCGCTATCTTTGGTGTTTTAGGGAGCCGGATGGGCGCGGTAAATTTGATGAATACCATGCTGAATACTGCTTACGATCTTCTGATGAATACTGTTTTTTATATTATGGCTATTGCAGTAATAGCGGGAGCCGTCGCGGGTCTTCTTACGGAATTTGGCGTGGTGGCAGCAATTAATAAAATTCTGTCGCCTTTGATGAAGCCATTGTATGGTCTGCCTGGAGCGGCGGTAGTAGGCGTTATGACTACATATTTATCGGATAATCCTGCAGTGCTTACTTTGGCGGAGGATGATAATTTTCGGCGGTATTTTAAGAAGTACCAGCTGCCGGCGTTAACGAATATCGGTACGGCTTTCGGAATGGGTATGATCATTACTACATTTATGATCGGCCTGAAAGCGCCTGACGGAGGGAGCTATACAGCGGCGGCTTTGATCGGAAATCTGGGCGCGATTATCGGCAGTATTGTCAGCGCTCGACTTATGTTGATCAAGACGAAAAAAATGTATGGCACAGAAGAAAAAGCTGATGTAAAGAATACCGGCGTGGAAATTTCGATGAACGAGAGAATTATTCGAAACGGCAGTGTTGGAGGCCGTTTTATGGAGGCTATGCTGGAAGGCGGCAAAAATGGTGTTTCTATGGGTGTAGCTATTATTCCGGGCGTATTGATTATCTGTACGATTGTTATGATGCTGACTAACGGCGCGTCAGATGACGGCACCTTTACCGGCGCGGCCTATGAGGGAATCGGATTCCTTCCATGGGTAGCGGAAAAACTTAATGTAGTGTTGTCTCCGTTGTTTGGTTTTACTTCTGCAGAAGGAATTTCTGTGCCGATTACAGCCCTGGGCGCGGCAGGCGCGGCCATTGGCCTGGTGCCGGGTCTGGTAGAAGGCGGTTTGGCCACAGGAAACGATATCGCGGTATTTACAGCTATGTGTATGTGTTGGAGTGGATATCTCAGCACCCATGTAGCGATGATGGACTCCTTGAAATTCCGTCACTTGACTGGCCATGCTATCCTATGCCATACGATTGGCGGTTTGTGTGCGGGTGTAGCGGCGCATTGGATGTACATATTGATTTGTTAGCAGATGATTGAAATAGTAAAGTGCCTTTCTTAATAATAAATGTCTTAAATTGTGCGGAGGCCGCCGGGAAAAATTGATTCCGGCGGCCTCCGTGCGTTTGCGCGATTTATTTAAATCGCCACTTGCATCTTACCGATGAGAGCATATATAATAGAATCATGATTTTACTTAACGCAGAAAATATCAAAAAAACTTATACTGAAAAACCGCTTTTGACCCGTATTGATCTATCTATTGCCGACACGGATAAAATCGGACTGATCGGCGTTAACGGCACGGGAAAAAGCACCTTATTAAAGATTATCGCCGGAGCAATGGAGGCGGAAGATGGCACGATTACAAAGTCAAAGGATTTAAGGACTGCCTATTTGCCGCAGAATCCTGTTTATGATCCTGAGATGACGGTATTGGAACAGGCTGAGGCATATCTAAAAGAAATGGGCAGGAGCTATGAACCATATCAGTGTCAGTCGATGTTGACTCGGCTTTCAATGTTTGATTTTGATCAGAAAATGGGACAGCTATCTGGGGGTCAGAGAAAACGGGTCGCTATGGCGGCTGTTTTGACTTCGGACAGCAATCTTTTGATTTTGGACGAACCTACGAATCATATGGATGCAGAGGTAATTTGCTGGCTGGAAAATTTCCTGTCAGACTTTAAAGGCGCGCTCTTTATGATTACCCATGACCGGTACTTTTTGGATCGGGTGACGAATCGCATTGTTGAAATTGATAATGGCTGTTTGATTAGCTACGATGGCAATTACGATTATTATCTGGAGACAAAGATGGCGCGCCGTGAAATGGCTCTTGCCACAGAGCGGAAGAGACAGGCGATATATAAGAAGGAATTGGCGTGGATACGGCGCGGAGCGCAGGCAAGAACTACGAAAGCAAAGGGCCGCATACAGCGATTCCATCAACTGGAGGACAGTAAGCTAGTTATCGATGACCCTAAATTGGAAATTGATACGGTTTCCAGCCGTCTCGGCCGTAAGGTTATCGAAATCCATGACCTCGCGAAAGCCTACGACGGAAACCCCTTGATCAAAGACTTCAGTTATACCCTGCTGCGAGGTGACCGTTTGGGGATCATAGGGCCTAACGGGTGCGGAAAGACGACGCTGCTGTCCATGATTATGGGTAACGTGACGCCGGACGCGGGTACAGTGGTTCAGGGTGAAACGGTGAAAATCGGGTATTTTTCACAGGAGAATCAGGCGCTGGATGAGAGCGTGCGTGTTATCAAATATATTGCTGACATAGCCGGTACGGTGCGCACGGAAAGTGGAAGCTTCTCGGCTGCTCAGATGCTGGAGCGTTTTCTATTCCCGTCGAACATGCACTCGGTGGAAATCGGACGGCTGTCGGGGGGTGAAAAGCGACGGCTCTATCTGCTCAGCGTTTTGATGCAGGCGCCCAACGTATTGATCCTGGACGAACCTACGAATGATCTGGACATTGAGACCTTGTCTGTATTGGAGGATTATTTAGACGATTTTTCCGGAGCGGTTATTGCGGTGTCCCATGACAGATATTTTTTGGACAGGGTAACCCGCAAAACCTTTGCATTCCTAGGTCAGGGAGAGATTAAAGCGTACAACGGCAGTTACAGCGACTATGAAGCCCGCAGGCAAGAAGAACAGGCCCAGGAAAAGCGGCGCGCCAAGTCTGCACAGTCATCAAAGGGTGTCAGACGAAATGATGTCGCTTCGTCTGGGGACGACCATCTATCCAGCAAAACGAAATCAGAGCGTCCCCGTTTTACCTACAAAGAGCAGAAGGAATTTGAGACGATTGAGGAGGATATAGCAGCGCTAGAAGCGCAGTTGTCGCAGACGGAAGCCGATATGGCGGAAAATGCCACAGATTATTCCAAGTTGGCTGCTTTGACCGAGGAGAGAAGCCGATTGGAGATAGAATTGATGGAGAAGATGGAACGGTGGGAGTATCTGTCTGAGTTGGCGGAAAAAATTGCAAATTATAAAAGGAGATAAATTATGGCTGATATTAAATATGATATTATAGAAGAAATAGGAATTTTATCGGAAAACGCAAGGGGCTGGAGGAAAGAGCTGAATCTGATCAGTTGGAATGGAGCGGCAGCTAAATATGATCTGAGAGATTGGGCTCCTGATCATGAGAAGATGGGCAAAGGCATTACGCTGAATAAGGAAGAAGCAGGAGCTTTAGCTAAACTGTTGGTGCAGAGAGAATTGTAGGAGGTGTTGGTTTATGGAAAAAGTATTGTTTTTAGATGCCTGTATCCGCGACCGGCAATCCAGGACAAAGAAGCTTTGCAATACGTATATTGGGTTGTTTATGAAAGCGCATCCGGAGGCAGTGTTGGAAACTGTTACGCTGCGCAGAGGAGTGGTACAGTCTCATACAGAGGATGAATTAGAAGAACGGGACGGCTATATTCGACGGAAGGATTTTGATCAGCCTATGTTTGATTTGGCTCGTCAGTACCAGTCGGCAGATTATATTATTATCGGTACGCCTTACTGGGATTTGTCTTTTGCCGCGATTTTGAAAGTGTATATTGAAAATATTATGGTGGCCGATTTAACCTTTAGGGCTACGGACCAGGGTTTTGTCGGGCTTTGCCGTGGAAAGAGGATGATCTATATTACAACGGCGGGAGGGGCTATCGGCGATAAAAACTATGGCTATGATTACATGCGCGCAATCGCGGATATGACTGGAATTGATGAGACACGGTGCATCAAAGCAGATATGCTGGATATCGCAGGTTACGATGCAGAAGCAATTATGGACGCTGCAGTAAAGGAGATCGAAGATATGTTTTAAAAAAGCGCTGTTGTTGCTGCTGTTGCTGCTGTCTCAATGGTGAATTTAAGGGAATTGCCGAAAAGAGGGCGAAACCTTAAACTCAGAGTTGGATAGTTTAAGGGAATTGTTGAAAAGAGAACGAAACCTTAAACTCAGGGTTGGATAGTTTAAGGGAATTGTTGAAAAGAGAACGAAACCTTAAACTCAGAGTTGGATAGTTTAAGGGAATTGTTGAAAAGAGAACGAAACCTTAAACTCAGAGTTGGATAGTTTAAGGGAATTTGAGTGAGAATAAGGATTCCCTTAACCGGGTATGAGAGGATGCTAAGCGTTTTGATAAAGGAAAGATATAATGTGCGTGCATCCTAATATTGAAGAAAATATTTGTAAAAACGCACAAAAAAACTGTTGACATTGGAATTTTAAAGTAGTAAGATACTCTTAATTGAATAGCAAGCCAAAGACTTTGACGGAGACAGTAAATTTACGTGGAAAAGGTTCCAGCGAACCGGGGATGGTGTGAGCCCGGCACTGAATGTAGATGTATATTGAAAATCACTCCTGAGTTGCAGGACTGAAAGGCATAGACTATGACAGCCGAGTAAGTTTTGACGGGCCTTCCCCGTAATCGGAAGAACATATGATGGTATGTTGTAGCAGGTGGTTTAGCGAAGATTGTTTTATCTCCGTCCTGATACAGGACGGTTTTTTTTATGACCTAACCCGGTGAAAGCGAGCGATAGCGAAGGTTGAAGCGTAGGTAGGTCAAACGCGAGGCTTGCCCAAGAGGACGAGAGGAGACGCGAAGTGCGATTGGCAGCAAGCTACGGCGAGAGCCTAACCCGGTGAAAGCGAGCGATAGCGAAGGTTGAAGCGTAGGTAGGTCAAACGCGAGGCTTGCCCAAGAGGACGAGAGGAGACGCGAAGTGCGATTGGCAGCAAGCTACGGCGAGAACCTAACCCGGTGAAAGCGAGCGATAGCGAAGGTTGAAGCGTAGGTAGGTCAAACGCGAGGCTTGCCCAAGAGGACGAGAGGAGACGCGAAGTGCGATTGGCAGCAAGCTACGGCGAGAGCCTAACCCGGTGAAAGCGAGCGATAGCGAAGGTTGAAGCGTAGGTAGGTCAAACGCGAGGCTTGCCCAAGAGAACGAGAGGAGACGCGAAGTGCGATTGGCAGCAAGCTAGGGCGAGAACCTAACCCGGTGAAAGCGAGCGATAGCGAAGACGTTAGATCAAAAAATAAAAGTAGGAGGAAAATCGATGCAAATGGATAAGAATACAGTGGAAATCAGATGGCATGGCCGAGGAGGACAAGGCGCTAAGACGGCATGCCTGCTTCTAGCAGACGTAGCCTTCAGTTCAGGTAAGCAGGTGCAGGGATTTCCAGAATATGGACCAGAGAGAATGGGAGCGCCGATTACAGCATATAACAGAATTTCAGATGGAAAAAACAGAGTACATTCCAATATTTATGAACCTGATTATGTAGTTGTTGTAGATGAGACCTTGCTGCATACGGTGGATGTGACCGCAGGGCTTTCGAAAGAAGGAGCGATTATTATCAACAGTAGTAAAGAGCCATCAGAATTGAGACCTTTGTTATCGGGATATGAAGGTAGGATTTGTACTGTAGATGCAGAGAAGATTTCTGTTGCGACTTTAGGCAAGAATTTTCCGAATACGCCGATGCTGGCAGCTATAGTAAAAATCAGTCAGGTAGTAGAGAAGGAGAAATTTCTTCAGGATATGGAAGAATCTTTTAAACATAAATTCGCGTCAAAGCCGGATGTTATTGATGGCAATATGAAGGCTTTGAAAATGTCCATGGATCAGGTTAAGGTAGATTGAGGACGAAAGACATGCGTAAAAATGCGAAAGTTTTAGAAAGGAAGTCAGTAATGAGATCAGCGAAGAATATCAATGAACATAGCGCCTGGCAGGAATTGACCTGTGGAGCAGAGATCTATGAGCCGGGCACATCCAGATTAGTTAATACAGGAGAATGGAGAATATTAACCCCATTTTTCAATTCTGAAAAATGTAAGCACTGCATGCTTTGCGTACCTTTTTGTCCAGATGTTTCAATTCCTGTTAAGGATGGACGCAGACAGGAAACAGACTTATATCATTGTAAAGGATGCGGTATTTGCGCAAAGGTATGTCCGTTCGGTGCGATTACCATGGGAAAGGAGGAAAAGTAGATGACTGTAAAAGATAGGATGAGTGGTAATGAGGCTATTGCATATGCAATGCGGCAGATCAATCCGGATGTGATGGGCGCATTTCCAATTACGCCATCAACGGAAATTCCTCAGTATTTTTCTAAATATATTGCTGACGGGAAGGTAGAGACGGAGTTCGTAGCAGTGGAATCTGAACACTCGGCTATGTCTACCTGCATCGGTGCGTCAGCGGCAGGCGCAAGGGCTATTACAGCAACCTCCTCCGCAGGTTTGGCGCTTATGTGGGAGCTGTTATATGTAGCCGCCTCCAGCCGGTTGCCTATTACCATGGCTGTAGTTAACCGTGCTCTAACCGGTCCGATTAACATCAATTGCGATCACTCAGACTCTATGGGATGTCGCGATACAGGATGGATACAAATCTATGCAGAGAATAACCAGGAGGCCTATGATAACTATATTCAGGCTATGCCTATATCCGAGCATTGCAGATTGCCGATTATGATTTGTCAGGACGGCTTTATCACCAGCCATGCGGTAGAAAACATCGAACTTCTGGATGATGCCGACGTGAAGGACTTTGTGGGAGAGTATGAGCCGGAGAATTATTTGTTAAAAGCAGAAAATCCGTTAGCAGTAGGACCTTACGGCGTGTCACCGTACTATATGGAGATCAAAAAGGCGCAGGCAGAGGCTATGAAGGATGCAAAAAAACGTATTCTGGAGGTAGGAAAAGCGTACGAAAAAGTATCCGGCAGAAAATATGGATTCTTTGAGGAATATAGAATGGAGGATGCAGAGACAGCGGTAGTTGTTATTGGATCTTCTGCCGGCACAGGCAAAGATGCTGTAGACGAGCTGCGTGAGCAGGGCAAAAGAGTAGGACTGATTAAATTGAGAGTTTTTCGTCCGTTCCCGATGGAGGAACTTGCAGAAGCTTTATCCAAGGTTAAAGCTGTGGCTGTTATGGATAAGTGTGAAAGCTTTTCTGCTTGCGGAGGACCGGTTTTTGCTGAAACCAGAAGCGCTCTTTATGATTTACCGCAAAGACCGTTAGCTGTCAATTACGTTTACGGTTTGGGTGGTAGGGATGTTACCGTGAATACTTTTGAAGAAATTTTCAGAGCCTTGGAGCAAATGGCTGAAAGCGACCAAGTGGGAGAAGTATACAGACACATTGGCGTGAGAGATTTGGAGGAGCAGAGATGAGCTACAGTTTAAAAAGAGAATTAGAAAAGAAGGGAAGATTCGCCCCGGGACATAGACTTTGTGCCGGCTGTGGTGCAGGCGTTGCGGTAAACGGTGTGCTGCGCGCGCTGGAAGAAGGCGATAAAGCGGTTGTATCTAACGCGACAAGCTGCTTGGAGGTTTCTACATATATGTATCCGTATACTTCTTATGAAGATAGCTATATTCACAGCGCTTTTGAAAATGCGGCCGCTATGACCGGCGGCGTGGAAACAGCATATCATGTCCTGAAGAAGAAAGGGAAAATTAAAGATAATTATAAGTTTATCTGCTTTGGCGGCGATGGCGGTACCTACGATATTGGATTTCAGTCTCTGTCCGGCGCTATGGAGCGGGGACATGATATGGTTTATGTTTGCTATGACAATGAGGCATATATGAATACCGGTATTCAGAGGTCATCAGCGACTCCCCGTTTTGCTGACGCGACGACAACGCCGGTAGGAACGCAGTCGTACGGAAAAGTACAGAACAAAAAAAATCTGACTGAGATTATTGCGGCTCACGGAGTACCTTATGCGGCACAGACAACGTTTCTGGGTGATTTTCGCGATCTGCATACTAAAGCGCATAAGGCGATTTATACAGAGGGACCTTGTTTCCTCAATATTCTGTCGCCGTGTCCAAGAGGCTGGCGTTATGAAATGGAAGATTTGGCAGAAATCTGCAAGCTAGCGGTAGAGACTTGTGTATGGCCTTTATACGAGGTGGAAAACGGCGTATGGCGGTTGACCTATGAACCTGCAAAAAAATTGCCGGTAGAGCGCTTTCTGGAAAAACAGGGAAGATTTAAGCATATGTTTGCAAAGGGCAACGAGTGGATGATCGAAGACGCTCAGAATTATGTAGACGCTCAGTGGGAAAAACTGAAACAGCGATGTGATCTTTAAACGGTTTGGTAAACACCTGGACAAACGGGTAATTCAAGCATATAATAAAAGCAGAAATCAGAAAGGAAGATGAGTAGTCATGATTCAAATTGAAATGCTAAATGTAAATGAAAGGCCGGTGCAAGGGCTGCGCATTGTAGCTCCGGGAGGAGAGGGACATCCAAACATGCTGGTATTGCTATGCAAGAAGGGATATATCATGTGCGGATATCTGAACACAAATACAGCCGAGGTAGTCAATGACGCCGCGGCAGTTATAGGTGGAAGTACGTTTGAGGAGATTTTGGCAAATCCGGTGAAAAGCGTAACGCCGGAAGCCGCTGCTTTAGGCGTTGAAGTAGGCATGACAGGGGCAGAGGCTGCAGATAAGCTGAACGGATAAGCGAAATATCATAAAGCAATAAGACATATGAACTTTAAAAGAGAGTAGGGGCTATAGACAACCCCTACTTATTTTTTAGAATAACACCGCCAATCAGCAGATAGTAATCAGGGACAGAAACGCCGTCTGACCACTGGGCGGAAAAGCCGAATTTATCTTCTATCAGCTTGACAGCAAGGATGCCAATGGATTCCAGCCCATAGCGCATGATTTCAGGATGCACGCAAGGGTGACCTGAAAGGCGGGCGCATTTTTTGCAGGCAACACATTCCTGGGCTGCCAGTCCGTAACTGCCGGGAGACTGTTGTTCCAGCTGTCGCATTTCTGCATCGAATCGTGTCTTTTCTGCGAAAAGCCAGTTCTGTGCATCTTCCGCGGTTGGAGCTGACGCACAGGAAACGCGGTCCACAATCAGATGGAACTGCGAAAATTGGCTCCAGAAGTCAGCCGGATCAAAGTCAAAGTCAGGACAAGACCAGGTTTTCTGATAGCCGGGGCACTGACTGCATTTACTGTGGGTCAGTGTAAAATCAAAATACTGTTCCAAAAGTTCGCTGACAGGAATGGTGGTTTCAAATCGTTCGATTTTATGCTTCATGTTTTAGTTTTCCTTCTACAATCATTCTTGCGATGATCTCCGCGCAGAACGCAACTGCAGTAGCGCAGTGGTGTGTGCCATTATGATCCATGTATCCCTGATCACCTTCCGGTGTTTTCCAGTCATAAACATCTCCCATGGTGTGAATCATGACGTCTTTGCAGAGAATGCCGCCGTATTCGTTGCGGAAGGTATCAGCAACTTCTCTGACCATCGCATGGCAGGCGTCGTAGTCGCCGCCCAAATCATCAATGGGACGACCGTAGCAGATGCTGATTGCCCACGCCGCCGCGTTAAGTGCGCCGCAGGTGCCCTCCAGGCAGCAGCCACAGCCTCCGGCAATTCCAAAACATGCTTTTAACATGTCTTCAGTGATGCCAAAGTCAGGAAATGCGGAATAAAGTCCGTTGAGCATACTTTGAATACAGTTGCCGTAGTCAGTTTCCGTCTGGATGCCGACGTTCATCGCTTTTCTGACTAACGCTTCTTTTTCTTCCTGCGGTAATTTTGTATAATCTTGCATGATAATAACTCCTCTCAGTTTCCACGATGTAGTACGTTAGAAATATTTTAGCTGAAAAGTGAGAAAAAAACAAGAGATCCGTCGTCATGACAAGATAATCAGCAAATCAATAAATTGAAATGCGGATTTTGAAGTGATAAAATTATTATGATTGAGTATTTGTGTACTTTGAAAGGAGAATTCTTATGAAATTGGTTGTTGTAGGCGGTGTAGCCGGCGGTGCGTCTGCGGCTGCAAGGACGCGCAGATTGGATGCAAAAGCAGAGATTGTCATTTTTGAGAGAGGGGCACATGTTTCCTTTTCCAATTGCTCTCTCCCTTACTATCTCGGAGGCGTTGTAGGCTCTGATGAAGACCTGATTATGATGTTTCCAGAAGATTTCAAGAACAATCATGATATAGATGTATATACGAGACATGAGGTGACAGCGATTAATCGCGACAGAAAGACTGTAACGGTGAAAAACCTGAACACGGGAGAAGCTTTTGAGGAAAGTTATGATAAGCTGGTTCTTTCTCCAGGGGCAAAGCCTGTCATGCCGAAGAGCATCAAAGGCATCGACGGAAGCAATGTGTTTACCATCAGAAACGTGACAGATATCAGCAGACTGAAGACCTATTTGGACGCTGCTGAAATGAAAAAGGTTGCGGTAGTCGGCGGCGGCTTTATCGGCATTGAGACAGCTGAGAATCTGCGTGAAGCTGGAAAACAGGTATCTGTTATTGAGGGAACCGGGCAGATTATGGCGCCGTATGACTATGATATGGTGCAGATTCTGCACAAAGAATTGGATGATCATGGCATCGACCTGTATTTGGAATCTTCGGTGACAGCCATAGAGAGCGGAACCGTGACGGCGGTAAAAAACGGTGAGACATTCAGCATTGAAGCAGATGCGGTTATTATGGCAGTTGGCGTTGCACCGGAGACGGAGCTTGCCGAAAAAGCGGGACTTGCAATCGGAGACAGCAGAGGCATCAAGGTCAATCACAACTATCAGACCACCGATCCGGATATTTACGCGGTAGGAGACGCCATCGAATCCTTTAACAGCCTGACTCATAAACCGGGCAGAATTGCGCTGGCAGGACCTGCGCAGCGTCAGGCAAGAGCGGCGGCGGATCATATGTATGGAATTCCTGCAAACAACAAAGGATTTATCGGTTCATCCTGTATCAAACTGTTCGGACTCAATGCGGCGTGTACGGGGCTGAACGAAAAGACAGCAAAGCAGGAAGGCTTTTCCTATGATTCTGTGATGATTTTTCCGTCAGATAAAGTCGGCATTATGCCGGGCGCCAACTACATGGTGTTTAAACTGATTTTTGAAGTGCCGACCGGCAGAATTCTGGGCGCACAAGCCATTGGTACCGGTGAGACAGATAAGAGAATTAACGTGATTGCGACTATGATTACCATGGGCGGTACACTGGAAGATCTGAAAGAATTGGAACTGTGCTATGCGCCGTCCTTCTCAACGGCAAAGGACGTCGTCAATCTGGCTGCGCTGGTAGCCCTGAATGTACTCAATGGAAGGATCAAACAGGTCCATGTGGACGAAGTGCGTGACTTAGCGGAGAGCGGCGCCTGCATCATCGATGTAAGAAGCCCGGAAGAATTTGAAGCGGGACATCTGAAATGCGCCAAAAACATTCCGCTGGGGCAGCTGCGCGGCAGACTTTCTGAAATTCCAAAGGATGTGCCGGTTTATCTGCATTGTCGTTCCAGCCAGAGATCCTATTATGCGACATGCTGTCTGCAGGGCAACGGATTCAGTAATATTTTCAATATCAGCGGTTCTTTCCTGGGAATCAGCCTGTATGAATACTTCAATGACAAGACGCTGGGCAGAGAGCCAATTGTAACAGTGTATAACTTTGAGTAATAGTAGTCAATTGATGGAGTTTTCAGAAATAGCAAACTGGTAAATAAAAGTAGCAAAATAATCATTGCGATATCCGACAAGAATGGTATAATGATGACAGAATTCATAATGTTTTGTGTCGTGACGCCAAATTTTTGATGTTTGTTTCTAATGTTTGATAAGAAAGTTGCAAATATTTTGCAAAAAACACTGGATTTAAGACTAATTTAGGAGATGGCAGATATGGTACAATGCAAAATGAAGAAATTATTTTTTATCATACTTTAGGAGGTTAGTTAGTAATGACAGAAACGAAAAAAACTGGCGAACGTCTTCCTAATAAGTTTGAGGCCATTTTACCGGTTCTCACACTTTTAGGACTGATGTTTGCGAACTTCTACTTCAAGTGGGGCAATGACCCTCACATTTATGTACTGATTACGGCGGTAGTATGCTGTATTATCGGTGTAAAAAATAAGATTCCTCTAAAGGAAATCATGGCGGCAGGCTTTGATTCTGTAAGCCAGATTCTAGAAGCGCTGTTCATCTTACTCTTTGTAGGATGTTTGGTAGGTTCCTTTGAATGGTGCGGAACGATTCCTGCCATCGTATTCTATGGCCTGAAGATTTTCACACCGGCAATCTTCCTTCCGGCAGTTTGCGTACTGTGCGCGATTGTAGGTTTGTCCTTAGGATCTTCCTACACTGGGTATCGCGTTTATGAGTATCGGCGCAACCATGGGTATCAACCCTGCTATGATTGCAGGCGCGGTTCTTTCTGGCGCTTGTACTGGAGATAAATTCTCCCCGCTGTCTGACTCCACCAATTTGGCGGCAGCAGCTTCTCAGACTGGACTGTTCGACCATGTAAAAGCAATGATCGGAACGACGTTCCCTGCGTTCCTGGTAGCGTTTGTAATTTACTGTGCACTGGCTCTGACCGGTCAGGCTGGTGAATACGATCCGGAATTGGTAAACGGTTTATCTTCCGCAATTGAAGGTCACTTTGCATACATGAGCCCTGTTCTGATTCTGCCGATCGCAGTAATCATCATCGTAGCCCTTGTGCAGATGCCGGCTATTCCTGGAGTACTGCTTGCTTCCGTAACAGGCTGTATCTTCGCGGTAATCTTCCAGGGCGCTAACTTTGCAGAATGTATCTCCATGCTGCACTATGGATATTCCGCAGAAACCGGCAACGAACTGGCTGATACACTGCTGAACAGAGGCGGTATGGATTCCATGCTTTGGACCATCAATATGGCTCTCATTGCCATCGGCTTCGGCGGTATGTATTCCAGAATCGGAGCTGTAGAAGCTCTGTTGGGATCCTTCATCAAGAAGATCAGAACTCCGTTCCACCTGATGGCGGCAGTTATTGTTACTGCAATGTTCTGTATCCTGACCATGTGCGACCAGTATCTGGGTCTCATCATTCCACCAGCTATGTACAAAGAAAAGATCGACGATATGGGTCTTTCCAGAAACATGCTTTCCAGATGTACAGAAGACGGCGGAACACTGTTCTCCGCATTGGTACCTTGGTCCTCCTGCGGTGTATATCATTCCTCCATGCTGGGCGTAAGCACTATGGCTTATCTGCCATTCTGCTTCACCAATATCTTGAATCCAATTATTTCCCTGGCTACTGCAGCTTGGGGCGGCAACATTATTTATGCGGATGGTTCTCATACCGGATTCTTCGGTGGAAAGGTCAAAGCTGGCAAACCTGCTGCTGCGCCTGCTGAAGAACACGAGCACGCACTCGAAAGACTTGCTGAGCTCAGAAAAGACGGTACTTATAAGGGAATCGCATAATAAATTGGCAAATTGCAAAATATAACATAAAGAGCGTACGCATACCCGTTTTACGGGTATGCGCTTTTTGCAAAAGAAAAGTAAAGGAATGAGTACAATATGGTTTACAAGGGTATCGTAAAAACACGAGACACAAAGCGGAAAGGATACTTGCTGGTAGGCGGCATTGTTATCTTGTATATGGCATTTTTACAAAGAAATTGGCTGTATATCATGCTGGCAGTGATTCTTACACTGGCAATCTTCTTCAAAAAGGAGCATGTGGTATCTGAGAAAGGCGTTTGTATCGAATACGACCTATTTGGAATGAAAGTGACCAACAAATGGGAGTGGAGTCAGATTACCGCGATTCGCCCTGATTTTAAGAAAGCCAAACCCAACATACTCTTGGAAATCGCCAAGGATGTGACAATCAGAGCCTTTGTGTTTAAAGAGGAAGATGCTTGGGGCGTAATGGAACTGGCTAAGAAGATGAATCCAAATATGTATGTAGATGATCGAACAGAAGAAGAACGCAGAGAAGACGCGGACGAATATAACAGACAATTGGATGAGGCAAGAATGCGTGAGGCGCGCGCAAAACAGGAAGCAAAAGCGAAGGCGAGAGCAAAGGCAAAGAAAAAGCGTTCTAAAAAATAATCTAAAAAATCTAAATTTAATCCTAAAACAGAAAAGAGCTCTGCTTTATGCAGAGCCTTTTCTTTTAGAATCTTCAGTTTCCGGTTGTTTGCTGGCTTCTTTGCCGGCGGCAAATTCCATATACAGGATGCTGATCATGATGATGACCGCACCCAGCCAGCCGGTGAACCGCATGGTTTCACCCAGCAGAATGACTGATAGAATGCAGCCGGAGGCTGGTTCCAGGGCGAAGATGACGCCGACTCTGTCAGGCGATACAAAAGCTTCCAGATGGGTCTGCAGGCAGAAAGAAACGGCGCTGCAGAATACGCCCATAAGGATAATGGCAATGAGCTGGCTGCTACCGGTCAGGGAATAATGGATATCACCGGTGATGCTTGCGATGAGCGTGCCCCACAGAGAAATGAACCCCATGAGGAATACGGTAAAGAGAGACGAATCGACCCTCGGATTTTTTGAAACCTTTTCAACCAGTATGATATGAAACGAGCCGGCTACAGCAGCTAGAATACATAGTAAATCTCCGGAATTGATGACGAGTCCACCCATACCAGGCGCGTAGCATAGCAGGAAGACGCCGACAAGACAGAGCAGAGCGCTGATTACGATGATCTTAGAAATTTTGATTTTAAACAGGACCCGGTTCAGGACCGGAATCATCAGGAACGACAAGGTGGTAAAGAAAGAAGATCTGACCGAGGTCGTATACTTAATGCCCCAGATGCCGAAGGCAAACATGAGGAATACGGCAAAAGACAACAAGAATGCGTACTTGATGACGTCTCTGTTCAGCAGTTTAAACTTCCGATGAAAGGCGATGGCAAGACACAGCGCGGCGATGCCGAACCTGAGTGAAATGATATAGAAAGTAGGGCATGCCTCTACGTATTTTGTAAGAGGATAGCTGAGCCCCCAAAATAGTGCGGCGACCATCAGTCCGACGGCAGCAGTGCGTTCACTTAACTTGTGATTTTGATTAGGCATCTTTAGAGTCTCCTTTCAGTCTGATTACAGCATATTGTAAGTCTACGCCTTTCATGGAAAAATTCATATTGAATGTGGTTCGCACATCTTCGATATAGAGTTCCAATTCCGGTTCTGTCGGAATGGATATGGTCTGCGTACTGTGGAAGCCTACATCGTCGTTAAAATCAAAGGCGGACAAATAAGCGAAAATGTTCCGGTTCTTTGTCAGGGAATATTTCATCACCGAGTACATCCCCGGAGGCAGATTCAGACTGACATTGAAATCAATTTCGTCTTTGAACTCATTGAGAATGGTTTTTGCCTGGTGGGCAGTGGTCTCCTTGGTACACATTTCATAAATGGCTTCGTTGAAGTTGCTTACGATGATGATGTAGGCAGGATTGCTGTCAGACTGGGTTTCGATGACGCAGTACTGTTTTCCCCAGCACAGGAGATTTCCTTTCAGGCGGGAAAGCAGCTGACAGGCAAAATAGCCTGGTTTGCAGGTGCCGTTTGCTGTCAGCAGGGCAGGCTGACCGCTCAGAATCATTTCGCCAGTATCGTAGTCACGAAGCGGCAGTCGAATCTCTTTTTCCTCAGAACGAATCAGCTTGTGAATCAGGTGAATCGGGTAAGCGATGGAATCGTTTCCTGCTGAGATGACGGAAAATGGAAGATAGTTCTGCTTTTTGCATTCTACCTGAAATCCTGCGGTCTGCAGAAGCATTTGGAATTTGTCGATCTGTTTCGGAGAATCTTCATCGCTGTAAATCAGCACGACGGTTTCCGGATACAGATTGGACAGCCTCGAGAAGATATGAAATCCCATGGCGGCAAAATCTTCACAGCGAACCTCCACAATTAGAAGATGTGAGATATAAGCCAGCGGCGCGGTGTGAATGTCTGTGTCGATTTCCAGCTTCAGGGTATTGACTAAAGAGGCGCTGTTCTTTTGTGAATTCAGAGAAGAAAGCAGATTCCGAATCAGCGTAATTGCTTTGTTTGGGGGAACTAATGTCAGCGTTTCCCGGTGAAATTCACTTTTTACCATAGGCAGGTACTTTTCTCTGTGTTCCTGCGGAGAGAGACCAAACCATTTGCGGAAATATTTTTCGTAATAGGAAGTTGTAGAAAAACCTACATCCTTGGCAATCTGACTGATTTTTTTGTTGGTATCGAGAAGTTGAATTTCAGACCATTCTACCCGGGCAAAGCACAGGAATTCCCGAAAATTCATACCGGTACAGTCCTTGATAATATGGGAAAGATAAAAAGTGCTCAAATGCTCGATTTCCGCCAGATCGTCCAGGGTAATCTTCTCCGCGTAGTTCTGATAGATATAGCCGATGATATGGCTGATTCTTTCGATGGTCACAGGGTTGCTGCTCTCAAAATTAATCACCATTTCGCCGTTGAAGGCAAAGAGATTGAAAATCCTTTCCAAATATTTGATGACCTCAATCATGGCGTAAGTGCATTCTGTCTTGTAACGGGAACTTCGAATGGAATACTGCAGCAAAATGTCCAGCAGCTTTTCCTGCAGATTATCGTGCTTACTGCTGCGCCCTTTGTTGGTGTAGGTGCGGTAGCATGCTTTGCTCAGGGAAGGAAAATACTGGGAAAAATAATGAGTGCTGATCTGAATCAAAGCGACAATATTATCCGGATCTTCCGAGGTCAGACTGTGAACCTCATGACCTGAGTTGGTAAAGATATCTCTTTCGTGGAGGGTATAGCTGCAATAGCCGTTTTTCAGGGTGACCTGCCCTTTGAGCACAAAAACAAATTCAATATCCTGGTGATAGTGAATCGGGTAATCTTCTATATTCGCAATGGTAATGTTGATGGGAAAATCATCCTGATACGTGATTTTTTCAAAAAGCATGGCGACACCTGCCGTTTCCTATGATAGTTAAAATTGTAACATAAATGCTGGCCCTTTGAAAGCGATTGGGCTGATTTTTTTGCGCAATATAATTGATTTTTACGGCAAAATAATTGTTGAATATGGGGATAAATCTAATTAGAATAAGATTAATAAGATTGACATAGGGTCTGCTTGGGCAGATGATAGAAGGAGGAACTAAGATGAGTAATGAAGCAAGAGTTGCGGTTGTAACAGGTGCATCCGGCGGAATCGGATCTGCAATCGTAAAGAAATTCTATGAAAACGGATACAGTGTGGCAATGTGTGATATCAACGAAGAAGCGCTGAAAGCAGTTGCAGCTGATTTGAAATTAGATGAAGCAAGAGTTGCGATCTGTCCGGTGAATATTACAGAGGAAGAACAGGTTATCGCAACCATCGCGGCGGTCAAGGAAAGATTTGGAAAGATCGATGCATTGATTAACGTAGCAGCTATCATCGGCGAATATGGTTTAACCGTTGACTGCAGCTTGGAAAACTTTAAGAATATTTATAACGTAAACGTGTTCGGCACCTTTGCGATGATGAAGCACACCCTGCCGATCATGCTGGAGCAGAAGCACGGCAATATCGTAAACTTCGGTTCCGTATCCGGCATGAGCGGTTACACCTGCGAAATCGGTTACGGTTCCAGCAAATGGGCGGTCATCGGCATGACCAAGAACGTTGCCAACGAATATGGACAGTATGGCATTCGTTCCAATTCCATTTCTCCGGGCTGGGTTAACACCGCTATGTTCCAAAAATCTGTAGCGGATTTTGCTGACATGGAAGATGCAAGCATCACCCTTGGACCTCTGGGACGTCCTGCAGAACCATACGAAATGGCAGACATCGTTTACTTCATGTGCCAGCCGGAAGCAAACTTCCTGAACGGTTCCAACGTGCTTGCTGACGGCGGTATGATGCTTGGTTAAGCCAATCAACGAGAAAGGGGATTTAAACTTATGTTAAATGAAAGATTGACGCGGATGAGAAACAAGCTGTGGAATACCCGTCCATGCATTACGGCGGAACGGCTTGTGCTCGCCACAGAAGCGTATCAGAAATTTGCAGGCGACGCGATTCCGGTATTCCGGGCGAGAGTTGTCAATTACATTATGGAGCATATGACGACGCTGATCATGGAAGATGAACTGATTGTCGGTACTGCGACCAATAAGTACAGAGGCGCGAACCTCCATCCGGAATTTCAGTCCAGCTCCTGGTATATCAGTGATATCAATGAGTTCGCGACCAGAACCAAGGATCCGTACGACATCTCAGAAGAAGATAAGAAGCTGATTCTGGAAACTTTGCCGTACTGGGAAGGCAGATCCATGGAAGATATGTCCAAGACGGCGCTTCCTTCGCACATTGAGGAGTGCATTCAGGATGATATCATCACCGTAGGTCTCCGCAACGGCGTTTCTGGCGAAACCACCTGCGATCACGAAAAACTTTTGACGGTAGGTCTGCGCGGCTACATGGAAGAATGTCAGGCAAACATCGATAATATGATCTGCGAATGTCAGGCTGACGAGGAAAAGGTCAACTTCTGGCAGGCGTGCATCATTCAGTGTCAGGGTCTGATTACCTATGCCCACAGAATGGCAGAAGAAGCAGAACGTCAGGCAGCGGAATGTAAAGATGAAAAGAGAAAGAAAGAACTTCTCGGCATCGCCGCAAACTGCCGTGTGGTACCGGAAAATCCACCGCAGACGTTCTGGCAGGCACTGCAGATGATCTGGTTTGCACACGTATACTTCCATATCGAAGTCTGCACCACCGCAAACGGATACGGCAGATTTGACCAGTACATGTGGCCTTACTACAAAAAAGACGTCATCGACGAAAAGAATATTACACAGGAAGAAGCCATGGAAATGCTGGAATGCCTGTACCTGAAATCCTGCGAGGTTTACGAAGTCAGAGATAAATGGTACGCCACTTCCTTTGCCGGTTATCCGATGTGGGAAATCCTGCTGGTCGGCGGTCAGACCCCGGACGGCAAAGACGCTACCAACGAACTGTCTTATTTGTGTCTGGAAGCAGCAAATCAGCTGAAGACGACACAGCCGGTTATGGGCGTACGAGTTTGGGAAGGCACACCGGAAGACCTGATTCGCAAAGGCTGCGAAATGATTCAGGATGGGCAGGCAAATCCTGGATTCTTCAACGACGACGTCGCTATGAAGATGACCCTGGGCAAGGGCTGCACCATGGAAGAAGCCAGAGACTGGACCATCGTAGGATGTATCCAGCCGGGACCTGGCGGCGGTTCCACAGACGGTTCCCCGGACGCGGGCTATGTCAACATGGGTAAAATGCTGGAGTTCGTACTCCATAATGGTGTTGACCCGTCTACAGGCAAACTGATGGGACTTGAGACAGGAGATCCGAGAGACTTTAAGAATATCGAAGAATTTAAAGACGCGCTGAAGAAGCAGATTTTACACCACTATAAACTGGTCGCGACCGGTTACAAAGTGATGCAGAGCATGCACATGACCAGATTCCCGGTGATTTTCGCGGGTATGGTGACCAAAGGCTGCGTAGAAAGTGGTAAGTCCGTACAGCACGGTGGCGCGAAATACACCACGGCGGGCATGTATGTTACTGGCGCTGCAAACCTGGCTGACTCCATTGTCGCGATTGAGAAGTGTGTATTTGAAGACAAAGACATCACCATGGATGAGCTGATTACTGCCATCGACAAGAACTTTGAGGGCGAAGAAAGAATGCGTCAGCTGCTTTTGAACAAACCTGCGAAATTCGGCAACGACGATGCGCACGTAGACGGCGTTTACAAGGAAATGATGCACTTTATCGCGGATAACGTACAGACCTGGCCGGATGCGAGAGGCGGCTGGTTCTCCTTTAACGTACATTCCCAGACTGTAAACGTATCTCACGGTATGGTCTGCGGCGCGACCCCTGACGGAAGATTGGCTGGAGAGCCGTTCTGCGACAATGCTTCCCCGATGATGGGACGCGATACCAGCGGTCCGACTGCCACTGTAAAATCCGTTGCGTCTATGGGTCAGGATAAATTCCACGACGGCGCGCTGTTCAACCTGCGCTTTGACCCGAAGGGTGTAGAGGGTGAAAAAGGTCTGCAGAGAATCGAAGGCGTCATCAAAACTTACTTCAACAACGGCGGCAATCACATTCAGATTAACGTGGTAGACGATGAAACCCTGAAAGCGGCGCAGAAAGATCCGGAGCATTACAAGGGACTGATGGTGCGTGTAGCAGGCTATATGGCTTACTTCACAGAACTCGATAAGAGCGCGCAGGATACCATCATCTACAGAACGACCCACTTTAAAGAGGCGTAAGACTTTTAGACTTTAACATTTGGAGACGAAGATGGAAAACAAGGAAATGACGGCGTTAGTCGGTTCAATACAGAAATTCAGCACGGAAGACGGACCGGGCATCAGAACCACAGTGTTTCTCAAAGGCTGTCCTCTGGACTGCGCCTGGTGCCACAATCCAGAGCTCATTGACTTTGCGCAGCAGGTCATCGAAATGCCTAACAGCTGTATCAAATGCGGCTACTGCGTTAAGGAGTGTCCGAAGCATGCCGTCTTCGTCGACAGTGAAAATGTAATTAAAATTAACCGGGAACTTTGCGACAGCTGCATGGAGTGTACAAAGATTTGCTATGCAAGAGCGCTTCTGCCTGTTGCCAAGACCATGACCGTAGCGGAAGTTCTAGAGGAAGTGGAAAAGGACATGGGTTTTTACGAGACCACCGGCGGCGGGATGACTGTCAGCGGCGGTGAGATGCTTGCCCAGCCAGAGTTTGTAAACGCGCTGGTGGATGGGGCGGCAGACCTTGGCATTCCTGTCTGTCTGGACACTTCCGGTTTTGGAAACGGCGATTGGCTTGTGAAACTTTCCGAAAAGGCGAATGTCACCCATGTGCTTTACGACATGAAATCCATCGACGATGCAGTGCATCAGGCGTATGTGGGGCAGAGCAATCAGGTGATTTTAGAAAATTTGTCGCGACTTGCCGCGTCCCCCGAGACTTGCGAGAAGCTGCAGATGCGTATGCCTCTTGTCAGCGGTGTCAACGATACGCAGGGAATCATCGAGAAAACGGCGGCATTTTATAAAGAGCACGGTATCAAACGGGTGACCCTGCTGCCGTATCACAATCTGGGTATTTCCAAGAAAAAGCATATTGGTGGCGAACAGACCCAGTTTGAGCCGCCTGCAGACGAGTATGTAGAGAAAATCAAAGCCTATTTTGAGGAACATGCGGGGATGGAAGTGGAGATCCTGGGAAAACTGTAGTTGTTAGAAAAAAGTGTAAAAGCCAGTCGGACGGTGACGCCGGCTGGCTTTTTTAACGTAGAAACAATATCTAGTGAGTTTACAGAGGGATGATCAGCTGCGTGATGTATTCGCTTTCCTCATTGGTATCGTGATTATCAATAACGTATCGCTCCATGGGATCTGCGGCGGCACGCAGGTTATGAATGCGGAGATAATCAAACAGGCTTTTCCAGACAGAGGGCATTTGACTGTATGGGCCTTTGATCGTTTGACAGAGACAATTCCCTTCGGGAAGTATAGCGTCATAATTGTCGCTTTCGGTGATACAGAACACTGAGTTGAAGTGACCGTAACCTCCGTCTTGTATGTATTCCAGAGGAATGGTAGCGCCCATGCTGCCGTTGCCGATGAAGTACAGCTGGTCTTCACATTCTTTTTGTAATTTCTTAATAATAAAATCTACATCATCATCCTTATACACATTTTCTGTCAGAGAGAAAATTTTGCGAGCGGGAAGATGGAGTATCTGCGGCTGCTCCGGCACAGCTTCTTCCAGATGCGCGCGTATTTCTCGAATACGGCCGGCTAGCTGTGTTCTCAGACGTGTCAGTTCCGCTTGCTTTTCGTCAATAGCGTTGATTTCCCGTTGAAAAAGTGAAAGGGTTTTTTCTAAATTGAAGTCTGACAGATGCTCTTTGATTTCGGACATGGAAAAGCCGATAGACCGTAGCTCTCGGAGAATGTTCAGCGTGCGAATATCGCTGATGCTGTACATGCGGTAGCCGTTGTTATCACGGCGAGGATGCAGGATGCCCAGATCCTCGTAATAGCGCAGAGAGTCGGTACCGATGTCGTAAAGTATCGAAATTTCGCCGATTTTGTAATATTCCTTTTGTTTCATTGAATAGGCTCTCCTGTAGAGGTATAGTTCTTTCTTATTATGGTGATGCTTTTATAAGAATCTACTGTCATTATACCAGTGGTTATGGGAAAAAGAAAGGGCAGGCTTACGGGCTGAGCCAGGATTTTTTAGGAGGAGTTATTATGAAGGAAGAAATGGCAATGAGGGGAGAGAAGCGGGACTTGAGCTTTTCGAAGCTGACAGCGATGATCATCGGCTCTACTATCGGAAGCGGTATTTTTACCACAACAGCAGATATGACGGCATCCGGCGCGCATACGGGCAGTATTTTGATTGGATGGGCGATCTGCGGTACCGGTATGTTGGGATTGACGATGAGCTTTTTTGGACTGAATAAGGTAAAACCGGAGTTGACTAACGGTGTGTTCAGCTACGCGAAGGAAGGCTTTGGAGAATTCATCGGCTTCAATTCGGCGTGGGGCTATTGGATCAGCGCCCTGCTGTGCAACGTATCCTATATGACGCTGCTATTCGGCGCAATTGGGTACTTTTTTCCTGTATTTGGCCAGGGAAACAATCTGGTTTCCATTTTGTGCGCGTCGGTGATTATCTGGATTTTGAATCTTCTGGTGTTGGGTGGGATCAAAGAGGCGGCGGCGCTCAACGTGATCACCACCATCAGTAAGCTGGTGCCAATTCTGGTGTTTATTGTGGCTGTTATCTTTGTGGGCGCTTTTAAACCGTCGGTTTTTATGGAAAACTTTTGGGGCGCAGGAGCAATGCCTCTAGGCGATCAGATTAAAGCAACGACGTCGGCTACAGTGTGGTCGTTCATTGGAATTGAAGGGGCGGTCGTATTGTCAGGCCGGGCGATTCGGTCTAATGATGTAGGAAAAGCCTCTATGACCGGTTTTTTAGGCATTTTCGCTATTTACGTTATGGTGGCTGTTCTGCAGCTGGGCGTTATGCCAGCGGAGGAAATGGCGCAGCTGAGCAGTCCGCAGATGGCTGGAATATTGGAGCTTGCAGTAGGTCCCTGGGGCGCGGCGCTGATCAATATAGCCGTAATATTATCGCTGGCAGGCGCTTTGCTGGGATGGACGATTATTGCGGCGGATTGTCCGTATTCCGCGGCAAGGCAGGGTGTGTTCATGAGAGCTTTTGCCAGGTCTAATCAACACGGTTCGCCTTCCTTTTCTCTGTATCTGACCAATGGAATCATCCAACTGTTTCTGATTGTGATTTACTTCAATGAATCGACTTATCAGGTGTTCTATACAATTAGTACGTCCATGATAATGGTGCCGTATTTGCTCAGCTCACTGTATTATCTGAAGATTGCTGTTCAAAAAGACGGATTTCAACGGATGGGCAGCGGAGAAGTAGCGAAAGCCAGAGTGTTTGGATTTATTGGCACAGTATATGGCATTTGGATGTTGTATTCCTCCGGGTTAAACCTGTTATTTATTACTTCCATTTTATATGCGCCGGGGTTGATCATCTACGTGATGGGAAAGAAGGAGAAAAATGAGAAAATATTTGAGCGGTCTTATGAACCGGCAGTGGCAGTTGGATTGATTGTGCTGGCGGTAATCGCGTTGGGGATGATCGCTACAGGCAAACTGAATCCATTTTGATCGGCGCCGAGATGAAAAAAGATGCGGATGATGGTAGGGGGCAATGGATAAGAAAATGAAGTATTTTGTTTGAAGTTCACAAAAAAAAACAAAAAAATTGTGAAAAACCACTTGATTTTGATGAAAACATGTGTTATCTTATTAACATCGAGCGAGACAGTCCGGCTTTATCAGTCATTTCTCGCCAATCTGACGAAAGGAATTGAAAGTTATGAAAAACTTCTTCTACGCAGCAGAATATTACTTTTATTACTTTTTCTATTTTATGAAGAAAAGGTCAGTTTTGCTGCAAAGAAAAGTTTTGAGTAATTGCTATAATTAAATCCTAAAATAATAACAAATTACTTGAAAAACTCCGCAGTGGACTGACCGCAGCGGAGTTTTTCTCGTTTTCAAAATCAGACGGAGGTAAAAAGACAATGATTACAGTATTAAAAGAGGGTGCGACAGAGGAACAACGAAATCAATTGATTTCCTGGTTTGAGGAACAAGGCGTACAGGTACATGCATATATAGGTGAGTTCCAGACGGTTTTGGGACTGATTGGGGATACCAGCAATATCGATATAGAAATGCTGGGATTGCTCGATATCGTAGAACGTGTGACACCGATATCAGAACCATTTAAAAGCGCTAATAGAAAATTTCATCCGGAGGATTCCGTTATCGATGTACACGGAACGAAATGCGGAGGAGGACACTTTGCTGTTATAGCTGGACCGTGTTCTGTAGAGAATCCGGAGCAGATCAAGGAGGTAGCCGAGGGTGTTAAGACCGCGGGAGCAACCATGCTCAGGGGCGGGGCGTTTAAGCCAAGAACCTCTCCGTATGATTTCCAGGGTATGAAAGCAGAAGGTATAGACCTGCTTTTGGAAGCGAAAAAAGCGACCGGACTTCCCATTGTAACGGAGATTATGAACGCCAATCATTTACCTCTATTTGAAGATGTAGACGTGATTCAGGTAGGAGCTAGAAATATGCAGAACTTTGAGCTGCTAAAGGAACTGGGGAGAACCAAGAAGACGATCTTGCTGAAGCGAGGCCTGGCTAATACGCTGAAGGAGCTGCTTATGAGCGCCGAATACATTATGGCCGGCGGCAATGAAAATATTATTCTCTGCGAAAGGGGAGTAAGAACTTTCGAGACATATACGAGAAATACGCTGGATTTATCGGCAGTTCCGGTATTGCACAATCTGACGCATCTGCCGGTGGTTATCGATCCGAGCCATGCGACAGGTCATGCCAATCTGGTTAAGCCTATGGCAATGGCAGCAGTTGCGGCCGGTGCGGATGGACTGATGATAGAAGTACACAACAATCCTGCGAAAGCCCTTTGCGACGGGGCTCAATCACTGACACCGGCTCAGTTCGCGGAGGTAATGGATAAGGTGAGAAAGATAAGAGAGGTGATTTAGATGAATATCGGAATTGTAGGACTGGGATTGATAGGCGGTTCAATGGCAAAAGCCTATAAAAAGGCCGGTGCTGCAGTTCTGGGATGCGATCGTGACAGACTTACGACAGAGTTTGCAAAGATGGCGGAAGCTATCGATGGAGAGCTTGACGAAGCACACTTTAGTAAATGTGACCTGATTATGCTTGCTATTCCGCCGGCCGGCGCAGTAGCGTGGCTGGAGGAAAACGCACCCAGACTGCCGAAGGATGCATTGGTTATCGATTGCTGCGGAACGAAACGCTGTGTATGTGAGGCGGGCTTCCGTTTAGCAAAGGAATACGGGTTTACCTACGCGGGAGGACATCCCATGGCAGGGATTCAGTACGGCGGGTTTAAACACAGCAAGGCAGAATTGTATCAGGGAGCGATTTTTTCTTTAGTCCCAGAGGATCGAAACGATCTGTTTTTTCTGGATCGGGTTAAGAAGCTGATCCTTCCGGCAGGCTTTTCAAAGCTTGTTATATCTTCTGCCGAGGAGCATGACAAAATCATCGCTTTTACTTCGCAAATGGCGCATGTTGTATCTAACGCCTTTATCAAAAGCGATACCGCGCTGACGAAGGGTACGGCAATTTCAGCAGGCAGCTACCGGGACTTTACTAGAGTGGCATATCTGGATGCAAACATGTGGACGGAACTGTTCATGGAAAATCGCGATAATCTAAAGCACGAATTAGATGTTCTTATTGAAGAACTGAAGAAATATGAAAAGGCCCTGGAGGATAATAACGCCGATGAAATGCGTCGTCTCCTCATAGAGGGCAGAGAAAGAAAGACAGAGGTAGAGAGAAGATGCGGCTAGAAGAACTCGGTGGACAGATCAGACCCTTGCTCAAAGGAAACAGTTTGGCAGTTGTAACCGATGAAAACGTAGCGAAGCTTTATTTAAATCGATGCATCCAAAGTCTCAAAAGCGAAGGCTTTGATGTATATAAATTTGTGATCCCCCCTGGCGAGGGGTCCAAAGACGGGAAAACGTATCTGGAACTGATGAATTTTCTTGCAGAGATACCGCTGACCAGAGCTGATGCCCTTATAGCGTTGGGAGGCGGTGTGGTAGGAGATCTTACCGGATTTGCTGCTGCCACATATTTGCGGGGGATTTCTGTGATTCAGGTACCTACTACCCTCCTTGCGGCAGTAGATTCTTCAGTGGGAGGCAAGACGGCTATCAACCTGTCAGCCGGAAAAAACCTTGCCGGAGCGTTTCACCAGCCTGCCCTAATCTGGTGTGACGCCACGCTGCTTGCGTCGCTGCCCGACAATATCTACCAAGACGGTATGGCAGAGGTCATCAAATACGGAGTCATAGCAGATGCCCAGCTCTTTGAATTGCTCTGTGACAGAGAAAAGGCTGAGAGCTGCATCGAAGAAATCATTCGGAGATGTGTACGCATTAAGAAAAGGTTTGTCGAAGAAGATGAGTACGACACAGGCGTAAGGCAGCTGCTAAACTTCGGCCATACCATAGGCCATGCTATTGAAAAAGCCAGCGATTTTCGTGTAAGTCATGGAAGCGCCGTGGCAAAGGGGATGGCCATGATGGCTGATATTGCAGTCCGGCAGGGGTGGTGCGATGAAGAAACAAAAGTACGCATCATAGACTTGCTGAAGCTATACGAATTTGATTTAACCGTGGCACAGACAAAAGCCGAACTGTATGATATAATGAAAGCAGATAAGAAACGAAAAGGCCAGTTTATCGACATCGTTGTTCCAGAGAGAATAGGCGTATGCCGGTTACAGAGGCTGACTACGGAGGAATTGGAAGATATCCTATGAAAACAATTCAGATATTACCATCAAAATCCGACGCACACAGAGCGATGATCTGCGCGGCTCTCTCAGAATTGACCAGCGGCAAAACATGTCAGGTGATGTGTGAGACGAGTTCTCAGGATATTGAAGCCACAGAGGCTTGTCTTGCCGCCCTTCAGACAGGACGTCCTCAGATGTGTTGCGGCGAAAGCGGATCGACACTCAGATTCTTGCTACCGGTCATGGCAGCCTTGGGACATCGGGCGGAGTTTTATCCGGAGGGGAGATTGCCGCAGCGGCCATTATCGCCGTTGTATGAAGAATTGGAACGTCACGGATGTCGGCTCAGTCCGCAGGGAACTGTGCCGTTTACTATAGAAGGTCAACTGGAGCCGGGCATTTTTCGAATACCTGGTGACGTTTCCAGCCAGTATATCAGCGGCTTACTTTTCGCATTACCTATTCTGGAGAGCGATAGCAAAATCGTGGTGGAAGGAGAGTTCCAATCCCGACCTTATGTTAATATGACAGTTCAAACATTGGAGGATTTCGGGATATCTATAAAAACCATAGACGATGGATTTTTCATTCCCGGCGGGCAGCGATATCAGGCGCCTCCTGTCTATCAGGTGGAGGGCGACTGGTCCAACGGTTGTTTCTGGCTGGCGGCGGGCGCGTTGACGCCCGGCGGGGTCTGTGTGAAGGGGTTGAACGTAAAGTCTTTACAGGGGGACAAAGAGATTCTGCCGTTACTCTCTCGCTTTGGCGCGAAAACGGCGGTGTGTGAAGGGGATATTACCGTCATGCCGTCATCTCTATACGGGATAGATATCAATGCGGCGCAGATTCCCGATATGGTACCGATTCTAGCGGTTTTAGCTTGCGGGGCAAAGGGAAAGACAACGATTCGTAATGCTGGACGGCTGCGGATCAAGGAGAGCGACCGGCTTGCGTCAGTAAGTCAGGTATTATCAAATCTGGGAGCTTCTATCAAAGAGTTCCCTGAGGGATTGGAAATTCAGGGAACAGGAAGCCTTGCCGGAGGAAGGGCCGACGGATGGGGCGATCATAGAATCGTTATGATGGCTGCCATCGCGTCACTGATCTGTGATGAAAAAGTAATCATTACAGGAAGTCAGGCAGTGAAAAAATCCTATCCGGATTTCTTTCAGATATTGGAGGACGTCGGGTTAGGCAACAACATAGAAAGGAATTGATCAAATGTCTTCAACTTACGGAAAAAATGTGAAAATCTCGATCTTCGGACAATCACATTCTGCAGCTATCGGTGTTGTCATCGATGGGCTTCCTGCAGGATTTTCTGTTGATATGGAGAAGCTGCAGAGCTTTCTTTCACGGCGCGCGCCGGGGAGGAGCCCCTATGCAACGCCCAGAAAGGAAGCTGATCAGCCGGAATTTTTAAGCGGTCTTATAGATCATGTGACCTGCGGAGCGCCGGTTTGTGCTGTGATCAGGAACACTAACACTCGTTCACAGGACTACGACAATCTACGGGATGTTCCGCGCCCCGGGCATGCGGACTATACCGCACACATAAAATACAGAGGATATGAGGATGTCAGCGGCGGCGGCCATTTTTCCGGAAGATTGACTGCGCCTCTTTGTGTGGCCGGCGGTATCATACTGCAGATATTGGAGAAACAGGGTATTACGGTCCAAGCGGAGATTCAGGAGATCGGCGGCAGTATCGAAGATCCTTATGGGCAGATCGAGAAAGTGCGAAGCCAGGGAGATTCTGTCGGCGGCATTATAGAATGCACGATAGAAGGAATGCCTGCCGGTATCGGCAGTCCTATGTTCGATGGGATTGAGAATAAAGTGGCACAGGCTGTCTTTAGCATCCCTGCCGTTAAAGGAATTGAGTTCGGCAGGGGATTTGAAACGGCTCGCATGACAGGTAGCGAGAATAACGATGAATTTTACTACGACGGGGATCAGGTGAGAACCAAAACTAATAACCACGGGGGTGTTCTCGGAGGTATCAGCTCCGGCATGCCGGTAGTTTTCCGGGTAGCTATCAAGCCGACTCCGTCCATTTCCATAGAGCAAAACAGCATCAGCTATTCTGAAAAGAAAGACGCGAAACTGGCTGTTCGCGGCAGACACGATCCGTGTATCGTGCCAAGAGCTGTACCGTGTGTTGAAGCAGCGGCAGCTATCGCTATTTATGATTTGATAAGAGGAGAAGAATAAACATGAGCTTAGAAGACTATAGAAGCAGAATTGACGCAATCGATGAGGAAATCGTAAAAAAACTGGAAGAACGCATGAGAATTGCGGAAAACATCGCTAAATATAAGCAGGAAAACGGCCTGCAGGTGATGGACGTCTACAGGGAAAGAGAAAAAATTGATAAAATTACAGAAATTGCAGCAGATGATATGGCATCTTACACGAGAGTATTATATAATACTATTATGGAACTGAGTAAAGACCATCAGAGAAAAATTACTCAGACGGAATCACCAGTGGTACAATCCATCAAAAAAGCATTGGAAGAAACCTCAAAGGTATTCCCTGCGAAAGCTACCGTCGCGTGTCAGGGCGTAGCAGGAGCTTACTCACAGCAGGCCTGCGAGAAGCTATTCAAAATGCCGCAGATCATGTACGTGAAGAATTTTAACGGTGTGTTCGCAGCCATTGACCAGGGGCTTTGTCAGTACGGTGTGCTGCCGCTGGAAAACAGTACGGCAGGCTCTGTAAACCAGATTTACGATCTGATGATGAAGTACAATTTCCATATCGTTAAAAGTGTTAAGATGAAGATTGATCATAGCCTTTTAGCAAAGCCAGGTACGAAAAAAGAGGATATACAAGAAATCGTTTCTCATGAACAGGCGATTCAACAGTGCGACGAGTATCTGAAGAAATATCCGAATGTCAAAGTGACCATGTGCGAGAATACTGCTGAGGCAGCTAAGATGGTAGCAGAATCCGGCAGAAGCGACATTGCGGCGTTGGCGTCTTACGCCTGCGGACAGCTCTACGGATTAAACTGTCTGGAGGAAAACGTGCAAGACAATGGCAACAATTATACCCGCTTTATTTGCATCAGCAAAAAATTGGAAATATACCCTGGAGCTGACAAGACAAGTTTAATGCTGGTGGTATCCCATAAACCGGGATCCCTCTATAATGTGCTGTCCAGGTTCAATGCACTGGGAATCAATATTTTTAAACTGGAATCCAGGCCGATTCCAGAAAGAGATTTCGATTTCATGTTCTATTTCGACATCGATTCCGAAGTGTATTCCGAGGAGTTCATCCGCCTGATGAACCAGCTTGACGAGCTGACCCAGCAGTGCAAGTATTTAGGAAGTTATACGGAGATTTAAAATGAAAAAATACGGGTTGATCGGAGGTAAGCTGGGACACAGCTATTCTCCAATGATTCATGGCAAATTCGGGGATTATCCTTACCAACTGTGCGAGGTTGAGGAAAATCAGCTGCAGACATTGCTGCAGGATCCGTCCTATGGCGGATTTAACGTGACGATTCCTTACAAAAAAAAGGTCATGTCCATGTGTGACGAGTTGTCTGATACAGCAAAGGCCATCGGAAGCGTAAATACAGTAATTCGAGGTGAAGACGGCAAATTGAGAGGCTACAATACAGATTACTATGGTTTTACGTGTCTGCTACGGTATAGCGGTATCGATGTAAAGGGCATGAAGTGCATGGTACTGGGCAGCGGAGGAGCTTCTCTGACAGTACAGGCTGTATTATCTGATCTGGGCGCTTCCGAGATTGTTGTGATTTCCCGTACAGGCGAGAATAACTACGAAAATATTCAGAAGCATTTTGACAGCGAAATCATCGTTAACACCACCCCGGTAGGTATGTTTCCGCACAACGGGAGCGCGCCTGTTAATCTGGATGATTTCAAGAATTGCCGGGGCGTAGTGGATCTGATCTATAATCCGAATAAAACCAAGCTGGTATTGGATGCTATGGCAAAATCTCTGCCCGCTACTGGCGGATTGGAAATGCTGGTGGCGCAGGCGAAGGAAGCCAGTGAACTCTTTACCGGCAGGGAAATCGACGAGGAAGAAATTGAAAATGTAATCGACGAGATCAGAAGCGAGACGCTAAACGCGATCCTCATCGGTATGCCGGGCGCCGGGAAAACTTTGTTGGGCGGCGAAATGGCTGTCAGAATGGGTCGGAAGTTTGTGGATATCGACGATATGATCGTGGAACACGAGGGGATGTCTATTCCAGAGATCTTTGCGCAGAAGGGAGAATCCTACTTCCGAAAGGTGGAAACAGAGATGCTGGAGAGGGCATGCGTGCAGACCGGATTGGTTATTGCCACCGGCGGCGGTATCGTGAAGAAGAAGATAAATTATAATATAATCAAGCAGAACGGCATTGTTATTTGGATCAAAAGGGATCTGGATAAGCTGGAGACTGACGGCAGACCGTTGTCCCAGTCTATGCCTCTGGAACAGATCTATGAGGATCGCAAGGATGCGTATTCTTACTGGAGCGACTTTTATATCAACAATAACGAGGAGAGGGAATGATGAAAATTCTGGTAATCAATGGCCCTAATATCAATATGCTGGGTATTAGAGAACCGGAGATATACGGAAAAGCTACGTATCAGGACCTGTTAGAATTGGTAAGAGACGCGGCTTCCCGCATAGGCGCGGAAGCCGCTTTTTTTCAGTCTAACCATGAGGGCGCGATTGTGGACGCTATTCAGGAGGCTTATGGAAAATATGACGGAATTGTCATCAACCCGGCGGCGTACACACATACCAGCGTAGCGATTTTGGATGCTCTAAAAGCGGTGGGAATTCCCACTGTAGAGGTGCATATTTCCGATGTTTCCGAAAGAGAGGATTTCCGTCAGAAATCCTATGTGCGGCAGGTTTGCGTAGCTACTGTCATGGGTAAGGGATTTGACGGATATGTAGAAGCGATAAAAATTTTGTGTGAAAGGAAATGAGGGTTTTATGAAAGTTTATTGTTATCCTAAGTGTACTACCTGCAAAAAAGCGTTGGCGTGGCTGGATGCGAAGGGTGTCGATTATGAGCTGTATGACATTAAAGAGCAGCATCCGTCTTATGAGGATTTAGCAGTCTGGTATCAGATGAGCGGCTTGCCTTTGAAACGGTTTTTTAATACCAGCGGCATGATATACAGGGAGATGGAGCTGGCGAAAAAGCTGCCTTCGATGAGTGAAGATGAACAACTGAGATTGCTGGGCGCTGACGGTATGCTGGTTAAACGGCCGCTAGTGATCGGCGATGATTTCGTGTTGACTGGCTTTAAAGAAGCAGAATGGGAGAAGCGATGCTGTATTTAGAAGCCTTTACGCTTCCGGGTATAGACGCTGAGGAAAGGATTCTCAATGATATCCGGGAAACCTACTATGTGAGTTTTTATCCTTTCGGGCTTTTTCCCACGAAGGAGCTGGATCGGATATCCTTTGATCCGGTTACGATTTTCTACGGCGGTAACGGCTCAGGAAAGACTACTTTGATCAATGTTATCGCTGAGAAGCTTAGAGCGTCCCGATCAGCTCCATATAATAAGAGCAGCTTTTTCGATACTTTTGTAGAGCAATGTACTTTGCAATGGGAATGGCAGACCTCCTGGCAGGACGCTACGGTGATCACCAGCGACGACGTTTTTGAATATATCTTTGATCTTCGTGCCATGAACGAAGGTGTGGATAACGAGCGGGAAAAGTTGGCGAAGGAATATCTGAATCTGAAGAATTCTCGATTTCGTCTTCAATCTCTGGCTGATTATGAACAGTTGAAGAAGGTCAACGCGGCGCGGCGCGGCACAAAATCCAATTTTATACGCAGTACGCTGGTTGGAAATGCGGCAGAGAGATCTAATGGAGAAAGCGCGTTCATGTATTTTACTCATAAGATCGAAGCGAATCAGATTTATCTGTTGGACGAGCCTGAGAATAGCTTATCGGCTGAGTATCAGCAGGAGCTCTGCGGATTTTTAGAGGACTCGGCCAGATTCTATAATTGTCAGTTCATCATCGCCACGCATTCACCGTTTTTGCTGGCGGTCAGAAATGCGAGAATTTATGATTTAGACAGTCGGCCGGTTTGCACCCGCCGATGGACGGAGCTGTCTAATGTCCGCCGTTACTATGACTTCTTCAAAGCACACGAAGATGAATTTTAAATATATAGTATCCGTGTTATAGCAGTACGCTATTTTCGCGGATTTTTTTGTGTGAAACTACTTGACCTGTCGTAGTAGTTGTGATAGGATTTGTCTATAGAAACTACTACGACAGACGTAATAGATGAGAGGTGAGCAGGATTGATCAGCAGTGACGTCATCAGAGGTTACAATGATACCATTATTCTATGTTTACTGCTTTCAGAGCCGTCCTACGGTTACCTCATATCTAGGAAGATACGAGAAAGAACCGGGGAAAAATACATCATAAAGGAAACTACCCTATATTCTGCCTTTGCTCGATTGGAAAAGAATGGATATATTCAGTCTTTTGCGGGAACGGAGTCTGGGGGGAAACCGCGGACTTATTATCGGATTACGGAAGCGGGCAGACAGTATTACCGGCAGAAGTGTGAGGAATGGGCAGTAACAAAAGAGGTTATTGAGAAATTTATTTTAACAGAAACGGAGTGATTGTATGGATATTATTATGAGCTATTTGGAGAGCATGTTCAGTCAGATGCCTGATACAGCAGAGGTTCGTCGCGCTAAGGTAGAGCTTGCTTCCATGATGGAGGATAAATACACGGAGCTAAGGTCTATGGGAAAGAGTGAGAATGAAGCTATCGGCACAGTGATTGCTGAGTTTGGGAACATAGATGAATTGATGGGCGAACTGGGTTTGGAAAGCGCTGTTCACACCGAAGACCTTGATCGTGAGAAAAACCTGGACGGAAATTCTTTTGATAAAAAAGAAACCATGCGTACAGTAAACATGGAAGATGCAAAGGACTATCTTACGAATATGGCGCGTTGGGCTAAGGGGATTGCTGCGGGAGTATTTCTGTGCATTATGTCGCCTGCCGCGTTGATTATCTTCAGCAGTGTAAGTGAGAGACCGGTTGCGGATGCTTTTGGCATACTTGTGCTGTTTGCCTGTATAGCTGTGGCGGTTGGGTTGTTTATTATGAATGGCATAGGGATGTCCCGGTATGAGTATTTGAAGACGGAGGTTTTTCAGCTGGAGCCGGGCGTAGATAAGGTTATCGGTAATATGAAGGAGGAAATGAGGCCTGTTTTCGGTCGTAATATTGCTGTGGGCGTGATTTTGTGCGTTACGTCAGTAGTTCCGATAGCGGTGGTAACAACCATACTGGGAGATGGATATCCACGGGTGGAAAGTCTGATGGTGGTTCTGCTTTTGTTCATGGTAGCTTGCGGGGTATGGATTTTTATTATACAAGGTATACAGCATAGTTGCATAAGCGTTTTGCTGCAGGAGGGGGATTTCAAACCGAGCCATAAGAAAAGTGGCGATATTGTTGAGCGAATCGCCGGAATTTACTGGCCGTTGGTTGCAGCAATTTATGTAAGCTACAGCTTTATTACCGGAAACTGGGGACACAGCTGGATTATCTGGCCTGTAGCGGGCGTGTGCTTTGGCGCGATTTCGGCAATTTGTCATTCTACAGAGAAGAAGGATATGTAGGAGAAGATAATCTGACAAAGGGTGTTGAGAGGCCTTCGCTGCGGGTAGCTTTCTTTTCTACTTTCGCGCAGCTTTTTGGTTCTTTTATGTTTAAAGTTGCGTTTGCGGTGGAAAATACGCAGGTAATTGGGTTTTTTTGAGCTCAAGTTGCGCGTTGAGAGAGTTAGCTTTTACTTGGAAGGGACATGTATACCATATATTGGAATATAATACAAATTTTTATACAAAAGAAGGGACTGAACTTGGCTATACGCAACTTCCGCGGTGAAAAGATGTAGATAGCTGCGGTTTTCAGGAGACTGGCGCATTTTTTTAAGAAAAGATCAGCAATAGCTGCGCGTCCTAGGAAGAAAACGCAACTTTTCAAAGAAAAATTGGTGATAGGTGCGCGTCTGACTGACGGGGACAGCAGATTTCTGACTGCGTTTTATGGCGTTCTACTCATAGCTCGCCAATAAGCATTGATTTTATCGCCATGTTGTTATAAAATATTTCTATATATTAAAGAACAAGGAAGTGGAAATATGTCAGATTACAAATTCAATACCAGATGCATTCAGGCAGGTTATACAGCAGAGAGTGGGGATCCACAGGTGCTGCCTATTGTGCAGAATACAACTTACAGATATTACGATGCAGAAGATGTGGCAAAACTATTTGACTTAGAAAGCGCTGATTTCATGTACACCAGATTGGGCAGCCCGACCGTAAACGCGTTGGAAGCTAAGATGGCGGCCTTAGAGGGTGGTACGGCAGGAATTGCAACCAGCGCAGGGCAGGCAGCGAATTTAATTACCATGTTGAATATCTGTGAAGCGGGCGATCATATCATCGCGTGTGCAAATATTTATGGAGGAACGTTTAATTTATTTGGTGTAACCCTGAAAAAGATGGGGATTGAAACGACGTTTATCAATCAGAATGCGTCAAAAGAAGAAATTATAGCGGCAGCGAGACCGAATACAAAGGCTCTATTCGGGGAGTCTCTTGGTAATCCGGCGCTGACAGTTTTGGATATTGAAGAATTTGCGGCTGCGGCACATGAAATAGGCGTCCCACTGGTAGTAGATAATACGCTGGCTTCCCCTTATCTGTGTCAACCTTTGAAATATGGGGCGGATATCGTTACCCATTCCACGACAAAGTGGTCTGACGGCCATGCTACCAGCGTAGGAGGCATGGTTATCGAGGGTGGAAAGTTTGATTGGAACAAATATGCTGATAAGTTTCCTGGCATGGTCGAACCAGATGAAAGCTATCATGGTTTGAAATTTTATGAAAAATTCGGCGAACAGGCTTTTTGTGTAAAGCTGCGGGCGCAGATGCTTCGAGATTTAGGCTGCACGATGTCTCCGATGAACGCATGGTTGACATTCCAGGGGTTGGATACGCTGCATCTTAGAATGGAACGGCATAGTTCTAATGCTCTGGCTCTTGCGCAATTCCTGCAGAACCATCCGATGGCTGATTGGGTTAAATATCCAGGATTACCGGGAGATGATGATTATGAAAGAGCGCAGAAGTATTTGTCAAAGGGAGCCAGCGGCGTATTGGCCTTCGGCGTGAAAGGCGGCAGAGCGGCCGGAGAGGAATTCCTGAAAAACCTCAAGCTTGCCAGCATTGTGGTTCATGTCGGCGACATTAGAACTTCTGTTTTGCACCCAGCGTCAACGACCCACAGACAGCTTAGTGAAGAAGCACAGATCGCAGGCGGCATTTTACCGGAACTGATTCGTGTATCAGTAGGATGTGAAGATATTGAAGATATTATCGCGGACTTTGATCAGGCTCTGAATAGAGTGGCAAGGAAGTAAAGAAATGGAATACAGAGAAGCTCTGATTGCGCAGGTGGAAGAATATTATCAAAAGGTGGTATATCCGTATAAGGAAACGACTACAAACGCAATGAACGACGCCCGGAAAATGGGCCTCTTTAAAAAGAGAGATTTCGGCGTACATATCCGACGTTTTCGCAATCATATGGAGACGGCAGCGGCTGTGAAAATTGCTGAGATACTCATTCCTGACGAAGATACCCAGGCAAAGCTGCTGTGGAATCAGCTATGCAGAAGTATAGATACCTTTTTGCAGCTGTGCGAAAAGAATATCCGATTTTATGAAATTACGGATAAAAAGCAGTATCGAGGCAGCGGACTTGTCATTCGAGAATTTAAGGAAGCTGCGGAGGATATGCAGCTTGCGCTTAAGGAAGCGGTACTGGAATTAGAATTGCTAGACAAAACATACCAAAAGTATACTGCAGACGATTCTGCCAAATAAAACAGACAAACATAGGCTCCCCAGCCAGATGAAACAGGCCATGGGGAGCTTTTGTTGTTTGAAGAGCAAGATAGAGGAGTTAAAGCAGGGGACAGAAAAAGTCAGCATGATCAGCAGTACTATCAGTTGAATTGCGTCAAACGTACCGTTTCCCGCCACAGATAAGAGCGACGCAGAGCTAAAATCTCTTTTCAGCACATTTAAAAGCAGAAGGCTGGCTGCTTGCGGAGGCAGATGAAGAAGTTTTTCTAAGAGTGGGCCGCAGACTGATGAAAGCCAGTCCAGCAGACCGAAGTACATTGCCAGACTGATAGCGATGCTACCGGCACAGAAAGAAGGCAGTGTGGCGGCAACAGTTTGAAAAGCGTTTCTGATAATTTGCAGCAAAGAAAAGTCGGCAGCCTGTTGTTGATATCTGACCAATCCGTCGCTTAAGGGGTAACACCGGTCGATCATCAGCAGAAGCAGAATTATGAAAAGGAAGCAGAATACCAGATATACCAGAAAGACCCGGAAGGTGACCATGCAGGCAAAGGTTGCCGCCAGAGCAATCTGGGAAGAACAAGGTACTAATAAAATCAGAATCCAGATCATACGCCGGCGCATAGACGGCTCATCCACGGTATCTAAGGCTGTAAGAGCAGCAGTGGTACAGCCTAATCCCAAGACGATATAGAAGCATTGGTTAACCAGTGGATGAGAGTTTTTTAGAAATGGGATACGGGACAGTATTTGTTCAAGAAATCCCAAGAAAATCATAATAGGAAATAGTACCAAAAATAAATACTGAGGCGTTACGGTAAGCAGACCGAAGTCGCCGAAAAAAATCCAGGATAAAAGATGTGCGATATTATTCATTTGTACTTTTTAATCCTTTCAAAGAATGGTATAATGTCTACACACGGCGACTGGCAAGCTAAAAGCGAAGGCAGAGCCGATGTGCAACACAGGAGCTAAGCTCCATTTTAGATTAGTGTATGTTTGTGATGAGAAATTCATGAAGAAATACAGAGAGGGTGGGTATTATAAGTATTGTAGAATTTGTATTGCTTACGATTGGAGTTTTGACACTGGTGATGCTGTTTTTGATTTACGGGAAATTTAGCGCCGTACAAAAGGAAATTAAAGCGTCTCGTGTGGAAACTATTCAATATATTAACAACTCGTTTAAGACTTTTGGAGATATGATCGTTGCAAATCAAAAAGAGACAACCAGAATGCAAGATTTTCGTTTGGCGGAATTGCATGAGAGATTCAGTCATATGTCTATCGAGAATGAACAAAAGCTAGAGAATATCAGAGCTACGATGTCGCAGAAGATTGGAGAATTGACGGAGGATAACAATCGGCAGATGGAGCAGATGCGGCAGGTTGTTGATGAAAAGCTGCAGAAGACTTTAGAGGACCGACTCAGTCAGTCGTTTAGATTAGTAAGTCAACGGTTGGAACAGGTTTACAGAGGTTTAGGCGAAATGCAGACATTGGCAGTGGGTGTAGGTGATCTGAAGAAGGTACTTTCTAATGTAAAAACCAGAGGAATTTTGGGAGAAATTCAGCTGGGCGCTATTTTGGAGCAGGTATTGTCTCCTGAACAATATGAGGAGAATGTGACCACCAGAAGTACAGGCAACGAACGAGTAGAGTTTGCTGTCAAGCTGCCTGGGGACGATGATCAGACAGTATATTTGCCTATTGACGCAAAGTTTCCCGGCGATGCATACGCGCGCCTGGCAGACGCATATGATGCAGGGGACGCTGCAGAGATTGAAGCAGCGGGAAAGAATTTGGAAAGGGTGATCAAATCAGAGGCAAAGGATATTCGAGATAAATACATTGAGCCTCCTCGCACTACCGACTTCGGAATCATGTTTTTGCCTTTTGAAGGACTGTATGCAGAGGTTGTCCGGCGTGGGATGGTAGAGACATTGCAGCGAGATTATAAAGTGAATATTGCCGGACCAACTACGATGGCTGCGCTTCTCAATAGTCTGCAGATGGGATTCAGAACGTTGGCTATTCAGAAACACTCCAGTGAGGTATGGAACGTTCTTGGCGCTGTAAAGAATGAATTTGGGAAATTTGAGGATGTGCTTATGGCAGCACAGAAAAAGATTACGCAAGCGGGTGATGATTTAGACCGGCTGGTAGGAACACGCTCGCGAATGATCAGAAGCAAACTGCGTACAGTGACGGAATTATCTGATGACGCGACGGCAGAACTGTTGGATTTAGAAGAAAAGTGACGGAGGAGAAAGAGACGTGAAAGTATTTGCAATAGGGGATCTGCATCTGTCCTTTGATGAAAGAATAGAAAAACCAATGGACGTGTTCGGCCCTCGTTGGATTAACCACCACCAACGAGTCAAAGAAAATTGGGAAAAAACAGTGCAGGCGGAGGATATGGTGATTCTTCCCGGCGACATCTCCTGGGGGCTGCGGCTGGATGAAGCGATGGAGGACCTTGCCTGGATTCATCAGCTTCCTGGAAGAAAGATCATTGTAAAAGGAAACCATGACCTTTGGTGGTCATCTATAACCAAGTTGAATAAACTGTATGGGAATATTACATTCCTACAGAATCACTGCTATTTGGCGGGGAATGTTGCGGTCTGCGGAACGCGGGGATGGATTTGTCCGGGGACGGATGGATTTGATGAACACGACCAGAAAATTTACGAGCGGGAGCTTATGCGGCTTCGATTTTCTCTGGAGGAAGGTGCAAAGAGTGGGGCGGAAATTATGATTGCGGCGCTTCACTTTCCGCCTACTAATGATAAAATCCAAGGATCTGGGTTTACGAAGTTACTGACCCAATATCATGTCAGGACTTGTGTTTATGGCCATCTCCATGGCAAGGATGCCTTTAAAAATGGGATAAATGGCATATTGGACGGCGTAGAATACAGATTGGTTTCTCTGGATTATCTGGAAGGGAAACCACAGCTTATATATGAGGAATAGAGAGGAAGGAGAACGGCGATGAAAAGAGTTACTTTGATAGTATTGGATAGCTTAGGTGTAGGCCAACTGCCGGATGCAGAAAAATATGGAGACGCGGGCGCGGATACTCTGGGGCATATTGTAGATCATAACCCTGATTTTCAGATTCCAAATTTGCACCGACTGGGCTTTGGCAATATACAAGGGGCGGCAGACGGCCGTTTGAGAGTTGAAACCCCAACCGGCGCTTTCGGAAAGCTGGGAGAGCTTTCAAGGGGGAAGGATACCATTACTGGTCATTGGGAGATTGCCGGTCTGGAGACTAAGACGCCTTTTAAAACATATCCTGATGGTTTTCCGCCAGCTTTTATAGCTGCATTTGAGGATAAAATCGGGAGGAAGTGCCTGGGAAACTATCCCGCATCCGGTACAGAGATCATAGAGCAGCTTGGACCAGAGCATGAAGCTACGGGCAATCCTATTGTATATACTTCTGCAGACAGTGTTTTTCAGATTGCAGCCAACATAGAGGTAATCCCGCTGGCGGAATTATATGAAATCTGTCAGACTGCCAGAGAGCTTCTGACTGGAGATTGGGCTTGCGGCAGAGTGATTGCCAGACCGTACGTCTTAAAGGATGGTAAGAGAATCAGGACGTCAGACCGGCGTGATTATGCAGTTTCTCCTGGCGCAGAAACTGTTCTGGATAAGGTGAAAAAAGTAGGAAAGACTGTCTTTGCAATCGGAAAAATTTCTGATATTTTTAATGGTCAGGGCGTAACGCAGTCCGTGCATACTGAGGACAATATGGATGGTGTTGACCGGACCATAGAGGCATTGGGCGATACCTTTGACGGCTTTATCTTTACGAATCTTGTCGACTTTGATTCGAAGTACGGACATAGAAGGGATCCTGAAGGTTATGGGAAAGCTATTATGGAATTTGACGGAAGACTTCCGGAGATAATAGACGCGATGAAGAACGGAGATATTTTGATTATTTGCGCGGACCACGGCAATGATCCGGTTCATACCGGTTGGGATCATACCAGAGAGTATGTACCGGTTCTGATTTACGGCGATGGTATCAAAGGCGGCGTAGACCTGGGTATAAGAAGCAGCTTTGCGGATATCGGCGCAACGATTGCGGAATATCTTGACACAGAGCCCACCGCTATAGGGGAAAGCTTTTTGAAGGAGATCAGATAAAATGAATATGAACGATTTGATTGTGAAAAAGCGGGATGGCGGAGCGCTGAGCAAGGATGAGATTCGCTATTTTATCAACGGATATACCGAGGGAGAGATTCCAGATTATCAGGCAGCGGCATTGCTGATGGCGATCTTTTTCCGCAAAATGGATAAATTCGAGACCTTTGAATTAACCGATGCTATGCGCTATTCAGGAGACACGATTGATCTGGCTGGTGTGCGTGGTATAAAGGTAGATAAGCATTCGACTGGGGGAGTCGGCGATAAGACCACTCTGATTGTGGCGCCTCTGGCAGCAGCCTGCGGCATTCCTATTGCCAAGATGAGTGGGCGAGGATTGGGCTTTACAGGTGGAACAGTGGATAAGCTGGAAGCGATACCAGGTTTCCGCACCGCCATGGAGCCGGAGGATTTTTTGCAGCAGGTAAACGATATTGGTATCGCGGTGATTGGACAGACTGCTCATATTACACCAGCGGATAAGAAGCTTTATGCTCTGCGAGATGTGACGGGTACGGTAGAGAACCTCAGCCTGATAGCGTCCAGCATTATGAGTAAAAAGCTGGCGGCTGGAAGCGACGCTATTGTTTTGGACGTAAAATGCGGGCGCGGCGCTTTTATGGAGGAGCAAGCTGAGGCAGAAGCGTTAGGTGAAATTATGTGTGAAATTGGCCGCGCGGCAGGCAAAAAAACAGTAGCGGCTATTACCGATATGAGTCAGCCTTTGGGGAAAGCCGTAGGAAATAGTCTGGAAGTTATAGAAGCCATTGAAACTTTAAAGGGACGGGGCCCTTCTGACATTACCGCTTTATCCCTCTGTTTGGCGGGTATTATGATTTGTCTCGGCGGTCGTGTTAAAACTACTGCTGAAGGTAAAATCTTAGCGCGTCAGGCTCTGGAAAGCGGAGCAGGACTTAATAAGCTTCGAAGCTTTATTGCGCGGCAGGGCGGAGATGAAAGGGTTATAGATGATTATGAGCTTTTCCCACAGAGTTCTCTGCGCAGAGAGATTCTGGCAAGGGAGGGTGGATTTATTAATGGCATTGATGCCAGAGCAATCGGTCTTGCGTCGCAGCACACAGGCGCGGGAAGAAGAACGAAGGAAGATGATATAGATTTATCCGCAGGTATTGTACTTCATAAAAAGACAGGAGATAAGGTTAGTAAGGGGGAATGTCTGGCGACAGTGTTCAGCAGCAGTCAAGGCAGGTTAGCTGACGCGGAGAAGGAGGTTGCGAGAGCCTTTGATATCAGCAAGGAAAAGAAGGGAGAGCCGAAGCTGGTCAAAAAAGTTTTAGGATTATAGTTTTACTGGCGTGTGAGGAAAGGTTGCAGTGGTTGCGATGTGTTATAAAAAAGGATTTGAAGCAAAGAAAAGAGTATTGATCGCGGATGACGATGCCATAAGCCGCAGAGTTTTACGCAGAGTTTTGAATCGCGAATACGATGTACTTGAGGCAGAAAACGGTATGGAGGCCCTTGACATATTGGATGAAAATCCGGATATTGCCGCGGTTCTTCTGGATCTTCATATGCCGCTGATGGACGGCTTTGAACTATTGGATATCATTCGCGGAGATGAAGAATTTTGTCATTTGCCAGTCTTGGCATTATCTGCCGCGGATGTTAATGAAGCAAAGGAACAGGTGATCAATGCCGGGGCGGATGACTTTTTGATCAAACCGATTGCGCCGGGTGTTGTGTTGCATCGGTTGAAAACGGCGATTCTGCTGCAGAATATGCCGGAGCAGGATGCGCAGAGGCTTTTGGATATGCTGCCTTTTGGTATATGGCTTTTTGATGGAACCACGGGATGCCGGATATATGCCAATCAGACTGCCAGAGAGGTCATCGTACCGGACAGTAGAGATGGCAGCTCCTTTGATGGGCTGATTGGCAGTTCTGAAGCAACGGAATTTCGTATAAAGGATGTGGAATGGAAAGGCCGTCAGGGAAAGCTGGTTGTCAGCAGGAAATGGGAAGCATAGAGAACCGTCCAAGGTTATCCTCATGGAAGTGAGGGGGATAGCTTTGGACGTTTTTTTTCATGGAAATAGATGGATTGAAGAGTTTTAACCTGGAAACCGTGATATTCTTAAGGGCAACAGCATATAGATAGAATACGGGTATACAACCACGCCACGCTTTGATAAAAACAATTTAAGAACAATTATACAAAAGTCTATTGACAAACATCGCGTGGACGTTTATACTTGTATACGTAGAGATTGTAACGATTTATTGCAATAAAGCACAGCCTGCACAACGGAAGTGCAGTGAGGAATTGGGAGGTATGGTAGATATGATAGAAATATCCAGAAAGTCAAATCTGTTAGAACAGGCCAGTTATAAGTACACCCTGCAGGATATCCCGGAACCAAATTTGTATCGGGATATGTTCAGTTATACGGAAGTACCTAAGATTGTATTTAACCATAGACGTGTGCCGATGAATATGCCGGAGGATATTTGGATTACAGATACCTCTTTCCGTGACGGACAACAATCCATGGCGCCGTATACTGTGAAACAAATTGTAGATTTATATAAGCTTTTGTCCAGATTGGGAGGCCCGTATGGCCTGATCCGCCAGTCAGAATTCTTTATCTATACGAAAAAGGACAGGGAAGCTGTGGAAAAGTGTATGGATTTGGGACTTCGTTTTCCGGAAATCACTACATGGATTCGGGCAAAAAAAGAAGATTTTCAGATGGTAAAGAAACTGGGAATCAAAGAGACAGGCGTACTGGTTTCCTGCAGTGACTACCACATTTTTAAGAAGATGCAGATGACCCGCAGGCAGGCGGTAGATTATTATCTGGAAACCATACGAGATGCTTTTGAGGCGGGAGTAATACCAAGATGCCATTTAGAGGATATTACCAGAGCTGATTTCTACGGCTTTGTTGTACCGTTTGTAAATGAAATCATGAAGTTGTCTAAGGAGGCTGGCGTTCCAGTAAAAATCCGCGCCTGTGATACCATGGGCTACGGCATTCCTTATACGGAGGCGGCGCTGCCGCGAAGTGTCGCCGGTATTATATATGGTCTGCAGCATTTTTCTAATGTACCGAGTGAGATGCTGGAGTGGCATGGGCATAATGATTTTTATAAGGCGGTTGCTAATGCTTCTACGGCGTGGCTTTATGGCGCGTGTGCCGTGAACTGTTCCTTGCTGGGAATTGGAGAGCGTACGGGAAATGTTCCGCTGGAGGCTATGGTCTTTGAATACGCCTCTCTGCGTGGTTCTATGGACGGAATGGATCCTACCGTAGTGACGGAGATCGGAAGATATTTCAGGGATGAAATGGGATATGACATTCCGCCGATGACGCCTTTTGTCGGAGAAAACTTTAACGTAACGAAAGCCGGTATCCATGCGGACGGCCTGATGAAGGACGAGGAAATTTATAATATCTTTGATACGAAAAAATTGCTTGGAAGAACACCGGGCGTAGCGGTGAGCAAAACCAGCGGATTGGCAGGCATCGCTTACTGGATTAACGAGCATTACGACTTACCGGAGGAGCAAAAGCTCCATAAGGACAGTCCGTTAGTTGTACAGGTAAAGGAATGGGTAGACGAGATGTATGCTGATGGCAGAACCACTAGCTTGTCGAATAAAGAGCTGGAAACAAAAATCAAGGAATTAACGAAAGGGGAGGAATCTAAATGATAGAATACAGAACAGTATCTCTGGCGGACAGAGTTTACGATCAGTTGGAATATAATATTCTCAGCGGCGCGTACGCCCAGGGAGAGATTATCAGCGAAACCAGACTTTCAGAGGAACTGGGCGTCAGCAGAACCCCGATTAGGGAAGCGATGAGCCGTCTTTCTCATGAGAAATTGATCAAAGAATCTCCCAATGGAACTGTAGTCGTGGGCGTTACGGAAAACGATGTGAAGGATTTGTTTGAAGTAAAACGGCGGATTGAGGCAATGGCCACTCGCAGAGCAGCGGAGAACATTAGCGCGGAAGGCTTGAAGGCGCTAAAGGATAACGTAGATCAACAGGAATTTTTTGCACAAAAGGGGGACGCCATCAAAGTGCGTGATTTGGATACGGAATTCCACGACATTATCTACCGAGAGTGCGGAAGCATTACTTTTGAAACAATTTTGACGCCAATTCATCACAAAATGATGAAGTTCCGACGTCTGTCTTTGGAAAAGTCGCATCGAATTATGGCCTCTGTGGCGGAACACAAGTCGTTGTATAACGCTATTTCTGAAAAGGATGGAGATAAAATAGACACGATCGTGCTGATGCACATAGATCACGCATATAACAGCATTATGGAGGTAAACGAACAATATGGGATTAACAATCGCACAGAAAATCATTAAAGAACACTTAATCAGCGGAGAAATGACGCCGGGCAGCGAGATTGCCCTGAAAATAGACCAGACCCTGACGCAGGACGCCACGGGTACTATGGCATACCTGGAATTTGAAACTATGGGAATTCCAAGGGTTAGAACGGAGCTTTCCGTTGCCTATATCGATCACAATACCTTGCAGTCAGGCTTCGAAAATGCCGACGACCATCGGTTTATTCAGTCTATGGCCAAGAAATACGGACTGTATTTTTCGAGACCAGGCAACGGCATCTGTCATCAGGTACATCTGGAACGGTTCGGAAAACCGGGCAAAACCCTGATCGGTTCTGACAGTCATACGCCGACCGGAGGCGGTATCGGCATGCTGGCCATGGGAGCGGGCGGTCTCGACGTGGCAGTTGCCATGGGAGGCGGCGCATACTACATCACCATGCCGAAGATGTACAAGGTAAATTTGACAGGCAAGCTGAATCCATTTGTGACTGCAAAGGATGTCAGCTTAGAAATCTTACGTCTTTTATCTGTAAAAGGCGGCGTCGGCGCAATCATTGAATGGGGCGGACCGGGGGTAGAAACTTTGTCTGTACCGGAGAGAGCGACCATCACTAATATGGGAACAGAGCTGGGCGCGACAACATCCATCTTCCCATCTGACGAAGTAACTCGCGCGTTTTTAGCGGCTGAGGGCAGAGAAGCGGATTATAGAGAGCTTGCCAGCGATCCTGATGCCGTTTATGATAAAGTGATCGATATCAACCTGTCCACACTGCGGCCAATGATCGCTTGTCCCCACAGTCCGGACAGCGTAGTGGCTGTCAATATGCTGAAGGGAACAAAGGTGGATCAGGTCTGTATCGGTTCCTGCACGAATTCTTCCCTCCACGATATGCTGAAGGTAGCGGCATTGCTGAAAGGCAAGACGATTAAGCCGGAAGTAAGTCTTTCTATTTCGCCGGGATCTAAGCAGGTGCTGACCATGTTAGCTGACTGCGGCGCACTGTCCGATATTCTTGCCAGCGGTGCCAGAGTGCTGGAATGTGCCTGCGGACCGTGCATTGGCATGGGCTTTTCACCAAATTCCGGCGGCGTATCGCTGAGAACCTTTAACCGAAACTTTGAAGGACGTTCTGGCACAGCCGACGGAAAAGTATATCTGGTTTCGCCGGAGACAGCTGTAGCTGCGGCGCTGACCGGCGAGATTACCGATCCGATGCTGCTTGGTGAAATGCCGGAGGTTGTGATGCCGGAGGCATTCAAGATCGACGACAGCGCCATTATAGCGCCGGCGTCTTTGGAGGATGCAAAGGATCTGCCGATTTTGCGCGGCCCGAATATCAAGGCGTTCCCTGACAGCAGACCGCAGGATGACGTGTTGGAAGCGCCGCTGGTACTGAAAGTGGGAGACAATATTACGACAGACCACATTATGCCTGCAGGCTCTAAAATTCTGCCGTATCGTTCCAATATTCCGCATCTGTCACAGTACTGCTTTGGCGTATGTGACGAGACCTTCCCGGAAAGAGCGAAAGCAGCGGGAGAAAGCATAATCGTAGGCGGAAACAATTACGGACAGGGATCCTCCAGAGAGCATGCGGCTCTCGTACCGCTGTACCTGGGCGTACGCGCTGTTATTACCAAGAGCTTTGCACGAATTCACGCAGCAAACCTGATCAATGCAGGCATCATGCCGCTGACCTTTAAAAATCCTGAGGATTATAATAAAGTCAGCCAGGACGATGTACTTCGCTTATCAGATGTTTATGCCGGTATGGACAGCGGAGAGATGATGCTGACTAATGTGACAACAGGGGAACAAATTCCGCTGACATGCAGCTTTACAAAGAGACAGAAAGAGATACTAAAGGCCGGAAGCCTTTTGAAATATGTAGCAAAAGAGGGAAATTAAGATGAGTGATCGTACATATATTGAAAACGCCTGCGAGCAGTTTCGGACATTGCTCTTGGAACAGCTTGAAAGGACAGAGAGGATGGCGGCAGGCAGCGCGCCGAAGGATTTTGCTTCCATGGAGCAGATTACCATCGGTATTGTAGGAGGCGATGGTATCGGTCCGATTATTATGGAGCAGGCAGAGCGGCTTCTCCGAAAAGTCATGGCTGAGGAGCTTTCTGTGGGCAAGATCATTTTGAAAAAAATCGAAGGTCTTACCATCGAGAACCGGATGGCTTTGGGAAAAGCTGTGCCGGAGGATGTGCTTGCGGAAATCAAGTCCTGTGACGTTCTTCTCAAAGGGCCGACTACAACACCAAAGGGCGGCACCCTGGAAAGCGCCAATGTGACGCTGCGCCGTGAACTGGATCTGTACGCCAATGTGCGTCCTGTACAGGTGCCGGAGGAAGGCATCGATTGGATTTTCTACAGAGAAAATACAGAGGGTGAGTATGTGCTGGGCAGCCGGGGCGTCGAAGTACCTGGTAAACTTTCCATGGATTTTAAGGTGACAACAGAACCCGGAACCCGCAGAATTGCAAAGGCAGCGTTTGAGTATGCCAAGGCCAACGGGAAAAAGCGTGTCTCCATCGTTACAAAAGCCAATATCATGAAGAAAACCGACGGAAACTTTACGCGGATCTGTCACGAGGTAGCAGCAGATTATCCTGGCATTGAGGCCGATGATTGGTACATCGATATTATGACGGCAAATTTAGTCAACAAGGAGATCAGAAATCAGTTTCAGGTTTTTGTGCTTCCGAATCTGTACGGCGATATCATTACCGATGAAGCGGCGGAAATTCAGGGAGGCGTCGGCACTGCGGGGAGCGCTAACATGGGCGATCAGTACGCCATGTTCGAAGCAATTCACGGCAGCGCGCCGCGGATGATAGAAGACGGTCTCGGCGATTATGCCAATCCGTCCAGCATTTTTAAAGCAGCAGAGATGATGATTCGCCATATCGGCTTTACTGAAAAGGCAGACCGGCTGGCGGCTGTTTTAGAAGAATGCAATGAAACGGAAAAACATGTAGTTGTGACCGGTTTTGCTTCCGGCGCGACCTGCAGGGAGTTTGCTGATTACGTTATGAGCAAGCTGTAAGAAATTGTTGGAATATAGCCTCCAAGCTGGGCAGTTTTAGATTGTATCAGTTTGGGGGCTATTGTTTTGTAATAAAGCCATGTCTCACAAGATCCTGATTTTGACATAATGCAGGTATACGTGATACAATGTTTACAGAAATAGTAGACGGAAGGGAGTGAAAATGATGGTATTAGCAATTGCAGCAGCTCCATGCAAGGTCTAGGGCGAAACTGCATGGAGTGAATGGAAATCAATTTCCCGTTCGCCCGAAGACTTTGCGGCTTGTTAGAAACGTTAGCATGATGAACAAGAAAAAGGAGCAAAGTCTTATGAACAATTTAAAGATAATAGGAAAGGAACTTCACAGTTTCCTGATTTTGTGGTCTACGCAGTCGTTGTCCCTTTTGGGAAGTTCGATGACCAGCTTCGCGCTGATCTTGTGGACGTACCAGGCGAGGGGATCGGCGCTTACGACGGCGCTTTTGGCGGTGTGCTCTTATGCGCCCTATGTGGCGATGAGCATTTTTGCGGGCGCGCTCAGCGACAAATGGAATAAGAAACTGACGCTGCTGGCAAGCGATAGCTTTGCGGCGGTCTGCACGGTTTTCGCACTGGTACTCTTAAAGACAGAACAGCTGGAAATCTGGCATTTGTATCTGCTCAACGCCTTAAACGGACTGATGGGGACGGTGCAGCAGCCTGCTATGGATGTCACAGTGAGTCTGCTTGTACCGAAGGCGCATTACCAAAGGGTATCCGGTCTGCGTTCGCTGTCCACCTCTGTGGTGAATATTCTGACCCCTGCGGCGGCGACGGCGGTTTATGCGGTATTTGGACTTTCCGGCGTGATCTATTTTGATCTGGCGACATTTGTATGCGCCTTTATGGCGCTTAGCCTGTGGATTAAAATTCCGGCGGTACGCGCTGACGATGGGGAAAAAGAACCTTTGCGAGAGGCGGCAAAGGCGGGGCTTTCCTATCTTGTAAAGCACCGGGGGATCCTGGATCTGATGCTGTTTTTGGCAACCATCAATTTGACGGCGTCCATGTATAACGCGGCGTTTCCTGCCATGCTGCTTTCAAGAGCGGGCGGCGGCGAGGGCGCGCTGGCTGCAGTCAACACGGCGACAGGACTTGCCATGATAGCCGGCAGTATTGCGGCATCACTAATGCCTGCGCCCAAAAGCCGGGTTCGCGTGATTCTGAATACATTGCTGTTGTCCATGAGCACGGAGAATTTCATTCTGGCCTTTGGCAGCTGCGTGCCGGTATGGTGCGTCGGCGGCGTATTGGGCTGGATTTGGATTCCCATCATGAATGCCAACATGGATGTGGTTATGCGAAGTCATATCCCTGTGGAGATGCAGGGGCGGGTCTATTCTGCCCGCAATACATTGCAGTTTTTCACCATTCCGGTGGGATATCTTCTGGGCGGCGTCTTTGTGGATCGAGTGTTTGAGCCGTTTATGGCAGCGCAAAATGGGACTGGATTTTTGTGTAGTCTTTTCGGCAGCGGTAAAGGCTCCGGTGCGGCGCTTTTCTTTTGTGTGATTGGCGTGCTGGGTGTGGTAACTTGCTTGGCATTTCGAAAGGACAGACACATCTGGAAGCTGGAGGAAGAATAGAATATAGAGGTAAAAAAATGCAGGGTCGCCGGAAGGCGACCCTGTTTTGGTGCGGTGAATGTGTAGTCGTCCAGTATATCGCATATGGGTGCGTTATAGATGCGAAGCATGGCATCTATATAAGTTTCATCATCGGTAATCGTGTCGACGATAAGCCGCTGATAAACTTTTTCCATTTGCGTAGCTGTGGGCAGGTTTTCTGGCGCCAGGTCAGTGTTTATTTCCATAATGTCAAAATCCCCTTGGGTCAAATCATAATCTGCAATCCAGTCGTCTTCCACCTGCAATGGATTTTCGCAATGAAGGACTGCGGCGCTTTGGATGAGGTGTAGCCACTGGTCTTTGCTAACGGCATTTACGATGTAACGGTTGCGTCTGCGAAGCCGTCTGCTGATTCGTTCAATCATATAGCAGAGAAAATAAAGGTCATTTTCTGTTAATGGTTCATCTAAAAAATAAATCTTTTTCATAAAGAAACACTCCTGTTGAATTTTAGAGTAGAAAGAGATTTTTCTGTACAAAAGACAATCTGGTAAAGAGCTTGCTGCAGCATTGAAATATGAAGAACAAAACTCTTTACCATTAATGTCAATATTTCAATCCACACGGTCACATCATGACCCGACTTTGTTATTTTATCATAGCGGATATGACAAATCAATTGGGTAGAAAAGATTTACGATGGATTCATTATATGGAAGAAAAAAATTTCATTGATAAGTATGAAATTATATTTACCTTTAATTTCAATAAAGCTTTATTGACAGGAGAACAAAAATGTATTATATTAAATTTATCCAAAAGAATGAGATAAGCAAATAAAAGAAAAAGGAGGTGAACATTTATGAAACAAAAATATCTGGCACATATTAGCGAAGACAGAACAAGAGAGCAGTCAGTTAAAGCGCATCTGCTGGAAACCGCTGAGCTTGCAGAAAAGTTTGCGAGCACGTTCCATTCGGACATGCAGGCGGCGGAGACGGCGAAAGCGCATGATCTTGGAAAGTATTCCGACGGCTTTCAGGAACGACTATTTGGCGGCGAGAGAGTGGATCACGCAACAGCAGGGGCAAAAGAACTTTGTGGAAAGGGCAATATTTTTAATTATTGTGCGGCGTATTGTGTTGCCGGACATCACGGCGGTATGCCTGATGGCGGTTCGGTTGGAGATGGAGCAGGAGCTCCAACGCTGCAGGGCAGATTGAAGAACTCAGTTAACGACTATAGCCCTTTTAAAGACGAAATTCAGCTCCATGGACTGTCTGCGCCGCCACTGAAGATTCTTGGCAAAGGAGGATTTACCTTATCCTTTTGGACGAGGATGCTGTTCTCCTGTCTGGTGGACGCAGATTTTCTGAATACAGAAGCATTTATGAATCAAGGAATTTACAGGGAATCGGATGGGGAGCCGCTTTCTGTTCTTATGCAAAAGTATAATGATCATGTTAGCTCCTGGCTTGACAATCAGGAAACTGATACGGTCGACGGCAGAAGGACAGAGATTCTGCGAGCCTGTTTGAAAATGGGAAAGGGGGAGCAGGGCCTCTATACACTCACAGTACCTACCGGTGGAGGAAAAACGGTGTCCTCTCTTGGATTTGCACTTCGCCACGGAATAGAGCATGAGATGGAGCGAATCGTTTATGTGATTCCGTTCACCTCAATCATCGAACAAAATGCGCAGGTATTTCGGAAAATTTTGGGAGACGAGAACGTATTGGAGGATCATTGCAACGTCACCTTTGAAGATGAGCAGGAGGAAGAAAAACATCGACTGGCAGCAGAAAACTATGATAAACCTGTTGTCGTAACCACCAATGTGCAGTTTTTTGAATCGTTGTTTTCCAATAAGCCGTCCAAATGCAGGAAATTACATAATCTGACAAAGAGTGTCATTATTTTTGATGAAGTCCAAATGCTGCCGACCGAGTATCTGAAACCATGTATCCAGGCAATCAGTGAGCTTGTTTACAATTATGGTTGTACCGCGGTATTGTGTACAGCAACCCAGCCGGCGCTGAAGAAATATTTTCCGAAAGAACTGGCAGAGGATATAAAGGAAATCAGTCCAAGAGTGCAGGATATGTATGCATTATTTAAGCGCACCAATGTAGTAAACGGTGGCGTCATGACAAAAGAAGATTTGCTGGACGCGCTGAAGCAGAAAAAACAAGCCCTTTGTATTCTAAATAAAAGAATCGATGTGCAGGAGGTTTATCGTCAATTGATAAACGAAGGAGAAAACGGCGTATATCATCTCTCTACCTATATGTATCCATTGCATCGAAAGAGGATATTGAAAACGGTGAGAGAAAAGCTGGCGGAAGGTAAGCCGTGCAGACTGATCGCAACCAGCCTGATTGAGGCTGGCGTAGATCTGAATTTTCCCTCTGTTTATAGAGAATTGGCAGGGATTGATTCTGTGATTCAGGCGGCAGGACGATGTAATCGGGAAGGAAAACTTTCGGCAGATCAATGTAAAACTATTTTTTTTCAGTTTGAAAATCAGGGGAGCGGTAGACTTCCATCCAGTATAAAGCAAATGCGTGATGTGTCGGCGCAGATTGTGAGAAAATATGAAGATATTACTGACTTGAAAGCGATTCACGACTATTTTGCAAGGCTGTATGACTTTAGACGAGATTTTCTGGACAAGCATAAGGTAATAGAAGCATTTGAAAAAGGCAGTAGAAGCTGCAGCTTTCCTTTTCAAACGGTAGCAAAGGAGTTTCATCTGATTGAACAGGATACAAAGACTGTACTGATTGCGCTGGAAGATAGCGCGAAGGAAATAGCAGAAAAGATGGTTGATCAACAGTATTCGATGCAACTGATGCGAAAAGCTGGAAAGTATTGTATCAACCTATATGAAAACGATTACAGCGCGCTGTGGGAAATGGGCATGATTACACCTTTGTTTGATGGGTTCGCCGTGCTAGAACAGTCTACATATTATGATGAAAACTGCGGCATACAGCTAAATACAGAAATGGGAATTGGTCATTACTATTAAGTGAGAAGAAAGGAGTGAGAACTTTATGGCGCAAGGCGTGAGAGTACATGTGTGGGGTGATTACGCTTTATTTTCCAGACCGGAAATGAAAGTGGAACGATGCAGCTACGATATGATAACGCCATCAGCGGCAAGGGGCATCTTAGAAGCGATTTATTGGCATCCGGGCATGCGATGGGTCGTCGACAGGATTTATGTGCGAAACCCCATTGCCTTTACCAGCGTGCGAAGAAACGAGGTGCAGAGCAAATTGCAGGCGGGCAATGTGTTAACCGTGATGAATGGAGCTGAACGACCTTTGTTTATCAATACAAAGGAAGATATTGCACAGCGTGCAGCCGTTTTACTGAAAGATGTGGATTATGTCATCGACGCGCATTTTGAAATGACACAGCAGGCAAACGCGGGTGATAATCCGGGAAAATTCAAGGATATTATGATGCGCAGACTGCGCAGCGGAAAATGTTATCATCAGCCGTACTTTGGATGCAGGGAGTTTCCGGTGCATTTCGAACTATATGAGGGAGAAAATGTTGAAACAGCATATCCGGAAGAAAAGAAAGATTTAGGCTATATGTTCTTTGACTTTGATTACACCGGAGAAGAAATACTGCCGATGTTTTTCAGAGCGGTGTTAAACGATGGTATTCTGGATCTGACAGATTGTGAGGTGGTTCGATGATACTGCAATCACTGGTAGAATACTATAAAGGGCTGGAAGAAGAAGGTAAGGTAACTGCGCCGGGCTGGTGTCAGGCGAAAGTAGCGATGGCGCTTGAACTTTCAGAAAGTGGAGAACTGGAAGGCGTTACATCGATGAAACATGATGAACCACGAGGGAAGAAAACAATAGAAGTTCTTCCTTTGATGAAAGTGCCTGAGCAAGGTGTTAAAACTAGCGGCATATCTCCGAATTTTCTCTGCGATAATTCCAGTTACCTTCTGGGCATTGATACGAAAGGAAAGCCGGAGAGAGCAAAGAAGTGTTTTCTCGCTGCAAAAGAGTTACATTTGGCATACTTAGCAGATGTTCACTCAGAAGCGGCAGAAGCGGTGAAACAGTTTTTTCAAAACTGGAATCCTGAAACAGCAGAGAAACATCCGGTGATTGCCGCAAATTATGAAGAACTTAGCGCTGCTTCAAATCTGGTATTCTATTTAGGAGCAGAGGGCTGTTTTGTGCAGGAAGATGAAGAAATTCAGCAGGCTTGGGAGAAGCGTTATCGTGAGAAAGACGGCGGAAAGGAAGGACTTTGCCTTGTAACAGGGGAACGCGGACCGATCGCCAGGATACATGGAAAGATTAAAGGCGTGCCTGGCGCACAGTCGAGCGGCGCGTCTTTAGTGGGATTTAATGCACCGGCTTTTTGTTCTCATGGAAAGGAACAGAGTTACAATGCACCCGTAAGCGAATATGCAGCCTATGCGTATACAACTGCCTTAAACTATTTAATCAGCAATCGGGATTACAGGAGCATTTTAGGAAATACCATGGTTGTTTATTGGGCGGAAAGCGGGGAGGAAGTCTACCAGAAAGTTTTTTCTGATTTTGCGGAGCCTACAAAGGATAATCAGGACACTGTACGAGGTATCTTTAAGAACTTAGAAAAGGGATGGGAGGTTGATGTAGACGCTGTATTGGCTGACATCAATCCTGAACAAAAGTTTTGCATTCTGGGACTTGGTCCCAATGCGGGAAGGCTTGCGGTACGTTTTTTCTATCAGGATGGATTTGGAAACATTCTGCGTCATTTAAAAGAACATTATGACCGAATGGAAGTTGTCCGCCCTGCCAGTGATATTGTGGAATATCTCGGGGTGTGGAGAATGCTGCAGGAAATTGCAAATAAGAAGTCAAAAGATAAAAAGCCGCCTGATCATATAGCCGGGAACACATTCCGAGCAATTTTATCAGGAGGACGATATCCGGAAAGTCTTTATCAGGCAGTATTGCAGAGAATACGGGCTGAGCAGGATGACAGTGATGCGGGGATTTATAAAATTACCCGTGGACGGGCGGCAATCATTAAAGCGTATCTTATGCGGAATACAAAAATAATGGAAGAGGAGGAATTGACGGTGAGTTTGAATGAAAACAGTCAGAATGTCCCATATAATCTTGGGAGAATGTTTGCGGTGCTGGAGCATATTCAGGAGGAATCCAATTGGCCGAACAAGCTGAATGCGACCATCAAGGATCGGTATTTTAACTCAGCCTGCACCATGCCGGCATCTATATTTCCAACCTTGCTGCGACTTAAAAACAGTCACATGAAAAAGATTGCAGTCAGGAGTAAGGGTACTGAAATTTGGCTGGAGAAGCAATTAGGCGATCTGCAGGATAAGTTTACGGTAGAGGAGCATCAGACAGCCGCATATCCAAGGCGGCTTACCTTAGAGGAACAAGGGATGTTCATTCTCGGATATTATCATCAGACACGAGCACGTTTTACGAAAAAGGATAAGGAGGAAGAATAACATGAGCGAAGCAATTAAGAACAGGTATGAATTTGTCATTTTATTTGATGTAGAAAACGGAAATCCTAATGGCGACCCTGATGCAGGAAATCTGCCGAGAGTTGATCCGGAAAGCGGGTATGGCATTGTTACAGATGTATGCCTGAAAAGAAAGATTCGTAATTATGTAGAAACGGTAAAGGATCCTGATTATGGTCAGGACATTTCTGAAGACGGACAGGGCTACAAGATTTACATAAAAGGAGATGTTCCGCTAAATCGAAGTGATAGCCAGGCATACAAATATCTTGGTCTGAATGAAAAAAAGATAAAGGAAGCAAAGAAATCGGACCCGAATATTGATTTGAAAGTACGCGACTTTATGTGCAGAAACTTTTTTGATATCAGAACCTTTGGCGCAGTGATGACCACCTTTGTAAAGGATTCGCTGAATTGCGGACAGGTACGCGGTCCGGTGCAGCTGGGATTCGCCCGCAGCGTAGATCCAATTATGAGTCAGGAAATTACGATTACCCGTGTTGCAATTACTACAGAAAAAGATGCGGAGTCGAAACAGAATGAAATGGGACGAAAGAGTATCGTGCCATATGGTTTATATCGGGCAGAAGGATATATTTCCGCCAATTTAGCGAAAAAGGTGACTGGCTTTTCTGAAGATGATTTGGAACTATTGTGGAACGCGATCATTAACATGTTTGAAATCGACCATGCTGCAGCGAGAGGAAAAATGGCGGTCAGAGAACTTATCGTATTTAAACACAGTACGGAATTGGGCGACTGTCCTGCACACAAGCTGTTTGAGGCAGTAGAAGTGAAAAGAGCCGAAGATATCGTATATCCTCGCAGTTATCGGGACTATGAAGTGACCATTCATGAAGAAATGATTCCCGCTTCTGTAGAAGTAACGAGAAAAATATAGCCATGGGATATGAAGAAAATGAATACCTGCAGCTTTCGGGCATTCAGCACTTTGCCTTTTGCCGCAGACAGTGGGCGCTGATTCATGTCGAGCAGCAGTGGGCGGAGAATTATCAGACGACAGCAGGGCTTTTGATGCACAAGAAAGCCCATGATGAGACGTCTGTGGAAAAGCGCGGAGACTTGATTATCATGCGAGGTCTCCGCATTTCCTCACGGCAGCTGGGACTTTCCGGACAGTGTGATATCGTGGAATTTCGAAAAGCGCGGGACGGCATCACTTTGTCTGATTATGATGGAGCCTGGACTGTTGTGCCGGTGGAGTACAAGCGCGGAACAGAAAAAGAGGGAATCGAAGACGCCGTGCAGCTCTGCGCGCAGGCCATGTGTCTGGAAGAACAATTTCTCACGGAGATTCCAAAGGGATATTTGTTTTACGGGGAAAAGAAGCGCCGGACGGAGGTTGCATTTGATGAAACGCTGCGCAGACAGGTGTTGGAACTGTGCGAGGAAATGCATGGACTTTACCGGAAAGGGTATACGCCGAAGGTGAAGACCAGCAAGAAATGCAGGAGTTGTTCGCTGAAAGATCTCTGCCTGCCGAAGTTGAATCAGAATCTCGATGTAGAGAGGTATATCGCGGAGCGGCTTGGCGAAGGAGGTGTGCTGTAATGAAGAAATTGCTGAATACTTTGTATGTGCTTTCAGAGGATGTATATCTGGCGCTGGATGGAGAAAACGTAGTCATCCTGCGCGATGAGGAAACGGTTGGCAGATTTCCACTGCATACGCTGGAGCAGATTCTCAGTTTTTCGTATAAAGGCGCATCTCCTACGTTGATGGGCGCTTGCGCGCGGAAGGAAATCGGGCTGAGCTTTTTCTCTCCGCGGGGAAGATTTCTCGCCCGGACCCTTGGCACATCATACGGCAATGTGCTTTTACGCAAAGAGCAATACCGAATTTCCGACGATGCGGAAAGAAGTCTTTCCTACGCGAAAGCGATGATTCTGGGAAAAGTGTTTAACTGCAGGTGGAGTCTGGAGCGAACTGTCAGAGATCATGGTCTGCGAGTTGATGCCGAGCAGATCAAAGAGGTCTCCGCCCAGCTTCATCGTGGAATTTCCGGGATTCGCACATGCGATACGCTGGATTCTTTACGCGGTGTCGAGGGAGAACTGGCATCACGCTATTTTTCGGTTTTCGATGGCTTGATCATCAATCAGAAAGAGGATTTTTCTTTTTGCGGCCGCAGTCGCAGACCGCCGCTGGATCGGGTCAACGCGTTGCTTTCCTTTGCGTATGCTTTGCTTGGAAATGATTGTGCTGGCGCACTGGAGGGCGTTGGACTGGATGCGTATGTGGGGTTCTTGCACTGCGACAGACCGGGCAGAAAGTCGCTGGCACTGGATTTGATGGAGGAATTGCGGGGTATCATGGCGGATCGCTTTGTTCTGACATTGATTAACCGGAAAATCATGAAAGTGGAGCATTTTGAGACGCAGGCGGACGGCGCGGTTTTGCTCAATGAGGATGGGCGGAAACAGTTTTTGTCAGCATGGCAGCAGCGAAAAAAGGAGCCGATTACACATCCGTTTCTGGATGAAAAGATTTCCTGGGGATTGGTGCCGCATGTGCAGGCGATGCTGCTGGCGCGAACCATACGCGGGGATCTTGAAAGCTATCCGCCGTTTTTGTGGAAGTAGGAGGCAGGACTATGTTAGTTTTGATTACATATGATGTATCTACCCAGGACAAAGCGGGAAAAGCCCGGCTTCGCAAGGTCGCCAAAGAGTGCGTCAATTATGGGCAGCGTGTGCAGAACTCTGTGTTTGAGTGTATACTGGACAGCTCACAGACACTGCTGTTGAAGGACAAACTATTGTCTCTGATTGATGAGAGAAAGGACAGTCTTAGATTCTACTATCTGGGTAATCATTACGAAACCAAGGTGGAGCATTTCGGAGCCAAAGAAAGTTATGAAGCCGAGGGGGTTCTGATGGTTTGACCCAGGTGCGAAAGGGAAGCAAACATGAAATTGCCGGCTCTTTCGCACCGAAAATCTTGACATAATTGTTACTTTTCTGGAAGTAGTTGTAAGGGTGCTTCTGGAAATTACAAAGAATATACAAATAAATGGTAATTTCATCGGTGAAGTTTCGTTTATTTGCAGTCGCGCCCCTCGCGGGCGCGTGGATTGAAATTTGATAACCAAAAACCTCAGTATCAACATCAGACCGTCGCGCCCCTCGCGGGCGCGTGGATTGAAATGCTCACGCCTGCCCAATTTAGGGCGTCTGCCAGCGGGTCGCGCCCCTCGCGGGCGCGTGGATTGAAATAGAATCTCCAACGATCGAAATCCTGAGAGAAAAGGTCGCGCCCCTCGCGGGCGCGTGGATTGAAATATACTCTGTCTCATAATAACCTCCAAAAAATAAGGTCGCGCCCCTCGCGGGCGCGTGGATTGAAATTGCCTTCCGATGGAATAAACGCCGTGCGGATCAGGTCGCGCCCCTCGCGGGCGCGTGGATTGAAATCATACTGCTTTTTCATAATATAGCGCGCGGTATAGTCGCGCCCCTCGCGGGCGCGTGGATTGAAATGAGGCTGTCATATGTAATGGGCACTTCGTCGATGGTCGCGCCCCTCGCGGGCGCGTGGATTGAAATTTTACCTCATTGATTTCCGCAAGGAGCATCTGCCGTCGCGCCCCTCGCGGGCGCGTGGATTGAAATAGCATACAAACTAGTTGTAGATTGAGCAGTAGGAAAGTCGCGCCCCTCGCGGGCGCGTGGATTGAAATGTCTTGTGTTAAGATTATGCTGCGTGTCATATTTGTCGCGCCCCTCGCGGGCGCGTGGATTGAAATATATTACTCATATTACTCCTCGTAAATAATATCAGTCGCGCCCCTCGCGGGCGCGTGGATTGAAATGAGAAAAACTATTGACTTACCGCACATTGTGCGGGTCGCGCCCCTCGCGGGCGCGTGGATTGAAATGAGAAAAACTATTGACTTACCGCACATTGTGCGGGTCGCGCCCCTCGCGGGCGCGTGGATTGAAATCCCTCCTTCAAAAGGTGTTTTGTTTGCCAGATTAGTCGCGCCCCTCGCGGGCGCGTGGATTGAAATAGTGCCGCTGGATCTACTTCAGGCTTGCTCGCAAAGTCGCGCCCCTCGCGGGCGCGTGGATTGAAATTTCAGCAGCTCAAACCTTGCCGCTGCATCACTGAGCGTCGCGCCCCTCGCGGGCGCGTGGATTGAAATTTTCCGCTAACTCAGTTATAACCAGTTTTATCGCGTCGCGCCCCTCGCGGGCGCGTGGATTGAAATTCTGTATTCGTAATTTCCGCATTTTGAGCAAGGTGTCGCGCCCCTCGCGGGCGCGTGGATTGAAATAGCATGATAAAGCCCGGATTCTGGCAGCGCTTGCCGTCGCGCCCCTCGCGGGCGCGTGGATTGAAATAGAGGGGTATAAATTTGTTGTGGCGGACTTTTCTGTCGCGCCCCTCGCGGGCGCGTGGATTGAAATTTTCTTTATCATCCGATTTCTTCTTTGACGATATTGTCGCGCCCCTCGCGGGCGCGTGGATTGAAATCGAATTATCGGGAATATACCAAAAGACGAGCATAGTCGCGCCCCTCGCGGGCGCGTGGATTGAAATCCATCGGGGAAGGATCGTAATATCCGCACTCCATGCGTCGCGCCCCTCGCGGGCGCGTGGATTGAAATGTCAGCGAAGAAATCCATAACGGAACACCCCAGCTGTCGCGCCCCTCGCGGGCGCGTGGATTGAAATCGATGTGCTTGAGCACAATAAGGAGGTCGCTGTCGTCGCGCCTCTTGCGGGCGCGTGGATTGAAATAGTAATGGAAGCGCGCTTTGGTATGACGACAACAGGTCGCGCCCCTCGCGGGCGCGTGGATTGAAATCTGAGATCGACGAAAAACACCGAATCTTTCCACCTGTCGCGCCCCTCGCGGGCGCGTGGATTTAAATGCGCCAGGGTTATCGTTACCGTAGCCCTCTATGCTTCTATTTTACAAGGCTAGGCATATAGCGAACATGCTTTTGTCTAGCCTAATCGTTAGTTTGCTGCCTAGAAAACGGGATAAGATTTATAGGCTGAATCTATAATAATTGTATTTTGAGATATGACGAAAAAGGGACGAGCTAATTTTTAATGATGGGTTTTAATAATCACTCTGGGGTGCTGTTCATTTTTCTTTATTTGTGTTATGATAAATGTAAGTAAAGGAGAAATGCAGGTATGAGATTATTTGTATATAGTATGAGAGATTTTGACGAGAAGCCTTTTTTCGACACATTTTGTAAAAAGTATGGTGTGGAGTATGGCTATACTGCCGAAACGCCGTGTCTGGAAAATACAGATTTGGCAGCGGGATATGATGCCGTGGATATCATCACAACGGTAATCAGCAGAGAAATGATCGACAGATTTTATGCACTGGGCGTTAAGTGCATTTCCACCAGAACGATTGGATATGACCATATTGATTGGAAATATGCAAAATCCCTCGGTATGGGCGTAACAAATGTCACCTATTCTCCGGCAAGTGTAGCGGATTATACTATTATGATGATTCTCATGGGACTTCGCAAAATGAAACACATTATGATGCGGGGCGATGTTCAGGATTTTACGCTTCGGGGAAAGCTGGCGCGGGAATTGCCGAGCTGCACTGTGGGTGTGGTTGGAACTGGACGGATTGGAGAAACCGTGATTCGAAATTTGTCGGGATTTGGATGCAGAATTTTGGCATATGACATGTATCAAAAAGATTCACTCAAGGGTTTATGTGAATATGTCGAACGGGAGCGATTGTTTGAGGAGTCGGATATTATTACGCTGCATGCGCCGGCAACGGAGGAAAGCTATCATATGATTGACGGGGCGGCTTTGAAAAGGATGAAGCCTGGCGTCGGCATTGTAAATTGCGCCAGGGGCGCTTTAATTGACAGTGATGCACTCATTGAGGCGATTGAGTCACAAAAGGTAGGTTTTGCTTGCTTGGATGTAGTGGAGCATGAAAGCGGACTGTATTACTTTGATCGCATGGGAGAGCCACTTGGCAATCCGCGTTTGGCGATATTGCGGTCTTATGCAAACGTCATCGTGACATCGCACATGGCGTTTTATACGGATGAAGCAGTGGCAAATATGGCGGAAAATTCTATTCTTGGAGCAAAGAAGTATATTGAAGGCGCGGAAAATCCATTCGCTGTGGTATAATTGCGAAATATCTCTTGCGTGTTCTAAAAATTTTTTGGAAACGGGTGCATTTATATCGGTGCGAGAGGGAAGCGAACATGATTTTCCCGGGAGTTTCGCACCTGGATTTAGACCCTTTGCGTGGCATAAAATGATGCCTTGAATGAATTTTACTGTAGATAAAATAAAAATAGTGCGAAATTATGGTAAGAGTTATAGGAAAATACTATAATTTCGCAGTCACACTCCGTAAGGAGTGTGTGGATTGAAATATCACGGAACCACTCATTAACTATCATAGCATATGGTCACACTCCGTAAGGAGTGTGTGGATTGAAATATCTCAATGTTTGCACCCAGCTCAGCAAGCTTGAGCGTCACACTCCGTAAGGAGTGTGTGGATTGAAATATAATATATCGAGCAGTATACGCGCAAGTATCCCAGGTCACACTCCGTAAGGAGTGTGTGGATTGAAATATCTCAATGTTTGCACCCAGCTCAGCAAGCTTGAGGTCACACTCCGTAAGGAGTGTGTGGATTGAAATACGCCTGATTTTTCAAGATAGGCGGTGAAGTTATGTCACACTCCGTAAGGAGTGTGTGGATTGAAATTGTTATAAACATATCAAAGCTTGCGGACAATATTGTCACACTCCGTAAGGAGTGTGTGGATTGAAATCTCCTGACAATATTATATTAACACATATTATTATGTCACACTCCGTAAGGAGTGTGTGGATTGAAATATACCAGTGGGTTTGCAGGCTTCACGGGAGAGCGGTCACACTCCGTAAGGAGTGTGTGGATTGAAATAAAAAGGCTTAAGCAACTGCGCCTTGCTCTAAATCGTCACACTCCGTAAGGAGTGTGTGGATTGAAATGTAAGAATCTTGCCGAGGATTTGAAGTATGTTGAGTCACACTCCGTAAGGAGTGTGTGGATTGAAATCCAAACTTCGCAGGACTTTTTTGTTCCTACTATAAGTCACACTCCGTAAGGAGTGTGTGGATTGAAATTTTTTTGTTTCCTCTCAGCTCTAAAAGCTTGTGAAAGTCACACTCCGTAAGGAGTGTGTGGATTGAAATTCTAAAAAGACTGGTAAACAGACTAATGTTGAAGAGTCACACTCCGTAAGGAGTGTGTGGATTGAAATAAAATCCATTTGACGTTGAGCCTGAGCCGCAGAAGTCACACTCCGCAAGGAGTGTGTGGATTGAAATGATGCTCTAAGACTGGCTCCAACGGTCTGAAAGCTGTCACACTCCGTAAGGAGTGTGTGGATTGAAATGCGTCTGGGTTCTCGTTGCTGTAACTTTTCATGAGGGAGATGCTCCGGTGGGTTGTATGATTTTGATCGCAAGGAAGATCTTCTCGGAAATCCGCACCTAGCGATTTTGCAGCCTTATGATGATATCGGTACTTCCCACGTGCCAGAAACCTCTATTTAGTGAGCAAAAAATATATTGCGGGTGGAGAAAATCCGTTTTGTAACTGAAAATAAGATATACAATATGATCGATAATCATGTTTAAGATTCTAACAGTTATAACATCTATAATATAGAAAAAGGGTGTCCGGAAGACAGAGACTTTGCAGTGAAAACTGGCTGTAAGTCAATAAGCCTATGTCATATCCCATACGCCTCTCTCATATATTACACCAATGAGAGAGGTGTTTTTATGATGAGAAAGAATCGAAAAAGAGCGCTATGCATGGTATGCGCTTTGGCTATCTGCGTAGGCGGCGGTATTATGGGCGTGAAGCATTTTTCAAATCCGCAGGAGCCGGTGGTGCTGGAAACTGTATCTGATACGCTGACTGCTGCAGGCGCTCCTTCAGAAGACGAGAAGAATGCTAACCTGAAATTAGATGTTAAGGCAGCAGTTCTCATAGATGCAGATACCGGCAAGGTCATTTTCCAACAAAATGCGCATAAAGAGCTTCCTCCCGCCTCAGTTACTAAAGTAATGACCATGCTTCTTGCGATGGAAGCAATAGAAGATGGGAAGGTGAAGCTAACCGACCAAGTGACGATCTCTGAGAGAGCCGCTTCTATGGGCGGAAGCCAAATGTATATGGAAGTCGGAGAAACGCATACTTTGGAGGAATTGCTGCAGGGGATTGCTATCGTCAGCGCTAATGATGGCTGTGTGGCTACTGCAGAATATATTGCAGGCAGTGAAGAAGTTTTTGTGGAAAAAATGAATAAACGCGCACAGGAATTAGGCATGCGTGACACACACTTTGTCAACACCAACGGATTACCAGTAACAGATCATTACACAAGCGCATATGATATAGCAGTGATGTCGAGACTTCTCTTGAAACACAAGGAAACGCAGAAATGGTTTAATACCTGGCAGACGACGATTAAGGTAGGACTGCCGGGCAAAGAGAAGGATTTCGGCCTCACCAATACGAATAAGCTGATAAAGCAGTATCCGGGAGCAAATGGTATTAAGACCGGTTTTACCCAAGAAGCAGGATATTGCCTGTCAGCATCGGCAGAGCGAGACGGAACTACTTTGATCGCCGTTGTTCTGGGCGCAAAGACTTCGCCGATTCGTAATGCCGAGGTAGCAAAGCTGCTGAACTATGGATATGCTAATTATGCATCTGTAACCCTTGCAGAGGAAGGACAACGGGTGAAAAAGATTACCGTTGATAAGGGCGAGCCATATATTCTGCATGCTGTTACCGGAGAAAAGGCTACTGCTTTCGTCAAGAAAGGGCAGGAAAAAGAGACTTCCTATAAGGCTAATATCCCTAAGAATTTGAAACTTCCCCTAAAGAAAGGTGACAAAATAGGCACATTGGATATTTATTGCGGCGACGAAAAGCTGGGATCTTGCGATCTGGTGGCTGATAGAAATATTGATAAAGCCTCTTTCTTCACCTACTACATACGAAAGATAAAGAATTTATTTTAAGATTAGGGGGAACTACCATGGAAAAAGAATATATTCTGTCGTTTTCATCCTTCTATAAGGCGGCGTATGCCAGAGACGTATTGGAAGAATATGGGCTGCATTCCACATTACGCAGGTTGCCGCCGCAGGTGGCCCATTCCTGCAGCACAGGCGTTTATTTGAGAATCGACTCCATAGAGCGGGTGCGAAGGGTGCTGGACGAAAGGCAGATCGCAGTGAAAGGCATGTATGAAATCAGCCGCGCGAACGGAACAAAAAACTATAGAAGAATATAATTATTAGTTGACAGGAGATTGAAAACAGCAGAAAACTATGCTGTGACAGTCTCCTGCTGTTTTTATCAGATATTATAGGTATTTCTTCGGCACTTCCATGATGCAGCCTTTTTTCGGATTGACAACCTGACTGATCCGAAGGTTGCCGACCAGCGAAAGGAGCATGGCTGCCTGCGCGTCGGTCAGATTTGCAGCTTTCTGCAGATAGGTATGCATGTTCTGCGCGGTTTTCTTTGATGCGATGTCGAGAGATGCATCGGCAGCCGTGGTAATTATCGTGTCTTCTGTTTCGATGAACGGCAGCGGCAGACTGCCTGCATCTTTTAAAACAGAGACTCTGACTGTGACGCTGGCGCTGATTTCCATGCCGCAGATAGCAGTTTCGCCGTCGCCCTGTACGGCATGGCAGTCTCCCAAAGAAAGCAGTGCGCCGGGCACGAAAACGGGCAGATAAATCATGCTGCCTGCGCCCAGATTTTTGATATCCAGATTGCCGCCATGGACGCCTGGCGACTGGGTGCTCTGCGGTTCTTTCGGGCAGGTACCGATGACGCCGATCATGGGACGAATCGGAATTTTGATTTCTTGATCAAAGAGGATTGTGCCGTCCTCAATGGGAAAACGGCGACAGTGACATCCTTTTACCGGATAAACGCCGAGACCTTTGCGTACGCACATGACGCCGGCTTGTGCTGGCTCGATGGCGAGGATTTCCACCTTCAGTACATCGCCGGGCGCGGCGTCTTCTACGTACAGCGGACCGGTGACAGGATTGTTTCGCGCCATATCCAGCAGAGAAAAATCTTTGCCGTCCACGTCGATTTGCTCGTCGTAGCAGTCCTTGGTTTCAAAACAAACCGTTTCGCCGGATGTGATGCTTTCGGCAGGCGGAAGCGCCGGGTCGAAGGTAAAAGCGATGTGTTCTTTGGTAATCTGTTTCATGATAAATCCTTTCTAAATATAAATGAGATTAGCAGATCTGCGCTTCAGTGATCAGATTTCAGTCCGGCGCCGCACATGGTAATAAGGCTGTCCGGCGTTTTGCCGTGGATCTGACAGTATTTCTGGTAAGCGGCGTAGTTTCCGGCGGTGGTATGTTCGCAATAGATACCTTTTTTTGCCAAAGCGGCTCTCGCAGGCAGAATCCAATCCTCAGGGATTTCTACAATTTCTATGTCATATGCGTAGATTTTTTCCAGAATTTCTGCGCCGCGCATCGGTTTGCCGATGGCAATTCCTTCCGCAAGGGTGGGCTTTACTTCTACCTGGGCAGGTTCTTTATATCCGTTTTCTTTCGCCGCCGCAAAAGGCGCGCAGCGTTCGCTTTGGATGGCGATGATCTGCGGCATTCTGTCGATGATACCGCTGGTCAGCAGATGTTCCAGCCCGAAGATGACGCCGAGGAACAGGGTGCCGTTGCCCAGCGGCACGAAAATGTGCTGTGGAATTCTGCCCAGTTGTTCGTATACTTCATAGATGTAGGTTTTGGTTCCTTCATAGAAGAAAGGGTTGTAGACGTGGTTGGCGTAATATTTGCCTGCCTTTATGACTTCCGCACGGCATACGTCCGCACAGTGATCCCGAGAGCCGGGGATGATGTGTACCTGGCTTCCGTGGGCGCGTATCATGTCAATTTTTCCCGGGGAAGTACCTTCCGGCACAAAGATGTCGCAGTCGATGCCGATTTTGCCAAAGTAGGCAGCTACACTGTTTCCTGCATTTCCGCTGGAATCCTGCACGACGGATTTAACTCCAATGCTGGCGCAGTGAGCTGCAAGCACTGCCGCGCCGCGATCCTTAAAAGAAAGGGTCGGCATGAAGTAATCCATTTTCAGCATCAGGTCTTCATCAAAATCTATGATGGGGGTCATACCTTCTCCCATGGTAACCGACTTCCAGGTGTCGTCCGCCAGCGGCATGAATGCTCGATAGCGAAATAGATTCCACTGTGTTTTGTCAACCAGGTCAAGGTCAAAAGCCGGCGGCTGAAAGTCCAGCTTCCACAGTCCGCCGCAGTCGCATTTCGGCGCGCGCAGGGTCACCGGCTGCAGCTTGCCGCATTTGGAACAAACGTATTGTACTTGCATGATTATTTCACCTCCGCAATGGCTTCGATTTCTGCAAGGCAGCCGAAGTGCAGATCGCTGACTGGCACAACGACGCGGGCAGGGGTATGTTCGCCAAAAAACTCGGCGTATGCCTCATTGGCTGCCTGCCAGTTTTCAATATCGATCAGATAAACGCGGCATTGCACCACATCTTTTCTGGTGAGACCGGCGGCATGCAGCACGCGTTCAACATTGTGCAGCGCAAGGTGCATGTGATCTTTGATATCGCCGGTGCAGACCTTCCTGGTGTCTAAATCTAAGGACAGCTGTCCGGAGATATACAGCATGCCGCCGGCAATTATGCCGGGTGCATAGTGACCGGGATTGTGTCCCTTTGTATCGAGTGTAATTTTTTTCATCGTAGTTCACTTCTTCTTTCTATTATATAATAAGTTGTAGTTTAGTTGTAGCATGGAAATGGAAAAAAGTCAATGCAAATTATATAAAAAACTGAATTTTATAAAATGATGCTTGCGTTCTGGAGAATCTGTGCTAAAATAGACATAAATAAGAAATAAACAGAAGTGATTCCAAGAAGAAAGGAAACAGGAAGATGAAATTTATAACGACAGAATACTCAGTAAGAGACAGTGCATTTCGCAGCGCAATCAGCATTGGTGACAAGGTACGGATTGTGCCGGTACATATTTGTCCGGTAGTGAATCTGTATGATCGCGCTTATCTGATCGGCGCGGATGGACAGGTGGAGCGGGAACTGGAAATCGCATGCAGAGGAAAATTACAATAGAAATAGGAGGTCAGCGATGAGAGCAGCACAATTACAGCTTCCGGTTTTTGACGAGATTACGAAGAATCTTACGCAGCTGGAAAACTATATACAGAAGGCCGCAGCGCAGCAGGCGGATATCGTAACGGCGGGGGAAATGTTTTCCTGCCCGTATGAGACTTCAAATTTTCCCAAATATGCGGAGAAAGAAGGCGGGAGAACCTATCAAGCCCTCAGCGATCTGGCGCGACGTTACGGGGTCTATCTTTCTGCAGGTTCCGTGCCGGAGCTTTCAGAGGATGGAAAGGTGTACAACACCGCCTATATCTTTGACCGGCAGGGAAGAAAGATTGCAAAGCACAGAAAAATGCACCTTTTCGATATACAGGTAGAGGGCGGACAATGCTTCAAGGAATCGGACACGTTGACTGCGGGAGACAGGGTTACGGTATTTGATACTGAATTCGGAAAAATGGGACTCTGCATCTGTTACGATTTCCGTTTTCCGGAACTTGCCCGTCTGATGGTGCAGCAGGGGGCGCGGGTGATTCTGGTGCCGGCTGCCTTTAATATGACCACTGGTCCTGCCCACTGGGAAATCATGTTTCGCTGCCGGGCTCTTGATAATCAGGTTTTTGTTTTGGGGACTTCTCCGTCCAGGGACGAGGGACCGGGCTATACGGCATGGGGACATTCCTTGTTGGTATCCCCTTGGGGACAGGTGCTTGCAGAGGCGCAGGAAAAGCCGGCGATGCTGATAAATGATTTAGATTTGACACAAGTTGATCAAATCCGCAGCCAGCTGCCGCTTCTTGCCCACAGACGGTTAGATCTTTATGAACTGCGGGAGAAGGAGAGATAAACGATGACTTGTAAAAACGTATTGAACCACCAAATTCCTATTGAAAAATATTTTGAAGAAATTTCCCGCATTCCCAGAGGGATTCGCGTGGAAAAAGCCGTCAGCGACTATGTTGTTTCTTTTGCGGAGGCGAGAGGACTTTCCGTGTATCAGGACGAACATTGGAACGTCATCGTGAAAAAGCCGGCGGGACCCGGCGGCGAGGGAAAAGCGCCGCTTGCATTGCAGGCCCATTTGGATATGGTGCATGCGAAAACTGCGGAAAGCTGCCATGACTTTGAAAAGGAACCTATTGAACTAGTTCTCACAGACGGCATTCTGACCGCAAAGGATACGACCCTGGGCGCCGACGATGGATTCGGTGTCAGTTATATACTGGCAATTCTGGATGATGATAGTCTGTTTCATCCGCCGCTGGAATGCATTTTTACGGTGCAGGAGGAGAGCAATAACGAAGGCGCACAGCTTCTGGATAAATCCAAAATCAGCGCGGACAGAATGATTGGACTGGATGGAGATGCGGAACGATCGACCTTTGTTTCCTGCTTCTGCTCGGATCGGCTGGTGATGAAAAAAGCGTACAATTTGTGCAGACCGCAGGGAAAGGCGCATACCGTCACCATCGATGAACTTTCTATGGGCGTTTATCAAGGCGTTTGTCATCAGGAGTGCGGCAATGCCATCAAGATGATGGCGCGTGTACTGCGGCAGGCGGCCCTTTCTGGTATCTCTTTGCAAATTGCATCCTGGGAAGGGGGCAAAGCGGAAAATCAGAATCCGTTTTTTAGCAAAGCGGTCATCTATACAGATAGCGACGAAACAAAACTCTCCGAGATTCTGGATCACGAGTTTGCGTTGATGATGGAAGAATTTGAGGATGAACGGTATCTGGGCAGATTGACGGCAGCGTCTTGTATGGATGCGCCGGGGAATGTGTTGTCTGCAAGTGACAGCAGGGCGGTGCTGGATCTGGTATATTTGATGCCATCCAATTTGTTCCATGCGGCAGATGGCGGCGCGTCGGCTTCCGTGAACAACATCGGTGTGATCAGGGTGGAAGACGGTTTCGCAGAGCTGATTATGTCGGCAAGATCCAAGCATTTCAGTATGGAGCGGCATGTTTTGGAACATTGCAGGATGATTGGAGCGCTGTATGGATTCTCGGTACAGCAGGCATCACGCTATAGTCCGTGGCCGTACAATAAAGATTCCGCGCTGCGGAAGCTGGCGAATCAGATTACGCTGCGGGAAAGCGGTTTTACTATGGAGGAGGAAGTTTGCCCGGGCGGACTGGAACTGGGCTGGTTCTTTGACGGAAAACTGCAGTTGGATGTGATTCAGCTGGGACCGGATTTAGAAAATCTCCATACGCCGGAGGAACAGATGGATATGGCGTCCTTCCACCGTGTTTATGCATTGGTGTGCCGGATGCTTGCCGAAATAGAATAAATCCAATCAAGTAAAAACTCCCTTTGGGACGGAGCAGCTTTCTGCGCCCAAAGGGAGTTTTTGTGCCAGAAAAAATGGACGAACGAAAACGGGCTAGCCAAGCCGCTTGTCTTTAAAATCGACAAAAAAAGCGTTAACGGCTTTCATTCGTTTGATATCCTCTGTGGAAAGGGCAAGTAATTCTTTGATTTTCGCCTGGTTTTTAATTTTTCTTTGAGAAAGCAGCCACTTGAATGCCATCGGGAAATTTGTGCCGATTGACATGCTTACACCAAAGGCGAACTGTAAATCTTTTTTTCCCAAGGGGATTATTTTTTCCAGTATTATGATATCGTCTTGATTTAAAGGATTTGTGAGAAATGCCCGCTGAAAAGCAGCGTCAGTTCGCAGCTTGCCAGCATAGAAGTATTTGCAGTTGCGATAGTTTTCTTCATCCTCTATTTCGCCATATAAGCAGCAGGTTTTGTCTCCCAAAAGAAGCATATGCTTGCTTAAATAAGCTTTCTCATGACCGGTAAACCCATACATGTAATATTTTATAAAAGATTCATCTAAGATAGGGGGATCCTGTTTGAAAATCTCATGACTTTCAGGCAGAAAGCTGTCGCTGAGCAGTAAAAAGGGGTCAAGTTCCAGAGTATTCGCAATGGAAACAATCTGTTCCAGCGTGATTGCGACCTGACCGCATTCATATTTGGAAATCGCAGATTTGCTGATGTGCATACGCGACGCTAAATCTACAATTGTAATACCTCGTGCCTTTCTGTAATAGCGAATACGCGCTCCCACAGTTTTGTTTATATCTGACATTCTATTCATAGCAGATCCTTTCTGTTTTGACCGGATTGATTCTTTCGCAGATGATTCCACAAATCAGGGAATTAAAGATGAATATATATTTATAAGAAAGTTTAATGCAAAAGAAATTTATAACTGGAATGAATTCCATTTAAAAGTAATTTTACAACATAAAAATTCCATCGTAAAGGGAATTCGGAATATTTGTGAAAAAAATCTTTTTGTGCTATGTTGATTACAATCATAACGCTAGCGAAATTTTTTGAAAAGAAAAAGGAGAGAAGAAAATGCTTGTACTAAAAAATTGTAGACTGATTCCGCAGCTGACGGAAGGATTTGATGAAACAAAGGCGGATCTTGTGATAGATGGAAAATATATTTCTGAGATTCTTCCCGCCGGTTCTGCAAACTATGAATCGGCAGAAGTGATTGACGCGCAGGGAATGACGCTGCTGCCGGGGTTCTTTGATCTGCATGCTCATCTGATGTTTAAGGATCAGGATTATAACGCTTCTATGATGCGTGGACAGAATGAATACCTGGTAGACTGCATGGAATATGCGGGTGTTTATCTGAAGCATGGTTATACGACCATTCGTGACTGCGGAAATGATTTCTACGCAGGTATTGCAGTAAAAGATGCAGTGAATCGAGGCATTGTCAAAGGTACGCATATCATTACCTCCGGAAAAATTATTTCGCCTGTGGCAAAGGGAAATGAAAGCTTTGGTTCCCTTTATTGGGAAACGGATTCTCCGGATGATATGCTGCATATTGTAAGAAGCGAAGTCGCTAAGGGCGTAGATTTTATTAAGTACATGGTAACAGGCGCTGTTCTCAATGAAGGCGGTGTTCCGGGAGAACTGATTACGACGGAAGAAGAAATTCGAGCGGTCACATCTGCGGCGGAAAAGCTTGGAACTTATGTTGCCGCCCATTGTCACGGCACGGAAGGCATTAAGCTTGCTGTAAAGAACGGCATCAGAACAATTGAACATGCTTCATACGTTGATGATGAATGTGTAGAATTGATGCTTAAGAGAAACGATCTCATCGCAACAGTGCCGACCTATTCCATCGCATATACCTTATACAAAGAATTGTATGAAGGAGGCGTTTTGCCGGAGTTTGTGGAAAAAAGCAGAGCAGCTTGTGCGAGCATGGCAAAAAGTGTTGCAATGTGTGAGGAGGCAGGCGTTCTTGTAGGGTGGGGAACAGACTTAGACAGGCAGATGTTTGAGCGCTTCCCAGGTCTTGAGTTTGTTGCGAGAAATGAGATGGGACAGCCGAATCTGCAGAGCTTGAAAGAAGCTACAATTAACAGCGCTAGAATTGTCTGCGAAGACCACTTGCGCGGAACTGTTAAAAAGGGCAAATACGCAGATCTTGTACTGATCGATGGAAATCCTGATGAGGATATGACAGTGATGAAGAATTTGCCGAAGTATGTATTCAAAGAAGGAAGCATGGCAGCTGCTAATTAAAGGATTTTGCATGTTTTTTAAGAGGAGGAACACATTATGAATGCAAAAAAGAGATATGTCTTGATTTTTCTTTTGACATTATCATGTCTTTGCTATAATTTACCGTATCTAAGTTCGACTTTTTACACGCAGTTTCTTGAGGCGTTTAGCTTGAGCAACACTCAGGCCGGTTTACTGCTGAGCATGTTTTCACTGACTGCGACACCAGGTTATCTGTTCGGCGGTATGCTGGCGGATAGATTTTCACCGAAGAAGCTGATTATTATTTCACAGCTTATGACTGCAGCATGTGGATTTGCCATGAGCTTTATCAGCGGATATACAATTTTATTGGTGTGTTACTTAGGCTTTGGTATTTCGACTACATTTATTCACTGGTCTGCATTTTTGAAGTTGATCAGAGCGCAGGCAGGGGAAAATGAAGAAGGAAAGATTTTTGGTTTCTTTGAAATGTGTTATGCGATTGCAGGGGCCATTACCAGCTACGGAATACTGGCAGCTCTTGGATCAATCAGCAATTTTAGAATTGTAACAAGTGTATATGCGGCAATTCTGGTATTAGTAGCGCTTATTATCATGGTAGCGCTGAAAGATGTAGAGGAAAACAAGCAGTCCAATGAATTCAATTTGAAAATGGTTGGAAAAGCTTTCAAGCATCCTGTAACATGGCTCAATGGATTTATTGTGATGGGACTGTTTATCATGGTGACAGGAACAAGCTATCTAAATCCGTATCTTTCTACTGTTTTCGGAACGACGGTTGCTTTCGGAACCGGACTTACGATTGCGAACAGAACAATTCTCAGATTGTTCATGTCGCCCGCGTGCGGCTTGCTTTTAGACAAATGGAAAACGCCGAAGTTTTTAACAATCTTTGCAGGCGCATTAATTATAATTTCCGCCGTATTCCTGTTTATTCCGCAGGAGCCTGCATCAAAGACGATTGCGGTTATTGTGGCGGTTGTAATGGTTGTTGTATTGGCGGGCTCTCGTTCGGGCTTATATACGCCGATTCCTGAAGCGAAAATGCCTTTTGAGATCACAGGAACTGCCATGGGAATCGCTTCTGCCGTAGGCTATTCGACAGACTTGTGGCTTTATACCCTTTGCGGAAGATGGATTGACCAATATGGCGTGGATGGATACAGAAATATTATCTGGCTTTTTATCGCAGGCCTTGTACTGGTTATTGTCTGTGCAATTCTGCTGGGCGTGTATGAGAAAAAGCATGGAGTGTTTTCCATGCAATTAGAAAAAAGTCAGGTTGAAGCATAGTCTTCTGCAGCGCCGGAGGTAAAAGATGAATGGGTTAGATTATGTTGTTTTGGCTGTTACTGTCGCAGCAGTATTGCTCATAGGCTGGTTGTCAGGAAAAAAGGATAAATCAGCGGCAGAGTTTTTGATGGCAGGAAAAGGCATTAATAAATTACAGGCAGGATTTTCTATGGCGGCTACAGACTTTGGCGGAAGCGGACTGGTGGGTGCAATTGGATACTGTTATGTAGTTGGAATGAGCGGAATCTGGTGGAATCTTGCAGCGGCGCCAGCCTTCTTTCTGGTTGGTTTATTCCTTGCAGAAAAAATTCATAAGATGAATAGCACAACGGTGCCGGAATATCTTGGAAAAAGATACTCTCCTGCTGTCAAATGTTTTGCCATAGTGATGCATGTGTTCACGAATTTTGCTTCCTTATCTGTGCAGTTTACCATTGCGTGCACGACCCTGTATACAATTACAGGTATCAGTATGCATCTGTCACTTTTTATCAGTGTACTGCTTGTGATTATTCTGACGAGCGGAGGACTTCGATCGGTTGTAAATACGGATGCAACGCTGTTTGTGATTATTATTGCGTCGGTACTTTGTTTACTAGTGGCAATGCTGTATTCCGGCGCGGGAATTGAAGTCATAAAAGCAGGTCTTCCGGCAGAGACATTCAGCCTGAGCCGCCTCGGATTTTGGAAGCCGTTTTCATGGTTTGTTCTGTGCATGCTTTCTTATTCTACGAATCAGAATTACATTCAGCGCATGACGGCGGCGAAAAATGAAGGAACGGCAAGATTTGGCGCTTTTTTCACAGCAGGATTTTATTTTGCGATTTCTGTTATGATCGGTTTGATTGGTATTTGTGCTTCTGTAAAAATCCCAGGGATTACCGATACCAATACGGTATTTGCACAAGCGCTCAAATCCTTTCTGCCACATGGTATAATTGGTCTTGGGATGGCAGGACTCTTTGCCGCGACCATATCGACAGGTACTTCCATTCTTCATGCAACAACAACGCTGATTATCAACGATTTGTGGAAGCCGCTAAGGAAGGTTGAAGAAAACAGCGCTGCAGTTAGTACCTCCAAAATTATACTGCTTTTAATAGCACTTTCAAGTACATTGATTTCCCTGTTCTGCAGCAATATCATTGATGTGATCTATATTGCCGGGTTGTTTTACAGCGTATCGGTATTCCTGCCACTGATTTTGGGAATGCTTAATTCAAAAATTACAGCAGCTGGGGCGCTGCTCAGTATGATTGCTGCTGTGAGCGTGAGCCTTTTGTGGGAATATAATCTGATCGAAAGAACTGCCGCACTAAACGCGTTGCCCGCCAATGTTGTTGGTCTGGTGATAAGCGCAGCAGTGCTGATGTTAAGTCTCTTTATCAGAAAAAAAGAATAGAATTTATAAACTCCCTTTCGGAAATTTATCATCGGAAGGGAGTTCTTTTGTAATACGAAATGAAGTGTTATTTCAGACTTTCTTTATAGTCGGCATAGGCTTTCACTGCGAAGATCATATCGTACTGGACATGGGCGCGCATCAGCTCGGCTGCCCTGGCAAAGTCGCCGTCTAAGATGGTCTGAAAAATCCGGTTATGATCCTCGTTGACTTTTTCCCGGCTGATTTGCGGATAATACAAGTAAGACAGCAGTTCCACCCGCGGCCTGAGTTTGTCGGCAGCGTTATCCAGACATGGGCTCTGGGCAAATTTGTAGAAGGTCTTGTGGAAAAATTTGGAGTATTCGTCCCACTCTGTCAAATCGCCTGCCGCAAGGAGGCTGTTGCCGGCTTCTACAATGCCCCGCAGCTCGTGAAGAAAGGCGTCGCGAATGGGATAGGTTTCACAATACTGCACCGACAGGGCGTCCAGCTCGCTGACAAAGCGGAACAGATCCTGAATATCAGCTTCCGAAAAGTCGATGACCTTGACGCCGCAGTTGGAGTAGTAGGTTACCAGACCGTTTTCTGACAGACGCGACAGCGCTTCGCGAATGGGCGTGTTGCTGACGTCGTACTCCTGCGCCAGCGCTTTCAGTGTCAGCTTCTGTCCGCAGGACAGATTGCGCTGGGTGATGTCGTCGTAAATATTTTGATATATTTTTTCAGATAAAGTTTCTTTGGTATTTCTCATATGCGTAAATCCTTTTTTTATAGTTCTGTTTCTATTTTACAAAAAATATTGGTAAAAGTAAACAGGTAATCTTATAAAAAGAATTAAAAGATTATAAAAAACTGAAAATTATAAAATAGTTCTTGATTATATAAAATACATGTGGTATGATAGAGAAAAATCACGCAGGGTTTGTCGTCCTGCGGAGAAAAAAGAAAAAGGAGAAAGAAAAATGACAGCAGAAGTTTTTTTATCAGTCGTTATGATCTGCGGCATTTATGTGGTTTGTCAGCTAATCAGCAAGGTAACCCGCTATAAGGTGCCGGAATTGGTTATCTTTATGGTAGCGCTTATTATTCTCGGAGGTCAGCTCCACATTCTGCCGGCCGATCTGTTTGACAAAGCAGGTTTCGCGCCGATGGTTTATTCCTTCGGTCTGCCCTTTGTACTGGCGGGCTTTGGCACGACCATGTCGGTTTCCAGTATCAAAGGCGAAGGCAAAACCGTTGTGACTGCTTTGATTGCGGTAGCATGTATTCTGGGCCTCGGTCTTGCGGCAGGGTTTGTATTCATGGATCCACGTACTGCCATTTACGGTGCGGTGGAGGTTGCCGGCGGCGGACAGGCAGGTCTGATTTTCCTGACGCATCTGCAGGAACTGGGAGACGGTCACGAAAAGATGATCGCGCTGATGTTGTGTCTGATGAATATGCAGATTCTTTTTGGCTATCCGCTCAGTGTCATTTCCATGAGAAAGAGTATGAGGATTAGAATCGAAAAAGGCAATATTCCAAAGCTTGCAGCCAACAGCAATGCCGAGGACAATAAAGCGAAAACGCTGATTCGCATTCCGGAGGAAATCAAGAACAGTTTCTATTACGTATTTCTGATGCTGGGTATCATCTGCTTCTTGTCAGCGAAGCTGTATGACCTGACTACCCTCAGCGCATATCTGTGGTATATCCTCTTAGGATTCCTCTTTGCTGAACTGGGACTTTTGGAGCACAATTGTCTGGCAAAGGCAGGTCTGGCGCCGCTGATGTTCGGCATCATGTTTGTCGTTGTCTGCAGCGCGTTCCTGGAACTGAACCTGGGCGATGTAGGCGCAGTTGCACTGAACTTTGTCGTATTGATTGCATTTGGTATCATCGGCTGCATCATTTCCGGCTTCATCGTATCGAAGCTGTTCAAGGTGGATCTCTATGAAGGATTCTCCATCAGTATCGGCTGCATGGTCGGTTATCCGCCTTCTCAGAAGGTTGCGGATGAAGCCCTTGCGGCAGTTCGCGCGGAAGCAGAAATCAGTGATGAGGATGCAGCAGCCCTGAAAGCATACTATGAGCCAAAGATTATCATCTCCGGTGTTGTCACCATTTCTCTTGTAACAGGACTTCTGGCAGGTATCATCGTCAGCTTCCTGTAATGCGCAGGAAAGAGGAAATTTATGTACATCATTCAAAATACAAACTTACTCCCCATGGATGCAGAGCGCGTCCTTTCGGGGGTGGATATCGTCATAGACGCCGGAATCATCCGGCACATCGCGCAGGCAGGACAGATTGCCTTTGATCAAAGGGCGAGCGTCATTGACGGCACGGGAAAGTATGTAATGCCGGCGCTGACAGACTGCCATGTGCACTGTATCACACCGGCGGATTTTCCATGGTATTTGTCCTACGGCGTGACGACCATCTGCAACTACATGGGCGTGGCGAGAGCCCTTCGCTGGCGAAAAGAGTTGGCAGAGGGAAGCCGCATTGGTCCGCGGCTGATTACGGCAGGCCCGATTATCGACGGTACAGCTAAATTCCTTTCGGTGATGGAGTACGGCAGGTCAGAAGCGGCGCTTCCTCTTGAGGAAGTCTATTCTGATCTGCTGAGGCTCGATGGAATCATAGAAGCAAAAGATGCAGAGACTGCAAGGCGGGCAGTCCGCTATATCAAAGAGGCAGGGTATGATTTTGTAAAGGTCTATAACAATCTGTGCCCGGAAGCTTATTACGCAGCCTGCGATGAAGCTGAAAAACAAGGCATTCTCATCGTCGGACATTTGATGGATTTTTCCAATGAAGAAAAAATCGCCGGGAAGCCTTTTACAATCAGACAGGCGGCGGTAGAACATGTGGCGGGTCTTGACGACACGTTAATGGAATATCTGGCGGCGCATCAGATTGCGCTGGATCCGACCTATGCGGTGGAAAAGGTGAAACTGGCAAGATATGAAGAAAGTCCGGAATATCAGGCGCTTTTGTCCCTTTGTCCTTCGGATGAAAGAGAGGAATGGAGAAAGTGCGGACAGCGCAGGCAGGAGGTCTACAAGACGGAACCGAATCGTCGTCCGGTAGAGAGAAGAGGTATGGCATATTATCACCATATCATGAAGACCTTCCACGAAAAGGGCGGATTGATTCTGGCAGGTACCGACAGCGGTATCGATGGTCTGCTGCCGGGCGTGGATTTGCAGATTGAACTCAGTTGTCTGGCGGAAAGCGGCATTTCTAATTATGAAGCGCTGAAGACAGCGACGGTAAATCCAGCGATGTTTTACCGGGGCGACGCAAAGTTGGGTCAGGCGATAGAAGGAAGTCCGGCGGAGCTTTTGATTCTTTCTGAAAATCCGCTGGAACACATTGAAGCAGTCCGGCAGATTGCAGGATTGATGCAGGGTGAGCGGTATTTTACGAAAGAAGCGCTTGGTGCCCTGCGGCAGAACAGAAAATTCAGCATCTATCAGGATGCATAGAAGGTAGAGGAAATGAGAAGATGATTGAAGCATTAAAAGGACTTCTGGCGATCGAAAGTATCGCGGAGGATAACGGAGGAGATTTGACGGGGAAATATCCCTTTGGGCAGGGACCTGCCAGAGCGCTGGATTATGCGTTGGATCTCTGCAAAAGCTTTGGTTTTCGGACGAAAAACGCGGATTATCGCTATGGGTTTGCCGAGATCGGACAGGGGGAAGAACTCATCGGCATTCTGGCACATTTGGATGTGGTGCCGGCAGGAAGCGGTTGGACTTATGCGCCCTTTGCAGGAACAGAAGCTAATGACAGGCTTTACGGCCGCGGGGTGCAGGATGACAAGGGACCTGCCATGGCGTGCATTTTTGCCATGAAGGAATTATTGGACAGCGGCGTGCCGCTAACGAAACGAATCCGAATCATCTTCGGACAGGATGAGGAAACGGGCAACTGGTACGACATCAAAGCCTATAAAGAAGCGGAAGAACTGCCGGATTACGGCTTTACACCGGACGGCGCGTTTCCAGCTGTCTACGGAGAAAAGGGCATCATGCTGGTGGAGCTTTCCATGCCGCTTGATGAAAGCGGATTTGAAAGCGTTTGCGGGGGTAATGCGCCCAATATGGTAGCGGATCACTGCAGTGCGGTAGTCCGTGGAAAGACTTATGCGGCAACTGGAAAATCGGCACACGCAAGCATGCCCTGGGAAGGAGAAAATGCGATTACGAAGCTGATGTCCGAACTAGCTGCCGCTACGGATGCACCAGCCTTTGCAAAGGCGTATCACGCACTGATCGGGGACAGCTACTGCGGGGAATTTATGAACTGCAACGTAAGGGACGAAGCCAGCGGCAGACTTTCCATGAATGCTGGTTTGATTTCCGCTGAGGACGGCGTGCTCAAGCTGACTCTGGATGTGCGGTATCCGGTTACCTTTTCCGGGGAGGATTTACTAGGGCGGATTTCTGTGGCTGCCGCGGACTATGGCATTTCGGTCAGCAGTCCTTATGGCATGAAGCCGGTATATATGGATGCGGAAGGACCGGTGGTCGGCGCCTTGCTTGGCGCATATAGATCGGTCACAGGCGATATGACGCCGCCCATGGTGGCGGGAGGCGGGACTTATGCCCGGTCTATGGAACATATCGTCGCCTTTGGACCGAGTTTTCCAGGGGTGACTGATACAGAACATGAAGGAAATGAAAATATGACAGTGGAAAATCTCCTGAAGCTGCAGAGGATTTACAAGGCTGCCCTTGAAAATCTCCTGCGCATGAAGGTTTGATAGTACCTATTTTCTTAAGAACAAAGCTTGTGGGTAGGAGAATGCCGGCAAGCCTTGTTTTTTTAATGTAGTCTCAACACTAGTTCACGGCGCAAAGTTTTCCTTTTCATATGCCTGTCCTGGAGCGCGCCATACGGTAATAGCATGAAACCAAATGGCAGGAGCTTTCGTCTATCCGCGCTGATGCAGAAAAGGGTGGCTTCGCATTTCAATCAAAAAGGTCAAAATGGGCAGCCCAATCAGTTCCAAATGATATGAATTGCAGAACTTTACGTTTTGTGCGTTTAGCCATGAAGTGTGCCACGATACCTCTTGACGTGAACAATCTTTTAATGGTTAAATATATGTAGCAAGAGAATGCAGAGAAAGGAAAAGGCAAGAGATGGAAATCTTATTGTGCGCGGATATGGAAAGCGGGGTTTTCTTCAATGGACGCAGGCAGAGCCAGGACAGGGAGCTTCGAAAGAGAATTCTCCGCAGAATCGGCAGAGAGAAGTTATATGTAACGTCGTATTCCGCAAAACAATTTATGGAAGATGAATGGGACGGAAAATTAGAAATCTGCGGCAATCCGCTGGCGGAGGCCAGGGCGGCATATTGTTTTGTTGAAGATTGTCCGCTGGCACAGGCGGCAGATAGGGAAGATATAGAAGCTATCGTTATTTACCGATGGGACAAAGTGTATCCGGCGGACACATGGCTTAAGCTGCCTGCGAACGGAACACATGCATCCGACTGGCTGCTTTGCGAAAGTACATCTTTTGCTGGCTATTCTCATGAGAAAATTACTGAAGAAGTGTATAGAAGGGGGAGACAATGAGTAAGCGGAAATTCACGATGAAAGAATCAGGATTGAGACGAGCGGGCATCATACTTCTGACCGCGCTCCTTTGTTTCGGCAGCAGTCTTGCAATGACCGGCTGCGACGAAAGAGATATGCAAGGGTTTCAGCAGGATGAAGGACTGTCGTTTACTGGGGAATTTGGCACATTTACTTTAGAAGACCTGCCAAAATATGAGGGAAAGCCATACACTGCTGTTAATGATAACGTGCCGCAATTTAATAAGGCGGATATGACAGAGGACGCTTTTGAGGAGTACAGCGATCTGGACCGGCTGGGACGCTGCGGTGTTTGCTATGCCAATGTGTGCCGCGAGCTGATGCCTACAGAAAAAAGGGGTAGTATCGGATCTGTAAAACCCACCGGCTGGGTTACATCTAAGTATGACTTTATAGATGGAAAATATCTGTATAACCGCTGTCATTTGCTGGGTTATCAGCTGACCGCCGAAAATGCCAACGAGAAGAACCTGATTACAGGGACTCGGTATATGAATGTGCAGGGAATGCTGCCTTTTGAAAATCTGGTTGCCGACTACGTGCAGGAAACAGGGGGGCATGTACTTTACCGCGTAACACCTGTATTTATCGGGGATGAGTTAGTAGCACGAGGGGTTCTGATGGAAGGATGGTCCGTGGAGGATGAGGGAGAAAGCATTTGTTTCAATGTCTTTGTACATAATGTTCAGTCTGGAGTGATGATTGATTATGCGGACGGCAGCAACGACCTGGCGATTCCAAAGGATGCCGGCGAGAACACTGATGGCGAAATCAGGGGTAATTCCCGTTCCAAGGTGTACCATTGTCCAGGGCAAAGAGCCTATGAGGATATGGCAGATTCAAAGAACCTGATTCTATTTGAATCAGAGGAAGAAGCGCAGAAGGCCGGTTACAGAAAAGCCAAACAATAGCTGACGCGGCGTATATATAAATGTAGAAACGGAAAAGATAAATATGCAAAACAGGGAGGGAATCATGGAAAAATTAGAAACAAAGATTGGACGGCTTCAGGAACACCAGAAAAAGCTGAGGGCATATAAGCATGCTATGAATTTGCTTAATTACGACAGTTCAACTGCTATGCCGTCAGGCGGAGCAGATTATCTCAGCAGTACGCTGGAAATTCTCAGCGGCGAGGAGTATAGTTTGCGGACAGCACCAGAGATTCAGCAGTTGCTGCAAGATTTAAAAGAGGAAGAATCCCATTTGGATTTGCAGACTAGCAGAGAGGTAGAAGAACTTTCGCGTGAGCAGGAGCGGCTTTTACGTGTGCCTAAGGAAGACGTTATGGCCATGGAGGCCGCTGTTAGCAGGGCTACAGCCTGTTGGCAGGAAGCAAGAAAGAATAATGACTTTGCGGCCTTTGTACCTCATCTGGAAAAGCTGATCGAAATGAAGAAGCAGTATGCAGCCAGCGTTGCTCCGGAAAAGGACGTGTATGACGCTTTGATGGATGATTATGAGCGCGGAATGAATAGGCAGGATATGGACTCCTTTTTTGACACACTGAAGGATGAATTGACCCCTTTGATCGCAAAGATTGTGGAAAAAGGGCAGCCGGATATGGCTTTTCTCACAGGACCTTTTGATGTGGAAAGACAGCGATCCTTTTCGAAGCTGCTTATGGAGATTATGGGTCTGGATCGGGCGCATTGTGCACTTGGAGAAAGCGCTCATCCGTTTACTACGGAGTTTTCTAAATTCGATGTGCGGATTACGACTCGCTATGCGACTGACAGCCTGACCAGCAATTTATATAGTGTTGTTCATGAAGGCGGTCATGCCATGTACGAATTATCTACCGGCAATGAACTGATCCATTCCATTTTGGGGGAGGGAGCCAGTACAGCTATTCACGAGTCTCAGTCTCGCCTCTGGGAAAATTATATTGGAAGAAGCGAATCCTTTTGCGGTATGTTGCTGCCTAAGCTAAAGGAATTGTTCCCGTCTCAGTTTACAGGTGTTACAACAGAAGCGCTGTATAGAGCAGTCAATGCGGCAGCGCCATCGCTGATCAGAACCGAAGCTGACGAGCTGACCTATCCGATGCATATTCTGATTCGCTATGAGCTTGAGAAAGCGATTTTCTGTGATGATCTGAAAGTGACAGACTTACCGGAGGAATGGAACAGATTGTACAAGGAGTATTTGGGTGTAGACGTACCTGATGATGCCAGCGGCGTTTTACAGGATATTCACTGGGCAGGCGGTGATTTTGGCTATTTTCCAAGCTATGCCTTGGGAACAGCTTATGCGGCGCAGATTTTTGAAACAATGAAAAAGGACGTAAACGTGGATCGCTGCTGTGAAGCTGAGGATTTTACACCTGTGCGCAGGTGGCTCACAGAGAAGATTTATCAGCATGGCATGATCTATACCCCGGAGCAGCTGATAGAGAAGGTTTGCGGGACGGCCTTTGATGCAGAATATTATACCCGGTATTTACAGGAGAAATTTGGAAGGCTATATGAACTGTAATTGAAGCAGCTTTAAATCGTGTATACCACCGTATGGAGCGGAATCCGTCTGTACGGTGTTTTTTTATCTCCGCAACATGGGGAGCAAAATGAGAGGGAAGATTGAGACGGGAGGTTTTTGGAAGATGAGAGAGAGTATATATGGTTATGTTAGAGTATCTACGAAGGAACAAAATGAAGACCGGCAGATGCTGGCGCTAGCGGCATTTCCTGTGGCACAGAAGAATATATATATGGACAAACTGAGTGGTAAGGACTTTAACCGGCCGCAATACAAACTGTTGTTGCGTAAATTACAGAAGGGCGATTGTCTGGTGATCAAATCTATTGATCGATTGGGAAGAAATTATGAGGAAATATTAGAGCAGTGGCGGATTATTACGAAGGAGAAGCGTGCGGATGTAGTGGTGTTGGATATGCCCCTGTTGGATACCCGTCAGAACGGCCGCGACTTGACAGGAACCTTTGTGGCGGATCTGGTGCTGCAAATCCTCTCATATGTGGCGCAGACAGAGCGCGAAAATATTAAGAAGCGTCAGATGGAGGGAATTGCCGCGGCAAAACTGAGAGGGGTAAGATTTGGGAGACCGCGTAAAGAAATCCCGCCCTGCTTTGGTCAAATAAAACAGGATTGGGATCGGCATGTGATCACCTCCAGAGAGGCGGCGCAGAAGCTTGGTATTGCACAGGATACCTTTCTTCGTTGGGCAAGAGGTGAATGAATTAGAAGGAAGATACGTTCTATTTGAGCGTATCTTTTGCTTTCGGCGCAGCCTCGTAGGCGTTGAGGGCATAGACCATATTGTAGTGCAGATGCAGACGCATGACATTTGCGGCTTCTGCAAAATCGCCGGCTTTGATATTTTCCAGAATTTCTGTGTGCCCTCTGTGAATGTTCTCTGCATGAACCGGATCATCAAAGTAGTACATGTTGGCAAATACCTGAATTTTCGCCCGCAGTCTTTTGGCTGCGTCGTCCAGATAGTGATTCTGTGCGTGACGGTAAAATACAGTGTGCGCGTCATCAGAACTTTGACTCCAGCCCTTCAAATCGCCTTTTGCCAGACATTGATCACCGGCGGTGATGATGTTTTCCAGTTCATAAATCAGCGGCGCTGTAGTAAAGGCATTTTTGCAGAAAAGAATCGCAAGGGCATCGAATTCGCTGATGCATTGGTAGAGCTCGCGAATATCTGAGCTGGTGAATTGGGTTACGGCAACGCCTAGATTGGAATAGTAATTAACAAGACCATCCTCTATGAGTCTTGTCAGGGCTTCCCGCACCGGCGTCTGGCTGACCTGAAAGCGGGTTTTCAGATCCTGTAAGGTCAATTTCTGACCAAATATCAATTTTTGGGTGGTGATATCGTGGAAAAGCTCCTGGTAGATCTGTTCTGCTAAAGTTGTTTTCGTTCCCATTAAAATCCTCCTGGCAATAAAATCCAAAATTACGATATTTTATTTTATCATATTACTTAATGAAAATCAATCGAGTTGCAATATAAAAATAAATTTTGCAAAATCCATGCAAAACTATTGATTTTTGCGCCGGTTTGTGATATTTTATAAAAAAGAAATAAATTTTGCAAAATAAATCGTCGGAAGGAGAAGAAGTCAATCATGAAAGAATATAAATGGCCTTATGCAAATGAAATTGGCGGCGTGCAGACGGACGAAGCGGAGGTCCTGGTGCTGGGTGGCGGTCTTGCCGGCTGTTTCGCAGCGATTGCGGCAGCGAGAAAAGGAAAATCAGTCATTCTGGTAGAAAAAGGAGCGACGATCCGAAGCGGCAGCGCCGGAACTGGTTTTGACCACTGGGAATCTGCGTGCACCAATCCGTGCTCCCAGGTAACGCCAGAGGAAATCGCGAATGCTTATGTAGACGAACAAAGCCACTACAGCAACGGCATCGCCCATTACATTGAATGCCGGGAAGGATATGACCGGCTTCTGGATTTGGAAAGCTTTGGCGGTAAAATCAGAGATACCGAAGATGAATTTGCAGGCGCGGAGTTTCGCGACGCGGAAACAAAGCTGATGTTCGCCTATGATTATAAGAACAAATTCACCCTGCGTGTCTGGGGTTCTACCTTTAAACCGGCGCTGTACAAACAGTGCAAAAAGTTGGGGGTCAGAATTTTTGACAGAACGGAAGCGACTGCCCTTCTGACTACAGTGGAAAACGGTAAGAAGCGGGGCATCGGCGCCATGGGCATGAATGTGCGCACCGGAAAGTTCCACGTATTTAAGGCAAAATCTACGGTATTGTGCATGTCGAGACCTGCCCGCGTATGGCTGTTCAATCCTGACCTTGTGGGGCTTTGTGAATTCCGTCCGATGCAGAGTATCGGCAGCGGTCACGCTATGGGCGCCAGAGCCGGTATGGAATTTACCATGATGGAAAAGTCTGTAAAAGGTGAGTTCTCCGCTTCCGGCAGAAGCTTTCCGCCTTACGGCGCAGGCAATAACCACAATACCTGGTACGCGGCAACCATGGTCGATGCCAGAGGCGTGGAAATTCCGTATTTGGACAGAGACGGCAATGTGCTGAAAACAGTGTCTGAGCGGTATTATCCGGTAGAGGGTCAGAAATTTTTCCTAAAGGGTGGCGTCATCGACGAGCCGAAATACGAATACAGAGGACCGGAAACCATGCCTTTTGACGAACTGATGAAACGAGGCTATCAGCTGCCGTTCTACGCGGATCTGTCCAGAATGCCGGAAATGGAACGGAAGGTGATCTGGGGCATGATGGTCGGCGAAGAAGGAAAGACCAAAATTCCTATTTTGCAGAATTATACGGAAAGAGGCTTCGATCCGGCAAAGCACGCACTGCAAAGCTATGGTACAGGTTGGCAGTCTGCGGCGTTCCTGACCCAGGAAAGGCAGCTGTTCGGCGCGCCGGGCGGCATCATGCACGACTGGGATCTGATGACCAATATTGATGGTATCTATGCAGCGGGAGATCAGCTCTTTGCATCCGACTGCTGCGGTTACGCCAGTGCCACAGGCTACTATGCAGGTAGAAAAGCGGCTGACCACGCGGACAAGGTGGACTATGCAGAGCCAAAGCAGGCGGAAATCGATGCTGAGATGGAGCGTCTGTACGCGCCCCTTGCAAATGAAGACGGCATGAACTGGCGGGAACTGAATATGGCGATTTCCAAAGCGATGCAGAATTACTGCGGCGGTGTGAAATGTGCGGATCTTCTGAAAGAAGGACTTGACCTTCTGGAAAGCTATGAGCGTGACAAAGTACCGCAGCTGTCCGCTGTTACACCGCACGATTTGATGAGAACCCACGAGGTTTTAGATATTCTGGAAGTGGCAAAGCTGATTTTAAACGCCTGCCTTATGAGAGAGTCGAGCTCCGCGCCGCTGTGCTTTGAGAGAAGCGATTATCCGGAAATGGATCCGGAGAAAGACCGTCACTTCATTACCATCAGAATGGAAGACGGAAAACCTGTGAAGGGCATCGTAGAGCACGATTACTTCGGCAACCTGAAGGAAGAATATGAAAAGAGGAATCAGGACTATATAGGGGGTGCAAAATAATGGAAAAGAAAGAATTATATACATCCGTTGTAACCAGTAGTGCAAGACCGATTATTTACAATCAGGAGCTGTGCATCGGCTGCAACCGCTGCGCCGATGTGTGCCAGGTCGACGTGTTGGTACACAGTGTGAACAAAGGGGAGCATCCGATTGTCATGTACCCGGGCGAATGTTGGTACTGCGGCGCCTGCGTCATGGAATGTCCTATCAAAGGAGCGATCAAGCTGCAGCATCCGCTCATGAACGAAGCAAAGTTTGTACCTGTGAAGGAAGCGAAATAAATGCATGAGAAAAAAAGGACCGTAGGGTTCTTTTTTTCGTTGGCAGGAAAGGAAATGATATGATTCCTATGGAAAACGCAAAAATTAGAACATTATTCATATGAAAAATGCAAAAAATATTGCGTTTTTCATATGAATAATGTGAAACCCCCGTTGAAATCAAACATCATCTATGATATGATGAGAACAAAGTAAAACCATGGAGGAGAGGGATGGAAAGAGAAATCATAAAGAAATTGGAAGCGTGGAAAGAAAATCCGGATAGAAAACCGCTGATTCTTACTGGAGTGAGACAGTGCGGAAAAACTTATGCCATGAAGCATTTTGGAGAAATGTATTTTGAAGATGTGGCATATTTCAATTTTGAAGGGGACGAGGGACTGCAAAGCGTTTTTGACTATAACCTTAAAACAGATCGTATTTTGGAGGAACTGGGACAGCTGTATCACGGAAAACCGTTGATTCCTGGAAAAACGCTGGTGATTTTTGATGAAATTCAGGCGTGTCCCCGTGCCGTAACCTCCTTGAAATACTTTTGTGAAGAGAACAGGCAGCTGCATTTGATATGCGCGGGATCGCTTTTGGATGTAGCGCTAAAGCGGGATCATATTTCTTTTCCCGTAGGAAAAGTGGATCATATGCAGATGTATCCGATGAGTTTTTCTGAATTTCTGCAGGCGGAAAATCCGAAATTGCACGAAGGCGTACAACGTTTTGCCTTTGAAAAGGCGCTGCCTGCAGCGTACACGGAGCCGCTATGCCGTTTGCAGCGAATCTATTATGCAGTAGGCGGTATGCCGGAAGCGGTGGCGGCCTGGGTAGAAAACCATGATTTTGAGAAAGTTGAACGTATTCAGGATAATATTTTGATTGATTACCGCAGTGATTTTTCCAAGCATGCGCCGCTGTCTGAAGTGCCGAAAATCACGTGGATTTGGGATGCGATTCCGGCACAGCTTGCAAAGGACAATCATAAATTTATTTTTTCTCATGTAAAACAAGGCGCGCGGGCAAAGGATTTGGAAGATGCGCTGCAGTGGCTGGTCGATGCGGGACTTGCCTATCGCCTGGAATTGGTAGAAAAGCTGGAACAGCCTCTTTCTTTCTGTGCGAATAAAACCAATTTCAAAGTATATTTGTCTGATGTAGGTCTTCTGCGCAGAAAGTCGGGTGTTTCAGCACAGACTATTTTACAGGGAACAGAACGGTTTGAACGTTTTAAAGGTGCGTTGACGGAAAATTATGTGATGACGGAACTTTTGAAACTAGGAAAACAGCCATATTTTTGGAAATCGGGTAATACGGCGGAACTGGATTTTCTCATTGATGAGGCTGAGAAACTGATCCCCATTGAAAGCAAGGCGGAGGTTAATACAAAGGCGAAGAGCTACAGGCTTTTTTGTAAAAGGTATCAGCCTGAATTGGGTTTCAGATGTTCCATGAAGAATATTGGGGAACATTTTGTGGAACAGACATACACCTACAGTCTTCCATTATATCTGCTTTGGAGGATGCAGGTATATTTGGATGCAGAGATACCTGCGCAGATTTCTGAAGAAGCAGTGGATACGGATGATGAGATTGAGAAACAGAATCTGGAAAAGCGGCTGCAGGAGCAGATGCGGCGCATGCAGTATTATATGGAGCAACTAGACGTGGATGCGGATGTCAGGAAGGCCTTTGAGGAATTTCGAAAAAAGCTGAGGTGACCAACGGAAAACGTGTATTTTTGCTCTGAATTTGCAGAAACGAGAGGTTTACGGGGAGGTTGTTTTATGTTAAAATATAAAATGAATTGGTATAACTTGGGGAAACATTGGGAATCAGCGTGGTTTGAGCAAATAGAAAATAAAGGAAAGGACATTTTATGAAACGGAAAGTGACAAAGGTTAAATGTATCATTCTTTGTATACTGCTGCTAATCGGGACAATTCCTTTTAACATATTGTATGCGGAGGGAAGCGATGATTTGACGCCTTACGTGCAGTATAATTTTAACAACAATTTGATTGACTCTAAAGGCCATTCTGTGCTGACAGCGTGGAGTTCCACAGGGGACAATGAGAGGAGCAATACGACAACGGCTTTCGGAGAAGATGCTGACAATGGTACTTATTGGCAGTGGCATTCCAATAAGGCAAGAGGCGGCGGCTTTTATATTGATATTGATAAAAATATCGGTGAGGAATATACCATCGGACTGAAGTTTTCTTTTGAAAATACTTTGGGCGGATGGAGAAAAATCATCGACTATAAGAATTCAACCGTCGATACGGGATTCTATTTTTACAATGGGGGACATCTGAATTTCTATAACTATGGCGTCAACGGCGCCAGCGTAACCCAGCCCAATCAGGTGGTGGATTTAATTGTCAGAAGAAATAAGAGCGGCACATTTGAAGCTTATGTAGTAGATGGGACTACGAAGAAGTTTGATATGTCAGTGCAGGACACCAGTGGTCAGGGCATACCGATGGTCGTGAATGAGAAAACCAGACTCGGTTTCTTCTTTGACGATATTGCTACCAATGCAGAGGCGTCTCCCGGAGGAAAGGTGTACAACCTGAAAATCTGGGATAAGTATATGGATCCGGATGATGTAATCGAAGCCCTTTTGCCAAACGGTAACGTGAATGTGCATTATACTGATGAAGACGGTGATGAAGTGCTGCCAGATGAAAAGGTCAGCGGCAAGAGCGGAAAGCCTTATTCGCTGCAGCCAAAAGAGGTGTTCGGCTATCAGTATCTGCGTGCAGAAGGCGCGCCGATAAGTGGTACATTTCCGGACAGCGATACTGTAGACGTCACGTTTCGATATAAGTGTTTGATTCCATATACGGTGACAGCGCGATACATGGACGAAAACGGGAAACAACTCTGTGAAGATATCGTCGGCAAAGGAGAAGCGGGAAAACCTTATAAAGCCAACCGGCTCGCTATTGAGGATTACGAGTTTGTACGGGTGGAAGGGAATGTGACCGGCACTTATACAAAGAAACCACAGCTGGTTACGTTTATCTATAAGCCGGAAGAAAAGCTGCCGGTTCACGAGAACAGCACGGTGACAGCAGAATATAAGGATGAGGACGGCAGCAGGATTAGGCCGGATATGACCTATAAAGGTCACGTTGGCGAGGAATACCAGACTTCACAGATCTATATTTCGGGGTATACCTTTAAAGAGGTAACCGGCGCAGCTGCGGGGACTTATACAGAAAATCCGATTGTCGTAACTTATGTCTATACCAAAAATGCGGACGATCATCCTGACCCGAGCCCGAACAAGGGCGGCAGTGTGATTATTCATTATCAGGACAATCAGGGATATACAATCAGCCGTGATGTGATATGCAACGGGAATATTGGCACTGCATATGCTGCGCAGATAAAAGAAATCGATAAGTATAAATTTGAACGGGTAATCGGCGAAGAAAGCGGCGTCATAGAAAGCGGCGTTAAGGAAGTTACCGTTGTTTACATGCGTCTTGCCAGTGATGTGCTGGCAAGGTATCTGGATACCGCAGGACGAACGGTAGCACAGACAAAAGTATACTCCGGAGCTGCAGGACAAAGCTACCGTACTGAAAAACTTGATATAGAAGGATATGAGTTTATTCGGGTAGAAGGAAAGGAAACCGGTACATTCAGCGATGAGGTACAGGTGATTAAATACATTTACAGACAGCTGGGCAGTATCACTGTAAAATATGTAGATCTGAACGGCAAACCTATTAAAGATGAAGAAACATTTACAAATTATGTAGATGAGGCTTATAATGTGACTGCGCCATATATTCAGGGTTATGAGCATGTTAGAACCGACGGCGGCGCAGCTGGTACATATCAGCCGGGTAATCAGGTTATCACCCATGTATATGAGAAAATTAACGAGGGAAGAGTCATTGTACATTTTGTTGATAATGAAGGCAACCGTGTACGCGATGATCAACTGATACACGGCAGAGTCGGAACACCTTATGAGGTGCAGATTCCACAGTTCCATGGCTATGATTATGAAAAAACAGAAGGCGAGCTAAGAGGAACTTTAGCTATGGAAACGAAGGAAATCACACATTATTATAAGATGACGATGCCTGATACTGTAACGGCAAGGTATGTAGATGAAGGAGGGAAAACCCTTTGTGATGATATTGTCTACAAAGGGAAGTCAGGCAGCAGCTACAAAACTTCTCGTATTGTAATTGCTGGCTATGAATTTGTTGAAATAACAGGACAGGAAGATGGACGTTTTCAGAAAGAACCCCAGCTAGTTACTTATGTTTATCGAAAAGCGGCAGAAAAACCTGCGCCTGAAACAGGCATGATCACCGCAAAGTACATGGATGACAAAGGAAATGTTCTGCACAGCGATTTGGTTTATAATGGTATCGTAGGAGAGAATTGTGTTACCGCAGCTTTGGCAATTCCGGGATATCTTCTGAAGGAAGGACAGGATAAAAAGACAGCGTTTACCTTTAAAAAGGCAAGTCAGTCTATTACCTACATCTATGTTGCAGTAGATCCGGACGATTTGCCGGAATATCCGGATGGCACGGTTATCGTACATTATCGGACGGAAGCTGATATCACAATCCGAAGTGATGATTTCATTATTGGCGATGTTGGAGATGCTTATAAAGCGGCGCGCCACTCCATTGCGGGATATCATTTTATTAAGTCGGAAGGACCATTTTATGATACGGCTCACATGCGGGCAATGGCATCGGAAGATAATGCGGAACAAGGAGAAATTGAGAAACCGGTAAAATCTGTTGTAATGTATTATGTGCCGGAAGATAAAGCGTCCACAGTCATCGCAAAGTATGTAGACGAGGATGGAAATACCATACAGTTTGATGATATTTACAACGGATTTGTTGGCTTGCCGTATGAGACTGCTGAAAAGCGTATCAACGGATATAAGCTGCAGCGTGTTGAGGGCAGTGAAAGCGGCACATTCAGTGAGGACGTTCAGATTGTAACATATGTGTACAAGAAAAGCTCGAATGTGCAGATGAGCGGCAGAGTGGTGGTGCGCTTTGTAGATGAGGAAGGCAATATCATTCGTGAAGATGATACTTATATCGGATACATCGGCAGCAAGTATCAGCTGCAGCAGTATGAAATCAGTGGATATAAGTATGTGCGTGCCGAGGGCGAAAGCGAGGGCGTCTTTACGGGAGAGGACCAGATGGTCGTGTTGGTTTACCAGAAATTGAATGAGGATATAGATAAGCCGGATAAGCCGGGCGATGAGAAACCGACGAATAAGCCTGGAAATAAACCTGGAGGAAAACCTGGCAGTAAGGATCCGGATATCAACATTGATACCAATGGAGACGGCATCCCGGACGTCAATATCGACGTTGATGGAGACGGTAAGCCGGATATCAATATTGACATTGACGGAGACGGTATCCCGGATATTAATATTGACATTGACAGAGATGGGGTTCCGGATATCAACATTGATACCGATGGAGATGGAATTGCTGACAAGAATATCGATAAAAATTATAAGGACAGATATGATGTGAATAACGCTCTGTGGAATTATCCTAAAACAGGCGATGAAAACAGTTTACCGCTTTGGATTTCTCTGCTGGTAAGCGCTGTGCTGGCGTTGGGTGTGCTGATTTTGTCAGACAGAAGAAGCAGGGCAGAGAGCAAATAAGAATCATAAAGAATTAAAAAGGAGCGCTTCAAACTAAATTTACAGTTTGAAGCGCTCTATTCGTTTGTCAGGCTTTTTTCTTTTGTGCCTCTTGATAGGCGTTGAGTGCGTAGACCATGTCGAACTGCAGGTGCTTGCGCATCAGGTTTGCGGCGCCGTCAAAGTCGCCGTTGTTGATACATTCAAAAATTTCGCCGTGCCGCATGTTGATATCTTCTACGTTGACAGGCTGATAATACATACAGGAAAGAACTTCAACCTGAGAACGCAGCTTCTTTGCAGCATCGTTGAGATAGTCGTTCTGCGCGTGGCGGTAAAAGGCAATATGAAATTCTTCCGAATAATCCTTCCACTCTGCAATCTTGTTTTCTGCAAGAAGGGCATTGCCTTTTTTAATAATCTGCTCCAGCTCAAAGATCAAAGGCGCTTCAGAAAAAGCGTTCTTGCAGAACTGAATCGCAAGGGCGTCCAGTTCTCCGATCATCTGGAAAATCTGACGGATATCGCTTTCGGTGAATTCCTTTACGGTGACGCCGCAGTTAGAGTAGTAGGTCACAAGTCCATTTTCAGAGAGACGGGTCAGAGCTTCACGAATCGGCGTGTGACTGACATTGAATCGTTCTTTTAAAATTTTCAGAGTGAGCTTTTGTCCACAGACCAGCCGCTGGTCTGTAATGTCGTGATAAAGCTCATCGTATATCTGTTCAGACAAAGTGGTGCTGTTTGCCATAGTTATTACCTTCCTTTACAATCTACCTGTCTATATTTTAACAAAATTCAAAATAAAATGCAATAGTTTAAGTAAAAAAAGAGATGATATTGCAAAATTTAGTAAATATTAGCGTTAATTTTTTTGTATAATACAAAATTAATTGAAAGATTTGCAAGCATCATTGACAGAATCTCTGTGCAGGTGCTATAATTAGACTACAGTACAAACTTTAGTTCAAAAGAGGAAAAGAAGACAAGCGATGACATACATTACCAACATTCAGAAATATTGCATTCATGACGGGGCGGGCATTAGAACCACAGTTTTTTTCAAGGGTTGCCCTCTTGCTTGCAGCTGGTGTCACAATCCGGAGACCCAGCGTCCTGACAGGCAGTTACGCTATTATCAAGAACGGTGCACAGGCTGCGGCGCATGCATCAAAGCCTGTCAGCTTCACGCCCTCTCTATGTCAGAGGACGGTATTAAAGTGGATCAAAATCTCTGCAGAAGCTGCGGCAGATGTGCAGCGGCGTGTAGGTATCAGGCGCTGGAGACCGTGGGCAGAGCCTATGAAGTGAAGCAGCTTGTGAAGAAGCTGGCTTCCGATCAGATTTTTTATGAGGAATCGGGCGGCGGCGTTACCCTGTCCGGCGGCGAGGTCATGACCATCGATCACGCTTATCGGCACACCCTGGTAAAAAGCCTGTACGACGAAGGTATTTCCGTGAACATCGATACCTGCGGCTTCTGCTCGTGGGAAAATTTTCAGGAGATTCTGCCCTATGTGGATACCTTTTTATATGACTTAAAAGCTTTGAACGCAGAGAAGCACCGGCAGTATACGGGCGTGGACAACGGACTGATTCTGGAAAATCTGCAGAAACTCAGCGCTGCTGGTGCGAAAATCTGGCTCAGGCTGCCTTTGATCAAACCGGTCAACGCATCCCTTGCGGAGATTGAGAAGACAGGGGAGTGGCTGACAGCGCGCCACATCAGTCCGGCGCAGATCAACCTGATTGCCTATCATGACTACGGCAAAGACAAATATCATCAGCTTGGCAGAGCTTACGAAAACCAGTTCTGTCCGCCGGCCGGCGAAGAACTTGCAGCGTACAGACAGAAACTGATAGAAATGGGATTTCAGAATGTAAAGATTGGAGGATAAGAGGATGGAACAAAGAGGCATGAACGAAAGAGTGCAGAAGCTGCGGGAAAAGAGCGTAACCACCCAGCCTTACATCGACATGGAGCGCGCGAAGATTATGACGGAAACCTACAAGCAGTTTGAGGGAGTGCTTTCCGTACCGGAGCTGCGGGGACAGGCGCTGAAGGATTACTGTGAGAAAAAGACCCTTTACATTGGCGAAGGGGAACTGATTGTAGGCGAAAAAGGCGCGTCGCCCCAGGGTGCGCCGACCTTTCCGGAGCTTTGCTGCCATAGCATGGAAGACATGCATGTCATGAACGACCGGGATCTGATTAACTTTTCCGTAGATGAAGCGGGATTTGCCCTGCAGGAAGCGGAGATTATTCCTTACTGGCAGAACAGAACCATTCGAAAGAAAATTTTGGATCATATGACGCCGGAATGGAAAGCGTCTTATGAAGCAGGCATTTTTACCGAATTCATGGAGCAGAGAGGGCCGGGACACACGGTCTGCGGCAACAGAATCTACAGCGAGGGATTCGGGGAACGGATCGAGCGCATTGAAAAAGCCATTGCGGCGCTGGACTTTCATCACGATCCGGATGCCCTTGGGAAGGAATATGAATTAAAAGGCATGAAGCTTGCCTGCGAGGCGATCATTGCCCTTGGAAAACGTTACGCGGCTTACGCGGCAGACCTTGCGGAACAGGAAACTGACGAAAAACGCAAGGCGGAGCTTCAGCAGATTTCCGAAAACTGCAGGGTAGTACCGGAGCATGCGCCGAAAACCTTTTGGCAGGCGATTCAGATGTACTGGTTTGTACATATCTGCGTGACTGGCGAACTGAACAACTGGGATGCGTTTTCACCGGGCAGACTGGATCAACATTTGATTCCATTTTATAGAAAAGACACCGAAGACGGCGTCCTGGACAGAGAAAAAGCGCTGGAACTTTTGGAGTGCCTGTGGGTAAAATTCAACAACCAGCCGGCGCCGCCGAAGGTAGGCATCACCTTGAAAGAAAGCAGCACCTATACGGACTTTGTAAACATCAATACCGGCGGGATCACGCCGGACGGGGAAAACGGCGTCAACGAGGTCAGCTATCTGATCTTAGACTGTATGGACGACATGCGTCTGCTACAGCCTAGCTCCAACGTGCAGATCAGCAGAAAAACGCCGAAAAAATTCCTGAAAAGAGCCTGTGAGATTTCCAGACAGGGATGGGGACAGCCGGCATTTTATAATACAGAAGCCATCGTCATGGAGCTTGTCAACGCGGGGAAAACCATTGCGGACGCTCGTCTTGGCGGAACCAGCGGCTGTGTGGAAACCGGCGCGTTCGGAAACGAAGCATATATTTTGAACGGGTACTTCAACCTTCCGAAGATTTTGGAAATCACTCTGCACAATGGCTTTGACCCGGTAGGCGGAAAGCAGCTGGGACTGAAGACCGGCGAGGCTACAGATTATCACAGCTATGAGGAGTTAGAAAAAGCATACTTCGCGCAGGTGGAATACTTCCTGGACATCAAGGTGAGAGGCACCAATGTGATAGAGCAGATTTACGCGAAGAACATGCCGGTACCCCTTCTTTCCTCCATTACCAACGACTGTATCGCAAAAGGCATGGATTACAATGCAGGAGGCGCCAGATACAATACCAGCTATATTCAGGGGGTCGGCATCGGCACCATTACCGACTGTCTGTCCGCGATTAAATACAACGTTTACGATGAAAAGCGTTTTGATATGAAGCAGCTGATGGAAGCGCTGGCAGACGATTTCGCAGGTCACGACGAGATCTATCACTGGGTACACGATGCCAGCCCGAAATACGGCAATGACGACGATTACGCGGACGACATCATGAAAAAAGTTTTCTCCTATTTCAGAGATTCCGTAACGGGAAGACCGAATACCAAGGGCGGACATTTTCGCATCGACATGCTGCCGACCACCTGCCACGTTTATTTCGGCGAGGTGATGCTGGCAAGCGCCAACGGCAGACACGCCCACATGCCGGTATCCGAGGGGATTTCACCGGAAAAAGGGGCGGACATTTACGGACCGACCAGCGTCATCAAATCGGCGGCAAAGATGGATCATCTGACCACAGGCGGCACCCTGCTCAACCAGAAATTTACGCCGAAAACCGTGGAAGGAGATACGGGTCTGGAACAGATGGCAAACCTGATTCGATCCTATTTTGCCATGGATGGTCACCACATCCAGTTTAACGTGGTGGGCAGAGATACGTTGATTGAGGCGCAGAAACATCCGGAGGAAAACAAGGATTTGATCGTGCGCGTGGCGGGCTACAGCGACTATTTCCGCAACCTGTCCAAAGCGCTGCAGGATGAAATCATCATGAGAACCGAACAGGATTTTAACTAGGAGGAAAAAAGATGGAACTGAACTATAAGCGTACCAATATTTGGAAGAATGCTTCCGCAGAAAAGAAAAACAGTATTATGGAAACGGCAGCAGATTTTAAGGCGTTTAACGACGCGTCCAAGACAGAACGCCTCTGTGTGGCGGAGGCGGTCAGACGGGCAGAGGCGAAAGGCTTTGTTGATATCACGAGAAAGGACAGCGTGAACGCCGGCGACAAGGTGTACTATAACGATAACGGAAAGCTGCTCTATTTGACTGTGGTCGGAAAGAAGCCGCTAACGGAGGGCGCAAACATTGTGGCAGCTCATACTGACTGTACACGTCTTGACTTTAAGATTCTGCCAATCTTTGAAAAAGATGGTTTTGCTTACGGAAAGACCTGCATGTACAGCCTTTCCAAGCTGGAGAAATGGACCAGCACGCCTCTGTCCATGTACGGCACCGTGGTGCGCAAAGACGGTTCTGTCATAGAAATTGCAGAGGGTGCGTCGGAAGACGAACCGGCTCTCTTTATCACCGATATGTCGCTGCACTATTCTGTGGAGCAGGGGCAGAGAAAGCAGGAAGAAGCCTATAACCATGAGCAGATGAATGTGTTCCTGGGCGCAACCCCTGCGGAAGGAGATATGGCAAACGCCGTAAAAGAAAATATTTTGCAGTATCTTTACGAAAAGTATGGTATGATAGAAGAAGACTTTATCAGTGCGGAAATCGAAATCGTACCGGCAGGCAGGACCAGAGATATCGGTCTTGACAGCAGCGCGCTGTGCGGCTACGGTTTTGACGATCGGGCGGCGGTCTATGCGCAGCTTCATGGCATTTTGGCGTGCCAGGCGCCGGAACGAACCGCAATTGCCATCTTTGCGGATAAAGAAGAAATTGGTTTTGAAGGACGTTCCGGTTCCCATTCCAGAGTAACGGACTATTTCCTCCGTTTGCTGGCGGAAAAGAGCGGATGCGGCGGAGATGGCATCGCCTTAAACCGCATTCAGCTGGGCAGCAAAGTGATGTCGTTGGAAGCGGTCTGCGGTAATGACCCTAACTATCCGGAACTCTGTGAACCGTACAGCGGGTCACTCTTGGGACACGGGCTGCAGGTGATCAAGTATGCCAGCCGTTACGGCAAGATGAGCACCAGCGAAGCCAGCGCGGAATTCTTGGGACAGGTGCGCAAAGTCTTTAACGATAACGGCGTGATCTGGCAGCCTTTTGCGGGGATTGAGAAGTTCGGCGGCTTTGGCACCATGTCAATGGATTATTCCAATATGGGCATGGAAAGCTTTGACGCTGCAATCTGTGTGCTGGGCGCCCATTCGCCATATGAGTTTATGTTAAAGAGCGATTTGTACGAGGCATGCGCTGCCTGCCGCGTATTCTTTGAAAAATTACAATAAGAGAGGTTGAGACTTATGAAAATTGGATTTATCGGCTGCGGCAATATGGCTTCCGCTATCATGGGCGGTATTATCAAGGAAAAGGTGTTCGCGCCTTCTGACATCTACGGAACGGACGCGCTGGCTTTAGCGGCGGAAAAAGCGGCGGAGAAGTTTGGCATCCAAAAAGCCGCGGGCAATGTGGATTTAGTAAAAGCAGTGGATATCGTGGTGCTGGCGGTAAAACCGCAGTATTATCAGACGGTTATCGAGGAAATTCGGGACGCGGTAGAACATCAGCTTGTGATTACCATCGCGCCGGGTAAAACCCTTGCATGGCTTTCCGAACAGTTCGGAAAGGATGTGCGCATGGTCAGAACCATGCCGAACACGCCTGCCATGGTGGGCTGCGGCATGACGGCTATGTGCTGCAATGCATTTGTCACTGAGGAAGATAAAGAAAACGCAGGAAAGATTTTAGGCGGCTTCGGCGATTACGAAATCATTCCTGAGCATTTGATGGATGCGGTAGTTGCCGTCAGCGGCAGTTCCCCTGCCTATGTATTTATGATGATCGAAGCCATGGCGGACGCGGCAGTCATGGGCGGCATGCCAAGACCGCAGGCGTATAAGTTTGCGGCAAAGGCAGTACAGGGCAGCGCTGCTATGGTAACCGAACTGGGAAAACATCCGGGCGAACTGAAGGATATGGTTTGCTCGCCGGCAGGTACGACGATAGAGGCGGTGCGTGTGCTGGAGGAAAGAGGATTTCGCAGCGCTTTGATCGAGTGTATGCAGGCATGTATGGATAAAGCAGCGAGCATGTAAGGCGGTTTTCTGATGAATCGTGAAACTCGGACGGACATGAAAAGGACGGACATGAAAAGCCGCATTATCGACGCCGCGTGGAAATTGTTCCGGGAGAAAGGATATGAAGATACGACCCTGGACAATATTCTGGAGGAAGCAGGGATTGCCAAGGGCTCTTTTTACTATTATTTCCGGAGCAAAGGTGATCTGCTTGCGACCTGGTCTGATATTCTGGATGAGAAATACGAGCAGCTGGAAAAAGAGCTGAAACCGGAAATGGACAGCTTTCAGAAACTGCTTTTTCTCAACGGTGAAATCCACGCTATGATAGAAGATATGACTTCGCCGGATCTGATTGCTTCGATGTATGCGGAGCAGCTGCAGGGCAAGGGATATCGTCATCTTCTGGATACCAATCGTGTGTACTTTCGCCTGATTACCAGAATCATCGAGGAAGGACAGCGCAGCGGAGAATTGACAGGTGATTTGACTGCCAGCCAGCTGGTGCGCGCTTATGTAATGACGGAGCGAGCCATTGTAACAGACTGGTGTCTCACCGGCGGCGCGTATTCCCTTTCGGAATACAGCAGGGAAATGATGCCGCTGCTGCTTGGATTTTTTCAGAGAAAGGAAAGCGAGGCATGAATGATTCCACTGCAGTGATAGAATTCGCAATGGATAATACGCAGCTGGGCAGTGTAGTAATCCGATTATATGAAGGGGAAGCGCCGGAGACGGTCGCTTCCTTTATTCGCATGGCAAAGGCAGGGCTTTATGACGGCAGGCAGATTCGCCGCATTGTGCCGGACTTTGTTTTGCAGCCCAGCTATACCCATTTTGATGATCCACGCTGCGATGTGGAACTAGTCGCAGAGTGCGCACTGAATGGATTTGTCAACCGCGTACCCTTTGAAAAGGGAACCGTCGCCATGAGCGGCGATGGAAAAATCGCATCAGGCAGTGAGTTTTACATTGTACTGTCCGATGGGGCAGGCAAGCGGCTTTCCGGAAATTTTGCCGCTTTTGGCAAAGTCATTTCCGGCTGGGACGTAGTGGAGCGCATCACGAATCTGCCACTCATTCCTGTGCCTAATGATGACGGCGTGGAGATCAACGTGCCCAAGACGCCGGTTTATATGCAGAGAGTGAATATAGAAAAATCCCTTGACTCTAACGTTACGTCATCGTTTATACTGTAGTTACACGGGAGGGAATCAGTATGAAAACAGTAAAAGAGGTCAGTGCATTTACCGGCGTCAGTGTGCGCACACTGCATCATTATGATGCCATCGGGCTTTTGAAACCGGACGCGGTGACGGAGGCAGGTTACCGGTTGTACGGTGATACAGCGCTGACACGGCTGCAGCAGATTTTGCTGTTTCGAGAACTGGAATTTCCCTTAAAGGAGATCAAAGAGATTCTGGAAAGTCCGGACTTTGACAGAGACAAGGCGCTTACGCAGCAGATTACTTTGCTGACGATGAAAAAGCAGCACCTTGAAAATCTCATTGAACTTGCCCGTGAAATTAAAACGACAGGAGTGAGCAATATGGATTTTACACCATTCGATACAAGTAAAATGGATGAATACGCGGCGCGCGCAAAAGCGGCATACGGAAAAACCTCTGCGTACAGGGAATTTACCGAAAAGACGAAAAACTGCACCGGAGAGGAGATGCAGCATATGGGCATGCAGATGATGGAAATTTTCGCAGAATTCGGCGCTATGCGGGAAAGCGCGCTGGAATCTGATAAGGTGCAGGCACAGGTGCGCAGGCTGCAGGATTTTATTACGGAACACTACTATTCCTGTACCGATGAGATCTTAGCAGGGCTTGGCGCGATGTATACCGCAGACGCGGAATTTTCGGCAAACATCGATAAAGCAGCAGGCACCGGTACGGCCGCCTTTGTCAGCCGGGCGATAGAGGTATATTGCAGGCGGTAAAAGGATGTAAGCTGCAGGGTTGTGCATATGAATGTGATAAAACCGTTTTTGCACAACTCTTGGCGGTGGTGGTTGTGCAAGGGAGGATTGAAATGCGTAATTTGCACAACTTTTAGCGAAGAAGATGAAATCGGCATGCAGTATGTTGTGCAAAACAGGATGAAACCATCTCGTTTTGCACAACTTTTTTGATGGAAAAAATGGTTTTTCGCGTTACGAAGCCCAAAAGTTGTGCAAGAGGCAGCGTGGTCAGCAGGATTTGCACAACCTTGCATTGTAAAAGTTGTGCAGATTGGAGATAAATTACCAGCATATGCACAACTGACGAAGTATAAGAAAGATGTGGGTTAGTGTGCACTTGTTGCATTTTATTAAAAAGTACCATAATTCCGTCGTATAATCCATCGCTTTCCTGAAATCAGGCAGATATAATGAAGACATCAAGTGCACTATGAAATTTATATCTGTTACGAAAGGAAGACGAGGATGAAGAAAACGTCAAGTAAACTGAAAAATATTTTAAAAACACCTCATGCGTATGTGCTGATGTTTTTGATTGTAATTTTGTGTACGGTACTGACCTGGATTGTGCCTGCAGGCAGTTTTGAGCGAATGTTCGATGAAAGTCTTGGCAGAGAGTTAGTTGTACCAGGCAGTTATGCGCCGACGCAGGAAAGCGCGCCGGTAGGTCCGTGGGGCATGGTACTGCGTATTTTCAGCGGTTATGTAAAGGCTGCGGATATTATCATATTTATTTTGTTTGCGGTGTCTTATGTCAGTGTGCTGTCAGAAATCGGCGCGATGAATGCGCTGACAGGATGGGTACTTCGGAAAGTAGGAAACAAGGATATCCTGATTATTCCAGTTTTTATGATTCTGTTCGGACTGGGTGGAACCACCTTCGGCATGATGGAAGAAACGTATGCGCTGATTCCTGTGTTTATTACCATCGGTATTACCTTGGGATACGACCGGATTGTAGGAGGGTCTATCGTCGCCGTTGGAACAGGCGTCGGCTTTGCGGCTGCGACTTTTAATCCGTTTACCATTGGAGTTGCCAGCGCGGTTGCTGAGGTGGATTTGGTTACACCGAAACTGCTGGCAATTAGGATTTTTACCTTTGTACTTTTTGAAGCTCTTGCAATTTGGTGGGTTATGCGTTATGCGAGAAAAATCAGAAAAGATCCAGCGAAGAGTGTGCTGTATGGAGATGCAGGCACCCTCTCCGGTACGGAGAATATGGCGTCAAAAGAGGAACTGATGAATTTGAGTTTCACACCGCAGCAGAAAATCAGCTTGCTGGGATTTGTCCTACTGATTGGGATTATTATCTGGGGCGTTATCGCCAAGGGTTGGTATCTGCAGGAAATCGCAGCGCTGTTCTTTGCCTTCATGATTCTTACGTGTATTCTCAATAAAATGAGCGGCACGCAGATTGCGGAGCTTTATCTGGCAGGATGTAAGAGCGCACTGTTCGGCGCTTTGCTGGTGGGACTGGCACGTTCCATCGAAGTTATCATGTCGGACGGCATGATTATTGATACAGTTGTCAATGCTCTTGCAAATCTGGTGCAGTCGCTGCCTTCTCAGGTTACGGCTATCGGTATGCTCATTGTATAAAATGTCGTCAACTTCTTTATTCCGTCCGGTTCCGGACAGGCGGTGGTTATGATGCCGATTATGGCACCTCTGGCGGACCTTGTGGGACAGTCCAGAGAAGTAGCAGTTCTTGCTTATCAGTTTGGTGACGGATTTTCCAATCTGTTCTGGCCAACGTCGGTTGCGCTGGAATGCGGGCTGATGGGCATTGGACTGAATAAATGGTATAAATTCTTTACGCCGCTGTTTCTGGTTTTTGTAGCGCTGGAATGTGTAATTCTTGTTACTGCCGTAGCAATCGGTGTATGATAAGGAGGATAGCATGGAAAAGAGAATTTTAATTCGAATGAATGAACCGGAGGATTGGCTCAGAACCTGGGATGAAGGAACACAGGTAGTCAATGACTTTATTCTGCCGCGGGGCAGATATATGAAAGATGAGGTCAGCGATACCATTTATCATAAGGATGCGGAGGTGCCTTATCATCAGCATGGACGAGGCACGGAAACCTTTTTGATTGCCAAAGGCAGTGTGGAATGCTTTATTCGTGGAAAGAGATTTATCGCAAACGCCGGGGATATCCTGCACATTCCGCCATATACGCCCCATGGATTCCATTTTCTGGAGGAAGGCACGATCTGGCGTGAGCTGTTTCAGGAAATCGACATGGCACAGGGCATTTACGAGAAGAATACGGTAAACCAGAGGCATATCCAGTTCCGAGAAAATGAAGAATTCATGGAGATGTACAGAAACGACGGAACGGAGGGACTGGAACGGGAACTGCCGGTAACAGAAGATGTGGATAAGCATCAGATGCATGAAGTACGCACGCCGGACTTTGCCTATGTGACCCATAATGGCGAAGGCTGGGAAATTCGTCAAAAGGTCGGTCGCTGGGAATGCGGCGGCGTCAAAGAGGTATGGGAAGCTTTCCTGCAGAAGGGACTGTGCGTGGAATGGCATTATCCAAATCAAAACTGGGAACTCTATTATGTGGCGGACGGCAAAATTCGTTTTGATGTGGAAGGTGAAACCTACATTGCAGAGAAGGATTGTCTGGTACATATTCCGCCGTACCATACCCACGAACTTGAGGTTCTGGAAGACGCCCGGGTGTTTGACTATGGCGGAGAGACTTGTACCCTTGAACTTTTGGAAGATTACAAGTCATTTCAGACCCATCAGCCGGAAAAGCTAAAAGATCCGGATTTCTTCGAGGGATTTTTGCATAAATACCGTTGCTATGTGACGGGCTGCTATATGAAGTAGAGACAAAATGATAGTGGACGACGGGCTGTCAGACAGGACAGTCCGTATGTCTATTTCTTGCTTTATGGGAGAGTTTGATAAGGAGAACACGATTATGGGAAGAGGACAGAGCATAAAAGCAGATGAAAAGAGCATTCATGAGGATTTTTTTCTGCCGGAAAAAGACCCGGAATTCGGGTTCTGCATTTATGACAATATTGACGACAGCGCTTTTGGGGATTCGGCAGCTTTTGCACATCGGCATCCGTTTTATGAGATTGTATTTATTGAAGATGCAGACGGAGCGCATATCATCGATTACACGGCGTACGATGACCTGAAAAATGTGGTTTTTCTTATCAGTCCCGGTCAGGTACACTACTGGAAAAATGTCACCAGGGCGAAAGGCATTCTTATTTATTTCCAGGAGGAGTTTCTGTTTCAGTCCAGCATCAGTGTCAGTTCTGTTTGGGAAATTCAACTTTTTAAGGAAATGGTAGAAATGCCTGCCATCTATATGGACGAGGATTTTGCACAGACCATGCGGGCAGTCTGCAGGATGATGCTGAAAGAATATGAAAGCAAGTCGCCCGACTATGCGCAGGTGCTGCGGGCATGTCTCAATATTTTGTTGATTTATTTTCACAGGCGGCATCGAGAAATTGCACATCAGGGCATAGAACGAACGCCTGGCATGGCAGGGGAACTGCATCTGCGGCTTCAAAATCTAATCGATCAGCGTGTTTGCGAAAATTTATCAGTATCGGAATATGCGGAAATTTTGGGGGTTAGCCAGAGTCATCTTAATGAGCAAATTAAAAAAATCACCGGCAAAACAGTAGGTACTTTGATCCGTGAGGCACAGTTTTCGGAGGCGAAGCGACTATTAGTAAATACAGAACTTAATGTAACTGAAATTGCAGAAAATATGCGCTTTCAGGATACCGCATATTTCTGCAGGGCATTTAAGCGGCAGGTCGGCATGTCCCCAAGTCAGTATCGGGCGAAATGCCGAGAAAATAAAGTCTCACAATAATATATGGTCGGAACAAACAGGAATTTCAATCTGCACGATGTACTCCTCCATAGACTCTGTTACGTTGTCGTTAATTATCATTTCATAGGAGTATCCTGAAAGCTGCAGATTATGGTCTGTGGCATAAGAAAAAATTTCCTCGTATTTGGAGGACATTTGATTCCAATCACCCTGGTAAAATGCTTGCAGATAGTCGCCCGCAGGCTGCATATGCAGTCCCTCGCTTTGAATGGGGAAAGGAACTTCGATGAACAGACTGCTGTAATCTTCAAATTGTTTTTCCAGCAAACTTTTGACAGAAATCATCGTGCCGTAGGAAGCGTCGTGAAGGCGGCGCAGTTGATATTTTTGTGTTTCTTCCAGAATCATTTCTACTTGTTCATCATAGGATGTCTGTTTGTCGATAGGAACTGTAACCAGACAGGAGGCATCTTTTTTGATGCGGCGGATTTCTGATAAATCCATATGCAGCAGATGCTCTATGTGCTGACGGCGCGTAGAAAGGTTTTTGCGCATCGCCTGCATATGAGCGATTTTTTTATCGAGCAGAAGTATGTTCTTGTCCAGCAGCTTTTGCAGCGTTTCTGCGGATCGATGTGCGATAAAGGTTTGTATTTCGCTGACAGGAACATCTAATTCTCTGAGCATTAAAATGGTTTCGAGCAGCGCGCTTTGATGATAATTGTAGTAGCGATAGCCATTTTCAGGGTGGATGAGAGCGGGTTTGAATAGTCCGATTTCGTCATACCACATGAGTGTTTTTTTATTGATTCCGTGGAGGGCGGCAAATTGACCAATCGTGAGAAGTTTTGCGTTCGTATCCATAAAAATTCTCCTTTTTCTCTTGACTGTACAGTTACTGTATGGTTTATGATACTACATACAGTAGAGAAAAACAAGTGCGAGGAGAAGAAAAATGGAAAAACAAAATGCATATGCACAGCCTGTAACACTAGGAAATATCTTGAAGTTCGCGGTACCGACCATTGCAATGAGCGTATTTATGTCTTTTTATACCATGGTGGACGGTCTGTTTGTTTCTAATTTGATTGGCACCAAAGCGCTGTCTGCCATCAATTTGACAGCGCCGTTCATTCAGCTGGTTACGGCAATATCAACCATGCTTGCTACAGGCGGCAGCGCGGTGATTATGCGCAAAATGGGCGAACAAAAGACAGAGGAAGCCAGAGAAGATTTCACTTTTCTCATTCTAGTGAATGTTGTTGTGGGGATTTTTATGTGCGGGCTTGGCTATGGGGTGATGAAGCCAATTCTCACGAATATGGGATTATCTGCGGATGTTATGGGTTATTGTACGGCTTATCTGAGCCGCTATCTATTGTTTTCGGTTCCCATTTTGCTGATGAACAATTTTACCCTGTATATGATTGCCAGTGAGAAGGCAAGCCTTTCACTGATTTGCTCTGTCAGCGGCGGCATTTTGAATATGGTGCTTGATTATGTGCTGATTGCATGGTTTGACATGGGAATCAGCGGTGCGGCTTTGGCAACGGGGCTTGGCTATTCTGTGACGGCGGTCGTAGGTTTGGTTGTCTTCAGCAAGAAAAAAAGCTTACTGCATTTCAGAAAGCCAGTATTTCGTTTGCGCGTTCTTCGCAGTGCCGCATCCAATGGCTGCTCTGAGATGGCAACTGCGCTTGTTACCGGGATTGTCACCATGCTGTTTAACTGGACCATGCTGCACTATGTGGGAGAAGACGGCGTTGCAGCTGTCACGATTATTATGTACGTGCTGATGTTTGCAAGCTCTCTGTATACCGGCTATTCTTATGGCGTCGCACCGATAATCAGTTTTTATGACGGAGAAAAAAATCGTGAAAAATTACAGAAGATGATTAAGATTAGTCTAAAAGTCATTGGCTGCATTTCCGCAGCAACAGTTGCGCTGTCGCTGCTTCTTACAAAACCGTTGGTTTCTGTTTTCGCGCGACCAGATAACCCGGTGTTTGATCTGGCGGTAGGCGGAAATCGTATTTGTACGATCGCGCTGCTATTTATTGGTTTTAATATTTTTGCCAGCGGCATGTTTACTGCGTTGTCAAATGGTATTGTGTCAGCAGTGCTCGCTTTTATGCGATCCTTTATGTTCATGGTGATTGCGATGATTGTGCTACCGTCACTCTTTGGTATTACAGGGATTTGGGTGGCGACACCAGCTGCAGAGTTTGCTGCCGCTTGCCTGTCTGTGTTTATGTTTCTGAAATACCGGCCCCGGTACGGATACAGTGCGGGACGTGAGGTTTAGTTTTTTTCAAAATCGTTTAATGGCTTTATATGAATCGGGTAAAGTATTGCGAAAAAGCAAGGCTGCGGATGCAGGTGAAATGATCTCGCCTGCACCTCGCAGCCTTTTGTATGATGAGAACAACTATCTGGTAATTTCTTTTGTTTCCTCTGCTAGCCACCTTTTTATATCTTCTTCCAGCAGCGGCGCCAGCTTCTGGTAAACCTCTCTGTGATAAGCGTTGACCCATGTCAATTCCTCATCTGTGAGAAGCTCCGGCAGGATGGCGGCTCTGTCCAGCGGGCACATGGTGATGCATTCGAAGCTGCGGGTTCCGTCCGGATTTTCCACACAGAGCAGTTCGCTTTCGATGCGCACACCGTGACTGCCTTCGATGTAGATACCCGGCTCATTGCTGGTAATCATGCCCGGCAGCATGTGGTTGTCGGTCGGTCCGATCATACGAGGACCTTCGTGAACGCTGAGAATATGTCCTACGCCGTGGCCGGTATCGTACTGATAGCAAGGACCTGCTGCCTTTACCTTTTCACGCGGAAGCTGATCCAGTTCCCGACCGGTTGTTTCAGCGGTGAACTGGGCATGTTCCAGGGCCAGATAAGCCTGCAGCACCATGGTGTAGTGCTCCTGCATTTCACGGGTTAAGGTACCCAGAGAAATGGTTCTGGTAATATCTGTCGTACCGCCGTCGATATACTGCCCGCCTGAATCTACCAGCAAAAGCCCTTCATTTTTCAGATAGCATGGGTGTCCAAGCTTTGTATCGTAGTGGATGCTGGCGGCGTTGACGCCGTAGCCCGCCATGGTTTCAAAGCTCAGCTCGATCAGTCCCTTCTGCGCAAATCTGCACTGCTTCAGATATTCGCTGGCGGAAACCTCGGTGATTTCTATTTTGCCGGCGTTTTTCTTTAACCAGTAAATGAAATTTGCCATGGCGGCGCCGTCTTGAATATGGGCGAATTTGGTCGCCGCGATTTCAGACGGATTCTTGACGGCTTTCATCAATTCAATAGGCCCTGCGCCGTTTACAATCTCCATATCGGCAGGGAGCGCCTGCATAAGCGCATAGCTGACCAGCCGCTTGTTTAAAAGGCACTTGCCGACGGAAAGGGTCTTTAAATCTTCAAATATTTGCAGGTAAGGAAGAACAGTAACCCCTGCAGGTACCAGCGCCGGATCAAAGGTTTCGTCCAGAATGTAAAGACGGGCGTCCTTTGGCGTAAGCAGCGCAAAGGCGAAGAATACCGGCGTATCGGCAACATCATCGCCCCGCAGATTAAAGAGCCATGCGATGTCTTCGAGGCTGGTAATCAGATGATAATCTACGCCGTCCTCTGCAAGAGCCTTCTGCACGCGGGAAAGCTTGGAATCAGCCTTTTCGCCCGTGACAGAATCCGGCAGGGCGTAGATTTTAGACGCATTGATGGCAGGACGATCCTCCCAGATTTCGTCTACCAAGTCTACATCGTAAACAACTTCACAGCTGGCAGCGTACTTTTCGCCGTTTTGGAAGCTGACAATACGCCCGTCAAAGCCCAGCTTAAAACCTTCTCCTGCAATGGTCGGCAGATAGTCTTCGATTTCCGGAACGCCTGGCTGCTGGCATTTCATCATGGAGATGCCGGTGCCGTCAAGCTGTTTTGCCGCCTGGATAAAATAGCGGCTGTCAGTCCAGAGTCTGGCGTCATCTTCGGTTACCAGCAGGGTGCCGTTGGAGCCAGTGAAGCCGGACAGGTACTGCCGGCATTTAAAATAATCGTTGACGTATTCGGAGCCGTGAAAATCGGTGGTCGGCACCAGATAGCCGTCCAGTCCATGTTCCTTCATGACGGTGCGAAGACGTGTAATTTCCTGTTTCATATAAGCAATTTCCTCCTATTTTAAATTTTCCGGATTCAGACCGGCAAGTTCAGGCAGGACGAAAAGACCGTCCTTCCGAACCAGCACATCGTCAAACCAGATTTCACCGCCGCCGTATTCCGGCCGTTGAATGTTGACAAGATCCCAGTGGATTGCGGAATTGTTGCCGTTGAAGGCGTTATCGTAGGCATTTCCTGGTGTTAGATGGAAGCTGCCAGCGATTTTTTCATCAAAGAGTGTATCCTTCATTGGCTGGAGAATATATGGATGTACGCCTAGAGCGAATTCTCCGAAATAGCGAGCGCCTTCGTCGGTATCCAGAAGGGCGTTGATGCGCGCTGTATCATTTGCGGTTGCATTTATAATTTTACCGTCTTTGATTTCAAAGCGGATATTTTCATAAGTAAATCCCTGCTCTTGGGATGGTGTATTGTAGGTGATAACGCCGTTCATAGAGTTTTTTACCGGCGCAGTGTAAACCTCTCCGTCAGGAATGTTGTTCTTGCCGTCGCATTTTCTGACCGGAATGCCTTTGATGGAGAAGGTCAGGTCAGTACCCGGACCTACGATATGTACTTTATCAGTCTTTGACATCAGTTCCACAAGGGGATCCATGGCTTTGCTCATTTTTGCGTAGTCGACCGTGCATACATCATAGTAAAAGTCGGTGAAAGCGTCTTCACTCATGCTGGCAAGCTGCGCCATGGCAGCATTTGGAAACTTCATGACACACCATTTTGTGTTGCTGACAAGGCTCTGACTGGCTTTGCTGGTAATTTGATAATACAGATTCATTTTTTCTGGCGGTACATCGGAAAGCTCGGAGACATTGTTGAAGGCTCTAAGACCGATATAAGCGTCCATTTCGCGGTTTTGGTAGAGCATATAATCTGTTTGATAGGAAAGCTGTTCTTCATCGCATCCCATACAGATTGCGCGGATGACAGCGGATTCCCGGATGGTGACAAAAGGCTTTCCGCCTGCCTGATACACATCGGCAATCATTTGTTTTACGAGGGGAAGACAGTCTGCGCCCTCATATTCAATAAAAACCTTTTCGCCCGGTTCGATGTGACAGGCATAGTTGACAATCAGGTCTGACAGTTTGTTGTTTCTCGGATCCATAAAATTCACCTCTATTTGTATCATGATTTATGAAAGAAAAGGGATACGGGAGCGACGCCCGTATCCCTGTCATACGAATTGTATGAAACTGTGTTTACCAGGAGAAATCTACGAAGTAGTATTCGCCTTCCAGCGGTAAAGTGTGTACATTCAGATTTGCATTGGCTGCGTACAGCATACCAGGGTTGTAGATAACTGCGTAAGGAGCGTCTTCCTGAATCTTTGCAAAGATTTTCTGATAGTGCGCTTCACGTTCTTTTTCGTCGATGATTTTTGTTGCTTCGTCAAACATATCGTCGATTTCCTTGTTAGAGTAACGGGAGTTATTTGCCATACCGATGTAGTCGGAGCATACAGCCATAGCCATCTGCTGGGTATCACCCTGCAGGGACATCTGCAGAGCAGTAATACCGAAATCTCCCTGTCTCAGCTTATCGAGATAAGCGTTGAATTCCAGAATTTCGATTTCAACTTTTAATCCGACTGCTTCTAAGTTAGCCTGTACCATCTGTGCCAGCAGCTTGTACTGTTCAGCAACATACATTTTACCAAGGTCAGTACCTTCTTTTACGCCGGCTTCTTTCAGCAGTGATTTTGCTTTATCAACGTCATAAGTATACTTAATCTGGTCGTCGCTGTAGCCCAGTCTGCCAGGAGTCAGCAGGTTGGAGTTTACTTCGCCAAGACCTTCCTGAACGCTGGCAAGCAGAGATTCACGGTCGATTGCGTAGTTGATTGCCTGACGGAATTTTACGTTGTTGTATGGTTCTTTTTCAGTGTTCATTGCAACGAATGCGAAAGTAGTCTGGTCAGCTTCAATGAGTTTTACGCCGTCAGTGCCTTCCAGCGTGCTCTTTACAGAAGCATCGATTTCAGCAAAGTCGATATCGCCGGCCTGGATTGCCATACCCATGGAAGCAATGTCGCTGATTACCTTGAAGGTGACTTTTTTAATTTTAGGCGCGCCGCGGTAATAATCTTCATAAGCTTCGAATACGGCTTTATCGCCAACTTCGTGGCTGACGAACTTATAAGGACCGCAGCCTACTGGTTCCTGTGCGAACGTGTTTTCGTCAACAGATTCGGCGTATTTCTTGTCTGCAATATAAAGGTCCGTCATTGCGTGCAGGAATGGTGCATAAACGTGTGTGGTGTAGATTTTGATCGTGTGCTCGTCTACGACTTCGTAGTGATCCATGCCTTCAACAACAGCGCCCTGGTATTCGGATTTGCTGTAGAGATCTAAAGAGAAGGCAACGTCGTCAGCAGTAACTGGATCGCCGTTATGGAATGTGATATTTGGATTCAGATAGAAAGTGTAGCACTTTCCGTCTTTGCTGACCTCCCATTTGTCTGCAACTCTCGGTTCCAGAACTTCGGCATCTTCATAGCTTTCTGCAATGAGTGCGTCGTAAATCTGTGCAGTGATATGACTTTCTGCAGAAGACATGGTGTCTGTAGGATGCAGAGTAGCGTAATCGGAATCGATTGCAACCGTTAAATCGGTTTTTGCTTCTCCGTCTCCACCGTCTTTACCGCCGCCGCAGCTTGCGAACAGACCCATGGTCATCGTCAGGGCCAGGGTGAGTACCAGACCCTTGATAAGGTTCTTTTTCATAATAATTCTCCTTTCGGTTCTATTTCCACTCGCAGTTTATTCCGCGAATTGAAAAACTCGTTTGGTGTATAAATCGGTCAGCTTGATGGCGCCTCTGACATCTTCCTTGGAGATGATGGAGCTCTGACTGTGAGGGAATCTATCTACAACAGAAATGCCGCAGACCCGAACGCCCATGCCGCTCATGTTGATGCTGCTGGCGTCTGTGCCGCCTCTGTCCATAACGTCCCTCTGATATTTAATCTCGTTTTCTTCGCAGCATGCGATCATGGAGTCGACCAGGTATTCGTCCAGTATCGCTGATGGATTGCCGACGCTGATGCCGATGCCTTCACCCACTGCGTTTGCGCCGGTCAGGTCGGTCGGGTAGAAGTGATCCGGCGTTACATCGACAGAAATGCCGATATCCGGCTTAATTCTCTCTGCGGAAACGATGGCGCCGCGGCAGCCGACTTCTTCCTGTACTGTGAAGACATAATAGACATCGTTAGGACCTGTGCCGTCATTTTTCTTCATGGCTTCGATGAGAATGTAACAGCCAACCCGGTTGTCAAAGGACTTGGCTGTGATTCGTTCATTTTTTAGCTCGTAGTAATTGCCTACAAAGCCGCAGTAATCGCCGACCTTGACGTATTTTTCGGTTTCTTCTTTAGAAGTACAGCCGATGTCTATGTACAGCTTGTCTAAATCGTTTTTCGCGTCCCAGATCATGCCTTCGCAGCCGACGACGCCGATGGTGCCGTTCTGGAAGACGACTTTGTCGTTAAACAAAGCGCCTGCCCAGACAAAGCCTACGTTGCATATCTTGATGCGGCCGTCACCTTCAATTTTCTTGACCTGCATGCCGATTTCGTCCATGTGGGCGGCCAGCATGATTTTTTTCTTATCAGGATGATCTTGCCCGTATTTGACAGCAATCAGATTGCCTACCGCGTCGGTGAACATTTCGTCGCAGTGACCGCTGATTTCTCTTTTAATGATGGCGCGGATGTTTTTTTCACGACCTGCTACACCCCAGGCCTGAGTCAGTTCTTTTAATAGTTCCATTATTTATCTGCTCCTTTCGCAAGCAAGCTTGCCTTTTCTACCCAGCGGGTCTGGTTCATCAGAGGATGGTGCAGCTTGATGGCGTCTTTCGGACATTCCATGACGCAGCAGCCGCAGTACCAGCATTCGTCCGCATAAGCCACCTCCGGATGGGCGCCTTTTTCGGAAGCCGGAATCAAAACGTCCATCTGGCAGGCTTCCATGCAAAGACCGCAGCCGATGCACTTTTCTGTGTCAAAGGCAAGAGGTACGGCAGGAGGTGTTTTTCTAATGGAAAATTCTTTGATGGGTTTCATTAGCAGTAACCTCCTTTCTTTTCCTCAATGTAGTCCTGGTTGTATTTTTCATAGTTTTCTTTGATATTGCCTGCGTAGTCAAGGGGCACTTCTCTACGGACAACCTTTTCTCCGTCCTGACTGATTAAGATGAACGGCGCTTTTTCTTTGCCGTCGTCATCAGAGCGGAAAAATTCCAGCTTTTCGCAGGATTGGCGCCTTGCCAGACACGCCTGCAGAATCATCTGTGATACGGTGAGAATGTCGAAGACTTCCAGTAGACGTATCAGTTCGTGAGGATTTGCCGCATATGCCTTTGGCACGAATTCTTTCTCATATCTTGAGAGCAGTTCCACACCGGACAGCAGCAGCTCGTCACGTTTGATTTCGCCACAATAGTTTTGCATCGCTTTTGCAGTCGCTTCGTTGAGTTCCTTCCAGCTGATGCCGGTCTCCGGGTCTGTGTAGAGCGGTGCGTAAACTCTTTCGATTTCCGCGTCAACCTGTGGCTGATACGGCGCTTTGACTGCGTCTTCTCCGTCTGCAAAGGCTGCTGCCTTTCTGCCTGCGTAGCTTCCTGTAGAAGCCGCGTGACCGAAGCAGTTGGAAGAGTACAGACTGTCGCCGGCGACAAAGAGTCCTTCAATGTTGGTCATCAGGTTCCAGTCGTTCATAAAGCCGCCAGGCATACCGAAGAGCTGGCGTTCCTGTGGCAGGAATTCCGCGCTGGTCCAGCCTACACCGTAGCACTGCAGCACATGTTTTTCAGGGTCGAACCCGGCTTCTGTAAAGTTTTTATAGACCGGTACGTTAGTCTTGCCTTCTTGACCGACCATCATGCCCCAGATTACTTTTCTCTCAAGTTCCGGCATGGAGGAAAGGTCCGCATAGAATGGAAGCTTGTAACCCATTTCCTTTAATTTGTCGTAAGGCAGGGTTTCCGGTCCGTCGTATTCGTATTTAGCCTGTTCGATGTTGCCGCCCTTCATGAAGTAGTGCTGACCTTCTGCCGGCATGAAACGGCTCTTGACATCTTTCAGGATATTGCCGTCTCTGTCTGCGTAAGGGATTTCTTTTCCTTCCGCGTCGATGAGGGTGGCAGGGAACCAGGTATTGTGGTTATTGCCTGCGCTGTATGGAGGGAAGGAACGTCCCGCAGAGGAGAATTCTGCCCGTACGGATTTTTCCATCATGTTGAATTCCGCGCCTGCGCGCCAGCCCATGGCGTGGCCGTCGCCGATGGTCGTCATCGGACGGAATTCGCAAAGACCAGGGTGGGCTGATGAGAACAGCCATACTCTTGCCGGTCTTGACATGGTAATGATGCTGGCTTTACCGGAGAATACATAGAATTCGCCGGTTCTGGTGTGAATGCCTGTAGCGCCGATGCATTTTGCGCCGACTTTGCCGGCTTCTGTCAAAAGGGAAGTAACCATAACGCGGTCTACGATTTTCACGCCCAGTCGTTTCAGTTCTTTTTCCATGGCAGGTTTGAAGGTGGTGCCCCAGATCCGAATGGTGAATTTATTCTTATAATCGTAGGCAAACATCAGCTTGGTTTTCTCATCGCGGAAATCCGCGCCTGCGAATTCATCCTCGGTATCTCTGATTTTACCGCCCATATCTTCGATTTCCTGTAGATGGTCCCAGCCTTCTCTACATTCTATGTAATGGGAAATGGCATTGTTGTAACCGTCGTTGTCGTCCAGCATGGCGTCAACCAGTTCTTCCGGCGTCACTCCGGAACACGGATTGGTCGCTGCGGACTCCCAGTGGTCACAGCCGCTGCCGCCTGCGCCGCTGCGCTTTGTGGCGCCTTTTTCTACGAGAATGACGCTTTTGCCTTTTCTCGCCGCCGAAATCGCTGCCATACAGCCTGCGATACCGCCGCCCAGTACCAGCACATCGGCTTCCATGTGAGTGGTTTTGCCGACCTGTGACGGATAGGGCCACGTTTGATTGGTAATCATTGGCGTTCCTCCTTTATTTTTTGTTATTTCTTTGTGCGTAACACTATATTATCAAATTTTGAAAAAATTTGCAATATAAATTTTGCAAATTCGTTGACTAATTTTACAAAATGAGTTAAAATGTCGATAAAGAAAAATTGGTATTATACAAAACCTAAACGAAAAAACGGAGGAAACATTATGTATAAGTACGTAATCAAAAGGCTTTTATTTACTATCCCCGTTCTGTTTGGCGCTACGTTCCTGGTGTTTACTATTATGTATCTGACGCCAGGTGATCCGGGTTCTTTGATCCTGGGTATGACAGCCAAGCAGGCAGATATCGACGCGCTCAATCATGCGCTCGGTGCAGACCAGCCATTCTTTGTACAGTTCTTCAACTATATAAAGGGTATATTCACTGAGTTTGATTTCGGTACGTCTTATCGAACCAATCTACCGGTATTTAATGAAATTTTGGCAAGATTTCCCGCAACCTTTTGGCTGACCTTATGGTCATGTCTTCTGGGCGCTGTTATCGGAATTGTTCTTGGCGTAGTTTCTGCCGTAAAGCAATATTCCGCATTGGATAATGTCCTGACAACGACGTCTATGATTCTTTCAGCAGTTCCGGGATTCTGGCTGGCACTGATGCTGATGCTGGTGTTCTCTTTAAAACTGGGACTGCTGCCATCCAACGGACTGGATTCCTGGCAGGGATATATTTTACCGGTTATCACACTGACGCTGTCTAATGTAGCTTCTGATATTCGTCTGACTCGTTCGACTATGTTGGAGACGATTCGAATGGACTATATTAGAACGGCAAGATCGAAAGGCGCGCCAGAGAAGATCGTAATTTTCCGTCATGCACTGAAAAATGCATTGCTGCCGGTACTGACTTCTATCGGTATGGGATTTGGCGCAAGTCTCGGCGGCGCTGTAATCATCGAAACCGTATTCGGCGTACCGGGAGTTGGACAATTGATGGTTACCGCCATTCGTCAGAAGGATACGCCGACTGTTATGGCAGCTACGCTGTTCCTGGCAGTGCTGTTCTGCCTGATTATGTTGGTCGTTGACCTGCTCTACGCATACATAGATCCAAGGCTCAAAGCCAAGTACAAGAGTTAGTCAGGAGGGCGTACATATGAATAAGACAAAAAAGAATAGCCAGATGAAAGAAATCTGGCGTAGGTTTAGAAAAAGTAAAACGGCTATGCTAGGTCTGGTGCTTTTGGTATTGATTTTGCTCATGGCTATCTTCGCAGATGTGATTGTGCCTTATCAGGATGCCATTACGCAGAATCCAGCGAATAGACTGCAGGGTCCTAGCGGTGAACATTTCTTCGGTACAGATGAAATTGGCAGAGACCTCTTTGCACGTATCGTACATGGCTCCAGATATTCTCTGCTCATCGGTATTTCTACCAGCATTTTCGCATTGGTCATCGGCGGACTTCTTGGTGCGATTGCAGGCTATTACGGAAAGACTGTCGACAATGTAATTATGCGTCTTGTAGACGTAGTGATGACTGTACCGCCGATTTTGCTGTCCTTGGCAGTTGTAGCGGCTCTGGGCGCCAATCTTCGTAATTTACTTATTGCGATTACCATATCCTGTGTGCCGGGCATGGTCAGAATGGTACGATCCGTTGTGCTGACGGTTATCGACAATGATTATATCGAAGCGGCAAGATCTTATGGCAGTTCAGATATACGAATTATTTTGAAATACGTCATTCCTAATGCGCTGGGTCCGATCATCGTAACAACGACCATGAACGTTTCCAGCATGATTCTGTCCGCATCCGGTCTTTCCTTCCTGGGTATGGGTGTACAGCCGCCTTCTCCGGAATGGGGTGCGCTCCTTTCCGACGCGAGACAGTACATGTTTAACGCACCGTATCTTCTGTATATTCCGGGTATCTTTATCGTCTTGGCGGCATTGTGCTTTAACCTTGCCGGCGACGGACTGAGAGACGCGCTGGATCCGAAGCTGAAAGACTAGGAGGAATAAAAGATGAAAGAAAAATTCTTACAGGTGAAAGACCTGGAGGTTATCTATAAGACAGATCTGGAAACCGTTTACGCGGTTAACAATATCTCCTTTGATCTGGATAAGGGAGAAACCCTGGGGCTGGTAGGGGAAACCGGCGCAGGGAAGACTACTACGGCGCTTTCAATTCTTCGGCTGCTGCCGGAACGTACAGCGCAGATTATAAACGGTAGCATTGAATTAGAGGGAAGAAACGTATTGGAGCTTTCTGAAAAGGAGACGCAGAAAATCCGTGGTGAAAAAGTGTCCATGATTTTCCAGGATCCGATGACAGCGTTGAATCCGGTATTAACCGTAGGTGACCAGATTGCGGAATCACTAATTCTCCATGACGATCAGGGCAGAAGCAAGGAAGTCATTGAGGCTCGAGTGGAAGAAGTGCTGGAGCTGGTAGGTATTCCTGCGGCTAGAAAGAAGGATTATCCTCATCAGTTTTCCGGTGGGATGAAACAGCGTGTGGTTATCGCTATTGCCCTTGCCTGCAATCCGGGACTTTTGATTGCTGACGAGCCAACTACCGCCCTGGATGTGACCATTCAAGCGCAGGTGCTTGCGATGATGCAAGATCTGAAAGAAAAAGTAGACACTGCTATGATTATGATTACCCATGATTTGGGTATCGTTGCCCAGACTTGCGATAAGGTAGCTGTTATGTATGCCGGTGAAATCATCGAGTACGGCACAGTGGAGGACATTTTCACAGGGGATGCGCACCATCCATATACAGTAGGTCTTTTTGGATCTATTCCAAATTTGGAAGGGGAAGAAGACAGACTTCATCCGATCGACGGGATGATGCCTGACCCAACTGATTTGCCGAGCGGCTGCTACTTCTCTCCAAGATGTCCGAAGTGTACAGAAAAGTGCAAAGAGGTACATCCGGAAGAAGTTGTATCGGGTACGCACAAAATCAGATGCCATCTCTTTGAGAATCTGGCAAAGGAGGTATAATCGTGGGAAAACCGTTAATTGAATTACAAAACCTTAAGAAATATTTTGATATATCCAAAGGTGTACAACTTCACGCGGTGGACGGTGTTACGCTGACCATCAATGAAGGTGAGACTTTGGGCGTTGTAGGAGAGTCCGGATGCGGCAAGTCCACATTGGGAAGAACCGTTTTGAAGCTCCATGAGCCGACCGACGGTAAAATCGTCTTTGATGGAAATGATATTACCAATTATAAACATAAGCAGATTCACAAAATCCGGCAGGATATGCAGATGATTTTCCAGGATCCGTATTCTAGCCTGAATCCGCGCATGAGCGTGCAGGATCTGATCGCGGAGCCGCTAATTATCAACAAAGTCTGCAAAAGTAAGGCAGAGGTCTTTGACAAGGTGGCGGAACTGATGGAAACCGTAGGTCTTGCGGAAAGACTTGCAGGCGCGTATCCTCATGAGCTGGACGGCGGACGCCGCCAGAGAATCGGCGTAGCAAGAGCCTTGGCGCTGAATCCGAAGTTTATCGTCTGCGACGAGCCGGTATCTGCGCTGGACGTATCAATTCAGGCACAGATTCTGAACCTTTTGATGGATTTGCAGGACGAAAGAAACCTGACCTATATGTTCATCACCCATGACCTTTCCGTTGTACGTCACATCTCCGATCAGATCGCGGTTATGTATCTGGGGCAGTGTGTGGAACTGGCGCCATCCAAGGAATTGTTCAGAAATCCGATTCATCCATACACCAAAGCGCTGCTGTCAGCGATTCCAGTGCCTAGTATCGAGATGAAAGGAAAGAAAATCGAGGTCATCAAGGGAGAAGTATCGAACCCGATTAACCCGAAACCGGGCTGTCGTTTTGCGAACCGGTGTCCATTTGCCTCGGATGAATGCCGCGCGGCTGATATCCCGTTTGAGGAAAGAGAACCGGGACACTTTGTGGCTTGCTGCAAAGCATAAAAGGTGTGGATGAGCTTGGCTCTTGACGAAGGTTGTGCAGAAACGGCGTGCTTTGCCGGATTTTGCACAACTCTTTGGAGGTTTGGTTGTGCAAAAAGATTGATAAAATATGGAAATGCACAACTTTCGCTTGATGAAGCCTAATGCGTGTGAAATATTTTGAAAAAAGTTGTGCAGCGGGAGTTTTTTTCTTGTGAAATGCACAACTTTTTTCGTTTGCAGCGGATTGCTGTGACCGAAAGTTGTGCAATTTGCAGACTTCGAGGCAGGTTTTGCAAAACCTCGCCCATAAAAAGTTGTGCAGACAGCGGGTGAAAGGGAAGCATTTGCACAACCAAGGACACCAGAACAGGAGGAAATGAAAATGAATTTGGAAGAAAAGGTAATTGCCTTAAAGGAACATCAAAAAAAGCTGAAAGCGTATAATCACGCATCCAGCCTTTTATTTTACGACGCTTCTACTTCTATGCCGCCGGGCGCGGCGGAATCTATGAGCGCTACGATGGGCGTGATCAGTGGGGAAATCTACAGCCTGACGGTGAACCCTGAATTTAAAGCGTTGTTAGACGATTTGTACACGCAGCGTGAGACGTTGGATTTTCAGACTCGCCGCGAGGTAGAAGAACTTCACGAAGAACAGGAGAAGATAGAAAAGGTACCGAAAGAGGAAGTCATCGCCATGGAGGAAGCCCAGACCAGAGCCAATCACTATTGGGAGGTGGCGAAAAAGACCAATGATTTTTCCGTCTTCGCGCCTCATCTGGAAAAGCTGATTGAGATGAAAAAGCGATATGCGGCATATATCAATCCGGATGGCGATGTATACGATACGCTGCTGAACGAATTTGAGCGGGGTATGACCCAGGCGCAGATGGATCCGTTTTTCGATGCGCTGCGAAAAAAGCTGGTGCCTCTCATCAAGACGGTGAGCGAAGCGCAGCAGCCGAATACCACATTTTTAGCAGGCTCGTTTGATATAGAGGCGCAGAAGAAATTATCGGACTATGTGATGGATGTGATGGGCATCGACAAAGACCGCTGCATCCTGCGGGAAACGGAGCATCCGTTTACCATTGAATTCTCTAAAAATGACGTGCGCATTACCACCAAATATCTGGAAGACGATTTAACCAGCAATTTGTACAGTGTGGTCCACGAAAGCGGTCATGGGATGTATGAGCTCTCTGTTGATGACGCACTGCAGTTTTCTGTACTGGGCGCCGGGGCGACGACGGCGATTCACGAGTCCCAGTCTCGTCTGTGGGAAAACTATATTGGCAGAAGTCTGCCTTTCTGTAAGTTAATCTTCCCGAAGGTAAAGGAACTGTTTCCGGCACAGATGGAGGGCGTGAGTACGGAAGCTTTCTACCAGGCTGTGAATGTGGCGAAGCCGTCGCTTATCCGTACCGATGCGGATGAGCTGACTTATGCCCTGCATGTGATGGTGCGCTACGAACTGGAGAAACGTATTTTTGCAGGAGAACTTTCTGTGGCGGAACTTCCGGCGGAGTGGAATCGTCTGTACAAGGAATACCTTGGCATCGATGTACCTGACGATACCCGCGGCGTGCTGCAGGACGCTCACTGGGCAGGCGGCGCTTTCGGATATTTTCCAAGCTATGCTCTCGGAACGGCTTATTCCGCGCAGATTTACGCGGCGCTGCGCTCTGCAGTCGATGTAGACGCTTGCTGTGAAAAAGGCGACTTCGCGCCGGTGCGGCAATGGCTGACTGAAAAAATCTATCGTCACGGCATGCTGTATACGGCAGAGGAGCTGATTCAGATGACATGTGGAAAATCATTTGATCCGGCGTATTATGTGGATTATCTTGAGAGAAAGTTCAAGAGTTTATATGAAGTATAGGATTGTTATCCTGTAAAATAATCAGTTTATGAGCCCTGAGGAAAAAATCTCAGGGCTTATTCGATTTTTTGAAAATTTTTTGACTTTTTTTAGGCGGTGTAGTATAATTTAGTCAGAGTAATATCGAATATCGATACGATATTCGATATAGAGAGGAAACATCCGGAAAGGAAATTTGAATTTATGCCAAGGGAGAAATTTAAGACATTAACGGAACAGATGTATTATGTCCTTCTTGCACTCCAACGGGAGCTTTGCGGTGTCGATGTAATGGAGGTTGTCAGAGCGATGACTGACGGGCGCATTCGGCTGGGACCAGGCACCTTATATACACTCCTTGGCGACTTTGAAAAAGCAGGTCTGATCGAGGAAACTTCCAGAGAAGGAGCACGAGGTAAAATACGTTATCGCCTGACAGAGACAGGAAAAAATCGGCTTATGCAGGAGCATCAGCGGCATCTTCTGTTGATTTTGGATTTTGAGAAGCATTACGGAAAGGAGCAGTAAAAGATGAAACTGAAGCTGAAAAACGTGGATACTATGACTGTACGGTTAGCTTGTGAGGATAACGAATTGGACTCCCTTGCAGAATTTCTTGAGAAAAAAGCAGCTGAAGGCTGGGAACTTTCCAGTAAAACAGGCGCCATTTTAGGTTTTCGCAGAAGTAAAGTTCGGAAAGTGAAAGTCAGTGTGGAGCTGGTGTATGCGGACGATCATGATTCGGACAACGAGCGATTGATCGAATACTGTGAAGCGGCAGGGTGGCGTCATATTTTCAACGATGGAAAAATTCAGATTTTCGAAACCGATGATCTGGCAGCAGAGCCGATTCATACGGATCCAGTTGTAAAGCTGGAGACGATTCATCGCAGGGAGAAAAAGCTAATGCTTTGGCTTCCTATGGCAACTTTCGTATTGAACGTAATCATACAGGGTTACCTTTGGGTGAATTTTGACTATGGATATTTTCTGGAAAACAAAATCGTGCTATTGATGTTTATAATGCCAGTCCTAATACTGTTTGTTGTTCTGCAGGTCATCAGCTATCTGCACTGGTATCTAAATGCAAAAAAAATTGTCGCAGGCGGCCAGCCGCCGGACTACAGAAAGAAGTGGTTTCTCGCATAGCGGATAAAGTATTATTAGCAGTTATCATTATCATTGCCTGGGGCAGCCAGTTGATGGACGCATATTTTTCTGGGGAGCGGGTAAGGCTCATAACCACAATGATGTTATGTGCGGTATTTTTTCTGTTTGTAATATTGTTTCCTTTGCTGAGCGCCAGATTTGGAAAGCGGCGGGAGGGCAATTTCGGCACGTATATACTGGTTGGCATCATACTGGCAATCGTTGCATCGGGAATTGCCGGTGCAATTACAGCCAATACAGGAAATGATGAATATGTGCAGGTTGACGGCAGTTACCAAATGGTTTCTCTGGATGAATTGCCGCTTACGATGGAAGATTTGGGTATCGAAACGGCAGCATATGCGGATCGATATTGCGATAAAGGCGGATCGGTGTTTGTTCGGTATATGGAGTGCGATGATTTTTCTGATAATAGGCAGAAATATTGGCTTTCGTATAGGATCTATCTTGGAAATGCAAAGAAGCTTTCGCAATGGTTTATGGAAGAACGAAGGGAATTTATGGAGTTTTCCAGGATAGAAGATGAGAAATTAGGCGCTAAGGCGATTTATGCTGTAGTGGGAGATGAGGGCGCTGAGGAGAATAAGAGATTGTTGGAATACGATGACAGAATTATTTGGCTGAACACAAATATACCGCTTAATGACAGTCAGAAGCAAACGCTCAGTCAGAAGCTTCTTGTGGTAGAAGAATAAAAAAGGTGTGCATAACTGAATGGAGATTCCTATGCACACAAGTACGTCATCTTACCAGATACCTTATGATTCTATATTTCTGTATTATAACCGAAACTCCTTGTAATTAAAAGAATATTAGCGTAAAATGTAAGTACCTGTAATATAGTAAGGAGCATTTCATGATCAACTACTTCTTTGTGAACCCGGCAGCGGGTCAGGGGAAAGGTATTGAGAAATTGATTGCTGATATTAAGGCTTCGGCTGAGGCTTTAAATATGCAGTATGAAATATATATAACAAAGGCAACAGCCGATGGGGAGACTGCTGCCCGTAATATCGCACAGCAGCTGAAGGGGAAACAAGCAAGATTTTACTCCTGTGGCGGCGATGGGACGCTCAATGAAATTTTAAACGGTGCGGCAGGATTTGAAAACATCTCTGTGGGTTGCATACCCATTGGAACCGGTAATGATTTTGTACGAAATTTCCCGGAAGCAGGGGACTTTCATTCCATTCGGGCGCAGCTCTTAGCAGAACCGCGGCCAATTGATCTGATTCGTTACGCCGGAGTGATCAACGGCGGCTATCAGCAACGGTATTGCGCCAATATGTTTAATATCGGGTTTGACTGCAATGTGGTTGAGTTGGCAGGACGGCTGAAGAAGAAACCGTTTATTGCCGGTCCGGCGGCATATCTGTTGGCGGTACTGGGTATATTTCTTCAGAAAAAAGTGATTCGACTTAGGGTGGAAGAACGGGGACAAGTATTAAAGGATGGGGAGGTTTTACTCTGTGCTATTGCTAATGGAGCTTATTGCGGAGGGGGGATGTTTACATCACCGCAGTCGTCTGTGGACGACGGAAATTTTGATCTGAACCTGATCAGAGATGTATCCAGAGTTACTTTTGTGAAGCTTTTTCCAAAATATAAAGCAGGAAGCCATTTGGGGTTGCCTGGTATTGATGATATCTTGACGGTAAAGCGCTGCACGTCTCTGATGTTAACGCCAAAGGAAAAGAATTTCTTTCTCTGTGTAGACGGTGAAATTGCTCTGGCGGAGAAAATTGAATTTACTATTGTACCCGGAGCGCTTTCCTTCCTTCTTCCTGCTAAGCCCTAAAGCCGTATATCCACGGTTTGAACGGGCTGCAGGCCGACAGGACCTTCGATATAGACTGCTTTCAGGATGCCGTTTGCTTTCTCGCAGGTGGCAGTGATCGTCCCGGCAGGCTGAGGCAGGGAAAAGCGGAACGTACCAGATGTTTCATTTTGACAGAATGCAGCAGCGACAGCCGTAACCCCGGAGGCACAGCTGCCTTCAATGTAGGTTGTATTTACGTCTTTCACATAGACGATAGGCGTCAGCCGGTTCTCGCTTGAATCGTAAAACATAACTCCAACTGCAGGCGGCGCGAACTTTTCGTTGATGTAATTCTTTATCACATCAAAATTTTCCATACTAGGATATTGGTCCTGTACGATCACGTGAACGATACCGTCGAGATCTACGATTTTACTGTTTTTCAGCAGGGAGCAAAGGGCGTCAGTCCTGGGGATGCCGTCAAGGTCGGGCTCTGTGATTTTCCGAGGCAGAGGCATTTTGATTTTAGTATAATCATTTGTGGTATCGACCGCTACGTGCAGACGTTCATTACAGCCGCTGACAGAGATATCTATGACGGAATGGCCGGAGAGGCCTTCTTTTTTTGCCTGCATTAAAGCGAAGGATCGAGAGGCGTTTCCGCAGAATTCCAGACCGCACATTTCCATGGAGTTTTTACCGGTGACAAAAGCTACCTGCTCAGCCGCGAATTCCTTTACGGAAAGCAGTTCTGTAGCGACAGACTGGTATTGACTGCGGGGAAATGAATCCAATACGAAAATAGTGATATTTCCTGCCGGATTCGCAATGCATATGCGCACTTTCTGCGTAGATTGTTTTTTGTTCATAAGAATATCTCCTGCCTCAAAAGATTTGATTATAATATAGCATAGATTGCAGGGGATTTCAAATGAAGGTCTTGGGACATTACAGGTTGGGAATGACGACTCCAGCGATTGCTCAAACTCCAGTAAAATAATTTTCCCGTCGGTGCATTCGTCCCGCTTGGTCATCGCTTGATATTTCCACTTTTTAAAAATCAGTCTCTTTGATTTGCCGCACACGGCAGGTTTGCGGCAACTGCTACAACTACCAGTACGATGGCTATGTATTACGAGCTGGGCGAATTGAGGAAATTGAGCTTGAATGACAAAAGGCTGTTCTTTTCGAATTTTCGAAGCAGATACAAAAAAGAAAAATCCAGCGCCTCGCACGGTTACTGGATTTCTCATTGGCGGAGAGTCAGGGATTCGAACCCTGGGTCCGGTTAAGGACACAGCATTTCGAGTGCTGCACGATCGACCACTCTGACAACTCTCCACGACCATAAAAGTATATCATGAATTGGCATTGGTTTCAATAGAAAAAATATCACATCAACTGGAATAAATACCAAAACCTTTATGAAAACAGCAAGACGAGCTCCATCCTCTGTGATATATTATAATCGGATAAAATAATCATTGGCATGGGAGGAGCTTCAAATGTTAGCAATTGGAATAGATACCGGCGGTACGTGCACTGACGCGGTCGTCTATGATACAGAGAATCATAAGGTTTTATCCCGGAGTAAGACGCCGACAACGAGACCGGATCTTTGTGTCGGCATTATCAAGGCTTTGCGGGAGTTAGATCGCGCCTTAATTGAAAGGGCGTCTTATATATCGCTTTCTACCACGTTAGCAACCAACGCCTGCGTAGAAAATAAGGGCGGCAGAGCGAAGCTAGTTTTTATCGGTGTGAAGCAGGCTGTGATCGAAAAGATGCAAGGTGAATATGGTCTGCCGCCGGTTGATGAAATATGTTTCCTGCCGGGCGATCCACTGAAGGCTGATGAGCCGGAACCGGATTGGGAATCATTTGCAGCACAGGCGGAAACCATTTTTGACGGTTACGACAGCGCGGCAATTGTACAGATGAATCCTAAGTATAATGACGGCGATTACGAAGAAAAGGCAGCGGCGATTCTTCGCAAAAAACTGAGTATACCGTGTATCAAAGGCTATGATCTCTACCAGGAACTAAATGTCCAAAAACGAGGCGCTACAGCTTTGCTCAATGCCAGACTGCTTTCTGTAATGGAAGAATTTTTCAGAGCGATTGATAAATCGTTAAAGGAATTGGGCATTCAATTGCCTATCGTGATCGTCAGAAGTGACGGAAGCGTTATGAGTAGAGATTTTGCGGGGAAACGGCCGGTAGAGACATTGCTTTGCGGGCCGGCGGCCAGCATCATCGGCGCTATGGAGCTTTCTGATGAACCTGATGCTATGATTGTAGATATGGGAGGAACAACCAGCGACATAGCCATGATTCGACATGGAGAGGCTGTTACAGCCGCGTCAGGCATATCCATTGGCGATTGGAAAACCATGGTCAGGGGCGTATCGATTGATACCTTTGCCCTGGGCGGAGATACAGCGGTAAAATATAGAGGCAGAGACTTGTATCTGGATCAGCGCCGATATATTCCTTTATGTATGCTGGCGGAGGAATATCCTCAGATCATTAAAAAGCTGAAGACATTGGTTCACATGGATCGTGCGTTCAGCTATCCCGCTAACGAGTTCTTTCTGCTGGTTAAAGAGCCCGCGGATCTGTCATCCTTTACTGCCGGTGAACAGCGGTTTATCAAAGCGCTCACCCAAGGCCCTTTGATCTACAGGGAAGCGGCAGAAGCTGCCCGTATCAGTCCGCATGTGTTGAATATGGGAAGAATGGAAGACTTAGGAATTGTGATGCGATCTGGGATGACACCTACGGACGCTATGCATGTAAACGGAGATTATATTCAGTACAACGCACAGGCATCGCAATTAGGCGCTGCGTATTTAGCGATCGTGATGAAAGCAACGCCGGAGATGGCTTGTCAGGAGATTTACGAGATGGTTAAGTGCCGTCTGTACAGTAATCTGGTGGCAATTTTTATGAAGTATGAAACGGGCAGGGATTTGGCGGATGAAGAAAAAGAGCAGCTTATGAAGCTGTCTTCCTACATCTTTAGAAATCGAAAGAAGTCTGTGACAGAACGTTTTGTCAACCCGAATTTCTGCGTTCCGTCGAAACTGATCGGAATTGGAGGTCCTACGAAAATCTTTTTAAAAGATGTTGCGGATTTAATGCAGACAGAAGCAGTATTTCCAGAAGACGGAAAAGTAGCCAATGCCATCGGCGCGGCCATGGGAAACATCAATACAGAATGTATCATCCGCATCGAACCGTATAAGGGCATTCGAAGCTCCTACCTGACGTACGTTATTACCGGCGGTTCGAAAACACTCTCTCTGCCGGAATACACGGAAGCCGTAGAGACAGCGAAAGCGCTGGCAGGGGAGGGCGCTCGGCAACGAGCCGTGCAGCAGGGCGCGTCAGAGAACATAGAAATAGAGGTTACAGTAGAAGAAAACAGATACCGGCGCAGCCGCCGCAACCAGGACGATCTGATAGAAACCGTCGTCACGGCTAAAGCGGTTTCATCACAGCATGGATGATCAAAGGGTATCTGCCAGAACGATATCTACAACCCGAAGACATCGGTTTGCCACGGTGAATTGCACGTTAAAGTTACTGTAGATGAGGCCGTAGATACGGTGAGGATCATCCTGATATCCAGGTCGTGGATCTTGCGCTAAAATTTCCAGAAGACCGGCTTGCAGCTCAGTGGGAACGTGTGACAACAGGTCTGCGGAAATATCAACCCGGAGCTGGTGGGATTTTGTGTGATCCTGAAATCCGCAGATCGCTTCAGGGTGAGAATCCGTAGAAATATACGGCTTAATATCGTAGATAGGCGTTCCATCTAACAGATCTGCGCCAGAAATCAGAATAAAAAGGCCCGAGCGAGGGTCTTTTTCTATTGCTTCCAGTTTAACAGAAGAAAGACCAAGTCCGTTGGGACGGAAAGGGGAACGGGTGGCAAATACGCCGACGCGGGTATTTCCACCGAGACGAGGCGGTCGTACGGTAGGACGCCATCCTTTCTGTTGGTTTTCAGAGAATCCCCAGATCAGCCAAATATGTGAGAAATCGGAAAGTCCACGTACAGCTTCTTCGCTGGCAAAGTCTTTACGAAAGACAATTCGCGAGGTAACAGAGGGCGTCAGGCCGCTTTGCCGTGGAATACCGAATTTGGTTAAAAACGGACTTTGTATATATGCGATAGGTGTTATATTAACAGACATATGCTCCATGGGATAGCCTCCTTAGGATATATTATAAAGGGCTTTTTTCTTTTCCGCAACATTTCTGTGCCCGTTAAACAGATTTCTGTTGTCAAATAGAGGTCGGTGGAAAGGTATCCATATACTGGTTACTTTTTGGTTATTTTATTTTGAGAAAATTTCTGAAATCTATTGACATAGATCGGATTCTGCGGTATGATGTGATTGTAAACAACTTAAGAGAGATATTCAGCAAAGGCAAACCGGCTAAAAGGCAGGGACGCAAAGCTATAGGGGCTAAACCGCAAGGCACGCCAGCCAGCTACCGTATCGTTGAAATTGATATGTATGATATATCGAAAGCAAGTAAACGATCATTTGGTGAATTCTCCTGAATGATTTTTTTCATTAAAAAAGAATATGGGCAAACTTGGGGAAACTCAGGGACGCAAAACTATAGGGTCTAAAGCGAAAGCATGACAGCCAGTTGCCGTTGCGTGAAGACGCAGCGTAAACAAAGGAATGGTATCATTCAACCTCTACCGGAAGTCAGGACTGCTTTAACCTAGGGCAGTCTTTTTTATCGGAAAGATTTTCGGAGGCAGAATGATGAAAAGAGCAATTAAGGTATTCGCAATGATCGCAATGGTATTGCTGGCAACCAGTATCGCAGCGTTTGCAGCTACGGACACCGTAGACGCGGCAAGTAAAAAGATGATTCCGGGAACCAATGCAAAGGCAGACAGCAGAGTGGTAAATTCTTTTGTAGATTTGGGGTTTACTGTTAAATATGATAAAAATTTGGGACATGCAGGCGTTTTTAGTGTAGCGAAGCATGCAGTGATTATGAAAAGTAATAATACCACTCACGTGCTTCATGAGATGGGCCATTTTGTATCCAGACTGCAGAACGCGGCCGATGAGAAGAAAGCCTTTGTAAAAATTTATAAAGCTGAGAAAAACAATTACGACGGGGCGCAAAAGGAATATATTACAAAGAACAGTAAGGAGTATTTCGCACAGTCTTTTGCGGAATACACGCAAAATCCTGCAAAGCTGAAAAATAACAGGCCTCAGACATATGAATACATAAAAGCTCAGGTTGATACGATTAGCCAGCAGCATGTGGACAACATGTATGCGGCGTATGGATGGGCATGGTAAGAAAATGAAAATCTCCCGACCTGCTTAAAAGCAGATACAGGAGATTTTTTCTTAATTATATTTCGTTTCCTGGAAACTGGGGAATTCCTTCGAATCCCACTTTTAGATCTTCATCGGTTGGAATGTAGTCTGACATTTGTCCATTGTTAAATGATTCATAGGCTTTTAGGTCAAAATATCCTGTTCCGGTTAATCCAAAGAGGATTGTTTTTTCCTCACCGGTTTCTTTGCATCTCAGCGCTTCATCGATGGCTACTTTGATTGCATGGCTGCTTTCCGGCGCAGGCAGGATGCCTTCAATTCTCGCGAATTCTTCGGCAGCTTTGAAAACTTCTGTTTGTTCCGCGCTGCGAGCCTCCATCAAGCCCTGATCATAGAGCTCCGACAGAACAGAACTCATTCCGTGGTATCTCAGACCGCCGGCGTGATTAGCTGATGGAATGAAACCGCTTCCAAGGGTGTACATTTTAGCTAAAGGACAAACCATTCCTGTATCACAGAAATCATAGACGTATTTACCGCGGGTCAGGCTAGGACAGGAGGCAGGTTCTACGGCGATAAAGTGATAGTCGGCCTCTCCACGAAGCTTTTCGCCCATAAATGGGGAGATTAGGCCGCCAAGATTAGATCCGCCGCCGGCGCAGCCTATAATGATATCCGGTTTGATACCGTATTTGTCCATGGCTGTTTTCGTTTCCAGACCGATAATGCTTTGGTGGAGGAGAACCTGAGAGAGTACGCTGCCCAGCACGTATCTGTATCCTTCACGGCTTGTTGCGGACTCTACGGCCTCAGAAATGGCGCATCCCAGGCTGCCGGTAGTTCCAGGATGAGCTTCCAGTATTTTTTTGCCGATTTCCGTGGTAGTAGACGGGGAAGGGGTAACGTTAGCCCCATAGGTTCTCATAACCTCCCGGCGGAATGGCTTTTGTTCGTAAGAAACTTTGACCATGTACACGTCGCATTCTAAGTTCAAATAAGCGCACGCCATGGAAAGGGCAGTTCCCCATTGACCAGCTCCTGTTTCAGTAGTTACGCCCTTGAGCCCCTGTTTCTTGGCATAGTAAGCCTGCGCAATGGCGGAATTTAGCTTGTGGCTGCCGCTGGTGTTGTTGCCTTCAAATTTGTAGTAAATTTTTGCGGGAGTTTGCAGCTTTTCTTCCAGACAGTAAGCGCGAACCAGAGGCGCAGGACGGTACATTTTATAAAAATCCTGGATTTCCTGCGGAATGTCGAAGTATGGAGTAGTATCGTCTAATTCCTGTTTTACCAGTTCGTCACAGAATACGCCGCGGAGTTCATCAAAGGTCATAGGCTGCAGTGTGGCTGGATTCAATAACGGAGCCGGTTTTTTCTTCATGTCAGCACGAACATTGTAATATTGTGTCGGCATCTCGCTTTCCTCAAGATAAATTTTGTAAGGGATTTTTTTGGTTTCATTGTTCATCGTAGTGTTCTCCTTTCGTTTTACATGGACAGGAGTTTGTAAATTGGGTTAGGTCATGTGCAGTCAGCCCTTAGCCAATCAGTCTTCGCTTACACTCGACCTTGCCTACGCCGTAGCTTCTTGCTGCTCAGACATCACCTTCGGCTCGTCTTTGCAGAGAATCCTGGCGTTTGACCTACCAACAATTTACGTTGTAAATTGGGTTAGGTCATAAAAAAACTCCTGTCCCAGACAAATCTTTTGCTGGGACAAGAGTAATAGGTTCTCTTGCGGTGCCACCCGGCTTGACGCAGCTTAATTGCTGTGCCCACTCAGCGCATACTATCATATGCCGATTTTGTTTACGGAGTATCTTCTCCGGCGCTCCTACTGAGGTTCATACGATATGATCCGGTTCGGTTTGCCCTCAGGAGTCCATTCGGCTTCGTCTTTTCCTGCTGTAATCTCACCACCTACAGCTCTCTCAAAGGTAAGTATCAAAGCTTACTACTCTCCCTCAAAGGTTTGTCTGTTATTAAGTTTACTGCTATAGAATAGCATGGTATTTGTAATGTGTCAATATTTTTGTAAAAAAACACAATGTTTTTTTGTAGAACATAGAGAAAACCACAAATCATGGTGTGCGTCTTATTATTAGCCAAGGCTTACATCGAGAATCATCATGATGAGAAATCCGGCGATAAAGCCTAAAGTTGCCAGCTTTTCTTTGTCACAGGTTTGTGCTTCCGGTAAAAGCTCCTGTACAACGACATAGATCATAGTGCCGGCTGCGAAGGCCAGAAGCAGCGGCATCAGCGGTGTGATTAAAGTTGCCAGTATAGCTGCTAATACACCGAAAACCGGTTCGACGATGGCAGACATACTGCCGTAAAGGAAGGCTTTTTTTCGTCCCATGCCGTCTTTGATCAAAGGCAGAGCGACAGCTGTACCTTCTGGATAGTTCTGGATACCAATGCCCAGCGCTAACGCCAATGCGCCGGAAAAAAGAGCCGGATTTCCAGGATCGCTCATAGCCAAAGCAAAGGCCAGACCTACGGCCATGCCCTCCGGGATATTGTGAACGGTGATGGCGATGACCAGCATCAATGTGCTCTGCTTCAGACTGATCACTTTGCCGCTTTGCAGGCGGGCCTCATAATGGCGTTTTAAAAGTCCATCGGCAAAGAGCAGAGTGACTACGCCAAGAAGAAAGCCGCCTGTCATAATCAGCCAACTGATTTGACCCGCTTGTTCAGCCCGCTCAATACCCGGCAGTAGCAGGGACCATACAGACGCGGCAATCATTACGCCGCCGGCAAAGCCCAAAAAGACACATTGTACTGTATTGCTGACTTCTTTTTTTACCCAAAAAACATTTAAGGCACCCAGGGTGGTTACCGAAAAGGTAAACAGGGTGCCCAGTAGTGCCCATGTAATTCCATTCATCGGTCTATTCAACTCCTAAAATAATCTATTCTCACGATTATCCTTATGAGTGGCACAGCGGTTTTGTGCCTGACCGAAGCAGAATGCAGAAAAAGCAGTTATCGAATCTGACCTGTTCCGCGGATTACGTATTTGTAGCTGACCAACTGATCAACACCCATCGGTCCTCTGGCATGGAGCTTTTGGGTTGAGATGCCGATTTCAGCGCCAAGTCCCATTTCTCCGCCATCGGTGAAGCGGGTAGAGGCATTGTGATAAACGGCGGCCGAATCTACGGAAGCAAGAAAAATAGCTGCGGCGTTTACGTCATCCGTCACAATACAGTCGCTGTGATGTGACGAGTATTGTTCGATATGGTCAATTGCATCGTCTAAGGAAGATACCGTTTTGACGCCCAGTATATAGTCCAGATATTCGCAAGCCCAATCTTCCTCACCGGCGGCTTCAGCTTCTGGCAGAAATTCCTTTGCCGTCTTATCCGCCCGCAGTAAAACATTTTCAGAGGCCAGACGGTCTGCCAAAAGAGGCAGGAATTTTGCTGCCACATGCTCGTGGACCAAAAGCTTTTCCGCAGCATTGCAGACGGAAGGACGGGAAGTTTTTGCGTTAAATACGATGTCTGCGGCCATGTTTAAATTTGCGGCTTTATCTACATAGATGTGGCAGTTCCCCACGCCGGTTTCTATAACAGGAACTTTTGCGTTGTCTACCACTGAACGGATCAATCCGGCGCCGCCTCTTGGAATCAAAACATCCAGGTACTCTGTCATTGTCATCATTTCCTGCGCCGAAGCCCGTGAGGTATCTGCGACCAGCTGTATGCAGTCAGGATCAAAACCTGTTTCTGCCAGAGCTTTCCTCATAATGGAGGCGATGGCCGCATTGGAATGGTAAGCCTCCTTGCCTCCTCTGAGAATGCAGGAATTACCCGCTTTGATGCAGAGGGAGGCGCAGTCGCTGGTTACGTTAGGACGAGCCTCAAAGATGATGCCGACGACGCCCAGTGGAACGGCGGTTTTTTCGATAAAAAGGCCGTTAGGCCGCTTAATCGTTTCTAATATTTTGCCAACCGGATCAGGCCAGACTGCCACAGCGCGAATACCTTCTGCCATACCGGCAACTCGCTCTGTATTTAATGACAGACGGTCGATCATAGAAGGCGGTAATATGCCTTCTGCAGCTGCCAGATCCGCGGCATTAGCTGTCAGAATTTCGTCTGTATGTTCGATCAAAGCATCGGCCATAGCAAGTAAAGCTCGTTCTTTTGTTTCAGGAGAAGCAGTACGCAGCCTGCGCGCCGCCTGCCGAGCCAGCTGACCCATTTTTTCCAGTTCTGTCATGATGATACCTCCTTACAACCAAATACAGTTCCGATATCTGCTCCGTCAAAGAGCGCGTAGAGATTGGCCGGATTATCGCCTTTTATTACGCAGCAGGGGATACCGGCCGCGGTGGAACGTCTGGCAGCGCTGATCTTTGTGGCCATGCCGCCAGTACCGAACGCAGAACCTGCGCCGCCTGCCAGCGCCTCTATTTTTTCATCAATTACAGGGACAAAAGGTATCCGTCTGGCGTTTTCATCTTTGCGGGGGTCTCGGTCATAGAGACCGTCGATATCAGTGAGAATTACAAGAAGGTCGGATTCTGTTAAAACAGCCACCATGGCTGACAATGTATCATTGTCGCCGATATTGTGACCTTCTAATTCGTTGGTAGCAACAGTGTCATTTTCATTGACAATCGGTATAACGCCCATGGAAAGCAGTTCACTGAATGTATTTTGCACGTTGTGGCGATCCGTTTCGCTGTCTACGGCATCGTATGTCAATAGAATCTGAGCTACCGTATGATTGAATTCTCCAAAGAACTTGTCATACATAAACATCAGCTCGCACTGTCCTATGGCGGCAAGAGCTTGTTTTTTACTGGTTTCATCGGGACGCTTTCCTAATCCTAATTTTCCAACGCCAACGCCGATAGCTCCGGAGGAAACCAGTATAATTTCTTTACCGGCATTCTGCAGGTCGCTGAGAACCTTACACAGAGCCTCTATGTGGCGAATATTTATTTTGCCGCTTTTATGGGTCAGGGTGGAGGTCCCTACCTTGACCACCACCCTGCGGCTTTTGGTTATTTTATCGTTATGCATTAAATATCTCCAGACTTCTGTCTAATATTCCATTGATATGAGCGATTAAAGTACCGTAATTGGTGAACGCTGTTCCGGCGCTTTGCGCAAGGGACATACGTGATTCCATTTCCCGTTCGTTGAGCATGCAGCCGCCGCAGTGAACGATGAGAGCATACTGTTTGAGCGCTTCTTCTTTCTGCGGGAATTCGCCTCCGCTGGTAAATTCGAAGGTCAGATCTTTCCCTGAAAAGCGGCAAATCCAATCAGGCAGTTTTACTGTACCGATATCCTCACATTGCCTGTGGTGGGTACATCCCTCAGAGATCAAAATTCTGTCGCCGTCCTTTAAAGCTGACAAGTGGTGCGCGCCTGCTGACGCTGTATCCAGAATTCCTTTATATCTGGCAAACAAAATAGAAAAGGAGGTCAGCTTGACATCTTCGGGAACGATATCCTTAACCTGATTGAACGCCTGACTGTCTGTAACCACCAGGGCCGGAGGCTCCTTCAACGCGGAAAGACATCCGGGAAGCTCTGAAACCTGACAGACCATGCAGGACGCGTGTGCATCCAGAATATCACGAATGGTCTGCACCTGGGGCAGAATCATGCGGCCTTTGGGTGCAGAGCTGTCGATGGGCGTTACCAGGATGACCAGGCCGCCGTCAGGCAGCCTGTCTCCGATAATTTTTTTATCTTCTGTTTGGGCGGACTTTGCAATAGACGCAAGTTTGTTTTTTAGTTCTTCTATTCCCTGACCGGTCAGGGCGCTTACCGTTATATAAGGGTAAGAAATGCCGGAGAGCCGGACGTTTTTGGTAGCTTCAGGCAGATCTCCTTTGTTAAAAACTAAAAGAAATGGCGTTTTTTTCTTTTGGAACATGCTGACCAAAGCTTCATCTTCGGCTGACATGCCTGCAGTTTGGTCGACAACCAGTACGGCAATATCGGTTTTGTTGAGGATTTGAAGGGTTTTTTCGACCCGCTTCTCGCCAACCGCGCCGCTGTCGTCGATACCGGGTGTATCAATGATGACCACAGGTCCAAGAGGCAGTAATTCCATAGCCTTTTTTACAGGGTCGGTCGTTGTGCCCTTTACATCGCTGACGATCGCCAGATCCTGTCCGGTGACAGCGTTGACAAGGCTGGATTTTCCGGCATTGCGCCGTCCGAAAAAGCTGATATGAAGCCGATTTGCGGAGGGCGTCTTATTAAAATCTGAAGTCTCTTTTGCCATGTTCGATCTCCTTGATATACTCTTCCGCGATCTGACGGACTTTTTCTTTCGGAATGTTGTTAAGCTCTCTGGCAATCAGCTGTTCTCCTACTTGGCGCGTTTCTGGTTTTGCGTAATCCACCAGATATTCTTTCAGTGTCATCAGGGCGTTAGGGTGGCAGCAGTTTAGGATCTGCCCGCTTTTACAGAGGCTCATGAAGCGGTCGCCGGTACGGCCTTCTCTGTAGCATGCGGTACAGAAGCTCGGAATGTAGTCCATATCCATGAGCCATTTCACCACTTCATCCAGAGTTCTTCTGTCGTCCGTTTCAAATTGTTCTGAGTTTTCATCTTCTGGTTCTTCTTCATCGTAGCCGCCGACACTGGTTCTGGAAGCGCCGCTGATCTGAGAAATACCTAAGTGAAGGGCGCGGGCGCGCATTTCCTGGCTCTCTCTGGTGGACATGATCATACCGGTGTAAGGCACAGAGATACGAATGATAGCGATAATTTTGGCAAACAGATCGTCTGTGATACCTCCATCGACGCCACCGTCAAAATCTGCAGGATCCACATCGTCTGCCGGTCTGATTCTCGGTACGCTGATCGTATGTGGTCCTACGCCATGTACAGCTTCCAGATGCTCAGCGTGCATCAGCAGACCGGCAAGTTCGTAGCGGTATAAATCTAATCCGAAGAGAACGCCCAGACCTACATCGTCAATGCCGCCTTCCATAGCTCTGTCCATAGCTTCGGTATGCCATGTATAGTTGTGTTTTGGTCCTGTTGGATGAAGTTTTTCATAGCTTTCCTTATGATATGTTTCCTGGAACAGGATATAAGTACCGATACCTGCCTCCTTCAACATTCTGTATTCTTCTACGGTCGTAGCAGCGATGTTGACATTGACACGACGGATTGCACCATTTTTATGGTTAATGGAGTAGACCGTTTTAATGCACTCCAGAATGTATTCAATTGGGCTGTTGACAGGATCTTCTCCGGATTCCAGAGCCAGACGCTTGTGCCCCATGTCCTGCAGAGCGATTACTTCGCGCCGGATGTCGTCCTGGGTCAGTTTTTTTCTGGCGATGTGCTTATTCTGATGATGATATGGACAGTAAACACAGCCGTTAACACAATAATTGGAAAGGTATAGCGGCGCGAACATGACGATGCGGTTACCATAGAAATCTTTCTTGATCTGTTCCGCCAGCTTGCAGATTTCATCAATGACCTCTGGGTCTTCACACGCAAGAAGTAGAGAGGCTTCTCTGTGATCAATGCCCTTGCGGAGCGCCGCTTTGTCAAGAATCTGTCTTACCAGTTCCTTATTGTCTTTGTTTTCATCTGCGTATTCCAGCGTTTTCATGATCTCGTCATGGCAGATGAATTCTTCAGCTTTTAATGATTTTGGATTATACATATGTTTTTTCCTTTCTTTCAGGTCAGAACCGGGGTTTGCCGGGACTTTCCTGTTAGTTAATTTAATATATTTCAAGACTGTCACCTCGTTCGGCGACAACCTGATAGCCGATATTCTCCATGGACTTTCTCAGATGGGCTACACTTTCTGCCGCCTCATCTCCGGTAGCAATTTTATTGTCATAGAGGATATATTTTGTTCTCACATCCTTGGGTGAAAGGTTAGGCATGATAACGTTTGCACCGGCTTTGATACCTCGCTCGCGACCATCCTCCTCAGCAGTTCCCAGAGCCGTAGTAGCCGGAAGGAGAATCTTTGGAAGCAGGAGTCTGATTACACTGAGAAGTCTGATTGTTAGCTCAGATGAACCTGCAGGTTGACTTTCAAAGGGAGTTCCGGCGGCCGGTAAAAAAGGGCCGATTCCTATCATATGAGGATGGAATTCCATGAGAAAACGCAGATCCTCTATGATGCAGTCCAGGGTTTGGTAAGGAGAACCTACCATGAACCCACATCCAGTTTGAAAGCCGATTTCTTTTAGATCACGCAGACAGCGCATTCTGTTTTCCAGAGTAAGGCTGTCTGGATGTAATTTACTGTAGTGGCGGCTGTCGCCTGTTTCATGACGGAGCAGATATCGATCTGCGCCTGCGTGAAAGAGCTTCTGGTAGCTTTCTCTGCTGCGTTCGCCTATGGACAGGGTAATAGCGCAGTCCGGAAAGTTTTTTCGGATTGCGGCAACCAGATCAGATAGTCTTTGATCAGTCCAGTACGGATCTTCGCCGCCCTGCAGGACAAAAGTACGAAACCCCAGCTGATATCCGGTTTCGCAGCAGTCCAATATCTGTTCCGGTGAAAGCCTGTATCGGCTGACGTTGGCGTGACTATGTCGAATGCCGCAGTAGTAGCAGTCATTTTTGCAGTAATTGGTAAATTCGATCAGTCCTCTAATGTAGACCTTATTACCGTAGTTTTTTTGGCGTATATTGTCCGCAGCCAGAGCAAGCGCCCTGCTGACTGCAGGATCAGGATCAGAAAGAAGCGCCTTTAGGCTGTGGCTGTCTGGCATTTCTCTAATCTTCAACTGATTGATTGTTTCCGCGTGTTTATCATTCATTGGCATAGGCCACCTTGCTGCTAACGCCGGACAGTCTTCCAATTTTACCGGATAAAGCGTTGACAACATCCTGTGGCGCGTCTATGGCAACACTGATGATCTGAATGCTTTTTTCGCGATAGGGAATGCCCATGCGGCCGATAATATAGTCGCGGTAAGCGTGCAGAATTTCATTCAGCTGTTCAATCACCTTTGTATCCTTGACGATAATAGAGATGAGACCAACCCTGGTTTCTGTTCTATGCTCCATGCATTAGCTCCTTTCTGTTGTCACTGATTTTTGATAGTTCCATTTTAACATGACAGTTTGTATTAGGCAAGGCAAACGGTATGCTTTGCACAGGAATCCTGCGGTAGTCGTTTTCGCATCAAAGGGGATTTTACGGCGCTCACGCAGCTTTTTTATTCTTTTTTGCTTATGGTTGCGTTTACTCTGCAAAAAGCGCAGCTATTTGCATCCTTTTTAGTTAAACTTGCGTATTAAGCAGTTTTTTTCTTTATTTTATAGAAAAATGTGCAATAAAAGTTTGATTTTCCCACATAAAACAGGGGGGTAATTCTGTATACGCGCAACTTTCATGAAAAGATACATGGATAGCTGCGTGTTCCCGCTGCTTGACGCAATTTTTTACGAAAAAGTAGTAGTTTGCTGCGTCTTTTTATAGGTGCGCGCAATTTTTAATAAGAATTGCGAAATTGTTGCGTATATGCGACTGCCATGAGGAAATAGGAGCATGCGTACTTGATTGTCAAGAATTGAAACTTCAAGCAGAGGCCTTTATGCGTTTACTCTGTGCGCCTTGCTGGTATATTTATACACTATAATGAAGCTTTTAATCATTTGACAAGGAAAACAGAAGATGACAAGAAAATGTAAAAAATGGTTCATGAGAAGGTTGACAAAAATGTACCGGGGGGGGGTATAATGTTTATTGTAAATAAAAAAAGGCAAAACTGCCGTGAGGTAGTGACGCAAAGCTATAGGGCCTTGACAGATCGGCAAGACAGCCAGTTGCATTTTACGATAAAGGATACACCTTTGATTTGCATAAGACGACTATAGCCTTGCGTTCGATGCAAGGCTTTTTGCCTGTATGCAGGACGTTGAAATACGTCAGAATCAAAAATTTTATGAAAAGGAGGATGTCTTGCCAAAACCGGCGAAAGCCGGTGACGGAAAGCTAGAGGGCCTTACCATCCCCATGGTTGGCAGCCAGCTGTCCGGGTAAAAGGAGTGACCCGGTAAAAGCGGTAATTACCGCAGGATGGGGAATTTTATGAAAGAATTTAAAAAAGCAGCCAGTCTTTTTCTAAGTCTGCTTATCGTGGTGGGACTGATGCCGTTATCTGTATTTGCTGATAACAGCACAGAGGCAGAACCAAACGGTAGCGCAGCACAGATTGGAAACTATTTTGAGGCGGATGACGTTTCAGGAAGACTATCTTCAGAAAACAATCTGCAGCCGGGCGATACGCAGCAGACTTATGCTGACGGACAGATTAAGGTCAATAAGACCATTCGTCCGACAGATAGGGAAAATGTTTTCGATGTTGATCTGGAAGTGGTTACGAAGGACAAGATTGAAAGGAAGGAAATCTCTGAGGATGCAGCGGTTGTATTGGTAATCGATACGTCTGGAAGTATGAATGACCAAATCGGCGGTCTTTTTAGCCAAACCCGTTTAACGCAGGCAAAAAAAGCAGCGCAGACCTTTATTAATGGTTTTACTTCTGAGAACGGTCAGCGTAAGGTCGCGATTGTAAGCTTCAGTAAAAATGCGGAAATGAAACAGGGATGGACAGACGCGGATGATCTTAAAAGGACTGGTAATTGGCAATGTCAGGCAATTTCTTCTCTTGAAGCTGATGGGGGAACAAATATGGAGGCAGGTCTTCAGAATGCAAAATCATTATTGAATTCGCCAGAAGTATCTGAAATTGCCAATAAGAATATCATTCTTTTGACTGATGGAAAACCAACTTATTACGACGCGGGTAAAGGGCCAGGCAGTGCAACCAGCCATAGCTGTCATGCTAATGTTGAAGCTTTGATGAAAAACGATTTTTCCAACGTAAATAAGTATGCTGTTTATATCGGCAGAGAAGATGATAAAATCAAGTGTGAAGAATGGGGAACATGGAACAAGAGAAAATATGAAGTGATAGAGAATAGCTGTTCTCTGGAAAAGTCTATTCCTTCCTGGCTCAGATCTTGCGGTTTTACGTGCTTTACAACCAATGACGCTGATAAGCTTGTCGCAACTTTTAAGAAGATTTCACAGCTGATTGAGCTACAGGCAAAGGCATATATTCTCACGGATCCGATGGGAGAATACATTAAGCTTGCGGATTCTTCTCTGGCTGAGAACGACGGCGTATCTGTTACAGAGGACGGTTTTACATGGGACTTAAAGCAGGTATTACCAGATGAAACTAGCAAACAGGAAAACGGCGCGGCTTCTTATACGTACAGATTATCCTATCGTGTGAAGCTTAATAACCTGAAAGCTGGATTTGAGATGGATAAATATTATCCTGTCAACGGCGTGACTTCTTTGACTTATCTGATTGAAGAAAAGGGAAAAGAAACAGAGACTGAACTTGAAACCGCATATTTTAACGTTCCGTCTGTAAAAGGCTATACTGGAGATTTGGAGTTCACGAAAGTGGATGATTCCGGAAAGTCTCTTACCGGTGTAGAATTTACTTTAACAGCTGATGACAATGGTAGTTTTAGTATGACGGCCGTTAGTGATGCTTCCGGTAAGATATCTTTTTCTGGAATTCCATCAGGCCATGAGTATACGCTTGAAGAAACCAAAGTTCCGACAGGATATCACAAGAGCGCTGATAAAAAAATCGGCGTGGAGTTTGGTAAAGTCAACGCGGATATTGTAGATGGAAAAATTGTGAATCATGCAAGGAGTATCGATGTAACGGTACATAAAATCTGGGATGATAACAGCGATCAGGATGGTAAACGTCCTGAAAGCATTCAGGTTCAGTTATATGCCAATGGAGAGAAATATGGGCAGCCTGTCACCATGAGCTCACCAGAGACGCCGAAACAGGAACAAAAGCTTAATGAGGCGGAAGTAAATGAACCACAGGAAATACCAGCTGATAATATAACGCCGGAAGTAAATGAACAGCCGGAGGAGGCAGTCAAGTCTGATCAGCAGGATGAATCAAATATTGATACTGATGCAGAGCAGTGGCAGCCAGAAGATGAAACGGCAGATCAGAACCAGATTTCCAATTCTGAGAACACAGATAAAAATGAAGGGACTGACTTGGAAAATACGCCTGAAGCCGTACCATCGGTAAATGAATGGACTTACACATGGAGCGGTTTGCCGGAATACAGCGGAGGCCAGAAAATTGTCTATACTATTGCAGAAGTGGATGCCGGAGAAGGCTATGTGACGTCAGAAATAACCCGCAGTGAGACAGAGGGAATGCTAAGTTTTCGTATCACAAACAGCTGTCAGACAGAAACTGTAAAGTGGAATGTGACAAAGATCTGGAATGATAATGATAATCAGGACGGAAAACGCCCTGACAGTATTCAGGTGCAGCTCTTTGCAGATGGAGTTTCTTATGGAGAACCGGTAGCTTTGCGCGAGGCAGAGAACTGGACGTATACGTGGGATCATCTCCCTGCGTTTAAGGACGGATCGAAGATTTCATATACTGTTGACGAGGTTAGCGTTCCAGCTGATTATGAAAAAACAGTTGTTACGCCGACTACAATTACCAATGTGCATACGCCGGAAACAATCATAATCCCTATTTCAAAGGTTTGGAATGACGACAATGATAAGGATAAGCTTCGTCCTGTGTCAATTGGCATTCGGATCAAAAATGGTGACCAGATTGTACAGACTGTAACTTTGACGGCTGAGAATCATTGGTCTTTGAATGTAACCTTGCCTAAGTATGTTGCAGGCGAGAAGGCTGTATATACGGTTGATGAACCAAATGTACCAGAAGGGTATACCAGCAGCGTCAATGGGTATGTAATTACGAATACACATACGCCGCAGATTACGCCGCCGGGACCGATTACACCTGAACCGGATATTCCGATTATAGATCCTGACGTCCCACTGGGCCCTGGACCGGATAACCCGGATAACCCAGACACACCGGATAATCCGATCATCGACGATCCTGACGTTCCGCTTGCTCCGCTTCCGGAATTGCCGGAGAACGAGTATATGGAAACTGATGGTAAGCCGACAGATCCTAAACAACCGAGAACTGGTGATGAAACGCCTTTACTGGCGCTGACAGGGATATTGCTGGCGTCAGCGGGAACGCTGGGTACAATTCTCATCAGAAGAAAAGAGAAAACAGAAAAATAGACCTGCAAAAAGTTTTGAGTTCTCATAATAGTTCAAAGAAAAGGGCCGTTTCACATTGAAACGGTCCTTTTCCTGTCTGAAGATTTCCCTTTGGAAGTAATCCGTTTGCTTTTCGGGACAAAAATATGCTCCCCTCCATGTCTATCTGGAAGGGAGCATATTAGCATTTTTGTTAATGCAACAGCCTTCTCATTTTAGAATTAGTTTTTGCTGCGCATACGCTTTTTCTCTGTAAGGATCATCCAGAGTAAGCCGATCCCGGAAATCATGACAACGACCCATCCCATCTGAGGATCATCAATAAGTGTTTCATCTGACGGAAGCTGTTCGTCCGGATTAGGAGCGAGAGGAACGTCAGGATCGTCGATGATCGGATTATCCGGTGTGTCTGGGTTATCCGGGTTATCCGGTCCAAGCCCCAGTGGAACGTTAGGATCTGGAATAACAGTGCCGGACGTATCTATTACTCTAGGGATCTGCGCGGTTTTTGTATGACCGCAAGTTACGCAGGTAAAGGTGCGAACGCCTTCAGAAGTGTAGGTAGGCCATGTAGTTACTACGCCGTCGTTCCAGTTATGCGTTTCTTTAAGCTTACCCTCAATGCAATTTTGATTACCTTCGCAGCCCTTCCTGTGGTGAGTTGCATCGTGGAAATATATGAAGCCCTTGGGCTGATGAACATGGAAGTAATTTGCGGGTTCATTTACTGTGTGAGAAGCGTATCCTTCAGTTACATAAACAGTATCCACTTCCTCTGTGTCATCGATATCTTGATTAAAATATCCTCCGGAAATGCTGACCGCATCGTCTGCAAGATGATCGATATACAGAACATCCTTCTGCTGTACGTTCCCTGTAAAGGTACCGCCCGTAATGGTTAGATTCTTCAAGTAGCTTGGCAGTCCGGTATCATCTCCAACTTCCCATGTTTTATCAGCTTGTTGTTTTATTCGGTATACAGCCACAGCAGAATTGTTCAAACTGGTGAAATAGCCGCCGGAGATGGTAACATTCATCGTTTCACCATCCTTTTGCCAGCCGCTGCCGCGGGACACCATAGAGAGAGCCGCGCCGTCTGCAACTGTACCGTCGGTATGCGTTGGCGGCTTTTGCGGTGATTCGGTATATTCCAAAGTGGAGGTGATGTTTCCTCCTGTAACTGTAAGATTTCCGGCTCCAGTAAACTGAACGCCATTCTGTCCAGTGATTGTACCGCCATTGATAGTCATATCGCCCACCTGCGGATGATAAATTGCAGTAACGTCTTCGGTAATCGTACCACCATTGATTTCAATGACAGTTCCGTCGCTAGAACCATTACCGCAGATACCATAACCTGCGCTTTTAATGACGCAATTTCCGTCAACAGTTAGCTTTGTGCGTGCCTGGGTACCATTTCCCAGAACAGCAGCGCCACTGCCTGAATCGAAAACTTTCGCAGTTCCGTTTACAGTAACATTCGCTCCCTATAAAGCGTATAAGCCATATAAAACATTTTCAGCTGCACCAACTGTTCCGCCTGTAATGTTAGCAGAAACATTTCCAGTTGCGTATATACCGCTTGAGAAGCCAGTAGATTTTCCTATCTTAGCATTTTCGACGATGTCATCTTCTACTAAGCCACCTTTCACCGTACCGCCTTCTACTGTTATAACCGAACTTTCGATTGCGTATATACCAGCAGAAAGCCTAGAAAGCGTACCACTTTTGATTGTACTCCTTCCTATTTTGCCGCCTTCCACCAGACCGCCTTTAATATTTACGACAGCATTTTTAGCATAAATTGCAATAGTGTTTAAAGAAGTTTTTTGTCTGCTGAGGTCTGCACAGTTTTTCCTGCAATAGGATTACTTTTAACAATAACGCCATCAATGTTTACGGTTCCACCCTGTGCGTTTATTCCATAATTGGTACCTTCAACTGTTCCGCCACCGCTTAGGTTCAGTGTTCCATCCAATATTCCCAAATAATAAGAATATTGTTTGTTGTTCGGAGCTGGACAATTCCTTACTTTAATATTGGAAGGAATATACAAATTTACTGTTTTTGCATCTTCCATCTTTGCGCCAGCAGAGTTTTTCAGTACATAAACGGTTTGACCGTCAGTTGCCTCAGTAATAGCTTTCTGTAAATTAGTATAGCCGACGCTGCCAATTCTTGCTACATGGGTACGCTTTATTTCGCTAAACTGTACATCCTTTGTCACCTTTACGACAACCTGCTGCTCATATGTGCCGTCGCCGTTCCAGTCAAACTGGTAGCGGTAGTTCAGCGTGTTTCCGTAGCTTTTGAAATACTCAGGCTTTACAGGCACCCAGAAAGTTCCGTCGTTGTTATCACTCCATGCAGTCGCGCTGCCCCACGCAGCGCTCGTGCCATCTGCGTCGTTCCACCACTGTGTGATTTTCTGATACTGTGCGTTTTCAGCAGCGCCCTCCGGCGCGGTAATTTCAATACCGGCCCACCAGCAGTCAGAATCACGACCCTCGTCGTTACCCTCTGCAGTGTAGGAGAGATTTGTACCCGCTCCGAATGTTACGATATTGCCATCTGCTTGTCCGCCGGCCGTAAGACTTTTGACTGCGCCGGACAACTCAATTTTGTTGTCATCTTCGGTAATCGGAGCGTCGCCGTTACCTGTATCGTCCGGTTGAGTTTTTACTTCATTGTCGGTACTTGGGCCGGGCGACTCGTTTTCAACAATGTCTATAGTATCAGTATAAACACCGTTTTCAACATTTGACAGACCTTCGTCTGCCGCCATAGCAGACATGTTGCCCGTTCCCAGCGCTAAGAGCAGGGCAAGAAAAATACTCGCTGCTTTTTTGAATTTTTTCATAAATTTCCCCATCTTACGGATTTCTCCGCTTTTTACCGGGCATATGTCCCTGCCCGGACAGCTGGCTGCCAACCATGGGGATGGTAAGGCCCTCTAGCTTTCCGTCACCGGCTTTCGCCGGCTTTGGCAAGATATCCTCCTTTTCCTGGATTTCTTGATTTGACGCTAATCGCATCTGACATACAGACAAAAACAGCTCTGCGATGATCGCAGAGCTATATTCGTATACCATTAGAAATTAAACGTCTACCGTAAAAATGCAACTGGCTGTCTTGTCGATCCATCAAGACCCTATAGCTTTGCGTCACCGCCTCGCGACGGTTTTGCCTTTGAAGTTTTACAATCAAATTATACTCCTAGCCGCACATTCTTGCCAAACATAATTTCAAAATTTTTCTAATCTTTCTTTGATATAATTCCTTAATTTATATGGATTTACAATGGGATCAGCGATGCTAATTCGTTGACCTCGCTGGTGTTTTGATGTATACTATTACCATTATATATACAAAATTATAAGGAGATTGAAATGAATAGTGAAAAGGTTTTACTTGTTATAGATATGCAGACAGATTTTGTTACAGGTACGTTGGCAAATATGGAAGCGCAGGCGATTACTGAGGGTATTGCCGGCAGAATACGGGAATGTAAGGAGGACGGCAAGAAGGTGCTCTTTACCAGAGATACCCATAGTGATGATTATCTTGATACGCAGGAGGGCAGGATGCTGCCTGTAGTGCACTGTGTGAAGGGCAAGCCGGGACATGAGCTGATCGATTGTCTTCAGCCGTTAGCTTCAGAGGAAGACATATTGGATAAGCCGGCCTTTGGGTCTATGCAGCTGCCGGAGTGGATTGAGAGAAAGTGCGGAGGCGTACCGGAAGAAATAGAAGTGATAGGCGTTTGTACGGATATCTGCGTTATTTCTAACGCTTTGATTCTCAAAGCAGCTTTTCCGGAAACGGTGGTAAAGGTGGATAGTCGCCTTTGTGCCGGTGTAACGCCAGAGAGCCACGAGACGGCGCTGAACGCGATGAAAGCGTGTCAGATTATCGTGGAGTAGAAGATGCGGTAGTCAGAATACGAGGTGACGAATATGTATGAATTTAACGCAAAAGAAGTTAAGAACCAGATCATAGAATGGATTCGGAATTTTTTTGAGGAAAATGGGAGAGATTGCAAGGCGATTGTGGCAATCAGCGGGGGGAAGGACAGCTCCGTAGTGGCCGCTTTGTGTGTGGAGGCTTTGGGAAAGGAACGAGTTTTCGGCGTGCTGCTGCCCTGCGGGGAACAAGCGGATATTGACGCATCTAAGCTGTTGGTTTCGCATCTTGATATAGAGCATTGTATCATCAATATAAAAGACAGCTTTGACGGTATGATGCATGGGGTGACGGCACAGATGCCTGTGGAAATCAGTAAGCAGACAAAGGTGAATCTGCCTGCAAGGCTGCGGATGGCAGCAACCTATGCAGTGGCACAATCCATGAACGGCCGTGTGGCTAACACTTGCAATTTGTCAGAGGACTGGGTTGGCTATGCTACACGATACGGCGATGGCGCGGGAGATTTCAGCCCTCTGTCAAAGTTGACCGTTCAGGAGGTTAAGGCCATTGGGCGTGAATTGGGGCTGCCGGAAAAACTGGTAGAGAAGACACCGATAGACGGGCTTTCCGGACTGACTGATGAAGAAAATCTGGGATTCACCTATGCGGCGTTGGATCAGTATATTCGAACCGGCGTCTGCGAGGATAAGGAAATTCGTGAAAAAATCGATTTAAAGCGGAAACAGAATAAATTTAAGTTAGAACTGATGCCTTCCTTCCAGTATGACGGTCCAGTGCTGGCAAAAGAGTAAGGAGGGGAAATATGCTGTTATCAAAATTATTTGAAGAACTGCCAAATGAATTCGAAAGGGAGATTAGCGGATTATGTATCGACTCGCGTAAAGCGAAATCCGGAGATCTGTTTTTCTGCCTGAAAGGTTTGGAAGCGGACGGCCACCGATTTGCGGACAAAGCGTGTCAGGCCGGCGCGTGTGCGGTTGTTCACTCTGACGATCTGGACGAAGCAGCCGGCGTTGCTTATATCAAAGTCGAGGACGTTAATGCTGAATTGAATCGAATTTGCGACCTGTTCTTTGACCAACCCAGCAAGAAGATGACTGTTTTTGGCGTTACGGGAACGAATGGAAAAACTACGACCACTAGTATTATACGGGATATATACGGAAAGAAAAAACCCTGCGGATATATGGGGACAATTGCTGTGGAGTATGGCGACGTAAGCCGTGTGCCAAATCTGACCACGCCGGACGCGTTGGAGATTCATGAAAGCCTGCGGGAAATGGTTGACTACGGAATGGAGGCTGTAGCTATGGAAGTCAGCTCCCATGGATTAGCCATGGGCCGGACGGATACGGTGGATTTTGACATAGCGGTCTTTACCAATCTGACCTATGATCATTTGGATTATCATAAGACGATGGAAGCGTATTTTGATGCCAAGAGGTTACTGTTTTCCCATATGAAACCGTCAGGAAAAGCGGTTTTGAATGCGGATGAGGGCAGCTTTGCGGAGTTGGCTCGAAGCTGCAGCTGTCCGTATGTGACGTACGGCGTGCAGGCTGAGGCGGATTACCGAGCAGAGGATGTGAGTCTGAGAGCTGACGGAACGGACTTTACTCTGGTCTGCGGCGGCAGAAAATATTCTGTGAAAACTAATCTGGTTGCTCTCTATAATATCTATAATCTTCTGGGCGCCATAGCGGCGATGCATCAATCCGGTATGGAAATAGAGGACATGTTGCCGTATATGGCTCACATTTCTCAGATAGACGGACGTATGGAGATGATTGAAGCCGGACAGAATTTCCATTTGATCGTGGATTATGCCCATACGCCGGATGGATTTGAAAAGGTTTTTCAGTATGCGAGAGAAATTGCCAGCGGTGATATTTATACTGTGTTTGGTTGCGCGGGTAAGAGAGATCGAGTGAAGCGGAAGGTCTTGGGTGAGATTGCCGGAAAGTATTGCCGAAAGGTATTTGTTACGGAGGAGGATCCGAGAAATGAACGTCCTTGCGATATTGCGGCGGCTATTATAGAAGGTTCCGGAGCGGACAAGTCGGTGTTCATTGAAGACCGTTACAAAGCGATTGAAGCGGCTGTAAAAACGGCAAAGGAAGGAGATTGCCTGCTGATTCTCGGGAAGGGCGACGAGCCGTATATGTATTATGAAGAAGGCAGGCGGCCATGGATGGGCGATGATGAAGCTGCTCGTAAAGCTGTAGAGTTCCTGATGAGGGAAAGCTAAAAACGGCGTGCTGTTTAGAGAGGGTGAGCTGTAAAATGTGTGAGGCGAAATATTTAGAAATACAGCTTTTGGGCGGTATTACTGTCAGATATGGGGAAAATGTTGTAGGGATAGGGACAAGCGGCGCGAAATCCGGGAAGCTGTGGACGTTGTTTGAATATATTGTCCTTAACAACAACCGAGTCATTTCTCAGGATGAGCTGATTGACAGAATGTGGCCGGAGATGGAGGTTTCTAACCCGGCGAATTCTTTGAAAGTGCTGATGTTTAAGCTGCGCAAGGAGTTGGACAGTCTGGGAGGAGTTCCTGGGAAAGAAGTAATACGCAGCGCTGACGGAGGATATCGCTTTAACAGAGAAATTCCCTATCGGCTGGATATTGAGCAATTTGATCGGTATTTGGAGGAGGTTAGGGCGAGCCAGGACACGGAAAAGCGGATAGGCTTCCTTTTAGACGCGATTGATTGTTATAAAGGACATATCTATATGGACGCGAAAAGGGAAAGCTGGGCTCTCCCTGTCCAGACGCATTACTATGAGCTTTTTGAGAAAGCGATTCGTACATTGGCCGCATTGTTGCTGGATAAAGGAGAATATCAGAAAATTATTGATATCTGTAAGAATGCGCTTTTGATTCAGCCGTATTCGGAAGAATTTTATTACTATATTATTCGTTCATATACGTTGATGAAAAAATACAGCGCGGCGTCGGATATGTACAAAAAGGTGCGGGCTGTTCTGAGCGATGAGTTTGGAACGATGCCTGACGCCCGGTTGGAATCCGCTTATAAGGAGATTCTTAAGCAAAAACCAAAGGGACATATGACCATAGAAGAAGTGCATGACGACCTTGAAGAAAAAAAGGTCTATGCCGCTACTTATTTTGTGGAATACGGTGAGTTTCGTTCCATCTATCGGTTGATGGCGAGAAGGGTGGATCGCATTAAGAATAAATCGTATCTATGTATCTATTCTCTCGATACTCAGAAGGGAATCTCCGTGTCAAAGGATGTTCGGCAAAATCATATAAGAATTATGGGCCAGGCTTTGGCTTTCGGACTTCGGCAAAGTGATATTTTCTGCAGAAGCGGAGCAAATCAGTTTGCGGTACTGTTGGAAGATATAAAAGAGGAAAATACGATAAATATTGCTAACAGAATCAAAGCCTATTTTGAGCAAAATCGTGAGAATCCTGGTTTTACTGTAGGATATCAAGCCAGAGAAATTGAATCGGCATATTTTGGGGAAAAAACGAAAATTTTGACGATAGATAGATAACTCAAAAATAACCTCTGTATATTATACTAACCTAGAACAGTTCATTTGAATTGTTTAACACACACACAACACACTGCAAAGCAAGATAAACTTGCTAATCCCCCTTACTAGGAAGCCTTTCTGAAAGGCTTCCTGTAATTTTTTGCGGACTATTGTTTTAGAATGCTTTCCATAGAAACACCGGGCTTTCGTATATTCCTTTTCAGTAGATACAGCCCCTCTGTATCACCTTTTGTTAGCGTATTGATACCGCTTCGACAACTGAGGGTAGCACGAAAGTTCATTTTTTTCAGCAGGGGCCGAACACTGTCGGTGTATGCGCCGAAGGGCCAGGTGAAGGTGATTGGCGAAACACCTGTAGTTTCTTTTAACTTTTTTTGCAGCTGTGTTAGATCGGCCTGCAGCATTTCTTCATATTTTTCCTGGGTTTCTCCTGCTTTGATTCGCGCGCCTTTGCGGCCGTTTTTTTGTTTATGGAGATCATAGGAATGATTTTGGATTTCCCAGAGACCGGAAGACGCCATTTCTTTTAGCTGATTCCAGGTCGCGTTGCAGTAGTCTTCTGCCCGGTACTCGGCCTGTGCAGCTTCCTCGCAGGCGCTGCCAATCACAGAAATAACAGCTTTCATGCCGTATTCCTTCAGAATGGGCGTACCGTATTTATGATTATTGTAATAACCGTCGTCAAAGGTAATGACTACCGGTTTTTGGGGCAGTGAGACGTCGCCTGACTTATCGTAAACGTAGTCGATCAGATCTTGCATGGTTACCGCTGTGTAACCATTTTCCTTCAGCCATGCCACATCGTTTTTAAAGGTTTCCACAGGGATAAAATAATCGTTTACCTGATTGCTCTTTTGCGTTAAACCGTGGTACATGAGAATGGGAACCTGTACTTGTTTTTCGTTCTGTTCTGCTGAAGAAGCTGACACAGCCGCGGAGCTTTGCTGGGACTTTTTCTGCGCATCCGCCGCTCCAGAGGAACGGTGCTTTGACAACAGGCGAATCAGGGCATAAGTATCGATCCAGATTTCTGAATTGCATTCTTTCTGGGATTCGTCGAAGATCAACTGCATACCGAAGTGGAGGTGGGGGACGTTGATGTTATTGACATTTTCTTTGATACTGTATCCGGTTTGCCCGGAATATCCGATCAGCTGGCCAGCTTCGACTTTGCTGCCGATCTTCAATCCTTTGGCAAAGGGCGCGTCCTTGCGAAGATGGGCATAGTAATAATAACGAGATCCGTCGTGACTGCGGATGCCGATGCGCCAGCCGCCGTATTGATTCCAACCAAGCGCTTCTACTTTACCGCCTTCTACGGCGATGACAGGTGTTCCTGTTGAACAGAACATATCATGGCCCAGGTGTTTTCGGGCAAATCCGTAGCTTCGACCGTTACCGAAATCATCACTGTCTGTGTACCAGTAGCCTTCAGCGATAGGAGAACAGGCGACCAGCCCGTAAGTACCGTCGGGGCGAAGTCCGAGAAAACCGCCTATGACGGCAGTATAGGCTTGTTTGTAATAATCAAAATATTTGATGTCTTTAGTTATATCCTCTATGGATTTTCCCTTTTCCAGCGTTTCAGCAAAGGAGATCAGATCCTCTTTGTGATATCCAGAAAAACTGCCGCCGTAACGGGCTGCAAGGTAGGATAGCGCATCGATCCAACTGATATGAAGGTCCTGATCCCAGGTTTCAATGTCTAGCTCCATGGCGTCCGCCAGAGCCTCGTAGGAGATGTCAAAGTCTACCCATTTGATCAGATCCTTCCCGTCATCGACAGTAGACACGGCCAGTCCTGACAGACTACCTTCGCTGACCATGGTGCAGACAAGCATACATATGAGAAAAAATGAGAGAAACTTCTTTGCCATATCATTATCCTTTCATGACAATATATCGGTATAGGCAGAAGATTATTCTTGAAGAAATGGGAAAAAGGTTGTACTATTTAAGTATACGAGTTTGAAAGGGGACGTTCATGAAAATTGCATTTCACACGTTAGGCTGCAAAGTCAATCAATACGAGACAGAAGCCATGAAGGAGCAGTTTGCTGCTGCAGGACATCAAATTGTAGAGGAAGACGGTTTTGCGGACGTCTATGTGATCAATACATGTACTGTGACTAATCTGGCTGACAGAAAGTCACGCCAGTATATTCGTCGTATGAAACGGCTAAATCCGCAGGCAGTGGTAGCGGTTACCGGGTGCTATGCGCAGGTGAGCCCACAGGAGGTCAGTGAGATAGAAGGGGTGGATGTTGTAGCCGGTACAGGGGAAAAGCAGAATTTGCTTGCATATATTGAGGAGTACCAAAATCTGGGCGAGAGCCAATGTCATGTACGCGCGTATGAGGAACTGGATCATTATCAGTCCAGTGGCGTCATTACGTCCATGGAGAGCCGAACTCGAGCTTACATTAAGATTCAGGAAGGCTGCAACCGGTTTTGCTCTTATTGTATTATTCCGTATGCGAGAGGAAAGGTCAGAAGCCGTCCGCTTGCAGAAATTAAGGAAGAAGCAAAGGGATTGCTGGAAAAAGGATTTAAGGAACTGATTTTAACCGGCATCAATACTGCGCTGTATGGAACGGATTTGGGATATGACGGTATTGCGCCGCTAATCGCTGAATTGAACGGGCTGTACGGGGACTTTCGCATTCGTCTCAGTTCCCTGGAGCCGACTGTAATCAACGCGGATTATGTGAAGGGGCTTCTGATTTATGAAAAGCTTTGCCCGCATTTGCATCTGTCCATTCAGAGCGGGTCTGACGCGGTTCTGCACCGAATGAACCGGCGGTATACTAGAAAGGAGTACCTGGACATAGTGAAGGCGCTGAAGGATTTCGATCCTTTATATGGTATTTCTACAGACATTATCTGTGGTTTTCCGGGAGAAACGGAGGCTGATTTTGAAGACAGCCTTTCTATCATCGATGAAGCGGGCTTTTGCAAGGTACATGCGTTCAAGTATTCACGAAGGAAAGGCACGCCGGCGGCTGATATGACAGACCAGATATCCGGCGATATCAAAACGCGGAGAAGCCGGATTTTGATGGCGAAAGCTGATGAGGACGCGGGACGTTTCTACGATGCGTGTAAAAAGGCGGTCAGACGCGTTTTGTTCGAGGAGACAACGGAGGACGGATTTTTAACCGGTTACACGGACAATTATATAAAGGCTTATGTAAAAGGCCAGCCGCAAATGCTAAACCAGTTTTACCAGGTAAGACTTTTAGAACAATATAAAGATGGTATGAAAGGAGAGATTGTAAATGGCTGATTGTATTTTTTGCAAGATTGGAAAGCATGAGATTCCATCGACAGTAGCTTACGAGGATGATAAGATGATCGCGTTTCATGATTTGGATCCGCAAGCGCCTGTCCATGTGCTGGTGATTCCAAAGAAGCATATTGCTTCTCTGGACGATGTGAAGGAAGAAGATCGAGAGCTGATGGGATATATTATGTTTAAAATTCATGAGATTGCTGCTGATTTGGGTCTTGAAAATGGCTATCGTGTTGTGAGCAATAACGGTGAGGATGCTTTCCAGACTGTGAAGCATCTGCATTTTCACATTCTTGGAAAACGCAAGATGGCTTGGCCACCGGGCTGATGTCGCTAGTGGACTGAACCAGAATCTAGTGAAAAAATCTGAATAATGGACCGGTAGGTGTTGCCGGTCTATTATTTTTGAAGTATACTATATTATAGTATGATTAAAAAGGAGATTCAGATATGAGTGATTTGGCCCTTTATCTGGCAATGGCGGTAGTAGGATTTTTTTGCGGGAGCAGATTGCGAGAACACCAGAGACTGATTCAGTGGACTGGCAGATTGCAGACAGTGGCTATTATTATTTTGATTTTTGCTATGGGTATGAGAATGGGGTCGAATCAGGAGGTTATAGATAACCTGAATTCCATCGGATTATATGCGTTGATCATGACGATATCGATTATTATCTTTTCTGTGGCGGCTATGACAGGCGCGCGAAAGATCATGAGGATTGACCGTTTTGGCAATTTGCGGGACAAACAGGCGTCTGCCCCGGAGGACAGCCAGGATGCTGGCTCAGAAGAATCGAATGAAAAAAAGCTGAATTCCATGACGGTTATTATTTTATTATGCGTAGCCGGAGGTCTAGCTTTTGGCCATTTCATTGTGCCGGAAATTTTTTCGGATATGGAAGCGTTCGGAGGTCTGGTAGGGACAATGATCAACGTTGGGCTTTGTGTGCTGCTTTATTTTGTTGGCTTTGATATGGGTGTAGACGGCACCGCGCTGCAGCATTTCAGACAGGTTGGCCTGCGTGTGTTAATTTTTCCCGCTGCAGTTATGCTGGGTACTTTGGTCGGCGCGGCAGTATGCGTGCCGTTTCTCTCCGGGATATCTTTGCGGGAAGCTCTAGCGATCGGAGGAGGTTTCGGATGGTATACCTTTGCGCCAGGTATTATCATGGAGGCCGGGCTGGTGACGGCAAGCGCAGTATCTTTCATGCATAATGTGATGAGAGAGTTTATTTCTGTACTGATTATTCCACTGGTGGCAAAAAAGATAGGATATTTGGAAGCCATGGCTGTTCCTGCCTGTTCTTCCATGGATGTGTGTTTGCCGCTTATCGAAAGATCTACCCGCGGCGATATTGCCATGTATTCGTTTATCAGCGGCGTAGTACAGAGCGCTGCGGTGCCTATTGTTGTTCCGTTGGTTTTGGGATATTAGTGTTAACAGTATCGTTAAGCAAAATGAATAAAAAATGTGAAATTAGAAAAGCGTGAAATATAAAAAGGCAAGTAGAATGGTTCTGCTTGCCTTTTACTCTACCTATAGTTTAAATGTCTGGAATTTTTCTACAGTTCCATCTTCTTCTTTAAATTCATAATCGTTGCCCGGCAGAATCGCGTTGGCAAGGATGCCGACGATAGCTGCGATTGCCAATCCCGATAGGGTGATGGTGGCGTTTGCTACAGTAAAGGAGACGCCGCCTACGGAATTGAAGCCCAGCGCGCAGACCAGAATCAGCGCTGCTATGATCGTGTTCCTTGTCTTTGTAAAGTCTACCTGATTTTCGACCACATTGCGAATACCTATGGCTGAGATCATACCGTATAGGATTAGAGATACGCCGCCGATAACTGCAGCGGGGATCGATGAAATGGCGTAGCTGACCTTAGGAATAAAGGAAAGCAGTATAGCAAAACAAGCGGCAATCCGTACGACTTTGGGATCGTAGATTTTGGTTAATGCCAAAACCCCGGTATTCTCGCCATAAGTTGTGTTGGCAGGACCGCCAAAGGCCGCGGAAAGACAGGTGGCAAGTCCGTCTCCCAGCAGGGTTCTGTGCAGTCCCGGATTGGAAATATAATTTTTTCCGGTAGTCGCTCCAATTGCTGAAATATCGCCGATGTGTTCCATCATGGTGGCCAAAGCGATCGGCATGATCGTGATAATAGAGGAAACGTCAAACTTCATAATTGTGATATCAGGTAATCCGATGATAGACTGCTGACCGATTGCGGTTAAATCGACTTCCCCCATAATAACAGCGGCTATGTAGGCGATTACAACGCCCAGAATGATTGGGATGATCTTTACCATGCCTCTGCCCCATATATTGAAAATAATGATGGAAAGAAGCGCGATTAATGCTAACGGCCAGTTTGTCTGACAGTTTGTAATTGCGGTGGGCGCCAATATCAAACCGATGGAAATGATAATAGGACCGGTGACTACCGGCGGAAAGAAGCGCATTACACGCTTAGCGCCAAAGGCTTTTATCAAAGCCGACATAACTACGTATATCAGGCCTGCGGCAAAGACGCCGCCGCAAGCGTAGGGCAGCATTTCTTCATTAGCCTGTCCATCGATCATTGGCGCTACGGCTGCGTAACCTCCCAAGAAAGCGAACGATGAGCCGAGAAAAGCAGGGACAGAGCCCTTTGTGAGAAAATGGAATAAAAGAGTACCCAGGCCTGCCATTAAGAGGGTGGTTGAAACACTGAGACCAGTTAGAATAGGAACAAGTACCGTTGCTCCGAACATAGCGAAGGTGTGCTGCAGACCCAGGATGAGCATCTTGGGAATTCCCAGAACCCGCGCGTCGTTGATGCCGTTTTGATTCGCATCGTTTGTCATAAATAATAAGTCCTCCTTTGTAGTTTTGTATGAGATAAGATATATGATGTCAATCTGTGATCTCGCGATGAGAGACAGACGGTGACCGTTTCAGACTTTTTTGACTTACGTATTATCATAACATAATTCTGGTGATAATGGAAAGAAAAAACAAAAAATAAAAAAGAATGCCCTGCCGTATTTTGCAGAGCATTTTTTCCTTATGAATAGATTACAGCTGCAGGACTTCTGTGGCTACAGCAGCACAGAAAGCGCCGTCGTGTTCAACGAAGATCATGGTCGGATGATAGTTCGCCAGAAGGTTTTCGATTTGAATTCTAGATAGGATATCTACATAATTGAGGGGTTCATCCCAGACATACAGATGGGCTTCTTCACAAAGGCTGGCAGCTAACAGAACCTTTTTCTTTTGACCGCCGCTATAGGTTTCCATTGTTTTTTCAAATTGAGCGCGAGAAAAATCTAGTTTCCGGAGAATCGTTAGAAACTGTGTTAGATCGATTCCGCGTTGCCGCGCCAGATCCTGGAGGCTGCCGGATAGATAGGAGGCGTCCTGCGGCACATAGGAAATTTTTAAACCATTGCCTGTATGGAGCGTTCCTTGGTGAGAGATATTTTCGCCGCAGATGAGCTTTAGGATACTGGATTTGCCGCAGCCGTTTGGGCCTTTTAAAGCAATTCGTTGTCCAGCTCTCACAGAAAAGGTAAGTCCGTCTAGAATTTCGCGCTGCCCGTAGGTGATAGACAGATCCTGTACAGTGAGCAATGTATCTGCGCGATAGGTGAGGGGATATAGTTTTAAGGCGTCTGCTTGTTCTGTATTTTTGAGAAGCTTTTCCTTTTCATCCATAGCGTGCAGTCTGCGCTTTTGTACAGCCTTGGATCTTTTCATCATCTTTGCCGCCTGTGCGCCGATGTGACCTTTATCCGGTTTAATTCCTGAATTACGCACGCCGTTTTTCGTTTTCTCTACCTTATCGGACCAGGTCGCTGATCGTCGCTCTGCAGCCTCCAGCGCTTTGATGCTTTTTTGCAGCTTTTCGTTTTCGGCTGCTTCAAATTGATCGCGCAGTGTTTTGTTGTAATACCACGTGGAAAAGGTTCCCTGTTGAATTTCTATATTGGTTTTATTGATAGACAGGATATGATCTATACAACCGTCGAGAAACTCTCTATCGTGCGACACGAGAATAAACCCTTTTTTGCGCTTTAAGTAGGCGCTGACAGCTTTTCGCGCATCTAAATCAAGATGATTCGTAGGTTCGTCAATCAGGAGAAAGTGGTTTTCTTTGAGAAAGAGTACGGACAGAAGCGCTTTTGTGCGCTCGCCTCCGGACAGGGTGGTAAAGGGCTGCCACAGGATGTCTTCTGCAGCATCCATCAGATTGAGTTCTCGAACCAGCTGCCAATATTGAACTTCGGGGTGTATTCCTTCACAGATATCCATGGTCATAGCCGCTGGATCGGGTACGTCAAAAGGGAAGTAGTCAAAGTCTACGGCAGAAGTGATTGTTCCGCTGTAGGAAAGCTGTCCGGCGAGAAGGCGGAGAAAGGTTGTTTTCCCTCGGCCGTTACGACCTGTAAAACCCAGTTTCCAGTCAGTGTCCAATTGGAAGCTGACGTGATCGAAGACATTTTCGCAGCTTCCATCGTAAGAAAAGGTCAGATTGTTTACATAAATTTGTGACATATTGATTGCACCTCCATCGTAAAAAAATCAGCTGCAGAAAATCCGCGGCTGAAGAAGACGCAAAAAATATGACGGAATGCGGTTAGAACGCATTGCCAACGTGTCAAAGCGGCAGTCTTCAGAAATCTAAAAAGATGTGCGTTTTTCCTGCAGTTTGCACGACGAAATAAGCGGATGCTCCGCTCCAGGTGTAATTCCATCATGCAGTGTTAACTTAGCAAGAAAAATTGCGCATCTTTTCACCTCGCTTCCTTATTTAGATAGTCGCTTTATATTTCAGTATAACCGAGAAGATGAAATTTTGCAAGTTCAAAAATAGGTTTTTAACCGAAGGTTGAGGCATTTGCCGTAGTGTGATTAAAGAAATGGCATTTCTGAAATGGAAAAATGGCAAAAATATAATGTAGATTGCGCTATATTTTTTAAAAATGGCCTTGCCTAATGTGGACAAAAATAGTATAATATTTGCGTTATAGGCAAAAGACTGTTCACAGCAATAGATTCAAAGTAGTCAGGAGGTGAATTGGAATATGGCACAAGTAATCGTTAGAGAAAACGAAAGTTTGGAAAGCGCTCTGAAGAGATTCAAGAGATCATGCGCAAGAGACGGCGTTATGAGCGAACTCAGAAAGAGAGAGCATTACGAGAAACCGAGCGTAAAGAGAAAGAAAAAGTCTGAAGCCGCCAGAAAAAAGGCTAAGAAATATTAGTCATTTAGAATCGAGGTGATATAAATGACTTTGAAAGAACAATTGATGGCCGATTTCAAAGAGGCAATGAAATCTCGAGATGAAATCGCCAAAAATACAATCAGTCTTGCTCGTGCCGCTATTAAGCAGTATGAGGTGGACAAACGTGAAGAACTGGACGACGCAGGCGTTATTGCCATTTTATCCAAGCAGGTAAAAATGCGTAAGGATGCCCTCGCTGATTTTGAAAAAGCTGGACGAACAGATCTGGCCGATGCATATAACGCGGAAATAGAAGTTCTGAACAGATATCTTCCGGAACAGCTATCCAGAGAGAAGATCATGGAGATCGTCAGGGAAACTGCAGCCTCACTTGGAATTGAAGGAGGCAAGCAGAATATGGGTAAGCTCATGGGACCTGTCATGGGTAAGGTCAAAGGCCTTGCTGACGGCGGTATGGTCAAGGAAGTCGTAATGGAATTTCTTGCATAATAAAAATACCAATTATGGAGGCAGAAAACATTCTGCCTCCATTTTGCTTGCCTATAGTTCAAAAAAACTACTAAACTTCCTATAAAAATTCCAAGAATATGATTTGATCATAAGATAGAATTGTTCATATAATAGATAAAGTCTTATAAGCGATTAAATCGAAAAGAAATAAATCGTATCAATACAAGGAGGAGAGCAATGAACAAGAGAAATATGAGGGAGTGGAAGGAGAGTGTAATCGCTTCTCCAAGGAAAAAAGGCGCGCCGGTATTGACATTTCCATCAGTGCAGCTTACAGGCGCTACTGTGAAACAGCTGGTAACGGATGCGCAGACCCAGGCTGACGGTATGAAATTTTTAACAGAGAGAACGCCGTCCCTGGCAGCCATGAGCATGATGGACTTAACCATTGAAGCGGAAGCATGTGGAGCAGAAATCAGAGTACCGGAAAACGATGTGCCTGCGACATTGGGAGAGCTGATTAAGACCAAAGAGGACGCAGAGAATATGCGCGTACCGGAAATCGGCGACGGCCGTACACAGATCTTTATTGACGCAGTTAAAAAGGCGGCGGAAATGATCGAAGACCGACCGGTTAATTGAAATCAATGCAGAGGGTTACCATTTTGGTAATGTAATCAACATGGAGGATATTTGCCCGCTGCTTCCTGCAAATAAGCTGGTTATGGGAAATATAGATCCCGCATCCCAGTTCTGCTTTGGTACGGCCGAGTCTATGAAAGCTGATACGAAGGCCGTAATGGAAAAGTGTCGTCAGTATCCTAACTTTGTCATTTCATCAGGCTGTGATATTGGACCTAATGCAAGCTGGGAATGTATAGACGCCTTTTACGAAGCTATAGACGAATTCTATACAGAAAAGGGACTGTAAAAGCAGGCAACTTAAATTTTTAATAGATACTATACACTCAAAAAAGACATTCAATTTGCCCATTGGTGTCTTTTTTGCTTTTTCTTGCGGCAAAAGCAAAACCGATTGATACGTTGACTGCTTCCTGATCTCGTTCTGCATAATCCCGTTATTTCCTTCATATACTTACATCATGAAACTGATAAATGAATTGACATATGATTTTGATATCACCGGACCGAAGGTTACGGCGTCGGAACATGCTGCTATCGTGGAAAATGTGCTGCGGGTCGTTTTGATTACGGATACCCAGATTACAGTCCATACAGGACGCTTTTTTGTGACTGTTAACGGCAGTGATTTTGTTATAGGTGAAATCTGGGAAGGGCGAATGGAACTTGAAGGAAACATCCAGGGAATCGAATTTCATAAGGTATTGGGTTAGGGTCAGGCTGCAGGGCTTTAAACCGGAGAGAATTTTAACGCAGGCATTAAATCGCGGCGCTTTCTTGCGGGACATTCGTTATAGGGACGAGACTGAAGTGTTTTTTTGCGTGGCGGAAGAAGATTTTCGCATGCTGAAAAAATTGGCCGGAAGCAGATATAAAATGACTGTGATCGACGAAGGCGGTATGCGTCCGGCAGCGTCCAGACTTTGGGCAGGGAAAATGGCGGCGGTGGGGCTGGCGTTATTTTTGATCGTCGTAGGCGTGCAATCGCTCTTTGTTCGGGAAATCAGGGTAATAGGCTGCAAAAGTATTACGGAAAGTCAAATTAGAGAGTGCATTGCCGAGGAAGGATTGTATGAAGGAGCGTTGAAACGTTTTGACTGTGATCAAATTGAGCGGAAGCTGTTTACTGTATTTGACAGCATCGTCTGGGCCAGGGTTGCTTATGAGGGCAATTATGTTCAGGTAGAGATATCTGAGAGCGAGCAGGTGCCGGCGAACGATCAGGAGAGAGAAAAGCCTTGTAATATCATAGCGGAGCAGGAATGCTATATTGAGAACGTTTATACATATCGCGGCAGGGCAAAGGTGCAGTCGGGGGATTTTGTCCGTAAGGGCCAAGTGTTGATTACCGGCAAGGTGCCTATTGAACATCCGACGTATCCTCTGGAAAAGGATGAAAAGCCTGTACATTATGTTCACGCCGAGGGAGAGATTGTCGCGAGAGTTCCGTATTATTTTTCATTTTATATGGATGGGCAGAAGGATGAGGGGAAGGCGCAGGCCCTTTTACGAGAGTGGATTAAAGAAAATGTGCCGGAAAAGGCGCAAATTTTAAATAAAGACTTTCATTTTTCTGAGAAAAAAAATATAATAAGGGTATATGGAACAGTAGAAACCCGCCAGAGGGTGGGAATAGAAAAGGAGATTGCTATTGACAAATCAAAACCAAAATCAGGAGCTGAAAAAAATACAGATTGATGACGACATAGACAGAGCCGAGCTTCTGGGCAATTTAGATGCAAATTTAAACCTGGTACAGGAAGCAACGGCGACAGAGATATTTCAGAGAGATGATTGCCTACTTCTCAGAGGCGGAGATACCTCCATGGCCGAAGGCATTTTGCAGGAATTGATGGATGTGATTAGAAACGGAGAACGGTTGGATACCCAAAAGGTTAGCTACATTATCAGCCTGAAAGTGCAGGGACAGTCATACAAAGAAAATAACGTGAGCAAGGACATCATTTGCTTTACCAGTAAAGGGCGGCCGTTGAAGCCGAAGACTGTGGGACAGAAAAACTATGTGGCCAGTATCAGGAAGCGGGATATCGTATTTGGCATCGGACCGGCAGGAACCGGCAAAACGTATATCGCGGTAGCTATGGCCGTAAATGCATATAAGAACAAAGAGGTGCAGAAAATTATTCTGGCGAGGCCTGCCGTGGAGGCAGGAGAAAGGCTGGGATTTCTGCCGGGAGATTTGCAGGAAAAGGTAGATCCGTATCTCAGACCGTTGTATGACGCGTTGTATGATGTTTTAGGCAGAGACAACACTTTGAGATTGAAGGAAAAGGAAGTGATAGAGGTAGTACCGCTGGCTTACATGCGCGGCAGAACTTTGGACAACGCCTTTATCATCCTGGATGAAGCGCAGAATACGACAAGAGAACAAATGAAGATGTTTCTGACCAGAATGGGATTCGGTTCGAAGGTGGTAGTTACAGGCGATATCACCCAGATCGACCTGCCGAGAGGTAAAAAGAGCGGTCTCGTTGAAGCGGAACGAGTGCTGCGTCGCGTAGATGATATTGACTTCTGCTACCTAAAGGACGTAGACGTAGTCAGACATGAGCTTGTTAAGAAGATTATTAACGCGTATGATCAGTTTTATAAGAAGCATCCGGAGGAATTAGAAGAATAATGGAAATATACTTTGAGGAAGAACAGCAGGTTTCACAGGAGATTCTCGACACGATGAAAAGAGCGGCCGCGCGGTGCCTGCTTCTTGAAGGAGTGGATCAGGAGAGAGTCGAGATCAGTGTAACCTTTGTGGACGGAGAAGAAATCCGGACATTGAACCGAGAGTATCGAGATACAGATCGAGTAACAGATGTACTGTCGTTTCCGCAGTTTGAATCCCCGCGGGATTTGCCTGAGGAAGGAGAGCTGTGTTTGGGTGATGTGGTGATCTGCAGAGAACGGGCGGCGGAACAGGCGGAGGAATTCGGCCATTCCTTTGAGCGCGAGATCATCTATCTGTTTACGCACAGCATTCTTCATCTGTTGGGTTATGATCACATAAACCCTGAGGACAAGCAGGAGATGCGCGCGAGAGAAGAAGAAGTTATGGCATTCCTGGGTATCAGAAGGGAGACAGAATGAACAAAGAGTATCAGGCGAACAAAGAGGCTTACGGCGAACTTTTTCGGGCTGCAAGGGAGGTTCTTCCTAACGCTTACGTACCCTTTTCCCATTTTCAGGTCGGCGCCGCTTTGCTGACAGAGGATGGCGACGTGATCACAGGGGTCAATATCGAGAATTCATCTTATGGCGCGACAATCTGCGCGGAGCGGACAGCTTGCGTGAAAGCGTTGTCGGAGGGATACCGGAAATTTAAGGCTATCGCTGTCACATCCAGCGGCGGCATTGCGTTTCCATGCGGTATTTGCAGGCAGTTTCTTTATGAGTTTGCACCGGATTTAATCGTGATTCTGGGAGAGGATGAGGATCATTTGATGCAATATACACTGAAAGAATTATTACCGGAAGGATTTAGACTATGATGAAATCAGGCTTTATCGGCATTATCGGCAGACCGAACGTGGGAAAGTCCACTTTGCTGAATAATATTTTGGGCGAAAAGATCGCTATCACCTGTGATAAACCACAGACCACAAGAAACAGTATACGGGGCATCTACACACACTTTGACGAGGGAGAAGCAGACAGCGGCGTACAGATGGTATTTATCGATACGCCAGGTATTCATAAAGCACGTAATAAGTTGGGACAGGCTATGACAGAAATGGCTGTGAACACTTATAAAGAGGTTGATGTGATTCTCTTTCTGGTGGACGGCAGTATCAAGAAAGGACCAGGCGACAGATACATCACCGAGCAGATTCATAATCTGGATACGCCGAAGATTCTGGTGATCAATAAAATTGATCAGATGCAGCCGGAGGAATACCGGCAGATTTATGAAGAATATCAGGAGTTAGGCGTGTTTGACGGTATTTTTGGAACGTCAGCGCTGAAGGGGACCAATGTAGCCGACTTGCTGGGGAGGATCGAAACCTATTTGGAAGAAGGGCCTATGTTTTTTCCTGCGGATATGGTTACGGATCATCCGGAGCGGTTTATCGTCAGTGAAATCATTCGTGAGAAATTGCTGCATTATCTTGACGAGGAAGTACCTCATGGCGTGGCGGTGGAAATTGAAAGCTACAGTGAAGAACCGAAGATTACCAGAATCGGCGCGGTGATTTACTGCGAAAAAAAGTCGCACAAGGGCATTATCATCGGCAAGCAGGGGAAAAAGCTGAAAGGAATTGGCAAGAGCGCCCGTTTGGAGATTGAGGCGCTTCTGGGTACAAAGGTATTCCTGGAAATTTGGGTGAAGGTGAAGGAAAACTGGAGAGACAGCGATTTCGCGCTGTCTAACTTCGGTTATAGAGAATAGCCATGTATACGAGTACAGAAGGGATTATTTTCAGACAGGTTAAGGCCACCGGAGGCCGCAGAATGCTGCTCCTGTTCACAAAGAAATACGGAAAGATCAGCGCAGGCAGCAATCTCAGCGAGAAGGGGCGGAACAAAACCGCGCTGGCTATGCGCCCTTTTACTTACGGCGTCTATGAATTATATAAGGGCAGGGAATACTACAACTTGAATAACGCGGAAGTACGGCAGAGCTTTTTTCTCATTGGCGATGACTTAGACAAGTATATGCAGGCGTCTCTGATCTTAGAACTGACGGAGAAGATGATTCCAGAGGATGTGCCGCAGCCTCGACTTTTTAACCTTTTGATTGAATTTCTCTCGGCCATGGAAAGACGAGAGCGGTTTCACGATACGTTGGCGCTGGCCTATGAGGTCAAGGCTTTGAGCCTTCTCGGCTGCTTCCCTGAATTGAATCAGTGTGCCCGCTGCGGCTCTGAGGAGCATTTAACAGCCTTCAGCGTTGGGGACGGAGGCATGCTATGTGAAAATTGCAGGAAGAAAGCCAATGACAGATTGATTTATGAGCCAAAATTTGATATAGTAGATATATTAAAATATTTTTCCAAAACGCCCCTTGTCGCTTTTGAGAGGGTGGCGCTGGAACCGGGCGCAGCAAAGGGTTTACAGCAGATTTTGAGAGAATATATGTCCTATTATCTGGATGTAGGCAGATTAAAGAGCGAAAGCATTTTTGAAGAGAAATTTTAGGAGGTTAGAAAATGGAGATTACGTTAGAAAAGATCGAATTGGTCAAGGACAGAACAGGCGTTACGTACAAAGAGGCAAAGGAAGCCCTGGAGGCTGCAGAGGGCAACGTAGTAGACGCGATTATCGCTATTGAGGAAACGATTGATCAGAAGTCATCGAAGAAGCTGGGCGCGCAGGGCGAAGCGCTGATTCAGAAGATGAAGGATACTGTTAAAAAGGGAAATATCTCTAAGATTCTGGTAACCAGAGACGGTGATACAATCGTGAACATTCCTTTGACGGTAGGCGTGCTGGGAAGTGTGGTAGCTCCATGGGGCATGATTGCCGGTATCGTAGCGGCGTTCGGCTTCAAGTGTAAGATTGAGTTTGTCAAAGACGACGGTTCTATTATCGACATTACGGAGAAGGCCGGAGATTTTTATGAGGAAGCTAAGGAAAAGGGAACGGATCTTTACGAAGATATTAAGGAAAAAGCGCCTGGCGTTTACGAAGATATCAAAGAAAAAAGCGGCGAGGCTTTTGCGAAGGCAAAGGACGCGGCAAAGGACGCCAGAGAGAAGATCCGCAGAGATAAAGACGACGAGGAAGACGACATCGAGGTTGAATTCGTTAATCTGTGCGATAAGGATTGCGAAGAATGCGAAGAACCTTGTGAAGAAAAATGCGATGACTGTCAGTATGACGCGCTGCATGGCGAACAAACCTGTGATGCTTGCGCGGTAGATGAAGAAAAGATAGAAGAATAATTGAATAACAGAAATGGAAGGAAGAACTTATTGATATGAGCAGAGAAGTTACAATGGAAAAAATCGTTGCCCTTGCAAAGAACAGAGGATTTGTATATCCAGGTTCTGAAATATACGGAGGCCTGGCAAATACATGGGACTATGGTCCTCTGGGCGTAGAGTTCAAGAACAACGTGAAAAAAGCCTGGTGGAGAAAATTCGTGCAGGAGTCTAAGTTTAACGTAGGCTTAGACGCGGCGATTCTGATGAATCCCAGAACGTGGGAAGCTTCTGGCCATGTAGGCGGATTTGCGGATCCTTTGATCGACTGCAAAGAGTGTAAGGCTCGTTTCAGAGCTGATAAGCTGATTGAGGAATATATGCAGGAGAATGGACTGGAAGTAGTTCCTGTCGATGGATGGGCTAACGAAAAGCTGGAAGGTTATATTGCTGAGAAAGGGATCAAATGCCCTGAGTGTGGTAAAAGCAATTTTACCAGTATTCGTCAGTTCAATCTGATGTTTAAGACTTTCCAGGGAGTAACAGAGGATTCTAAATCAGAGATATTCCTGAGACCAGAAACAGCCCAGGGTATCTTTGTGAATTTCAAAAATGTACAGAGAACCTCCCGCAAAAAGATTCCATTTGGCATTGCGCAGATCGGTAAGTCGTTCAGAAATGAAATTACACCGGGAAACTTTACTTTTAGAACCAGAGAATTTGAGCAGATGGAGCTGGAATTCTTCTGCAAGCCGGGCACAGACCTGGAATGGTTCGACTATTGGAAACAGTATTGTATCGATTTCCTCAAATCTTTAAATATGACGATGGATCATATCAGAACCAGAGATCATGAGAAAGAGGAACTGTCCCATTACAGTAACGCTACTACAGACTTGGAGTATTTGTTCCCATTCGGTTGGGGCGAACTGTGGGGCATTGCCGACAGAACTGATTTCGATCTGAGACAGCACAGTGAATTTTCAGGACAGGAAATGGTTTATCATGATCCTGAAACTAATGAAAAATATATTCCATACTGCATAGAACCGTCTCTTGGAGCAGACAGAGTAGCGCTGGCATTTCTGATCGACGCCTACGACGAGGAGGTCCTGACCGACGCGAAAGGAAAGGAAGACGTACGTATCGTATTGCGTTTCCATCCTGCTCTTGCACCGTTCAAGGCTGCCGTATTGCCGTTAGCGAAGAAATTAGGACCTGTTGCCGAACCGATCTTTGAGGATTTGGCAAAGTCCTTCCCAGTGGACTATGACGCGGCGGGCTCGATTGGAAAGAGATATAGGAGAGAAGATGAGATTGGCACGCCGTTCTGTATCTGTGTGGATTTCGATACGGAAACTGACGGCTGTGTGACGATCCGTGACAGAGATACAATGGAACAGGTTAGGATTCCAATCAGTGAAGTAAAGGGATATATTGAGGAGAGATTGATTTTTTAAAGGAGATTAGGTATGGGGAAATATGTTTATTCGTTCAACGAAGGATCCAAGGATATGCGTGATTTGTTGGGGGGAAAAGGGGCAAACCTGGCAGAAATGACGAAGATTGGGCTTCCCGTTCCTTTCGGCTTTACCGTCACCACTCAGGCCTGCGGACGCTATTATGAGAAGAAGCAGACCATTGAGGAGAGTATCGTTGAAGAAATTCACGATAAAATGGCAGAGCTGGAAAATGTCATCGGCAAAGTGTTCGGAGACAAGGAGAATCCGCTGTTGGTATCCGTTCGTTCCGGATCTGTATTTTCCATGCCTGGTATGATGGATACTGTTCTGAATCTGGGTTTAAATGATGAAACAGTAGAGGGTCTGGCGGCCTTAACGGATAATCAGCGCTTTGCCAGAGACAGTTATCGCCGGTTTATTCAGATGTTTGGGGACGTGGTGTTGGGAATTCCCAAGAGCCGTTTTGACACTGTCTTTGATAGGCAAAAAGAGAAGGCCGGCGCTACCTATGATGTAGAACTTGATGCTAAAGATTTGTCTGAGGTTATCGAAGGCTATAAAGCGTTGGTAGAGGAAGCTACGGGACGGCCGTTTCCGCAGAATCCTGCAGAACAGTTGATAGAAGCTATTAAAGCTGTGTTTCGCTCATGGAATAACGAGCGAGCCAGATTATACAGAAAACTGAATCATATTTCTGATGAATTGGGAACTGCAGTTAATGTGCAGGCAATGGTGTTTGGAAATATGGGAGATACATCCGGTACAGGCGTGGCGTTTACCAGAAATCCGGCTACAGGTGAGAAATGCCTGTATGGTGAATTTTTGCTCAACGCGCAGGGTGAGGATGTGGTGGCAGGTATTAGAACGCCAAGGCCAATCGGTGAAATGGAAAATATTTTTCCGGATATTTATAAAGGACTTTTACGGATTGCCGACGTACTGGAGAAGCATTATAAAGATCTGCAGGACATGGAGTTTACTGTGGAGCGGGGACGCTTGTATATGCTGCAGACAAGAGCTGCGAAACGGACGGCGGCGTCAGCTGTGAAAGCTGCTGTAGATATGGTGGAGGAAGAACTGATTACCAGAGAAATGGCGGTAGGGCGTATTGATACGGCGCAAATCGACCAATTGCTTCATCCTAACTTCGATGACGTTGCAGAAAAAAATGCGGAGGTCTTAGCAAAAGGTTTGCCTGCTTCTCCGGGAGCCGCGTCGGGACAGATATGTTTTACCGCGTCGGATGCTGTGAGGATAGCAGAGACAGGACGAAAGGCCATTCTGGTCAGAGCGGAGACCTCGCCGGAGGATTTGGCGGGCATGGTGGCGGCCGAAGGAATTTTGACTGCCAGAGGCGGTATGACCAGCCACGCTGCCGTAGTAGCCAGAGGCATGGGGAAGTGCTGCGTAGCAGGATGTTCAGAAATGATGGTAGATGAAACTGCGAGGAAGCTGTTCGTGGGTACAGACGTGCTGGAGGAGGGAGATGAAATCTCTTTAAACGGTTCAAGGGGTTTGGTCTATCGTGGGGCTTTGCCGACAATGCGACCGGAATTTTCTGATGAATTTGCTATGATCATGAGCTGGGCGGATGAAATCAGGACGTTGAAGGTCAGAGCAAACGCAGATAATCCGCGGGATGCGAAGCAAGCTGTTCTCTTTGGCGCGGAGGGCGTCGGGCTTTGCAGGACAGAGCACATGTTCTTCGAGAATGAAAGGATTCCTGCTATACGTCAGATGATTATGGCGGAGACAGAGGAGCAGAGAGAAGCGGCTTTGGAAAAGCTGAGACCTTTCCAAAAGTCAGACTTCAAAGCTATATATGAGGTAATGGAGGATAAACCGGTGACAATCCGATTGCTGGATCCACCGTTGCATGAGTTCCTGCCGCAGACGGAAGAAGAAACGAAGGCCTTAGCTGAGAAATCAGGCGTTTCCTATGAAAAGCTGCGCCAGACTGCAGAGGAGTTGGCAGAATTTAATCCGATGTTAGGGCATCGAGGTTGTAGATTGGTTGTTACCTATCCGGAGATTGCCCGGATGCAGACCAGAGCAATTATGGAGGCTGCTATAGAGGTTTCTCAGGAGAAGGGTTTTGAGATCAGTCCGGAGATTATGATACCGCTGATCGGTATAGAAGAAGAAATGGCCTATATCAAAGGCGTTGTAATTGAAACTGCGGAGGAATGTAAAAAAACGTATGGAGCAACCATAGATTACTCTATCGGAACGATGATTGAAGTGCCGCGAGCCGCTTTGATTGCTGATAGGATAGCAAAGGAAGCAGATTTTTTCTCATTTGGAACGAATGATCTGACACAGATGACCTTTGGCTTTTCCAGAGATGATACGGGAAAGCTGGTGCAGGAGTATGTTGAAAAGGGAATCCTAAAGCATGATCCGTTTCAGACGATTGATCAAGACGGCGTTGGCGTTTTAATGCAAAACGCTGTAAAGCTGGGACGGACAGCACGACCTAATTTGAAGCTGGGCATTTGCGGTGAGCACGGAGGTGATCCGGCAAGCATTGATTTTTGTCATCGTATAGGACTTCACTATGTGTCTTGCTCGCCGTATCGTGTGCCGGTGGCTAAAATCGCCGCTGCGCAGGCAGTAATCAATCAAGAATAACGTAATGATTTTTGAGAGGTCTGTCAAAACTATGACAGACCTTTTATGGTAAACATGAGATGATGATTTACAAGGGAGACACATTAGTATATAATAAAAGTATCTATTATTGAGCCGAAAGGAATTTAGATGATTGGAATTTGGGGAACGTATTTTGGGAATTTGGTTATGACAATGTTGGTATCTATGGTGCCGGTTCTTGAGCTTCGGGCAGCAATTCCGTTGGGAGTAGCGGCTGGACTGAGTGTGAAAGAGGCTTTGGCGGCAGCTATCATCGGCAATTTGATTCCTGTTCCGATTATTATACTCTTTGTTCGAAAGGTTTTTGCCTGGATGAGAAGTAAGAGTAAAAAGCTGGACGAGCTTGTAGGCAGATTTGAGAGAAAGGCGGCAAAGCAGTCGGCAGTTGTCAAAAAATATGAATGGTTTGGTCTTGTCATTTTGGTTGCCGTCCCGCTTCCGGGAACGGGAGCCTGGACAGGCGCATTGGTTGCCGCTATGCTGGATATGAGACTGAAGCGGGCATTTCCGGCGGTTTTGCTTGGTGTAGTCATCGCGGGACTTATCGTATCGTATATTACCTATGGAGCTAGTATGCTGTTTTAGCTGCCGGCTGATTAAAAAAGAGGAGGTTGGAATATGATCTTTGACATTTCCTGGCTTAGTATGCCAGTATTCTGGTTGATTGCGGCAGCAATTTTTCTGGTGATAGAGGCGATTACCTTAGGCCTGACCACCATTTGGTTCGCAGGAGGCGCTGTGATTGCTTTGGGCGTATCGCTGCTGGGAGGTGGTCTGGCAATTCAAATTGTACTTTTCTTTCTGGTTTCGATTCTTCTTTTGATTGGGACGAGAAAGCTGTTTGTCGGGAAGCTGCGGACTGGTCAGGAAAAGACGAATATTGACGCGCTTATCGATAAGGAAGCTCTGGTTATTTCAGAGATTCGTCCTATGGAGGTAGGACAGATTCGTTTGGGCGGACAGGAATGGAGCGCGGTTTGCAGATTAAACAAAGTGATTCCAGCCGGTGAAATGGTTATTGTTAAAGAAATTGAAGGGGTTAAGGCGATTGTCCTTCCTCTCGATGAAGTGTAGGAATGAGAAAAGGAGAGTATTATGGAGAGTATCGGAACTATCATTAAAATTCTGGTTATTGTGGCGCTCATCCTGATCGGTATCGGTTTGATTGTGACGAATATCAGAGTTGTACCGCAGGCGAGGGCGTATGTCATTGAACGATTAGGCGCGTATAAGGGAACCTGGCAGGTAGGTTTGCATTTTAAAATTCCTCTTATCGACAAGATCTCGAGGAAGGTATCACTGAAGGAAAAGGTGATTGATTTCCCGCCGCAGCCTGTTATTACCAAGGATAATGTAACTATGGAAATCGACACTGTAGTATATTTTCAGATTACAGATCCGAAGTTGTATACCTATGGCGTTGAAAGTCCTATGGACGCCATTGAAAATTTGACTGCTACTACTCTGCGTAATATCATCGGCGAACTGGAGTTAGATGAATCTTTGACCAGCCGTGAGCATATCAATACCAAAATCAGATTGGTGCTGGATGAAGCAACAGATCCATGGGGGATTAAGATTAACCGTGTAGAGGTTAAAAATATTACGCCGCCGAGAGATATTCAGATGGCGATGGAAAAGCAGATGCGTGCCGAGCGTGAAAGGCGAGAAGCGATTCTGCGGGCGGAAGGTGAAAAGAAATCCGCGGTACTCATTGCCGAGGGTAATAAGGAGGCGGTCATTCTGGAAGCGGAAGCTAACAAGGAATCTAAGATTCTGGAAGCCGAGGCGAAGAAGGAGGCTGCGATTCGTGAGGCAGAGGGTCAGGCGGAAGCCATTAGAATGGTACAGCAGGCGACTGCGGACGGTATCCGCATGCTGGTAGAATCCGCGCCAAACAAGGAGGTTATCGCTCTGAAGAGTTTGGCATCGTTCGAAAAAGCGGCGGATGGTCAGGCGACAAAGATTATCATTCCATCGGAGATTTCAGGTCTTGCAGGTCTGGCAACCTCACTGAAGGAATTGGTAAAGGAAGACTAAATTGCAAATAGACGATTTAAAAGGCAGGCTGCGGCCTGCCTTTTCATATACGGAAACACTTAATCATGAAATTGCACTGTGATTTCAATGATCCCGCCTTTCCAAACGGCGCTTATCGTACCGCCCATTTCCTCTGTCAGAGTTTTTGCGATGGACAAGCCGAGGCCGGTGGCTGCTCGTCCTGTTTCTAATGTGTAGAAGCGGTCGAAGAATTTTGCGGCGGCAAGGTTGTCAAGCTTATGGGCATGATTGGAGAAGACGGCGGCGCCGTTTTCTTGTAGGGTGATCTTTAGATCGCCGTCGCTGTATTTGATGGCGTTGCTGATGATATTACCGTATATACGCGACAAAGCCTGCGCGTCCAGCATGCGGAGTACCGGCTTGTCGGGCAAATTGATCTCCGGCTGGATATACCGTTCTTTTAAAGCGGCATAAAAGGCCGAGACACTTTCTGCGAGCGCGTCGGAAAGGTTCACTTCTTCATAAGATAGAGTACCGGCCGTAGATGTGACGATGGAGTAGCGAAACAGTTCCTCTGTGAGACGAGTCATGGTCTGAATTCGGTTTTCTATGACCGATAAATAACGCTGTGTTTCCTGGCTCTGATCCTCATCTTTCAGTAAATCCAGATAACCGTTGATCGCTGTAAGAGGAGTTCTGAGATCGTGAGAAATGTTGGTGACAGCTGTTTTTAACTCATTATCTCCCTGCTGAAAGCGAAGACGCTCCCGGCGCAGCAGACGCAGTTGGACATTGATAGAAGCTGCAAGACCGCGCATAGCTGCGTCACGGCTGGAAATGCTGATAAGCGTATTGGTATCCGTAGTGAGTCTGTTAGAAAAAGCAGCCTGGATTTCCCGTGCGGATTTGCGGAGCAAGTATATTTTTAGACCTAATATGATAATTACGGTCAGCAGACCGGCTATAAGACATAGCGCCAACTCCATAGTTTTGCGTCCTTTCTCGGTTCTATTTCAGCTATTTTAAGTCTTTGCGGCGAAAGACCAGCAGACCGGCCGCCGTAGAGATGACGGTAATCAATCCGGAATACAGCGACAGCATGTTCGGATTTGAAGCGTTCATGCCGGACAGCTGGATTATTTGACCGCCGGGGAGAAAGTCGTACAGAAATTCGTAGATCTTTCGGGACGTCCCTTCAACATAATTGGGATTCTTGGTCATTTCATTCTCAATAACGCCCTGACTGTTGGATAGCGTATAATTCTGCTGGTATTCTGGTTCATCGAGTTTCGCATTGATAAAAGCCCCCGCAAACAGCATCGTAAAGATCAGTAAAAGACAGGCTACAGCTGATGTGGCCTTGCTCTGACACAGCATGACGATGCAGATAAACAGGGCGCCAAGCGCTGTCATCAAAACAAAGGCGCTGACAGTTAAGACTACAATATCGTTGACACTGCTGCGAAAGAAGCCCAGGAGAGGGACTCCTACACAAAGAGCGGTAAGCATAGAGAGCAGGCACATAATAAAGCTGACCGCGATACAGGTTAACAGGTTTGACAAATAGATACGGCTGCGTTTGTGACCAATTATAATTTTGTTTCGCATGGTACCGTCGCTGTATTCTGTACCGGTAAACAGCGCGCAGAATGCAGACAACAGGATGGAAACGAAAAGAACGTAGGCGAAAAAGCCAGTGTCGAGACTGGTCGAATTGCCTTGTAAGCTTTCTTGATAATTCTTTATCTGCATGTACATGCTCATGATGATGAGAAATATCGTACCGGTCCAGAAAAATTTGCTTCGCCAGAGCCGGACGAAGTTGGCAGATAACAGATTACGCATGATGTTCACCTCCTATGAGAGAAACGTAGTAGCTTTCCAGGCTTTCATCGTGTTCGGAAACGGAGAAAATTTCGCAGCCTGATTTTTTTGACACGGAGACCAGTTGGGTAATTGTGACCTCTCCATATACATCCATTTCATGGTCTGACAAAACTTTGTAGTCCAAATGCATGCTGTCCAGAACGGTGGATAGGATTGTGACGTCTGAAACAGAAAGCCGCAGACATTTGCGGCAAGAGCGCTCCAGATCTTCAGCGCTAATTTCCTTGACCATATGTCCGTCATTGATGAAACCATAGTGGGTGGCCAGTCGGGCCAATTCATCCAGAATGTGACTGGAAATCAGTACGGTGATCTGCCGCTCCTGATTCAGCTTTAGGATAAGCTCCCGAATTTCGATGATTCCCTGTGGATCCAGACCATTGACAGGCTCATCCAATACCAGAAAGTCCGGATCTCCTGCTAATGCGATGGCAATTCCCAGCCTTTGACGCATTCCGAGCGAGAAGTTTTTTGCTTTTTTCTTGCCGGTATCCGATAGACCTACCAGCTGCAATAAATCAGAAATGCCATCGAAGGATGGGAGACCTAAAATCCGGTATTGTTCTCGCAGATTTTCTTCAGCGGAAAGCTCCAGATAAATAGAAGGGGTTTCTATGACTGCACCCATGCGCCGGCGAATTTCTCCGATTGCGGAACTGGTACTTTTGTTGCCGTAAAGGCTGTACTCTCCTGCGCTTGCATCCTGCAGTCCGCAGATTAAGCGAATTAATGTTGTTTTTCCCGCGCCGTTTTTCCCGACAAATCCATAGATGGAGCCTTTGGGAACGTGCATGGAAAGATTGTTGAGGGCTTTAAAGTTTCGGTAGTTTTTGCATAGCCCGTTTGTGGTTAAAACATATTCCATGTATATCTATACCTCCTTTTACCGATAGTGTACTGCGGCTTCGTTAAGAAATTGGTAAAGAAGATTGTTAAGAAAGAGTAAAGATTACGCGTTTTCGTTCATCTTGAAGCCGATTCCCCAGACAGATTCGATATAATCCTTGCCTCCGGCATCCTTTAGTTTTTTACGGAGATTGCTGATATGTACTTTTAGAGAGCTTTCTACGCAGTCTGGCGTATCCTGACTGATACCTTCCAAAAGGATTGCCTTTGTCATAACCTGGGAGGGATGCTCCATCAAAAGCTTTAATAAGGCAAATTCTGTTCGTGTAAGGCGAACAGAGTCGGATCCTACAGTGACGGTAAAGGAGGCGGTATGCAAGGAGATATTCTTAAAGGTCAAAGTTTCCAGCTTGGCAGGAAATGCGGGAGCTCTCAGCTGTACTGCGATTCTGGCCAGAAGCTCTTTTGTGTCAAAAGGCTTGGTGACATAGTCTGACGCGCCGGAAAGCAGGAGATTGACTTTGTCATCTGTGCTGATCTTCGCGCTGACTACGATGACAGGAAAGCTCTGAAATTGCAAAAGAATTTCGGATAGAACATCTTCTCCTGAAAGGCCGGGCAGCATCAGATCCAGCAGGGCAAGATCGGGTGTGCGGGCCTTACAGGCATAGAGGGCTTCTGTACCGGAATAAGCGCGCCCTACGCTATACCCATTTTTTTCAAGAAGTTCTTGCAGCATATCGCCGATATAGATGTCATCATCAATAATGAGAATATGTTTCATTTGGTGTACCTCCATATATATGAATATAACGAAAAGCAGGAAGCATTGCAAGAGGAAATCCCAGGGTTATTGCAATTCTGTCTGCAAAGGTGTAGGATGGTAGTGGATAAAATTATACAGGAAGGAACAAAAAATGACGGCAGTAATAGCAGATGTAATCGCCATTCTCATCGGAGGTACTTTGGGATATTTGGCTAAGAAGTTAATTCCGGAAAGCTGGAATGATGTAATAATGAAGGGGTTGGGATTGGCGGATATCTATATCGGCGTTATGGGATTTCTTGAAGGAGGAAATACGATGATCCTCATTGTGGCTATTGTATTCGGCGCTATGATCGGTGAAGGCTTAAAGATAGAACAGAGATTCGACCGGCTGGCTGAAAAGGCTGAAAAGAAATTTGATGGAGACAGCGATAAGTCTGACTTTGCACAGGGCTTCATTACGGCCAGCCTGACTATGTGCGTGGGAGCGATGGTTGTAGTAGGATCGCTAAACGCCGGATTAAAAGGGGATATCGATTTACTGCTTACTAAGACGGCTTTGGATGGATTTGGCGCGCTGATGTTTGCGGCATCCATGGGAATCGGCGTTATATTTGCTGCAGCTCCGGTTTTAATCATAGAGGGTGGAATCGTGCTGCTGGCAGGTGTGCTCGAACCGTTTCTGACCGGAGAGGTGGTCGGCGAGATGACCTGTGTGGGATCTCTTTTGATCGTGGGTTTGGGTCTTAATCTGATGATCGATGGATGTAAATTAAAATTGATGAATTATATGCCGGCAATGTTTCTGCCTATAGTGATTTGCCCGATATACGACTGGATTACAGGGTTAATTTAACAGATTCTGGAAATGATATTGAAAATTTATACAAAAGCATTTGAAATTATACAAAGAAGGAGTATAATGGATAGATGTGAAAGTATAAACGTATGAGGAGGAACGGAAATATGGCAAGTTTATGGGGCGGTAGATTCGAAAAGGAAATGGACGAGCTGGTAAAGCAGTTTAACGCTTCTATCGGTTTTGACAAGCGGACATATAACGAGGACATAGACGGCAGCATTGCCCATGTGACCATGCTGGGAGAGCAAGGTATTGTAGCTAAGGATGAGGCGGATCGCATTATTATGGGCTTGGAGGTGATTCGGGAAAAAATATCTTGCGGAGAAATTATCTTTAACGTGGATGACGAGGACATTCATATGGGGATTGAAAGCAGGCTTATCGCTGAGATTGGAGACGTAGGAAAGAAGCTTCATACGGCGAGAAGCAGAAACGATCAGTGCCAGGTAGATATGCGGATGTATTTGAAAAAGGAGATCAGAGAAATCATTGGCAGGCTGGTGTATTTGGAGTCGGTGATTCTGAAGAAAGCGGAGAAGTATGCTGACATCATTACGGTGGGATTTACACATATTCAGCATGCGCAGCCTATTACCATCGGTTTTATTTTTATGGCTTATTTTCAGATGTTCAGGAGAGATATCGGCCGCCTTATGGACACATATGACAGAATGAACCTTTGTCCTCTGGGCGCGTGCGCTATGGCTGGGACGACGCTCCCGACCAATCGCCATAGAACGGCAGAAATTCTCGGCTTTGCTGGACCGACAGAAAACGCCATGGATAGTGTCAGTGATCGGGACTACAGCTTAGAATTTCTGAGCAATGCATCGATTTCCATGATGCATCTGTCTAGATGGGCAGAGGAGTTCGTATGGTGGAATTCTCAGGAGTTTGGATTTATCAATATCGATGACAGCTATTGTACAGGAAGCAGTATCATGCCCCAAAAGAAGAACCCGGATATGGCGGAACTGCTTCGGGGAAAGGTTGGACGTGTATACGGTGATCTGATGCAGCTTCTGACTGTGATGAAGGGGACGCCGCTGGCGTATAATAAAGATTTTCAGGAGGATAAGGAGGGGCTTTTTGATGCTGTAGACACTTGGAAGGCCAGCATTCAAATCTTTGCCAATATGCTGGAAAAGACAGAGTTCAATATTGAACGGATTGAGCGTTTACTGTCAAAGGGATTTCTTAACGCGACAGACATCGCGGAGCATTTTGCAAAGCAGGGTATTCCGTTCAGAGAAGCCCATGCTATAGTAGGCCGGATGGTCAAAGCCTGTGAGCAAAGAGGGTGTGATTTTGTGGATTTGACAGAGGAGGAATTGCAGACTATTGATGAAAGGGTTGACAAAACCTCGCTGGGAGATATCAGTATAAAGGCCTGCGTCGAGGCAAGAGTTTCTTACGGCGGAACAGCGCCCGTTGAGGTGAGAAGACAGATTGCGGAAGGGAGTTCCTGGCTGGAGAGTTTGGAAGAACTGGAGTAAGTACGTGGCGAGGAAAAGGGTATGTATTGAAAAATGGGTGAAATAATCTTATAATATATCTTTAGAAAGAAAATACCGTATAGGATGAAAATAAAAAGGAAAGGAAAACTGAAATGGATAAAAAGGAATTTGCCTTAAAGAAGCACGAGGAGTGGAGAGGCAAGCTCTCTATTGAAACGAAAGCGCCGATTACAAATAAGGAGGAGCTAGCTGTGGCGTATACGCCGGGAGTCGCAGAGCCTTGTCTGGAAATTCAGAAGGATGAGAGACTGGCGTATAAATATACCGGTAAAGGTAATACTGTTGCTGTTATTACAGACGGAACTGCAGTGTTGGGCTTAGGGGATATCGGACCGTCTGCCGGTATGCCGGTAATGGAAGGAAAATGTGCGTTATTCAAGACTTTCGCGGATATTGACGCGATTCCGATCTGTATTGATTCTAAAGATCCGCAGGTTATCATAGAAACCGTATATAATATTTCCAAGAGCTTCGGCGGCATCAATTTGGAGGACATCAGCGCGCCGAGATGTTTCGAGATAGAACGGGCCTTGATTGAGAAATGTGATATTCCTGTGTTTCACGATGATCAGCACGGCACGGCTATCATTACATGCGCCGGACTTCTTAACGCGGTGAAGGTCACCGGAAAGAAAATGGGCGAGCTGAAGATCGTTATCAGCGGAGCGGGCTCTGCGGGTATTTCCATTGCCAAGATGATCCTGCGCCTTGGATTTGGACAGGTTATTCTCTGCGGAAGCAAAGGTACTATTTATGACGGCGCGCCGTATAATAATCCAGAGCAACAGAAAATGGCCCAGGTCACTAATAAGGAATGTATTGCCGGTTCTTTGGCTGACGCTATGAAGGGAGCGGATATTCTCATCGGCGTATCTAAACCGGGTATCGTAACACAGGACATGATTCGTTCTATGGCCAAAGACCCTATTGTCTTCGTCATGAGCAATCCTGTGCCTGAGATCATGCCGGATCTGGCTAGGGAAGCAGGCGCTGCGGTGGTTGGAACCGGCCGGAGCGATTTCCCAAATCAGGTGAACAATGTTATCGCTTTCCCGGGAATTTTCCGTGGAGCATTGGACGCTAGAGCGTCAAAGATAACAGAGGAAATGAAGGAGGCGGCGGCAAGAGCCATTGCTGGTGTAATTCCTGAAGAAGAATTATCCGCAGATTATGTGCTGCCGGATCCATTTAACCCTCTTATTGTAGAACGCATTGCCGCTGCAGTTATGAAAGAAGCGGAGAACGCATAATCGATCTAGAATGTATTAGCTTTGTTGATAAAAGCCTTTGAAAGGATATTGATCTTTGATCTGACCCCCAAAAGTTAGACATAAATCTAACGATTGGAGGTCAGTTTTGTTTTGGCGAAATACAGTTTTGAATTTAAAAAGCATGCAGTTCAATCATATCTGAATAGCGAAGGAAGTTATGCCTTTCTTGCCAAGAGATTTGGCATGCCCCGGACAGGGATATCAGAAAGTGGGTTAATACCTATAAGGTTTTTGGCACTGAGTGTAGGCATTTCCAATCCGGTTACTATTACTAAATGGGTAAATGATTTCCGAATAGCTGGTCCTGATGCTTTGAGAACAAAGAATAAAGGAGAAACTAGGATGGATGAGTCTTGTCCAATACGGGCTCAGTCTCTTGGCTGCATAAAATTAGCGAGGCAGCCAAAACTGTCTCGCTAATAAAAGTCTAACTTTTAGGAGATCACCTCAGATTTCTGTGCTTTCCGAAGGTTTTTTGTTTTTCTAGCGAATTTCGCCTTCTATGCCGTCTTTATACAAGCCGAAAAAGAAAAGTTCTGTCATTTTCCACAGAATATCTGTGTCGTTGCTGACGTCGATACCTCTGCTGAGGCAGTATTGGTAGGCGATGTATTCCAGAGAGGAATATAGGTATGCCGCGACATCTTTGTCCAGTGCATCCCGCAGATAACCCCGCGCCTGATCCTTTTGCAGGTAAGCGTTGATTCGCGGTGTATAGTCGTCGCCTGCAGCGTCTTTAAAGATTAGATTATGAAACAAGGCAGGCGTATCGGAAATGATTTCTAAAAGCGCTTCGCCTGTAGGCGTAAAGTGTTTGCTTGCCAGAATTTCTTTACCGGCATAGTCGAAACAGGTGTCGGATTCGGGCTGGGAAGCAGGGGCGCTTTTGTGCTGATTGAACAGGTACATGAACAGGTCGTTTTTATCGTAAAAGTACTTGTAAATGCTGCCGATGGCAATATCTGCCTTTTCAGCAATACGGTTGACGCTGCTCTTTTTATAATTGTCTTTATACGCGAGAAATTCTCCTTCTGCCGCGTCTAAGATTTTCTGTTGTTTTTCCGGCGGCAGTTTAAAAAATAAGTCCTTTGGCATCGTATGTTCTCCTTTGACGGGAAATCCCGTGTTTTTGTTGTATCACATTTTTTGTGCGGACGCAAGGGGGAAAAGTCTGAAATGGGTTGTGTTTCCGAAAGAATCAGTATAAAATAAAGAAAAGACATTTGAGGTGAAGGATGGATCTTTGGGAAAATACCGGAATAAAGATGTGTGTGATAGAGCAAACCGACTTCGGCATGGAAGAAATTTCTTTCGTGCTGAATTTTTTTGCATGTTTTTATCGATGAAAGTAAAAAAACAGTTGACACCGCCATAGGAATGGGTGTATAAAAATAGTGAGCCGACTCACTATAATAGAATTTGAATCCTATAATAAAACAATTTGGAGGATTGTCATGAAAAAAGACATGCAAACGCCGAGTCTTGCAGGCAGTGGACGAGAGTTCAGCTTCCGAGCGATTTTCTTCGGTATTTTAATTGGATTGATGCTGATGGCATTAATGATGTATTTAGATGCGGTGCTGGGACTTGACACGGATGTGGCAGTCGTTGCATCCATGATCGGTGTGATTTTAATTCCACTGTTCGGCGGACCGACAAACAAGAGAGAAGTTAACATGATGCAGACTTGCGCGACAGCGACAACTTTTGCAGCCTATTCGCTGACGGGCAACGTAGTGCCTTTGCTTATGATGGGAGAGGAACTGCGCATTCTGCCGACCTTTGCGATACTGCTGCTTGCGGACGTGATGGGGATCTGTTTCGTATCCATTCTGCGGGATCAGTTTGTATACGATGAAAACCTGCCGTTTCCGGGCGCGGTCATGTGCACCACTGCCATGGAACAAATTGACACGGAGGATAAATCCTCTACAAAGATTTTGGCCGGTGCAGTGGTCGTAGGACTGATTGTTTCTTTTCTGCAGAATATGGACTATATCCCCTGGATGGTCAGCTTTACTTCCTGGCTGCCTGTCAAAGGAATGAGTTTGGAAATGCTGATTATGCCGATGACCCTGGGTATGGGTTACGTACTGGGCGCGAAGATTGCCCTCTGCATGCTGGCAGCAAATCTGCTGGTGTGTCTGGTAGAAGGACCTATCGGAACCAGTCAGGGCTGGTTTGCCAATCCGGCGGAAGACTATTTTGCCGGCATTCAGGATTTCAACCTGCCGATTGCAGTAGGAACAGCGCTCTTTGCGGCTTTGATTCCGATTTGCAGACAGTGGCGAACGTTTGCGGGCGCTTTTAATTTCAAAAAGGGTGCCGCACAGGAAACCGATCGGGATTATTCGATGAAATCCGTCTTGCTGATTCTGCTTGCAGCGACAGTTGCACTGACTGCGTTTTGTAATCTTTACTACGGAATTAGTATCATACATCTGCTCATTTGCATTGTCATCAGTCTGCTCTTTGCGATGATTGCAGTTCGCGTATATGCAGAATCGGGCTTAAGCGCAGGACTCGCGCTGAACATCACCATGATTGTGATCGCTTATTTATTGACCAAAAATGCAGTATTCTCTATGCTGATTGCTTTTATGAACTTCAACATGTTCATTCTGGCGCAGGATACCATGTACGATTTAAAAATCGGTCAGATGGTAAAGGCTTCTCCGAAGAAGCAGATCAGGGCGCAGTTGATCGGCGTTTTCTTCGGCTGTCTGGCAGGAACCTTCCTTTTTGCGGGAATTATCAAGGTCTTCGGTCTGGACGGCGAACTGTTTACTTTCCCCTTTGGCAACATGTATTATTCCGTTATTTCGGGTATTTCGGAAGGCGGTGCAACCAGTTTGTTTAACCCGATGCGTTTTGTTATGGGTGCGGGATTTGGTACACTGCTCAGCTTTGCAGGACTTCCTGCGGGCGGAATTGCCCTGGCGTTGTATTTGGCGCCGAAGACCATCATGGGCATTGCTTTGGGCGGAATCATTCGCTGGATTATCGAAAAAACCAAAGGCGACGCACTGGCGGAGAAGATGGACAATGCGGCGACCGGCCTTGTCATCGGCGATGCGGTAGTGTGTGTGATTATGGTAATTATGTCGCTTGCGGCATAAGCAAAGGGGGACGCTATGTTTGATGTACTGATTGAAAACGGACTGGTCTGTGACGGTACGGGAAAGCCTTTCTACATGGCAGACATCGGCATCACGGGAGATCAGATTACATATATTGGAAACCACCAGGCGGCAGGTGATAGAAATACGCCTGCTGCCAAAAAAGTTATCGACGCAGCAGGTAAAGTGGTGACGCCGGGATTTATCGATCCTCATACCCATGTGGATCTGTCGGTGCTTTCCGCGCCGGAAATGGAACCCTATCTGAAACAGGGTGTGACCACAGTGGTTACGGGAAACTGCGGCTATAGTGTCGCGCCCCAGGGGAAAGAAACCCTGTACTATGCGGAACGGGATCTGGCATTTCTGGAGGAAGCCGGCGCGGCTGATGAGGATATGAATCCGCTCATCTTTGAAAAGGAAAAAGGTGCCAGGGCGCTGAAAGAGAGGCTGGGCGTCGATCTGGACTGGAAGACCTTTTCTGAGTTTGCGGAAAAGTGTGGCAAGCTGCCGCTGGGCTGCAATATGGCGCCTCTTGCAGGTCACAGCGCCATCAGGACTGCGGTGATGGGCGTCGACTGCCAAAGGGCGGCAACGGAAGAAGAAATCTGTGCCATGGAGCAGGAAGTGCAGCTTGCTATGGAAGCGGGCGTCTTTGGAATGTCCACAGGCAGAGATCCGATTTATCTGCCGGGACCTTTTGCGGAGGATAAGGAAATCACAAGACTTCTTCGCAGGGTTTCAGCGTATGACGGCATTTTTGCAAGCCATACTTATAACTATGACGGAAGCGGCGTTGCTGACCGCATGGGTGGCTACGCGGAAATGTTCAGGCAGGCAGATGGTCTGCCGCTGAAAGTTCATGTTTCTCATGTTCACGTCATGGGCATGGCGGAAAACCCTGCACAGGCAGTGCAGGCAGCCCAGAAAACGCTGGATTATTTTGCCAAGATGCGTGGGGACGGGCTGAATCTGACCTATGATGTGATACCGGACCCTGCCTGTGCAGATTTTACCCAGGTGTCCTTTGGGTACTATATCAAACCCCTTGTGAAACTGGCTGGCACTAGAGCGCGCCTCGCGGAGATGCTGAAAGAGCCGGCTTTTCGGGAAACAGTGCATGCTATGATTGCCGATGGACAGCTTCCGGCGCTGGATGCTTGTGGGGAAACCTGCTGGCTGCCGGAGTTCAGCATTTTAAAACATAAGAATCCGGCATATCAAGGGCGCGGAATCCCGGATATTGCGGAAGAAATGGGACTGGAAATGGCAGACGCCATGATGCACTTGTTTGCGGAAGATCCAAATATGGCGGCGGATCTGGTTGCGCCGGATTTCGGGGAAGCAGTGGATCTTCTGTGCATGGACGCGTGCGCGATGCCGTGCTCTGACGGCAGCAGCTATGCGAAGGAAACCAATCTGACCGGGGATGCAGAAATGCCGCTGTACCCAAACAGCATGAATATCAGTTATATTCCAAGGTATCTGAATAGATACGGCGCGGGGGATGACCGCGCTTTTGCAGAAGCGGTGCGAAAAGCCAGCGGCTTTGTGGCGGAGCGCTTTGCGATAAAGGGCAGAGGCGTGATTCGTGAGGGAAACTTTGCGGATCTGGTGATTTTAGACCGAGGCAAACTGCACAGTTTTGATGAGGATGCAAATCCGCTGCAGGACCCGCTGGGCATCGACTATGTGCTGGTCAACGGGCAGATGGCTGTGGAAAAGGGGCGTTTTGCCGGCGGCGGCGCGGGCAGAGTGCTTCGGAAAGGAGCGTATTGAAATGGATGCAAGAATTGAGAAACTATCCCGGCAGCTTACGGAATATGCGTGCAGCCTGCAGGCGGGAGAAAAAGTCCTGATTGAATATGAAGGGAAAGAAACCCTGCCGCTGGTGCAGCAGGTGATTCGAGATGCGTACCGGCTGGGCGCAGTGCCTTTTGTGGAAGAAAAAGCGGGCAGAGTGCTGCGGGAGATTTTGCTGGGCGCAAAGGAGGAACAGCTGGCGCTGCAGTGCGAGGTGGAACTTGCCCGTATGAAAGAAATGGACGCTTATATCAGTATTCGTGGCGGCGACAATATTGCGGAGCTTTCTGATGTGCCTACGGAGCAGTTGCAACTTTATGATAAAATGCTGCAGCCGGTGCTGGACCAGCGTGTCAATGAGACAAAGTGGGTAATTCTTCGCTATCCGACGCCGTCCATGGCGCAGCTTGCAGGAAAGAGCCTGACAGCCTTTGAAGATTTTTATTTTCAGGTCTGCAATATGGACTACTGGCGGATGAGCCTGGCGATGGATGCGCTGGTGGAACTCATGAATCGGACGGAAAGCGTGCGGATGATCGGACCGGGCACGGATTTGTCCTTTTCTATCGCGGGCATTCCTGCAGTCAAATGCGATGGAAAGATGAACATTCCCGACGGCGAGGTTTACACAGCGCCGGTGCGGGAGACGGTAAACGGCGTGATTACCTATAACGCCGCCAGTGAGATGCAGGGTTTTGTCTATGAAAATGTGCGCTTTGAAATTGAGAAAGGGCGGATTGTCCATGCGACGGCAAACGATACGGCGCGCATCAATGCGCTCCTTGATGCCGATGAGGGCGCGCGGTACTTCGGAGAGTTCGCCATCGGGGTAAACCCTTTCGTTCTTGAACCGATGAAAGATATTCTCTTTGATGAAAAAATCTGCGGCAGTATCCACCTGACGCCGGGCATGGCGTATGAAGACGCGGATAACGGAAATCGCTCTGCGGTGCACTGGGATTTGGTTTTGATTCAAAGACCAGAATACGGCGGCGGAGAGATTTGGTTCGACGATAGGTTGATTCGAAAGGACGGATTGTTTGTAGTGGAAGAACTGTTGCCACTGAATCCGGACAGACTGATGAAAGAAGAAGGTGTAATTGGTATAGAGAGAGCCCTGGCAGGGTCAAAGCAGAAAGGGAGTGAATAACATGCAAGTAAAAAATGAATTTGCAAAGGGAAAAGGTGCTTGGTGCGGGCTGAACCGCCTGGAACTCAAAGAAGATCAGGCTGACGTGGTGGTTTTCGGAATTCCCTATGACGGCGGCGTCAGTTATAGAGGCGGCGCAGCAGAAGCGCCGCAGATGCTGCGCGCCAATACCCTGCATTCTACGCCATGTACGGAACGACTGGAATGGTTCGACACCCTGCAGGTGGTCGACGGCGGAGACTTTGAAGGCAGCGACCGAGAAGCAATTTTTGCGGAAGTGCAAAGCTATGTGGCGGAATTGGTACGCAAAGGTGTTCGTTTTACTATGGTCGGCGGCGATCACTCGGTGACCATTCCGGTGGAGCGGGGCATCAATGATGCAGTCAATGATGAATTCGGCATTATTCATATTGACGCCCATATGGATTTGTGCGAAGCGCTGGAGGGTGATCCCCTTTCCCATGGCAGTACGGAACGGCGAGCGCTGGAGCTGGAACATGTGAAATCGCTGGAAAATCTGTACTTTATCGGGATTCGATCCATTGAACCGGACGAATTTGAGTTGTACAAAGAAGGCAATGTGCAGGTGAAGACGGCATACGACTGCTACCGCGAAGGTATCGAGGCAGTTGCGGCAGACTGCATAGAAAAAATGAAAAAGTTTAAGCAGGTGTATCTAACTTTTGATATCGACGCCCTGGACCCCGCTTATGCGGCGGGTACCGGTACGCCTCAGTTTGGAGGACTGACTTCCCGCATGGCGCTGACCTTGCTGGAAAAGCTGTTCAGAAGTCTTCCTATTATTGGCTTTGATGTGGTGGAAATCGCACCGGCGCTGGATCCGTCTCTTGCCGCGATGTTCGCGGGGCGCAAGCTGATTACGGAAGGCTGGGGATATTGGGCGGCGGAGCTCGGTAAGCTGGAACGTAAATGAATTGAAATATGCCAGGGGCTGCGCGTATGAACGGAAAATAACTGTTAGGGCACAGCCACCTTTTTTCATGTTAAATTTGTAGACTGGATTGAAGTTGTGCAGCTCACGCAGAATCAGCTTGATTTGCACAACTTTTAGGCTTTCTGGGATGACGAAGTTGTGCAGATAACCGTAAATAAGAATTACTTTGCACAACTTCCTAGTGTTGATTCGATATGAAGTTGTGCAGTTGCCCCTGAATAAGGTTGATCTGCAAAACTTTAATAATTTCAGGGACAGCCTGCGAAGACGAAACGATTACTGGAAAATACTTTCTCCACCTACTTTTTTCATGAATCAAGATGGAGCTGCGTACTAATAATGGTTTTCTGTTCATGCAGACAACCCTATTTAAGTAGGTTCTTATTGTTTAAGTGCGAGTCCATCTTTAAACGCTTCGCCGACTCTTTCAGTGACCTTGTAATAGCCGTGGGTATAAGGATCAAAGGCGATGGCGTTGACCAGAGACATATCTAGTTTGCCGTCAACCAGAACCTTTTCGTCTGCCGTGACATTTACGACTTTGCCGATCACGCCGCAGCCGTATTCGTTGTTCTGATATTCAACAAATTCACATTCCAGACAGAGTGGGAATTCGTTGATCACTGGCGCGTCTACGGTTTCTGCTTTGCTTGCGGTAAGACCGCTGTTTTCAAATTTGTTTGAAACCTGATTGCCGGAGACAACGCCAAAATAATCTGCTTCTACAACATGTGCAGCATCAGCGATGCTTACGGTAAAAGCATCTTTCTCTTTGATATTTTTTACGGTTTTATGTCCTTCTGACAGAACCAGCGCTACATGGCCGCGTTCCTGCATGGTGCCCCAGGCAGCATTCATGACATTGACACTGCCATCCGCGTTATAAGTAGCTACCATTAAGACTGGCATTGGGAAAATACCCTCTGTGATATTCAATTTTTTTCTCATGATTGTACCCTCATTTCTAATATGGAATTGACGAGGCTAGCGCCTGTAGATATAATTATAGGAGTAAATTAAAAAAATACAAGTACTGATTTTTATGAAAGGTACTATTAAAAAGGAAAGTATAAAATGATCAAAAATTATATCGAAAAAGCAAATTTTGAGGATACGGGATTCAGTTATACGCTGTCACTGATTTCTGGCAAGCACAAGATGGTAATTCTTTATTGCCTGATGGAATTTGAGGTGGTCAGGTTCAATGAACTAAAACGATATCTGAAACATATATCGGACAAGACCCTCAGCAGCAATCTCAAAGAACTGGAGCGCGACAGGTTGATTATCCGAACGGAGTATCCGCAGATTCCGCCGAAAGTAGAGTATCGGCTAAGCGACCGGGGAAAGTCTTTGATGGCTGTACTTGACGCGCTGTGCCTTTGGGGAGAAGAAAACAGAGAATAAAAATGAACCCAAAGACGATTGCCGTCATAGAATTGGCAGAAGTGTCGAGCATGATGTTTGAAGAAAGTGGAGAAGGAGAAAGGGTTGGTTTATTGTTGTAGTAAATTCTTTCGGTATTTAAGGTCGCACTTTCGGAAAACACTTTTTTATGTAGGTGCAGAAGGGATGGCCAGCAAGTTTTTGATTGTTTTCCGGATATAGCAGATACAGGGTAATCGGTTGGTAGGTCTGTTGCGGCAGATAGCGTAGATGAGCGAATTTTTCCTGCATCTTGAGTCCGCTTTCACGTGTGGTAAAAGAAACATAGCCTGCCGAAGAAATGAGCAGCGCCTGCATTTGTACATTATCGGTATAGGCAAAGGGTGTGGGCAGGGTTAGATTGCGGGCGGCGAAGCCTGCTTTTAAGGATTCATAGGAATTCGTCAGACCGAATTTTTCGCAAATTAAATGATAGTTTACGATGTCGGCCCGCTCGACAGACTGCTTGTCTGCGAGGGGGTCGTCTTTGTGTACCAGGACACCCAGTTCTTCTTCTAACAATGGAATTTTGCAAAGTGATGGGGGAATATCACTTTTTTCACAGCGCAGAAACGCGAAATGGTAAGTGCCGTCCTGCAGCCCGGATAGAAGCTGTGTTTCGCCTGCAGTGGAGATGTTGACCTGAAAATCGTGGTGAACTGAGAGAAAATCCATGATCAGAGATGGAATTTGCGTATAACCTGATTGCATAAACAGCCCGACGGAAATATTTGCGGGCATATCATCTTTATAGGTGCGCATGGCAGTGTGGAGCCGCTCCCATGCATGCATGACTTCTTCGGCGTGAGAAAAGAAGGCAAAGCCTGCATCGGTTAGCGTGACTGTCCTGTTAGAGCGGCTGAACAGTTTTAGCCCCAGCTCCTTTTCCAGCTTTGAAATTTTTTGCGATAGCGCCGACTGGCTGATATAAAATGCTTCGGCGCTTTTTGTAAAACTCTTTTCTTCTGCCAGTTTCAGAAAATATTGCAGATCACGGATATCCATAAGAAAGATCCTTTCATCATTAGTATAACTTATAGAATCATTATAAAGTCGGAATTTACAAATAGCAAGAGAAAACGTAAAATAAACGTATACGGAGCTCCTTTCTGTAGAATGATACAGAAAAATAAATTAGTGATAGTGATACTGCATCCGTTATCTTGGGCGAGGTGCAGAGAAAGGAATGCCAGATGGATTTGAGTTATACACGCAAAAACATATGGAATGTGGCTTCTGCAGATAAGAAGCGGCAGATCAGAGAGACGGCAGAAGCATTTAAGTCCTTTAACGATGCGTCAAAGACGGAGCGGCTTTGTGTCAAAGAGCTGGTACGACGTGCAGAGGAAAAGGGATTTCGGAATCTATTACATATGCAGGATGTAAAACCTGGCGATCGAGTGTATTATAACGACAACGGAAAGCTGCTTTATCTTGCGGTAGCAGGGTGCAAAGCGCTGACAGAAGGCGCGGCGCTGGTTGTATCTCATACAGACAGTCCCAGACTGGATCTAAAAATTATGCCGCTGTACGAAGAAGGTGGTTTCGCTTATCTGAAAACCAGTCTTTATGGTTCTGCTAAGCTGGAAAAGTGGACCAGTACGCCCCTTGCCATGTTCGGAACCGTCATGCGGATAGATGGCAGTATGGTTGAAATTGCGGAAGGACAAGACGAAGAAGACAGCGTACTGTTTATCACAGACGCTTCTCTTCACTACTCGCAGGAGCAAAACGAGAGAAAGCAGGGTGCAGCTTACGATCAGGAGAGAATGAATCTCTTTGCAGCTTCTCGTGCAGAGAGTGCGGAAGAGACGGTGAAACACACGGTATTAAGGTATCTGTATGAAAAGTATGGCGTTACAGAAGAAGACTTGATTGGGGCAGATCTGGAAATTGTGCCGGCAGGGAGAACCAGAGACGCAGGGTTTGACCGAAGCGCGCTTTGCGGTTATGGCTTTGATGATAAAGCCGCTGTATTTGCGGCGATGGAAGGGATCTTTTCCTGCGTAGAGCCGAAGCGCACGGCGATCGCTGTTTTCTGTGATAAAGAGGAAATCGGATTTTGTGGACGGTCGGGATCGCAGTCGAGAGTGACCGATTATTTTCTTCGCCTTCTGGCGGAAAAAAGCGGATGCGCAGGAGACGGCATTGTACTGAATCAGATTCAGCTGAATAGCAGTCTGCTTTCTTTGGAAGCAGTTTGCGGTTTTGATCCCAATTATCCGGAAAGCCATGAGAAGTATAACGGATCACTTCTGGGACACGGTCTGCAGCTGATGAAATATGCTAGCAGGTATGGGAAAATACGAACCAGTGAAGCCAGTGCAGAATTTTTCAGTATTATAAAAAAATTGTTCAACGACCATGGCGTCGTTTGGCAGCCCTTTGCAGGCAAAGAGAATTTTGGTGGATTCAGTACAGTTGCGGTGGATTTTGCAAATATGGGGATGGAAACCCTGGATGCGGCGATTTGTGTGCTGGGCGCCCATTCGACCTATGAATTTATGCTGAAAAGCGACTTGCATGAAGCATGCATTGCCTGCAGCGTATATTTGAATGCATAATAAGAAGGAGGACTGCAATGAAAACAGTGGGAATTGTTGGCGGAACAACCTGGTATTCCACATTGGATCTTTATCGGTATATCAATGAACTTGTGCAGAAAGAACAGGGAGATTCCAGTTGCGCGAAGATGGCGTTGATCAATGTCAATCTGCAGGATATTCTGAATGAGCCAATCTTTCAAAAGAAGGGGCATATTGTGGCCGAGGCGGCAAAGGCTGCAGAGCGCGCCGGTGCGGATTTTGTAACTATTTGCAGCAACGGGCTGCACGCTTTTGCGCCTTATGTAGAGCAGGAACTGCATGTGCCGCTTTTACATATCGTAGACAGCATGGCAGATTATTTATCGGCGCAGGGAATTTCAAAAGTCGGTCTGATGGGTGTCAAGGAAACGACGGAAATGGGATTTTACCCTGAGCGGATGCGGGAAAAAGGCATTGAAGTGTTGATTCCAGAGCAGGAAGACCGGGATTTTATGGATCATGTAATCTTTGATGAAGTTGCGAAGGGGAGAATAGAACAGGCTTCCTGCAGAGAGTTTTATGCCATTGCAGAAAGACTGATGCAGCGCGGCGCAGCCGGCGTTATCATGGGGTGCACGGAAATTGGAGAACTGATGCATCAGGAGGAAACAGAAATTCCTCTGTACGACTCGACAATGGTACATGCGAAGGCGATTGTCAAAGCGTGTATCAGTAAATAAAAAGGAAAGGAACCAATCATGGAAACGAAAGAAACGATGGGAAGACATCTTCCTTTGAAAGTAAAATTAACCTATAGCTCCTCTAACATAGCGAAAAGTATCTTTGGAAATGTAACTGCTATGTATATGGTGTATTTTTACACAGAGGTCTGCGGTCTCAACGGCGTAATTATTGCCTCTATTATTCTGGCTTCTAAAATCTGGGATATCATCAATGACCCGATGATGGGTGCCATTGTAGACAGCACCGTGTCAAAAGAAGGAAAGTGCAGGTTTTATCTGAAATATTTTTCTGTCCCGGCGGGTATTATTCTGGCGCTGAATTTCTTTATGCCAGATGCGTCTATGACGGTGAAGTATGTATGGGTGACACTGACTTATGTACTCGCTTCGATGGGATCGACGTCTCTTTTGATTCCGCTGAATGCATTGATCGGAAGGCTGACGGATCATCCTGTGGAACGTGCCCATCTGAACCAGTTCAGCGGTATTTTTTCGGTACTGACGGGCCTCTTTGTACAGGGGTACACCATGCGGCTTGTATCCTTTGCTGGTGACGGCGACTTTGCCAAGGGATTTTTGTATGTAGGAATTTTCTATGGCGCGCTGTATGCGATTTTCCATTTAGTTGCTTTTTTCGGAACAAAGGGCTATGAGCCTTGTGAAGAACGGTTGCCTGCCGATGGCAGTAAAACAGAAAAACAGTCTCTGAAAGCTGTCATGACGGCGCTCTTAAAGAATAAGTACTGGCTTTTGTGCATCGTCATTAATTTTGCCTGCAATTTGGCGATGGCAGTGGAAAGCGGCGTTGCGGTATTTTACTATCAATATAATCATGGCGACATGGGACTTTTGTCAATGTGGGCGTCTATGGCGATGCTTCCGGCAGCGGCGGCTTATGTCGTGATGGGTATTTTGGTGAAGAAACTGGGAAACTCCGGGACTTCCATCTTCGGCGCGGCGTGTGCTGTTTTAGGCTATGGTCTCAGGTTTTTGCTGCAGGATGGTTCTTTGCCGGTCATGGTAATCGGATGGGTTCTGGCAGGCTTTGGAACAGGGCTGATTTCGTCCACGATTATCTTGAATATTTTTGACGCTAAGGTATACGGCGAGTGGAAAACCGGCGTAAAAAATGACGCAATTCTGATGTCGGGTTTTTCGGTCTCCTATAAAATCGGAATGGCGCTGGGGGGGCGCCAATTGTGTCAGCGCTTTTGGAATTAGTTTCTTATGTACCACAGGCAGAAAGCCAGTCGAACAGTGTACTTTCTATGTTTATGTACTGTAATACTCTGTTTCCGGCATTGTTCTGTGTACTTTCACTAGCGCTGGGTTTTGTGATCAGAAAGAATGAAAAAAGAGTACCGGAGATGAAAGCGGAACTTGCACAGAGAGAAACAAGAACAGAGGCGTAAGGAGAAACGAGGATGTATGATTTGGTGATTTACGGTGGCATGATTGTGGATGGAACGGGGCAAAAGCAGTTTGCCGCTGATATAGCCATTCAGGGCGGCAGAATTATGGAGATCGGAGAGCCGAGCAGTCTGGAAGGGCAGTCTTACCTGCAGGCAGACGGACAATTTGTCTGCCCTGGTTTTATCGATATGCACTCTCACGCAGATTTAACGGTGTTCCTGTATCCGGATTGCGAAAGTCTGATTGGACAAGGCGTCACCACGGTTTTTTGCGGACATTGCGGCATGGGCATGGCGCCCTTTGACCGGTACTTTATGCCGATGTACCTGGATCGCTATGGGGAGGAGGCGGAGATGCCTCTTTCAACACTGACCTGCTTTCCGGGACAGTATCCGCCTGTGGATACTGAAACGATGAAAAAAGGAACGAAAAAGCACTTTGGTCTGGAGATTTCATGGAAAACTTTTGCGGAATATCGCGACTACTTAAGAGAGCAGGGCACAGGGATCAATATGCTGATGCTGTTAGGACACTCGAATGTTCGTCAGTCTGTTATGGGACTTGATACAGCTCGAAAAGCGACGGAACAGGAAGTTGCTGAAATGGAGCAGATGGTAAAGGAGGCAATGGAAGCGGGGGCTTTTGGGTTGTCTTTTGGCTTCGATTATGCACCTGGTTGGGATGCCAGTGAAGAGGAACTTCTGCGGCTGGCTGCATGTTTGAAACCCTACGATGGGATTCTGACGGCTCATGTACAGATGGGCGGACGAAGAAGAGGAGAACAGCACGCCGATCATCGCGTGATCGCGAGCTTTTGGAAATTGGAAGAAAGACTGGTGTACGGGTACATGTGAGCCATATTATGAGCGGATATAATCTTGCGGAAGGGAAGACTTTGCACGAAATGGAACAGAAAACAGCAGCGGAAGTTGAAGCGTATAAAGCGCAGGGCGTGCGCGCCAGCTGGGATGTGTTAGTTCCTGATTTGTACGCACTCTATTACTTCAGTCAGCTGAGTAAAGTGCTGCAATATTATGTGAAATCCTGCGGCGGTCTTTCTTCTTTTCAAGAGAAGCTGAAAAGTGAAGGATACAGAAGTTGGCTTGCAGAAAAGGTGCGGCGCGCAGAGAATATCGTCTATCCGAGATGGAATGATCAGAGTATTATCAGCAGATGCACCCGTACGGCGTGGATTGGAAAAAGCATCAGGCAGGTCAGTGAAAGCTTAGGAATGGATTCGGTTTCCGGATTGATTCAAATTTTGCAGGAAGACATCGATACTTGCTATGTTCAGGGCTTAGCACCTGGTCTTGCTGGCGTGGGTGAAGGTTTCTTTGATCTGCCGCAGGCGTGTATCGGAACAGATAATGGAGCATTTCCCTATGATTTTGAGGGAGATGCGCCGGATCTGCCGCAGGATCATGGGACGCCGACTGCCTTTTGCGGTATTACAGAGTATATCGTAAAAAGACAGGAACAAGGAAGACCTTTGGAAGAAATCGTTCGGCAGCTGACAGGGAACGCCGCAGAAGTGTTGGGTCTTACAGATCGAGGTTATATCAGAAAGGGATATAGGGCAGATCTTGTAATTGCTGATCTTAAAAATCTTTCTGCAAATAAGGATATGATTGATCCTAGAAGCAAACCTGCGGGCATTCATGCTGTGCTGGTGAACGGTAGAATTGCCATGAGGGATGGCGTGCATACCCATCAGCGGAGCGGTGAAGTTGTCGACTACAGGAAACGTTAGAATAGAAGATGGAGGATTCACATGAAAGAAATCATTGTCACAGAAAAGGCGCCGGCTGCGATCGGACCATATGCACAGGCGGTGAAAACGGATTCCCTGATTTTTATCTCTGGACAATTGGGAATTGACCCGGCGACAGGAAATCTTGCAGGGAACATGGAAGCGCAATGCGAACAAGCACTGGCAAATCTGCAAACTGTTTTAGACGCAGCGGGAAGCAGTTTAAAGAACGTGGTAAAAACGACTTGCTTTCTGCAGAATATGGATGATTTTGCGATATTCAACCAGGTCTATGAATCATATTTTACAGAAGCATTTCCTGCACGCTCTGCCTTTGAAGTTGCCAAACTTCCAAAGAGCGGACTTGTAGAAATAGAAGCGATTGCAGTTTATTAAACGTAGAAAGTAGTATAAAATTGGCAGCACAAAGATGGAGGAATCGTATGTCCTGGATTTGTGCTGTTCTTTTATTTTTGCTGTGATGCAGATTCTCAGAATCCTTGAAAAAGGCTTATATATGTGTTATAATTCTTGTTAAGAAAAACGAGCATATTATCTGGAATTACTAAGAATTTGGAAAACGAATGATGTAGTTGTTGGGCTATCAAATTTATTTTTCTGAAAGGAAAAGGGCTATTTTATGAGTGAAGAAACTAGATTGATTATGGAGAAATTAGAAAAACTGGATGCAAAGATTACCAGTATACAGCTTACCCTTGAGAACGAAACCAACAGAAATATACAAATTATTGCGGAGGGGCATCTTGACTTAAACAGAAGATTAAATGATGCCTTAAAGGCAGATAGCGAGAAGGAAATGCTGTTACTCCGCGTTAACAGATTAGAAAACGAATTGAGGCTGGTAAAAGAACGAATAGAAGGTATTGCGTGAAAAAAACAGAAGAAAATTTATCGTCCATTATTGAAGAACTGATAGAATCACGCCGTGAAGATGAATGGTGGGATTTTAAGAGAGAACACCATCACGATAAAGCAAGGCTCGTCCATGATATAACCTGTATGGCAAATTCCAAGGCGAATCGGGACGCGTATATTATTTTTGGTGTAGAGGATGAGACATTCAATATTATCGGTGTAGAGCATGATGAAAAGAGGCGAAATCAACAAGGTATTGTGGATATTTTACGAAGTGTTCGTTATGCCGGAAGTGTTCGACCTCGCATTGAATTAAGGACGATTATTTTAGAAGAACATAAGGTTGATGTTCTTATTATAAAAAATACATATGATGTCCCATATTATTTGGAAAAGCCCTATCAGGATTCTGACGTCAAGGGGGAAAATGGATACAAGAACGGAAAAACTGTGAGACCGTTTCATATTTACACGAGAGTCGTTGATAACAATACGGAAATTGATAAAAATGCCGATCTTAATGATGTAGAATACTTATGGCGAAAACGATTTGGAATTGATCTTTCTCCGAAAGAAAGGCTGATGCGCCTGCTGGATGATACTGACAAGTGGGTTTTTGATTGGGCAAATAAGGAATATGCCTATCATATTGATTTTCCAGAGTATCAAATCGTTCGGTCAGGAGAAATGCAGCGAGAATGTCATCCGTCAGCAGCATTCTACATGAATCCGGAAATGTACACTGCACCATTAAATATTATGTATCATAATACAATTCTCCACGAAACACAGTTATGGAGCTTTGATGAGTTTAGAAAATATCTTCCTAAAGCCAGCAACTGTGCTGTAGCGGGTCATAGATATGGTTGGTATTCATTCTATTTGTTAGATTCCATAGAAGGAAAACTATTGCGGATTTTTACATGTGGGAATTTGGATATGACCAGTCGTGAACCTGATTATCATCAGCTTCTCCTTTTTCAGGAAGCACAGGAAAAGGAGGCGTTTGATCAGTATCTCGCAGAACATTTTGATGATTACTCTGATGATAATATTCTAAGGCAGTACCAGGATCAGATTGAAAAGGATCAGATTAGTAATAGTGGCGGTCTGCTGTATTCTGCTTTTCATGTCGCGAAATGTGCGAAACTGTATGAGGATTGGAAGAAAACGATATAATAAATGAATTGATACAGAAAAATGGCTATTTGAGAGCATTGATTGAGACAAAAAGTTGAATATTTTAAAAAGGAAAGCCGATTTAATTGTTGAATTTTCAATAATTAAATCGGTTTTCGCTTTAGAGGTTTTCAGGGTCAGCTCATAGTCTTCGCAATGCTGTCAGTTTTGAGTTCCCATTCAATCGTTTAAAGATCGATTGCTGTTCGAAAATCTGCCAGATTTCGTTTTGCAGATTAAATCAGTTCCTCTGCGCTGATTCGAAATACCTGATCTGCTTTTTTAATGTATTCCGCCTGCTTTTTATTAACCATGGTGACGAAACCATAGATTCTGAGACCATTTTTTTCGACGTAGTCAGCGGCATCATTGAATTCCTTTGGATAGATTTTCATCATTTCGCAGAAATCTTCTCTGGATGCAAGATAACGAAGCTGACTGGTAAAATGAGACAGCATGGTGTTTTCTTTGTCAACGTCTTCATCTGTATCAAAGAACAGGTTCGGATAAGTTTCTCTATCCCATGACATACTTGTGCCGTACATGAAATCGTAATAAAAGCCCAGATTTTGCGGATAGCTGTAGTCCCGAGTACACGGCGCGCACCAGAGAACCCCAGGAATCCCTTCTTTCTCTGTCCAGGCGATGAAGTCTTCATAAGGCATCTGCTGATTGAGCGTGACAAAGACCAGATATGTGTCGGCAGGATTCATAGACGCATCGCCGTAATCCGATGAGTCTAGAAAATCGGATAAAGGCTGATCGGTGATGTAGGAATTTCTTTTTTCTGAGAGGATATCATACCAAGCGAAGATATTGCCTGGGGGCCTGCGCAGTACATTGTTGTTATAAAGGGTCAGACGTCCTTTTTCGATTTTTCCGGAGACATCGGAGAACTTTCTGTTATAGGAAACACTTTGGGAGATATTGATATCGTAGTTGCCGTAACCCCGGTCGGTTACATTAACGCCATCTCGGTAATAGCCGGGCAGCATCAAGCTGGAGTAGACCGCCATATCCAGTTCAATCTGTTTGGTAGTTCGGTATTCACCTTCGTCGATGATTTTTCCGGGATCGTAATAAAACGATGAGACGATCTGCGGCAGCGCGAACTGCACAAAGAGAATCATAATCAGCGCCAGTACCAGCACAGTGACAGCAAGCTTTTGGAAGGCTTTTCGGATGGAACGGTTGATGGTCTTTGCAAAGTCTGCCGAATCTGCAGGCGTCGTATCCTGCATTCCCTGCGAAAAATCCTCCGGTAGGCTGATATCAAAAACATCTTCGTCTTCTAAAAGGTAGTCGGTAATGGCTTCCTGCCGCTCAATATCAGTGCGGACTTTTTCCGCCTCCTGCTGCGCCAATTCACCTTTTTTATATAATTCGAGTAATTCGCGGTATTTCATTTTTCTTCCTCCATATAATTTCTAAGCTCTTTTCGCGCGCGTACAGCAGCCATACGCACAGCCTGCGGGCTCATTTGCAGGATCGCGCCGATTTCCTTGTGAGACAGCTGTCCGAAGTATTGCAGGACTAAAATTTCTCTCGCCCTCTCGGAAAGCCGCTGCAGGTTTTGATAAAGGGTTTTGTACTGCTCCTGCTGCAAAAGGGTTTCCAGCGGATCTATGCCGTGCTCCGGTGCGGCGTTTTTCTGCACATGTTCATAATTCTTCGCTTTTTTTAAGACATTATAGGTCAGATTTCTTGCTACCAGATAAAGCCAGGCGCGCATATTGGTGTGACCGTCGGGCAAGGCTAAAATCGCTTTGAGAAAGGTCTCCTGCAGCAGATCTTCCGCCAAAGCCTTGTCCTTGCAAATGGAATAGATATATAGGTAGAGTTCTCTGGCATACTTCTGATAAAGCTGTTCCAGCACGTTACTGTCCATCGGTTCCCGTGCACCTCCTTTCGGCAGTGTTTTGTTCTCTTTACATATATAACAATTGTATCGTGAAAATGCAACAGGAAATTTTGGATATGCAGTTGATGGGCGACTACAGGGAAAATCCTATTGTGATTTTCGCGATTTTCACGTATACTATAAGTAAAAGAGTAATTGTAGAGGAAATATTGATGGATCGTTATGAACCGATGTTTACAGTAACAGAAGATCTTACGAATTTAGTCATTAAAATAGGCGAATTGGTTGGAAAAATTCCCACTGCATACGGGTTAGCAAGAAACACGGAACAGCGTTCTATGCCAGCGGCAAGTTCAGCGTATTTTAAAAAGGCTAAAAACTGAGGGTAGGATCGTTCGTAGCGGCGCCAAAAAAATGAAAGTTGGGTCGTACGTTGATATCGTAATAAAAATTAGAAAGGGGAATGATGATGAGAACAGTAGAATTTATCGCAGATCATATCGGCATGGTGTTTGGCATATTGCTGGTGATTCTTTTGTTGATTGCTTCGGTCAGGTCGGTGATTAAATACTGGAAAGGTCAAAAAGTTTCAATCCCACCAGTCGGCATTGCAAAGGATTTGCCGGGCAGCGTCACAGGCATCAATAAATATAAAGAGTAGGATTGTGCGCAGATGATTTTAAATCGTGTCAAAGGAGGATTACAGCATGGGTGATATCTTGCAGTTTGCGGATCGAGAAGCATTCAGAGCCTGGCTTTACGAGCATTGCGCCTTAAAAGAGGGTGTGTGGCTTTTGTTTGGCAAAGCCGGCGGACCGAAGACACTGAAAGCGCAGGAGGCGCTGGAAGAAGCCCTTTGCTTTGGCTGGATCGACGGTCAGATGCAAAGCATTGATGAGAAAACATATAAGAAATATTTCTCCATGCGCAGGGAAAAGAGCAAATGGTCAGAAAAAAATAAGGCGCTGACCAAAAGCCTGGAAGAACGAGGGCTTATGACTGATTTTGGCAGAAAGAAGATAGAGGAAGCCAAGAAAAACGGGATGTGGGACACATCGAAAGCGGCAGCAATTACAGAGGAACAAATTGCGCAGGTTTCTGCACTGCTGCAGGGATATGAACCAGCACACACCAATTTTGAAGCTATGTCCTTGTCAGTTCGGAAAACTTATGCCCGCGCGTATTTTGACGCAAAGACAGACACCGGACGGGAAAAACGCATTGCCTGGATGGTGGATAGGCTGAACCAAAATTTAAAACCGATGTGATGAGAAAAGTGTGATAGCTGTTATTTATTTTGTTGCAGATACGGTTAAAGTTAAGCCGAGCGGACGTAATATTTTTAACAGTGTATTTAAGTTTGGTGTTGTTTTTAATGATTCAATGCGCGCAACTGAAGATTGAGGAATTCCGCATAGAGCAGCAAGTTCTCTCTGGGTCATGCCAAGTGTAGTTCTTTGCTTGATTATCGTGCTGATAATTGCAGCCAGATTTTCTGTATCTTCAATGTCAGTCGATTTAGGATTCTGTGATTGTACATAGTCTTTATAGTCATTCCAAGTTTTCATGTAATTCTAATTCCTTTCTATGCAAATATATGTTTCGTTCCCGTTTTGCCTGTTCTATTTCCCGTCGTGGCGTTTTTTGTATTTTCTTTCGAAACGAGTGCAGAAGAACGAAAGTATCGTTGTGGTGAAAAAAGTATAAAATTCGATTCATACCGGGACGCAATTCCCAAATGCCATCTTCAATGTGTTTTGTGATTGTGTTGGGAAGATAAGTGCCATTGTTTTGCAGAAGTTGTATATAGAGCAGCATTTGTTTATATTGGATACGGTAATCTTTGTTATTTTGGTGTGTACGAAATGCTTCAAGCTGATTCCAGAGTGGAGATATGCCTTTCTCATCTTCGTAAAATATGACCTGATACATAGTATTATGCCTCAATCTCTGGTAATGATATGATAGTATTTTTGCTATCAAATCGCAATAGAAAGTGCTTTTCAGTATCATATCATAAGCGACGAGTAAATTTAATATATAAATATAAAAAAATGAAAATAATAGAATTAAAATCCTGGTGAGAGGCAGCAGAATGCACACAAAAAGGCAGCCTTGTGCTGCCTCATTAGGTTATCTTATTAAACGCCAATTACAGAATCATCTGCACAAAATTGATGAACAGCTTTGCGCCGTAGAATACGATGACCGCGCCGCAAACGATGTTGATGATGCGCAGTATCTTGTCGTTGAATTTTGCGCTGAACAGAGATAGGATCGTTGATATTCCAAAGAACCACACGAACGAGGAAAGATTAACCCCGAGGATGAATTCGACGACGTGTTCTTTGGGAAGGGTGGTGCGAAACGCGCCTAAAAGCATGGTACCGTCGATGAGCGCCTGGGGATTAAACCAGGTTACCACGCAGGATGTGGAAATGACTTTTAGAATTGGCACATCGACTTTGGTCGAGGTGTCCATTTTGTCTTTGGCGCGGAGCAGACCGATGCCGATCCACATGACGATTAAGCTGCCGACGCACAGAACAATCATCTGCAGCCAGGTAAAGGCGCTCATCACCGCGCCGATACCGAAAAAGCAGGCAAGAGCCAGGGTCACGTCAAAAAATGTAACGATAAGAGCCGTCAGATAGACGCGGCTCTTTTTTTGTGTCAGAGCCGTATTAATCACGAAGAGATTTTGCAGTCCGATGGGCGCTACATAAGCCAGCCCGATGGTGAAGCCTTGTAAAAAAAGCGGCATAAATGAAGTCCTCCTATTTTTTTCTACTATGGGTAACCGCGAAAAGTTTTCTGGTGCGGTCGGTATTGACAAATTTCTTTTATTTACGGATTTTTGTCAATAAATCAAGGGTAGGCACCGATTGAGCAACCGATATCCGATACCTATCTTGACAAAATTGACAAAAATCATGGAATCTGTCAATGTTGTCAAGGTTTTGGGTCAAAAACATTGACAGTATTGACAAAAAAACAGGAATCTGTCAATGTTGTCAAGGTTTTGCTTGTAAAAAGCTTTCGCAAGTTTGACTTGGTTTTTCTGGCAAAAACTATCGCAAGCCTTTGTAAGGTATGGTACAATAGTATCATGAAATATGTCAGCTGTCACCCACCAAGTGAAAGGATTTAGAACCAACCAAATGATTGCGGTAGACTGGAAACCGAATAAGCAGGATAAGACGCCGATTTACAGACAGATCGTTAAATATATCAGTGAAAAAATAGCGGCAGGAGACTGGCCTATCGGCAGTCGTCTGCCCAGCCAAAGAGATATGGCGCAGACCTTTGGCGTCAACAGGAGTACAGTGGTCAGTGCAATGGAAGAACTCATTTCTTACGGCATTTTAGAAAGTGATTTCGGCGGTGGCACCAGGGTTGCCAGCAACACTTGGTCCATTCGTATGAGTCAGCCCCCTGACTGGAACAAGCATATCAGCAACGGGCATTTTCGGGCAAACCTCTCTACGATTCAGACCATTAACAAAAAAGAATTCGAACCAGGCTACATTCGCATTGGTACGGGAGAGCTTGCACCGGAGCTATATCCGGGAAAGCTGGTTAGCCGGATTTTTGGAAGAATGCCGGAGAAGATTCCAAACCTGGGCTATCTGGGACCGTTGGGACTTCCCGAACTTGGACAGGCGCTGTCAGCATGGTTAAAAGAACGGCAGGGCATTGAGGCGAAGCCTTCTAACATTATGGTGGCAAGCGGATCGCTGCAGGGATTGCAGTTGATTTCTGTCTGTATGTTAAAAAAAGGAAGCCGCGTCTATACGGAAGCGCCATCCTATGTGAAATCTCTGCAGATTTTCCAGTCGGCAGGGATGCGGCTTTCGGGCGTACCGCTGGATGACGAAGGAATTACGTATTGGAATATGAAGGAAGCTGACAGCGACAGCCTGCTTTACACCATTCCCAGCTTTCACAATCCAACCGGTACGGTGATGAGCGAGGTACGCCGCAGGGAGGTTATGCAGTTTTGCCAGGGGTTGCGTATGCCGATTCTGGAGGACGATGCCTATGGACAGCTCTGGTTTGACGAAAACCCGCCAAAGTCTCTGAAAGCAAGAGATAAAACCGGATCGGTTATTTATATGGGAACCATTTCAAAGACCATGGCACCGGGGCTTCGTATCGGCTGGGTAGTCGGTCCGGAGGCGGTGGTGTATCGCCTGGGTGATGTGAAAATGCAGACCGACTACGGCGCCAGTTCTGTGTCTCAGTGGATGATGACGGAACTTCTGACCAGTGGCGATTATGATATTTATCTGGAAACACTGCGCCGGGAGTTAAAGGCGCGCAGAGACAATGCGCTGACAGCGCTTTCCCAGTATTTTAAAGGAATTGCCACGTGGAACAAGCCGTCAGGAGGCTTTTACATCTGGCTCAGGCTGCACTGCAAAGTGTCTATGGACAAGGTCTTTGCTGATGCTTTGAAAGCAGGTATTCTGCTGAATCCCGGCAACATGTATGACTATGGAGAAAATCATGCCATTCGCCTGTCCTACGCTTACGCGGATCCGGAAGATTTGCGCAGGGCATTAAAAATTTTGGCGGATATCATAGAAAAACATCAGAAGAGGTAGAGGAGATTTTTGATGACGGAAAAAACGATACAAATTCGCAACAGTACCATAGATTTTCTGGTTTTTACAAAAGACGCCGGAGAGGATTCTATTGAGGTGCGTGTGCAGGACGGAACTGTGTGGCTGACACAGAAAGCCATCGCAAGGCTTTTTGACGTTGACCGCAGTGTAGTGACCAAGCACTTGAAAACGATTTTTGAAAGCGGAGAACTGGAGGAAGATTCAGTTTGTGCAATTTTTGCACAAACTGCAGATGATGGAAAAACCTATCAATACAAGCATTACGCATTGCCTGGAATTATTGCGGTTGGATACCGTACCAATTCTCAGCGCGCAACCCAATTTCGCAGCTGGGCAACGAAGGTGCTGGATACTTTTGCAAGACAGGGTTATGTACTTGATAAAGACAGGTTGAAGAATGGGCAAATCTTTGATGAGGAATATTTTGACCATTTGATTTCAGAAATACAGGAAATCAGAGCCAGTGAGCGGAGATTTTACCAAAAGATAACGGATATATATGCAACAGCAGTAGATTATGCGGTGGATAGTCAGATTACACGAGATTTTTTTGCGACAGTGCAGAATAAAATGCATTATGCCGTCCATGGCAATACTGCAGCCGAAGTGATTGTTGCAAGAGCGGATCACAGAAAAGAAAATATGGGGCTTACATCATGGAAGAACGCACCCCATGGGAAAATTGTCAAAACAGATGTATCCATTGCTAAAAACTATCTTTCTCAGCCGGAGATGGAGGAACTCAATGAGATTGTAACGATGTATCTGGATTACGCGACAAGGCAGGCGCGCCGGCATATCCCTATGACAATGGCGGATTGGGCAAGTAAGCTTGATGCATTTTTAAAATTTAATGATGCGGAGATATTAGAAAATAAAGGAAAGGTTACAGCAGAGATTGCGAAAGCTTTCGCAGAAAGTGAATTCGAGAGATATCGAGTACTTCAGGACAGGTCTTACGAAAGTGATTTTGACCGGCTTCTGAAGGAAAGTACGCTAACATATACAGCAAAGAGGTAATAACATGGCTTTTACACATTTACACGTTCATACGGAATACAGCCTGCTGGACGGCGCGGCGCGCATTACCGACGTGGTGGCGCGGGCAAAGGAGCTTGGGATGGACTCTCTGGCCATTACCGATCACGGCGTCATGTTCGGCGTCATTGATTTTTACAAAGAGTGCAAGAAGCAGGGCATCAAGCCGGTCATCGGCTGCGAGGTTTACACGGCGGCGAGAACCATGCACGACAAGGACGCTGATAAGGACAAGTACCAGGGGCATTTGGTGCTCCTTGCAAAGAATAATGACGGCTACAAGAACCTGATCAAAATCGTATCCAAGGGTTTCACGGAAGGCTACTACTATAAGCCGAGAATCGATAAAGATGTATTGCGCGCCCATAGTGAGGGTATTATCGCGCTTTCTGCCTGTCTTGCAGGCAAGGTGCAGAGCTGTCTTTTAAATCGGGACTATGAGGGTGCGAAGGCAGAAGCGCAGGCAATGGATGAGATTTTCGGTCACGGAAATTTTTATTTGGAACTGCAGGATCAGGGACTTGACGAAGAAGCCATGATCAACCCGCAGCTTGTGAAGCTGTCCAAAGAACTGGAGATTCCGCTGGTCGCCACCAACGACGTACACTATGTAAAACAAGAGGACGCGGAGGCACACGACGTGCTCCTTGCCATTCAGACAGCGACTACCATCGACGACGAAAAGCGCATGCGCTTTCCCAACGATCAATTTTATCTGAAAAGCGAAGACGAGATGCGGAAAATCTTCGCTTACGCGCCGGAAGCCATCGAAAACACCCACAAGATTGCCATGGAATGTGATGTGGAGTTTGTGTTTGGCGATTACCATCTGCCGGAGTTTATTCCGCCTGCAGGAAAGACCAATCAGCAGTATCTGCGGGAACTTTGTCAGCAAGGACTTGTTGACCGTTATGATGAGATCACGCAGCAGCTGCAGGAGCGCCTTGATTACGAACTTGGCGTTATCGAGAATATGGGCTATGTGGAATATTTTCTCATCGTTTGGGATTTCATCGACTTTGCCAAGCGAAACGGCATCATGGTGGGACCGGGCAGAGGATCAGCCGCGGGCAGTTTGGTGGCGTATACCCTTAGAATTACAGACCTGGATCCGATTCGGTACAGCTTAATTTTTGAGCGTTTCCTCAATCCGGAGCGTGTCAGCATGCCGGATATCGATATCGACTTCTGTATCGAGCGCAGAGGCGAAGTCATCGACTACGTCATCAAAAAATACGGCAAAGAGAACGTTTCCCAGATCATCACTTTCGGTACGATGAAGGCAAAGGCGGCGATCCGAGATGTGGGTAGAGCGCTGAATCTCAGCTATGCGGAGGCGGACCGGGTTGCCAAGGCGATTCCTTTTGATCTGAAAATGACCATCGACAAGGCGCTTTCCATGAATCCGGAGTTAAAAACTATGTATGAAAGCGACGCCCGTATTGCCAAGGTAATCGACATGTCACGTGCCATCGAGGGGATGCCCAGACACGCGTCGACCCACGCGGCAGGAGTTGTAATTTCCAAGTTGCCGCTGGATGAATATGTGCCGTTATATATGTCTGACAAAGGCGTTGCCACCCAGTTCAACATGACCACCATCGAGGAACTTGGGCTTCTGAAGATGGACTTTCTGGGACTTCGGAACCTGACGGTTATCAGGGACGCCCTGGAGCTGATCGAAAAAAATTACGGCGTAACGATCGATTTTGCCAAGATGGGCTACGATGATAAAGCCGTTTACGATATGATCGCCGGCGGAAACACCTTAGGCGTATTCCAGCTGGAAAGCGGCGGCATGACCCAGTTTATGAAAAATCTGAAACCGAGCTGTTTTGAAGATGTAGTAGCGGGCATTGCCCTTTATCGTCCGGGTCCGATGGATTCCATTCCGAGGTACATTGAAAACAAGAAAAATCCAGACAAAATCAAGTATGTGACGCCGGAACTGGCGCCGATTCTGGACGTATCCTACGGCTGTCTTGTATACCAGGAACAGGTTATGCAGATTGTAAGAGATCTGGCGGGGTATAGTTTCGGGCGTTCTGACATCGTGCGCCGCGCCATGAGCAAAAAGAAAAAAGACGTCATGCTGCAGGAAAAGGAATACTTTATTCACGGCAAGCTGGACGATGCCGGCAATGTGGAAATTCCGGGCTGCATCCGAAACGGCATCAGCGAAGCGGCGGCGGAGTCCATCTTTGCGGATATGGAAACTTTTGCCCAGTATGCCTTTAACAAATCTCACGCGGCGGTGTATGCGGTGGTCGCTTATGAGACAGGCTATTTGAAGAAGTATTATCCGGTGGAATTTATGGCGGCGCTGATGACCAGCGTCATGGGAGACGCCAAATCCATCGCTAAATATATTAGAAACTGTAAGGAGATGGGCATTGAAGTGCTGCCGCCGTCTATTCACGACAGTCAAAAGAAGTTTTCTGTGGTGGACGGAAAAATTCGTTTCGGTCTTCTGGGCGTTAAAAACGTAGGCGAGGGCGCCATCGAGGCTATCATCAAGGCAAGAGAGGAAAAGGGCAGGCCGCAGGATATTTTCCAGTTTATCAACAACGTGGAAATCAGCGAAGTCAACAAAAAGGCAGTGGAAAGCCTGATTAAGGCGGGCGCACTTGATTGCTTGAATCAGAACCGGGCGGCACATCTTGCCGTCTATGAGGGACTAGTTGAATCGGCGCAGACTACGGCGAAACGTAATTTAGCTGGACAGATTTCTCTTTTTGCAATCAGCAGCCAGGAAATGAACAGCGGGGATACGACGGGGAGATTACCCGATGTGCATAACTTTGAAAAAGATATGCTTTTGACCATGGAGAAAGAAATGCTGGGCGTGTATATTACAGATCATCCTCTCAATGAGTATGCAGACCGCATCAATCAATTATCTACAGTGACAAGCGAACAGTTGGCGGCTTCTGTTGAAGCGGAAGCTGCGGACAGTGAAATTTCGGATGGCATGACGGTAACCATGGCCGGAATGATTACAGGTAAGAAAAATTTGGTAACGAAAAATAACAAGATGATGGCTTTTGTTGATTTGGAGGATTTGTATGGTGACGTAGAGGTTGTCGTATTTCCAAATGTTTATGAACGGTATGGAAGCGCTGTCACAGAAGATAAAGTAGTGGCTGTTAAAGGAAAATTGAATTTTAAAGAGGATGAAATGCCAAAATTGCTTGCTGACGCTGTGGTGGATATTAACGATGTAGAAGGACTTCTTTCTATGGATCGTGAGCAGGCGTCATACCGCGGAGGTCAAGTAAAACGCGGAGATGATAATGGTCAGCGGTCATCTGAAAATGCTGTTGGCGGAGAAAAAAGAGAGTACAGAAATTATCGTAGCTTTAATGGGCCTGATCCAGTCAAGGTCAGAATTCCGGCTGATGGGGATGAAAAGCAGTTACTTGCGCGGCTGCAGCAGATTTTTAGTGATTATCGTGGAGATACACCGGTATTGATTTACCTCCAGAATGGTAAAATCGTTAAAACAGGACAAAATGGAGGCGTTTATCCTGTAATAGAGTTTTTTGATACTGTTGCGGAGGTTGTTGGAAGACCAAATATAAAAGGACGACCTGTATCGGGCCGCAGGTAATTCTAAAGTTCAGGAGACCATGAGGAAAGGGTGATAATGTATGAAAAAAATCGGAGTATTGACCAGTGGCGGGGATTCCCCGGGTATGAATGCTGCAATTAGAGCCGTGGTTCGCTGCGGTATTGAAGCGGACATGGAGGTTTATGGAATTCATAGAGGTTATGAGGGACTGCTGGACGGAGAGATTCATCAGCTGAGCCGAAGCTCTGTAGGAGATATCCTGCATAGAGGAGGTACAATGCTGAAGACTGCGAGAAGCGATAGATTCCGTACAGAAGAAGGACAGCGCCATGCTGTAAATATGCTGGACACCTTCGGTATTGAAGGATTGGTTGTTATTGGCGGAGACGGTTCACTGCGAGGAGGTTGTGATCTTGATCACAAGGGGATTAAGGTTATGGGATTACCGGGAACGATAGATAATGATTTAGGATACACTGATTATACAATTGGGTTTGATACAGCGGTGACCACGGTTTTGGATGCTGTAACAAAGGTTCGTGATACTTCTTCTTCCCATGAAAGAACAACCGTGATTGAGGTAATGGGGAGACATTGCGGAGATATCGCTCTGCATGCGGGACTGGCCGGCGGTGCGGAAGCTGTACTGATCCCGGAAATTGAGATAAATCTCAATGAATTGTGCAGGAAAATTGTTGTTGGCGCTAACCGTGGTAAACAACATAGCATCATTATTAAAGCGGAAGGCGTCAGCGTTTCTTCTCAGGAATTGGTGCAGACTATTGAAGAACGTACGGGCAGAGAGACCAGACTGGTGGTGCTGTCCTATCTTCAAAGAGGCGGAAGTCCTACTTATAGAGACAGAATGTTGGCTACATTGACCGGAGCTAAGGCTGTAGAGCTTCTGAAGGAGGATTCAAGCAGCAAGGCAATCGGCGCTGTGAACGGAGAAATTGTTGCCTATGATTTACAAGCAGCATTGAAGCAAAAACGGGAGATCGACAGGGAGATGTATGATCTGATCGGTGTGTTGAGCAAATAGAATGGAGAAAAAACGATGAAAAAAATTGCAGTTATCTATGCAGGAAAATATGGCACTACGGAACGGTACGCACGATGGATCGCAGAGGAAACCGGCGCGGAAGTGATCCCTGTGCGTGAAGTTTCCGCTGAAGAACTGGCAGATAGAGATATTATCATCTTCGGCGGAGCTATCCACGCCGGAACTATTATGGGGATTGGGACGCTGAAGAAGCTGTACCCCAAAATCGCGGAGAAAAAGATTCTGACCTTTGCCGTTGGTCTTAGTGTCAGTGATAAAGAGATTCAGGCTGAGTGCAGGGAGCTGAACTTTACAAAACAGTCCTCAGGCTTTAAACGCCTGTTGTCTGGCGGTAAACCGACGCGCATGACAGCGCGAGAAGAACAGTTCAGTCAGCTGCCATGCTGGTTTTTTCCCGGCGCTTATAATCCGTCCAGCATCAGCGGCGTGGATCGGAAGCTGATGGCCGTGGTTCGCAGGATGATCGAGGGCAAACGTCCAGATGAGATTACTTCATCCGAGCGTCAGCTGCTGGAGGCCATTGATCACGGCGTCGACTGCACAGACAGAGGGGCGATTCAGCCTTTGGTCGAGGCAATTTGAAGACCTCAGATTCAAAGAAACTCAAACGTTGCATTTGGAAGCCTAAACGATATAGACCAGTGGGACGATCTCAGGTATCATAGGAGCAGGAGGTTTAACGTATGCAAACAGGAAGTCAAATCGCCGAGGCCAGGCGGCGCAAAAACCTGACCCAGGAGCAGCTAGCCCAATTGATGCAGGTAACCCGTCAGACCGTGTCGCGCTGGGAAGCCGGCATTGCCTATCCTGAAATGGAGAAGATTGTCAGACTGGCGGATATCCTCGAAGTCAGCTGCGATGATCTGCTGAGGCCTGGCGTATCCTGCGATCCAAAAGTGTCCGCCGGAGGCCGCATGTCTTCGGAAGGGGAGCCGCGACTGGTGACACGGCTGCTTGCACAAGCCAGGAATAAACCGGTGCGTCTTCAGTTTTTTGATGATGCAGAGGATACGGATCTGTATGGAAAGACTTGTGTGATCACAGATTTCGACGGCGCGTGGGCTAAGGTGGAGTACAGATCCGGCAAGAAGATCCAGTGCAGGCTGGTGCTCCTGTCGTCTATCTGCTCCCTGACATTTGAGAAGGGAGGACAGTAATATGAAGACTCTTGCGTGGTGTTTAAGTATTGCAGCGTTTTTGTGGTGTATTTCTCTGTCGTCCAGACTTAAAAGGGTGGAAAGGATTCTGAAAGAGCCGGAGGTAAGACGGGAAGAAGCGTCCCTTGGTCAGATCCTGTCAAAAAACATCGGCAGCTGCGTAAAGCTGGAACTAGAGGATGATTGTGACTGCAATTTTGGCAATACCCAGTGCAGGATACTGGATACAGATGAGAAATGGGTTCTGGTCCGACAGGAGAAAAAAGGCTTAGAGGGCCTGATACGTATTAGACAGATCAAAGGATTAGAGTTTGTAGAAGAATAGGATATCATATAGCGAGTTGTTTCCAGAATGGAGACAACTCGTTTTATTTTACAGTAGAGATAGAAAATGTTTTCAGATTCGATCCAAAGGGAATCATGAATCCGGGCGCGCTGTTTGCTGTGGAAGAATAAGTCGTAGAAATATAGAAGCACCAAGAGGACTGAAACCCGTTAGACGGGTAATTCCAGTCCTCCTTCTGTGGAATCAAATAAAGAAATTATTTAATTCGAATAATCTTTACCAGCTGTATCACGATGGTCGGCAGCAGGGCGAGAATGCAGATCCAGCCGATCTGCGTTCTGGTCAGGGCAGCGATGCCGAAAGCGCTTGCAAAGAGCGGAACCAGAAGAATGACCGATAGAAGCACGGCGCCCAGTACAAAAGCACCGATGACGTATATGTTGGTCAGAAGTCCCAGACGAAAAATGGACTGGTCTCCTCGGGAATTGAAGCCGTGCCACAGCCGGGCCAAACATAAAGTGCCGAAGGCCATTGTGGAGGCTGTCAGCGCATCTGTTTGCAGTCCCATATAGAAAGCGGCGATGGTGGCCGCGCCGATGAGCAGACCCTGATAAGTCACCTGACGGAGTGTTGCTTTTGTCAGAACAGATTCACCACGAGGGCGGGGCTTGTCGTGCATCAAAGCAGTATTCAGCGGTTCCATGCTGATCGCCAGGGCCGGCAGGCTGTCGGTAATCAGATTGATGAACAGCAGTTGAACAGCGGTAAACGGCGCCGGTAAAGCCATCAGGGACGCGTACAGGACGGTCAGGATGCCTGCAGCATTGCCGGACAGCAGAAATTTGATGGCGTTTTTAATATTGGCATAGATGTTTCGGCCGTTGAGTACGGATTTAATGATGGTGGCAAAGTTGTCGTCGGTCAGGATCATGGATGCCGCGTCCTTTGCTACTTCTGTACCGGTGATGCCCATGGCAACGCCTACATCCGCCTGCTTCAGAGCAGGTGCGTCGTTGACGCCGTCACCAGTCATGGCTACGATGCTGCCGCGAGCCTGCCACGCGTTGACAATACGGATCTTGTTGTCCGGACTGACACGGGCGTAGACGCTGATATGCGGCAGCTTTTTTTCCAGCTCCGTATCGTCCATAGCGTCCAGCTCTGTACCGGTGACTGCCAGGTCGTCTTCCTTCATGATACCGATACGTTTTGCGATTGCTGACGCTGTGATCTTGTGGTCGCCGGTGATCATGACAGCTTTGATGCCTGCGCTCATGCAATCTGCTACTGCCTGAGCGGATTCCTCCCTCGGCGGATCCATCTCTGCTATCAACCCCAGGTATTCCAGATCGTTTTCGTCGTCGAAGGTGAGCTCTTTTTCTGCCGGCAAAGTCTTTCTTGCGAAGGCCAGTACGCGGAGACCCTGGTTTGACAGGTCAAAGTTTGTCTGCCGGATTTTTTCCTTCTCGTCGTCGGTCAGATCTTTTGTCCGGCTGAGAATCACGTCCAGAGCGCCTTTGGTATAGGCGATATAGCTGCCGTCGATGCAGTGCAGCGTAGTCATCAGTTTTCTGTCGGAGTCAAAAGGCAGTTCAGACAGCCGGGGCAGAGATTTTTTGATCGATGTATAGTCCTCTCGAACGGCCGTATAATAATCTGCCAAAGCCGTTTCCGTCGGATCTCCCTTTGTTTCGCCGTCAGCGATTACGGCGTCGTTGCACAGAGCAGAAGCCTGCAGCAGCGCGTCTAAATCGTTATCATCACAGACTACTTTTTCCACGGTCATTTTGTTTTGGGTCAGCGTACCGGTTTTATCGGAACAGATGACGGATACGCAGCCTAATCCTTCCACAGCAGACAGCTGTTTAATGATGGCGTTCTGATCTGCCATACGAGAGGTACCGATGGCCAGAGAGATGGTGATGATGGATGACAGGGCTTCTGGTATGGCGGCTACAGCCAAAGCTACAGCAAAGAGCAGGGAATCGGCAAAGGGCATGCCGCGGTACAGGCTTAGAACAAAGACCAGAGCACAGACGGCAATGATGGCGATGGAGAGCTTTTTGCTGAAGTTATCCATGGTGATCTGTAGCGGAGTTTTACGTTCTGCTGTTTGATTCATCAGATCGGCGATTTTGCCCATCTCTGTGGACTGGCCAACGCCTGTGATGACGGCAAGGCCGCGTCCGTAAGTGACCAGAGATCCTGAAAAAACCATGTTGATCTGATCGCCCAGGGCTACGCTGTCTTCTGACAAAATGCCGGCATTTTTTTCTACCGGCTCGGATTCGCCGGTCAGAGAGCTTTCGTTGAGTTTTAGAGAGTGACTTTCCAAAACGCGTCCGTCGCCGGGCACGATGTCGCCGGCTTCCAGACGAATGACGTCCCCGCAGACCAGCTCGGCCGCATTGATCTCCAGATTTTCACCGTCCCTGATGACCTTGGCTATGGGGGCGGACAGGCTTTTCAGGCTTTCCAAAGATTTTTCAGCTTTGATATACTGGATTGTGCCTAAAATGGCGTTTAAAACCAGGACGGCCAAAATAACCGCGGCGCTTTCTGTATTGCCGGTGGCCATGGAGATGGCTGCGGCGATGATAAGGATGATGACGAGAAGATCCTTGAACTGCTCCAGAAAGACCTGCAGCATGCTTTTTTTCTTTTTTTCCTGCAGCCTGTTTTCGCCGAATGTCCGACGGTTCTCAGCTGCTTGCCTTTCAGTCAGGCCAGTGGGCGTTGCATGAAACTTATCCATGACAGACGAGACGTCCTTGTTGTAAAACATATAAATACCTCCTGCTTATGTGATTAGTATGCCCGAAAGTCACAAAAAAGAGACTTCCAAGGCAGCAATTTTGTTCTGCCTTAAAAGTCTCGCTATTTCAAGTAAACGCGGATTACGACTTGATTCAGACGCAATCGTATTGACGCATGTTACTGCAGCCTGTCGTTTTGACTGCCAGCTACTCCCCTTTAAAGGTGTTTCCTGATGTGATTCACATTATGACATATGACTGGGAAATGTGCAAGGAAAGGAAGGGTTATTTTACATAAATTTAACAAAGGGATACACCCAGAATATCGGATCAATTATTGTGTAAATCCAGCGAAATCGTATTCGCAAGGAATTATAATTTCACCTTTATCATTAATTACGCCCCACATACCATCTGTAGATTTCACCGAGGCAAATCCGTTTTCAAACGAACCTATTATCTCGTATAACGGGTCAATGATCATTTTTCCATTTCCATCGACAGCGCCCCAGAGCCCATCCTTTTTAACGGGATACAGGTTATATGAATTGGCGGCAAGATCTTCAGCGTCTATATATGTGGACTGCTGCAATTTATCGTTTACAAACATCCATCGATTTTTTTCTTTGCAAATGATTTTTCCGTCTAAGCTGATGACGATCGTATCCATATGATCCAGCAGAAGCTTTCCGGTTTTCAGGTCGATCAGCCGGCATTTAGAACTGCCGTTTTTCTTATAGGCAAGCGCCGCCGTTTTTTCTGTCAGAAAAACGGGATCCGTTATGGCTTTTCCGTTCCAATGTACTTTCAGCAGTCTTTGATCTAATACTTCAGGCTTTGACTCTTTTGTGTTACGAATATAAAAGGCGTCCTCATATAATCGGTCGCAGGAATAAAACGGCCCCTTTAGTTTGTTTCCTTTTTTGTCGATGATGAACATTTCTTCGTCTTCTTTGACAATAGCCTTGCCGTTTTTAAACTCGCCGGCCCATTGGAAAGGACCCTCTATTTTTGTCAGACCTGCCCTGCTTATATATTGCCATTGATTGTCTTTTTCTACAGGAGCCAGATCATTATGAAAGTTGCCGCATGCGTCGTATTCAGCCGCGATGTGTTCTTCCAACGCGCCGTTTAGATATCCCCATTTATCATCTTCAGAATATCTGTAATAACCGTCGTGTGCCTGGTCGATATAGTCGTATTCGGGCGTACTGATTTTTTTGTTTTCAAGATCCACAAAATGATATTTGCTGTTTTCGCTTACAATGCAAATTTGCTGACCGTCATATTCATTAGGATATATAATGTGGCGTATTATGGGAAACAGCACCAGCGGAATAAGAGCAAGCATTATCAATCTTTTTAAATAAACCTTCCGCATTTGACTTCTTTCTTGCGTATTCGTCTGCATCTTTGTCACCTCGCTTTATGTTCAACTTACTATTTCACTGTTTTGGGATGAATTTCAAGAATCCTTAAATAGCTGCGCGAATCATTACACTTTTGCAAAGTTAGATATATTTCTGGAAACTCACTTCCCAGAGATGCAATATAAGGATCATGGTAGATGGCTTCATTGCTGAAGCTCGGAACTATGAGATTGTATGTGCCGTTTTGTAAGGCAACCTGTTGGATGTACTGGATAAAATCGTTCCAATGTTTTTTTTGCGTGATATCAGTAACGGGGTCAATATCAGATACAAATTTTTTGTATATTTGTAAATTGGCATTGTCACGTATGTCATCTTCAAATTTACCTAAACAAAAGTAATCGATCCAGGAGTTTATCATGCTTTTTTCTACACAATGTTGAAAAGCGCTTAAATAGATTTTTTTTGGATGATTTACGGCATAATATATATGTCCATTTTGATTAAATGTTTCAACTACTGTGAAAACTTTTTGCAGCTTACTTTTAGAAAGAGGGTCTGCAGCCGTGTTATATAAGTTTACACAAAGTGATGAATCTCCCAGAATGAGTTTGGCGAGGTTTGCACGTGTAAGTGCATCTTGCAGCGCTAAGCTGCTTCTGATCATTTGAATTTTCTTTTTCATGGTCTGTTTACAAAGGTTCCTATAGAAGGTCTTGATATTGGTCCAGCGGTTGTACTTACTTTGATGTTTTTAACTAGTATACGAATTGACTTTTCTGAACCAGTATACATCGTTTTATCATCAACAAGTGTTCTGAACACATCGGAATCACTCCCTTCGGTTAAATCCAAATGAATCGGTTAGCAATAAATAGATTTTTCTGAAACTTTAATTTTATTTTAGCATGTAGTTTAGCATATGTCAATTAAATATTTAGATAAATTTTATAGATTATATTTTTAATATTTTTATAATAATCTTGTATATTTATAATATGATCGGTAAAAATTTTGATAAAATTAACAATTCTTAGGTGATTTTAATGATGACATTTTTATAATTAATCCACGAAAGCTTGACCATTTGTTTGGCTTTTCTTGAAATCTGACATTGTTTTTTGTATGAGATTTGTTTAAAATGAAATGATAGAGAGGTTGAATAATACAATCGAGAAGAAGGAATCCGGTATGAATATAGTGGAAATGGTAGAGGAACTGTTTCGGAACGTACCATATTCGGCACCGGCACAGGAAGCGAAAAAGCGGATTACTTCAGCGCTTACAAGAGAGTATGATATGCTGATAGAGGACCGAACGCCTATACGTGCCATGGGCAAATTGTTGGAACTGTACGGCGCTTTGGAGGATGGCGCGGCCCTTGCAGGATATGACGCAGAGGCAGTGAACTCATGGAAAATGGATGAAGCGGCGTTGAGAAAAGAGGATGTGAAAAGGGCATTTCGAAAAACTCGGTATTGCGTATATTTGGGTTGTCTTTGCGCCGCATTGGCAATTTCCGATATCGTCGGACTGGTTCTATATCGGAATCCGTCAATCCTTCTTCTGCTTCTTTTGCATGGGGCTATTGCCTGGTGGGCGCTGCGAAAAGCGGAAAAATCGGGAAAGGCGTACTGCTATGGGAAGTGCGTTTTGACGCCGGATGGAATGGACTATTTCAAGATGATGGCGGACCGCTATCGCAAGAGAAATCTAAATGGAATTGTCCTTTGCCTGTCTGTCATAGTATATTTTGCATTTACCTTGTATTCCGCGGCGTCCGGAGCACATTACAAGATATCAGAGCTGCAGGAAATGATTTATGGAAACGGACTTATTTATCAACTGCCGGTTTATATCTGTCTGAAGAATTTTTTCTGCAGTCGATATGCTGAGAGATGTTTTGATGAAGGGAGTCGCCGGGGGTACAGAATGCATCTAAAAGCAGCTGCGGCGATTTCTATGGGATACTGGCTGTTGGTTTTGCTGCTTCTTTGGATTTTGCAAAATCATATAACGTATACTGTGAATTATTTTATGGCGGCGCTGACCTTATTTTTGATCATGCTGCTCGTTTATGATTTAACACTGAGGAGAGCTGTTGTCACAAATAATATTACGCTGAACAAAAAGCGTCTGGCGGCATTTTCACTGATCCTCTGCCTGACTTTTTCCTATCATTTTCTGCGTATGGATTCGTGGGTGATTCAGCCGTATATCTCTCGTGTTTCTGCTGTGGAGCACAGAGATAATCAGATTCAATATCATGAGGACACAGGTGTGTATACTATTACGGCAGAAGGAAAGGATTTTCGTATTCTGCAGCTAACTGACATTCACCTGGGGGGAAGCGCTTTTTCAGCCTCTAAAGATTTGAAAGCATTGAAAGCGGTTCACCGGTTGATAGAATACACAAAGCCGGATTTGGTAGTGGTAACGGGAGATATGGTATTTCCTGTAGGCGTCATATCTTTTTCTCTGAATAATTACACGCCGGTCATGCAGTTCGGATCGTTTATGAGAAATATCGGCGTGCCGTGGGCGTTTGTTTATGGCAATCACGATACAGAAAGCTATGCCAGTAGTTCTGCGGAGGACTTGAATGAATTATATCAGTCCATGTCTTACCGGAGTACACAAAATCTGTTGTATCCATATATTCAGCCGGATATCACAGGGAGAAACAATCAGGTGATTGAAATCAGAAATAGGGATGGAAGTCTGAATCAGGCGCTGTTTCTGTTGGATTCTAACGCTTATACAGGAGAGGGATTGAATACGTATGATTATATTCACGATGATCAGGTGGCATGGTATGAAAAACAGGTGAAACGTCTGTCGGAGGAGGAAGGCCATACCATATCTTCTTTGGCGTTTTTTCATATGCCGCTGCAGGAATATAAAGAAGCCTACGCGCTTTATGAAAAAAGCAGCAGCAAAGTGCAGTATCACTTTGGCGTTATTGGGGAGACGATGATTGATAAAATTTGCTGTTCGGACCATCCGAGCAGTTTCTTTGACCGGGCGGAGATGCTGGGCAGTACAAAGGGCATGTTCTGTGGTCACGATCATTATAACAATCTGTCTGTGACCTACAGAGGAATTCAACTGACTTACGGTATGAGCATCGATTATCTGGCGATGCCGGACATCGCGGAGGACACGGCACAGCGGGGCGGTACGTTAATCACGCTGGATAAGGACTCGAAATTTAAAGTAAAACAAGTAAAACTTACGAATATTGAAAGGGCAGAGAAAAAATGAGAGAGGATGATATCCTTTTAGGACAAATTGAGGATAAAATTGCGCAATGTGAGAATAAGTATATCGTTACGCATACAGGCTTTCTGGACGGTCACCAGCAGTCTGTGGCGCGAATATTTTGCGGAAAGAATCACATAGAGATTTTTGATGCTGAAGCGGAAAGCGCCGCTGTTAACGCGGGGAGATTGCCTGCTTGCCGGACACGCTTTTACGGCGGTTATGATGAAGCGGAGAGGGTCGTTTTGGTAAATTTACCGGATTACGCGTTTTTGGAGGATGAAAATCCGTTGACCGTAATCAGAGCGACAGTAGCTTCTGGCGGAAGGTCTTTAACCCATCGGGATTATCTGGGATCACTGGTGGGTCTGGGGATCAAAAGAGATCTGTTGGGGGATATTCTGGTACGCCCCGATGGCGCGGATATTATCGTGCTTGCTGATATTGCGGATTTCCTTTTGACACATTATTGCAAAGCGGGGAGGATGCCTCTTTCGTTAGAGCAGGTTCCTATATCTGCGCTTATGATACCGGAGCCGGAGCGAAAAACAGTAACGGATACAGTAGCCTCTCTGCGCCTTGACAGCGTGGTAGCATCGGCCTTTGGACTGCCTAGAAGCAAAGCTGCTGACGCGATAAAAAGCGGCATTGTTTTTGTCAATCATGTGGAGGCTTTAAAGGCTGACAGAATGATCAGTGAAGGAGATCAGATTACCTTGCGGGGCAGGGGAAAGGCGCGGCTAATTCAGGTGGGAGGACGATCCAGAAAGGACAGGGTTTATATTACTATCGAACGATATTAGGGCTGCGTTGCCCGCTAAAAGCCGGCGTGGATTGATAGAGAACACAAGGGACTGTTCTCCAGTCCCTTGCGTTATAAGTATATTGCAGTTGTTTTCTACATCTTTTTCACTTCTTCGTGACGCTTTACCTTACCGGTGGTTGTTTTGATCATCGGCTGATCTGTGACGATGACACGCAGCATGTGTTTGTAAACTGGTAATTCATCGTTAATCGCATCGATGTCTTTCTTGATAATCTGTTCGATTTCGGCCGCGTCGGAGGTACCGTAAGCTTCTTTCATGTAATCCGGTTTGTAGACAATTTTTGCGCACAGGGCGAGATCTTTTTGATCGCCGTCATGATGCTTTGGCTGACCAAAGACCATGGTTTCCTCCACATATGGCAGATTACTGATGAGGATTTCCAATTCTTCTGGATAGACATTTTTGCCGTTTTTCAGGACGATAACATTTTTCTTACGGCCGCAGATGAAGATATACCCGTCTTTATCCAGATAAGCGAGATCTCCGGTATGAAGCCAGCCGTCTGCAAGAACCGCGGCAGTTTCTTCTTCGTTTTCATAGTAGCCGCTCATAATATTTGGACCGCGAGCGATCAACTCGCCGATGCCTTCTTCGTTAGGCTGGTCTATGGCTAATTCTATACCGGGCATGGAAAGACCAATAGATCCGGTTTTATGCTGCCAGGTATTTTCAGCTGCAAGTACCGGGGAGGCTTCTGTCATGCCATAGCCCTGTACCGCGGTGATACCGAAGTTGTTGAAACCTTCTAATGCTTCTGGATCGATAGCAGAAGCGCCGCTGATGACATAGCGCAGATTGCCGCCCAGCTGATCCAGGATTTCCTTGAATAATTTGCGGCGTACGTCAATACCGACTTTTAACAGAGCCTTTGAAAGTTTCAACCCGAAAGCGACTTTCTTTTCCAGACCTTGTTTCTTTACCGTTACCATAATTTTTTTGTAGATGGACTCGATGAGCAGAGGAACGCAGACAAAAAGAGACACTTTGTATTCCACGATATTTTTCTGTAGGTATTTCAGGCCGTCGCAGTAGGTTGTGGTAACGCCGGCCGCCAACATAACCACCTGTCCTGTAGAGCCGAAAGTATGATGATATGGCAGGAACGCCATATTGATATCACCGTGACGAATATCCTGTACCTTCAGCATGGCATAAACGTTGGAAGTGATGTTGTACTGAGACAGCTGCACCGCTTTAGCCTGGGATGTAGTGCCGGAGGTGAATAAGAGGATGGTCGTCGCTTTCCCGTCAATTGGAAGATGCAAATAGTCATGAAAACCTTCGGCCATGGCGCTGCGGCCTTTTTCCATCAAAACAGAAATATCCTCATAGCCTTCTAATGGGTTCATGGCGATAAAATCAGTAACATGGGTGCTGTTTTTTTCCTGTAGGGTTTTGACCAGGTCTAAATGGGCATTGTCAAAGACCAATACGTCAGCGCGGCTTCTTTGTAAAGAGGATTCCAGTTCGTCCAGCGGAAGCCCTTTGTCGAGAGGAACGCTGACGCCAAGTCCGCAGAGCGTGGCAAAGTATGTCAGCATCCATTCGTAACAGTTTTTTCCAATAATAGCGATTCTTTTACCGGCGAAACCTTTTTGCAGCAGGGCTGTGCCTAAGAAATTTACATGGTCGCGGAAATTCTCAAATTTAATATGTTCATAGGAGATATTCTTACCCTGCTTATGTTTGATGATGAAAGCGTCGTCGCCTCGATAGGCATCAGCGCCGTAGTTGATCAATGCACGAAAATCCTGATGCATGACGGAGTCAAATACAGGCTTTAATTCTTTTACTCTGTTCACTTTTACTTCTCCTCAAAAATATTTACACATAGTTATTAAAACTATACTACATCATGAACAACACTTTGTCAACGGTTGACATGGACTTTTTTATGTGGTATTCTTCATATATGTAAATGCCAAATAGTGAGATGAGAAAGGAAAAGCCATGACTAGAAGCAAAGGACTGGAACAATTCAAACTACCTAGATGGGAGGAGCTTCCTTCTATCGATTTATATTTGGATCAGGTGCTTTCCCTTCTGGAAGAATGGCTTGGTCCATATCTCACCTTCGATGGCAAGAGGATTATGACGAAAACAATGATTAACAATTATGTCAAACAGAAGTTTATCGCGCCGCCGGTCAATAAAAAATATGACAGGACGGCAGTAGCCTCTCTCTTTGTCATTGCCATTTTAAAGCCAGTTTATACTATCGAGGAGATTTCTAGGCTGATTCGTCTGTCGCTGCGTACCAGCGAGAAGGAGACTGCTTATAATCAGTTCTGCATGCTCATAGAGGAGGCCGTAGGTCACGCTTTTTTGGGTACGACCATGGAGAAGGCTGAGGATCCGGAGGACCCGAGATATCTCTTTTGGAACGTCTGCAATTCCTTTGCGTGCCAGCTTTACGTGAGGAATATCTACTTGCAGTCCCACCCCAAACATGATAAAATTTAATCCAGTATGCACTTTAATTGTAAAGGAGTAACATAGATGAGCGTTTTAACAGTAGAAAAGGTGTCTCACGGATTCGGCGGCAGGCAGATTCTGGAAGACGCTTCTTTTCGTTTGAACAAAGGAGAACATGTCGGTCTTGTGGGCGCCAATGGCGAAGGAAAGACCACATTTTTAAATATTATTACCGGAAATCTCATGCCGGATGCAGGCACGGTCAGCTGGTGCAATCACATTACCACAGGGTATCTGGATCAGCGGACGACCTTAACTCAGGGAAAAACTATCCGGGAGGTTTTGCGGGAAGCTTTCAGCGAATATTTTGAGATGGAACAGGAGATGCTGGCGGCATACGACAAGATGGCGACAGCTTCAGATGATGAAATGAACCGCCTTATGGAGGACGCGGCGGAAATTCAGGACATTCTGGAACACAGCGGATTTTACACCATCGATGCCAGAATTGAAGAATTTGCCGGCGGCCTTGGGCTTGCCGACATTGGACTTGACAAGGACGTGTCGGAGCTTTCCGGCGGACAGCGTTCCAAGGTGCTTTTAACAAAGCTGCTTTTGCAGAATCCGATGATATTGATTTTGGACGAGCCGACCAACTATTTGGATGAGAACCACATTATCTGGCTGACTCGGTTTCTGCAGAATTATGAGAACGCGTTTATTTTGGTATCCCACGATATCCCGTTTTTAAACGACGTGGTCAACGTAATCTATCATGTGGAGGACGCGGTATTGACCCGCTATACCGGCAACTACGATGATTTTATGCATATGTACGATATTAAGCGGGCGCAGCTGGAACAGGCGTATAAGAAGCAGCAGAAGGAAATTGCTGATTTGGAAGATTTCATCGCCAGAAATAAGGCGCGGATCGCCACGACCAATATGGCGAAATCTCGTCAGAAGAAGCTGGACAAGATGGAAAAGATTGAATTGACCAGGGAAAAGCCCAAGCCTACTTTCCGGTTTGATTATTCCCGCGCGCCGGGCAAATACGTCATCGAAGCGGAAAATCTGGTGCTGGGCTATGATGACGCGCTGACAAAGCCTCTGACGTTCCATGTGGAGCGAGGCAAGAAGATTGCCATCAAAGGAGTCAACGGTCTGGGAAAGTCTACGCTGCTGAAAACCATGCTGGGTATCATTCCAGCCTTTGACGGCCAGGTGAAACTGGATTACTATGCGGAGCCTGCCTATTTTGAGCAGGAACACGACGGCAGCGACAAGACGGCGCTGCAGGATTTCTGGGACGAGTTTCCGGCTTTGGATAACGGCGAGGTTCGCCGGGCGCTGGCAAAGTGCGGCCTGACCAATGAGCATATCGAAAGTCAGGTACGGGTGCTGTCGGGCGGCGAGAATGCTAAATTCCGTCTCTGCAAGCTGATGCAAAGACCGATGAATCTGCTTGTATTAGACGAACCGACCAACCATCTTGATCCGGTAGCCAAGGATGTGCTCAAAGAAGCGATTCGTGATTTTAAGGGTACAGTGATTCTGGTCAGCCACGAACCAGAATTCTATCAGGATATCGTCACCGACGTCTGGAATATCGAGGACTGGACCTGCAAGTTAATCTAAAGGAGAGTCAGGGCTTTTGTTCTATTTATAAGTCGATGCCCAAGTCGTTGTCTAAAATGCTGCCAAAGGTCACCGCGTTATCTCCAAACTTTTTCCTGATATCGTCCATAGTTCGCTCCATGGATTCTTTCTTTTGGCGACTGTCTGCATCAGTATCAAAGAGCGATAATTGCTCTGCTTCCGTTTCATCTGCCAAATTGATGGCAGTGATGGTTAACAGCCGGATTGGATCAGAGAGCCGCCAGGAGCGTTGAATGATTTCCATACTGGCGGCGCAGATTTCTGAAGTCAGTTGTGTAGCTGCGGGTAGTTGTTTTTGCCGGGAAATGGTTTTGAATCCAGGGTCCTTAATATCGACCTTAACACCCCACGCTTTCATCTGGTATTTTCGCAAACGGCTGGCAACTGTGTCTGATAGGCTGGTGACAGCCGTTAGAATATCGTTGAGGCCGGTTAGATTCCGGCGAAAGGTGATGCCATTGCCTACGGATTTAATCTTTTCACGTTGATTGTACAGCGCGACTGGGCTTTCATCAAGGCCGTTGGCATAGTCATGGAGCAATGGACCTTGTTTTCCCAACAGGGACTTTAGGACTGTGGGATTTGCCTGGGCTAAATCTCCAATGGTGGAGATACCTAAGGTGGATAGTTTTTCCGCAGTGGCCCAACCGACAAAGAACATTTCTCCGACAGGTTTGTTCCAAAGCAGAGCCTTGTAGTTTTCACGGGTAATCTCTGTAGTCGCGTCAGGTTTTTTGTATTCGCTTCCCATTTTAGCAAAGATTTTGTTATAGGATACGCCGACGGAAAGGGTAAGGCCTAATTCTGTTTTGATTCGCGTGCGAATGGCGTCCGCGATTTCCTTACCGCAGCCAAAGAGCCGCTGGCTTGCTGTTACATCCAGCCAGGATTCATCAATGCTGAAAGGTTCTACCATGTCAGTGTATTGTTGATATATCTCGTTGATGCGCCGGCTGAAATCCCGGTATTTGTCATGATGAGGGCGTACAAACTGCAGACCGGGGCATTTTTTCTTTGCCTGCCAGACTGTTTCAGCCGTGACTACGCCGGCAGCTTTTGCCAGATGATTTTTTGCCAGAATAATACCATGACGTCCATTTGGATCACCGCAGACTGCAACTGGCAGATTCTTCAGATCAGGCCGTTCTAATAGCTCTACAGAAGCATAGAAGTTGTTCATATCACAATGTAAGATAACTCTGTCCATGACTATATTTTAACACATCTTTTAAAAGTATCAAATAACAATCACAATTTCAGATCATTTTTGTGGTATAATGAACGCGAACGATTGAAACGGCGTTGCCGCAAGGAAGCGTTCATTGAATCATGACTTGCGATTCTAAATTCAGAGGAATCGTCATGGTATAATGATAGGGCAAATAAATGTGGAAGGGGTGTGTAGGATTATGAAGCACATCATGGTATGTGTAACAGGACAGAAGACTTGCCAGCGTCTGATCGACTATGGCAGTAAAATGAAAGAAAATACGGACGACAAGCTCTTTGTTATTCATGTCGCGCCGGAGAATTACAGATTTTTAGGACATGACCAGGAAGGGGAGGCTTTGGAATTTCTCTACCAAAAGGCCAGAGACGCCGGCGCTGAATTGACGGTAGAGCGATCAGGCGATGTGATGGCTACCCTGGTCAGACTGGTAGATAAACATGAGATCGATCAGGTGATTGTCGGAGAATCAGGCGAAATTGACAGCAATCTGAGTTTTTTGGGACGTTTGCAGAAGAATTTGGGAGGACGTGCCTATCTGACGGTTGTACCAAAGGAGAGTGTGTAAAATCAAGGGCTATGCTGGAATTTTCGCGCAGTTTTTTTATTCTTTTTTGCTTATTGTTGCGTTGCGGTTGTAAAATACGCAGCTTTCTGTGATTTTTTTAGTCCGCGGTGCGCAGCGAGAAAAAGCACGGTGGACAAAAGTGCAATATATGGAATTTAATGCCAAATATTTACTAAAAATAAGATCTTAGCTCTAGAAGTACGCAACATTTGTGGAAAAAGATTATAGATAGCTGCACGTTTTAGGTGGCGCGCGCAACTTTTTGAGAAAAAGAGGTAAATAGCTGCGGATTTCGGTGAGCAAACGCAGTTTTTTAAAAAAATAGCGGGAATTTTGCGCGCATACGGTTATCAAAGGATAAGAAGAATTGTGTGTGTCTTTCAGAGACCTTTACGCGATTGACTGCGTCACACTGGCAGTTTCTTGACTTTTACTGTGCTGTTCAGTATAATAAAAAGCAATACTTATGATACATAGAAAAAATTGGAGGTAGAGAAAGTGAGAATATTAACCATTGCAGGGGGCATACTGCTTACCATACTGGGTGTGTTCTCCGTTGCGAATGCTGGTCTGTCTTTCATCTCACTGGCCTTTCCTATAGGAGCTGTTTTTATCATTGTCGGCATGGTAGAATGTTTTGCGTATAAGCGCACCATAGAGGATGAGGAAAACAGACATTGGATTTTGATTGAAGGGTTGACGACCTTTGTTCTGGGCATTGTAGTGTTAACCGGACAGTTGGCGGCGGATATTGCTGTGCCGGTGGTCTTTGGTTTATGGAGTATGATTTCCGGCATTCGTGGCTTTGTTATATTAACTCAGGTACAGGATACACAGGAGAAAGATATCGACTTTTACTGGATGGTTTGCGTCAGCGGACTGAATCTCATAGCGGGCGTTTACACTTTCTTCAATTCTATGCTGCTGAATTTGTCTGTTCTGATGATGCTGGGTATTATCTTTGTCATTCAGGGGGCGAATACGGTGAAGATCGGTGCGGATATCACATATAATAAACCGGATTTGATCAAGACGAAGGATGAGAAGATTGCTGACGCGCAGGCGGCCGCGCAGGAGGCGCATAAGGAAGCGAAGAAGGCCATTAAGAAGGCCAGAAAGGCGCGCAGAGCGGTAAAGGCTGCAGAGGAGGCAATGGTGGTTGAGGATATTATCAATCAGCCTATCGGCGAAACGGCTGAATCTGAGGAAAGTCAGGAAGCGTAGAGGATGATACGGGATTTCTCCATAGGGGAAGTCCTGTTTTTTTAGACAGAGAGGGACGTTTAACAATGACAGATATTTGTATCATCGGCGGAGGAGCTGCCGGTATGACGGCGGCTATATGCGCCAAAAGAGAGAACCCCGCAAGGGAAGTTTTAATTTTGGAGAAAAAGAATCAGCTGGGGAAGAAGATTTTAGCCACAGGTAATGGCAAATGTAATTTATCTAATACGTCCTGTGAGGGAAGCCTTAAAGTATTGGATTTTTTTGAAAGCATAGGCGTTTTAACACGAACTGACAGCGCAGGGCGAATCTATCCCTATACTGAGGAGGCGCGTGCGGTACAAAGCGCTTTGGTTTCTCAAATACAGCTGTTGGGCATTAGAGTAGATACCTGCGCTGAGGTCATTTGCGTAGAAAAGCAGCGAGATGGATTTCGGATTTCTTTGGCTAACAGAGAGCTGTATGCGAAGAAAGTATTGATTGCCTGTGGGGGTAAAGCAGGACCGGCAAATGGAAGCACCGGAGACGGATTTCGCTTTGCTCGCGCTATGGGGCATAAGGTGGAGAAATTGATTCCTGTCTTAACCGCGGTGGAGGTGAAGGAGGACACGGAACGGATGGATGGTATTCGGGCCAAGGCCGCAGTCAGCCTGTTCTTCCAGAAACGGAAGGTTTTTACGGAGGTGGGTGAGGTGCAGTTTACCAGAAACGGCATTTCAGGGATCTGTGTTTTCAATTTGTCGAGATACCTTTTGATTCCTAAAGGGAGCAGCCTTGCAAACGGTTTTGACGATTACAGAATTGAAGTTGACTTTTTTCCAGAATTTGAAATCGATGATCTTGAAAAGCTGCTTATTAAGAGACAAGGTGACGGATTTGATGGTGAACGGCTGCTGCAGTTTCTGGTACGCGGACCGATTGCAAACAGGATCATTGAATTATCAAAGGGCGATATGAAAACCACAGTAAAGCTGCTGAAAGCATTTCCATTAACTCCATCAGGCGTACGAGGTTGGGATTTTGCACAGGTTACAAAGGGAGGCGTCTGCATGGATGAGGTAGATGATCAGACATGTCAGTCTCGCTTGACGGACGGTCTTTTCTTTGCGGGCGAGGTTTTAGATTATGACGGACCGTGCGGCGGATACAACTTGCAGCATGCCTGGGAAACGGGTATGCGCGCGGGAAGGGAGATGGCGAAATGAAGAAGCGCTACAGGATGCAGCAGATTAAGGTCAATGTGGGAGCAACGCAAAATGATCTGGCGAAAAAAATCCTGAAAAGGATAGGAAATCGTGATTTAATATTGACAGATATGGAAATTATCAGAGAGTCCATAGATGCACGTGATAAAAAGGATATTAAATTGGTTTACACGGTGGATTTTTGCGCGGTAACGCGTCAGAGACCAAAGGACTGCGTGCGCTTGCCGGTGGGTACGAAACTAGGCTTGACGGAAGCGCCGGATATGACTTATAAGGACGCCGCCAGCGGCAGTGAGAGGCTGGAGCATAGGCCTGTCGTTATTGGATTCGGCCCTTGCGGCATGTTTTGCAGCCTGATTTTGGCGAGGAGAGGCTATCGTCCTTTGGTCATTGAGAGAGGCGGCTGTATAGAAGATCGCGTGCGGGATGTGGAGAAATTTTGGAAAGAAGGCGTCCTCAATACGGAATCTAATGTTCAGTTCGGCGAAGGCGGCGCAGGAACTTTTTCCGATGGTAAGCTGACTACAGGGATCAAGGACAGTCGTATTCGCAAGGTATTGGAGGAATTTGTAAAAGCCGGGGCAAACGCGGATATTTTATATAAGCAGAAGCCTCATATCGGTACGGATGTTTTGCGGTCTGTTGTAAAGAATATTCGTCAGGAAATCATTCGCTGCGGCGGTGAGATAAGGTTCAACACAAGGTTTGTTGAATTGAAAACCGGACAGAAGCATGTTAAATCCATAGTAGTTGAAACCAACGGTCAGCGTGAAGAAATTCTTACTGAAAATGTGGTGCTGGCTATTGGACATAGCGCCAGGGATACGTTTCGATATTTGTTGGAGAGAGGCGTTAAGATGCAGCAAAAGCCATTCTCTATCGGCGTGCGGATTGAACACCCTCAGGCTCTGATTGATCATGGGCAGTATGGAGGAACGAAGGGACTTCCGCCGGCCGATTATAAGTTGTCTCATCATTGCGCTGACGGGCGCGGCGTGTATACCTTTTGCATGTGTCCCGGAGGCGAGGTTATCATCGCGTCCTCACAGGAAGGAGGCGTAGTAACCAACGGCATGAGTAATCGGGCAAGAAATAGTGGAACGGCTAACAGCGGTTTGCTGGTTGACGTGCGGTGCGAAGATTTTTCATCGCCGCATCCTCTGGCCGGTGTGGAATTTCAGGAGAGATACGAAAGACTAGCTTATGAAAACGGCGGCTGTACATACCGGGCGCCACAGACTACTTGGGGAGCGTTTCGGGATGATTCAGAAAATGCTCAACCGGTTATTCGCTCACTGCCGGCCTTTGCGGTGGAGTGCATGCGAGAAGCTATTCCTGTTCTCGGTAGGAAGTTAGAGGGATTTGACGATCCATCAGCGGTAATGACGGCGGTAGAAACCAGGAGTTCTTCGCCGGTGCGGTTTGCTCGAAATGAACAGATGGAAGGAACCTTCGGAGGATTTTATCCAGCGGGGGAGGGCACAGGCTATGCGGGAGGCATCATGAGCGCTGCCTGCGACGGTATTAAAGTAGCGGAAAGAATTATTAGCAAATATATACCGTATCATGATAATAAAGATTGACAAGAATATTGGTGTAGGGGTATAATATGATGATCCCGATGTGCCTTTAGGGCCGGATCCGGGAATAGACGATCCGATTATCGATGATCCGGATGTTCCGCTGAGTCCGGGTACGGATTTGCCAAAGGACGACCATTTGAACGGAGACTACTCTGAAAAAGCCGATCCTGATCAGCCAAAGACGGGAGATCACGCGCCGCTTGCGGCGATAACCGGTATACTGGCGCTCTCAGCTGGCCTATTAGGAGCGATGTGCTTTAGAAGAAAAGAAAATTAAACTTTAATTAAAATCGCCGGACGGGAAAAAACCTGTCCGGCATTTTTTAGATTAACTATTTTATCAGGCTTCTCCCTGTCATTTCAGCAGGAACAGGAAGTCCCATCAGATTCAGCATAGTAGGCGCGATATCACACAGCCGGCCTCCGTCAGAAAGCTGAGACGGGCGGTCAGAAATATGTACCAGCGGCACAGGATTCAACGAATGAGCGGTGACTACGTTGCCGGCTTCATCCATCATACAATCGGCATTACCGTGATCAGCTGTCAGCAGAATTTGTCCGCCTTTTGCCAGTACGGCGGAAACGATTTGCGGTACACACTGATCCAGCGTTTCAATGGCCGTTACCGCCGCGTCAAAATCACCGGTATGACCGACCATGTCCGCGTTGGCGAAGTTGAGAATAATACAGTCGTATTTTTGCGTTTCAATTTGTGCGAGCGCCTGAGATGTTACTTCTGGGGCGCTCATGGAAGGCTGCAGATCGTATGTAGCTACCTTCGGAGAAGGAACCAGAATTCGATCTTCTCCGTGGCAAGGCGCTTCCACGCCGCCGTTGAAGAAAAAGGTTACGTGCGCGTATTTTTCTGTCTCCGCGATGCGTAGCTGCGCAAGACCCAGGGAGGCGATATAGTCGCCGAAGGTATTGACTAAGGTCTGCGGAGGAAAGGCTATTTCTACATTAGGCATGGAAGCATCGTATTGTGTCATGCATACGTATTTGATATCAGAGACAACCTTTTTCCGCACAAAGCCGTCGAAATCGGGGTCTGTAAAAGCACGTGTGATTTCTCTGGCTCGATCAGGACGGAAATTAAACATGATCAAAGCGTCTCCGTCGCACACTTTTCCCGAACCGGTAGAGGTCGGTCTGACAAATTCGTCGTTTTCCTCTCGCTCGTATGCGGCGTCTACAGCGGCGCAGCCGGTTGCGGCTTCATAGCCCTGTCCTAAGGTCATACAATCGTAGGCTGTTTCTACTCTATCCCAGCGTTTATCCCGGTCCATGGCGTAGTATCTGCCGGCAATTGTTGAAATTTCCCCTAACTCCAGACGATCTATATGCTGCTGCAGGGACTGTATATATTGGTTTGCACAGCGCGGCGGTACGTCGCGACCGTCCAGGAAGCAATGAATATAGACTTTTGAGAGCCCTTTTTTCTTTGCCATGTCCAGAAGGGCAAAGAGGTGGCTGATATGACTGTGCACGCCTCCGTCCGACAGAAGTCCCAGCAGATGGAGAGCAGAATTGTTTTTCAGCGCGTGGTTCATAGCGGCGCAAAGCGCTTGGTTTTCGAAGAAGTCCCCATCCTCGATGGATTTTGTAATTCTGGTCAGCTCTTGATAGACGATCCGTCCTGCACCGATATTTAAATGACCCACCTCAGAGTTTCCCATCTGTCCTTCAGGCAGTCCAACAGCGAGACCGCAGGCTGCCAAACTGGTCTTTGGGTATTCCGCAAAGATATGATCCAGATTGGGTGTTTTCGCAGCGGCGATAGCATTTCCTTTTTTTGTAGAATTCAGGCCAAATCCATCTAAAATCATCAGCATGGTCGGTCTTTTGTTTATATTCATAGATTTCATCTCCATTTCTCAGATTGTCTTTCCATTATATCAAATTTTTTGGTATAATCAAAGAGGTGAATGAAGAAAAAGAGGTATCTTATGAATTGGACAAAGGAACAACTGGAAGCCATACAACGAAGGAACTGTAATATATTGGTGGCAGCGGCGGCAGGATCGGGAAAAACGGCTGTATTGGTAGAAAGAATTAAAAAATTGATTCTGGAAGACGGCGTATCTATCGACAGGATGCTTATCGTTACTTTCACAAATGCCGCGGCGTCGGAAATGAAGGAGAAGATTCGCAGCGCCTTGTATCAGGAGATCGAGGCAGATCCGGCGCATTCGGAAAGACTGAGAAAACAGCTAGCATTGCTGCCTCGAGCTAATATTAGTACGTTTCATGCTTTTGCGCTGGACGTCATTCATCGGTTCTTTTATGCCGCGGATATTGAACCTTCTTTTTCCATTTGTGATGATGCCCAACGAACGATTCTGAAAGAGGATTCTATGGATTTACTTTTAGAGTCATGGTTTGAGGAAGACAGCCAGCCCTTTTATGATTTTTTAGGTTGGTATGCGGGGGAACGGAATTTGAATCAGCTCCGAGACCTTCTGGACAGCGCTTATAACGTGCTGCAATCGCTGCCTTATCCCTGGAGGTGGCTGGATCAGAAGATCGAGGCCCTGCATTTGTCAGCGGATGATTTTGTGAAAGATCCTTTGATGGGAAAACTCTGGGATTTTATCGATAGCACGTTAGAACAGGCTCTTACCCTTGAAAAACAGGCAATAAATCTACTGGATGAGGCAGGCCTTATGAGGCTGGCGGAAAAGCTGCGGCAAGAGGAACTGCCGTATTATGAGCGGATGGCAATCAGCGCCGGAGAGAAGGATTTTGACGGCGCGGGACTGATTGTCAACAGTTTGCCTACGGTAAGACTTAGCGCGAAAAAAGAAGAAAAACCTGATTATGAATCTGTTAAGAAGTCAGTCAGCGCTTTGAGAAAGCGTGCGGCGGCTATGCTTGCAGAGCTAAAGAAATTGTGCTTTTCGGAAAGCCTGAAGGAACAAATTGAGGAATTGAATCAGACTGCGCCCAAAGCAGAGACCTTGCGAAAGCTATTGCTCGATTATCATAGCCTGTTTACTCAGGCAAAAGCCGAACGTCACCTGGTGGATTTTAACGATATTGAGCATTTTTGCCTGGAAATTCTGGAGGACCCGGAGGCAGCGTCATATTACAGAAATAAGTTTGCGTACATTTTTATTGATGAGTATCAGGATACGAATATCTTACAGGAGGAGATTATCTCCAGAGTAAAGAGGGAAAACAATCTGTTTATGGTTGGAGATATCAAACAGAGTATCTATAAGTTTCGTCTGGCGGAGCCGGAGATTTTTCGTCAGAAATATGAATCCTATGGCGCTGATATGGACCGTTGTGTGAAAATTGATTTGAATCGTAATTTCCGGAGCAAGGGCGCTATTATCGATGAGATTAATTTGATCTTCGGCGACTTGATGGAGGGGTACGATGAGCAGGCCATGCTTTACCGGGGCGTGGAGTATGACGGACCTTGCCTTTTTACGCCGGCTTTGCGCGTAGTGGATATGAGCAGTATAGATGAGACAGATGAAGAACTTGCCGATCTTCGCAGCGCCGAGGTGGAGGCCTTGGAGGTCTGCAGGCTGGTTAAAGAAAATCTGGGACGGATATTTTTTGATCACAAGGCGGGCCGTGAGAGAGCCCTGCAGCTGTCCGATATCGTCATACTGATGCGCGGCGTAAAAAATTACGCAGATATTTTCTACAACGCTTTGAAGGATAATGGCATTGAAAGCTTTGTAGACGACAGCGACGGGTACTTCGACACCATGGAGATTCAGGTCTTCATGAACCTTTTGTCAGTGATAGATAATAAGATGCAGGACGTGCCGCTGATCAGCGTGCTTCATTCAGAAATCTTCGGGTTTTCTGCAGAGGAATTAGGCAGAGTGAGAGCAGCGCGGCCTGAGGGATCTTACGCGTCGGCTTTTATTACCTTCGCATCAAAGGGGTGTCCGTCTGACGTACCGGCAGAGGCTGAGGTAACGGCGTTAAATGATGATGAGGATCCTTTAAAGGAAAAGTGCGCGGCAGCCTTAGCTTCCATAAAGAAATGGAAGGAAAAAGCAGCGTCTGTACCGCTTGGGAATTTTGTGTGGAGTCTGTTATTAGAAACAGGATACTATCTGCGCATTGGAGCTATGCCGGGGGGAAGTCAGAGGCAGGCTAATTTGCGGGCGCTTGTAGATAAAGCGGAGAGCTATAGTCAGAGCCGGCAGAGCTCTTTATACAGCTTTGTCCGATATATTGACGCAGTAAAGGATCGTAAGGTTCCTATGGGACAGGTAAAGTTAGTAGGAGAGAATGACAATCTGGTACGGATTATGACGATTCATAAGAGCAAGGGATTGGAATTCCCGATGGTTATCGTCAGCGGACTGGGCAGACGGCTCAACTATACCAGGATGGGACGCGGTATTACTCTGCATAAGGATCTGGGCCTGGGGATGACGCTGGCTGATTTTGAGGGACATTGGTATAAGCAGACTTTGCTGCAGAGGCTGATCGGAAAACAGGTTCACAGAGAAGAATATCAGGAAGAAATTCGAATTCTCTATGTGGCCCTGACGCGTGCGAAGGATTTTCTGTATCTTACAGGCTGTGTAAAGGATGGCGAAAAGTATCTAGAGAATCGTGAAACAGGTCTGGGCGGCGATAGCTGTTATCTGGATATGATCGGACAGGTTTCAGATTTTCAGATGGTGGACGCTAATTTGCTTTCTCCGGCAGCGGCAAACAGGCGAATGCGGTATGGAAATCCAATGGATTGGGATATCTATGACGGAACGCCTGACGACAGAGAACGGTGGGAGATTACGCGGCGCTTAGATTTTGTCTATCCGTATGAAAAGGCGCGGCAGCTGAAATCCAAGTATTCGGTAACAGAGATTAATAGGAGCGCCGATGAGCGGGGGATTTATACGCCGGATCTTGCAGTACCTAAGTTCCGTCAAAACGAAAAAACTCTGACAGCGGCTGAGCGGGGTACAATTTATCACGGTATTATGGAGCGAATTGACTTTGCCAGAGCCGCAGAGGAAGGAAAACCTTATTTGGAAGAAGCTACGGAGGCTATGGTACAGGCTGGAATTTTTACAGAAAAAGAAATCAGCATCGTTTATCTGTCTCGGATTATGGACTTTTTTGGCACAGAATTGGGCGCGCGGTGCGCGTCGGCTTTTGCAGAGGGCAGGCTGCAGAGAGAGCGGCATTTCAACCTTTTGCAGAGAAGCGAGGGCGAGATGGTGGTAGTACAGGGTATTATAGACTGCTTTTTTGAGGAAGACGGAGAGCTGGTCCTATTGGATTACAAGACGAATTGGATTGACAGAGAGAAATCCTTTGATGAGGAGGCGGATAGACTGCGCGGAGCGTACAGGGATCAGATCGCAATCTATTCGAATGCATTGATACAGGCAACGGGACTTCCTGTGAAGGAAGCATATCTGTATCTGCTGGGCACAGGAAAATCAATTAAAATGTAGGAGGTATCTATGGGAACGGGATTGATCTTAGAAGGCGGCGGCATGAGAGGTATTTTTGCCGCCGGGGTGTTGGATTATTTACTGGATGAGGGATTGTTTTTTGAAAATGTAATCGGTGTATCTGCAGGAGCTTGTCATGGATGCAGCTTCGTATCAGGACAAAGAGGACGGGCCTATGCAGTTAATGTGGACTATCTGGGACGCCGTGATTATTGCAGTTTCTATAATCTTCGCAAAACAGGAGATCTATTTGGAACGGAATTTTTGTATCATACGATACCGGAAAAGCTGTATCCTATTGATAATGAGACATTCAGAAGGAGCGGCGTTAAGTTTCAGGCGGTAGTAACCAATTGCAGGACAGGGAGGGCGGAGTATCCTGTGATTACGGATATGTTTCGAGATGTGGAATGGATACGGGCCTCTGCATCGCTGCCTTTTTTGGCGAACATGGTATCCATAGGCGAAAGTCTTTATATGGACGGGGGTATTGCCGATTCAATCCCAATCGCCCAGTCTATAAAGCAGGGAAATGAGAAAAATTTGGTAGTGCTGACCAGACCTAGGGACTACCGTAAAAAACCTGGCGGCAGTGTGTCGGCAGCGATGCTGAAGTTGAAATATAGAACGTATCCTCAAATGACGGAGGCCTGCAGGAACCGCTGGAAGACATACAACGCGTCTTTAGAGTTGGTCGCTTCTGAAGAAAAGGAGGGCAGAGCTTTTGTGATTGCGCCGATGGGAGATTTAGATATCGGTCGGACAGAAAAAGACCCTGTCAAACTGAAAAAAGCCTACCAGGAAGGCTATTATGTGGCGGAAGGATTAGGTGAAAAATTAAAAGGCTTTATGGAGGCTTGAATCGCCGTTAACAATTATTAAAATATAGCGGAGCGCTTGTCAATATAACACAGGCGTTCTGCTTTTTTTGTTTTTTTCAATATGGCGTAAACGTTGAAATTTTATTGATTATCGAAGACTGATGTGATATAATCTATACAATTATGTGTAATGCGAAGCTGTTTTTTTGTATGAATATAACAGAACGGTGTTTTGTTGCATTAACCATTACAAGAAAACGGGGACGCGAAATACCAGGGAGAGTAACTCTCTGAGAATACAATAGGTGAAAACTTAATTCTATGGAAAGGAAAGTTTTTTTGTAATGGGACAAGGAAATCAAAGAAGTAAAAGTCTTCTGGCTCTTTTACTGTGTTTGTGCCTGATTCTCACAGGCATGAATAGCATGACTTTCGCAGAAATGAGTAGTTCAGAGGACACTGGTTTATGTGTGCATCATCCGAAGCATACGCAGGCGTGCGGCTATATAGAGGCTGTAAAGGGAAGCCCATGTACCCACGCGCATACAGAGGCGTGCAGCGAAGGTTGTATACATACACATGATGAAAATTGCGGATATAAAGAAGCGACGGCTGGCAGGCCTTGCAGCTTTGTCTGTAAAGAATGTGAGGAAGAGACGCGTATATCCGCGAAGAAGATGAGCGACTGGAGCTGGATAGACCCGGAAGAAACGCTGATCTATGATAAAGAGCAAAAGGTCTGGGGACTGGGATTACCCGGCGCAGACAAGGATCATCCAGTAACGAAAAAGGTTTTACAGGAGATGCTTCCAAATGAAATCACGGCTGTCCTTGAAGATGGTACGGAGGAGACGTTAAAAGTTACATGGAATTTTGAAGGATTTCCTGATAAAGGCTCTTACAAGGGTTCCTACACCTTACTGGCAGCGCCGCCAGAGGGATACATGTTGACAGAGGCTGCGCCTGCTTTAGAAGTGATTTTAGATCTGGGCGGGGGAAGAACACTGGTAGATCAGGAGACGCTTCAGAAACATATTGTTACAGAATCTGTAGCAGATCCCGCGTCAACCACGGTGAATTTATTTGACTATTGGGTTAATGCCTCCGGTGAGGATCCTTCCGCTTCTACAACTCCTAAGGGAGATTTGCTTACAAAGGATCATTATCATATACGTGAAAAGCCAAGCGCGTGGGGAAGAAAATCTCCTTATTCCAGTAAAAATGACTGGTGGAGAGGCATTAATGCGGGTCATTTGCTCCTTTTTGGCGATGGAATGATTCATGGAGGCCTTTGGAATAAGGGCGCGGGAGAAAGTACGGCATATGGCCAAAAGTACGCGGGAATGGAAGGCATTGTAGAGCCCGTACTGACAAATGGCTATCCAACGGTCGATACCGCTGCCGCCAAGAATAAATTGCTGAATGATCAGAGCAAAAGAGACTGGACTTTGGTCGGCGATTATAAACTGGCAGGAGATCATATAGAACAGAAAGATCCATCGGACAGCACTGCGTATACCTACGATGGGAATGATATTCAGAATCTGAGCAATACGCTGATTCAGGCGTGGGAGGATGCTAACAGCAAGCCAATCGAATCTGATAAGGAGTCTCTTGACTACTTGTTTGACCCTGCTGTAAACAACAGCTATAAAAAATCCTATCAAAATGTTAAAGGACTGTTCCAGCTGGATGATGAGGGATACTATTTTTATAATATGCGGCAGAACTTCGCAGAGTTTCAGAAAAAGCCGGCATCTGTGCTAAGTGATAGAGCAGGGGAACAGGTCGAAACACACAGCGATGGAAGCTTTGTGCTTTACGATGCACCTGCAACGGTACGATCAGACGGAACGAACAGTATCGGAAACTTCTTTCCTTTCAATACTGGCGAGCAGGCGTTTAGCGGCGTTGACGCAGATGAAAAGCTGACCAGTGATGTAGCATGCTCTGGAAATGCTATGAATCATCACTTTGGGATGAGTGTAAGTTTGGATTTCCGTCAAGCGGTAAACGGCGTTATCAATCAGGGTTCAAAGAACAACGCTATGACGTTTGAGTTTACAGGCGATGATGATGTTTGGATCTTTATTGACGACGTATTGGTTCTGGATTTAGGTGGTGTTCATAGTGAGATCTATGGCATTATCGACTTTAAAACGGGTAAGGTTTTCACTGGCAGAGCTTATGGTCAGAAAGGTATTCCATCGTATACTTCAGGTGAAACGCCTGCGGACTGCACGACAGAGACTACGCTGAAGCAGTTGTTTACTGACGCGAAGCAGGCTTCTTCTACGAGCTGGAGAAACAATACCTTTGCCAGCAATACGAATCATACCCTCCGTATGTTTTATCTGGAAAGAGGAAATTATGATTCCAGTTTGGCTTTGCGTTTCAACCTGCAGCCGCAGCTTTATCAGCAGATTAAAAAAGTAGATCAGAACGGAAACCCGATTGAGGGCGTGGAGTTTGAGCTGTTTCAGGCAGAGAGAAAGGCTGACGGATCTTATGAGAAAACAGGCGATGCACTGACAACTCTTACCACCGAATCTGACGGAAACGCGAAATTTGCTGAGCTAAATGCTGATGGAGAAATGATTCCGTTTAATTTCACCGATAGATATTGGGAAAATCATATTGAGACGTATATTTTGAAAGAAGTAAAAGCGCCGGATGGTTATCGAATGCTGCCGGTAGATGTGGTACTTCAATACGATCCGGATACCACAATGATGACGGTGGTTAATCGGTACACAACAGGATCATATGCCAGCTTTCTTTCGATGATTACAGGAAATAACAGGATTAATTACGGTGCGTATGATATGGCAACCGGCGTGATTAAACCGGACGAGCAAAAACCGGTAAGTGTGGGTTCGCAAAAGAATGGTCTGATTGTTGCTATTCCAACATTGTGGCAGAAGAATGAACAGGCCTGGCAGGCACTGTACGGGAGCAATACGGAGGGACTTCACACCTCAATGCCGAGAAAAAATATCGACTTGATGGAGTGGCGCAGAGCGGCTTTGATGGCGGCGCTGTATCAGTGCTCTGATAATAAAGGAACGACGCCCCATTGGTATTTAGAGTGGAATGATGATAACAAGCGGTTAGAAGGTGTCTTGAGCGATCTGCCAGGCATGGCAAATCGATATCAATTGAACAATCCTGATGGTGATATGCGTATGACATATGCCATGATTGAACCTGCCGCGCTGGCTTCGCTGCATGATGACGGTATTGATGGCGCTGCTGACAGTGAAGCGCGCTACGAGGCGTTAGGCGCATATATTCGTCGTCAGATAGATGGTGGAAAAACCTTAGAGGAAGCTGTTGGCTATACTGCCGATCAGATTATGGGAGTTGCGGTACCGGAAAACGGAAGCGGACGAGGATTCAGTTTGCTCAATGTGGATGAGTTCAGTAGAACGTTCCGTTCCCTGATATATATTCCTAATGAACAACGTGAGCTTCGAGTAAAGAAGGTAGATCAGGACGGCAAGGCGATTAACGGCGCGGTTTTTGGTCTATATGAAGATGAAGCGTGTACGCAACTAGTTACCCGAGGAACTACAGCGACAGTCGACGGACAGGCAGGACAATTGATTTTTACTCCGACTTGTCCTGCTGGTGCAAAGGAAGGTTATGCAGAAGTAAAATGGGCGAATCCTGCAAATACTGAGTATTATTTGCAGGAAATCAGCGCTCCGGCGGGGTACAACGTGAATTCTACCGTTGTGCCTGTTATTGTAGGAATATATTCTATTTATGCTGATGCAGGAACAAAGGAAGACGGCGTGACGGTAATGGCCGGTGTAGGTAAGCTGGCTCAGACTATGTCCAAATACGCCAGCGACGGTGATGTAAATATTACTTTGCGAGATATTACTGCTACTGCGCAGATTCAAAAATCCGGCAAATTCGATTTGAAGGGATGGAACGATTTGATGCTGGATGGAACGGATCTTGCCAGAACCATGAATCTGCATTATGGGAAAAATGCTGTAGTAGATTACGGCCTTCACGATGAAGACGGAGGCCGGCAGCTGCTTCCTTTCTTTGTTACGGATACCGGATTCATAAGAGCTCGAGTGAATCAGAATACGGCTTCCCTGGACGGCACAGGAATGTATGACGGTGCGGATAATTCTGTAAACTTTGACCGAATCACGGATGATATCACCAGCTTGTTTAGCTTACTAAATATCGTCGTTGTAACGGACCAGACGAAGGATGATACAAAGACGGGAGAACTGACTATCAGCAAGAAGGTTGCAGGCGTTGTCAATTCGCCGAAGGATTATACACAGAATTTTAACTTTCATATTAAATTAGTTGATGCGGACGGAAATCCTCTTTCAGGGTCATTCTATTTCTATGGAACGGACAAGGCAGGACATATCAAGCACGGTGATACGATTCCGCTGCACCATGATGAAAGCATTACGATTCTGGGATTGCCGGACGGTACTCGGTATACTGTTACAGAGGAAGACGCAGCCGGATGGAATGTAGTGCCGACAAGTGGTGAGCAGGGCGGTACGATTTATAATGGCGAAACATCAACTGCCGGATTTACGAATACCAGAGGCGCTATTGTATCAGAGGGTAGTCTGACGATCAGAAAGACAGTTATGGACGGAGACACGGAGAAGGACGGAGTGTTTTCCTTTATGATAAATCTGTCAGATGCTGAAGGTAAACCTTTAGACGGAAAGTATTTGTATTTCGGATCTAAAACTGGAAAAATTTCCAATGGCGAGACGATTTCATTGAGTCACGGACAAAGTGTTACAATTGAAGGAATTCCGGCGGGTACAAAGTATACTGTGTCTGAAGCGTCACAGAAGGGCTGGCACGTATTGCCTGCTGACGGTGTTCTGAACGGTACAATCCGTCAAGGCGCAATAAGCTACGCAGGATTTTATAATACAAAACTGGATCTGCCGGAAAATGGGAACCTGTCGATTGAGAAGGCTGTAACCGGTACACAGGCAAGTCATACGAAAAGCTTCATTTTCCAGATTACGTTGACGGATGATACGGGAAAAGCCTTAACAGAGAGTTTCAATTATACTGGCGCGAGAAGTGGCAGAATAAAAAGTGGAGATACCATAGCTTTGAAGCATGGAGAAAGAATTCTGATTATGGGCCTTCCTGCGGGAACGCAGTACAGGATTACGGAAAACACGACAAATGGTTATACTTCGCTTCCGTCTAAACACACAGGAAAAATAGAAGGAAATGTAACGGCAGAAGCGTCCTTTGAAAACCGGAGCGGCGATGTAACGCCGGAAAAGGAGCATGGGAATTTAACCATTTCTAAGATCGTGACGGGAAAAGGTGATAAAGACAAACTCTTTCCATTTACATTGCGTCTGACGGACGAGGAAGGCAATGAATTAAAGGATATCTTTGCATACGATGGTGCGAAATCAGGTTCAATCACTTCAGGAGGAATGATTTTCTTAAAAGACGGAGAGAGTGTGACGATTCACAATTTGCCGGTGAAGACAGGTTATGAGGTTACGGAAAGTGATAACGAGGGCTATTCTGTATCGAAATTAGGCGATACTGGAGAAATTCAAAATGGTGTATCAGCATCAGCTGTTTTTCAGAATCATATTCCAATTCCAACGTCGCCGTCTGACGATAAATTTGGTACTCTTACGATTTCTAAGGTGGTAAGCGGCGCAGGAGGAGAAACAGATCGTGAATTCGCGTTTTCAATAGAACTAACAGACGGTTTAGGAAACGTTCTCACCGGTGCGTATAGTTATGAGGGTTCAAAGACCGGTACAGTGAAGACAGGTGACACCATTATGTTGAAACACGGTGAAAGTATTACAATCAATAATTTGCCGGCAGATACTTCGTATACTGTGACAGAGCAGACACCAAAGGGATATAAAGTGAATAAGAAGAAGCAGAGTGGAAAGATAGCGGAGAGGAAGGACGAAACGGTAGTTTTTGTAAATACAAAACAGAAGCCGGATAAACCGGTGAAACCATCGGATCCTACCGATCCAAAAAATCCGAGTCATCCAAAGACTCCGGAGGATTCAAGCAATACCGGACATGGACCATCAACAGGAGATCATAACCATGTACTGCTTTGGCTTTTGATATTCATTTGCTCCATAGGGGGAGTTTTCACAGTATTCTTTGCACATAAGGCAGCTCGCCGGAAAGAATAGAAAAAAAACGAGGCGGAATGATCTGCCTCGTTTTTTTCAAGCAGCGTGATGAAATGCGTTGAAACATATGTTATTAAAAAAGAGGACTGCAAAGCGCAGTCCTCAAATTTGTTTTTGGAATATTGTTTGCCTTGGGGCAAGCACCATTATACGACTAAATCCTTGCCAATCAAACTTCGCACAGAGTGCTTGTTCTCTTGGGGATTCGCCGTAGAGTGCCACGCGCTGAAGCGCTGCACTCTTGACGGGGGACCTATCAACAATTCGCTTTGCTCATTGGATTAGGTCTCCCAAAGCATAAGGTCTTCCCATCAATTTTCTGCGAAAATTGGGGCAAGCGCCATTATACAATACCCTGTGCCATCATAGCTTCTGCAACCTTTTCGAAACCAGCGATGTTTGCGCCCTTGATCAGGTCATAGCCCAGACCATATTTTTCGCAAGCAGCTGCAGCGTTCTTGTGGATGTTAACCATGATAGTTTCAAGCTGTTCGTAAACCTGTGCAGGTGAGAATACAGTGTGGCCTGCGTTCTGACCCATTTCGATGCAGGAGCAAGCTACGCCGCCAGCGTTTGCAGCCTTGGAAGGTCCAACGATAACGCCGTTTTCCTGCAGGTATTCGATTGCTTCATTCGTTGTAGGCATGTTAGCGCCTTCGCAGAGGAACTTACATCCGTTAGCAACCATAGTTTTAGCGTCTTCGATGTGAATTTCGTTCTGCGTAGCACAAGGGATGTACAGATCAGCCTTAACTTCCCAAGGCTTTTTGCCTGCGTAGAAGGTAGCGCCAGGGAATTTGTCTGCGTAAGGAGCGCAGATGTTCTTTCCGGAAGCTCGCAGCTCAAGCAAGTAATCTTCTTTTTCGCCAGAAGTTACGCCGTCTGGATCGTAGATGTATCCGTCTGGTCCGGAAATAGTGATAACCTTAGCGCCCAGCTGGTTCAGCTTCTGAACTGTACCCCAGGTAACGTTACCAAAACCGGATACTGCAACAGTTTTTCCTGCCAGTTCTTCGCCGCAGTGTTTCAGCATTTCTCTTGCAAAGAATACGATACCGTAACCAGTAGCTTCTGTTCTTCCTGCTAATCCGCCGTAAGCAAGACCCTTACCAGTCAGAACGCCTTCGTATCTGTTAGTCAGTCTCTTGTACTGTCCAAACAAGTAACCGATTTCTCTCGCGCCAACGCCCATGTCACCGGCAGGAACGTCAGTGTGAGGTCCGATATGTCTATATAATTCAGTCATAAAGGACTGGCAGAATCTCATTACTTCTGCATCGGATTTTCCGTTAGGATCGAAGTCGGAACCGCCTTTGCCGCCGCCGATAGGAAGGCCGGTTAAGCTGTTCTTGAAAATCTGTTCAAATCCGAGGAACTTGATGATTCCAGGATATACGTTAGCAGCAAAACGCAGACCGCCTTTGTAAGGTCCGATTGCGCTGTTGAATTCATATCTGTAACCTCTGTTAACCTGAACTTTACCTTCGTCATCAACCCAAGGAACTCTGAAGCTGATGCCTCTTTCCGGTTCGATCAATCTTTCGATCAGACCAGCTTCAACGTATTCAGGATGTGCTTCCAGAACAGGCTCGATAGAAGTCAATACTTCTTCTACAGTCTGAATAAATTCTGGTTCACCAGGGTTTCTTTTCTTTGCAATCTCAATGTACTGCGCAACTAAATTTGCCATTTCGATCTCCTCTTTTCTCTCTTTATAAATTTAGTTTAGAATTAGTAAATATTGTCGCCGTTACTTTCAATATAACACCTTGACAAAAAATAGTCAACTGTTTTCTTGCTTTAAAAGTGACTGAAATTTCAATGATTTCACAATGTACATTGCTAAAGTATGCAGGACAGGGAAAACCGAGGGGCAGGCGCTTGAAAGAAGGATAAGAAAATTGACAAAAACTGAAAAAAATGCTAACATAAAGCGTTAGAGCAAGTATAAGATGAAAGGATGTGAAGATATGGATAATGGGCCTGCCTCTAAACAATGTAAATATCATATAACAGGTATGCGCACGGAGTGGCAGCGAAATCTGCCGGAATACTCCGCGCAGTTAGCAATATCCTTATCTTTTCATAGAAAATAGAGCCGTTTCAGACATTTCCCGAGATGTTTTCTATGAAAAGGAAGGAAATATCAGGGAAAGCGAGGAAACTGCCAATGGACAATAAAGCAATTGACACCGATATCCTGTTAGAGGAATCGCTGGACAAAATTCTGGAGTTTTTGGAAGAAAAGCGTTACTTTCAGGCCAGAGACGAACTTTTGAAATATAACGCGGTAGATATTGCGGAGCTTCTTGAAGAAGTAACAGAGAAATTGGAAATTGAGATGACCATTATTCTATTCCGCCTGCTGCCTAAGGATATCTCTGTGGAGGTGTTTTCTGAGTTGCCGTCAGATGATCAAGTGGAGATCGTCAACGGTATCACCGATAAGGAAATTAATTTTATCGTTCAGGAAATGGATTTTGACGATAAAATCGATATTCTTGAAGAACTTCCAGCTAATGTAGTAGACAAGATTCTTGAAAAGACGCCGAAAAATGAGCGCAGACTGATCAATACGTTTCTAAATTATCCGGATACCTGCGCAGGTAGCCTGATGACGCCGGATTATATCAGTCTGCAAAAAGACTGGACTGTCGGTCGCGCTCTCGAATATATCAAAGAGGTAGGTATGGACGCGGAAACCGTCTATACTTGTTATGTTAAGGACAGCGGAAGGAAACTGATCGGCATAGTATCCCTGAGTACATTAGTCATCACAGACGATGAGACCCGGATTAAGGACATTATGCGAACCGATTATGTCTGGGAAAATGTTTACGAGGATCAGGAGGAAGTATCTGAGGATTTTAAAAAATATGGATTTTTAGCCCTTCCGGTTGTCGATAATGAGCACCGTCTTGTAGGCATTATTACGGTCGATGATATTTTAGACGTTATGGAAGAAGAAGCTACAGAGGATATTGAGAGAATGAACGGCGTCATCGACTTTGAAAATTCGGATAAAGGCTATCTGGATAAATCTGTGTGGCAACACGCACTGAACAGGCTTCCGTGGCTTCTCATACTGATGGTCGCATATATTTTTACAGGTATGATTGTCAGCAGCTTTGAGGGCCGTTTGTCGGAGATTATCTGTCTCGTTTCCTATATGCCGATGTTGATGGGGACCGGCGGCAACACGGGATCGCAGGCGGCTACGCTGATCATTCGTGGACTGGCAACAGATGAAGTAGATACTTCCGATGTTTTGAAAATTTTATGGAAGGAAATTCGCATTGGAATACTCATCGGCATTATTCTCAGTACATTTAATTTTGCGCGAGTTTGTTTGCTGGACGGACAGGAGCCGATTATCGCTTTGACGGTCTGCGCTGCTATGCTGCTCATTGTAATTATTGGAAAGGTGCTGGGGAGCATGGTGCCGTTAATGGTGAAAAAGCTGAATTTGGACCCTGCATTGATTGCAAATCCAGCGATTTCATCTGTATCGGATATGGTGGCGTTGTCAATTTATTTTGCTATGGCTATGGTATTTTTGGGATTGTAATAAGGAGATGAAGAAGCAGTTGAAGAAGAAGTTTTTGACAGGCGTGATAACCTGCGTACTTTGCTTTCTGATGATTGTGATCTGTGGATGTGGGGAAGATCAAAGAGTGCAGAAGCCAGTGGAGGACGAGGAGGTCCGTACGCAGGCATTAGAAATGATGGAAGGCGCGTGGGAATGTGAGGACAACCCTTTGGGTGTGCCGGACTGTTATGTAGGATATTTATGCTTGCAAATTTCTTTTGACGGTACATTTGCGATGTATGACACAGAAGCAGGGAATCCGAGCATCACCGGCAGATTTCTTTTTCTAGAGGACGGTATAGTGCAGCTGCATCAGGTGAATCGAGCAGATTTTAACCCCCCGCCGCTGTGGGAATCTATGGAATATGACGAGGTTCTTGCTTATCGAATGAAATCAGAAACCAAGCTGCTTTTATCCTACACTGATCCGGAAACGGATGAAAAAATGACGTTAATCTTTGATAAGGTGAAAAAATAAATGGAAATTACAGGTTTAACAGATAAGAATTTTGTTCATACTGTTATTAGAACACGTCCCAAGGAGATACATAAGGGAGACTGCGGCAGGGTTCTCATTGTTGCGGGATCAAAAGAGATGGCTGGCGCCGCCGTCCTCTCATCCAAGGCAGCGATCAAATGCGGCAGCGGTCTGGTGAAGGTGTGTACTGCGAAACAGGCCTTTCCTGTTATTCAGGTATCCGTTCCAGAAGCCACATGTATCCAATGGGACAAGATAAAGAAGGACCTGTCTTCTTTCGATGCGATCGGGATAGGCCCGGGAATAGGAGTTGGTAGAAAAACGCAGAGAATCCTGAGAGAAATTCTCCAGGAGTATAGAAAAACATTGATTATCGACGCGGATGGGCTCAATATCATTGCCGGTGACAGCGAAATGCGAAAGCTGGTTAGAGAAAGCCGCGCGGAGGTGATTATAACACCGCATATTGGCGAGGCAAAGAGACTTCTTTCTGATTGCTGGCCTAAAGCCTCAAAGGATATACCGGCGAAAGCAGCGGTAGCGAAGGCTTTGATCCAACGGTACAGATGCACCGCGGTTGTAAAAGGTGCAGGCACTCTGGTTGCCGATCCAAAGGGAGAAGCATATATTAATACTACAGGTAACCCGGGCATGGCGACAGCCGGTTCAGGAGATGTGCTGACTGGCATTATCACCTCTTTGGCAGGCCAGGGCCTTGACGCTTTTGCTGCGGCAAGAGCAGGGGTATTTGTTCACGGATTGTCAGGAGATCTGGCAGTTGAAAAAACCGGAGAGTATGGCCTTACGGCCAGTGATATAGCAGATCACGTGCCCTTTGCCTTAAAAGAACTTTTATAAGGAGTGTTGGACTTGATAGTGAAAAAGGGAGACCTTTATTTTGCTGATCTAAGTCCCGTTGTCGGCTCCGAACAAGGGGGAGTCAGACCAGTGCTTGTAGTTCAAAACGACGTAGGAAATCGATACAGCCCGACTATTATCGTGGCTGCCATTACATCTCAGACAAAGGCAGAATTGCCAACCCATGTGAAATTGGAAGCCGCCGACGGCGGACTCAGCAAAAATTCTGTGGTGCTGCTGGAACAGCTTCGTACCATAGACAAAAAAAGACTGAAGGAACACATCGGATGCCTGAGCCAGGCGCAAATGCCAGGCGTTGATCAGGCGCTCAGTGTCAGTCTGGGCATCATAGATCCCAAGAATCGTTCCTTTTAATTATGACCATTGAGGGAAGCCGGCGCAATGCCGGTCTTCCCGTAAAAATATATGGAGGACAAAATGGATATAAAAGCATATGAAAAACTGGCCGCAAAAGTCAGGATTGACGTTATCCGCGCCATACATAACGCAGGCTCCGGCCATCCCGGCGGAAGTCTTTCCGCGGCGGACATCGTCACGGCATTATATTTTAAAGAGATGAATATTGATCCGGCAGAGCCGAGAAAGGCCGGTAGAGATAAATTTATCTTATCAAAGGGTCATGCCGGCCCTGTTCAGTATGCTGCTTTGGCGGAAAGAGGATATTTTCCTGTGGAGGATATGATGTGCTTGCGAAAGTTGGGAAGTCGGTTTCAGGGACATCCTAATATGCACAAAGTACCAGGCATTGAAATGTCCACAGGGTCTTTAGGTCAGGGTATTTCTGTCAGCGTGGGTATGGCGCTGGCAAATAAAATGGATGGTGATCCCGGCCGTGTATACGCTCTTTTAGGTGACGGCGAGCTTCAGGAGGGACTGGTATGGGAGGCTGCAATGTCTGCGGCTCACTATAAGCTGGACAATCTGACGGCGATTGTGGATTTTAATGGACTTCAGATTGACGGGAAAAATGACGACGTTATGACTGTGAAGCCAATTGATGAAAAATTTGCCGCTTTCGGATGGAATGTTATCGTTATTGACGGACATTGCTTTGAGGAAATCTTTGACGCTTTTGATAAGGCCAGAGCCTGCAAGGGGAAACCGACGGCGATTATTGCCAGAACACATAAGGGTAAAGGCGTATCTTTTATGGAAGATCAGGCAGGCTGGCACGGCAAAGCGCCTAACGAGGAAGAAGCCCGACAGGCAATAGAGGAACTGGGAGGTGCATGGTAATGGCAGAGAAAATGGCAACGAGAGCTGCATACGGAAAGACGCTGGTAGAAATCGGCGCAGAGAATCCAAATCTGATCGTCATGGACGCCGACCTTTCTAAGTCCACGATGACAGCGGAATTCAGCAAGACATTTACTGAGAGATTTTTTAATATGGGTATTGCAGAACAGAATTTGTATGGAACGGCGGCGGGTCTGGCATTATCCGGCAAAGTAGTCTGCGCGTCAACCTTTGCTATGTTTGCATCTGGCAGAGCCTTTGAGATTATTAGAAATTCTATTGGATATACAGGAGCCAATGTAAAGGTTTGCGCTACTCATGCAGGCATTACGGTAGGAGAAGACGGCGCGAGCCATCAAACTTTTGAGGATCTGGCTCTGATGCGAACAATTCCTGGCATGACTGTGGTAAATCCATCTGACGCCGTCAGTGCGAGGATACTTTTGAAACAGGTAGTAGATTTCGAGGGACCGGCCTATGTAAGACTGGGCAGGGCGGCCGTACCGGTATTCTATGATGAAACGGCAGACATCAGGCTGGGTAAAGGTAATGTGCTTCGCCCTGGCAAGGATGTGACAGTAATCGCTACGGGTATTATGGTGGCGGAGGCTATGCTGGCGGCATCTCAATTGGCGGAGGAAGGTATAGATGTGCGTGTTATCGATATGCATACCATTAAGCCTTTGGATGAGGATATCATCGTTTCGGCGGCGAAAGAAACCGGCAAAATCGTTACTGCGGAAGAACATTCCATCATAGGCGGTTTGGGAAGCGCTGTTGCTGAAGTTCTTTGCAGGAATTATCCTGTTAGGGTAGAGATGGTAGGCCAGCAGGATACATATGGCGAATCCGGAAAGCCTGATGAACTGAAAGAAAAATATGGCATGACTGCGGCGGATATCGTAGCAGCTGTTCGTAAAATTTACTAAAGTAATTGCACATTTGACTTATGAAAGGACGGGTTTTTCCCGTCCTTTAAGCATATTTGGCGTATTTGCCTCATAAGGTTAGGTATACTTTCAGTTTACAGAAGGGGGACGTCTTATGAAGAAGGAGATAATTGCTATTGCTGTCGCTGCGGTAGTATTGGTTGGTCTGATTCTGGTATTCGGCGTCAATGCGGGAGAGACGAAGGTGAAGTTTGACCGTGTGTCTGAGAAGTCTACGCCTCGGGAAATTGAGGCGGATATTCTGCCAGAGTACAGAGAACTGGAACGCGCATTGGCATTCAAAGTCGGAGATCAGGTATATGTTATGGTTACCAGGGGTGAAAAGCCTACTGCAGGTTATGACGTGAAAATAGAGGAAATCACGCTTTCCAGTGAAGATGACAAAAGCATTCTTACAGTAAAGGCTACATTTGCAGATCCCGCCGACGCGGAGAATCTTGCACAGGTGATCTGTTATCCTTATGATTTGGTAAAAACGGATTTGAAAGGGCTGCCCGACAGCATTCAGCTGCAGGCAGAATTTGCCAAATAGAATATATAGCCTATTGCTTTCCTTACACAAAAATGGTAAAATATGAAAAAATATCTATCTGTGTAAGGGAGGAGCTTTGGGTGAAAAGACCATTTTTCAGAGAATATAAGGGGATACTTCTACCCGATGACGGCGACAGGCCGGCAGAACAATGGAATATTGGAGTGACGGGGCTTGGCCGGAGCGTTGGAACAACATTTGTTGCATCGTCTCTGGCCTTTTATTTGCAATCAAAGGGAAAAACTCTGACTTTTTGCCAATGCCTGCATCCCAAGGAAGGTAGATCATTACTCTATGATGAAGCGGCCATGGATCAACGATTCAGCAATCGGAAGTTTGAGGATATTTATATAAGACTGGCGGAGAACGCGCCGGTGCGGGGAATTGTTAATATGGAAAAGGGAATTCACTGGATACTTCCAACGCCTGAGGACAGGGAAAAGGGGGTGCGTCTGGATGAACAGCAGCGGATGCGATTGATAAATTGTGCCAGAGGAAATATTGCTATGTTTGATCTGTCAGCGGAGGATGAGTGGAATTCACTTTTGCCGGATATGGATTTTATTGTAGCTGTTTGTGATCCGCTTCCATCCAGATTGATTGCGTGTACAGAGCGGTTTAAGCTGCTGAAAAGGTTGGAGCTGTCAGGCCGTACGGTTGTTTGGGTGTGCAATAAGGTTAACAATGGGATTAGCCGCCGCCAAATTGCATCGTATTTAAAAACGAAGGATATTATCTGGGTGCCCGGATTTGATCCGGCATTGATTTACGCGGATGAATTTGTCTGCCGGTTTCACTGGGAAAATGAAGAAATTAGAAACAATTTACTGGAAATTTTCACGAAAGTTTCACTTAAAATGGGAGTTTAAATGGCTTTTACCTATTTCAAAAAACGTCGAAATATGGTATTCTTATAGTGTATGTAAAGAAAAAATTCGAAACTTGTAAAAGGGGAGAAGTATGATTACATTTGAAAATGTGACGAAGCATTACAATACCAATGTAGGTCTTGAAGATGCGAGTATTCATATTGATAAAGGTGACTTCGTCTTTCTTGTTGGACCCAGCGGCGCCGGTAAATCGACTTTCATCAAATTGATTTTGAAGGAAATAGATGCTGATAGCGGAAGCATTCGAGTGGGTGGACAGGAGGTTACCACCATGAGCAACCGGGAGGTACCCGCGCTGCGTCGGAAAATAGGTATAGTGTTTCAGGATTTTCGGTTGTTGCCGAAGAAGACTGTTTACGAGAATGTGGCTTTTGCTATGGAAATACTTCATAAGAGCAAGCGTCAGATCAGGAAAAAGGTGCCGCAGGTTCTTAGTCTGGTGGGCATTAGTGACAAAGCAGACAAGTATCCCGACGAGCTTTCCGCAGGCGAACAGCAGAGAGTTGCCATAGCGAGAGCGATCATCAATAACCCGACTGTTCTTATCGCTGACGAGCCTACGGGAAACTTAGATCCTGATACGGCCAGCGAGATCATGGATTTGCTGAATCAGATCAATCTTACGGGAACTACCATTGTTATGGTAACCCATGCGAAAGATATCGTGGATCGAATGCAAAAGCGAGTTGTTGCGATTGAGTCCGGACATATTGTCAGAGATGAATTTGGACAGTATGGATTTGAGGAAGAAAATCCTACCGAGGAAGACATGGACGAGGAAGATATCATAGAATCTGAAACAGAGCTTCCAGAAGAAATTGAATTGTCTGCTGTCATAGAAGATGATATCGCGGAGAATCAGGAGATTCTTTTGGAGAAGACGATAAGCTTTTCGGCGGATGAATGCCAGGCTCTGGAGAACGCTTTGGCAGAAGATCTTATATTGGAGGATGTAGAGGAAACAGAAGCCTTTACTGAGGAAATGAGCCAGAGCGCAGCGAAAACAGCTGCAGAAGAAGCGGCTGAGATCCGTCGGAGAATAGAAGATTCTTTACGAGAGGAGGCTGCAGAGGATGAATAGAATCGGTTATAATATCAAGCAGGCCTTTACGCAAATCGGAAGAAATAAGGGAATGAGTCTGGCGTCGGTATTTGCGATTACAGCGATGATGATGATTCTGGGCGTATTTTTTGTTATAACGGTCAATGTGAATCTCTTTACGGAGATGGTCAAATCGGACTATGATCAGGTCGAGGTTTTTCTGAAGGACTCTACGTCTGATGTGGAAGCGCAGCAGATTATGGATGAGGTGGAACGTCATGATCATGTAAAGCAGGTGGAATACCGTACTAAAGAAGACGCGTTGAAAATTTTGAAGAAACGGTGGGGAGAGAGCAGCTATTTGCTGGATTCCCTGGGACAGAATCCTCTGCCTAATTCTATATTGATCACAGTAGAATCTTTAGAGAGCGCTGGAGAGGTGACAGATTTTGTTTCCGGCTTTGATGGAATTGAGGATATTAAATATTATAAAGAAACAGTAGAAAAGCTGACTAAAGTTACTGGATTTCTGCAGCTGGCGGCTTTGGTGGTAATGGTTTTTCTGGTAGTTGTTTCAGTGGTGGTGGTTTCTAACACGATTAAGCTGACTGTTTTTGCAAGAGCGAGAGAAATCTCCATAATGAAATACATCGGGGCTACTAATTGGTTTATACGAGGGCCGTTCTTAGTGGAAGGTATTATCATAGGAATATTCGCTTCGTTGGTTTCAGCGGGGATTACCTTCTTGCTTTACAGCAAAGTAGTGGAGCTTATAGGTACGCAGGTTATGACCATTCTGTCATCGCCGCTTGTGCCGGCGGGGTATCTGGCGGTAAACCTGATTTGTATCTTTTTAGCCATGGGCGTTAGCATTGGCGCCTGCGGCAGTATTATTTCCATGCGGCGTTTCCTGGACGCATAATTACGGGAGGAGTACGAAATGAAGAAAAAGTCAATGATATGTCTGCTGATTTTCATGTTAGTATGCAGCTTAGGCGTTTATACGCAGGTATATGCGGATAACGCGTCAGATAAACAGGATGAACTTAATGAGATCAATGATCAGAAAAAGGATGTAAAAAACGATTTGGCCGCGTTGACAGCCAGTATTAAGGAACAACAGGCTGAGGTCGACAGACTGAAAGCGTCTATGGAACAAAAACAGGGAGAGATCGAGAAGGCGCAGGCAGATATTGACAAGACGATAAAGGATATCGATAAACGGCAGAATGGCCTGAATAAGAGACTTAGAACTATGTATAAAAACGGTTCTGTGGGTTATCTGGACGTGTTGTTGGGTTCGAGCAGCGTATCTGAATTTCTGACGAATTTGGAGCTGATTCAAAGGATATACCGCGGAGATGAAGAAACCCTTCGTACGCTGGAGGAACAGCAGAAGGAGTTAGAGAAAAAACGCGCGGCCCTTAAACATGAAAAAGAAGAACTTGATAAACAGAAGTCAGAGGCAGAAGAAAAACAGTCTGCGCTGCAGTCCGATAAAGACGCGCTGCAGGCAAAGCTGGATGAGCTTAATGCGGAAGCGGACAGAATTAGCGATGAAATTGCCAGAATGCAAGATCATGATAAAAAGTATGAGGGCGGACAATTTCTGTGGCCGACCACTTCTACATATATTACGTCACCGTTTGGATTTCGTATTCATCCAGTGACGGGTGTGTACACAGGTCATACAGGTATCGACATTGGAGTCGGTATGAATTCACCGGTTTACGCTGCAGCTGATGGAAGAGTTATCGTGGCGGGATCGTATGGCGGCTACGGTTACGCTGTAGTGATCGATCACGGCAGCGGCATCAGTACCCTTTATGGACACAACAGCAGTGTGAATGTCAGTGTGGGACAAAACGTGAGCCGCGGACAGGTCATTGCAAGTTCCGGGTCTACCGGCGTTTCCACCGGACCCCACCTTCACTTTGAGGTAAGAGTTAATGGAGCTTATGTTGATCCGATGCAGTATTTTTAAACGTGGTGAAATATGAATTTAGAACCAAAAATTATCGAATTGTTACATAAAAGAGGTCTTGACACCGAAGAAGATATAGAAGAATTTCTGACGGCGAGACCTCAGAAAACTTATGATCCATTCCTGCTCCTCAACATGGAAGCGGGAGTGGATTTAATACTGTCTGCCATAGAGGAGGATGAGAAGATTTGTATCTATGGGGACTACGATGCGGATGGTATTACGTCTACTGTGGTGCTGATGGAGACTTTGTCGCAGTTAACCGATCAGGTATCGTATTATATTCCGTCTCGTTTTGACGAGGGTTATGGCTTGAACTGCACGGCTTTAGACAAGATTAAGGCAGCCGGTGTGGATTTGGTGGTAACGGTGGATTGTGGTAGCGTCTCTTGTGAGGAGGTGGATTATGCCAGAAGGATCGGCTTAAAGATCTTAGTTACAGATCATCATACGATCAAAGATCAGATAGCGGATTGTCTGGTAATCAATCCTATGCAGCCGGGATGTCCCTATCCGTTCAAGCACTTAGCTGGCGTAGGAGTTGCGTTTAAGCTTGCTCAGGCTATTGCGGCGGAAACAGGATTGGATAAACGTATTATCAATCGGACTCTGGATTTGGTAGGAATCGGAACGATAGGAGATATTGTACCGCTGGTAGATGAAAACAGAACCCTGGCAAAGTACGGTATACGTGCGACTAATGTGAGTAAACGTCCGGGATTAACCGCCTTGCTTGAAGGCGTAAGTCTAAAACAGGGGAGTATCTGCTCAGAGAATATCTCTTATATTATCGTGCCTCATCTTAATGCTTCCGGAAGAATGGACAGCGCCCGCGTTGCTGCCAGACTTATGCTGGAGAAACAAAAGGACAGCGTGCAGGATGGCGTGGACAAGCTGATCGCGTGTAATCAGCGGAGAAAACAGTTGCAGGCCGAGACCTTCGAGCAATGCAGACAATTGGTTGAAACACGATATAGAGACGATTTGTTTTATGTGATAGATTTACCGGAGGCTCATGAAGGAATTACAGGAATTGTCGCAGGAAAGGTGAAAGAAACCTATAACCGGCCCACGGTTATCGTTACGCCGACGGCCGGTCACTGTTTGAAAGGTACGGGAAGAAGCATCGAAGGCGTCAATATTTATGAATTACTGTCAGAAAACCGAGAACTATTTCAACGATTTGGAGGTCACAGCGCTGCTTGTGGCTTTACAATGAAGGAGGAAAATCTGGAGCTGTTGCGGCAAAATCTGAATCAGTCCATGGAGCGGCTTCTGGATGAAAAACCGTTTTTGTTCGATGCGAGGATGCAAGCTGATCTGGAGCTTCGGGCGCAGGATGTGAATTTGCGGCTGGTGGAACAGATGCAGTTATTGGAGCCGTTCGGATGTGAGAATCCGCAGCCGCTGGTTAAGCTTCATTTGCGCCCACAGGCGATGCGGCGGATAGGCAGCCAGGGGCAGTACACCAGATTTACAGGAATTTTGGATGATCAACGGGAGTTGTCTTGTGTCATATTCAGGAATGCCGGTGAATATGATGAGATATTACAGGCCGGCGCCGCGGTAGATATGATCGGTACATTAAGCAGTCAGACCTGGAACGGAAAAACTTATTTACAGTTTACGGTTTCTGAGACCGGAAGATAAGGGGATATTATGATTAAAATGAGAAAACGCAGGTTTATTCTGCTGATATGCGGTGTGGTCATTGCTACGCTGTTGGTTGCGTCCGTGGGATTTTTTGCGGTAACGCAGGCAAAGGATATGATTTTTATCAGTAAAGAGGATTATAACGTTCTCAACGAGGTGGGAAATCGTTATGGTAAACTATATTCGATACAGAAAACTGTAGAAGAACAGTTTCTGTGGGATATCGATCAGGAAGCGCAGATGGAAGCATTGTACAAGGCTTTGTTAGATTCTCTGAACGATAAATATTCCGGCTATATGGGGAAATCTGAATATGAAGAATGGAACAACTACATTCAGGGAGTATTTACCGGGGTAGGCGTAGTCTTCATCGAGGAGACAGAGGGACGTTTTGTTGTTACGAAGGTGATAAGTGGAAGTCCCGCGGAAGGCGCGGGATTGAAGATCGGCGATGTTTTGTTAAAAGTGGACGGCAAAGCCTATGACGATTCTGAAGAGATGGCCCTTCATATACGTGGAGAAGAAGGCAGTAGCGTTAAGCTGACGTATCGCCGGGGTAATAAGGTCAGAGAGGCCAAAATGGTTCGGGCGCAAGTGGAAGATCCATCAGTATATGCAGAGCTGATCGACAAAAAATACGGATACATTCGAATTACAGCCTTTGAACGTGGCACGGCAGAGCAGTTTAAACAGGAATTAGCGGCCTTTGAGACAAAGGGGGTTAAGGGCGTCGTGATCGATCTTCGTAATAACGGAGGCGGATTGGTAGACGCAGGTATTGAAATTGCTGATATGCTGTTGCCAGAGTGTACCATCACACATACGGAGGATAAGAACGGGAAGACGAAATATTATAATTCAAAAGAGGATTGTACAGATCTAAAATATGTAGTATTAGTCAATGGACATAGCGCCAGTACATCGGAGATTGTCGCGGCGGCGATCAAAGATAATAAGGGCGGCAGTCTTGTGGGAACGACTACTTTTGGAAAAGGTATTATTCAGGGTACGGTGGAGTTTAAAGATGGTTCGGCGATTAAATTGACGATTCAGCAATACTTTTCACCGAATGATAAGAAAATACACGGGATAGGCATCAAACCGGATTATGAAGTGAAAATGAGTAAAAAGGCCAAATCTGATATTCAACTGGAAAAGGCGCTAAAGCTTCTGGGTGATAAACGGTAAAAAAAACGCGGACAGAGGCATCGCAGATTTCCTTTGACTTTAACACATAAAAGTGATATACTAAGTTTACAACGCGATAACGCTGGGAAAGGAGTCTGCAAATGGCATATGATTCGAAATTTAAAAGAGATGATATAGACGAGCTTTTTGACGCAGTTCTGACTTTGAAGGATAGAGAAGATTGTTACAGATTTTTTGAAGATATCTGCACGATCAATGAGATTCACGCTATCGCGCAGAGATTGCAGGTGGCCAAATTGTTGTCACAGAAAAAGACTTATAGTGAGATCGAGGATATTACGAAAGCATCTACAGCGACGATCAGCAGGATCAACAAGTGTCTGGTATATGGTGCGGACGGATACCAGCGGGTGCTGGAGCGGTTGGAAAATCAGAAAAAAAAATAAAGTAAGAACCGGACGTCTGCGGACGTCCTTTTCATATTGAGGTGAGAAAAAATGTACGCAGTTTATGTATATGACGGTCCTTTTGAGAAGGGGGAAGCCGGCTGGCCTTTGATTCGGGCGGCAGCTGCAAGATATGGGCAGGAGCTTGAGCTGCAGGAGGATTTTTATCAGGCGGAGATTGAAAGAGAGGAGAAGGGAAAGCCGTACTTTTCCCACATTCCTTTAGCTTTTTCTCTCAGCCACAGTGGATTACTATGGCTCTGCATGTTTGGGGACAAACCCTGTGGCATTGACCTGCAGATCATGAAGGAGACCAAATATGAGGATATAGCAAAACGCCAGTTTCATCCGGATGAGCAGAGATATGTTGCACTATGGGGAATCGATGGTTTCTATGAAATATGGGTGCGCAAAGAGGCCTTCTGCAAGTGCACTGGACAGGGCATCTTTTCGGAGACGCCTTCTATGGTTACTGAGGAAATGGATTTGCGTCAAAAGGTTTCTTGGTTAGAACAGGAATATTATTTCACAGAGCTGTACATTGCGGACGATATGAAGTGTGCGGCGTGTACACTGGAAGATGCGGATGTCCAGTGGAGGATATTGGCATGAGCGCGCTAAAAATTGAAGATGCAGCGCTGCGTCATTTGGCCGCGAGAAGCCGTACAGTGCGGGAGATGGAATGTCATCTGGACAGAAAAGGCTTTGATCGGGAAGCAATCAGCGGTGTAATAGAGAAATTTTTGGATTATGGATATCTTAATGATGAAAGGTATTGTCATGAATATTTTCGTTTCGCTTTTGGCAGAGGCAAGGGAAAGAGACGGATTTTTGCGGAATTGCGAGAAAAGGGAGTGGAACTCTCTTTGATAGAAAGAGCCTTTGACGATTACTGTGAGGAGGAGGGCGAACCTGACGAAAGAGCGCGTGCCAGAGAGGAGGCGGCTAGGGTGCTTCGAATGGCCGACGTTCCGGAGGGAAGCCGTATTCCGGAAAAGGTTTTGGCAAGGGTAGCTCGCCGGTTAGCGTCAAAGGGTTACAGCGGCGATACGATCTATTCTGTGATTGGAGAATTGAGAAAATGAGCAGAAATGAAAGAACCGAGCTTTTGATTGGCGGAGAAGGGCTGGCGCGGCTGGCATCGGCTAGGGTGCTTATCTTTGGCGTTGGCGGCGTTGGCGGCTATATATGTGAGGCTCTCGCAAGAGCGGGCGTAGGGCATATTGATATCGTTGACGATGATGTTATTTCTGAGAGCAATATTAACCGTCAGATTATCGCGACTTACGATACGGTAGGCAGGCGAAAGACAGAGGTTATGAGGGAAAGAATTTTATCAGTAAATCCTGACTGTCATGTGGATATTTACAACTGTTTTTATCTGCCTGGCGAATCTGCGGCGGAGCAGTTTAATTTCACCTCATATGATTATGTAGCGGACGCCATTGATACTGTCGCGGCAAAGATTGATATCATTTGCCGTTGCAAGGAGGCGGGAACGCCAGTAATTTCTTCTATGGGAACAGGAAATAAACTGGATCCGTCCCGATTCGAAATTACCGATATCAGTAAAACCAGCGTATGTCCGTTGGCAAAAGTGGTCAGAAAGGCGTTGCGCGACCGGAATATCAGGAATGTGAAGGTATTGTATTCTACGGAGGAACCGGTAAAGACTGGAGCGCGAACGCCTGGCAGTCTCAGCTATGTGCCTCCGGTCGCAGGGCTTTTGATAGCCGGAGAAATACTCAGAGATCTTTCGCGTTAGCTGCTTTTAATCTCGTTTTAATCTTTCTTGCCTTTTTCTTTAATCTTCAAGTAGTATTATGCATATTACAGAAGGGAAAAGGTAGAAAGAAAGGATGTATAGAAAATGGAAATGTTAGAAAAGGTTGAAAAGATAAGAGAAAAGACGGGTGTTTCTTATGAGGAGGCGAAAGCTGCTTTGGAAGAAGCAAACGGGGATATTTTGGACGCAATTGTGATTTTGGAAAATCAGGGAAAGGTTAAGGGGCCGGAGCGGCAATATTATTCAACCCGTCCTGAGGACAGCAGTCAGAAATTTCAGGAGGCAGCCAAGGTCTATGATGAACAGCAGGAGAAGTTTGGCAGCATCATGAAGAAGTTTATGAAATGGTGCGGACAAATGATCAAAAAAGGCTGTGAGAATTTCTTTACGGTGCGTAAGGGCTGTGAGGAAATTATTACGGTACCGGTATTGCTGTTGGTAGTATTGCTACTCTTTGCGTTCTGGGTTATCGTACCGCTTTTGATAGTCGGGCTGTTCTTTGATTTTCGTTATTCTTTTAAGGGGGAAATTACCAGAACTGTAGATGTAAATATGGCTTGTGATAAGGCGGCGGAAGCAGCTGAGAACGTGAAGCAGGAATTTACGAAGGAGTAAGGATGAAAATTTTACTTGTTGAGGATGAAGAAAAGATTGCCAGATTTATTGAATTAGAGCTGCTTCATGAAGGCTATCAAGTGGAAAAGGCATACAATGGAAGAACCGGCCTGGACAAAGCGATATCTGACGCGCCAGATTTGATTTTGCTGGATATCATGCTGCCGGAGCTTAGTGGACTGGAGGTTCTTCGCAGGCTTCGCAGGGAAAGTGATGTACCGGTAATCATGCTGACTGCCAGGGATGCGGTGATGGATAAGGTCTCTGGTTTGGATGCCGGAGCTGACGATTACATTACAAAACCGTTCGCTATAGAAGAATTACTCGCCCGCATCCGTGTTATTTTGCGTAAACGCGGTAATGAAATGAGAGAAACGAAAAAGCTTACTGTGAAAGGTGTGACGATGGATATAGATCGCCATGAGGTAAGCTTTGACGGACAGATCGTTGAACTCAATCATCGTGAATATGAGCTTGTACGGACCTTGATGGAGAATAAAAATATCGTTATGAACAGAGAGCAGCTGCTCAGCGCGGTATGTGGATATGATTATATGGGAGAAAGCAATATTATAGACGTCTATGTCCGCTATATTCGCGCTAAAATCGACGATCGGTTTGGCATTCGTTTTATCACCACTGTCCGAGGCGTAGGCTACGCTGTCAAAGAGGAATAAAGGATGGGAAAGAACAGGGAAACCAATAGGATGACTTCGATTGCCCGCAGAATCAATATGGAGTTTTGTCTGCGTCAGCTAGGGAATTTTTTCATGCTGGATGTTGTTCTGCTAGGCGTGATAGTGACGGTCTTTTTCACTTGGTGTGAGGGAGCAGTACAGAGCGGTGATGAAATCGCGGACCGTTTTTTTTCCGGAAGCTCTTTTGACAGCTTTTGTTACATTATTGAAACAGAGCAGGGAAAGCAGCTTATTTATTATCTGAAGGATCTGGTGGAGTTGATTCGCGTTCCGACTATCGTTGTGCTGGTTGCAGAAAGCGCTGCTATGATTGAGGGACTTTTCGGAGCGGGAAAAGTTCGCAGATTGATGCGTCCTATCGGTGAGATGGCGATTCAAGCGGAGCAGCTGGCCAGTCAGCCCTTTGATTATGGAAAATTTGAGAATATGGAGCAAGCTATACGCAGTCTGGATCCGGACCGGCCGGATGCCCGTATAATTACAGGGGATAAGGATCTGCAGAGCCTGGAGATCGCCATAAACAATATGCTTGAAAGGATGCGAGAAAGCCATAGGCAGCAGGAGAGATTTGTTTCTGATGCATCTCACGAGCTGCGCACACCGATCTCGGTGATACAGGGCTATGTTAATATGCTGGACCGTTGGGGTAAAGAGGATCCTCAGATTCTGGGCGAGGCTATCGAGGCAATTAAGAATGAATCCGATCACATGAAAAATCTGATCGAGCAGCTTCTTTTTCTGGCGCGAGGCGACAGTGGACGTAATACGCTAACGTTTACAGACTTTGACTTGACGGAAATGGTGCGCGAAGTTTGGGAAGAATCCATGATGATCGATGATACCCATAGTTACATTTTTGATGGAAAGGAACCGGTGATGGCGTACGGCGATGTAGCTATGGTGAAACAGTCCTTGCGGATTTTAGTGCAGAACGCATCAAAGTATTCCTGTCGGGGGGATACGATTCGTCTGGCCGCATCGGTTTCCTCAGGGAGACCCGCCTATATTGTGCAGGACGAGGGAATCGGCATGGCTGAATCAGAAGTGGCGCATGTTTTTGAACGTTTCTACAGATCAGATGCGGCTCGAAACAGCAGTGAGGGCGGTACAGGACTGGGACTTTCCATTGCAAAATGGATTGTAGACGCGCACAATGGAGAGATAGAGATTTTATCGAGGCCTGAATTTGGAACAAGGTTTACCGTGAGATTGTAATAGAACATGGTGGAGATGCATATACTCTACCATGTTTATTAGTTTGAATAAGAAAAAATTGAAAAGAGCGGGTACAGGCGTATTAGCCGCAGCGCTTGCGGTAGGTCTCGCGGCCGGTTACCGCGTGATGGAGCCGGGAAATATGGGGAAAGCAGAGATAGGTGAAACCGGCCAGCAGGGGGTAAATGAAACAGCGGCTGCCGGTACGAATTCTGGATCAGAAGTGACCAACTGGGGTCTTTCCTTTCAAAAGGAGGGGCAGCGTCCGGTTGGAAACGCTTCTCCTGAGGAATTGTCTAAGTATGACGCTTATTACTGTGGAAAAGAAGGAAATAAGACATTATATTTAACCTTTGACGCCGGATATGAAAATGGTTATACCCCGGAAATTCTGGATGTTTTGAAAAAGGAAAAGGTACCGGCCGCCTTTTTCGTAGTAGGTACGTATATTGAGCAGAATCCGGATTTGATTAAGAGGATGGTGAAGGAGGGTCATATTGTCGGAAATCATACCATGGACCATCCGGATATGTCTGCCATCGTGGAGGAAGCGTCTTTTAAGGATCAGCTGCAGCAGGTTGAAACCCTGTATAAGAAGGCTGTAGGAAAAAGGATGAAGAAGTTTTACCGTCCGCCACAGGGTAAGTTCAGCTTTGCCAATCTGGAGATGGCACAGAAATTAGGTTATAAGACAGCCTTCTGGAGCTTAGCTTATGTGGATTGGTATGTAGATCAGCAGCCGTCCAGAGAAGAAGCGTTGTCAAAGCTTATACCGAGAACCCATGACGGCGCGATTATACTGTTGCATTCTACTTCAAAAACAAATGCCCAGATCCTCCGGGAATTGATAACCAAATGGAAAGAAGAAGGGTACCAATTCAAGTCGCTGGAGGATCTGGACACTGATCAGGCAGGCCGGAAATAAATTCCGACCTGTTTGATTTTCATCACCATAAAATATGATATTCAATATTATATTTTATGGTGATGAAAATGTCAATGTGTTGTTGCAAAAAAAGAGAAAAAGGTCTATAATCTCACTTATGAGGTGAATTTATGGATAAACGTGAAAAAAATAGAAAAGAGGACTGTTCCCGGACAGAGATGGTTTTACAGGAGAGGCTTGCGGCGTTAAGGGACAGGCTTACATCACGCAGACCTGAGGCGTGGGAACAGATTCCTGATATTGATTTGTATATGGACCAGGTTATCAGCTATATGGGACGTCAGCATATCGGCTTAGAACCGAACGGTGAGGAAACCCTGACTTCCGCTATGATCAATAATTACATTAAAAGCGGTTTGCTGCCGAGAGCAAAGGGCAAGAGATATAATCGAGAGCATATCGGTTATCTGACGGCGATTTGCTTGCTGAAGCAGGTGCTCAGTGTGGGAGAGACCGGTATCCTGCTGCAGAATCAGATGGATCACAGAGAGATAGAAGACTTTTATTCTAACTATAAGAATATTTTGGACAGTGAATTTGGCAGGATCGCCGCGGATATTGATGTGGATGCTACTGAGGAGCAGATGGCGCAGCAGGCTTTACAGCTGGCAGTTTCCAGCTATGGACAGATGTTGGCGTGCAAGGAAATCTTGAAGCTGTTGGACGTCAACAAAGGGAAGGAAGAATAAAGCTATAGGAATAACAGACATCGGCAAACGGAATGAAGTCCGGCAGCCGATGTCTGTTGATTTTTAACAGGAAATAAAATCGCTTATTTCATATCAAATTCCGGATTGAAGGCATAGAAGTTCTTAGAATCCAGATTATCCTGGACGATTCTCAGCGCTTCACCGAATCTCTGGAAGTGGACGATTTCTCTCTGACGGAGAAACCTGATCGGATCAATTACGTCAGGATCATCAACCATACGCAAAATATTGTCGTAGGTTGTTCTGGCTTTCTGTTCGGCAGCCATATCTTCACAGAGATCTGTAATGGCGTCGCCCTTTGACTGCAGGCAGGCGGCTGTAAATGGGAAACCTGCGGCGGCCTGCGGATAAATACCTGCTGTATGATCTACGAAATACGGTTCGAATCCGGCCTCTTTGATCTGATCGATGGTCATGTTTCTGGTCAACTGATGGACGATCGCTGCAATCATCTCAAAGTGGGCCAATTCTTCACTGCCGATATCCGTAAGCACGCCGGCAACCTGCCGGTATGGCATAGAATATCTCTGAGAAAGATAACGTAAGGATGCGGCGAGTTCACCATCAGGGCCGCCGTATTGCGTGATGATGAATTTGGCCATAGCCGGATTTGGATTTTTGATTTTTACAGGGTATTGTAGTTTCTTTTCATAGGTCCACATATTAATCCTCCATTTCCCATGGCCAAGGTGTTTCTACCCAGGTCCATCCTTGATTTACATCGGTGTCTGACGCGGTGAGAGGACCGAACTGTTCCTCATATTCTTCTATCGCGGCAAGCGCCTTTTCTCTGGTATCGTTGTAGAAGGCAAGCGCTGCTTCATTGTTGGGATGCGTGTCGAGGAACAGCTCTGTGTCTTTCATAGCGAAGTCGTACATCTGTACGGCTCTCATGGCTTCTGCTCTGGTCATCGTTTCATACCTCCCTGATATCCTAAGAAAGGTAAATTCAGATCTGGGAAGATCGTTCCTGTTTCAAGGCCTTTCTCGTAATCATAAGGCTGCTGCCATTTTTGCCATGGAACATATGCCATAGCAAGAACCATAGGCTGCTGCGGCGGCATTTGCGGCGGCTGCGGGTTAGGTTCAATGTCTGGTCCCTGCGGCGGATTAGGCGGCGGTGTTTGCGGCGGCTCCTGCGGTGGTTCAGGCATAGGCGGCGGTGTTTGCGGCGGGTTAGGCGGCGGAACCGGTCTCTGTGGCCTGTCAGCAGGATTGCAGCACATTGGGTTGTACTCGCCGAGGACGATCGGCATGCCGATATAAGGCTCTCTTCTGCTATTCAAAATAAAACCCCTTTCACAGTAAGATATTCTATACTATGTAGATAATCGCCATTTTGTGACTGGTTGACAGATTGTATTTCTTTCTCTTGGCGTAAAGGGCTTATTGTGGTAGAATACTTGAAGATCAGAAATCAAATTGGAGGAATCAAATGAAATTTGTTATACAGAGAGTTACAGAAGCATCAGTGGAAATTGAAGGCACCGTAAAAGGCCGGATTGACAATGGTTTTCTGGTGCTGATCGGCGTAGGAAAAGGCGATACAAAGGAAATTGCGGATAAATATATTAAAAAGCTTTTGGGCCTCAGAATCTTTGAGGATGAAAACGGAAAGACAAATCTGTCGCTAAAGGATGTAGACGGCCAGCTGCTGTTGATTTCCCAGTTTACGTTATATGCCAATTGCAGGAAGGGCAATCGGCCCAGCTTTGTAGACGCGGGAGCGCCGGATCAAGCCGAAGCCTTGTATGATTACATTGTAGAGGAATGTCGCAAAGTAGTACCAGTAGTTGAGACCGGACAGTTTGGCGCGGAGATGAAGGTGTCCTTGTTAAACGATGGTCCGTTTACTATTATTTTTGACGAAACGCTTTTATAGAACGCGTTTGAAGGCGAGGGATATGGAGAAGAAAATATTAACGGAAAATCAAATAGAAATTTACAGTTACCCTAACAGGCATACCCATAGTTTCTGCCTGTCGTTGTATGTTAGAGCGGGCGCGTTGTACGAGTCGGATTCTGAAAATGGGATTACCCATTTTCTCGAGCATGTTCTGTTCCGCAATATCAATTACAGAATGAACGGCGATTTGTACCGGCGATTAGACCAGCTGGGGCTCTACTTTAACGGAGCTACGTATAAAGAATTCATACAGTTGTACGTCGTTGGCGCGCCGCAGCATTTTGACGAAGCCGCAGAAATTTTACTGAGAGCCTTTGATCCGTTGACTTTACCGTCAGAGGAGGTACGAACAGAACAACAGCGCGTCAAAGCCGAGATTCGAGAGGCCGAGGATTTTAAAAGTCTGGATTATTTCGCAGGCGCGCTTTGTTGGAAGAATACCCCGCTGAAAAATACCATTTTAGGTACGAAAGGCAATGTCAGCGCTTTCACAAGAAAGAAGCTTGCCGCATATCACAGTAGCATTTTTTGCCCGGGCAATCTGTTTTTCTATGTGACCGGCTGCGTCGGTATGCCGGAACTAACTGGGTTTGCGCGGCGGGTGGAGACCATAGGAACTCTATCAAAGGGCGTCCGTCGGGACAATTGCGCGCTGACGCCGGAGGGCTTCGGCAGGAGAAACCTTTTGATCGATGTAAAACAAAGCGCCTATACTATGATTCAGTTTTCTTATGATTTGGTGACAGAACGGTACAGCGGAGCAGAGCTTGCGCTGCTGTATGACGTTCTGTTTTCGGGGGAAAATTCCATGATGCATCAGGAGCTTTCGGAAAAGAGAGGTATGATCTACAGTTATACCAGTACACTGGAAAAATACAGCAATATTGGCCGGATGTATTTTTCCTATGAAGTATCGCCGAAGGATTTGTACAGCTCGATACAGGTGGTCTTAAGCGGTTTGGCGGCGCTGTGTGATAATATGGCCGACAGGCTCGCTCTGGTTCTTCCTGAATATACGGATAACGCCTATATGATTTATGACGATAATGAAAACTTTAATTGGCAGCGCGCCTACGAAAGTCATATCATGAACGGCGGCGAGAAAAGCATAGAAGAAAGCAGGGAGGCTTTCTTAACGGTAACGCCAGAGCGGCTTTCTGAGATAGCGGCGGAGGTTTTTACAACAGATAATTTGGTGCTGAGCCTGAAAGGAAACAAGAAGAAAATCGATCTGCAGAAAATCCGGCAGATATTTGGAAGGTAGGTGGAAAATATGAATTTTAAACAGGCATTTTTCAAAATTTATGATGAAAAGATTGCTTCCGGTCAAATTACATTTAGTCAGAGCGGTATTGGAAAAGAGGACTTTACCAGGCTGTGTACGGAGCCTGATTTTGTATTGGATACAGAAACATTAGAGAGGCTGATGGTGACGATGAAGCTGACGGAGGAGGAACGGCTGCTGCTGAAGCAGACAGCAAAGGTGGAAAGGATTTGAGCGGATTTTACCGTGGTAAATTTTTTTTGTTTTTTTGGAGTATTTCAAGTAGTTGACTTTGTCCTATTGATTTTGAAAAACTACAATGGTACGATCTCATGTAATAGATGAAATCCAATACATTGTGACTAAAAATTAGAAACGAAATCATGGAGGAATGAAGGAATGAAAAAGAGATTACTGATAATAACCCTTTGTGCAGCAATGATCTTTTCGCTGGGGGGAATCTTCAGCGGATGCAGCAGCGATGATCAGAAAGACGCCAATACGGAGCAGACAGAGCCGGTGACTCTGAAGGTGGGTATGATAGGTAAAGATATCAAAACGGCCTGCATTATTATGGCGAAGGAGCTCGGATATTTTGAGGATGAAAATCTGGATGTGCAGTTTGAGAAAGTCAACTCACTGCCTGATGGATTGACCGCGGTCAGCATGGATAAGCTGGATATTTTGCCTTACGGCGTAATTCCAAGCTGCAGCTTTATTTCCCAGGGGACAGACGTAGTGATTTTTGGCGGCACGATTTCCGAGGGAAGTGAAGGCGTTACGGCAAAGGATGAGAAGTATACTGAACTGTCTCAGTTTGAAGGAAAGAAAATAGCTTGTTTCCGTATGGAGACCGGACACATGGTGCTGAAAGGATTATTGCGCGAGGCAGGTGTCAACGCGGAGTTTATCTATATGGATTCACAGCAGTCTATTGTTGAGGCTGTGAAAAAGGGCGAAACCGATATCGGTATGGTTAACAGCGGTTTCGGTTATGTAGCGGAACAGGGCGGCGCGTATGTGGCGTTTCAGGTTGGAGATTTTGAGAGTGATTTCCCTTGCTGCAGACAGACCGCATCCAGAACGGCTGTCAACGAAAAGAGAGACGCGCTGGTGAGATTTGAAATGGCGGCGCTTCGCGCATATGCTACATATCTCAATGATAAGGAAACAACATTAGCGACTTTGGCTGCGTATTGCGGTCAGGATGAAGCGTATGTCGAGGCGATCCTTTACGGAACAGATACTTACGATAACGCTATGATCGTATCTTTAGATCCGAATAAGAAGAAGGTATCCGACTTCTACGAGGTAATGAAGGGTAACGGCGATATTGACGCCGGAACAGAATATGATATTAACGACTATATCGATACCTCTATTTACGAGGACGCGTTAAAGGCCCTGATAGAAGAAGGAAAAGATAAAGAAATCTATGAGAAGCTACTGAAGGAATTTGAGGGAAATAATCGATGATAAAGTTTGACGGCGTAACCTTCGCCTATCCCCAAAGCGATAAATATGTGCTGGAGCATTTAGATCTAACCGTTGAGGACGGAGAATTTCTCTGTATTATAGGTCACTCCGGATGCGGAAAATCAACCCTGCTGCGTTTAACGGCAGGGCTTGATTTTCCTTCCGGCGGACATATTACGGTAGATGAAAAGGCTGTTACAGGGCCATCTGTAGACAGAACTATTGTGTTTCAGCAGTATTCTCTGTTTCCGTGGCTAACCGTGAAGGAAAATGTAGTATTTGCCGTGATGAAGACCAAAAGATTCAACAGAGAACAGGCCAAGGAGCGAGCATCGTATTTTTTGGCTAAGGCAGGACTGGCACAGGCGGCGGAAAGCTATCCATATCAATTATCCGGCGGTATGCGCCAGCGTACCGCTATCGCGAGAGCGCTTGCTATGGATGCGCCGTATCTGCTGCTTGACGAACCGTTTGGCGCTCTTGATACGAAGATTCGCAGAGAACTGCAGATGCTTTTGCAGGAGCTATGGAAAGAGAGCGGAAAGACTGTTATCTTTGTAACGCATGATTTAGAGGAAGCGATGATTATGGCAAGCAGAATTGTATTTTTGAAAGACGGAGCGATTGAAAAAGAGAAACGAATTGACGAGGCCATTAATTGTTGCTGTAGTCAGGAGCGAGGAGAGGCGGCTTGCCTGGCGCTGAAGGAAGAATTGGCGGGGTGGTATCAATGAACAAAAAACAGCTGTCTATCGCCGTCAGTCATCTGCTGTTGAGTCTTTTGATAATCTGCGTGTTATTACCAGGGAAGAAGGACACTGCTGGACCGCAGGCAATGTTGGCCGCCATGGCTTTAATGGAAGGCATTTATCTTTGTCGTATAGTACGGTATCGGGAAAAAAGAGGATCCGCCTCCGGAGTTGTATCCATTTTGTGGGGGCTTCTTTTGGTGTGGGATATTCTGGTGACGAAATTAGATCTGTGTCATCCAGTGCTGGCGCCGGCGCCGGAAAATGTTTTTCATGTTTTCCGTTCTGACTGTTTAGAGATGGCGGAGGGCGTGCTGTCATCACTGGAATTGTTAGCAGTCGGCGTAATCTGCGGGTTAGTTCTGGGAACTCTGCTGGGCCTGATCTGCGGATGGTACCGCGGCTTAAAAGAAGTGTTTTACCCTATCGCTAATGTATTAGCGCCGATTCCTTCTATTGTGTTCGCGCCCTATGTGATTGCCATTATGCCCACTTTTCGCAGCGCGTCAGTAGTGGTGATTCTGCTGGGAATTTTCTGGCCCTGCTTTCTAAAAACAATTCTATCTGTGGAATCCATAGATAAGAATATCATTGATTCTGCCAGAACCCTTGAGCTTTCCGGCAGCGCCATGATCTTTCAGATTCTGTTGCCCTACACCTGGCCGGGCATTATAAAGGGCCTGAAGGTGACGCTGACTACGGCCGTCATGATGCTGACCTTTGCGGAAATGATGGGATCTACGGTGGGTATGGGCTATTATATTGTAAATTATAACACTTACGGGAATTATACGAAGGTTGTCGCCGGAATTATTGTAGTTGGACTGGTTGTAACGCTTTTATCCTCTTTGACTACGTGGCTTGCCAGAAAGGCAATTCGTTGGCAGAATTATTGATATTCCAAGTGTAAAAAATTACTCTGTACAAATCGCGTTAACCGTGGTATATTAACTGTGGATGGCATTCGAAATGAAGCTGTACCATATATTTATATACACTTTTACTCTGGCTTTTGGGCTGTATCATACGGAGCGGCACCAAAGGAAAGGATTGCTCAGGTATCATCCTCTGTGTTTGGAGGTGGTAGATATGAGAGCAGGTTTTATTGGAGCCGGAAAGGTAGGCTTCTCTCTGGGTAAGTATCTGGCGGAAGGCGGCGCGGCAATTACGGGCTATTACAGTAGAAGCGCGGCGTCAGCAAAGGAAGCGGCTGCTTTTACGGGCAGCGGATACTATGAGAATTTAGCAGATATTATAAACGACAGTGATACCCTATTTGTCACAGTACCTGACGGTACGATCAGTGAGATTTGGGATGACATGCGCAATCTGCAGGTAAAAGGAAAGAATATATGTCATTGCAGCGGTTCGATTTCATCGGCCGTTTTTTTTGATGCCGAAGAAATGGGCGCATACAGCTATTCTGTCCATCCACTCTACGCAGTCAGTGATAAATACCAGTCGTGGAAAGAGTTGTCTAAGGCGTATTTTGCAATAGAGGGCAGTCCTGATCACTTGGAGGAAATGCGGCAGGCCTTTGCCTCCATGGGGAACAGGGTGGTTTCTATCGAAACAGACAAGAAGACGCTGTATCATGCGGCGGCCGTTATGGTTAGCAATCAGATGGCGGCTTTGGCGGATATGGGCGCGCGGCTTCTCATGTCGTGCGGCTTTAGCTCTGAAGACGCAGCTGCGGCGCTGGCCCCTTTGATCGAGGGAAACGCGTTGAAAATCGCGGCAGTCGGACCAGAAAAGGCTTTAACAGGACCGGTGGAACGCGGCGACGCGGGTACGCTGCGCAGGCATTTGGAGGTTTTAGACGAACCGTATCGCGGCGTATATATTGCGTTGTCGAAACAGCTTATTGAGCTGGCTGAGAGGAAACATCCGGAAAGAAATTATGAGGAACTAGTAAAGGAGCTTGAGAGATGAAGAACACAGTGGCTACTTTGAAAAAGCAGAAATTAGACGGAGATAAGATCACAATGCTCACCGCATACGATTATTCTACCGCTAAGCTGATGGACGAATGTGGTATTAACAGCATTCTTATCGGGGATTCCCTGGGAATGACGATGCTGGGTTATGAAGATACGCTTTCTGTAACGATGGAGGATATGATTCATCATACAGCGGCAGTTTCCAGAGGCGCGAAGAACGCCTTTATCGTGGCGGATATGCCGTTCATGAGTTATCAGACTTCTGTGTATGACGCGGTAGTTAACGCAGGCCGCCTGATGAAGGAAGGACGTGCCAACGCGGTAAAGCTGGAAGGCGGCGCTGCCGTATGTCCGCAGATCAAAGCGATTGTTGACGCGCAGATCCCGGTTGTTGCCCATATTGGCCTTACGCCACAGTCGGTGAATGCTTTTGGCGGATTTAAGGTACAGGGTAAGGACGAAGAAGCGGCAAAGAGGATTCTGGAAGAAGCGAAGGCAGTGGAAGCTGCCGGCGCCTGCGCGGTAGTTTTGGAATGCGTTCCCGCGAAGCTGGCGACATTGATTTCCAATACGATTTCAATTCCTACGATCGGCATTGGAGCGGGCGCAGGATGTGACGGACAGGTACTGGTTTATCAGGATATGTTGGCATTGTTCTCTGATTTTAAACCGAAATTTGTCAAACATTTTGCGGACGTTGGCGCTGTGATGCGGGCAGGCTTCGGCGCATATATCGATGAAGTCAAAGCAGGAGCTTTTCCGGCTGAGGAGCATACGTTTAAGATATCAGATGACGTGCTGAATAAATTATACTAAGAGAGAAACAGGTTTTTTTGGAGGTTTTGTTTCATGAAAGTAGTTAAAACCATTGAGGAAGTGAGAGCGCAGGTACGAGAATGGAGACAGGAGGGTCTCTCCGTGGGTCTGGTACCCACCATGGGATTTCTTCACGAGGGACATGAAAGCTTAATCAGACGAGCGGTACAGAACAATGACAGAGTGGTAGTCAGCGACTTTGTCAATCCGACGCAGTTTGGACCGGGTGAGGATTTGGAAAGCTATCCCAGAGATTTGGACAGGGACGCGGCGCTGTGTGAAAACGCTGGAGCGACATTGATTTTTAATCCGGAACCATCGGAGATGTACGCGTCTGACGCGACTACTTTTGTCAATATGACTGGCCCGTCTGAGGACCTTTGCGGTATGTCCCGGCCGATTCATTTTCGAGGTGTCTGCACAGTGGTTTCAAAGCTGTTTAATATTGTGAAGCCGGACCGCGCTTATTTTGGGCAGAAGGACGCGCAGCAGCTGGCGGTAATCCGGCGTATGGTGCGGGATCTGAACTTTGATATTGAAATTGTAGGCTGTCCGATTGTTCGGGAGGCCGATGGACTGGCAAAGAGCTCACGCAATACATATTTGTCCGCGGAGGAACGTCAGGCGGCGCTGGTATTGAGTCAGGCTGTGAAGTTAGGTGAAAACATGGCGGAAAGCGGTGAGAAATCCGCTGACGCCATCGTGGCGGCTATGAAAAAGCATATTGAGGCAGAACCGCTGGCAAAGATTGATTATGTTAAAGCAGTGGATGCCGTCAGTGTTTCTCCGATCTCGGAGATGAAACCGCCAGTTTTAGTGGCTATGGCTGTGTACGTAGGAAAGACCAGACTGATCGATAACTTTATCTATGAGGGGTAAACGTTATTATCGTGTTTTGGAAGGAGTTAATTTATGTATTTGAACATGTTGAAGGGAAAAATTCACCGGGCTACGGTAGTGCAGGCGGAGCTGGACTATGTGGGCAGTATTACGGTAGACAGCGATTTGCTGGAAGCCTCGGGCATTCTGGAATACGAGAAGGTTCAGATTGTGGACATTAACAATGGTGAACGGTTTGAAACATATACAATTGCAGGAGAACCGGGAAGTGGAATGATCTGTCTCAACGGCGCGGCGGCTCGGTGCGTACAGAAGGGCGATAAGATCATTATCATGTGTTATGCTCAAGTGACGCCAGAGGAGGTTGAAAAGAATCCGCCGAGGGTTGTCTTTGTGGACGATGATAATCATATCAGCCGTGTGACCAGATATGAGAAGCACGGTCGTTTGGAAGATATGTAAGACCTATTTTTACATAATGAAAAAAAGCTCGCTTAGGGTCTGACAGCAGGACCGGCGAGCTTTTTTGTTTGGATAGTTTCAGCGGGATTGACCGTTTCGCGCAAAATTGGTATATTGTATTTGAAAAAGAGAAATTCTATTTGCAGGAAAGGGGAGAACGTATCGTGTCCAGACTATATCACCAGTATCAAATCATGCGGCGTGCCATGAAGCGGGAGATGCGGGAGCACCGAAGCTCTTTTATCGTATTTTCTGTTTTACGCGCTCTGGTTGTGCTGGTCATGGTGCTGCAGGCGTTAAATCATAATTATGAAAACGTACTGCTTTGTGCTTTGACGCTGCTGTTGATGCTTTTGCCCAGCTTTGTTCAGTTGGAATTACGAGTAGAATTACCAAAAACTCTGGAAATTATCATCTTAGTCTTTATTTTTGCCGCAGAAATATTAGGTGAAATTAGAGCGTTTTATGTGAGAGTGCCCTTATGGGATACCATGCTGCACACTGTTACAGGTTTTTTAGCGGCAGCTGTGGGGTTTTCTCTGGTGGATTTGCTTAATCGAAGTAAGCGGCAGACCTTTCAGCTTTCTCCGGTGTATCTGGCTATGACGGCGTTCTGCTTCTCTATGACGATCGGCGTGCTTTGGGAATTCTTTGAATTTGCGATGGACCAGGTATTCTCGATGGATATGCAAAAGGACACTGTAATTCATGAGATTCATTCGGTGCTGCTGAACCCTCAGGGAAGAAATGCACGAGTGACGATCGATGGAATTGAAAGGGTCATTGTCAACGGCAGGGATTTAGGCGTAGACGGCTATTTGGATATTGGACTGATTGATACGATGAAGGACCTATTTGTCAACTTTATCGGAGCGGCATGCTTTTCTGTATTTGGCTATTTCTATGTTAAAAGCCGCGGAAAGAATAAGATTGCCGGCAATCTTATACCGGAGTTGAAAAAAGAAGAAAACGATTTTCTCACGCAGGAGGAGCAAAGAGAGGATCTTTAAGGGGTATTTTCCGTTCTGATGGGCATGATAACTGTCAGAAGGAGGGTTTTCGCAATGGGGTCAATTTGGGAAAAGAATGTGCGACTGTCAGCCTTTCCAGAGATCAAAGAGGATTGTGCCACGGATACTCTTGTCGTTGGAGGAGGAATGACAGGCTTGCTGTGCGGCTATTTTTTGCAGCAGAAGGGGGAAGATTATTTGATTCTGGAAAAGAATCGAATTGCCAGCGGCGTGACCGGGAACACTACCGCGAAGATTACCTGGCAGCATGGGTTTCTCTACAGCAAGCTGTTGAGAAGTATCGGCCGGGAAGGCGCCGCTGCATATTTGGCAGCCGGAACGCAGGCGCTGGATGCTTTTCAAAGAATTATAGAAAAGGATGACATCTCTTGTGACTTTAAAATACAGGAGAACTGTGTTTACAGCGTAAACAACAAAGAAAAGAAGCAGCTTGTTGAAGAAGCGGACGCGATCTGTATGCTGGGCGGGAAGGCTGTCTACACAGAGAGAGCAGAGATACCGCTGCAGATCAGCGGTATGGTGAAAACCTTTGATCAAGCCAGCTTTCATCCGCTGAAGTTTTTATCAGCTGTAGCCAGTGAATTGCATATTCATGAAAATAGTGCGGTGAAGGATTTGCAGAGGGATGGAGACGTTTGGATTGCGCAGGTTGATAACAGCAGCGGGCAGCGCTGTCTGGTACGGGCTAAGAGGATTTTAGTCGCGACACATTTTCCGTTCGTTGATCCCTGGGGATTGTACTTTTTGAAATTATATCAGCAAAGATCTTACGTACTGGCCTTGCGGGGAACAGGCTTGCCGCCGCTGACAGGTATGTATATTGGAACGGCGCAAGGAAGTCTTTCCTTTCGCAGTTGGCAGGATTACCTGATACTTGGCGGGTATGGAGGACGGACTGGTAAGAAAAACGATGGCTATGAAGCCTTGAAGGCACAGGCGGGTAAATTATTTCCTGCCAGCCGTGTTGAAGCGGCTTGGGCTACCCAGGATTGCATGAGCCTGGATCATGTGCCGTATATAGGACCATACGCCGCCCACCTTCCAGGCGTTTTTGTCGCCAGCGGTTACAATAAGTGGGGGATGACCGGTTCTATGACAGCAGCTTTGATTCTTACAGATCAGATGGATACAGAGCTGACAAAGATATTCAGACCGAATCGCAGCATCCTGAAGGGTCAGCTCTTTCTTAACGGGGTGGAAGCTACGAAGAATTTGTTGACGCCTACGACGCCTCGTTGTACACATATGGGCTGCGCCTTAAAGTGGAATCAACAGGAGCATAGCTGGGACTGCCCTTGTCACGGCTCTCGATTTGAAAAGGACGGGAATGTGATCAATGATCCGGCGCAGAAGCCGATTTAAAATAACAGGGAGATGATAAGAATGAAAAAAATTAAATTAAAACCGGACGTACCATTTCATAACAGTGTGGATGTGGCAGTTTTGGACTTTCCAGACGGACTTGACGGAAAAGAGCGGCAGCGTTGTAAAGTGACGATTGAATTTGCTGAGAGCGATGTACAGCAGCTGCAGAGCCGGGGAATGGATCTTGACAAAGCCATGGAATACTATGCAGATTGGCTGTATCGTGTGATCAAGGTGAATCTGGCCCAGGATTGGGAGGCAGTTGCCGGACAGGAACAGGTCATGGATATCGTCAGACAAAAGGTAAGCGCATACTATTAAAGAGAACGGGAATTTAGTGAACGCTAAATTCCTTTTTGCTTTTTTAGCCAAAATACGTGAGAAAGACGCCAAATTGTGGTATAATGTCTACACACGGCGACTGACAAGCTGAAAGCGAAGACAGAGCCGATGTGTAACAGATACCCAGAGCGCTTAGCGAGTGGCGAGCCGGGAGGCGAAGACAGAGGTTAGCGCTTATGGTATAATGAACGCGAACGATTGAAACGGCGTTGCCGCGAGGAAGCGTTCATTGAATCATGACTTGCGATTCTATATTCAGAGGAATCGTCATGGTATAATATTATAACATAACGATAGAAATTTTTAATGGAAAGAGATGATAAATGATGACAAAGGTGGATATTTTTTCTGGTTTTTTAGGAGCGGGAAAGACGACTTTAATTAAAAAGCTCATTGAGGAAGCTTATAAAGGCGAGAAAATTGTACTGATCGAAAATGAGTTTGGAGAGATTGGTATTGACGGAGGATTTCTGAAGGATGCAGGCGTACAGATCAACGAGATGAACTCAGGATGTATTTGTTGTTCTCTGGTAGGAGATTTTGGACGTGCTTTGAAGCAGGTTTTGGATGAGTTTGCTCCGGATAGAATTTTGATCGAGCCTTCTGGCGTAGGGAAACTGAGCGATGTAATATTTGCCGTAGAGAATCTTCATGATGACAGAATCTGTTTAAACGGATTTACTACTGTGGTAGACGCGAAGAAAGCCAAGATGTACATGAAAAACTTTGGAGAGTTTTTCAATAATCAAATAGAACATGCCAGCTCCATCATATTGAGCCATACTGCCGGTCTTTCTCAGGCAAAGCTGGATGCGGCGGTAGCCCTGATGAGAGAATATAATCACGATGCGTCTATTGTAACTACGCCATGGGAGGAAATTACAGGGGCGCAGATTCTTGAAACCATGGAGCAGAAGAATACGCTCGCCGCGCAGTTGAAGCATTTGGGAGAAGAAGTTTGTGACCATGAGCATCATCATCATGATCATGATGAACATTGCGATTGTGGTCGCCATGATCACGACCATCATGACCATGAGCATCATCACCATGATCATGATGAACATTGCGATTGTGGCTGTCATGATCACGACCATGATCACCATCACGATCATGATCATGAGCATCACCATCACCATCATCATGCTGACGAGGTGTTCCAGAGCGTGGGCATGGAAACTACGCATAAATTTACTATGGAACAGATCCGGGATGCGTTGGCGGCTCTATCAAATATTGGAGAATATGGTCAGGTTCTGCGGGCGAAGGGTATCGTAGAGAGCGAGGATGGACAGTGGATACACTTTGATTACGTACCGGGAGAACCGGATGTGAGAACGGGAAGCGCCGCTGTGACAGGTATGCTGTGCGTGATCGGCGCCGGAATCGATGAGGAAAACATCAGAGAGTTATTTGGTCTGTAATTGGGAGGAAGCTATGGAAATACCAGTATATCTGTTTACAGGTTTTCTGGAAAGCGGTAAAACTACTTTTATTCAGGAGGCATTGGAGGGAGACGATTTCAATGCCGGAGAAAGAACTTTGTTGCTATTGTGCGAGGAAGGAGAAGAAGAATATAACAAAAGCCGCTTCTTTGGCGTTAACGTGTTCATTGAGATGGTAGACGATGAGGAGGATCTGACAGTGCAGCGATTGCGGGAACTGCAGATGAAACACAAAGTGGAGCGCGTGATCATAGAGTATAACGGAATGTGGAGCTTAGACACCATATACCGAAATATGCCGGATGAATGGGTTACGTATCAGGAAATGTTCTTTGCTGACGCGGCTACCTTTTTGACATATAATCAAAATATGCGCCAGCTGGTATATGATAAATTGAAAAGCGCGGAGTTGGTTGTGTTTAACCGCTGTGAAAGAGGCTTTGATAAGATGGAGTTCCATAAGATTGTTCGCGCAATTAACCGAAAAAGCCAGATTCTCTACGAATATGCCAGGGACGAGGTTGAAATGGACGACATACAGGATCCTCTACCGTTTGATTTAAACGCGCCGCTTATTGAGATTGCAGACAACGCATATGCTGAATGGTATCGAGATATCAATGAGGAGCAGGATAAGTATGATGGCAAGATTTTGACGGTTAAAGGACGCTGCGCGTTGGGCGGCGGTTTACCAGAGGACAAATTTGTCTTTGGCCGTCACGTTATGACTTGCTGTGTAGAGGATATTCAGTTTGCAGGTTTAGTTTGCAAATGGGATGGCGCGTCAACGTTGGAACACGGCAGTTGGATTACCGTTACCGCCAGAGTTAAAGTGGAAGAAGATGAAACCTACGGGGAGGTTGGACCTGTTCTGTATTGCAGCGCGGTAGCCCCTGCAGAGGAGGCCGATCCGGAAGTAGCGCAATTCTGATAGGGATAGCGTAAATTTTTTGGGATTGTATACAAAAAAGTCTTACATGAAATTGCCAAAAGGTGTTATAATAAAAGTATGAACAGAAGTAGAAAGGAGGGGTAAGTTTACAGATGTTTGATATTGATGATCTCATTATGTACGGAAATACTGGTGTTTGCAAGGTGTCGGATATTACTACGCCGGAGTTTGCCGGAGCGGATGAGGACAAGCTGTATTATGTTTTGGAACCGTTGTACCAAAGCGGCGTTATTTACGCGCCGGTGGATAATGAAAAGGTTTTTATGCGTCCCGTCATTTCGGAAGACGAGGCGAGGGATTTGATCGACAATATACCGCAAATTCATACGGAGATTTATAAGAATAGCAGTATGCAGCAACTGACAAAGTATTATCAGTCGGTGATTGACACACACAGATGCCTCGACCTTTTGAAGCTGACAAAATCCATCTATCTGAAGAAGATGGATGCGATGAAGCAAAATCGTCATTTGGGACAGATTGATAAGAAGTTCATGAAACGGGCTGAGGATCTTTTGTTTGGAGAATTTGCCGCCGCGTTGAACATATCTAAAGACGATGTGCAGACGTATATTCAGGACCGGTTAAATGAAGAATAACTGTAAATGGTATAGGAAGAAAGCAGACGACGAGATGATCGTCTCTTTTTTTGTAGATTTTTGCTTTTACTATTGACAGGCTACAGAAAAGATGTATAATTATTTTTGCAACCCGAGTTTAGGAATACTAAACCGGATGTTTAGAATCTTTGTGATTTTAGAAGCGGAAGTTAAGAGGTGAAAGCAATGGAAATTGGCTCGAAAATTAAGGAACTGCGTATTGCGAAAGGATTGACGCAGGAGGAGCTGGCAGATCGGGCAGAGTTGTCAAAGGGTTTTATTTCACAGTTGGAGAGAGATCTGACGTCACCGTCCATCGCTACGCTTGCGGATATTCTTCAGTGTCTGGGCGTTTCTGTGGCAGATTTTTTTGCCGGAGACAACGACGATCAGGTGGTATTTCGCATCGAGGATTATTTCGAGAAGGAAGACGCTGAATTAGCAAACAAAATAGAGTGGATTATTCCTAACGCACAGAAGAATATGATGGAGCCCATTCGTGTGACGCTGCAGGCAGGGGGAGAGACTTACCCTGATAATCCTCATGAGGGCGAGGAATTCGGCTATGTGCTTGACGGAGACATCACGATTCATGTGGGAAAGCAGACGCATACAGCGAAAGCAGGGGAGTCTTTCTACTATAGACCGGAGAAAAAGCACTATATTTCATCAAAGCGGGGCGCGCAGCTTATTTGGGTCAGCACGCCGCCAAGCTTCTAGCAAATGATATCATAAGCAAGAAAGGAAAGGAAATGACATCACTCATTGAACTTAGACACATCTCAAAGTCGTTTGAGGACACGTTGGTACTGGATGATTTTAATCTGACGGTGAACCAAAATGAATTTATCACCCTGCTGGGGCCGTCTGGCTGCGGAAAAACCACGACACTCCGTATTGTCGGAGGCTTTGAGAAACCTGATGACGGACAGGTATTTTTTGAGGGGAAGGATATTACCAATGTACCGCCGAACCAGCGGCATATCAATACTGTGTTTCAGAAATATGCTTTGTTTCCGCATATGAATGTGCAGCAGAATATTGCCTTTGGTTTGAAAATCAGCGGTAAGAGTGAAAGTTATATCCGTGATAAGGTAAAATACGCTTTGAAACTGGTCAATTTAGACGGTTACGAAAAAAGAAAAATTGATCAGCTTTCCGGCGGACAGCAGCAGCGTATCGCCATGGCGAGAGCAATTGTGAATGAACCCAAGGTTCTTCTTTTGGATGAGCCTTTGGGCGCTTTGGATTTGAAGCTGCGCCAGGATATGCAGTATGAATTGATTCGTCTAAAAAATGAGTTGGGTATTACGTTTATTTACGTGACCCATGATCAGGAAGAAGCTTTGACGATGAGTGATAAAGTGGTCGTCATGAATGGCGGTTATATTCAGCAGATGGGAACGCCGGAGGAAATTTACAATGAGCCGGAAAATGCTTTTGTTGCTGATTTTATCGGTGACAGCAATATTTTGGACGGTATCATGGTGGAAGACCGGGTGGTGAAGCTCTGTGACACAATTTTTCCATGTATTGATGAGGGCTTTGGCCGTAATAAACCGGTAGACGTGGTTATTCGCCCGGAAGACCTAATGATTGGAGCGCCGGGAGCGGGGAGACTTGATGGAGAGGTTATACACAATGTATTCATAGGCGTTCATTACGAGATGGAAATTGAAGCTGGCGGATTTACCTGGCTGGCACAGAATACTACCAGCTATCCGGTCGGGACAAAGGTCAGTCTTAATGTGATTCCGGAGAATATCCAGATTATGAATAAGCCGCAGTCTAAAGAGGAGGAGGCCATTGAAATCGATGTCTAGAAAATTGTTTGCCGGGCCGTTTTTGATATGGATTGCGGCGGGTACTTTAATTCCGCTGATGGTCATTGCCTATTACGGATTCACGGACAGAAGCGGCGCTTTTACTATGAGCAATATATTGGCAATTTTCGGTGCGGAACACGCGAAGGCCTTAATGCTGGCTCTGCTTTTGGCATTGATCAGCACGATAATTTGCTTTTTTTTGGCTTTTCCGCTTGCGCTGTTGCTGAAAGGAAGCCGCATCGGACAAAAGGGATTTATGGTTTTCTTATTCATTTTACCGATGTGGATGAATTTTTTGCTGCGGACTATGGCGTGGCAGGTGATTCTGGAAAAGGGCGGGCTTATCAATAATATTCTTGCCGTGCTGCATTTGCCGGCGCTGGAAATCATTAATACGCCGGCTGCGATTGTTTTGGGCATGGTGTACGACTATTTACCTTTTATGGTATTGCCGATTTACAATACTTTGATGAAGATTGATGAACATATTATCGAAGCGGCTTATGATCTGGGCGCTACCAAAAAGCGTGTGCTCTTTGATATTCTGCTTCCGCTTAGCGTGCCGGGCATCGCCAGCGGGGTCACCATGGTGTTTGTACCGTCTTTGACTACGTTTGTGATTTCCAATATGTTGGGTGGCGGAAAGATTCATCTCATCGGTAATATCATCGAGCAGGAATTTACCACCAGCGCTAACTGGAATCTGGGATCTGGACTGTCCCTGATTATGATGATTTTCATTGTCATTAGTATGGCGGCTCTGTCGAAGCTTGATAAGGATGGGGAGGGAAATCTGATATGAAGAAATTCTTAAAAGGATTTTACCTTGGTTTGATCGTTCTCTTTCTCTATTTGCCGATTGGCACTTTGATGGTGTTGTCCTTTAATGAGAGCAAGTCCATGGCGGTATGGGGAGGCTTTTCCCTGAAATGGTATAAGGAAATGCTGGGTAACAGCATGATTATGGAGGCCATATGGAATACGTTTACCATTGCGCTTTCTGCGGCGGCGATCGCTACACTGGTCGGTACGTTGGCCTGCATTGGAATTATGGTTATGAGAAAGAAGACGGAGACAGTCATCATGGGTCTGAACAATATTCCGCTTCTCAACGCGGACATTGTGATCGGTATTTCTCTGATGCTGACCTTTCTGGTCTTCGGCATTTCTCTCAGCTGGGGAACCGTTTTATTGTCGCACATTACCTTTTGCTTGCCATATGTGATTTTGTCTGTTTTACCGAAATTCAAACAGCTATCAGGGAATACCTATGAGGCGGCTTTGGATCTAGGCGCAACGCCTTTTTACGCGTTTTACAAAGTGGTATTGCCGGACATAAGGCCGGGTATCGTCAGCGGATTTTTATTGGCCTTTACCATGTCTGTAGACGATTTTGTGGTTACGCATTTTACACGTGGGGCGGGGATCAACACTATATCTACTTTGATTTACAGCCAGGTTAAGGTGGGCATACGGCCGACATTGTTCGCTCTGTCGACTCTGATCTTTGTTATCGTACTCATTGTATTGGTTATTTCCAATATGGCTTCTGAGAAAAAGGATACTCGAGGCGGTAAAGCGGTCATGGCCGTATTGACTGCATCCGTCGTGTGCGTTATAGGAGGAGTAATGGTTCTCAGCGGTATCGGCATCGGCAAAAATGGCGATCAGGTTCATATTTATTGCTTTGGGGATTATATTGATCCGGCGCTGATTGAGGAATTCGAAGATGAGACAGGCGTTGAGGTGGTAATGGATACTTTTGATACGAATGAGGAAATGTATCCTGTAGTAAAGAATCGTTCTGTTAATTACGATGTAATCTGCGCGTCTGATTATATGATGGAAAAGCTTATTGACGAAAATCTGCTGGCGGAGATTGATTATGCTTCGATTCCGAATATCGCTAATCTGGAAAAAAGTTATCTGGAGCTTTCAGAGACCTTTGATCCGGGAAACAGGTACACTGTGCCTCATACCTGGGGAACGTTGGGGATCCTGTATAACAATGAAAAAATTCAAGAAGGCTCGATCAAAAGCTGGAATGATCTCTGGAAGGAACAGTACAGCGGGAGGATCGTTATGCCTGACAGTATGCGGGATACTTTGGCAGTGGCGCTGAAAGCAAAGGGATACTCTTTGAATACAGTGAAGGAGTCGGAGCTGCAGGAGGCGTCCGAATATTTGATTCAGCAAAAGCCGTTGGTATACAAGTACGCTAATGATTCAGCTAGAGACATTTTGCTGGGTGGTTCGGCGGACGTTGCGGTGCTGTGGAACGGCGAGGTTCTCTATTGTCAGGAGGAAAATCCGAATTTGACCTTTGTAATTCCGGAGGAGGGCAGTGAATTCTTTACCGATTCATGGGCGATCCCGACGGCATCTGAAAACCGGGAAAACGCTGCAAAGTGGATTAACTTCATGCTGGAAAAACAGGTGTCTGTAAAGAACTTCGACTATCTGACTTATTCTATTCCGAATCTTGCGGTTATGGAAGCGGTGAAGGGCGACGCGGCTAAGATGTCAGTTCTATTTCCGAAGAACGAGCTGTTGCTGAAGTGCGAAGCTCTGAAAAATCTGGGCAGCGAGGCAGATGACATGTATACAGAGTATTGGAAAAAATTTAAATCGTAAATTGAAAAAACTGTGGACAGCGTATTTCAATTGCTGCCACAGTTTTTTAATGAGCGTTATTTAACCGCGGCTTCAAGGGCCAGCTTCATCATATCGGTGAACTGATTTTGACGCTGCTCCACGGTAGCTTTTTCGCCGGTGACAAAGTGATCGCTTACGGTCATCATGGCAAGGGCGTTTCTGCTGTGGTAAGCGGCGTTCATATAGAGGGCGGCAGCCTCCATTTCAACTGCCAAAACATCCATGGACGCCCACTGTTTCCACCAGTGGTCGCCCAGTTCATAAAATACGTCACAGGTCACGGTATTTCCAGCTTTGAAGGAAATGCCGTTTTCTTTTCCCGCGTCTATGACCTTTGTGAGAAGGGAAAAGCTGGCGCTCGGCGAATACTGTCCCGGCAGATCAAAGGCGTGCTGATAGCGGGAGTCTGTAGACGCTGCCAGAGCAATGATCAGATCGCCCACCTCGATGCTTTCGTGAAACGCGCCGGCAGTGCCGATTCGGATAATATTTTCTACATCATATTCTGTGAAAAGCTCCCAGGAGTAGATGCCCATGGAAGGCATCCCCATGCCGCTTCCCTGTACACTGATTGGAACTCCTTTATAGGTGCCGGTGTAACCGTACATATTACGGATTTCTGAATATCTGACCGGGCTTTCTAAGAAATTTTCTGCAATGAACTGAGCTCTCAGCGGGTCGCCCGGCATGAGAACTGTTTTTGCGATCTGGCCTTTTTCGGCGCCGATGTGTAGTGACATGTAAATACCTCCTGTAAGCTATTTTTGATAATATAAAACCGATGGGAGACACATCCATCGGTTTTTTTGCTCTCGCATGTGCATTTAACTTATGCACTGGTGGGGACGGGTGAGACTTATTTTGCTGCTTTTGCAGCGTTGAATCTTTTGGTCAGTCTGGAAACTTTTCTGGAAGCAGCTTTCTTGTTAAGCGTTCCCTTAGCAGCAGCCTGCATTAACTTCTTTTCAGCAACTCTCAGCTTCTCAGAAGCTGCGTCGAAATCAGCGGATTCCAGCGCTGCGTCGAAGTTCTTCAGAGCTGTCTTGACATGGTCCTTAACTCTTCTGTTTCTAGCAGTTTTCTTGTCGATGACTCTGATTCTTTTTTTTGCGGATTTAATGTTTGCCATAATTATTCACCCCACTATTAAATTTTTAGCTTTTTTACGCTAAATTCGCACATTAAGTATATATGAATTGAAAAGAAAATGCAAGAGTTTTTTGGTGATTAAGTCATTCGTATGATGAAACCGCATAGTTTTAGAGGCATCGGGAAAACTTTTCATATGAAACGAGAATATGCAAAGAAGATGGAGGTGTTTTTTTGAAGTACAGAACAGACTTGGCGGTAGAGGGCGTTGAAAATTTAGAGGAGTCCGGCGTCAGACCCGGTGAAAAGGATGGTATCATTATAGACCATCAGCAAATAGATGATGATATTAAGACGACCTGTGTAGATATCGTTAACTTGAAGGGAGAGGCGCTTATGGGAAAACCTCAGGGCCGATACGTTACCATAGAAGTGGACGGTATTATCGATGAAAAAGACGGTATTAAGGAACGTGCGGCTCATGCGTTGGCGGAGGAGCTGAAAAAGCTGATCCGTCATCGATACGGCTTGAAGGTGCTGATCGTCGGTTTGGGAAACGAAAAGGTGACACCGGACAGCCTGGGGCCGGTAACCTTATCAAAGGTTCGCATTACCAGTCACCTTTTTCGCATCTTTGAGAGAGACGGTGATCATGAGATGTCCAATGTAAGTGGAATCGCGCCGGGTGTTACTGCAACCACAGGCATGGAGACAGCAGAGTTAATCGAAAAGACCGTAGAGATGATGCAGCCTGACGCGGTTATAGCAATCGACGCTTTGGCGGCGCGAAATATCGGCAGGGTCAGCACGACCATTCAGATTAGCGATACAGGGATTGCGCCGGGCGCGGGAATGGGCAATATGCGCAAGGAGCTTAACGAAACGACTTTGGGGACAAAGGTTATTGCAATAGGCGTTCCCACGGTGATTGATTCCAAAACTGTGATTCTGGAGGCGCTGGAGGAAATCAGGGTACCGGAGGAAAAGGCCGCCGCTTACTTTGATGAGAGAAATTTTGATATGGTCGTAACTTCTACCGATATCGATCTGATTACAGAGTCTTTTTCAGATATTATTGCAAATGCTGTTAATATCGCGCTGCACCCCGGCATATACTCATAGGGTACGTATTTGATAAAAGTCAGGAGTCGGGGGAATTATGGGTAGAAAAAATCTAGTGATGCTTTTTTTGTTCGTCTTTCTTGTGACGGTAGTTTTTTTTATGAAGGATGCCGCAGTTGACGCAGTGGATGGGGATCATTTAACTACCATGTGTCTGGAAAGCAGCTTACCGTGTATGGAACTGGTAGCCGATGAGGACGTTTTGCAGCAGGAACAAGCCGAGGCGGCAAAGACAGAAAAAAAGAAACCTTCTAAAACAAAGAAAGTTAAAAAAAGCGATGGAAAGCCGCGTGTGCTGATCTATCACACCCATGCAACGGAAAGCTATCTGCCTACGTCTTCTGGTAATTATCATACCACAAAGGAACAAAATACTGTCCGCGACGCCGGTAATGTGCTGCAGGAAACTTTGGAGGATGCGGGAATATCCGTAGTCCATGATACGACCCTTCACGACAATCCTTCCTATAATGATTCCTATACCAGAAGCTATGAAACAGTCAAAGCGCTTCTGAAAAAATATCCGACGATAGAATGCATCATTGATTTACACCGCGACGCTATGGCTGGAAACGACCCGGGGCCTGTAACCCAGGTGGGCGGTAAGACGGCAGCCACATATTCCTATGTGTTGAGCAATACTACTGAAACTTATGCTTCTAACAAAGGGTTTCTGTCTGACCTTAACGGCATAGCGCAAAAGTCTTTCAGCGGTTATACGGGCAGCGTGCTGGAACGTCCTTACTGGTATAATCAGGAGCTCTGTGGAAAAGCGATTCTTATAGAGATGGGTAATAATAGAAACAATATAGAGGAAGTTAGGGAGTGCGCCAGAATTTTTGGCAAAATTTTAGCTGAAGCTATGGATTAAAACATAAGGGAAAAGCATATGAAAACTTTTAGGAGATCTGTCGTCGTTTTTTTGATCTTTTTTCTGGGAACGGTCTGCGCTATACATGTGGATCGTCAGTGCCAGCAAATGAATGGAGGAGATGGCGGCTTTATAGAAAAAATGGAAAATTTCATTGAAAATTAAGGGTGATTGCTTTACAATATATATTGATAAAGTTTGCGTAAAGTGAGGTAACCAATGGATTATCAGGAATATATCAGGAATTTTAGCATTATCGCCCATATCGATCACGGGAAGTCAACCCTGGCCGATAGGATTATTGAAAATACAGGGCTTGTAGCTCACCGGGATATGAAGGAACAATTCCTGGATAACATGGAGCTGGAACGAGAACGAGGCATTACCATTAAGCTGCAGACCACACGGCTGGTGTACAATGCGAAGGATGGCAATGAGTATATCTTCAATTTGATCGATACGCCGGGTCACGTGGACTTTACTTATGAGGTTTCACGCAGCCTTGCAGCATGTGAAGGCGCTGTTTTAGTAGTAGATTCTACGCAGGGAGTAGAGGCGCAGACTATGGCCAATGTATATCTGGCGTTAGATGAGGATTTGGAGATTTTGCCGTGTTTAAATAAAATCGATCTGGCAAGCTCACGTCCTGAGGAAACGAAAGAAGAAATTGAGGATATGATCGGCATCGACGCCTCAGAGGCTCCGCTGGTATCTGCCAAGGAGGGTATCGGTATCGGCGAATTGCTGGAAGCAGTGGTAAGAACGATTCCAGCGCCGCAGGGCGATCCTGCAGGTAAATTAAAAGCGTTGATTTTTGACTCTGTATATGATAACTACAAAGGCGTAGTGATCTATACTCGAATCTTTGACGGTCAGGTTAAAGTGGGCGATACGATTCGTCTGATGAATACAAAAAAGAAATATGAAGTTACTGAGGTAGGCGTTATGGCGCCGGGCCATGTGCCAACTAAGTTTTTGCGCGCTGGAGAGGTAGGCTATATCTGCGCGTCTATTAAACAGGTTAAGGACGCCAGAGTTGGCGATACAATTACGTTGGATAACGCTCCGACAGAGGAGGCTTTGCCAGGTTATAAAAAAGTACAGTCCATGGTCTATTGTGGTATCTATCCGGCAGAAGGAGAAAAATATGAAGGCGTCAAGGACGCTTTGGAAAAGCTGCAGGTTAATGACGCGGCGTTTCTGTTTGAGCCAGAGACGTCTACAGCGTTGGGATTCGGTTTCCGCTGTGGCTTTTTAGGCTTGCTGCATATGGAGATTATCGTAGAACGGTTGGAAAGAGAATTTGGACTGGCAGTCATCACAACGTCGCCTAGCGTTGTGTATCGGGTTGTTATGACGGACGGAACGGTAGAAATGATCCAGAACCCGACTAACTTACCTGAGCCTGCGGCAATCGATCATATAGAAGAACCTATAGTCAAGGCTGATATCATGATTCCTAAGGAGTATGTGGGAAGCATCATGGAACTGTGTCAGGAACGGCGCGGGAAGATGCTTCATATGGAATATATCACGGAAACCAGAGTACAGCTTCACTATGAACTGCCTCTGAACGAGGTTATCTATGATTTCTTTGACGCGTTGAAGTCTAAAACCCGAGGATACGGTTCGCTAGACTATGAGTTTGTTCGCTATGAGAAATCGCAGCTGGTTAAACTGGACGTACTGCTGAATAAGGATTTAGTGGACGCGTTCTCGATGATCGTTCATGAATCTAAGGCTTATAGCAGAGGTCGTTTTGTCTGTGAGAAATTAAAGGAAATTATTCCTATGCATCAATTTGAAGTGCCGATTCAGGCGGCTGTCGGACAGAAAGTAATTGCCAGAGAGACGGTCAAAGCTTATCGGAAGGACGTTATTGCAAAGTGCTATGGCGGCGATATTTCTCGAAAAAAGAAGCTTCTTGAAAAGCAAAAGGAAGGAAAGAAACGTATGCGGCAGTTTGGTAAGGTAGAGGTTCCGCAGGAGGCCTTTACAGCCGTGCTGAAATACGATGATAATAAGTAATGAACAAACTTGGCGTCTATATTCACATTCCCTTCTGCATATCAAAGTGCCGCTACTGTGGATTTTATTCTCATGAAGGCGCCAGTGATGCAGAGAAAGCAGCATATGTGGAATCTCTGATAGATGATATGAAAGAATACGGCAAAATTTATGGCCGTGCTTACGAAGTGGATACGGTGTTTATCGGCGGCGGTACGCCGTCGATTTTGCCGTCTGCTGCGATGGAAGAACTATTGGGCTGTCTGCGTGCTTCTTTTCAATTGAAAGCCGGAGCGGAAATTACCATAGAGGCGAATCCGAAAACGTTGACGGAGGAGAAGCTGCGCGCATACCGAAGGGCCGGTATCAACCGTCTGTCCATAGGGCTGCAGTCTTTTAATGATCGCTGTCTTAAAAACCTGGGGCGGGCACATACTGCAGCGGATTTTCTGGATAATTTCTATCTTGCCAGAGACTGTGGGTTCGACAATATTAATATGGATCTGATGTTTGCTATACCGGGTCATTCAATGGAGATATGGGAGGATACACTGCGAAAAACTATCATGCTTTCGCCGGAGCATGTGTCTTTTTACAGCTTGCAGATTGAGGAAGGAACGCCTTTCTACGATATGTTTCTGGCAGGAGAGATAGAGCAGATTCCCGACGAGACAGACAGAGAAATGTATCACAGGGCGATTATGCTATTGAAGCAGGCCGGATATGACCATTATGAAATATCTAATTGCGCTTTACAGGGAAGACAGTGTCGTCATAATCTGAAATACTGGTCTATGGAGGACTATCTTGGTATAGGCAGCGGGGCGAGCAGCTTCGTAGACGGCGTTCGTTTTACTGAAGCGCCTTTGATGGAATTCCGTGAGAATAGTTTGGCGGATACTGCGGGAGAGTTTGTATTCACAGGGCTACGAAAGACTTGCGGCATCCGGTTTGATGATTTTAAAAGATTGACTGGACAGGAGTTTTGGGATGTATTTGCAGACCGGAAGGGGGAGCTTGCTCCTTTTTTCGCGTCAGGGCAGTTGGTGGATACGGGCGAAGGTCTGCGGCTCAGTGAAAGAGGCATTGATATATCTAATGTAATTATGGCTATTTTTGTTTGATCTTGGACGGGGAAGGAGAAAAGATGGATAAGTACATTTTAGCGTTGGATCAGGGAACGACCAGTTCACGATCTATCATCTATGATAAAAGAGGAAATATGATCAGTGTAGCCCAGAAGGAGTTTCGGCAGTATTACCCACAGGCCGGATGGGTAGAGCACGACGCCAATGAGATATGGTCAACACAGATGACGGTAGCTCATGAAGCTATGCTAAAAGCAGGGCTTACTTATCAAAATATCGAGGCTATCGGAATTACCAATCAAAGGGAGACTACTGTAGTGTGGGACAGGCATACCGGCGAACCTATTTGCAACGCTATTGTGTGGCAGTGCAGACGAACGGCGGAATATGCTGATTCTCTGATAGCGCAGGGATTAACGGAGACGATCAGGGAAAAGACAGGACTTTTGATCGACGCTTATTTCAGCGGCACAAAGCTGCGTTGGGTTTTAGAACATGTGGATGGCGCAAGGGAGCGTGCGGAAGCCGGAGACTTGCTTTTCGGTACTATTGAAACCTGGCTGATCTGGAAGATGACAGGGGGACGGGTGCATGTTACAGATTATTCCAACGCGTCCAGAACTATGATGTTTAACATTCATACGCTGCAATGGGATGACGATATATTAAAAATCCTGAATGTTCCCAAATGTATGCTGCCTGCTCCAGTTCCCTCCAGTCAGATCTATGGTGAAACAGAAGGTACATTATTTGCAGGCCCGATTAAGATCTCCGGAGCCGCGGGGGATCAGCAGGCTGCGTTGTTCGGACAGACCTGTTTTGCGCCTGGAGAGGCAAAGAGCACTTATGGGACAGGCTGCTTCTTGCTGTTAAGTACTGGAGAGGTTCCCGTAATGTCGAAAAATGGTCTTTTGACAACTATTGCGTGGGGACTGGATGGAAAGGTTCATTATGCTCTGGAAGGTTCGGTATTCGTTTGCGGGGCGGCTGTTCAGTGGCTTCGGGATGAATTAGATATTTTAGAGAATTCCTCTGATTCAGAGGTAATGGCAACGGCAGTTGCCGATAACGGGGGCGTCTATGTTGTACCTGCGTTTGTGGGTTTGGGCGCGCCGTATTGGGATCCGTACGCCAGGGGAGCAGTATTTGGACTTACCAGAGGTTCCGGAAAGAATCATTTGGTTCGGGCAACGTTAGAATCTATGGCCTATCAGGCAAGCGACCTGTTAGACGCCATGGCTACAGATTTAGGGCAGAGCCTGATTTCTCTAAAAGTGGACGGCGGCGCTTGTGCCAATGATTTCCTGATGCAGTTTCAGGCTGATATTCTGGATCGGGAGGTTTTACGGCCGCAGTGCATTGAAACGACATCCCTGGGCGCCGCATATCTGGCAGGCCTTGCGTCAGGATATTGGAAGAACCAAGAGGATATATTGAATAACTGGCGGATTGACAGAACCTTTGTACCAGCAATGGATGAAAAACGCAGAGAGCGGCTTCTTGCTGACTGGCATAAAGCTGTGGATCGTTGCCGCAGCTGGGCGAAAGAGTAAAAATTTATATCTGTTTTCATGGAGGAAGCAACTATGGGAGAGACCAAACAAAGAGATTACGTATTTGATACGCTTCGAGGTCTGTGTATGTGGAGCATCCCCATCTCGCATTTTACCAGAATGGCGGGACATTTCAGTCACGATTCTCTGAGTGGTATCGTTTACATAACTATTAATGTGTTTGTTATGCAGGCATTCATGTTTTTATCCGGATATTTTTCTAAGAAGCCGGAAAAGAGCAGGACCATTGCGTTTAAAACATTTTTGTGGCCGTATATATTAAGTATCTTTTTCTTCTACGGCATCAGGACGCTGCTTTGGGGTCACGCGACTTTGTATTTTGACAGACCTCCGTTTGCCATGTGGTTTATGCTGGCGTTGTTTTTGTACAAGGTATTCCAGAAAAATTATGTGAAGATTCCTCATTTCTTCGCGATTACCTTTGTATTGTATTTATTTGCTGGCTGCATACCATTTTTGACGGAGTTTTTGTCATTGGGAAGAATCGTTTCATATTTTCCGTTCTTCTTCTTAGGATATTATTGCACACCGGAGCATATCTCTAAGATAAAATGCCTTAAGAGATGGCAATGCTGGCTTTTGGGTATTGTGCTGACGGGAATTTCTGTGTATCTTGCCTTTGGCTTGAAGGAAATTCCAGTGGAATGGTATTTGCTGCGCAGGCCAGGAGCTGAAATTAGAGTGATGTGGTATACGGATGTTTTGATGCGGTTACTGCTGGTAGTATTGGGATGTGCGTGGATCGTGCTGATGTTTAATGTATTGCCGGGTAAGGATAATTATTTGGCATATGTTGGAAGAAATACGATGCCGGTGTATATTTTTCATCTGGTAGTTCGTCAGTGGATAAGGAAGCACGGGATTACCATGGGACTGTTTATGCTGCCGGAGGCTGACAGTGTATTGTATTATGTGTTGATCTTTGGACTGGCCTCTTTGTGCGTGGTAGTATTCTCATCAAAACCAGTTTCCAGGTTCTACGATTTCGTGGTGGACGGGTTGTACAGCGTCTTCATGTGGATGATGAACCATATCGTATTGGGCTTTTTTGGCGCGGTGGAAAAAACACTGGTCGGCTGCGGCCTTGGAATTGTGAGATTGCTGGAAAGACAGAAACAATAGAAATCGAAGAAAAAGCGGCCTGTGAGAGAATTACCGGCCTCTTTTTTAGGTAGTGAATTTGCTTTCGTGCTTTCAGAATTCTGTCAGAATAGAAGAAGAATGAACGCAAGCCATTGAAACGGCGTTGCCGCAAGGAAGCGTTCATTGAATCATGACTTGCGATTCTATGTTCAGAGGAATCGTCATGGTATAATTATATCATAAGAGAAGGAAATAGACTTATGAAAGAAAAGGAATTTGATCGGGAAAGAACCACAACCATGGTGGATTTTGATTATGACCGATACGCAGAGGTGGAGTATAAGGCTACTCATACTGACGCAGTGGCATCGCTGACGTGCGGCGTATTGTCTATCGTATCTGTTTTCTATCTTCCTATAGGAATTATTGCAGGGATTATAGGAATCATATTCGGCATTCGTAGCCTTTGCAGGAACTCATACAGGCAGGGGATGGCTATTGCGGGGTTGATTTGCTCTGTTTTGGGCTTGCTGATCGCGGCAGTGATGACGATTATGGCCGTATTTGTATTTGATCTTTTTTCGTGGTTGTGATAAAGCTTGTTTAGCAGACGGGCTCAATACTCGGTGAAATTTATGGCGGCTTATATGGAAGCTAGTAGAATCTAGTTTGTTATGCGCCATGGTTAAGCGTAATAAGAAAAAAATATAGATTCTTTGAAAAATGTTGTTTTGTCAATGATGTGACACCAAAAAGGGAGCATCAATTTGACGATATGGTATCATGAGAATGCAATTCTAAAGATGCCCTTTTCTCCAAAGGTGTAGCCCACCCAAGGACTGGTTTAGGGGTGTTGTTGTAACGTTTTAGATAGCGGAGCATCTGCACTTTTAAATCTTCATAGGAGTAGAAATACAGGTAATTGTAAAATCGCTCCTGGTCCAATCGATGGCTGCGTTCTACTTTGCCATTGTGTCTTGGTGTGTGTGGACGAATCAGCTTGTGGGTAATGCCAAGTTCATCACAGAGTTTATCCATCGGATGTAGTTTTTTGTAGTCTTTTGGATAAGTAAATTCAGCGCCATTATCCGTTTGAATCATTTTTGGTGTATATCCAAAGAATTGGATAGCGCGCTTTATGAAATTAACGGTAGAATAAGAACTCTGTTCTTTATATGGGTAGAGGAAGCGCTGTCTGGAAGCTTCATCTATGATTGTATATTGATAAAATTTGTCAGGCATAGAGCCAGTATAGCAGGCAGAGGGCACATATTTCACATCCATCTGCCACTTTTCACCAACAGCCTGAGGAGTCGCATAAGGCTTTGGAGTATATTTGTTAGTGGGAGTCACTTTTTGCTTGGTATACCCTAGCCGAGAAAATACACGGTAAAGAGAGCCGGGATGCCTGCGATACCCTTTGGAAGTACGTAATTTTCCATAGATTTCGCAGACGGAGGCGTGGGGATTGCGTCTGTGCAAATCACGAATCCACTTGAGTTCCTCAGTGGTATGAGAAGAAGGATGAGGCGTTTTGGGTCTGTGAGAATGATCCATAAGGGACTCTTTCGTACCATCAAAGCGTTTGTTCCAGCGCATAAGGGAAGATTTAGATATATGGTAGCGCCTGCAGACAAAGGCGACGGACTGACCGCTGCGATAAAGATTCACTGCGTAAAAACGGGTAGAAATTTCATGTGGCAAATATCGTTGAGTTTGTGTTATACTGTTCATGACGATAGGGTTCCTTTCAGATATGTTTTTTGTGGTGATTAACATTCTAACAGATCCTATCGTCTTTTTCTATAGGCAAGTGTCACATCAATTGTAACTCTACAAAAAAAATATAGATTCTTTGAAAAACTGCTGGACAAGAAGCTTTAACACGTGTATAATAGACCCTGTGAGTTTTCAAATTCACAGAATCAATTCAATATGCTGCCTTGGTCAAGTGGTCAAGACGTAGCCCTCTCACGGCTGAATCAGGGGTTCGACTCCCCTAGGCAGTACCATGGAATGTCCTAAAGGGACGAGAACGTTGGAATCCAGAGGATTTCAACGTTTTTTAATAACATAGAAGGAATGAGGAGAATGCCAGATGAGAAAATTTAAAAGTACAAGAGGAAGCCGGCAGGAGCTGACGGGCGCGCAGGCGATTATTCAGGGACTTTCTGAAGATAAAGGTCTTTTCGTGCCGACAGAGATTCCGGCGCTGCCGTTTCAGATAGACGAGATGGTGGGGAAAACCTATCAGGAAGTTGCCCTTGCCATTATCGGCGCATTCTTTGACGACTATACAGAAGAAGAAATGAAGCGCTGTGTAGACGGGGCTTATGATGAGAAATTCGAGGCAGAGGAAATCGCGCCGATTGTGGAAGCCGGCGACGCGTATTTCCTGGAGCTGTATCACGGCAAGACTGCGGCGTTTAAAGACATGGCGCTGTCCATTCTGCCGTATCTTCTGACTACGGCGATCAAAAAAGAACAGGAAGATAAGAAAATCTGCATTCTGACCGCGACGTCCGGCGATACGGGAAAGGCGGCGTTGGAAGGCTTTGCGGATGTGCCGGGTACAGAAATTATCGTCTTTTTCCCGAATCAGGGTGTCAGCCAGGTGCAGGAGCGTCAGATGATTACCCAGGAAGGCGCGAATACCCATGTCTTTGCCATCAACGGCAACTTTGACGATGCCCAGACTGGAGTGAAAAAGATTTTCAATGACAGCGCCTTCGCGGAAAAGCTGGCTGCGGCAGGCTGCAAGCTGTCTTCCGCTAATTCCATCAATATCGGACGTTTGGTACCGCAGGTGGCATACTATGTTTACAGTTATCTGAAGCTTGCAGAGCGAGGCGTGCTGAAGGTCGGCGAAAAGATGAACATCGTCGTGCCGACAGGGAATTTCGGCAACATCCTGGCGGGCTACTATGCGAAGCAGATGGGCATTCCGGTAGGAAAATTTATCTGCGCTTCCAATGAAAACAAGGTATTGACCGACTTCATCAATACCGGCGTGTACGATATCAAGAGAGACTTTTATCTGACCAATTCGCCGTCCATGGATATTTTGATTTCCAGCAATCTGGAAAGACTGCTGTATCACCTGTCCGGCGGCAACGGTGAAGAAATCAAAGAACTGATGGGAAGGCTTGATACAGAGAAATGCTATACGGTCAGCGATCAGATCAAATCCGGTCTGTCGGAATTTTACGGCGGCTACGCTGATGTAAGCGAGACAAACGAGACGATCGGCAGAATGTACCGCGAGCATGGATATCTGATGGATACCCACACGGCGGTTGCATATAAGGTTTACGAGGATTACAGAAAAGCGACCGGCGATACTGCGCCGACTGTGATTGCGTCTACTGCGAGCGCCTATAAATTTGCGGAGAGTGTGGCAAAATCCATCGGACTTGGCGAGGCAGAAAACGGTTTCCGCTATGTAGAGGCGCTGGCAGAAAAAACCGGCGTCCGCGTGCCGAAAGGGTTAAAAGATCTGGACAAAAAAGAAGTCCGTCATACCGGCGTGATCGATATCGACCAGATGATGGACGTGGTAGAGAAATCTGTAAAATAGCGTACAGATGAAAAAAGAATTGACACTGTTAAATTTATTTTTCGTCGATTGACGTGCCGCAAGCGGAGATGCGATTTTTGAAGCAGCGCGTAACAAAGAGAAAATGATGGAATTTCAATGGATTCTTTCGTCAAAAACAGGAGAAGAGAAAACAGCTTCTTCTGTTTTTTTGTTGGCATGGGTTTTGCTCACCTAAAATATAGGAAGTTTTTATGAAAAGCCGCGGCATCGGAAAAGGGTAACTGCGGCGGAGCAAAAAGATAAAGTAGAAAGGAAGAAGTAAAATGATTATCAGTGTCATAAAAGAGATTAAACCGTATGAAAACAGGGTGGCGGCCACACCGACTACGGCAGGAGAATTGGTGCGCAGAGGACATACGGTTTTGGTAGAGCGAGGCGCAGGTCTGGGCAGCTATTTTTCAGATGCTGCATATGAAGCAGTGGGCGCAGTCATTGTGGAGAAAGAGGAAGCATGGAGCAGAGGAGAACTGATTTATAAAGTAAAGGAAATTTTTCCAGAGGAATATCAGTATATCGACGATCAGAAAATCATCCTTACCTATATCCATTCCAATGCCCATTTAGATCAGACAGAATATCTGCTGTCATCGGGGTGCACCAGTATCGCTTATGAGGATGTAATCGATGAGGACGGTGCTTTCCCGCTGCTTTCACCGATGAGTGAACTGGCAGGCAAAGGCGGATTTCTGGCAGCTCTGCACTTCAGCCAGAGCGTGCACGGCGGTCAGGGCATTCTCCTCAACAATGTGTGCGGTGTGGAAAGTCCGGTGGTCACGATTATCGGCGCGGGCGTCAGCGGTATGGGCGCTGCGCAGCTGGCAGGCAATCTGGGAAATCGGGTGCAGATTCTGGAAGTCAATACCAAGGCCATGGAAGCAGCGGCAAAGCGTTTGCCGTATAATGTTGAACTGCTTTACTCCAATCGTGCCAACCTGGAAAAGTGCCTGAAAAATTCAGACGTGATCATCAACTGCATTCTGTGGGATAAAACCAGAAAAGATCACCTGATTTACAGGGAGGACTTAAAACTGATGAAACCAGGCGCTTTGATTGTGGATGTAGCGTGCGATGATCACGGCGCTATTGAAACCTGCAGAAGTACAAATCATGCGGAACCGGTGTATACGGAAGAAGGAATTCTGCACTATGCGGTCGACAATATTCCGTCTGCATTCGCGAAAACAGCGTCGGAAACACTGGCAAATGCGACCATTCCGTATGCGGCTGCAATCGCCGGAAAAGGGGTTAGACAGGCGCTGAAGGATCATGCGGGGCTGCGCAGAGGACTGACCACGTATCAGGGAAAACTGACGCTGAAAGAAACTGCTGATAAATACGGCATTCCATTTACCGATCCGAATCAGCTTATAGAAACTTTTTAATCCCGGGAGGAACAGAACATGAAAAGAGCGCTCGTCAACGGAAATATTCATTGCCTGGATGAAAATCAGCGTGTGGTGCAGGCCATCTTAATGGATGGGAACCGCATTGCGGCAGTGGGAACCAATGAAGAAATTGCCGCTATGCTGGAGGCAGAAGAAACAGCAGAAGCCAGTGAAAATCATTGACCTTTGCGGAAAAACTGTGCTGCCTGGATTCAACGACAGCCATATGCATCTTTTGAGCTATGGGTATGGGAAGACTATTGCGGATTTGGAAGGCGCGTCTTCCCGCGAAGAAGCAAAAAACATCATCCGCGCCCATATTGATCAAAACCGGATTCCGCCTGGCGTGTGGGTGGAAGCCGCCGGCTGGAACAATGATAATTGGGACGATAATCGTCATTTAACCAAAGAGGATCTGGACGCGGTTTCTACGGAGCATCCCATCTACGCGCTTCGCGTCTGCGGGCATATCGCCGGATTAAATACCAAAGCCATGGAAGTCATGGGACTGGATCGAAATACGCCGCAGCCCCATGATGGACATTACGAAACGGATGCGGAAGGAAATCCAACAGGTAGTATTGCGGAGATGATGAATCTGGTTTATAATCATGTGGAAGAACCCAGTGTAGAAGCGATTCAGTCGATGATTTTAAGAACCTGCCAGGACGCGAACCGGGTGGGCGTCACGTCCATTCAGACCGATGATTTTGATACCTTGCCTGGACGAAACTTTGCAAATATCATTACAGCGTATCGCAAGCTGGCAGCAGAGGGCAGACTGCCTGTCAGAGTAAGTGAGCAGTGTGCCCTTGCGGATACGGCGCGTTTAGATGAATTTCTGGCAGCCGGTTATCGTCTCGGAGAAGGCGACGACTTTTTCAGGATGGATACGGTGAAACTGTATATCGATGGTTCTCTGGGGTCCAGAACGGCGTGGCTGCAGGAAGATTACAGCGACGATGCGGGAAATCAGGGATTTGCGGTTTACAGCGATGAGAAACGGCTCTTTGAAATCGTCGAGCAGGTGCACAAAATGGGTACCGGCGCGGTGATGCATTGTATTGGAGATGCTGCCTGCGAGCAGGCGATTGCGGCAGTGGAAGCGGCGCAGGCAAAGTATCCTGCTATAAAGCCGCGGCATGGACTGATTCATGCGCAGATTTTAAACGAGGATCTGTGCCGCAGGATCAAAGCGGCTGGACTGTTTGTGTATATACAGCCGATTTTTATCGAATACGACCTGCATATGGCAGAGGATCGGGTCGGCGCCGCGCGCATGAAGACCAGCTATCACTGGAGAACCATGCAGGATCAGGGGATACAGATGGCAATGGGAACCGATTGTCCGGTGGAGAGTTTCAATCCGATGTGGAATCTTTACGCGGCGGTGACCAGAAAGGATCTTTATGGAAACCCGGCAGAGGGATGGTATCCCGATGAAGCGCTTATGCTTCAGGAAGCAGTAGACGGTTATACTTATATGGCGGCGCGGATGTCAGGCGAAGAAGATCGTAAAGGCAGGCTGCTACCCGGCATGCTTGGGGATCTTGTGGTGCTGAAAGAGGATATTTTCGCGGTACCGCCGGATCATCTCAAAGATGTTGCCGTGGCAATGACTATAGTAGACGGAAGGATAGTTTATGCAGACACAGAGTCTTGAGTATGTTGCAGAAAAGAAAATGTTTTATAAAAAAATGCTGGTGATCGCGATTCCGGTTGTGATTCAGCATTTGATCAGTATCGGACTGAATCTGGTGGATACGCTGATGATCGGATTGGTAGGAGAGACGGCGCTGGCGGCGGTAGGCGCGGCAAATCAGGTCTATTTTATCTTTTCGAACATGTGCTATGGCTTATATAGCGGCGCGGCGATTTATACGGCGCAGTATTTTGGCGTAGGAGATATCAAAAGCATCCGCAAAATATTGGGGATGGATTACGCGGTGGGACTTTTCATGGCGAGCATGTTTACCATCTGCGGATTTTTCCTGGCGCCGCAGCTGATTGCTGTCTTTGACGACAGTCCGGAGGTTGTTGAACTGGGCGTGAAGTATCTTAGGATTGCCTGTTTTTCCTATCTGTTTACGGCGCTGTCTTTTTCGATCAATTACAATTCTCGTGCCATTCAGGATTTGAAGGTGCCTACCATCATCAATGGCGCGGCGCTGGCCGTCAACACCTGTCTGAATTACCTGCTGATCTACGGACATTTGGGTCTGCCGAAGCTGGGCGTAACCGGCGCGGCGGCTGCGACATTGACGGCACGAATTCTCGAGTGCGCGGGGTTGTTTCTGTATGTATATACGAGAAAATCTCATACGTTTAAAACCGGACCGGCAGAACTGTTTTCTTTTAGTAAAAAAGAATTCTTTACCGTGATGAAAACGGCGGTGCCGGTGGTCGTTACCGAAGGCGGATGGGCGTTTTCCATGTCGGCGATTTTTTCCATTTACGGAAAGCTGGGCACGTCGGCGCTGGCTGTGACACAGGTGGCCAATACGGTCAGCGAATTCTTACAGTCGATTTATTTCGGTATCGGAAACGCGGCGGCGGTGCTGATTGGAAACGCTCTGGGCGCGGATCAGAAAGATCGGGCCTATTTTCAGGCGGGCGTCGCCGTTCGTCTTACTTGGATGCTCAATGGAATTATGGCGGTGGTGCTGATTCTAATTCGCGGTCCGGTTTCTGCGATTTATCAGTTTAATCCGCAGACGACGGCGCTTTTATGTGACACGCTTTTGGTATGGGCCATTGCCCTTGCCCCGAAGATGCTGGCATATATGCTGGTTTGCGGTGTACTCCGTGCCGGCGGCGATACTGTGTTCTGTATGGTCATGGATTTTTCCTTTAATGTGGGAATACAGGTAACGATGGCGGCAGTGGCAGTGCTGGTGTTCCACCTGTCTCTGCCTTGGGCGATGCTGATGGTGGCCTTTGGTGATGTGCTGAAGGTAATCTGGTGCTATCGAAGGTATTACAGCCGGAAGTGGATGCGTGTTATGACATGAAGAACAGGCGGAAAAGAGGAGATAAAAGATGAAACAACCAAACCCTAAAATTGCGATTTTGCGATGGGAGGAAGGACAGGTGCCGCAGGGACTTTTGCAGCTTGAAAGCATGCCCGGCAACAGCACCAATCCGGCGTCCTACCCTTTTGCGGTTCGGATGGCGCATGTAGAAGGCGCTTGTGTGGAGACGGTGATCACCCATCCCAGCCAAAAAGTTTTAGAAGATATGATTGCTATATCGAAGAAACTGGTGGCGGAAGAAGGCGTTGCAGCCATTACGACCAGCTGCGGCTTTAACGCCATTTTTCAGAAGGCTCTCAGTGAGGCGCTGCCCGTGCCGGTGTTTACTTCTGCGCTGCTGCAGATTCCGCTAATCAGAAACCTGATCGGAAATCGCGCCATCGGCGTGTTGACTGCCAACGGAAGCGCTTTAACGCGGGAGCACTTTGCTGCCTGCGGGATCAGTGCAGATACTGTGCTGCACGTGATGGGACTGGAGGACGCGCCGGAATGGAACAAAATCTTTGCCTGCCCTGACGAGGCATTCGATGTGGAACTGGTGCGGCAGGAAATTTTAGATACCGTGAGAAAGGGCATTGCCGATTGTCCCAATATGGGGGCGATTCTTCTGGAATGTACGGATTTGCCGCCCTTTGGAAAGGATATTCAGGCGGAGAGCGGACTGCCGGTGTTTGACTTTCAATCCATGATGGGGCTTATGGCTTCGGCCCTTGGAGCGTTTCGATTGTATTAACGTATATATTTGTATTTGCGGTGCTGTCGCCTTACTGTGCGACAGCGCTTTTTAGTATGTCTGACCGCCGCACTGATCGATTTTGACCGCCATAGACAGCTGTTCCAGGTGGGCAAATATTTTGTAGTCCAGTCCGGTCAGTTCATGGATTTTGTCCAGCCTGTACCGGACGGTATTTTTATGCTGAGAAAGGCGGCGCGCAGTTTCTTCCAGCAGACAGCCGGTCTGTATAAACTGCTGCAGCGTCGGCAGAAGCCGGGCGTTGTTTTCGATATCGTAGTCCTTGATAGGCTCTAAAATATTGCGTGCGTATAGCTGCATTTCCCGGCTTGCGGCAAAAGGAAAGAGAAGCTGGTACGTACCCAGCTGGTTGTAGCGGGTGAAGGCGGCGCCTGCGTCTTTTTCAGCAGAAGCCGCATAGAGGCTTTCCTGCAGACTGATCCGAAATTCTTCCAGGGTCAGATGACACTGGCTAAGTCCACAGCTGACATAGGCATCCTCCTGCAGGAGAATGTTTAAAATCTGCGCGATGAAATCATCGGTACACCGCTGGCTGATTCTATCTTCGGAGTGAATGTAGAAAAAGCCCTGCCGAAAGAATACCAAGCTGTTTCCCGGCTCGTTGAGGGGGCTTTCTGAAAACGCTTTGAGAAGGTATCAAAGGCAGCGTTGGAAAGCAGGTCGTCCATCTTGATATACAGCGTAAAAAACTGCTGTCTGTAAGACGGATTGATTTGTTTCGCGCAGGCAGGAATTTCCTTTTCGGTTAAATCGCCGAACAGAATTTGCTCCAGCTTTTTCTGGGCAAAGCGAATATCCGCGAGTAATTCTCTGTGACGGTTGACCGCGTAAATCAGATCCTCTATATAAACATCCTGAGATTCTACAAGAAAAATTGGGAAGTTTTTGGAGTCGGCATAGCGCAGCACTGTGTCATGAATCGGCAGCCCGAACACATTTTTGATGACAAGACCGCTGGTTCCCTTGGCGATGAGATGCTTGACCGCGTCCGCAATGAGAAACGGATTGTCTTTTGCGTAGAGAAAGGTAGAGATAACCAGCTGATTTTCCTGAAAATTGGAGTGCATGTATTTGTCTTTTAGTACAAGATCCATTTCATAGTCTAAAATGCCGGCACGGCTGATAGAACGCGTCATACCGCCTCTGCCTGCAATAATTTTCAGACCTGCTGCAAAGGTCAGATAAAAATCGGAAACTGTGTAATTCATAAAAGGCACCTCCTATTATCTGCTATTATATACGATAATCTAAAATCATGCAAATATATTTAGTCTAAAATACAAGAATGCGGGATGGAAATCAGTCGCGCGGGCGGTGTATAATAACAGGTAACAGAACAGAGAAGGAGGTACCGGTATGCAGGTATCAATTTTAAGCCGAAAGGATTTAGAGGCGATTTTGGAAATGCCCAAGGTCATAGAGGGTGTGAAAGCAACTTATCGCGCGAAAGCAGGGGGGCAGGTGGTCGCCTGGCCGCTTGTGGAGCATCATTTTGACAATGAAGGTATCATGGATATCCGTTCCGGCGGTGTGTTTGGCGAGGTTGGCGCCCACGGAGCGAAGCTGCTCAACAATTTCCCACGGAATGCGGAGAAAGGTTTGACCGTCTTTACCGGTGTGCTCATGACTTTTGATTCGGAGACGGGACTGCCGATGGGTGTAATGGACGCCTCCTATATTACCAGTATGCGAACCGGAGCCGCGGCGGCAATCGGCGCTAAGGTCCTTGCGAGAAAGGACAGTGAAACCCTGCTGCTGGTTGGAGCAGGCCGTCAGTCTATTTATCTTCTGGGCGCGACCCTGCTGGAAATGCCCCAGCTTAAAAGGGTGCTGGTAGCAGACCCTATGGGCGTGGCGTTAGCAGAGGCTTATGTGAAGGACATCAAGATTCGCCTGCAGGAAGAACTGCAGATTGAAACCGATGTGACCTTTGCTGCGGCGGCAGATCTTCAGACTGCAGTTGGCGAGGCGGATGTGGTGCTTACCGTTACCAGAAGCACAGAGCCTCTCATCCAAAAGGACTGGGTGAAACCGGGAACTCATTTCAGCTGCATCGGCGCGGATATGGTAGGAAAAGAAGAACTGGATCCGGCGCTTTTCCGAGTTGCCAAAGCCTTTACCGATGACACGACCCAGTGTCTTACGGTCGGAGAATTAGAAATTCCGGCAAAGCTGGGAATTGTAACCGCTGAAACCGTCTGCGGTGAAATCGGACAGGTGATGACCGGCGCGGTTTCCGGCAGAACTTCAGAAGAAGATATTACAATTTTTGACGCGACAGGTCTTGCGGCCTTGGATCTTGTGACTGCGAAAACCGCGGTACTGACAGCAAGAGAAAAAGGTATGGGACAAACTGCGGAAATCTAAGAGGGGAGAATATTAGAAATGAAAATAGATAATTTTGTACTGGAAAATTGGCTGAATCCTGCATGTGACAGCGAGAAAAATAAAATCTACCTGGGCGGCAGCTGTGTACTGCCTATGACCGTAGAGGAACTCTTTGAACTGACTGGCGAGAGCATGGAAAGCTTTTTTGAAGAATTGAAAACCATGAGCCTGGGCTACGGACGCTTTGAAGGAACGCCGAGACTGAAGAAAGCTGTGGCAAACCTTTATAAAGGCGTGGATGCGGAAGATGTGGTGCTGGTTCACGGCGGTACAGGCGCAAACAATACCGTGGTCATGACGCTCATCGAGCCAACTGACAATGTCATTTCCATTATGCCGAACTACCAGCAGTTCTACTCACTGCCGAAATCCATCGGAACCGAAGTGCGGCAGATTGACTTAAAACCAGAAGCCGGCTACAAGCTGGATCTTGACGAGGTGAGAGCGGCGGTGGATGAAAACACCAAGGCAATCCTCTTTACCAACCCGAATAATCCGACAGGCGCGCTGCTGTCTCCGGCAGAAATGGAGGAAATCGTAGAAATCGCAAAATCAGTAGGCGCCTGGGTTGTCTGCGACGAGATGTACAGGGGACTGAAGGAAGAATATATGCCGTCCTTTGCCGACCTTTACGACAAATCCATCGTAACCTGCAGTTCTTCTAAGATCTACTCTATGGCAGGCACCAGAGTGGGATGGATTATCTGCAAAGATCCGGATATGCGCTGGGAACTCTTTAACCGCCGTTCTTTTGATTCCATCTGCGGGGGTACCTTTGACGAATGGATTTTTGCCATCGCTTTGGAGCATGTGGACAAAATTTATGAAAGAAGCAGAAAGATTGTAAACGCCAATAAAGCTATTATGGACAAATGGCTGGACGGTCACAAATACGTGCATCAGTATGCGGATTCTTACGGCACGACTTACTTAGTACATTATGACTTAGATGTAGACGCGGAAAAATTCTGCGATGATTTGCTGGATCAAAAAGGGGTGCTGGTATGCCACGGAGACTGCTTCTATCTGCCGCATACCTTCAGAATTACTTTGTCCCACGCGGAACATCTGGAAGAAGGTCTGCGCCTCATCGACGAGTACATTGAGGAACTGATTGCAAAGGGCAAGGGTCTGTAAAGAAAAGGGGAGAACATATATGAAAACAGAACGTATTTTAAGAAATCTTACACTGGACGATATCGACCAGTATCTGGAAGTGTATCTCAACGCTTATCCGGCGCACAAGGAGCTGGACGATGCGTGCAGTGAATTTTACAGAAAAAAGGTTACCAGAGAAATTACGGAAAATAAAGAAGTGGAACTGGTTGGGCTCTTTGAAGGCGATAAAATGATTGCTTTTATGAAGCTGGTCAATTTTGACATGAATCTTTATGGCAAAATGCATCGCGCAGTGGGTCTCATGTCTTTGGCGGTTCATCCCCTTCATAAGAAAAAAGGCGCTGCCTTTGATATGATCACACGGTTTGAGAATTACGCGAAAACCCATGACGCGCTGGTCACTTTGCTGCTGCCGTTCCGTATTGACTTTTACAGAAAAATGGGGTATGGTTATGGTGCGAAGATGGATGAGTATCACGTACCGACGATCAATCTGCCAAAAGCGGACAATATGGAAGGAATGCGGATTTTGACCGTGGATGATGTGCCGGAAGTGCTGGCTTGCCACAGTCGTATGGTGGAGCAAAGCCACGGCATGGTGAAAAAATTCGAAGAAGAAATCCGTGATATGGAAACCGATACCCAGGTTCGCAGAATTGGATATTTTGAGAATGATGTGATGAAGGGCTACGTGGCATTCCGTTTTGAGGATGCCAGTGAAGTCAACTATACTTTGAACAGATTGTCTGTGGAGGAACTGGTCTACGAGGATGGCGCTGTGCTGAAAAAGCTGCTGGGCTTCCTGCGCATGCAGGCGGACTTGGCGCAGACAGTGATTCTGCGTACCGGCGAAGAAGACTTCTACCATCTGCTGGACAATACCCAGGATGTATCCGGAAACTATATTAACTTTGGATTCCTGCAGAGCAACGTGTCCGCTGTGGGTACCATGTTTAAAATCCTGCATCCGACAGAATTTATCAAGGCGACTGACTACAGAACTTTACCGGAAGGGGAATTGAATGCGGAATTCATTTATGAAGATCAGATGGAGCACTGCGAAAAGAATCTGCGGGTTTCCTTTGCGGGCGGAAAGTGGCAGCCGGCAGCCGCAGACGCGAGGATGGATGTAATCCTTTGGTGCAAGGAAGCAGATCTGTCATCCCTGCTTTTGGGTTCTGCCAATCTAGCTTCCCTGGTCAGACTGGGCGCTGTGAAAATCAGTGACAAAGCCTTCACACAACAGCTGGACAGATTGCTTCACTGTGATCAGAAACCTTGGAGCAATTCGGATTATTAAGATTAGAAGATGAACAAGTAGAGGAATGGACATGCGCCAGGAAGATTTGAACAAGGCAATCGAGTTACGCCATTACCTGCATCAGCATCCGGAACTTTCGGGTGAGGAGCGAAAGACCAAGGAGACGCTGATGGCATTTATCAGAGAACATACGAGTCTGGAGGTGACCGACCGGGGACGCTGGTTTTACGCGGAATACCACCCGGCATGTGAAAGCAGAGGCAGTATCGCGTTTCGTGCCGACATGGACGCCATCAAGGTGATGGAAGATGATACGCTGCCTTACGCATCGCAAAACAAAGGGGTCGCCCACAAGTGCGGCCATGACGGTCACAGCGCGGCGCTGGCGGCTTTTGCGGTGGATTTAGCGCGGCAGGGCGCGGACAAGGATGTGTATCTGGTTTTTCAGCATGCGGAGGAAACCGGTGACGGCGGAAAGGCTTGCGCGGAACTGATTACAGAAAAACAGATTGAAGAAGTTTACGGGCTGCACAATTTCCCGGGTTATGAGGAGGGAACGCTGCTTTTAAAAAAAGGCACAGTGAACTGCGCGTCCAAAGGCATGGAGATTACCTTTACAGGGGCGTCCGCCCATGCCAGTCAACCGGAGAAAGGAAGAAATCCTGCCTTTGCCGTCAGTGAAACGATACTGGCGCTTCAGGAAATCGCGGATCAGAGCCGGTATGAAGGTTTGCTTCTGGCGACGGTGGTGCAGATTGATGTGGGAGAACGCGCTTTCGGTGTTGCCGCTCATCAGGGAAAACTTTTGATGACCATTCGCGGTCAGATTGAGGCGGAGATGGACAGTTTGCAGGCGCAGATTGAAGACTTTGCCCGCGGGCAGGCGCAGCGCTATGGTCTTGCGATCCAGTTTGACTATTACGACGCCTTTCCGGAAACCTATAATCACCGGGAGAGCATTGACAAAGTTCGCCGTTTGGCAGAAGAACATGGCTGGAAAACGGAGGATATGCCGGATCCGATTCGAAGTTCAGAGGACTTCGGCTGGTTCCTGAAAAAAGCGCCGGGAGCTTTGATCTGGCTGGGCGCAGGTTTTGCATGCACGCCGATTCATTCGGAAGACTTTGATTACAATGATAATCTGATTGAAAAGAGCACAGAAATTTTCTGGGCATTGACACGAGCATAGAGCGCCAGAGGATGCTTGATCTGCAGCTTTATCTTTAATATTTGCCTCCATACTGATGTAAAGGAATATTACGCAGTATGGAGGCTTTTCATTTGTGCGCGTCACATATTTTTTCATTGTTATCTTTCAGCCTCTATGCTAAAATGATTTTGTTGAATGTTATTATGTGAACTCCTATTGGATGGATAAAGGATTTTTATGAATTTTAAAAAGGTGTTAACGATTATTATCACGAGTATTGTTTTGGGATATTTGATGCACTACTATGTTTTTTGCGAGCTTCTGACCAGATTTGTATCAACGAATAATCTGCTTTATTTTCCGGCTATGTGGTTTTCTCTTTTCTTCTGCATTACCTGTTTTGCTATATTAGACATTATATTATTACAGCATAAAATATCAAAATATTTATATTACACATTGATAACGCTCTACATCCTTTTACTGGTTATTGCTATTTTTGGCCGTTCAGCGATGCAAACTGTCTTTGTCTGGAATCCTATGGACTCCATTTTTGACTTGAGAGATCCTGAAATGAAGCTGCAAAGTCTTTTGAATTTCCTGTGTTTTATTCCAATGGGTTATTTTTTCAGAAGGCTAAAACTCTCTTTCGTGTTTTGCGGCGCTACCGTTTTGGCGTTTTTTCTGGAGATAGTGCAGGCTCTCACGGCGCGAGGAATCTTTGATACCTTTGACATTATCCTATATGTGGCCGGAATCTGTGTTGGTTATGGTATAAGCAGGCTTTTAAAGCTGGAATTATTAGTTGAGTCCGGGAAAAACCAGAAAGACCTCTAAAGATTTGCAGGTATGAGTATCAAGGCATTTCGGAATTTACTTTGTTAATTGAACTTAAAAATGTAGTAACGAAATCGGCTTTTCGACGATAAACATGTGAAAGCGCTTTTAAAAATAGGAAAGGAAGCTTGAAAAATGAAATGTAAGAATTGTGAAAAGAGGCAGTATAATATTCTAACCATAAAAAGAAAGCTGGTTGGTTTGCTTACTGCGGTGATATTGGTATTTACTATGACAATAACTACAACGCCGGCGCTTGCTGCCGATACGAATCAATATAGTTCGGAAAAGGCTATGGCCTATGCGAAAAGTCATTGGAACGACGGAAAAGGGGACTGCGTCGCTTTTGTCAGAGCCTGCGTACAAGCCGGCGGCATACCGAAGGAAAGCTGGAGAACATACGGCTATTCGGCAAAGGAGTATGTTGATTACCTGGTAAAAAACGGTCTCGCGGAGAAGCATATATTGGATACAGATTATTATTATGCGGATTATCAGGGAATACGAGCTTCGGACAATGTGGGGAAAATCGCGGCTGGCGATATTATTCTTTATCATTGTAATAATAAGAAATGTGCTAAACGTGATTTCCATGTGTCTCTGGCTGCCGGATCGAATGGCACCAATGAAGGAAAATATCCAGGGTGGATTACCTGCTACGCCCATAACAAAGCTGTGAATAATAAGGTAGCGTGTAAGATTAAATGCAGTAAGTGTGGAGCGGAAAAAAATTCAATTACTATGTATTCGGTGCACTTCAAGTCAGAAGCCAACGGATATTATGGTTATATCGGTAAGGCAACAGGTTTGAAATCGGCATCTCTGTCAGGCAGTAGGATTTCTGTAAGCTGGAAAAAGACAGCATCTGCCGATGGATATAGAGTGTATCGCTCTACAAAAAAATCTGGCGTTTATAAAAAGGTTGGAGAGACAACGAAACTAAGTTTTAAGAACACTGTACCTACAGCCGGAAAAACGTATTATTACAAGATAAGACCATATAAGAATGTTGATGGGAAAAAATGCATGGGCCTTTATAGCGCGCCTGTTTCCGGCAGAGCTAAAAAGTGATCTGTTATGTAGATTGACCAGTATGGAAAATGGAGGAAAAGGAATTGAGGCAGTCGGACAGTTGACTTAATTAGTCAACTGTTCTGCTGCCTTTTTTTATTGCCGTATTCTGTTACCGTTTATCCAATTACAGTCTTTCCATCAGATCGACCAGATTTTTGGGAGGTTAAGGTTAAGAAAAATACAATCACATATTTATATACGATAGATTATGAGCTTGATGCTGATGAACGCAAAGAGATGAAAGAAAGACTGCAAGAATTGATGGAAGACGAAAAAGAATCTTTTGAGCAAGTAACATCTATGCTGAAAGAACAAAGTGGAATTAAAAATCTTATATTAAGGACAAAGTTTGTGGATAGTAAAGAAAAGGTTTTGTATGAAGCTAGTTTTCAATAAGTGCATTTAAGTGATGTTTCTGGCGGAGGACAACGCTTCGTACTTCGTACATCGCTCCTACAGTCGCTTGCCAATATTGAAAAGCAGAGGATGGCAGGCTTCTTACGCTCTCCCATTTTGCGCTGCAGGCAAAGCCTTACGCAAAATGGGGATGGGACACTCTCGCCCACCCGTGGGTTCGATTTCCAGCATATCTTCAGTATAAATAAAAAACCATCACACTAGTGATGGCTTTTTTATTTCTGGCGGAGGACATGGGACTCGAACCCACGGGGCTGTTACACCTTACCGCATTTCCAATGCGGCTCCTTAGCCACTCGGTCAATCCTCCAAGCACCATTATAATTTACCATAAAGTATACCAATTTGCAAGTACTTTTTAGATAAATCGTGTATTTTTTTAAGTTTTAAAAAAATGGAGCGGACAACGGGAATCGAACCCGCCTCCTCAGCTTGGGAAGCTGATATTCTACCAATGAACTATGTCCGCATGCATTATGTAGTATATCACGGAATACGGCAAAAGGAAAGACCATTTTTATATTTTTTCCTTTCATTTCAAAGATACGACAACCGCAAAAAATATCTTATTATTATATAAAGGTGTTTAATTAGAACAAAAACATGTGGAAACCTGAAATTTTGTTTTTCCGGTTTCCACACGCTATTATTTTACTTTAACCTCATAATCCTCGCCTGCAATCTGTGCGAGATATTTTTCAACGGTTTTGACAGCAGCCTTGCGCGCTTCGGTGAGAAGTCCTTTTTCTTGAGCCTTTTTCTCCATACGGGATTTTTGATCTTTGTTAAATGCGGTATAATCTTCGACCTTTAGTGGGTTAAAAATGCTGGTGCTTTCATCGAATACCTCGATACTGTCTTCATCAATTTCATGAGATAGTATTTGCGCGTCCGGCAAGGTAACAGTAATGGTTTTTCCACTGATATCAATTTGCGCTTTTGACAGGTCGACGCCAGCCTTGATTTGACCGTCATAAGTAATAATAAAACTTTTTGTTGTGAACGGCAGCTTCACACCGTAAAAATCCTTGCTACTTTCAAACTCAGCCATATTAGTGTAATTATATGTAATGCTGGATAATTCACTGACTTCTGTCAGACTGTTTTCTATAACCACAGCGGACATTTCTCTGTCAGGAGAAGCGTTGCCAATCCCTTTGCCCACAAAGAAGCAGGCCGCGCAGATGAAAACGCCCAGTAATGCAAACAGCCCTATTTTTTTAACCTTTTTCATAATATTTCCCTTCTCCCTTTTTCGACAAAATCAGATAAAATTTCTTCTGCCACTATTGTAACATTTAAATCAAAAAAAGCAATATTTTTACCATGTTATGCAAAAATCCTTAAAGAGGTTATAGTAGAACAGGGGTAGTATAGGTAATATAATAGATGTAATCTAATATAAAGCTTGGCCCAGGAGGTGGTATGACGAAGATGAGTGAGAAACGGATTGTTGTCATTGGCGGCGGCCCTGCAGGCTATGCGGCGGCATTGGAACTGCGAAGGGCCGGGGTACATGTGACACTGATCGAGGAAAAGTATATTGGCGGCGTTTGTGTTCATCAGGGATGTATTCCGACAAGATCACACCTTTTGGCCGTCAAAACAGCAATGCAGCTGAATCCTTTTGTCCAAGGCTCTATAGCTTTAGATCGTGAAAAGATGTCGCGGCAAGCAGCAGCGAAAAGTCAGAAATTGGCGTATGGTATGGAATATATGCTGCAACGAAGCAAAGTAGAAATCCGATATGGCAGAGCAGTATCGGTTGAGGAACGGAAGGTAACTCTCGCTGACGGCAGTACAGTTTTGGGAGACGCGATACTAATCGCGACAGGTTCCAAAGAGAAAGCGCTGAATGTATCTGATGGCGTAAAGGTTTGGCGGTCTGATGAGCTTCTGAAGCTACAATCTTTGCCGAATACAATTACTGTAGTTGGAAGCGGCGTTTTGGGCGTGGAATTATCTGTAATTCTCGCGAATGTAGGCTGCAGGGTGACTTTAAGAGAAAGAGAGCGGCAGATTTTGCCTGGATGGGATCAGGATATTTCCCGTCATATGGAGGCATGGTTGCGTGCCCAAGGGATTGAGATACAGCTTGCGGCAGCAGGTAGTGGAGATGCTTCCGACGTGGTTTTCTGTATCGGAAGACAATCGCGGAAGCAAGAGGTTGTAAAAGACAATAGAAAGGATTGCTCTTGGCTTTACTGTGCAGGGGACGCAGCTGGCGGTATTATGACGGCAGATTGGGCTATGGCAGAAGGAAGAAGAACTGCCAGACGTATACTGCAGGAGTTGAATTGCGTGTCGCAGATAAAAGCAGATACCGACGGAGAAGTTACACAGGCGGCGGCCAGATGCGTCTTTACGCCGTTGGAAGCGGCAATGACTGGAGAACATTGCGATTCAGCGTTTAAGCCGGCATATTTAGAAACCGCTATGCAGCCTTCTGGCGTGCTTTTTGATATGGAATACGGCATGGTGAAGGTAGTAATGGATGAAAAGACCCATGTGCTGAAAGGTTTTCACATCGTATCATCCATGGCCTCAGAGCTTATTGGGATTTGTCAAACGGCCGTCGCGCAGGAAATGACAGCAGAGGACTTCCTACGGACAGCCTTTGTTCATCCTGGTGAGAGCGAACTGCTGCAGGAGGCGGTGAGAATGCTGATATGAGAGTTATTGTGGAAAAAAGCGCAGATCCTTACCATAATCTGGCCATGGAGGAGGTTTTACTGGATCAGGCGACAGAGGATACCGTTTATCTATGGAGAAACCGACCTTCTGTAATCGTGGGACGTCATCAAAATACTGACGCCGAGGTAAATCGCGAGTATGTAACGACGCGAAATATCTCGGTTGTACGGCGGTTGACTGGCGGCGGAGCGGTGTATCATGATTTGGGCAATATAAATCTGTCTTTTTTTGCTACCGGCGGAGACTTTGACTTCCATATATCAAAGTGTGTCAGGCTAATCACGGAATTTTTGGTCAGTCTGGGGGTTTCGGCAGTATGGACTGGACGTAACGATATTTGTGTTAAGGATAAGGAGAACAACCTATTGAAAATTGCTGGCACAGCGCAGACGCTGCGGAATGAGAGAGGGATTTTTCACAGTTGTTTACTTTTCGATACAGATCGGGAGGCTATGGCCTATGCGCTGACGCCGCCTACAGATAAATTAAAGTCTAAAGGCGTCGCCTCAGTGCGCAGCCGCACAGCTAACCTGAAAGAGATTTCTGACTGCTTTCGTAACATTTCATCGGATGTGTTTTTTTATCAGGTATGTGAACATTTCAGGCAGCTATGCGATAGAGAAGGTGCGGAGAAGGGACTGGAGGAAGCGGCTCTTGCCTTGATGGAGAGAAAATATCTTACCTGGGAATGGAATTATGGACGAAATCCGGACGGAAATATAAAGAACGCGCGGAGATTTCCTATCGGACGTGTGGAGTTGTCTATGTCGGTATGCCGTGGTCGAATAAAAGAATGCCGGTTTAACGGCGACTATTTAACGGACTTTGATCTGGAGCAGATCGCTGGTGTGCTGTGCGGACAGCCCTTTGACGCGTCCCAGATAGAAAGGATTTTAGCGGAATTTGATATAGAAAATATATTTCATGTAGAGGACAGAAGTGAGTTTCAAGACTTTCTTCTGGGAAGGAGATAGTATTATGCATAAGATTGATTTAAAGCAGGAAATTTTTGATTCTATTACGGAAGCCTGTTTGCAGATGTACAGGCAAGGAGAAATGATGACAGCGGATCAGAGTTTGATGAGACTGATGGATTTACCGGGGATACCGATGCACTATCCTTACCATCATTATATTATGCCGGCGGCTTTTTTGACCATGGCGGCTATAGAGGATGGAAGCGGCGAAGAAACACTGACCGGATGGTTATCGCAGGCTGAGCAGAGAGCTAAAACCGTACCGGGCGGCTTTTGTGGAAATTGCGGAAGCTGCGGCGCTGGAGTAGGCGCAGGTATTTTTCTCAGCGTATACACTGGAGCGGCTCCTGTTAAGAGAGAAAACTGGAATTTAGCTAACGAGATTACAGGCAGATGTCTGATTAAAATTGCCTCCTATCCTGGACCGAGATGCTGCAAAAGGACGCTTTTTCTGGCTGCACAGGAATGCTGCGCGTATATTGAGGATAAATTAGGGCTGCATATTGCAGTAAGCCCGGAGATTAAATGTCATTATTACAAAAAGAATCCGGATTGTCTTGGAGAAGAATGTCCTTTTTTTAGAAAGGAGGAAAATGCATGAGAATGGAGATCGTTGTACCGGACAGCCTGATGCCAAAACCACAGCCTTATCGGAATTGCGAATGCATGAAGCAGCCAATTGATTTAAAGACCAAAAAAGGTGTATTGACCTGGCTTTGCCAGGTGGGAGATACTGTGAAAAAGGGACAGGTTATCTGCGAGGGAGAGGCGGATAAAAAAACTGTAGAAATTACAGCGCCTGCGGACGGAGTTCTTTCTGAAAAGGTGGTAGAAGATGAACTGGTCTTTCAGGCTGGAGACATATTAGGCTATATTGAAGGATAGAAAGGCAGCGTTTGGAAATTTTCCAGACGCTGCTTTTTCGAAAATCTATCTTGTGATAAGTCAGACTTCTGTGATAGAATAAAGTATCACTCTATTTTACAGGAGGCGGACGCAATGGGCGCATATGTACAGTTTAAACAGGTAAAAAAAGTCTATCACATGGGAGAGGTTTCTATCGAGGCTTTGCGAGACGCGACTTTCGAAATAGAAAAGGGCGAAATATGCGTTATCGTAGGTGCGTCCGGCGCAGGAAAAACAACACTGCTTAATATTTTAGGAGGCATGGATACTTTAACAGAGGGTTCCGTGTTATTGGATGGTAAAGAAATTTCAAGATATGACAAAAAAAAGCTTACAGAGTACCGGCGGTATGATATCGGTTTTGTGTTTCAGTTTTATAATTTGGTACAGAATTTGACTGCATTGGAGAATGTGTCTCTGGCAACACAGATCTGTAAAGAACCGTTAGATCCGTCCGCGGTTCTTGACGAAGTGGGCTTGTCTCATCGAAAAAGCAATTTTCCGGCGCAGCTGTCCGGCGGAGAACAGCAGCGAGTGGCTATAGCGAGAGCTTTGGCGAAGAATCCTAAGCTGCTTCTCTGTGACGAGCCGACTGGCGCGCTGGATTATAATACTGGGAAGGCAATTTTGAAATTGCTACAGGATACCAGTAGAAAGAGCGGTATGACAGTAGTGATTATTACACATAATCAGGCTCTGACGTCTATGGCGGACAGAGTGATTCATATAAAAAACGGAGCGGTCAGTTCGGTAGAAATCAATGAAGCTCCTGTTCCGGTTGAGAATATCGAATGGTAAGAGGTCAATATGCTGAAGAAAACCACATTTAGAGAAATTCGATCCAGTTTGGGTCGGTATATTGCTATTATGGCTATCGTGGCTCTTGGCGTTGGCTTTTTTTCCGGCCTGAAGGTGACGAGAGAGGCGATGGTTTCTACTGCCAGCGATTATTTGTCTGACAGCCGTTTTTTTGATTACCAGATTATGAGTACGTTGGGATTTACAGAGGAAGATGTGAAAGCGTTGTCTGATCAGGCTTCTGTAGCTGCGGCGGCAGGTTCGGTTAGTGTAGACGCGCTTTACCGCGCAGAGGGAGGAACCATAGATCAGATCGTTAAGCTTCACTCTGTTACAGAGGGCGTGAATACTCTGGAAGTGAAAAGCGGAAGATTGCCGCAGGCAGAGAACGAATGTGCGGTAGATTATCGTTTATTTGCGGAGGATCCTATAGGAAAGAAGCTTATCATAGCAGATAACAATGATAAGGATACCCTCGATATGCTGAAATCCAGGGAATACATCATCACCGGCACAGTGGTGTCTCCCATTTATTTGAATTTCGAACGGGGTTCTACCTCTTTAGGCGATGGGAAGGTAGACGGATTTGCGTATTTGGATAGAAGTGGGTTTGATACAGACTATTTTACAGAGATCTATCTGCGTCTCAATCAGAATTACCAGATCTATAGCCAATCCTATGACGACATTATAGAAGCCACGAAGGATGATGTGAAAGCAGCCGCGGAGCTTTGCGCGGATAAACGCTATAAGAAGTTAATTCGTGAGGCAAAGGATGAGCTGGAGGACGGACAGAGAGAATATGATGAGAATTACGCCGCCTATCAGTCAGAAAAGGCTGATGCGGAGGCAAAATTAGCTGACAGCTGGCAGCAAATTCAGAATGGAAAAGTGGAGATAGAAAAAAACAAAAAGGAACTGAATGATAATGAAAAGAAACTGAAGGACGCATTGAAGCAAGTGGAGGCAGGAATACTTCAAACCGCGCAGAAAAGACAGGAGTTCGAAGCGGGAAAGCCTTACATGAGTGAAACGGAAATTGCGCAGACGGAAGCCGCTTTGTCTAAGGCGGAAAAACAACTGGCGGCCAATAAAAAACAAATTCAAGGCGGATTGTCACAAGTAGAGGCAGGCCGTAAGGAAATGGAAAGGGCTGAGCGAGACCTTCCGGGCAATATAGAAAAATATGAAAAGGCCAGAGCAGACGCGGAAGCTGAGTTCGCTAAGGCAGAGAAGGAATTTAAAAAGGCTCGCCGGGAACTCAGAGAAGCTCGTGAGGAGATCCGTGATATTAAAGCGCCTGATACATTTGTATTGGATCGTTATTCTAACGTTGGTTACGCCTGCTTTGAAAGCGATTCTACCATAGTGGACAGCATTGCGAAAGTGTTTCCAATCTTCTTCTTTCTGATTGCGGCGCTGGTTTGTATGACTACGATGACTAGAATGGTAGATGAACAGAGGACGCAGATCGGTGTTATGAAAGCCCTGGGATATAGTAATGGAGCCATTGCGGGGAAGTATTTGTTTTATTCCGGAAGCGCGGCATTTATCGGCTGCGTGATTGGATTCTTTTCCTGCTGTTATGTGTTTCCTGAGGTTATCTGGGTAGCTTATGGTATGATGTATGATTTCAGCGCTGATTTATATTATATCGTAAATGTACCCCTTGGGATTATCTCGTTGGCGGTTTCTCTGCTTTGCTCTATGGGAGCTACTATGGTTTCCTGCTGGAGTGAGTTTAGAGAAGTGCCAGCGCAACTGATCAGACCTAAAGCGCCGAAGGACGGCAAAAGAATTTTGCTGGAGCGGATTCCACTGCTTTGGAACAGACTGAGTTTTTTATATAAAGTATCTTTCCGTAATATTTTCCGATATAAAAAACGGTTCTTTATGATGGTTGTAGGAATCAGCGGGTGTACGGCGCTGCTGCTTACGGGTCTGGGACTGCGTGATTCCGTGAAAAACGTGGTTGATTATCAGTTTGATGAGATTCAGGTTTATGATTACAGCATCACCTTTGACAAGGATATGACAGCGAAGCGGCAGGAGGCCTTTTTGGAGAAAGCTTCGGACTGCACCGAGGATATACTGTTTGTGCATCAGAGTTCTGTAGATCTTATCGTAGGAAAGAATACGAAGTCTGTTACCATGATCGCGTCAGGCGGAGAGCGCTTTGATCAGTTTGTAAACCTGAAGGATGCCAAAGATCGGCAGATGCCGTACCCGGCGAAGAATGAGGCTGTGCTTTGCAGTAAATTGGCTGATGACTACGGGTTGTCTATGGGAGATATGCTGACCTTACGCAATGAAGACGGGAAAGAGATGTCGCTTTCTATTGTCGGAATTTGTGAGAACTACGTGTATAATTATGTCTATATATCTCAGGACTCATATGTTGAACAGCTTGGCGAGAGTCCAGAGATTAAATGCGCTTTGGTGCATGCCGCGCCAAAGCCGGATGCAGATGGAACACAGAGCGATGAAAGAGTGCAAGCGGTCTATGCGTCTTCTGCGAAGGTGTTGGATATGGATCATGTAGCGGCGGTTTCTGTCAATCAGGATATGAGAAATAGAGTTGGCAATATGATGAAAAGCTTGGATTATGTCATTGCACTGGTGATTCTTTCTGCGGGAGCATTAGCCTTTATCGTATTATATAATCTGACAAATATCAATATTACAGAGAGAATACGAGAGATTGCAACAATTAAGGTACTAGGATTTTACCCTGGTGAGACCTCATCTTATGTCTTCCGCGAGAATATCTTCCTCACGGCTATCAGCGCATTGGTCGGCCTGGGATTGGGAAAATGGCTTCATGCCTTTGTCATGTATAACGTAAGAGTGGATTTGCTCTGCTTTGATGTTCGGATTAGCTGGCTCAGCTACGTGTTGGCAGTGGCGCTGACTTTTGTATTTGCATTTGTGGTGAATTTGGCGATGTATTATAAGCTGGACAGAATCAGCATGACGGAATCGTTGAAGTCCATAGAGTGATTTTTAAGGTTTTATGAAATAAAAGGCGAAAACCTTAAAAAAGTCATTGACCGTTTTAGGGTTTTCGGGAAAACAGATCAAAACCCTTAAAAAGGTGTTGGTCGTTTTAAGGGTTTCTGGGAGAAAATCTAAAATCCTTAAAAAGGATGACGATCTTTTTAAGGGTTTGTGCAGAAATATCTAATTTCCCTAAAAAGGTATTGTAAAATTTAAGGGAATTGGATTAATAGTCCGAATTCCCTTAAACTACAGTTATTATTTCTCTTTTTTTATGATGGTGAAGTCTCCGCTGATCGTGTCGGCTGTGAAATCACTGAAAGGTTTTTTACCAACTAGATATTCACAGTAATTGTCATCTTCATCCTGAGATATTGTGTCAAATCCCTCCACCTTACTTCTGCCGGATATGCTGTCAAATTCAAACTGGAAGCTGCTGTGGTGAGGCAAATGAAGTGTGACATCTCCGCTGGTGGTATCTGATTCAAATGATTTCGGACAATTTAGAAGGAATAGCTCGCTGTTGCCGCTGACTGCATTAATTTCGATTTCGTTGATTTTAGATTGACGCACAGTGGTATTCCCGGAGACTGTATCTATGGAAAACCCTTTGATCGTTAATCCGGAAACTGTCAGCTCTGAGGAAACTGCATCTATTTCCAAATCCTTTATATCATTGGCTAATTCTTTTGGGATTTTTATGACCAGATCTTTATTCGCCTTACTCTCATCTAAGCCGTTGAATAGATTTGTGTACTTTTCGTGCCAGCAGGAAATATAGAGTTCGCCGTCTTTGACTCTATAGACAAGGCTACTTTTTTCAGTAATTTTATCATTAGATGATTCCTTGACAAGGATGTCTTTTCCGCCGTATTCTATGATCTTGATATCGCCGGAAATCCAGTCAATGGAGAGATCGCGGATTCCGTCCGGATCGATATGATATGTATTATCATCGCGATGAGAGCTGTCATAATGGATGCCTTCTTTGTGAATTACCCAATTCCACAGATTTCCATCGGTGATTCGTTGAAATGATGCGCCAGTGAGCAAGCCGATGATCATCAAAACAGCGCCGATGCAAATTAAGGATAATGCAATGATCAAAATGGATTTTGTACTTTTTTTCATTATATTTCCTCCTTTCTGTGAAACAGATTTTTGGATTTATTAAAGAGCTGGCTGCACAGTTGAACCAGCCAAGGAACTGCTGCTTTTGCGCCGAGAAAAGCCAGAAGACAGCAGCCTGTCAGCAATAATCCTGAGCCAATGGTCAGCATAGCGTAGCATACGCCTTCCGTGATTAACAGACTAAAAGCACGAATTACTAGTAGTACGCCGACGATCCCCAGGGAAAATACTACGGCAAGAATGCAGATGATCAGCGCGAATACAACGATGATCATGGAAAGCGCCACGATTCCAAAAGCCAGAAGCAGAGGTAGCCATAGGGGCGATCCGATTACTGCCAGTATGATAGCTGTAACGGTCCATCCACTTTTTTTGTTGCTTTTTTCTGTTTTTAGATTAAACGATGAAGTCTGGTATAGGATACTTTGCGCGATCTGGTCTACAGAACCAAAGCTGGCTATGGCTTCGGCTTCACTGATACCGTCTTCCAGCATATCGTCAATCAGTTCGCTGTAATAGTCCAATCTTTTTTTGATTTCTGATTCCGGCAGCGGCGTGAGACGGATGCGCAGCTGATGGAGAAAAGTTTCTTTAGTCATTCTCATATCCCTCCTTAATATATCGGTAAATTGCTTCAATCTCCCTCCAGTCATCGAGAAAGGCGGAGATCTGGTTATGTCCACTATCTGTAATGCGATACATTTTTCGCAGGCGTCCATTATGCTCCAAAGAGTAGACTGTTAGCGCGCCGGACGCTTCCAAGCGTCGCAGCACCGGATAAAGTGTGGATTCACTGAGCTTGATATAAGGATCAAGGTCTTTGATAATCTTATATCCGTAAGAATCTTCTCGCAACAGGACAGAGAGGACACAGGTATCTAAAAGTCCCTTCTTCATCTGTGGGTTGATCATATTCATACCCCCTTTCGCATAACACTATACAATGCGTAGTATGATTTGTCAAGTCATTCATAAAATCTTAAGAATTTCAGGAAATCGTAAGATTTTGAAACCACCAGACATCTTGTAGCAGTTTTCCTTTGATGGTATAATGAACGCGAACGATTGAAACGGCGTTGCCGCAAGGAAGCGTTCATTGAATCATGACTTGCGATTCTATGTTCAGAGGAATCGTCATGGTATAATGTCTACACACGGTGATTGGCAAGCTGAAAGCGCAGGCAGAGCCGATGTGCAACAGATGCCCAGAGCACTTAGCGACTGGCAAGCTAAAAGCGCAGACAGAGCTTAGTGCTTATGGTATAATGTCTACACGCAATATTTACATGGGAGGAGATCAGTTTGGACAGGATAATAGATAGATTATTTGCCCTACAGGATATTTCTTATGGGGATTTTCATAGTAAACTAATGCCAGGCTACGATAGAAAGCGGATTATTGGCGTGCGCACGCCACTGCTTCGCAAATTGGCCAAAGAGCTTGCGAGAGAAGAAAAACGGGGAGAGTCTGAAGCTGTAACTGAATTTCTGCGGAGCTTGCCGCATACGTATTACGAGGAAGACAATCTGCATGCATATCTGATTGGTGAGATGGCGAAGGATTTTGATGAAGCGTTGGTTATGACAGAGGCTTTTTTGCCTTATATCGACAATTGGGCCTCCTGCGATACCTTTGCGCCGAAGATATTCAAAAAAGACTTGAACCGGCTGTATGAGAAAAGCCTATTATGGTTGGAAAGCCCTCATACGTATACTGTGCGGTACGCAATTGTAACACAGCTGACGTATTTTCTGGAAGACAGCGCTTTCAGACCTGAAGTATTAGAAAAGCTCGCACGACTGAATCGAGAGGAATACTACATCAATATGGCCATCGCCTGGTATTACAGCTATGCTTTGATCAAACAGTATGAGACGACGATACCTTTGTTTGAGGCAAAGATTCTGGATAAATGGCTGCATAACAAATCTATTCAGAAGGCGTTAGAAAGTTATAGAATTGAAAAAGAGAGGAAGGACTACCTGCGTAGTCTTAAGCTAAAATGAGTAAGAGGAGAGAAAGAAAACGACATGGATGCAGGAATTTTCTGTTTTTCTGCCTTTTATGTGCAGGCGTGTGGTTTTATGGCACATTTACTTTGACGACGACAGATGTGACTGTTAGAAGCGACCAGATTTCATCTCCTGTCACGATCGTTCAGTTATCTGACCTGCATGGCTATTCCTTTGGAGAAGATAACAAATATTTGATTGAGAGGATCAAAGAGGCAAATCCGGATTTTATTGTAGCTACGGGAGACATGTTTACGGCAGGAGACGCTGATGGTCAGGATGTTGCAGTGGAGCTGCTCGGCAGGCTGGCGAAGATGTATCCGGTGTATTCTGTTAACGGGGAGCACGACAATGACGATCGTTATGAGAAACGTTTGACGGAGGCTGGCGTAGACGTATTGGAATATGAATGGCGTAATATTACAGTAGGCTCTACAGTGCTTCGGCTTTATGGCATTACAAATGTATATTATAGCCCTACATTTGATTTGACCAATGAGTTTGATTTAGACCGAGGGTATTTTAATATTTTGGCAGCGCATATCGCGAATTTTCAACCTTTTGCAGAGTTTGGAATGGATTTGTCCCTATGTGGCGATACTCATGGCGGACAAGTGCGGCTTCCTGTGGCGGGCTGTGTGTATAATGGATCGGAATGGTTTCCGGAGATTCAGGGAGAAGGCGACGTAATTTATCAAAAGGGACTATATGAGAAGAATGGAGCAAAGCTGTTTGTGTCCAGCGGATTGGGGTCTTATCCGATACCGTTACGCTTTTGGAACAGACCGGAAGTTGCCGTGATTCATCTGGAGGCAGAATAGGCTGCGAACGACAGCCCTGAAGAATTTTTGCTTGCCATCAGGCGCTGAATCCTTTATCATAATAACCAATAGAAAGAGAGATAAACGGGAGAAAAACAGTGCACAAGATTTTTGTTATAGAGGATGATATGGTCATTGCCGCGGCTATTGAGAAGCATATAGCGACTTGGGGATGTGAAGTGAGATGCGCAGTGAATTTTGAGAATATCATGGCGGAGTTTGAGGAATTTATGCCTGATTTGGTATTGCTGGACATTGGGCTTCCATTTTTCAATGGATATCATTGGTGCACGCAGATCAGAGCTGTGTCTAAAGTGCCGATCATTTTTATTTCCTCGGCCTCAGATAATATGAATATTGTTATGGCTATGAATATGGGCGGAGACGATTTTATCGCCAAGCCGTTTGATCTCAGTGTGTTGACTGCCAAGGTGCAGGCATTATTGCGCAGGACCTACGATTTTGGCATGGCTTCCGGCGATCTGCAGCATAGAGGCGCGGTTCTCAATACAGGAGACGCCAGTCTGACATACGCGGGGGAAAAGATTGATCTGACGAAAAATGAATTTCGAATTTTGCAGACTTTGCTGGAGAACAAAGGGCGAGTAGTCAGCCGTGACGATTTGATGATGCGTCTTTGGGAGACAGACAGCTTTGTAGACGAAAATACTCTGACTGTTAATGTCGCGCGACTGCGAAAGAAGTTGGACAGCAGTGGTCTGGAGGACTTTATTCGGACCAAAAAGGGAATGGGGTATTTAGTCGAATGATTGTAAAATATATTCAGAGCAAGTTTAAATCTGTCCTGTTATTTCTACTGTTTCTGGGTATTTTCTGCTTCATCGCTTATCTATATCACATGCCGGCAGACGCTTTGATTTATGCCTGTCTACTGTGCATATTTTTCGCGGTGGTGTTTATGGTGTACAGTTATTGTCGATATTGCCAGAGGGTAGCTGTGCTACGCGATGTCAGGGCCAGAATTGAGTATGGTCCTGAGGAATTGCCGGCTTCAGCAAGTCATATTGAAGGTGAATATCAGCAGATGATTGAGAAGCTTTTTCAGAGGACTTCTGCCGCGATTTCTGCCAGAGACAGGCAGTACAGTGAGATGATGGACTATTATACACTGTGGGCGCACCAGATTAAAACACCGATTGCAGTAATGCGGCTTCTGCTGCAAAGTGAGAGACAATTGCCGTCTGCTGACGCGCTGCAGATGGAATTGTTCAAGATAGAGCAGTATGTGGAAATGGTGCTCCAATATTTGTGGCTTGGAGAAGGCAGCAGTGATTTTCTGTTGGGAGAAGTACCGGTAGACAGGGTAATCAAAGAATCTGTAAAAAAATATTCTACTATGTTTATAAAAAAGCATGTTTCCCTGGACTTTCGGGAGACGGGCATGATTGCCATCTCTGATGAAAAGTGGCTAGCCTTCGTTATTGAGCAGCTTATCTCTAATAGTTTGAAATACACGCTGCCGGAAGGGAAAATATCTATCTATGCGGATACTGCTTTGGAAAATACGTTGGTGATAGAGGATACCGGCATAGGAATTCAGGCAGAGGACCTGCCGCGAGTTTTTGACAAAGGATATACAGGCTATAACGGACGGAATGACAAGAAGTCTACAGGTATTGGCCTTTATCTGTGCCGGTTGATCGTGGGCAAGCTGGGTCATGAGCTGACCATTTCTTCAGAGGTAGGCAAAGGTACGAAGGTAAAGCTGTCTATGGCTTACAAAACTGTAAGATATGAATAAAAGATTGTAAGGGAATGTATAGGATTTGCGTTCCCTTTTTTGTTATCATAGAGCCATACTGAGAGAAAGGGGTTAAGAAATGACCATTTTAGAAGTGAAAAATCTGAAAAAAATTTATACGACACGTCTTGGAGGAAATCAGGTACAGGCGTTGTCCAATGTATCTTTTTCTGTAGAAGAAGGAGAATACGTTGCGATCATGGGCGAGTCGGGTTCTGGAAAAACTACCTTGCTGAATATTTTGGCGGCTCTGGATAAACCGACCAGCGGAGAGGTTTTGCTGAACGGTAAGAACATCGTTACGATCGGCGAACGAGAAATATCGGCTTTCCGTCGTGACAATCTGGGATTTGTCTTTCAGGATTTCAATCTGCTGGATACTTTTTCGCTGCAGGATAATATCTTTCTTCCGCTTGTATTAGCGAGAAAAAGCTATAAGGAGATGACTACGCGCCTTGTGCCGATTGCGGAGCATTTGGGGATAAAGAGTATTCTTCGTAAATATCCATACGAGGTATCAGGCGGTCAGAAGCAAAGGGCGGCAGTTGCCCGCGCGTTGATTACAAGGCCGCAGCTGATTTTGGCTGATGAACCTACCGGCGCTTTGGATTCCGGCGCTGCTGACGGCCTTTTACAGCTGTTTAGTGAAATTAACCTTCAGGGACAGACGATTCTCATGGTAACGCACAGTATCAAAGCTGCCAGTCATGCGAAAAGAGTCATGTTTATCAAGGATGGGGAAGTATTCCATCAAATTTATAAGGCAAACATGACAAACGACGAGATGTTCGTTAAAATATCAGACACGCTGACCGTGCTGCAGGCAGGTGGTGGAAGACGTGGGTAAGAATTTTTCAATCAAATTGGCGCTGTCCAATATAAAAAATAACCGTAAGTTTTATTTGCCTTATTTCCTGGCGTCAGTGGGCATTATCGCTATGTTCTATATTATCAATTTTCTCGCGTTCAATAAGGATGTGGAGATAATGAGCGCGTCTATGGCGATGATTATGCAGCTGGGCGTAATCGTAATGGGAATCTTTTCTGTAATCTTTCTCTTTTATATCAGCAGTTTTCTGATGAAACGAAGGAAGAAGGAGATCGGTCTGTACAATATTCTGGGTATGGAAAAACGTCATATTGGCAGAATTCTTGCCATTGAAAATTTGATGATATCAGTGACTGCGATTGTCAGCGGATTACTCTGCGGTATTTTGTTCAGTAAACTGATCCATCTGTTGGTAAGTTGGGTATTTAAAGCCCCGCCGCCCTTTGGCATTTCACTTTCTCCGGCTGCCATGGCGGTCACTGCAGTGCTGTTTGGATGTATCTTTTTGGTTACGCTGCTTGTAAATCAAGCCAGCATTCGCCTGGCTAAACCGGTTGAATTGCTTTACGGAGGAAACGTGGGTGAAAAGGAACCGAAGACGCGGTGGATTTTAGCTGTTATCGGTTTTATCTGTGTGGGAGTAGGTTACTATATCGCGATTACTACGGAATCTCCGCTGGATGCTTTGATTTTGTTCTTCATAGCTGTAGTTTTAGTTATTATAGGAACGTACTGTCTGTTTACTGCTGGCAGTATAGCTGTGTTGAAGGCGCTTAAGAAAAATAAGAAATTTTACTATAAGCCAGCAAACTTTACCGCTGTTTCCGGATTGATTTACAGGATGAAGCAAAACGCGGTAGGTTTAGCCAACATCTGCATTTTATCGACGATGGTTTTGGTTATGATCTCTGGTACGGTAAGTCTGTATATGGGAATAGGAGACGTTATCAATGATCGTGTTGCAGGAGATATAGGTCTCACGGCTACAGCTTGGGACGGGCAGACAGTAAACATGAAACAAGTTTCTGATATTATTGAGGATACGGCGGATGTGAAAAGGTTAGACGCGTATGAGTATCTGATGTTTACGGTAAAAAAAGACGGAGATGACTTTGTACTTCCGGAATCTTTTTCAGCTAATATGTCCGATACCGGCGTCTTTCTGGTGATGACAGAGGATTCCTATGAAAGGCTCAAGGGTGAGAAACTTGATCTTACGGAAAAGCAGGTCGCGGCCTATACGAGAGGCGGAGAGCTGGCGGATCATTTTACTGTAGGACAGATGGACTTTGATGTAAAAAAGCGTCTGGATAAGCAAAAATCAATCAGCAATTCCGAAGCATTGATGGTAGATTTGTACTACGTCGTAGTCGCGGATGAAAGTATACTAAAAGCGATGTACGAACAGCAGGAAAAGGCATATGGATCCAATGCCAGCGGTGTAAATTATCAGTTTGATATTTATTTGGAAAACGCGGAAGAACAGGGTGAGGTCAATGAGGCTCTGCAGGGGAAGCTGATCGATGCGGAGATGCTGGGAAGTAATACTATGATTCGTTATGAAACAAGGTCGGAAGTTGAGGAGGAATACGGCGGTCTTGTAGGAGGTTTTCTGTTTTTAGGCCTGTTCCTGGGAATTATATTTACCTTTGCGGCGGCGTTGATTATCTACTATAAACAGATTTCTGAAGGATACTACGACAGGGGTAAATTTGAAATCATGCAAAAGGTGGGTATGAGTAAAACGGAAGTAAAGCGAACGATTCGCCGGCAGGTGCTTCTGGTATTCTTTGTACCGCTTGTCATGGCAGGTATTCATGTGCTGGCCGCTTTCAAGATGATTACTCGTCTGCTGCTGATCTTTTCTATGGCTAATGTGCCGCTGTTCGCCCTGTGTACGGTCATTACATTCCTGGTGTTTGCAGTCATCTATGCGCTGGTATATATGGTGACGGCCAGAGAATATTATAAAATTGTTGGCTAGCATGGCGCACGAAATATTTTTGTGATATAATATCCTCCATACGGACAAGAAAGAGGGGATATGAATGAGATATTCAGAATGCTATGCGGTTACCAGCCACGATGTGGACGTAAATAACAATATGAAGCCATCGCTCATTCTACGATATATGCAGGAGACGGCTAATCATCAGATGCGCGACAGGAAGCCGTCATATTACGAACTGTTTTTTTCAGGAAAGTCCTTCATACTGACTCGAGTAACGATTGAGGTCTATGAACAGCTGCATCAGTATGATCAGATTCAGGTGGACACCTGGCGCTGTCCTGAAAAGGGCGCTACCTTTATTCGATGCTTTGAAATTCTTCGGGACGGAAAGACGGCGGCAAGGGCTTACACGGTGTGGGCGGTGACCAATCATGAAACCGGAAAGCTATGTAAAGCCAATGAAGTGGACATTTCCAACTATGAGACGGAGGAGCCTTTGACATTGGAGCTGCCTACCAGATTTCGGCTGGCAAAGGATTTGAGCTTTACAAAGGCAGGGGTAAAGGAAGTCTTTTATAGTGATGTTGATATGAACCGTCATATGAATAATACGAATTATCCGGATATGCTATGGAACTTCATTCCTGACGTAATAGAGAAACAGGTGACTTCTGTGAATCTGCGCTTTATGAAGGAAGCGCCGCTGGGCGCTGAGGTAGAAGTGTACTATGCAAAGATGGATGAACCGTTGGAGCAGGATATTGCTGCCGAAGAAACCTGGTGCTTCTACTCTTTGGTAAACGGTGAGGTGAACGTAGAGGCACAGATCGGCATGAGAAGCTTGTAAAGAGGAAGCATTATGAAACCAATTGAAACAAAGGATTTAATGATTCGCGACAGTATTTTTGAGGATTTGCTGTATTTTGATTCGTGGGAGCGTCAGCCAGAGGTGACGGAATTTTTCAGTATTGCAGACGGACAGAGTATGGAGGATTTGACCAGAGCATATATGCATTTTGATGAGGATCCGGCCGCGCGGCAGTATACTATCTGCCTGAGAGATACTGGTACGCCTATTGGACGGATTATTTTAGGCGATATCATCGAAGGATGGAAGTGTGAAATTTGGCGAATTTATATCGCAGATCCTTCATTGCGGGGAAAAGGTTACGGCAGACAGTCCATGGAGGCGGTATTGAGGCTGTGCTTTGAGGAGTTGCAGATGGAACGAGTTTATCTGGATCACTATACGGGAAATCCGGCCGCATACCTGTACTTAAATTTGGGTTTTCAGTACGAAGGGGTGCTTCGAAGCAACTGCAGAAAGAACGGTATTCTCTACGATGTACATCTGATGTCCATGCTGCGAGCGGAATACTTTGAAAAATATGGTAAATAATAAGGGAATGGGAAAGAAAAGTTTTTTAGGGACGTATGAAGACAACACGTGTCCTATGAGGTTTGATTTTGGAATAGAATGGTGCGTATTTTTCCAGATGCACAAGTTAATTTGCGCATGATTATATATTTTTTTCTATAAATTTTCGTTATATTCCGAAATATGAAGTGGAAAAAGAAAAAGTTTAAAAAACGCCCTGTCAGGGCATTTTAAGACCGATATAGTGCGGACTGCCGAAGTGCAGAACTAAAATCCGCACTATATATGTGTTTTTTGAGAGAAATGAGGCATGTACAGTTATCCTTTCTCTGTTTGACATGTTGTAATGGATTTTTTGCTTGACGTATATACTGTTCCGGGGTATACTATATATCGAGAGAAAGAGGAGGATATGTCCATGAATGGCGCAAAGAATATAAATGAAACAAAAACGTGCCCGGAGTGCGCGGAAAAAACAAAAAAGAGAGAAACGACCGAAATAAGAAATTTGATTTCCCGTTTAAATCGTATAGAAGGCCAGGTACGAGGCATTAAAAAAATGGTGGAAGATGATCGGTATTGCATTGACATTATCAATCAGGTGGCGGCAGTCAGCGCCGCGATCAATTCCTTTAATAAAGTTCTGCTTTCTGAGCATATTAAATCCTGTGTAGTAGAGGACGTGAAAAAAGGAAATGATCAGATGGTAGATGAGCTCTGCGACACTTTGCATAAACTGATGAGGTAATTTTATGAAAGAGAAGTTCAGAGTAACAGGAATGACTTGTTCCGCTTGTTCCTCCAGAGTTGAAAAGGTAGTGTCGAAATTGGATGGAACGGATGACGTTATGGTTAACCTGCTTACAGGCACTATGCAGGTCACGTATAAAGAAGATCAGCTGGATGATCAAACCATCATTGCGGCAGTGGAGAGGGCCGGTTACGGCGCTTATGTAGACAGTGGAAATTCTACTGGCGGCGCTGCATCCAACGGTGATGCAGGTCAGCACGTATCCGGCGCGGCTGACAGGTCGGGAGAAAATGGCCAAAACGCCGCGCAAAGAGGAGGCGTTTCACAGGCCGCTTTGCATGAAGAAAAGCAGATGAAAAGGAGGCTGTTCTGGTCTGTAGGGTTGTTAATTCCCTTAATGATCGTATCCATGAGCCATATGGCGCCGGGCGGTCATCAGCTGATGATGGAACGCCCTTTGACTATGGTGCTGCTTCAAATCGTATTTTTGATTCCCATTGTTTTTCTGAACCGGAAGTTCTTCATCAAAGGATTTCCGTCTCTGTTCAGAGGCAGTCCTAATATGGACAGTCTGGTAGCCATAGGCGCGGCCGCCGCGATTCTGTACGGCGTGTTTGCCGTATTTCGTATGGCCGCAGGATTTGAGAGCGGAGATATGGAACTGGTTCACCACTATGCCGGAGACATTTATTTTGAATCGGCCGGTACGATTCTGACATTGATTACAGTAGGTAAATATCTGGAAAGCCGTTCTAAGGGAAAGACCAGTCAGGCGATAGAAAAACTGATGGATTTAGCGCCGAAAACAGCCGTAGTGGAACGGGATGGTATTGAGACGGAGATACCGGCGGGCGCGTTGAATGTAGGTGATATTCTGGTCATCCGCCCTGGAGAAAGTATAGCGGCAGACGGCGAGGTAATAAGCGGCACTACCAGCATCGATGAATCGGCGATTACCGGCGAGAGTATTCCTGTGGAAAAGCAGCCTGGCGACCGGGTCGTATCTGCAACCCTGAACAAAACCGGATTCATCAAAGTTCGCTGTGACAGGGTTGGCGGCGATACCACGATCAGTCAGATTATCCGTTTGGTCGATGAGGCCAGTGCCAGCAAAGCGCCGATTGCACGTATGGCAGATAAAATTGCTGGTGTTTTCGTCCCAACGGTAATCTGCATTGCCATCGCAGCCGCAGTAATTTGGTCCATTGCCGGAGCGGATTTTGAGTTCGCGTTGTCCATCGGTATAGCGGTATTGGTTATATCCTGTCCATGCGCCCTGGGCCTTGCGACCCCAGTAGCGATTATGGTGGGAACTGGTAAAGGCGCTGAAAACGGTATTCTGATTAAGTCTGGGGAAGCGCTGGAAACAGCCTGCACTGTAGATACTGTTGTAATGGATAAGACAGGCACGATCACCCAAGGCAAACCGCAGGTCACCGACGTAATTGATTACGCCCTGACAGAAATCCCTTTGATAGAAATAGCGGCAGGGCTGGAGGCGGGCAGTGAGCATCCTCTGGCGGAGGCGGTAATGTCCTACTCGTCATCAAAGGGCGTCCGTCCCGCGTCGGTCTCAGGGTTTGAGGCTGTCTTTGGAAAGGGTGTGCGAGGCCGGATCGGAGATGAGATGTACAGTGCCGGAAACGCGGCTTTGATGGAGGAATCTGGTGTTGATATCTCTGACGCGCGGGGGAATTTGGACCGCTTGGCTGATGAAGGAAAGACGCCGCTTTTGTTTGCTGACAGCCGCAATGTGATCGGTATCATTGCTGTGGCTGACGTGGAGAAACCGAGCAGCCGTTCAGCGATAGAGGATTTTGAAAAAATGGGAATCGACGTCGTAATGTTGACGGGCGATAACAGGAGAACGGCAGAAGCTTTGCGGCAGAGGATGGGCATCTCTCAGGTTATTGCTGAAGTGCTGCCACAGGATAAGGAACGCCATATCGCTAAACTGCAGCAGGAGGGACACCGGGTCGCGATGATTGGAGACGGCATTAACGATGCGCCTGCACTGGCTAAGGCTGATGTAGGTATCGCTATCGGCGCAGGTACGGATGTAGCGATTGAGAGCGCGGACGCGGTTCTGATGAGAAATGATCTGCAGGACGCTGTGACGGCGGTGCGTTTGTCAAAGGCTGTAATAAGGAATATCAAGGAGAATTTGTTCTGGGCCTTTTTCTATAATGTGATCGGCATTCCGCTGGCGGCAGGCGTACTGTATCCCATGTTTGAATTGAAGCTGTCGCCTATGTTTGGCGCGGCGGCGATGAGCTTGTCCAGCGTTTGCGTTGTTACAAATGCTTTGCGGCTGAAACGATTTCGGGTAAAGCGGGATCGTCACAGCGCAGATGTTATAGATGAAGTTGAAAACCGGCAGGCTTTAACAGCTGAAACCGGAGAATCAGAAAGGAAGGAAAAGATTATGAAATACGAGTTGAAAATTGAGGGAATGATGTGTCAGCACTGTCAGAAGCATATGACGGATGCGCTCAACGCTATGGATGGCGTCAAAGCTGAGGTGAATCTGGAAGCGAAAACTGCCGCAGTGGAAGCAGATCATGAGATTTCCATGGATGAGTTTGAGAAGGTGGTCGCGGACGCCGGGTATACACTGGTGAGATAAGTACAGGAAAAAGTACAGGTAGGATGAAAACCTGTACTTTTTTAATAGAACTAAATGGAGAAAACTTAATTTAAAGAAGAAAACTGCGAGAAATTCTAATTGATCTTCTTTGCCTTATACACCTGAAGAAAATTTATTATAAGCGCTATAATTAGTCCATAAATATACCACTTCATTTCTAATCCATATCCGACAGCGTCTGTTTAAGTTTCTGTTTGTAAAAGAGTACGCAATATGGTAAAATATTTTAACACTCGTATGCTTGAAAGGGGAAGATTCAGATGGATTTCAATAAAAAAAATATCAAAACGATTATATTGATTGCCTTTTCCTGTATTCTGTTTTATCTGGGGGTTAAGAATATTGGAATTGTAGCAAACAGTATCAGCAGTATATTAGGACTTTTATTCCCGTTTATTTTGGGCGCGTCGATTGCCTTCGTGATCAATGTACCGATGTGCAGAATTGAATATTGGCTTTTCCATAAAACTGATAAGCTGCGAAAGGTTCGCAGACCCATATCCTTTGTTGTGACGCTCACTTTGGTGATAGGTTTGCTGGTAGTGGCTATGTATATTATCATTCCACAGTTGGCCGACACCTTGCAGACCATAGCGGCGCAATTACCAGATGCTTTCAATGCGGCGCAGGATTGGGTTTATGGAAAAATGAGCTACTGGAAAGCGTTGCAGGAGTTATCTCAGAAATTAGCTGTTAACTGGGAAGGCATTGTGCAGAATGTATCAGTTTTCCTGCAGGATGCCGCGACTGCCATGGTCAACAGCGGTATCGGCGCGGTGACCAATATTATCGGCGCCATTGTCAATTTCTTCATCGGATTTGTGTTTGCTATTTATCTATTGATGGCAAAAGAGACTCTCGCATGCCAGGGTAAACAGATTTTGTACGCCCTGTTTCGACAAAGCGGTGCGGAAAAGATTCTCTATGTATGCAGCTTATCTAACAAAACATTTTCCAGATTTATTTCTGGTCAGTGTCTGGATGCATGCATTTTAGGCATCATGTTCTTTATAGCTATGACGATTGCGGGGCTGCCTTATGCTATGCTTATTTCGGTGCTCATCGCGTTTACCGCGTTGATTCCTATGGTGGGAGCGTTTATCGGCTGTGTGATCGGAGCGCTTTTGATTCTCATGGTTAGTCCGCTGAAGGCGTTGATCTTTGTCATCATGTTTTTGGTTCTCCAGCAGCTGGAGGGAAATTTGGTGTACCCTCATGTAGTAGGAAATTCTGTAGGCCTGCCTTCCATCTGGGTATTGGTAGCCATCACGATCGGCGGTAATCTGATGGGAGTGATCGGTATGATTCTGTTCATACCGTTGTGCTCAGTGCTGTATGCCATTTTCCGGCTTTATGTCAAAGACCGTTTGAATAAGAAGGGTGTTCCCCGGGAAAAGTGGGAAGAAAGAATTGAACTTGAAGAAAGTGTTATGACGCGAAAGTAGATAAGCGCTGCATCAGCTGATTCGCTTATTTGTTATCAAGACTATTCGCCGTTTCCAGCCTAAAAACAGAAACAGAGCCGACAAACATGATAACAGAAGAAGCGTAACCGTGAATTCTCCAGGGGCATGACTTATGCTGCTGCGTTTAGAGAGATAGGAAACGAACCCGTAAAGCAAAACGGCCGGCGGCAGAAGAAACGGATAGCTCAGAAAGAATTGCTGAGAGCCGAAAAAGGCTGCGGAGACAAGCGGCATTACTACAAAAAAGCCTGCAACTGTCGCAGAGAGAAGAAATGAACCGGGGAAAAAGAGGGCTATGGCATGGTCTGCCGCAGAAATGAATAAAACGGAGAGTTCTCCGGCGAGAGAAAGTAAAATTGCCGCGAAAAAGGGCCCTTTTTTATCGATCAGACGTCCGAAAAGGAGAGGCGCAGCCAGAACAGCCAGACTGCTCAATTGTTTAGACCGCTCAAGGACAGCTGCAGTGGGATGCAGATAATAGCCATATTGAAATATGACGCTGCTGAAGGCACAGAAGGTCAGCATAGTGATAAAGAATACGATAAAAAACGACATGGCGGGATTCTTTATGAAAACGCATGTTGACAGACTTTCAGCGGCCGGCCGGTGAATGTAAAAGACTGCAGCCGACGCCATGAGCGGAATCAAGGTCAAAGCAGGCTGCGCCTGTGAAAGATAGTACAGAGAAATGAAGAACCCTGTAAGCAAGCCTCTTTGATCAGTTTTGATAACGCTGGTAAGTAATGGAATGAGCAACAAGGCCAAAATTGCAATAGTATCAGTCATAATAGTCCTCCTAAAAAACTCTGTTTTTATTGTTCTTGGAGAAAATGTGATTTATACAGGGAGTTTTTAACATTGAATTATACATATATCGTCAGATGCGCGGATGGAAGCCTGTACACCGGATGGACCAATGATTTAGAAAAGAGAATGAAAGCGCATAATGCAGGGAAAGGCGCGAAATATACCAGTCCCAGACGTCCGGTTCAACTGGTTTATTTCGAGGAATTTGCCACTAAAACAGAAGCTATGCGGCGGGAAGCGGCAATTAAAAGGCTTCCCAGAACGAAAAAAGAACTGCTAGTAGCACAGTTTGACAAATTATGATAAAATAGTTATAACAAGGGCGAATGTGCCCGCTTAAAAAATTCTTCAACTGAAACGAGGAGATGCTATTGAAAAAGATTACAGCAAAACTATTGACCTTTATTTTAGTTCTGGCTTTGCTGATTCCATCGGTGGTTTTAGCAGATAACGGAGTCAATAGGATAAAAGAACCCATATCTATTGTCTTTACACATGACATGCATTCTCATGTGGACAAATTTCCGAAGATTAAAACGGTGATCAGGGAACAAAAAAAGAAAAATAAAGCATCCTTTTTGCTGGATAGCGGCGATTTTTCCATGGGAACGCCGTATCAGGCCATATATAAAACGGAAGCCAGTGAACTGCGGCTCATGGGTTTGACGGGCTTTGATGTAACAACCTTGGGAAACCATGAATTTGATTACCGGTCAAAGGGTCTGACCGCTATGCTGAATCGGGCGTCGCAATCAAAGGACAGATTACCTCAGTTGGTTATAGCCAACATTGACTGGGAGACTACGCTAGCGGATTCAGCTTTGAAGCAGGATGGAAGAAATCTGCAGAAAGCGCTTTCAGAGTATGGCGCGAAAAATTATACAGTTTTGGAACGGGGCGGAGCGAAGATTGCAGTATTTGGTATCTTTGGCAAAGAGTCAGCCAGTTATGCTCCTGAAAGCGGTACATATTTTCTGGATCCGGTACAGTCAGCCAGAGCTACGGTAGAGGAAATCCATGCTCATGAAAAAGTGGATATGATCGTTTGTGTTTCTCACAGCGGTACTAATGCCGGTGATCCTGATAAATCGGAAGACGAGATTTTGGCGGCGCAGGTTGAGGGAATTGATCTGATTGTCAGCGGTCATAGTCATACTCGTCTCGACAAGCCTCTGCAAGTGGGAGATACCGTTATCGTCTCAGCAGGGCAGTACAATGAAAATGTAGGAATCATAACTTTTGTCTACGAGAACGGACAGTATGTCGTAGATCAGTATAAACTGCAGGGATTGGATAAGAACGTGAAAGATGATGAAGCAGTAAAGCGTCAGGTACAACGCTTTAAATCCCTGGTGGATCGGGAGTATTTCAGCCGATTTGGTTTCACATGGGATCAGGTACTGACGAGAAATGACGTCACGTTTACGGATATTGATGACTTTGGCTTAAAACAGGGTGAAGATACTCTGGGAAATCTCATTTCTGACGCTTATATTTACGGTGTAAAAAAGGCGGAAGGAGACGATTATGAGACCGTCGACGTATCTGTAGCGCCATCAGGCGTTATACGGGGGTCTTTTGGCAAGGGGAATATCACCGTGGCGGACGCTTTCAACGCGCTGTCTCTGGGTACGGGAAAGGACGGCATAGCGGGATATCCGCTGGTCAGTGTGTATTTAACCGGTAAGGAGTTGAAATTGGCTGCGGAAATAGATATTTCCGTGTCAGAATTGATGCAGCCTGCCAGACTATATTGCAGTGGGTTGGCTTACACGTATAATCCTCATCGCTTGATTCTCAATCGTGCATATGACATAAAATTGATCGGCGAGGATGGCAAGGAGGAAACGTTGGAGGACGACAGATTGTATCGCGTAGTGGCGGATTTGTATTCTGCTCAGATGTTAGGAACTGTTAACTCCATGTCTTACGGGATTTTGTCTGTAGTACCGAAAGACAAAAACGGCAATGAAATTGAAGACTACGAAGCGCATATTATCTATAACGAGGATGGCAGCGAGTTGAAGGAGTGGTATGCGCTGGCAGCTTATCTGGACAGTTTCAAAGGTAATAAGGTGCCTGATCGCTATGAAGCCGTGGAAGGGCGAAAGAATTTGGAGGACAGTCGAAGTCCTATTGCATTTTTAAAGCATCCCAATCGTTTTTTCTGGATGATTGCGGCGGCGATCGTACTGGTGCTTGCTTTAGCAGCTCTGCTAATTGTGTTGGCGGTGAAGCTGATACGCCGAATTAGGTATGGAAAGCGTGGAATGAGACGGAAGGATATGATTTTCAGAAGATAGATAATGAAAACGGGGCAGCCTATAGGCCGCCCCTGTTGTATTTTTTGGCTTAGAAGTTGCATCCGCATCCACCGTTCCACTGACAGGTAATGGAGCGGTTTCTGGATCTGCGGGATTCGCCGCATCCGCAGTCGCACTGACAGTCAGTGTCCTGGGCGCATGGGCAGTCGTCATCTTCATCATCTTCTTCCTGGCAAGGATCTTCGCAGCATCTGCCGTGAAGACGGAATGCTCCGGAATCGTCGTCATCATCGTCATCACACTGATTGGAAGTCTGACGGCATCTAGCCAGATCATCACATGGTATGTTTACACTTTCAGCAGTGGTTCTGAAAAGCGTCTGTCTGGTTACCTGGATTTCAACTTCCGGTTCTGTAATCAGGCAGCCGCAAAGCTGTACTGCACACTGGGAAGGGCCGGAAACCGGTGTGAGAACCGGATTGAGCAATTTGGCGCTCGCGTTGAAAGAAAAGTTGATAATTGGTGCGATACCGCCGGTAGTGCAAGGAAGGCAGATATCGGAAGCGAAAGTGCTGCAGCCCGGGATGTCAATGGTGACACAATTCTTTGTGGTCAGGACCAGCTTGAAGCGTTTGCAGCCGCCGCAGCCAAAAGCGCTGCCTCTCAGAACGATGGTCAGCCGTGCGTTCCAGCAGTTGGCGCCGGTGATCAGCAGATAACCCTTTGTGGAAAGACCGTTTTCCATACAGTCACAATCGCCGATTTTAGTCATCAGATCGTTGGTGGCTGCCATATATCTTTCGTTAAAGAAATCGATATTATCTACAGGCAGTCCGTTTACCGTTACGTTATGCGGCTGCAGGGTGTTTGGATGGGACAGGTCAAAGTCTGTTACAAAGACTTCTGTACTTTCGATAGCAAAATTGGTATCGTCAGTGATTTCAAAGGTAGACGGGCAGTTGCATCCACAATTACAGCCGCAATTACAGCCGCAGTTACATCCACAATCTCTCTCTCTATCATCCAGAAAACTCAGATGCTGGTTAAAGTCATCCGGCCCTGCAATCAACTGGCTCATTAACGGACAGGATTTAACAGCAACATCGGAAAAAACTTTGGTCAGGTAGACCATTGATTCATTACACATATTCATAGATTTGTTACCTCACATTCATGATTCAATAGCGCGCGGCTATGTATTGAGTAGTTCGCTGCGGCGCGTGGATGATACCGGATGTGCCGTGTTGGCAAAGGGTATCTGTTCATCAACACTGAGGTACTGTTATCATATGCACCGGCGTGTTTTTTGGTGAAGACAGATGAAATTTTGGGCGTAATAATTGAGAGCAACACAATATATAGTGCAGCTTTCTTTTTTTATCCCCAACAGGGCAATAAAAAGCAAAAAAGTGAAGGTAATTTCCCATCAAGTGGGGAATAAATCTTGCAAAGTGGAGCAAAGTGGTGTAAAATGGAGAAAAATAAGAATGTATAGGTATCAATATACGCAGGGAGGACGCCGTCATGTTCATGGGCACATACTACAATTCCATAGATGCCAAGAACCGTATGATCGTTCCGTCTAAGCATAGAGATCAGTTGGGCGGCAAGTGTGTGCTGACCAAAGGATTGGATGACTGCCTGTACATCTATTCCATGGCAGAGTGGGAACGGCAGATGGAGAAAATTGCAGAGTTGCCGGAGTCAGATCCGGAAATCAGAGCGTTTATTCGTCACTTCTGTTCTAATGCTACAGATCTGGATTTCGATAAGCAAGGAAGAATCGTTATTCCTACGGAGTTGAAAGAATATGCCGGGATCGACAAGGATTTGGTTACCATGGGCGCTATGAAAAAAATAGAAGTATGGAGCAGGGAGAAGTGGGATGCACCGGATAATGAAAGCAAAATGGACACCCGGGATTTCGCTGCGGCTCTGAGAAAATATAACTTCTAACCATTTTAACAGGAAACAGCACGGGGAGGAAACGCGGTGGAGTTCAGACATACCTCCGTTTTATTGGAGGAATGCATAGACAATTTGAATATCAAGCCGGACGGCGTCTATGTAGACGGAACTTTAGGCGGAGGCGGACATGCCATGCAAGTTTGCGAGCGACTATCCGAGGAGGGAATCTTTATCGGCATCGATAGAGATCAGGATGCTTTGGAAGCGGCTTCGGAGCGGTTGTCATCCTACCCATGCAGAAAATATTTTGTACAAAGCAATTATTCAGATATCAAGTCAGTTCTTACAGAATTAGGTCTGAGCGGCGTAGATGGCGCTCTCCTAGATCTAGGCGTTTCATCTTTCCAACTGGATAACGCGGAGAGAGGATTCTCCTACATGCAGGATGCCCCCCTGGACATGAGGATGAATCGAGACGATACTTACACAGCGTATGATGTAGTTAACCGCTGCAGCAAAGAAGAACTGACGAGGATCATCTCCAAGTACGGTGAAGAAAAATGGGCTTCCCGCATAGCTTCCTTCATTACTGGCGCAAGGAAAGAGAAGCCCATTGAAAGCACCGGAGAATTAGTAGACATAATCAAAGCGGCAATTCCGGCGAAAGCAAGAAGAGATGGGCCGCATCCCGCGAAAAGAACCTTTCAGGCCATTCGCATTGAAGTAAATGACGAGTTGGGTCAGCTTGAGAGAGCGATGGAGGAATTCTGCGACGTAATGAATTCTAAGGGAAGACTTTGCGTCATATCCTTCCACTCATTAGAGGACCGCATCGTGAAAGAAACGATGGTGCGCCGGGAAAATCCGTGCACCTGTCCTAAAGAGTTTCCGGTTTGCATCTGCGGAAAGAAACCGGATATCAGAAGAATCAGCCGAAAGCCGATTTTACCAGGGGAAAAGGAATTAGACGAAAACCCACGTTCTCGCAGCGCTAAGCTGCGAGTATGCGAAAAACTATAAATGATACAAGAGGTTGAGCAAAGGAAATGAGACAACAGGATAAGAAAAGAGTATTGACCGGAGCTGTCATCATTGGATTGATCTGTATTATCATGGTCGTAGTAACTGCTTATTCAGCGGAGCTTAGAGTAGAAAATAATAAGCTTATCAGTGAAAATGAAGCCACAAAGGGTGAAATTGATACGCTGCATATTAAAATAAAAAGCGCTAATAACATAGAACATATTGAAAAGGTTGCCACTAAGAAACTGGGCATGGTGTATCCAAGCGAAGGCGAGTGTGTCTTCGTGAAAGACAGCGACGCGCCAAAGGGTAATTTTGCTATGGTAATCAAAGAGCAGGCATATAATTGAAAAACGCAGAGTATAATGAGGTTGAAACCGAGTTTAAAATATAGAATTACGACAGAGAAACACCAGAAGATAATTTCATAAAACAGCCAGACAATTTCATATAGTGACCCGTCTGGCTGTTTTTATCTATATTTAATCGGGAATAATTGGAGACATATATGGCAAAGGTAAGCGGAAGAAACAAAAAAAGAATTATTATTACTTTTGGGATGATCAGCCTGCTTCTGATTCTGCTGGCTTTTCGGCTGGCGTGGATTCAGGTAGTAAAAGCAGAGGAATACAGCAAAATTGCAACGGATCAGCAGACCAGCGATATTCCATTGGAAGCAAAGAGAGGCAATATTCTCGATAGAAATGGAAAGGAACTGGCAACGAGCGCGGCATGCTATACTGTGTGGGCGCGTCCAGCGGAGATCAAAGAGAACTATAAAGGTGAAAAACTGGATGAAATCAGCAGCTCGCTGGCTGTTATTCTGAATATGAAGGCCAGTGAGGTTAGAGAAAAACTGGTGAAAGAACAGGCTCTGATCAAGATTGCAAAGTATTTGGATAAGGAAACAAGCGATAAGGTAAATGAACTGGATATAAGGGGTATCGATATCGCAGAAAATACGAAAAGATATTATCCGCTGGGTAATTTTGCTTCTCAGCTGCTGGGCAGCGTCAATGACGATAATCTGGGCAGAAGCGGTGTAGAGCAGGAATACAATGAATATCTGAGCGGCGTAGCCGGAAGGTGGATTAAGAATACTGACCTCAACGGCAACAAGCTGTCTTACGGACAGGAAACCTATTACAAGGCAGAGGACGGTTTAAACGTAACGTTGACCATCGATGAAGTGATACAACACTATGCTGAAAACGCCATTGCCAACGGTATGAAAGAAACTAAGGCAAACCGGATCATGTGCCTTGTTATGGATCCAAAGACCGGCGATGTTCTGGCGATGGCTGCTAACCCTGGATTTGATCCAAATACTCCTACAGAACCGGATCATAAGAAAGAAAAGACCGTTTTCGACAAAATGTCAGATAAAGATCAGGTCACATATCTGAATCAGATGTGGAGAAATCCCATCGTCAGCGACACCTATGAACCTGGATCTACTTTTAAGCTGGTTACAACATCTTCTGCATTGGAAGAAAGAGTTACCAACCTGAAAAAAACTTACACATGTAACGTAGGATATACTGTGCCGGGGACGCATGTAACCTTGCACTGCTGGAGCCCGAAAGGTCACGGTACAGAGACTTTGATTCAGGCCGTAGGAAACTCTTGCAATCCGGTACAGATTCAGCTGGCCCTTGCCATGGGAAAAGAAACATATTATAACTATTTGGAAATGTTTGGCATTACAGATACCAGTAAGACCAATATCGATTTACCGGCAGAGGCCTCCGCGCAGGTACAGCCGAAGGATATCATAGGACCGGTGGAATTAGCTACCATGTCGTATGGTCAGGGTATTGCAGTGACTCCGATCCAATTGGTCAGCGCGGTGTGCGCCATCGGCAACGACGGCGTGCTGATGCAGCCTCGTGTGGTTAAGAAGCTGACTGATTCTGACGGCGATACAGTCAAGGAATATGAAACTAAAGAAATCCGCAAGGTTATATCTTCAAAGACGGCTAACGATATGAAGAAGATTATGGAATTTGTTGTATCTGAAGGCGGCGGCGGTAATGCGAAGATAGCAGGATTCCGCATTGGAGGTAAAACCGGTACAGCTGATAAACCATCTTCAGATGGAAAATATTCAAGCGACACATATTCGTCCTTTATCGGTATGGCGCCGATGGACGATCCAAAGCTGGTCGTACTGGTCGTTGTTGACAGCCCGAAAGGTATTCAGTTCGGTAGCGCTACAGCAGCGCCGATTGCCAAAGAATTTTTAGAGAACGCCCTTCCGTATTTGGGCGTCAACCCAAAGTATACCAAAGATGAGGAAAAAGACCTGAAGGCAGAGTACGCATACGTACCTGATGTAACAGGAAAAAGCTACAGCGACGCAATCGGAATTTTGGGAAGCTATGGTTTAAAATATAAAGTGACGCCTAAGACTAGCAGCAAGAAAGATTTTGATGTTGTGGACCAGTATCCGAAGGCGGGCAAAAAGATTAAGAAAGGCGGAAAAGTATACCTGTACAGAGAATAGACAGAATATAGAATCGAGAGGATTTATCTGAAACTTGAAGTATTAGCAAAGGCTGGAGACTGCCAGCTCATCCGTGGAAAAACGGATTGCGAAATTACAGCCTTAACCGAGGATTCACGTCAGGCAGAAAAGGGAGCGATGTTTTTCTGCATCAAAGGGTGTCTGACGGACGGTCATGATTATGCGGACGACGCGGTGTTTCGAGGCGCGTCAGCGATTGTCTGCGATAGAGAAATCTCTCTGCCTGCTGATTGCACAACGGCAGTTTTAATGACGGACGACGTTCGAAAGGCTATGGGCGCTATGGCGTCAGCCTTTTACGGTTGGCCGCACAGGGAGTTGATAACCGTTGGAGTAACGGGAACAAAAGGAAAGACCACGACTACCTTCATGATAAAGAAAATTCTTGATGAAGCCGGGATTAAGACAGGTCTCATCGGAACAGTTGTAACTGATACAGGAAAAGACATACTGAAAAGTGACCATACCACGCCGGATTCTATCCGGCTTCACCGCTATCTGCGAGAAATGGCCAGCAATGGCTGCAAAGCCGCAGTGATTGAAGTGTCGTCTCAGGCATTAAAGCTTTCACGAACAGAACCAGTGATTTTCGATTATGGTGTATTTACCAATATAGAAGAAGATCATATCAGTCCGTTCGAGCATAAGGATTTTGCTGAATATGCATCCTGCAAAGCTCGGCTTTTTCGAAGATGTGGGATTGGATTAGTTAATGGAGACGACCCGAATATAGAACTTATTACAAAAAATGCGTCCTGCCGCCTGCGGACCTTCGGCTTTGAACCGGGGAACGACTTGCGGGCGGAAAGCCTTTATACAGTAAGGCTGCCAGGCGCATTAGGCAGCGAGTTCCGACTTCGGGGAAAGGATTTTGATACAGGCGTTGTTCTGGGAATGCCCGGCAAATTTAATTGCAGTAATGCTATGGCGGCTATAAGCACTGCTTTGCTAATGGGCGTGCCTGAACAAACAGCGTCTGCAGCTCTACAGAAGATTTCTGTGCCGGGCAGGCAGGAGATGTTTGCGTTGGATGCGGGGCGACTGATTATGGTAGACTACGCGCATAATGGTACAGGATTGAAACAGCTTTTGACATCTTTACGTGAATATCGTCCGTCCAGAGTGACATGCGTCTTCGGATGCGGGGGAAACCGGGATTTCGGAAGGAGAAAAGCCATGGGTGAGGCAGCTGCAAAATATGCCGATAGGATTATCGTTACTTCAGATAATCCGAGAAACGAGCAGCCACAGGCTATCATCAACGATATCATCACAGAGATAGAAAAATATAATACGCCTTTCCAGGTTATTGAGGATCGCGGGCAGGCCATCGAGGAAGCGGTACGCAGCTGCGTTCCCGGTGAAATTGCTGCAATCTGCGGGAAAGGACATGAGGATTATCAGATCCTTGGAGATGAGATAATACATTTTGACGACAGGGAACAGGTTCTCGCGTCAATAGAAAAGGTGAGAAATGAACAAAATTACAATTGCGGAAATCAAAGAGGCTACGGGCGGACGAATTCTGTCAGGTGACGGAACAGAAGAAATTACGGCAGTCAGTACGGATTCCAGAAAGGTAAAGGCTGGAGAACTATTTGTACCGATTGTAGGAGAAGTCCATGACGCTCATAAATTTATTCCGATGGCTTATGAGAATGGCTGCAGAGCATTTTTGACAGATAGAGAAGCAGCGGCAGCGAATCTTCCAGAGGCCGGCGTGATATTAGTGAAGGATACGACTCGAGCAATGCAGGCTCTGGCCAGCTGGTATTTAAAGAAATTAAACTTGAAAACCGTTGCAGTGACTGGCAGCGTGGGGAAAACCAGTACCCGGGATATGGTCTGTGCGATTCTGCGTGAAAAGTATATTACCGGAACTACAGTGGGTAATTTTAATAATGACATCGGTGTGCCGCAGACGATTTTTACTTTTGATAAATCCATGGAAGCCGCGGTGCTGGAAGTCGGTATGGATCATCGAAATGAAATTCACCGTCTGGTGGATATAATCAGACCAAATGTTGGGATAATAACAAATGTAGGAATCTCTCATATTGAAAACCTTGGAAGCAGAGAGGAGATTTTGGCAGCGAAACTGGAAATCACGGACTATTTTCATGAGGGAAACACGCTGATTATCAATCAGGATAATGATATGCTGCAGACGGCGGTATTTTCTGAAGCTTATGATGTTATTCGGGTAGGTACAGATTCTTGCTGCGACTATTTTGTACATCATATTGAAGACAGAGGCGGAGAAGGCGTTGCGTATACTTTGACGGTTCGAGATCGGGATTACAGAATCCAACTTGCAATACCAGGCGCACACAATGCGTTGAACTCAGCATTGGCCGCGGCGGCCGCCAGTTGTTTCGGCATTACCGCCGCGCAGGCGGCAGAAGGCTTGTCAAAATTGCAGCTGACAGGAAAACGGCTGACAATTCGAAAAGCGGGTGCAATGAAGATTATTGACGATACGTACAACGCTGCTCCCGATTCCATGAAATCAGCGTTGGAGACATTGATCCATACAGCCGGAGGGCGAAAGGTAGCGATTCTGGCAGGAATGAATGAACTGGGAGAGAATTCACCGGCTTATCATCGTGAGATCGGGCAGTTTGCTGCTGAACAGAAAGTAGATTTGCTGCTGACAGCGGGAGAAAAAGCAGCCGATATTGCAGAAGGCGCGATTAGCGCCGGCGCGGCAGCGGTAAAGCATTTTGATACGAAAGAAGATCTGTCCGCAGAGCTACGCGTATTGCTGAAAAGTAACGACACGGTACTGGTTAAGGGCTCCAGAGCCATGGAGATGGAACAGATCGTAGATAAAATCATGAAAGAACAGGAGTAAAAATGATGGAGATCTTAAGACTAATTTTTGTAGTAGTGCTGGGGACTATGGCATCTTCTGTGTTAACTTCACTGGAAATCCCCATTTTAAAGCACAAACAGTTTCAGCAATTCATTCGTGAGGAGGGGCCTCAATCTCATCTTTCCAAGGCGGGAACACCAACGATGGGCGGTATCGCGATCTTTGCGGCGCTGCTCTTAATGACATTTATCGGCGGAAGTGTTAATACAGATTCGTTGATCATGTTAGTGGTTACATTGCTCTTTGGTTTACTCGGATTTCTGGATGATTATATCAAGGTTGCAAAGAAGCACAATCTGGGTCTGCGAGCCTGGCAAAAGCTGGTGCTGCAGATTCTGATCGCGGTAGGTTTGGCTGTGTACATGGCTAAGTTCTCAGGCTACGGTACTGATGTATGGATTCCGTTTATTGATCGTTACGTTGATTTTGGTTGGATGTATATTCCGTTTGTAGCCTTTGTTGTGGTAGCTATGGCCAATGCCGTAAACCTAACCGATGGACTGGATGGTTTGTCTTCCGGCGTAACAGCGCTGGTCGCTTTCTTTTTCGCCATTGTAGGTATGGAGTTCGGCCACGACGCGCCGATGATTTTCTGCTGTGCGCTTACCGGAGCTTGCCTGGGATTTCTGGTTTTCAACCGGTATCCGGCCAAATTATTCATGGGTGATACTGGCTCTATGGCTTTGGGCGGGGCGTTGGCTTCAGCGGCGATCATCATGAAGGTTGAGTTTCTGCTTCCGGTAGCTGGACTCGTTTATGTGATGGAAGCGCTTTCAGTTATCATTCAGGTGGTATACTTTAAGTGCACAGGTGGTAAGCGCTTTTTCCGTATGGCGCCGCTGCACCATCACTTTGAGATGGGCGGTATGAAAGAAAAAGGTGTGGTAGCTATGTTCTGGCTTATCGCTCTGGTATGCTGTGTTATCGCATATGTTATCATGAATCTGTAAAAGAAATAAGAGAAAGAGTGACGATATGAACGCAAATTTGGAGAACATGAAATATAAAAGGGTATTGGTTGTAGGTCTGGGTAAGTCAGGTATTGCTGCTTCTCAGGCCATGCTGCGATTAGGAGCAGAGGTTTATATTCAGGACTCTAAAAAGGAAGAAACTGTAGACGCACAGCTGGTTGCTTTTTTGAAGGGGAGAGGCGTCCGCTGCTATTTCGCACAGACGCCGCCTGATATGGGTGCGTTTGATATGTTGATTTTGAGTCCCGGCGTCAGTCCAGAGCTGCCTTTTATTCAGGAAGCAAAGGATAAGGGCGCTGAGATTATCGGTGAATTGGAAATCGCTTACCGCATTGGAAGCGGAAATTATATCGCGATTACAGGCACCAATGGAAAGACAACGACAACCACACTGGTAGGTGAAATTTTCAAGGCGGCCAAGAGAAAGACCTATGTAGTAGGCAATATCGGCGTGGCGGTTATTTCCGCCTCTATGGACGCGGCTTCGGAGGATTGGCTGGTTACAGAGACGAGCAGCTTTCAGCTGGAAACTACACGGTATTTCAAGCCGGTTGTGTCTGCTATTTTAAACTTGACGCCGGATCACCTGAACAGACATCATACGATGAAAGCTTATGGAGAGGCGAAGGCAAAGATCTTTGCCAACCAACGTGACGATGGGTATCTCGTGATCAATTATGACGATAAGACTTGCTATAAGCTGGCGTCAGACTGTCAGGCAACGATTGTGCCCTTTAGCCGTAAGAATCAGCTTTCCTTCGGCGCTTTTCTTCAGGATAACAGACTGGTAATTCGAAACAAACAGGGAGAGCTAGTAGATATATGCGGCAGCGACGAGCTGAAAATTATCGGTACGCATAACCTTGAGAATGCTCTGGCGGCCGCGGCCATTTGCTATTTTGCCGGCATTGACGCGGAGACGATCGGCAGCACGATCAAAAGCTTTAGCGGCGTTGCGCATCGAATTGAATTTTGCGGTCTGATTGAGGGCGTTAACTATTATAATGATTCTAAAGGAACGAATATTGACGCAGCGATAACGGCGATCAGAGCGATTGAGAAAAATATCATTTTGATTGCCGGAGGCGACGCTAAAGGGCAGACCTTTGACGAATTCATCAGTCAATTCAACGGCAGTGTTAAAAAGATGATTCTGCTGGGGAGAGACGGCCGCCTCATTGCTGAAGCCGCGGACCGCAAAGGATTTACGGATTATGTATATTGCAAAGACATGCAGGAATGTGTTAACAAAGCTTACGAGTTGGCAGAGCCTGGCGATACTGTACTTCTATCACCCGCCTGTGCCAGCTGGGATATGTACGATAACTTTGAGCAAAGGGGAGAACACTTTAAAAATTGTGTGAGCAGGTTATAAATGAGAGTGAAACATAGAGGCGCAAAGAATTTAAAACAGAGTGATTTTGTGATCATAGCCATGGTGACGATATTAGTTATTTTTGGCGTAGTTATGGTGTTCAGCGCAAGCTACTATAAGTCCATTAACGATTCCGGATCGCCATACAGTTATCTGATTAAACAGGGTGTTTTCGCTTTGACGGGTTTTGTCATTATGGGCGTTTGCGCGCGGTTAGATTACCATATTTTCCGGAGACTGTCCATTTTGATTCTAGGCGTCAGTTTGCTTTTGCTGCTGCTGGTATTAACGCCTCTGGGCGTGGAAGAAGGCGGCGCTACCAGGGCGCTGTACATCGGCTTTACCATCATGCCGGGTGAGATCGCAAAGATCGCTGTAATCATCTTTACCGCGTCTTATTTAGCCAGTGATCCCAGGATTATCCTTTCCTTTTCGAGAGGCGTTCTGCCGCTGCTTCTTCTCATGGGTGTTTTCGGAGGATTGATCATCAAGCAACCGAATTTATCTACTGCCATTACGGTTTGCGGCATCATTGCAGGAATTATGTTTTTAGCCGGATTACAGTGGAAATATGTTATCGGCGCTATGATTGCCGGAGGCGGCGGTATATTTGGTTTGATTATGATAGGGGATAAAATCGGGGCTGAGCATTGGTCGAAACGGTTTACCAGCTTTTTAGATCCTTTCGCGGACGCTTTGGGAGATGGTTTCCAGGTAGTGCAGTCCTTGTTAGCGCTGGGATCTGGAGGACTTTTTGGTTTGGGATTAGGCAAAAGCATCCAGAAGAATCTGTATCTTCCGGAACCCCAGAATGATTTTATTCTGGCTATCATTGGCGAGGAGTTAGGATTTATAGGGTTATTGGCTCTGATCGTAGTATACGTGGTTTTAATCTGGCGGTGCTTCCACGTATGCCTGAATGCGCCAGATCGGTTTGGGATGCTGCTGTCCGGCGGGATTACCATAATGATTGGACTGCAGGTTATCCTCAATATTGCAGTTGTGACGTCATCGATGCCTCCAACAGGTATAGCGCTGCCTTTTGTCAGCTATGGAGGCAACGCGCTCTGGATATTTATGGCGTCCGCAGGTATGGTGTTGAATATATCCAGACAAAGCAGCGGCGGCGCGCCGGCCGAAAGGAAACCAGAGAAACGCAGGTAAATTGCAGAGAATATCGGAGGGACATATTATGAGAGTGATCGTAACCGGCGGCGGCACGGGAGGCCATATTTATCCGGCCATTGCCATCGCAGACAAAGTAATGGAAAAAAATCCGTCGTCAGAAGTGCTGTATATCGGCAATGATATCGGATTGGAGAAGGATATTGTACCCAGAAGCGGCTATAACATGGAGTTTGTATCTGCAAAGTGGCTGGACCGGCGAAATCTGCTGAAGGTCTTCGATACGGGGTTGACAACGATGCGCGGCGTGGCACAGGCATATCGTATCATGAAGAAATTTAAACCGGATGTCGTCATTGGTACAGGAGGATTTGTCTGTGTTCCGGTAATGTATGCCGGTCATAAGTATGGCGCGCGCTGCTATCTCCATGAGCAAAACGCTTTTCCAGGCGTTGCCAATAAGACATTGGAGAAATTCGCAGACAAAGTTTTTCTTGGATTTCCTGAGGCGAGTCATTATTTTCACCAGCCGGAAAAGCACATCTGTGCAGGGAATCCGGTACGTAAGAGCTTTTACGAAGCAGATAAAAGCGCCGCTCGGACAGCATTGTCCATTGGGCAGGACGATTTTGTCGTATTCTCTTTTGGAGGCAGCCAGGGCGCTGCGAAGATCAATGAGGTGGCGTTTGACCTGATGGAAGCCGTTAACGGCCATAGTGGCGTGACGTTCATCTTCGGTACGGGAAGTCAGTATTACACAGAGATTCTGGACAAGGCAGAGGAAAGAGGCATCGAACCGGCGGCCAATGTTCGGATTTGTTCCTATATTAATGATATGCCGACTTATCTGAGCGCAGCGGATTTGATAATCAGCAGAGCTGGCGCTTTATCCGTTGCGGAGACTACAGTTTGCGGAAAGGCCTCTATTTTGATTCCATCGCCTAATGTAACGGGCAATCACCAATATTTTAACGCAAAGTCGGTTGCAGATAAAGGCGGCGCGGTTTTATTGGAGGAAAAAGAGTTGACTAGCGAGGGACTGATCAGCGAAGTTATGCGTTTGCGTAACAATCCGGATATTCTGGAAGCGATGAGCAGAGCCAGCGCGCAGTGCGCGCCTTTAGACGCGTGTGAAGTGATCTATGCGGAGATGGAAAAAGGATGAAAGATTATTACGAAGATACGTATGAACCCCAATCAAATAGTGAATCAGATCAGGTTTATGATGATATTGTGTTTCGTCAGATTAAGCGTGATCGTAAAGTTCGGAAAAAAAAGCACTATTTGCGCAGATTTTTGATTTTCCTGGGTTTGATAGCCGGAATTATAATTTTTTTGTCTTCTGGCTTTTTCACTGTTAAATCTATTCAGGTAGAGGGAAATCATTACTATGCTGATGACGAGGTTATTAATATGGCCAATGCCCGAACGGGAGGAAATATCTTCTGGCAGGCCGGAACGTCAGGTATCAGGGACAAGCTGTTAGATGATCCGTATTTTGCTGGAGTAGAGGTGCGTAGAAAGCTGCCTGATACTTTGATCATTCAAGTAGATGAAAGAATGCAGATTGCCGCGATTTCTTATGGCGACGCCTATATTGTCATTGATGAAGAAGGGACGATGTTGAGAAAGACAACTGTAGACCCGAAGCTCACATTGCTGACAGGATTGACGGTCAGCAAATTAAATATAGGAGAGCTGGTAGAAGCTGAAGAAGCGGCTACTCTAAAAAGTACGCTTCAGATGCTGACGACCATGAAGGACGGTGATTTCTTCTTTAAAAAAATTGATGTATCCAGAGTCGTTATCAAAGCGTACATCTATGATACACTGGTAGTAAGGGGAACGCCGAAACAGATGATGAAGGCCATAGAAAACGGCAATTTACAGAAGGTTGTTAATAAGTTGATAAAAACTGACATAAAACGAGGTACGATAAACCTGGGCGATCACAATTATGTGCCATTTTCTCCGGATTTTTCGTGAAAAAGTAGATGCAAAGGCGCTGCTTTTGTGATAAAATAGATTATATTATGGGATGCAAGGAGGCAATTTAGAATGTTGCAATTTGAGACTGGACAGGATAATGCGGCAGTCATCAAGGTTATCGGCGTAGGCGGCGGCGGCTGTAACGCTGTAAATCGAATGATGGAAGCTGATTTAAGAGGCGTACAGTTTATCGCCGTCAATACGGATAAACAGGCGTTGAATAGATGCAAGGCTGAGACGAAGATACAGATCGGAGAGAAACTAACCAGAGGTCTGGGAGCAGGCGGAAATCCGGAAGTAGGTCAGCACTCCGCAGAGGAAACATTAGATGATATAACAGATCTGCTGGAAGGCTCCGATATGGTGTTTATCACTGCGGGCATGGGCGGCGGTACTGGAACGGGGGCCGCTCCGATTATAGCGAAAGCATCCAAGGATATGGGTATACTTACCGTTGGCGTGGTAACCAAACCATTTTCCTTTGAAGGTAAAAAGAGAAAAGATCAGGCCGAATTGGGATTGAGCTTTTTGAAAAAGTACGTAGACTCGCTGGTTGTAGTACCGAATGACAAATTACTGCAGAATTGCGAGAAGAACACCTCTATGCTGGAGGCCTTTACGATGGCGGATGATGTACTGCGCAAAGGTGTGCAGGGCATTTCAGATTTGATCAGTGATCACGCGCTGATTAACGTAGACTTTGCCGATGTAAAGAGCGTCATGACCGACAGAGGTGTGGCACATATGGGTACAGGCCGTGGCAAAGGCGAAAACAGAGCGAAAGACGCAGTCAAGACTGCTATCGAAAGTCCATTGCTTGAGACTACGATCGGCGGCGCGAAAGCTATCCTTCTGTATGTATCCGGCGGATATGATTTGGGCATGCTGGAGGTTAACGAAATCGCAAGCATGGTAGAAGAACAGGCGGATAGAGAAGCAATTCTGATCTTCGGCGCGGCAGTTAGCGAAGAAATGAACGATGAGGTTGCTATTACCGTTATCGCGACAGGCTTTGGTGAGGGACTTGAATCTACGGGTTCTGTAGGCTATAACACTTCTAAACCGCAGGAAGTTGTTACGGAGAATGGATTGACAGGCAGAAGCATGACTCTTGGACAGATCTTTGATGAGACCAAGGATGAGGACAAGAGCAATTCAAGATTTGACCTGCCGGACTTTCTCCGGGGACAGAAATAACCTTTATTGCTTTGTAGGAAAGCCGGCATTTGCGTGACCGGCTTTTTCGTGTAATTACTATGATGAAAGAAATCCGCTCCAGAGAAAACAGAATATATAAGGAATGCCAAAAGCTAGCTCAAAAAAAATACAGGGACAGAGAGGGCAAATATCTCATAGAGGGATTTAATCTTATGCAGGAAGTTCCGAGGCAGGATTTGTGCTATATGATTTTGCGGGAGGATACTTTGGGAGAAGGTTTGCCTGACGGTGAAAAGTATGTCATGGATGGGAAGCTTTTTGACAGATTAGCGCAGACAGAGACAAGTCAGGGCGTTATCGCAGTAGTCAGAAAGAGACAATACACAGTCGGAGAGCTGGGAGCGATTACTACAGAAAACAGCAACTTTGTTGTTTTGGATAGATTGCAGGATCCGGGCAATATCGGCACGATCATCAGGACAGCCGAGGGCGCCGGGTATGCAGCAGTCGTTGCGGTAAAGGGCACGGCGGATATCTTTTCGCCGAAGACCATACGCGCGGCGGCCGGTTCCGTCTTTAGAATCCCTATCGTTCATGTCGAGGACGGTAGGGAACTGAGAGAGCTTGCCGACAGCTTAGGTAAGAAGCTGGTTGTGACAAGTCTAAATACCGACACCTTATACTTTGACGCAGACCTTTCTTGCGCTACGGCTCTGGTCATAGGCAATGAAGGCGGCGGCGTAAGCGATGAACTTATACAATTGGCCGACGTCAGAGTAAGGATTCCGATGGAGGGCAGTCTGGAATCCCTTAATGCTGCTGTTGCCGCAGGCATATTGATGTACGAGGCACAGAGAAGAAATTTTTTATGTGAGGTATAAATAAGATGCAAGAGAAATTAGCGAAAATGCTGGAAGAAGCCAAAGCACAACTAGCCAAGGCATCCTCTCTGGCAGACACAGAAGAAGTAAGAGTTAAGATCCTTGGAAAGAAGGGTGAGCTTACGCAGATCCTCCGTTCTATGGGAAAGCTTCCTCCAGAAGAAAAGAAGGCCCTGGGGCAGGCCGCGAATAAAGTGAAAGCAGAGTTTGAACAGCTGCTTTCTGAAAAAGCTGTTGAAGTAAAAGAGAAGGCAAAGGAAGCAAAATTCAAGGCAGAAAAAATCGATGTAACCGAGCCGGGCAGAACTGTCGTTTATGGTGTGAAACATCCGATTACCCAGGTTATCGATGAAGTAGTGGAAATCTTTAAGGGCATGGGTTATTCCGTCTACGAAGGACCGGATGTGGATACTGTTTACAATACTTTCGACGCGCTCAACTCTCCGGAGAATCATCCGGCGAGAGACCTGACCGATACGTTCTATATCAGCGAAGACAAGGTATTAAGACCTCATACCTCGTCTGCGGAGATCAGAGCAGAGCACGATATGCCTCTGCCATACAAAGTTTTAATTCCAGGAAGATGTTACAGGGTAGACACACCGGACGCGACACATTCTCCGACATTCCATCAGATAGAAATGATGGTCATCGGCGAGGGCATTACTATGGGAGATTTGAAAGGCTCTCTCGACCATATGGCGAAACAGCTTTTCGGACCAGAGACGAGAACCAAGTTCCGTCCAAGTCACTTCCCATTCACTGAGCCGAGCGCGGAAATGGACGTTTCCTGTTTCAAATGCGGCGGCAAAGGCTGTCCTGTCTGCAAAGGCAGCGGCTGGATTGAAATTCTGGGCTGCGGCATGACCCATCCTCATGTACATCAGGCAGGCGGTATCGACACAGAAAAGTATACTGGCTTCGCGGTTGGCATGGGTGTGGAGAGAATCGCCATGCTTAAGTACGGAATCGACGATATTCGTTTCCTATACGAAAACGACATGAGATTCATCGAACAGTTCAAATAAGTTACAGTGAAAGAAATACGATCATTATGAGGTTAAAATAAAATGTTAGTATCATTAAATTGGTTAAAAGATTATACAGATGTCAACGTGCCAATCGAGGAATTCTGCAACCGTATGATTATGTCCGGCTCCGACATGGAAACCTGTGAAGAACTGGGAACCGGTATCCAAGGTGTCGTTGTAGGCAGAATTGATAAGATCGAACAGCATCCTGACGCGGATAAGCTGGTTGTTTGCCAGATCAACATAGGAGAAGAAGAACCGCTGCAGATTGTAACCGGCGCTACCAATATCTACGAAGGCGGATATTGCCCGATTGCAAAGCATAACAGCCATATTCCGGGACCCCTTCACGGCCAGCCGAAGGTAGAAGGCGGCGTGAAGATTACCAAGGGCAAGCTGAGAGGCGTTGTCTCAAACGGTATGATGTGCGGCCCGCAGGAATTGGGCATCGAGGATAAAATTGCGCCGTATATTTCCAAGGACGGTATCTGGATGCTGCCGGGAAACTGGGATGAACATCTTGGAGAAGATTTTGTAGAGGCGTTGGGTCTGCACGATTATGCCATCGATTTCTGCATCACGCCGAATCGTCCGGACTGCCTGTGCATGCTGGGCATGGCAAAGGAAGCGGCGGCAGTCTTCGAAGAAAAGATGACCTATCCGGAAAACGAATGCGAAAAGACTGATGAAAACGCGTCAGACTATATTTCCGTAGAAGTCAGAAATGAAAATTGCCTTCGTTATACCGCCAGAGTCATCAAAGACGTAAAAATCGAACAGTCTCCGTGGTGGCTGCAGAAAAGGCTGATGGCAGCCGGCATGAGACCGATTAACAACATGGTAGATATCACCAACTTTGTCATGATGGAATACGGTCAGCCGCTCCATGCGTTCGATATCAGAAGCGTGGCTGGTTCCCATATTATCGTTGATGTGGCAAAGGACGGCGATAAGTTTACGACCTTGGACGGACAGGAAAGAGATATTTACGCCGATACTTTGATGATCAACGATGCGGAGAAGCCGATCGGTATTGCGGGTATCATGGGTGGTCTCAACTCAGAAATCGTAGACGACACCAACACTGTACTGGTGGAATCCGCATGCTTTGACAAGAATTCCATCCATCGTTCGATGAAGAAGCTGGATATGAGAACCGAGGCTTCCGCAAGATATGAAAGAGGCCTGGACCCGAATCTGGCAGAAGCTGCTGCTGACAGAGTCTGCAAGCTGGTGGAAATGCTGGGATGCGGCAAGGTCTTAAACGGCAGCGTGGATGTCTATCACAATCCGCAGAAGCCGGTGACCATCTCCTGCAGAGTCAGCAAAGTAAACAAGGTGCTGGGTACGGAGATTCCGAGAGAGGAAATGGAAGGCTACTTCAAGCGCCTGGATATGGAGGTAGCTGGCGAGGGCGATATCATGCTGGTGACGCCGCCGACTGTTCGTCAGGATATGAAGGAAGAAATCGACTGTGTAGAGGAAGTTGCCAGATTATACGGATTTGACAATCTGCCAATGACGCTGCCGAAGGCTGATACAGTAGGAACTGTTTCCAAGAGTTGGGCCCTGCGTGATCTGACCAGAAACCTGCTCTGCGGTATGGGCTTAAATGAAATTCAGACCTATTCCTTCTCCAACCAGAAGATTCTGGACAATATCGGCATTGAGGAAGATTCCTGGGAAAGAAATCTGGTTGAAATCATCAATCCGATGGGAGAAGAAACCGCTGCCATGCGAACCCTGCTGACACCAGGCATGCTGGAGGTTCTTGGCAGAAACTATGCAAGAAACATCGATCGTGTAGGCGCTTACGAAATTGCGCTGACCTTCATGAATAATCTGATGGACGCAAACGCGCTGCCGGTCGAATCTTATAATTTATCGCTGGGTCTTTACGGCAAGGATGAGGACTTTTTCACTCTGAAAGGCATCATCTGCACGCTGCTGGAAAGACTAGGCATCAAAGAGCTGGAATTTACAGCTGAATCGGACTACAAAGTATATCACCCGGGCAGATGCGCGCGGATTCTCACCAAAGATATCAACGGTCAGGAGGTGGAACTGGGCATCATGGGTGAGGTGCACCCGGACGTAAGTGAAAAATACGGAATCGGAACACGCGCTTATGTGAGCGAATTGTTCTTCGATGTGATTGTAGAGCTTTCAAACAGAGAAATTCTCTATCATCAGCCGCCGAAGTATCCGTCGACATCCAGAGATATAGCGATGATTGTTGACGAGGATACCCTGGTCGGCGATATGGAAAAGAAGATCAGAGAGGCTGGCAAGGAGCTTCTCAGAGACGTGAAACTCTTTGACGTATATAGAGGAAAACAGGTTGATGAGGGCAAGAAGAGCGTTGCATTCAGCCTAACATATAGACACGATGACAGGACACTGACAGACGAAGAAGCAGACTCAGTACACGCGAATGTTGTTGATGCATTAAAAGAAGCATTCCAAGCAGTAATAAGGGAGTCCTAACCCGGCGATGCAAGCCGGCAGGATGACGGCGAAGAGAAGCCGTAGGTAGGACCCCCGTCAGGAGTGCAGCGCTTTAGCGCGTGGCACTCTACGGCGAAGAGTCCTAACCCGGCGATGCAAGCCGGCAGGATGACGGCGAAGAGAAGCCGTAGGTAGGACCCCCGTCAGGAGTGCAGCGCTTTAGCGCGTGGCACTCTACGGCGAAGAGTCCTAACCCGGCGATGCAAGCCGGCAGGATGACGGCGAAGAGAAGCCGTAGGTAGGACCCCCGTCAGGAGTGCAGCGCTTTAGCGCGTGGCACTCTACGGCGAAGAGTCCTAACCCGGCGATGCAAGCCGGCAGGATGACGGGGCGATGCAAGTCAACAGAAATGGCAGCGTAGTTAGAAAGGTGGAAATATGGACAGCAAAGTAACTGTAAAGATTTACGGCCAGGAGTATACGATAGCCGGTGATAAGGCCGAAGAAGAAATTCAGAGAATAGCAGAGTACGTTGATAATAAGATGCGTCTTATAAGCAGGGTTGCCGGTGAGGCAGCCCAGGGCAGCATCGGCATTCTGACTGCCATAAATGTTGCGGAAGAATACTTTGATGCCCTTAATCAGGTGGAGCAGCTTCGAATCTCTATAACAAAGCTAGAGAACGACTCTAAGTATTATCTTAAGATGTGGGAGGACGCGAAGAAGAATTTCGCCCAGTATAAGGAAAACCTGTCACAGATGCAGAATCAAAAGAAAGAAAACGAGGAGCGATTTAAGGAGCTGCAGGCAAAATGTACTGAATATGAGAATTCCTTCTTCGATTTACAGATGGAGAACATCCAGTTGAAGAGTGAGCTGGAAAAAATGAAGAATAACAGCTAGAGGAAATATCATGAATAAAAAAGCACTTGATGTGTTAGAGTACAAAAAAATAATTGAACTTTTGAAGGAGGAAGCAGGCTGTGATATGACGCGGGAGATGGCTTCTCATCTGCTTCCCTATACCGATATTCGGGTAATTTCAGAAGAATTAAGGTCAACCACTGAGGCGGTTGACCTTATTGTGCGTAAAGGGGCGCTTCCTACAGGCGGCATCTATGATATCGCTGGAAGCGTTGGATTTGCAAGGAAAGGCGGAGCTTTGACTATGAAGCAGCTGCTGCAGATTCACTATAATTTATCCATTGCGAGCAGAATTGTTTCTTTTATGAAAAGCGATTTACCAGAGCTGCCATTGATACGGTCTATGACAGAGCTGCTGGTAGTGATGCCACGACTTATGGAAAACATTGACCGATGCATTTTGTCGGAGGATGAAATGAGCGATAACGCGTCCGGCGAGCTGAGATCTATTCGCAGAACAATGGCCAGACAAAACGAGGCCATACGAAATAAGCTGAATCAGATGATCAGTTCAACGGCTAATAGAACATATCTGCAGGATGCGATTGTTACAATTCGCGATGGAAGATATGTAATACCGGTGAAGCAGGAGCACAGAGCGCACTTCCCGGGGATTGTTCACGATCAGTCGAAGGCCGGCGCTACGCTGTTTATTGAACCGCAAGCTATCGTCAACTTAAATAATGAACTGCGGGAGCTAGAATTGGCGGAGCAGGCGGAGATTGCCCGCATTCTGACTGAACTGTCGGAAGCCGTTGCAGAGCGTTATCACGATATTAAGAATAATCAGGAGCTGCTCATTCAGCTGGACTATATTATGGCAAAGGGGAAATTGTCAAGACGCATGGACGGAGAGGAGCCGCAGATCAACGACCGGGGACATCTGGATATACGTTCCGGCAGACACCCTTTGATTGACGCCAAAAAGGTAGTGCCTATCAACGTAGCTGTGGGAGAAGGGTATCGAACTCTGGTAGTTACGGGACCTAACACAGGGGGAAAGACAGTGACGCTGAAAACCGCGGGACTATTGTCGCTTATGGCGGCCAGCGGATTGCATATTCCGGCTTCCAGCCAGAGTCAGATTCCTGTTTTCTCAGACGTCTTTGCAGATATCGGTGACGAGCAGAGCATCGAACAGAGCTTATCAACTTTTTCTTCTCACATGAAGAATATTGTGAGGATTGTGGAGGAAGCGGACGATCACAGTTTGGTACTGGTGGATGAATTAGGGGCAGGCACAGATCCTACGGAGGGAGCGGCCCTTGCGATCTCGATTCTGGAGACACTTTATAAAAGGGGAGCTTGCACCATCGCTACAACCCATTATAATGAGATTAAGAAGTATGCGCTTTCTACGGAGGGTGTTGAAAATGCTTCTATGGAGTTTGATGTAACGACTTTAAGTCCGACATACAGGTTGACGATCGGCATACCTGGGAAATCCAACGCTTTTGAAATTTCGAGAAAGCTGGGATTGCCAGAGAGTCTTATCGACAGAGCAGGTCAGCTGATTGAACGGGGAGATATTGAATTTGAAGAAGTGATCAGCGCGATCGAAGCTGATAAGAAAAAGGCTGAAGCTGAGCGCGATGAAGCCGTCATGATCAATATCTCAATGAAGAAAAAGCAAGAGGAGATTGAACGGGAGCTATCGGCTCTGGAGAAGAAAAAGGAGAAGATCATCGCTGATGCCAGAGAGGAAGCCAGGGTTATGCTGCGGGACGCCAGAGAGACGGCCAGCGAGGTTCAGAAGGAGTTGCGGCAGCTTTCTAAGGTTCAGAGCTTAGGCGAAAGAAACAAACGGTTTGACAAGAGCAGACGTAAGCTGAGAGAAAGCGAAGAAAAGTATCAGGAGAGAATTATCCGAAGGGTCAACAATCAGCCTATAGACGCTTCTCAGCTACGGATCGGCGATCGGGTGAAGGTTCTGTCGCTGGATCAAAACGGGGAGGTTTTGTCTCTTCCTGATGACAAAGGAGATCTGCAGGTTAAAATCGGTATTATGAAGGCCAACCTTAATGTGGATGATTTAATGCTCATCGTAGACGGAACTGAGAAAAAAAAGCAGTCCAAGACGTCCGGATATGGAGGCTTGTATAAGGCAAAAGCACAGAATATATCAATTACGATCAACGTACAGGGTGAAAACCTGGACGACGCGGTGATGGACGTAGACAAATATCTGGATGACGCCTATGTGGCGGGTCTGCAGGAAGTAACCGTAATCCACGGCAGAGGGGAAGGCGTTTTGAAGAACGGACTACGTGCGATGATGAAACGTCATAAACATGTTGCTTCTTTCCGCAAAGGCAATTATAATGAAGGCGGCGAGGGCGTTACTATTGTTAAATTAAAATCGGAGTGACAGACTATGTATTTGATCAGCAGCTGCTTATTAGGCGCAAACTGTAAATATAATGGAGGCAATAATTTCTGTCAGGAGGCGGCGGATTTTCGCGCGGAGCATTCCTGCTGCGGCGTCTGCCCGGAGGCAGCCAGCGGATTACCGGTACCAAGACCGCCCGCAGAGCGAATTGGAGACAGAATTATGGATAAAGAGGGGAAAGACGTAACCGAGGCTTTTGCTAAGGGCTCTACGATTTCCCTACTGGCCGCATTGCAGGAGGCACAGCGGCGAGGTGAAGAAATTGAAGGAGCAATATTAAAAGCCAACAGTCCGTCCTGTGGAAGCGGGAGGATCTATGACGGGACTTTCAGCGGAACACTGACAGACGGTTGGGGCTGTTTTGCAGCGAAGCTCCGTGACAGAGGTATCAAAGTTATTTCAGAGAAGGAGATAAAAGATGGTAAATTTTAAGGAAGAAATCGCGAAATTGATCGCGCAGCAGGTGGAAGGGCTGGAGCTCTCCGAAATTGAGGCTATGGTAGAAGTGCCCCAGGATACGAAGATGGGGGATTATGCGTTTCCATGCTTTAAATTAGCAAAGACCTTGCGTAAAGCGCCGCCTCTCATTGCAAAGGGCATAGCAGAGGGTCTGAGCGGAAATCCTTTGTTTGAAAAGGTCGAGCAGGTTAATGCGTATGTAAATATGTTTATTTCCAAGGAAGAATTTGTGGGCGACGTGCTTCGTGAGGTTTTGGAACAGAAAGAGGATTTCGGGAAGTCCAATGTGGGCGATGGAAAGAAGGTCATTGTGGAATATTCTTCCCCGAATATCGCGAAGCCGTTCCATATCGGTCACATCAGAAGTACGGTAATCGGAAATTCCATCTACAAGATTTATGACGCTTTAGGTTATGACGTTGTCAGAATCAATCACCTGGGGGACTACGGCACGCAGTTCGGAAAGATGATCTGTGCTTACAGACACTGGGGCAACAAGGAAGACGTCGTCAAAGAGCCGATTAAGACGCTTCTCAGCTACTATACCAAGTTCCATGTAGAGGTGGAAACTCATCCTGAACTTGACGATGAAGCAAGAGAAATTTTTACAAGACTGGAGCACGGTGAAAAGGAAGAAACTGAGCTGTGGCAGTGGTTCCGCGATGAATCTCTGAAAGAATTCAACAGAGTTTACGATATGCTGGGAATTACCTTTGACTCCTATGCAGGCGAAAGCTTTTATTCTGACAAAATGCCGCGTTTCGTCAATGAGCTGAAGGAAAAGGGACTGATGCAGGAATCTCAGGGCGCGCAGATTGTAGATCTAGAAGAATATGGTCTCGGTGTTGCGCTGATTACCAAATCTGATGGCTCAACGCTGTATATCACCAGAGATATCGCGGCGGCTAATTACAGAAAAGAAACCTATGATTTCTATAAGAATATCTACGTAGTCGCTTCTCAGCAGAATTTGCACTTTGCGCAGTGGAAAAAGGTACTGCAGCTGATGGGTTATCAGTGGGAAAAGGACTGTATTCATGTGCCGTTTGGCTTGGTCAGCCTGGAAGAAGGCACTATGTCTACCAGACATGGACGCGTTGTTTTCCTGGAAGACGTATTGAATAAGGCAGTAGAAAAGACCAGAGAAATCATCGCGGAAAAGAATCCGGGAGCATCAGAGGAGGCCATCGATGAGACTGCCAAAACAGTAGGAATCGGCGCTGTTATTTTCCAGGAGCTGTCGAATAACAGAATCAAGGATTATGTCTTCAAATGGGATAAGGTCCTCAATTTTGATGGTGAAACCGGTCCGTATGTGCAGTATACCCATGCAAGATGCGCTTCCGTATTGCGTAAGGCCGGTGAGGAGATTGTCAGCAAGGCCGCCGAGGCTGATGGGCTGGATTGCAGTTATCTGTGCAGTGATAGCGCTTACGAGCTTGCGAAGTTACTGTATAAATTCCCTGCAATCGTTAAGGACGCGGGAGAAAAATATGAGCCTTCTATTGTAACCAGACATATCGTGGATATGGCGCAGGGCTTTAACCGCTTCTATCATGACGAGCATATCCTTACCGATAATGAAGCTGAAAAGACTGCCAAGGTGGCTTTGGTTATGGCTGCCAAGGAGGCGATTAAGAACGGTTTGGCTCTGCTTGGCATGAAAGCGCCGGAACGTATGTAAGGAAAGGATATTTGATTTATGAGGTATGAAGGCGATATCTACAGACCGCCAAGCGAGGCATACAGTCTGTTAATCCAAGTGACCATCGGATGCTCACACAATAAATGCACCTTTTGCAGCATGTTTAAGGACAAACGATTTCGGGTCAGAGACGTAAAGGAGGTTATGGAAGATCTGGAAATAGCCAGAAAAACCTATCGTAAGGTAGAGCGGATTTTTCTGTGCGATGGAGACGCTTTGTGCCTGGCGACAGACAAGCTTTTGGTAATTCTGGATAGAATCCGGGAGCTGTTTCCGGAGTGCAAACGAGTCAGTGTCTACGGCTCGGCGAAGGATGTGCTGAGAAAGACGCCGGAGGAGCTAAAACGTCTCAGAGACGCCGGGATCGGTATGATCTATTTGGGCGCTGAGTCAGGAAGCCAGAAGGTGCTGGACGCTGTGTGCAAAGGAGTAACGCGAGAGCAGATGATCGAATCGGTACACAGGATTGAGGATGCGGGAATACCGGCTTCCGTCACCTTTATTTCGGGTTTGGCGGGAAAAGAAGGCTGGGAGGATCACGCCATTGAAACGGGCAAAATGATCAGTGAGATGAATGCATCCTACGTTGGACTTCTGACACTGATGCTGGACTTCCGCGCGCCGATTACAGGTCAGATAGACCGAGGTGAGATCCATCTTCTGTCAGCAGAGGAGGTAGTAGCGGAAACCTATTTGCTATTGAAGCATGCCAATCCGACCAAGCCTTGCGTGTTCCGCAGCAATCACGCGTCAAACTATGTTTCTCTGCGAGGGAATCTGCCGGCAGATAAACCGAGAATGATGGAACAGCTGCAACGAGCCATGGAGGATACAGGGCTATTAAAAGATGAAAGATTCAGGATGCTATAGATGAGACTTCTTTTGACAACGTTAAACGCGAAATATATACACAGTAATCTGGCTCTGCGGTACTTATACGAAAGTGGCCGCAGAGCCGGTCTGTCTGCGGATCAGCTGTATGTAAAGGAATTTACTATTAACAATGAGGCCGGATATGTTTACGGAGAAATTTTGCGGGGACAATTCGACATCGTCTGCTTTTCCTGCTATATTTGGAATATCCGGCAGATCTGCGACCTGGCTGCCGATCTGAAAAAAACACAACCATCCCTTATCATTTTGCTGGGAGGTCCGGAGGTCAGTTATGAGGCGGACGCGTTTTTACAGCAAAATCCGTGGGCTGACGGTATTCTCCGAGGAGAGGGAGAGACCGCGTTTGAAAAACTATGTGCAGATCTGCAGTCGGGGTTATCAGTCAAAGGGTGTCTGTCAGGGCTACCGTCTCTTATCTGGCGAGACGGCGATTGTATCCGCGATAATGAGATGGGAGAGGTGATTGAAATGGCAGCTTTGCCATTTCCCTATGAAAATTTGCCTCCGGCGGAAGATAAGGTAGTTTACTATGAAGCCTCCAGAGGATGTCCGTATCGGTGCAGTTATTGCTTGTCTTCTTTGGAAAAAACCATCAGGCCGTTGCCGCTAGAACGAACGCTCTCGGAACTTTCATGGTTTTTGGATGCCGGTATTCGCCAAGTAAAATTTATTGACAGAACCTTTAATTTTGATAAACAGCGGGCTAAGTCGATTTGGCAGTATTTGATCGATCATGACAATGGAACGACAAATTTTCACTTTGAAATCTGCGCGGCGCTTTTAGATGACAGCTGCCAGAAAGTGATCGCCGGTGCAAGAAAGGGGCTGTTCCAATTTGAGATTGGCATTCAGAGCTGTAATGCCGCGGCGTTAGCCGCCATAGATCGCGTCGAGGATATGGCGCGAGCGCTGAAGAATATACGAAGTTTAGTAGCTATGGGAAACAGCCATATTCATGTGGATCTGATTGCGGGACTGCCTTATGAGGATTACGAATCCTTTGCCTTATCCTTTGATACGGTTTACGAGCTTGGAGCTGATAATTTGCAGCTGGGATTTTTGAAGCTGCTCAAAGGCACAAAAATACGAGAGCAAGCGGAGGAATACGGTTATCTTCAACGAAGCTACGCGCCGTATCAGATTTTGGCCAGCCGATGGATGTCAGCCCTTGATATGGATAGGCTTGCTGAGATTGAAGCTGTGCTGGAATTATATCACAATAAAGGCGGATTTTCGCAGACTGTACAAATGATGATCGCAGAATGCTTTGATGGCAGCGCGTTTGGGTTTTATGAAAAGCTGGCCGTTTTTTTCTATGGACAAGGATTTCAGCATCGTTCTCACAAAAAGGAAGACCTATATCGAATTTTATTACTGTTTGTGGAGCATACCGTATCCTCTGACGTGATAAAAGAGCGCGCCGGACGCCTTTTGATGGAGGATCTGGAAAAAACCATGAACTTTGACGCGGTGAAGAAATTTTATAAAAAAGGATGGAATTTGCAATGGAAATGAAAAGAATACAGGATCGTATCGGAGAATATCTGATTTCTCATGTAGATGACTTTTTGTTCGATGAATTGTCGGATAATTATCTGGAAAAGGCGGGCATTGCGGACATCCTGTCCGGTGTACCGGTGCCTATTCGCAAGACGGCGCTGTCAAATCTGTCTACCCTTGTGATTGCGCAGAACATGGCGTTTATTGTGGGTTGCGATCTGAATTTTAAGTACAGGGATAATTATGTGGCCTATATTTTGAGGACCTTTACAAAGGATTTTGCCAGACCGTTGATTGGCGACGGGGTGGAAGCCGCCGCGAAAAATGATTTTGATCATGCCTGCATTTGTTTCCGTGCGGCTCTTTTGATTGACCCGGATAATGTGGACGCGTTGTATTGCTATGGACGTGCATGTAAGGATTCTTACGAGAATGGGGAAGGCGAGGAGTATATAGGCCGTTATAAGGCTGAATCCTTAGAGGCTTTTGAGAAGCTGACGCTGAAAAAACCGGATTTTGACATGGGATTTTATTTCCTGGGCTATGGATATCTGAACCTGGGATTATATATGAAGGCGAAGCTGACGTGGGAGACGTTTATGAAACTGTCGGAAAACCAGGAGCAGAAGGATGAGGTCAGCGGATGGCTTGCGAAGCTGGAGGAGCCGGTAAGGATTGAGGAGGGCTACAATCATGTGCTGGCCGGCAGATTTGATGAGGGAATTTCTGTATTGGCTGGCTACGAGGATGATACTCGCTTCAATACCTGGTGGCCGCTGTGGTATTATCTTGGCGTCGCTTATCAAGCGACGGGGGAAAGAGATATGGCAAAAGAGCGATTTTTGCAGGTACTCAAGCTGTCGCCAAGTAATGTTGAGGCTATGGATGAATTGGCGGCTTTATATGAAGCTGAGGGAAATATGGAAATGGCGGATAAATATCGGAAAAAAATTCAGGTGGTAAAACAGAATGCTGAATTGGATCGCGCGGAGAAAGCCGAGGGAATGTCGTAAGGTCTTTGGTCACGCCTCTCGGTTCAAGTCCTGTCGCCGCGAAATCATCACAAAAAAACTGCTCATGAGAGCAGCTTTTTTATTTCGATTTGGTTGCGGGGACAGTCCGTTGCGCGATTTTGCAAAGCAAAATCGCCGCCCTTCACAGGCTCAAGCAGCCTGTTCGGACCGTGACCTACTCGACAGTCCGCAGGACTGTCTCGTTTCACGGTCACGCCTCTCGGTTCAAGTCCTGTCGCCGCGAAATCATCATAAAAAACTGCTCAAAAGAGCAGTTTTATCTTCATGGTTGCGGGGACAGTCCGTTGCGCGATTTTGCAAAGCAAAATCGCCGCCCTTCACAGGCTCAAGCAGTCTGTTCGGGCCGTGACCTACTCGACAGTCCGCAGGACTGTCTCGTTTCACGGTCACGCCTCTCGGTTCAAGTCCTGTCGCCGCGAAATCATCATAAAAAACTGCTCAAAAGAGCAGTTTTATCTTCATGGTTGCGGGGACAGTCCGTTGCGCGATTTTGCAAAGCAAAATCGCCGCCCTTCACAGGCTCAAGCAGCCTGTTCGGACCGTGACCTACTCGACAGTCCGCAGGACTGTCTCGTTTCACGGTCACGCCTCTCGGTTCAAGACCTGTCCCTGCGAAATTATCACAAAAAACTGCTCAAAAGAGCAGTTTTATCTTCATGGTTGCGGGGACAGGACTTGAACCTGCGACCTCCGGGTTATGAGCCCGACGAGCTACCAACTGCTCTACCCCGCGATATCAAATATGTAATCTATAAATGGTGCCGGAAACCGGGGTCGAACCGGTACGATCGGTAAGGATCGCAGGATTTTAAGTCCTGTGCGTCTGCCAATTCCGCCATTCCGGCGTACCACATTAGGCTACATAAAAAAATTGGCTCCGAGGGTGGGGCTCGAACCCACAGCCTACCGGTTAACAGCCGGTTGCTCCACCATTGAGCTACCTCGGAACATTGCCATCTCACTGACGACAAAAATAATTATAGTATAGATTGTGATGATTGTCAAGATACAATTTTAAAATATTGCTCAAAATCCAACGATCCTTTATCATTGTTTCGGCAAAGACGTAGCAGTATTTAAGCAAGTTTTCTGACTATTCCCCTTTGCGTAATGTGATGTTGCCCCAGAGCGGCAAATATTGTATAATATTGTAGGAAATTCAATGTAAGAAAGGAACGAAAATGAAATACAACCCCCCTTATTTTGATTTTGAAATTTGCGGCGTAAAAAGACAGCTTCCTTTTGTAAAGATAAAGGATGATATGGCGCTTGCCAGCTTCTGCATCGTCTCTGATACAGAACTGGTACAGGCTGTAGCGCCAGAGCTTGCAAAGAGACTTCCGGAGTTTGACGTACTTTTGACAGCAGAAGCAAAGGGGATTATTCTGACTTATGAAATCAGTAGAATTCTCGGACACAAGGATTTTGTTGTAGCTAGAAAAAGCAACAAACCATATATGCAGAATGTGTTGGAAGCTAACGTTTATTCCATTACTACGCAAAAAAAGCAGACGCTCTACATGGATGGCTGTGATGTAGAGAAAATTCGCGGTAAGAGAGTTGCTATCATTGATGATGTTATCGCTACAGGCGAATCCCTCAACGCCTTGGAAACATTGGCAAAGGAAGCCGGCGCTGAGATTGCCTGCCGTGCTGCTGTTCTTGCCGAGTTGGATTCCGTATACAGGGACGATATTATTTTCCTGAAGGAACATTTTGTATTTACACCGAATGAAGACGGAACCTTTACTCCGATTGAAAGTGAAATGAAAAAAGCGGCAAAAGCAAAAGAAATGGAAACAGAGATTTCTGTCTCCACATTTAGATAAGAGATGAAAACCTCCCGAATTGAGCAAGGATCTTCGGGAGGTTTTTTATGTTACAACTATTCGGATATTTTTTCTTTGAATTCTTCAGCGATTCGCGCGCGAAGCTCCGGATCAACCATGTACTCACAGGCAACAGCTCCCATGCCTTTGGCGGCGAGCAGCATGCCCCTGTAGCCTAAGTCAGAATTTGCAGCCTGACAGAAGCCGTCTGTATGGCAGATAATATCCTCTGGCCCCATTTTGAAATAAGAACCAAGGGTTGGGCAAGCATAGCAGATGTCGCCTACGTCCCAGGCAAAATTTCGAGAATCCTCCTGCTTATAAGATTCTCCGATGGAATCCAGATATTCGGCCATCACCAGACCCATCTGGTGATTGGATTTCGTATCCTTCATTGGGTTTTTAACAACTTCCATTTTGTAGTCGCACCCGGTAACCAGAGCTGCGGCTTTTGCGGAATTTTCCAGGTCGCGTCTGACTCTTGCCAGGTTTTTGGCTGTATCTGAGCGGATGCTGAACTCCAGACTGCAGCTGTCCGGAATGGTGTTAGAGAGCAGTCCTCCGTCAGTAATGATAGAGTTGACTACATCACAGGGCAGATGCTGCTGACGGATAGCGTTCATGTTGTTGATGCAAAGCATGCCGGCAGTGAGCGCGTTTTTACCCTGCGTTGGATCGCCTCCGCAATGGACAGCAAAACCTTTGAAGTGAACTTTTATGGTAATTGCCGCTACCAGATGACGTTCTATGACAGTTTCTCCTTCTCCATGGGCAGTCAGCACGCAGTCTACGTCGTCAAAGTATCCCTTTTCTACCAGGATAACTTTAGCACCGTAGTTTTCTACTGTACCTTCTTCAGCAGGGGAACCGATGACGCGGACTTCACCGCCAAGGGTTTCCTGAATATGACTTAAAGCGATGCCTGCGCCGACCGCGGAACAGCAGAAAAGGTTATGGCCGCAGCCGTGACCGATCTTTGGCAAAGCGTCGTACTCTGCAACAAAAGCTATGACAGGACCTGGCTTGCCGGATTTTTTTACTGCAAGGAACGCCGTATCCATACCGCTGATGCCGCGCTGCAGGTCGAAACCGTTTTCCTCCAGCATATCAGACAGCAGTCCGGAAGCTAAATATTCCTGATAACCCAGTTCAGGATTCTCCCAGATTTTGCGGCTCATAGCGGTAAGAGCTTCAAATCTTGCGTCCAGTTCTTTTGAAAGAGATTGGATATATTTATCAGCTAACATGCTTTCCTCCTTACATCATGATAAAGCTTCCTGGACCTAACGGCAGCTGCAGCTTGTACCAAATCAGAAGAAGAAGAACCCATGTAACGGCAAAGGTGATGGCTAATGGGAGCATTGTAGCGATAATAGAGCCAAGACCGGATTTTTTGTCATATTTCAGCGCAGTCATAATGATGAAAGGCATGAATGGTTCTAATGGGGAAATGGAGTTGGTGACAGAGTCGGCAATACGGAACGCCGCTTGTGTAAATTCCGGTGTGAAGCCAAGGCCCATGAACATCGGAACGAAGATTGGCGCCATCAGAGCCCATTTAGCCGAAGCGCTGCCTATGACAAAGTTGATCAGCATGGTGATACCGATGAATGCAACGATGAGAGGCACGCCTGTCAGGTGACTGCTGCTCAGGAAGTCAGAGCCTTTGACAGATAAATAAAGTCCTAGGTTGGATTGAGAGAATGCTTTGACGAATTGTCCCGCAAAGAAGCAGAGAACCACAAAGCCTGCTAAACCAGCCATGGATTTTCCCCACATGTTAACTAAATCTGCAGATTTCTTGATTACCTTGGTACGAATACCATAAGCTAAACCGGCAACTAAGAACAGCAGTGTCAGAATTGGAACCATACCGCTCATGAATGGGGATACAATAACACCGCCGTCCTCGCCGCGGAGAAGCCCATTCTTTGGAATAATGGTGATTGCGATGATAATGACGTAGATCAGTGTTGCGATACCGGCCCACTTCAGTCCGGATTTTTCTTCTCCTGTTACAGCCGCGAGAGTTTCGCTTTCTGCTGTCTCGATGTTATCTGCTTCACCATCTTCCGCGTGATATTCCCCTAATCTCGGTTCGATGATTTTGTCGACAACGATTGTTCCGACGATGGTCAGCACAATAGTGGACGCTGCCATGAAGTACCAGTTTACAGTTGGATTTACAGCGTAAGAAGGATCATAGATCTGCGCTGCAGATTCTGTAATACCAGAGAGAAGAATATCTGTCTGGGTGATCAAAAGGTTGGCGGAAAGACCGGCGGCAACACCGGCAAAACCGGTTGCCAGCCCGGCGATCGGATGACGTCCCATGCCCCTGAAGATCATTGCGCCAAGAGGCGGGATAATTACGAATGTAGCGGAACCTGCTAAGCTACCCATGATGCCTACGAATAAAACAATTGCAGTAACAAGAGCCCTTGGCGCGCCAGAAATGCTGGATTTAATAACTGCTGTTACAAGTCCGCTTTCTTCAGCGATACCGATGCCCAACATGGAAACTAAAGTGATGCCCAGTGGACTGAATGTTACGAAGTTTTCAACCATGGACTGCAAGAACCAAGTGAGACCCTCTTTACTCATCAAATTTGAGATATGCTGTTCTTCACCGCTAGTCGGATGTGGGAACACAATATTTCCGCACAGAGCTGATACGATGAAAACTACGACGGTTAAAATCATGAATATGTAAACGGGATGTGGAAGCTTATTTCCAAACTTCTCAATACCGTTCCATATCCGGCTTTCTTTTTGTTTCATTGATAACTCCTTCTTCATTAATAATATTGCACATAAAAATACAATCCATTTAAAATCGTGGATAGATGTTAAATGCGCTGCCGTTATATTATATATCCGCTGTTTTGAAAGAATCAATCTCTATTTTTCGATTTTTAGGGAATTTTTATGGATTTTGTCTTCTTTTGTTCTGTTTTGGACGTCGTGTTCGCCGGCATGATTGACAAAGCCGCGAAAGATCCCCTTTGATTTAAAAGAAATCAGGAGTGAAGCGATACCGGCTAGTAGGATAACTGCATACTCGAAGCCATCGCAAACTTGGAACAGAAGACCGTAGAGGGCATTGCCCAGAGGTTGGGCGCAAAGTGTTACGGTGAGAGTGACGGAAATGACCTTTCCGATCAGACGCTGTGGAGTTTCTGTTTGCACAAAGGCCATAACCTGCACTGAAAAAAGGGTGGAAAAAATCATAATCAGGAAGCAGCAGACAGTAAGGACTACATAGTTTGCTATTGGAGAGGACAGAAGGGCCGGCGCGATACCCATGGGGAAAACACAGATGGCACAAATTACAATAAAGCTTCCTGATTTCTCAATGGTAAGCTTACGAGCGAAGATACCTGCACAGAGTCCTCCGGCTAAACCTCCGGCTGCAAGAGCGCCTTCTGCGAAGCCATAGAGCTTATTGGCTGCGGCAGGAGTGAAATCTAAAACTTCCGTAACCATATATGGGAGGCCGACAATGATCATGGAAGAAAGAAACAGATTGATGCCGCAGACGGCCAGAAGTCCTTTGCCGATCACAGATTTATCCTTCCATATAAAATGGAGGCTTACAGAAAAATCGTCTTTGATGATATGCGGTATGGAATTGCCGGCTGGTTGGCGGACAAAGGGAATTTTAATGAAAAGCTCCATCACTGCCGATAATATAAAACAGACAATACATAAAAACAGGACGGGAGTTAGGCCGTAGGCGCTGTACAGAATGCCTCCCAGAACAGGTCCTATAAGCGCGGCAAGGGAAGAAATCATATTGATAATAGAGTTGGCCTGAAGGATGTATTCAGGTTGAACGAGAGCCGGAACGCTGGCCTGGACAGCGGGTTGGTAAGCTCCGTAAATCCCGTACAACAGCATCAATGTAACAGTCAGTAGTAGAATCAGGTTTATAGAATTTGTGAGCAGAAAAAAGAGTGTGATGACCGCGGCAGTAGAAAAATCAAGAATGACCATGATATTTCGTTTATTGACGCGATCTGCAATGATGCCGCCAATTGGCGAAAGACAAATAGCGGGAATAAAAGCGCAGGCTGTAACAGTGCCGTATAATGCGGAGGAACCGGTTTGGTTCAGAAGGTACAGCGGTAAAGCAAATCGAATAGCAGCGTTGCCAAAAAGAGAAATAATCTGACCAATAACTACCAGAAAGAAATCTCTAGAAAATTTTTGTTGTTTCATTAGGTGAATACCTCCTTTGATGATTAATTATAGATACCGCATGACGGTATGTATAACGGTGAGAAAGAATCTGCCTCAGCAGAGATAGATTATGATGTACAGCAGAATCCGACAGTATAGAACGAGCGACCACGTTTATTTATCTGTGCTCTTGATAAATATCTGTTAGAGTAAGCAATCTGTCGACAATTTCATCATCGATAATATCCAGACCGAAGCCTTTCATCATCTGCCGGAACAGCATGACTTTACCGCGAATTTCATCGACAGAGCTGCCGGAAGTCATTGGATTGAGCCAGACATTCGCTAGAAGCAGAATCAATTCAGCCAGCTGTTCGGGATACTCTGTGGTGATAGAACCGTCGTCGATACCCTGCTGAATAATCGGCCGGATATATTCTGGAGCAGCAAATTTAATTGTGTCTTCTAACATGGAAAAGAATAATTGCGGATTGTTATTCATGTTAGGCGCGATGGTAAACAGTTTGTCTTGTACAGGACGATTTAAGGAACTTTTGAAGGCCATTCTTAATTTTTCTTTGCCTGAGACGCCATCCAAATCTCTGATTTGAGACAGCAATCTGTTGGAATCTGCTGTTAGCCGATCCGTGACGGCTATCAGAATATCTTCTTTTGATTTGAAGTGATGGTAGATAGCACCCTTGCTCAGACCGCCTAAATTGTCGATGATATCTTGAATAGAGGTGTATTGGTAGCCTTTCTCCAGAAAAAGACGGAAGGATACGTCTAGTATCAGATTGACTGTTTCTTCCGGATGTTTACTTCTTGCCATGGTTTGTTTCCTCCTGACTATAACATACTAACGGTATGTTTATTGTAGCATGACATCCTTTTTCTGTCAACGGTAAATAGATCGGGACTGAAATGAGGGTGCGATAATAACGTTGAAATCATGAAAAGGATATTTGTTGTTTTTATATGTTACCGTGAACTTGACATCAGCTCAAATAAAAGTTTCGAAAAAAAGCATTGACTTTTATATGGAAGAAGTGTATAATATTTTCTGTTGCTGTTAATAATACTGATTGACAGTAAGCAGGTATTCCGAGGTAGCTCAATGGTGGAGCAACCGGCTGTTAACCGGTAGGCTGTGGGTTCGAGCCCCACCCTCGGAGCCAATTTTATGCCGGAGTGGCGGAATTGGCAGACGCACAGGACTTAAAATCCTGCGATCCTTACCGATCGTACCGGTTCGACCCCGGTCTCCGGCACCAATCATATTGGTGGGATAGAAAGTCAGACATAAAAATAATATTGCGTCATATATATGAATGTGTGGTGTGATATTTATATAATGATTGCCGAAAGGGCAATCTGATGTCGCGGGGTAGAGCAGTTGGTAGCTCGTCGGGCTCATAACCCGGAGGTCGCAGGTTCAAGTCCTGTCCCCGCAACCATGAAGATAAAACTGCTCTTTTGAGCAGTTTTTTATGATGATTTTGCGGCGGCAGGACTTGAACCGAGAGGCGCGACCGTGAAACGAGACAGTCCTGCGGACTGTCGAGTAGGTCACGGCCCGAACAGGCTGCTTGAGCCTGTGAAGGGCGGCGATTTTGCTTTGCAAAATCGCACAACGGACTGTCCCCGCAACCAAAGATAGAAAACTGTCCGATGGGCAGTTTTTTCATTTTGTAATGTTTGCATGTGGTCACTGGTAAGTGGAAAACACGCGTAGAAAGATTAAGAGGAACAAACATGAATTTTACAAAAATGCACGGAGCAGGTAATGATTTTATCATTATTAACAATATGGAGGAAGGTTTATCGTCGGAACAATTGAGTTATTTGGCGAAAAGCCTTTGCAGAAGAAGGTTTTCTGTTGGCGCTGACGGGCTTATGGCGGTAGATTTTCCAGAGCAGGGCGGTGATTACAGAATGCGCTTTTTTAACGCGGACGGCAGCGTAGGCGAAATGTGCGGCAATGGCGCTCGGTGTATTGCCAGATATGGCTTTGAAAAGGGTCTGGCAGGAGATAGGCAGAGGATAGAGACTACAGCAGGTATGGTCATCGGAAAACGGCAGAGCGCCAGGATGTATACGGTTAGGCTCAATGAGATCAGTAAGATTGCGCTGAAGCAAGAGATTACTGTTTCTGGTCGTACCTATACATATTCCTACGTTGAGCTGGGCGATCCGGGGATTCCTCACGCTGTGCTGAGATATGAGGGGCTCTGCGCGCTTTTTGATGAAGGCGAGGATATCGAGGATAAGATACTTTCTGGCCGCATGCATGACGACCCGCTTCTTGGAAGGCTCTATGAATTAGGACAAAAGCTAAGATATGATTCCACATTTACGAAAGGCGCCAATGTGAACTTCTATGATAAGGCTGGGGATAACCGGCTGGTGGAGTTGACCTATGAGCGTGGCGTGGAAGACTTTACTCTGGCCTGCGGAACGGGAACCGGCTCTGTTGTCGCCACTTTAATGGAATCAGATGAAAGTGACGGGAAAGATGTGCGTGTCATTGTTCCGGGAGGAGAGCTTCGTATTGATATCCAATGTGTAAATGATAAAAAGGAGATATACTTGACAGGGCCGACCGATATTGTGGCGGAGGGTATCGTTACTGACGAAGATCTTGATATATAGGGGGGAAAATAACAGAGAGCTTCAATAAAATGAAACTCTCTGTACGATATCTTACGCAAATTCGGGCTGATCAGAAGCATCCCACACTTTGATCAGTTTATTATAGCGATACTCGTCATGAGAGGCGCAGCAGCTGGAACATCCGCCGATGACGAGAAGACAGTCATAAAAGCCGCCTTCCTCTGCAATGGAGAAAGCGTGAGACGGATGTCTTTTGATCATGGATTCGTAATAGGCGCGGCGGTCATAGCGCGGATTGCAGCCGCCGCAGAATTTAACGCCGATATGCATTATTTGTCACCTCCGCGGAGCAGGGAACGGGCAAAATCCAAAAGATCCTCACTGACGGAATCATCGATTACTACGTCTTTTAACTGTGGGATTTTATTCATTAAAGCAGGCTTTACGATATTTTTCAGGGTGTCGTCAGCGGCGTAGCAGCCCCGGCAGCTGCCGGTAAACTGGATGTACGCGATACCATCCTCGAAAGCGCTGAGCAGCGCGCCGCCCATATGGGAGCTGAGCTGTGGATTGATGTCCTTTTCTATGATTTCATTCAATTTTATTTCTATTTCTTTTTGTTTGTTCTGTTTCATGTTGTCCTCCTGTGGATGATAATGAATAGTATCATTATATTGCAAAGGTGAGGACTGTGCAAGAGAAAAGACGAACATTTTGCTGATAAGAAAAAGAAGATGGCGCGCGGAAGAAAGAAAAAGAAAACTTTTTTGTGTTTTCTGTGATTTAAAGTAATTTCCTATGGAAAGTGTCGAAGATTTGTGATAGAATACATACATGTGCTGAACGTTTTTGGCTTTTAAGCTAAAAATATTAGCAAAAACACGAACAATAAATGAATAAGGAGAAGAAAATGGGCGGTTTTTTTGGCGTAGCGGCACAGCAAGACTGTGTCTTTGATTTATTTTTTGGTATTGACTATCATTCTCATTTGGGAACTCGTCGAGGCGGTATGGCCGTATACGGCAATGGAAAATTCAATAGATCGATTCACAATATAGAGAATGCACCTTTTAGAACGAAGTTTGACAGAGAAGTCAACGATATGCATGGAACGATGGGTATCGGCTGTATTTCTGACTATGAGCCGCAGCCTTTGATTATCCGTTCGCATCACGGTACTTATGCCTTGACAACTGTCGGAAAAATCAATAACAGTGATTCACTGGTGCAAGGACTTTTTGATACGGGACATGCTCATTTTCTGGAGATGAGCGGCGGGGAAGTTAACGCTACAGAGCTGGTCGCCGCTTTGATTAACCAAAAAGAAAATATGATAGAGGGAATCCATTACGCATTGGAATCTGTAGAGGGTTCATTGTCCGTTCTTGTTATGAATCAGGCTGGAATCTATGCTGCGCGCGATAAGTACGGAAGGACGCCGATTGTTGTGGGAAAGAAAGAAGACGCGTTCTGCGTATCCTTTGAAAATTTCGCGTATAAGAATTTGGGCTACAGTGATTATAAGGAACTGGGACCGGGAGAGATCGTAGTTATCAATGATAAGAATTGCGTAACCTTGATGAACCCTAATGAGGAAATGAAGATCTGTACTTTCCTGTGGGTATATTATGGTTATCCTGCCAGCGCTTACGAAGGCTTATCAGTAGAAAAGATGCGGAATATCTGCGGTACTAAGATGGCGCAGAGGGATGATGTAGAAGCAGATATTGTAGCTGGTGTACCTGATTCGGGTATCGCGCATGCTGTAGGGTATGCTAACGAGTCCGGCATTCCATACTCCAGACCGTTTATAAAATATACGCCGACTTGGCCGCGATCCTTCATGCCGACGATCCAGAGCAAACGTGATCTGATCGCTAAGATGAAATTGCTGGCGGTTAATGATCTCATCGAAGATAAGACTATGATTTTGATCGACGATTCCATAGTTAGAGGTACGCAGCTGAGAGAAACGGTAGAGTTTCTGTATCAATGCGGGGCAAAGGCTGTTCATGTTCGCCCAGCCTGTCCGCCGCTTCTGTATAGCTGTAAGTATCTGAACTTTTCCCGTTCTACATCGGAGATGGATTTGATCACTCGCAGAGTCATTGCTCGTTTGGAAAACGGCAACGCTGCTGATGAGAAATTACTGCAGGAATACGCCGATCCGGAAAGCGAAAAATATGAAAAGATGGTAGATGAGATTCGTAAAGAAATGGGATTTACCACCTTGCGGTTTAATCGCTTAGACGATATGTTGGATGCGACAGGCCTGCCGCATAACAAATTGTGTACTTATTGCTGGAACGGCAAGGAATAAGAAAAGGAGAAAAGTCTGGTCGGGCCGGCTTATGGTCCGCATCAGACTTTTCTGTTGTCCAAAACTCTACCATTGCCGCTCCCATCGGAATTGCCCCATGTCCACTTTGCCGTTTGGAAGAAAAAAGACGCCTTCAGCTAACAACAACTGTTTGCATAGATTTCGCGATACACCTTCCGCGACAGCGCCGTCAGAGCGAATGACCCGATGCCAGGGCAGACCATCAGGACAGTCCCTCATGACGCGTCCAACTAGACGAGCGCGGCGGGGATATCCTGCCAGCAGAGCAATTTGTCCGTAAGAAGCCACTTTACCAAAGGGTATCTGTTTGACGATATCATAAACGCGGGCGGCAAACTCGTCCGAATCGTATCTTTCCATTTGTAGTATCCTCCTGTATTACTCTCATTATAATAGTAACATCTGGCTCTGTGAAGGAAAATTTCCTTGCAACCGCATAGATTTTAGCGCATAATATAACAAGTACAATAAATTGTAGAGATATTCAACCGAAACAGGAGGAATTTTACATATGCCAATTAAAGTGCCTAATAATTTACCGGCTATCGAGACCTTAACGCAGGAAAACGTATTCGTGATGACGGATACCAGAGCTATGACGCAGGACATCAGACCGTTGCAGATTCTAATCCTGAATTTGATGCCGACCAAGATCGATACGGAAACGCAGCTGACCAGACTTCTGGGAAATACACCGCTGCAGGTGGAGCTGGAGCTGCTGCAGACCGGCACCCATAAAGCGTCCAATACATCAGAAGAACATATGATTGCGTTCTACAAAACCTTTGATCAGGTTAAAGATAAATTTTACGATGGTATGATTATTACCGGAGCGCCGGTAGAACTGATGGAATTTGAGGAAGTGGATTACTGGGACGAGCTGTGTGAAATTATGGAGTGGTCCAAACGTCACGTTCACAGTACGTTTCATATTTGTTGGGGTGCGCAGGCCGGGTTATATTATCATTATGGCATTCAGAAGCATACTTTGCCAAAGAAGCTGTCCGGCGTATTTAAGCATCGGCTGGACTACAAAAAAGGCATGCTGTTCCGCGGCTTTGATGATGAATTTTACGTGCCGCATTCAAGAAATACCACTGTCAATCGTGAGGATATTGAAGCAGTGCCGGAATTGAAGGTGATTTCCAGCTCTGATGAGGCAGGTGTTTTTGCTGTAAAATCGGAAAATGACCGGCAGATATTTGTCATGGGTCATTCTGAATACGATGCGGATACGCTGCTGAAAGAATACGTGCGTGATAAGAACGCAGGTATTCATCCGGAGATTCCATGCAATTATTTCCCGAACGATGATGATACCAAAGAACCGGTGGTTAAGTGGCGCTCTTGCGCTAACCTGTTGTACTCAAATTGGCTTAATTATTTCGTATATCAGACTACACAGTATGATATCAATCAGATAGACGACGAATCTGTAGCAGACATCTTTAGAGAAAAAGCGGATTGCAAGGTGGCTAAATTTGGCGGCACATCTCTTGCCGATGCTGAGCAGTTCCGCAAGGCAGCCGCTATTGTTAAAGAGGACTCATCGCGGCATTTTGTCGTAGTCAGCGCGCCCGGCAAACGTTCGAAAGAGGACCAGAAAGTAACAGATCTGTTGATTCAGTGCGCGGAGAAGCCGAGAACTGAGGCAGAGGAAATTCTGTTAAAGATACAGTCACGGTATAAGGTCATGGTTCGCGGTCTTGGCGTTACTTTGGATGTGGATGCAGAGTTTGCCAGAATCGCGGAGGCTATCGGCGATCCTGATCAGTACGATTATATTGTCAGCCGCGGCGAGTATCTTAACGGCCGTATTATGGCAGAACTGACAGGCTTTGACTTTATCGATGCGCAGGGCGCTATCTGGATGGACGAGAAAGGAAATTATGACGAAGTCAAGACCAAAGAAGTGTTGGGAGGCCTTCTGACAAAGGCCGGACGTGCAGTAATTCCCGGTTTTTACGGCAGTCTGCCTGATGGCTCAATTAAAGCCTTTTCCAGAGGCGGTTCCGATATTACCGGCGCTATTGTCGCGGCGGCCGTAGGCGCGGATATTTATGAAAACTGGACGGATGTTTCCGGTTTTCTTATAGCTGATCCTCGCATCGTGGACAATCCTTTGGCTGTGCCGGTCATTACATATAAGGAGCTGCGGGAGCTGTCTTATATGGGCGCTGCCGTTATGCATGAGGCCGCTGTGTTCCCGGTAGTTAAGCTTGAAATTCCTATTAACATCAGAAATACTAACCGTCCGGAGGATAGCGGAACGATGATCGTAAAGAATGCGGATTACTATCAGAGCAGATTGTCTATTTCCGGTATTTCAGGGAAAAAGGGCTTTACTACGATTGTGGTGGAAAAGCCGGGATTCAGTGAACAGCCAGAGCTGAGGGCGGAGATTTTGGAACTGTTTTCAACGAGAGGGATCTCTATTAAAAATCTTTTGTCGGGTATCGACTCTCTGACAATTGTGGTGCGACAGGCAGAAATTGATGAATGCGAAGATGTTTTGATCGAAAGGATTAAGGAACACAGCGGTACAGCTACAGTGACTCTGACAAAGGATATCGCGATGATTGCTGTAGTAGGACGGGAACTGTTTACCGGTCCCGGCGTCGCGGTAAAGGTGCTCAGCGCGTTGGCCAGCAGAAAGATTAATATTCGCCTGATCGATCACGGATCAGAAAAGATCAACATGCTGCTCGGTGTGGATGAATCTGATTATATTTCAGCTGTACAGGCAATTTATACCGAGTTTACCAAACTGTAGAGGAGGGACGAATGATTATCAGAAAAGCTATCCTGCACATTATGGACTTTAATTCTGACATCTGCGTCTTTTCGCAGAAGGAGCTGGAGCTCTCTGACTATGGAACCGCGGAGTTTATTGAGAAACATCTGTCTCGTATCCTGGAGGATGGCGGGAAGAAGGAAGGCGAGTTTCAGGAATACAGCATTTTTAGGCAGACTTTGCAGAGGTATATTCAGGAGGGTATTGACTTTACGGAGTTTTCTACAGCGGTAGGAAATTTACTCTATGATCAGGTTTCACAGGCTGACGAGCCGGAATCCATGGACTTTTTGGTCTGCCAGTTTACTGAAGAAAGCCGGGAATATGTGGGACTTTTGCTGTTGCCAAACAAGATTGCTTATACCCATCAGGTAGAGAACGGTCAGGACGGAGTGGCGAATAAAATTATTCGCTATTTTACGCTGCTGCCTAATACCAGTCAGAAGATTTCCAGTTATGCGCTGATTGATCTGGAAAGCTTCCGCATCTTTCTGTGCGACAGAAAACGAGCTATCTGCGGCGAAGAAATACAAGTATTGCCGGATAAGGTTCTGCAATGCGTGTATGGACAATCTGACAGAGACACTGTGAGAACGATCAGAAAGATCGCAGGGCAGGTTGCGGAGGAATATGGGGCTAATCCGGCGATTGCAGCAGCCAGAGCAAAGAGCTGCATTATTGAAAGCGCGGAGCAAAACGTACCATTTACACCGTCAGATATCTGTGAAGAGGTGTTTCGGGAGAATGACCAGATGAAAAGCACCTTTCGGCAGAAGGCTATGGAAGCGGATATGCCACCGAAGATTACTGTGGAAAATCCGAAGGTGGTTAAAAGCATTCGCAGTCATAAAATTAAAACTGATACGGGCATTGAAATTAAAATTCCTACAGAGTATTTGGAGAATAGCAGATATGTGGAGTTCATCAATCATGCGGATGGGACAATTTCGATTCAGCTGAAAAATATAGGAAAGATTGTAAATCGATGATTATAAATACCGGAAACAGAACGGATATACCGGCTTTTTACAGCCGATGGTTTTACAATAGAATAGAGGAAGGCAACGTACTTGTACGAAATCCTTATCATCCCCAGCAGGTAACCCGTTACCTGCTGAATCCATCTTTAGTGGACTGTATTGCGTTTTGTACAAAGAATCCAGAGCCTATGCTTTCAGGCCTTGCCAGGCTGGCAGAATATCATCAATATTGGGCGGTGACGATTACACCGTACGGAAAGGATATTGAGCCGTATGTGCCGGAAGCGGGAAGGGTGATGGATGCTTTTTGTCAATTATCTGAACGATTGGGAAGCCGTTGTGTTTCCTGGCGGTATGACCCTGTTTTTTTAACTGAAAAATATGATCAGGAGTTTCACGTGAAGGCTTTTGAACATCTGGCGGCCCAGTTGGCTGGATATACGGATCATTGCGTAATCAGTTTTTTGGATCTTTATGAGAAGACCAAACGCAATTTTCCGGAGGGAAAGGTAGTTGCGAAGGAGGATAGACTGGCTTTGGGGAAGGCTTTCATTGAGATTGCGGCGCGATACGATATGGTGGTTCGACCCTGTGCTGAAGGAGAGGAGCTGGCAGATTTAGGCGCCGACTGCAGCGGATGCCAGACGAAAGAAATTCTAGAACGGGCTGTGGGATTGCCGTTGCGCGTTCCGAAGACATCTCAAACTCGCGAAAGCTGCAGTTGTATTTTGGGCAGCGATATCGGCGCTTATAATACATGTGGTCATGGCTGTTCGTATTGCTATGCAAATTACGACAGAGAAACTGTAGAAGCCAATATGCGGCGGCACGATCCACTGTCACCGTTTCTCGTAGGTGATTTCATGGACGGAGATATTGTGAAGGCTGCGAAGCAGGAGAGTTGGATTGACCTGCAGATATCTTTTGACAGTATGTGGAGATAAAGGAGGGTAAATCTTAAATATTTCTTAGTTTTTCTTAAGAATCTTGCATTGCAAAAGGCTGTACGATATAATGTATAGTGAAATTCCTATGGGGGGGTATAGCTTATGGGAGAAGACAATGGAAACAGAAGCCTGCGGATTTTGTATAGAACGCACGTGGAAAGATGGATTCCCCGATATGCGTTCTTTTCTTTGATTGGGTGTTTCATTTGGAATTGTGCGGTTTATTGGGTTACCCAGAGAGTGATTTATGGGTTGAATCTTCAACTCCATGATCTCACCACTGATCTGGATAGAATGGTGCCGTTTCAGCCTGCGTGGGTGTCCATTTACGTACTGAGCTATATCTTTTGGATCGTCAGTTATGTGCTTGCGGCAAGAGAGAACAACAGAGACGACTGGTTTCGTTTTGTGTTTGCCGATATGCTGAGCAGGACTGTTTGCGGTGTAATCTTTATTCTATACCCGACTACCAATATTCGTCCGGAGATTGTGGGGGACGGATTCTGGGACTGGGCTATGCGTATGATCTATACTTTAGATCAGCCGTTGGATTTGTTTCCTTCCATACATTGCCTGGCTAGTTTGATGTGTTATCTGGGTATTAAAAAGTGTGATAGGATTCCGCTGTGGTATCGGCAGTCTACGCTGATTTTCGCAGTACTGATTTTCGCTTCAACGCAGTTTACTAAGCAGCATTATCTGGTGGATATTCTGGGAGGTATAACCATCGCTTTGGGTTGCTTTGCACTGAGCCGGCATGTTTCCGGTTATATAATTTTCAAGCGATTATATGAATGGCTTGATCAAAAGGTATTTGGAAGAACGGACGATTATGAAGAAAAAGAAAACATTGCTTAACTGTATATTTGTGCTGATTTGCTTTGTTTTAACATTACATTATGTTTTCAAGGATCAGAATTTGACGCAGGTTTTTGGCTATGTGCGGCAGGCGCGTTCTGACTATTGGCTGGCAGGTGTCGCGCTGGTGATAGCCTTCATCCTCAGTGAATCAGTTATTATTTGGTATATGATGCGGTCTTTGAAGCAGACCGTCAGGCTGGATCACTGTTTTCTGTACTCTTTTGTGGGGTTTTTCTTCAGCCTGGTGACCCCTTCTGCTACAGGAGGACAACCAGTGCAGATCCTGTTTATGAAAAAGGATAAACTGCCCATCCATTTATCAACGCTGGTATTGCTTATCGTTACAATAACTTATAAGCTGGTATTGGTCATAATTGGCGCGCTGGTGCTGATTATCCGACCTGCACAGATTATGAATTTTCTCAGACCGGCAATGGCGTGGATTTGGTTAGGTATTTTTCTTAACGTGATTTGTATCAGCGCTATGCTGGCGTTAGTTTTTTGCCCACAGATGGCAAAGAGATTGGTTATGGGGTGCTTCCGGCTTCTGAAACGCTTTGTCAGTGAGCGGAAGATTGCTGTTTTAGAGAGAAAACTGGAAAGGTCGATGGAAAGCTACGGGAAAGCTTCTATGTATTTTGCAGCTAATAAAAGAGTCATTTTTAACGTGCTGGCAATTACGTTCCTTCAGCGTATCTTCCTGTTTTCGATTACTTATTTAGTGCTGTTATCCTTCGGGGTTCGCCATATCAGTATGCTTGAAATTGTAATATTGCAGGCGATGATTTCCATGGCAGTAGATATGTTGCCGCTGCCGGGAGGCATGGGTATCAGCGAGCATCTGTTTCAGATGATCTTTTTGCCGGTATGCGGAGCTGCGTTAACGATGCCGGCTATGATCGTCAGCAGAGGGATCAGTTTTTATACGCAATTATTGATCAGCGCTGTTTTTACAGCCGCTGCCTACTTTATTATTTTTAGAGGAAAAGAAGAATGATAGGATTTTATAATTATACGGTAATACTTACATACATGAGCCTGTTGTCGGCGATAACCGGAATGACCTTTGCTATCGGCGGACATTTTCGGATGGCGGTGTTTTGTCTGGCTCTCTCCGGTTTCTTTGATATGTTTGATGGTAAAGTCGCGCGGAGAAAGAAGGATCGTACTGACGATGAGAAACTCTTTGGTATCCAGTTGGATTCGCTGTGCGATGTGGTAGCTTTCGGCGCATTTCCGGCAGTAATCTGCTATTGCATGGGCGTTAAGGGTAGCCTTGGTATGCTAGCAATTGGTTTCTATTGCATTTGCGGTGTAATCCGATTGGCATTTTTCAACGTAATAGAAACGAACAACTTCTTTTCTGATGAGGAACATGAAAAGGTTTATCATGGCTTGCCGATTACGTCTATCGCAGTGATCCTGCCGTTGGTATTTCTGTTGAATTTTGCAGTAGGTCCCAAAGCGTTTTATTTGATTCAGCTGGTTATGCTGTTTGGAACCGGAACATTGTTCATCGCGGATTTCAAAATGAAAAAACCGAGCAATAAGGTTTTGGCCCTATTGGTAGCGATCGTGGCTATAGCGATTATTGTGACTTTTGTTTACTCTCATTACAGATTCAACCGTCCGTTGGTCATCTAAGGAGGCTTTATGGAATATAAGGATCGAGAAGGTCGTATTTTGGGCAGCGATGATGGACAAGACCGTTTTCTTGAAAGACTTTACGGAAGCCGAACAGGCCGGACGATCGTCAGAATGCTGATTCGCCCCGGCGTCTCAAAAGCCGGCGGCTGGCTTCTTGACAGAGGCGTGTCTAAAGTGGCTGTAGGCCCTTTTGTACGATCAAAGGGTATCTGTCTGGACGATTACGAAAAGCAAAGCTTTTCTTCTTATAACGACTTTTTCACTAGAAAGATTAAGGTGGAAAGCAGGCCGGTGGACCAAACCCCGGAAGCCTTTATTGCACCCTGCGACAGTAAGCTGACAGTACATTCTATCGATGAAAGCGCCCGGTTTATGGTGAAGGGGACGGAATATACTATGGAAAGCCTGACACGCAGTAAGAAGCTGGCGGCGAAATATGCCGGAGGTCAGCTGCTTTTGTTTCGTCTGACTGTAGATGATTATCACCGTTATTGCTATGTAGACGATGGAGAAAAGAGTGAAAATCATTATATTGACGGAGTATTTCATACAGTAAATCCGGCAGCTTGTCAGCGTTATCCTGTTTATAAAGAAAACAGCCGGTGTATTTCCATTTTAAAGAGTGTTCATTTTGGTGTGCTGCTGATGATTGAGGTAGGCGCTCTGATGGTGGGAAAGATCGTAAATCATGAAGATGGCAAGGCAGCTGTTCTGCGGGGAGAGGAAAAGGGATACTTTGCCTTTGGCGGATCTACTGTTATTTTGTGTTTGAAAAAGGATCAGGTTATGATCGATGAGGATATCCTTGTAAACAGCCGGGAGGGTTATGAAACTCGGGTGATGCAGGGAGAGCGAATAGGAATCGCTATGGATAGATAAAAAACAGAGGCTGTCTCAACGGACAGCCTCGAACTTTATTCTGTAATAACGATCTATGGAATTGTGTACATTACCGGCAAAATTGCTACAAGCTTCTCCATCCTTTTCAAGCATTCCTGTCAGTACATTGTCGGCGGGTCTTTCCCCTCATACCGTAAGTCTATTCCTTGGATCTCTGACGTTGCTATGCGGATTTCGAAGCAAAGAATTCTGCCGCTGAGATATCTCCTGGTCCTTGACAGCGGTTCAACATATCCTTTCGCTTCCTTTCTATAGATTTTTATCTCTTTTTTAATCCTTCCTTTGTCTGTATTATATTACAGAACAGTAAAAAAAGCAAGATTTTTTTGAAAATTTACTACAACTTTTATTTTCCCCCTTATTGTGGTATAATGAACGCGAACGATTGAAACGGCGTTGCCGCAGGGATGCGTTCATTGAACCATGACTTGCGATTCTATGTTCAGAGGAATCGTCATGGTATAATGTCTACACACGGCGACTGACGAGCTGAAAGCGAAGACAGAGCCGATGTGTAACAGATACCCAGAGCGCTTAGCGAGTGGCGAGCCGGGAGGCGAAGACAGAGGTTAGCGCTTATGGTATAATGTCTACACACGTTATTGGAGAGGAGGTGCGGGATGCAGCTGACAGACAGAGTGAAAAATTGTAATGGCTGTTCTGCCTGTGTTGTAGGGTGCAAACATGCCTGCGTGAAAATGGAGCAAACGGAAGAAGGATATAAGTATCCGTCAGTGAATGAGGACGGATGTCAGAAATGCAATAATTGTATCCTCTATTGTCCGGTGTACAACCCAGTAGAATTGCCTGAATTTGAACAGTTTTATGAATATAAAGACGCGTTTTATGAACGTGATATGCCTCAGGTTTATCGTGAGACCATGCGGAAGATAAAAGCCGGAACTGTAACAGAGTTTGCGGGAACGCTTTGTCAGATCGCAGCCTTGAAATCTCTAATGGGAGATAAGTTGAGTCACGATCTGCGAATTTTTCCACTTTATTGCGATCCGGATCATCCGAGGAGACCGGAATGTGGTTCATGTCCATTCTACGCTTAATACTTAAATAATAAAAAGGAGAAAAATTGTTATGAGTGATTGTAATCATGATTGTGGATCTTGCAGTGCAAGCTGCAGCGAAAGACAGGAAAACCCTGGTATTGAAAAAGCGCCGATGAATGATCTGTCTGAGGTAAGAAAGGTAATCGGTGTTGTCAGCGGAAAAGGCGGCGTAGGGAAATCGTCCGTTACTTCCATGCTGGCGGCTGCGGCGAAGCGACAGGGCAAGAGCGTTGCCGTATTGGATGCTGATATCACTGGCCCATCTATTCCGAAGGCCTTTGGTATTACAGGCAAGGCTATGGGTAATGATGAAATGCTTTTGCCGGCAGTAACAGACACGGGAATTAAAGCGATGTCTATCAACCTTCTTTTGGAGAATGAAACAGATCCGGTTGTATGGAGGGGACCGATTCTGGGAGGCGTTGTTCAGCAGTTTTGGAGCGATGTTTGCTGGGGTGATGTAGATGTGATGTTTGTAGACATGCCGCCTGGAACAGGCGACGTGGCGCTTACTGTGTATCAGACGCTGCCTGTAGACGGTATTATCATTGTGACTTCCCCACAGGATCTGGTTTCTATGATCGTAGAAAAGGCTGTAAAGATGGCGGATCTGATGGATATTCCTGTACTAGGTATCGTGGAGAACATGTCGTATTTCAAATGTCCTGACTGCGGCAAGGAGCATAAGATCTTTGGAGAAAGTCATATTGATGAGATTGCGGCGAAATACGCGATTACCTGCGTAGAAAAACTGCCTATGGACAGTCAGGTGGCAAAGGCTTGTGACGAAGGACGAATTGAGCATGTTCAGAGTCCTGAGATGGATCGACTGGCTGCTGCATTGACAGAAGAATAATTGAGGCAGCATGATGAGAAAGAAAGAATGGAACAAGAGAAGATTTACGCTGAGTCTGACAGTCGTGATGATTCTGTTTTTAATGCTCTTTGTCAGCGGTTGTGGAGACAAAGACGTTGCTATGACGATGGGTGAATCAACCACTGCATTGGAAAGAGTAGAGATTACACCTATAAATCTAATGGTGTCAAAAAAAGTTTATCCGCCGCTTTCCGGCAGCTATGCCATGGGCTGGGAATCTGACGGGGGAAAGGTTTACGCCGTTTTAGAGGCCACGGTCAAAAATCTGACAGATGAAAAGATGGAAATTAAGGATATCTGCCGATTTCAAATGGTCATAGGCGAGGAAACCTATGGAAATACAATTCTGGCAGCTGTCACAGAAAACGGAAGTAAGCTGGAACGGTCAGCGAAGGTTGGCGCAGGCAAGACGATTCATCTCTATTTGATTACAGAGATAGATGAGGATGCTGTCAGTCCTGAATCGACGCTTCAGTTGTCATTTGCAGAGAATGATGATAATCCGGAGTACAACTACAGCTTACCGGTGGATACCACGAAAAGGCTGGCGGTCTGCAAGGAACTGGTCAGAAATAAGACGGTTAAAGTAAAGGGTTTTGGTTCAATTACCCTGGAAAAGGAACGCTTTACAAAGAAAATTGAGCCGAAAAATCCGGGATACTTTTATCAATATTTTTCCGCGCGTGACAGCGGAGAAAAGCTGTTGGTACTGGATTTAAAGGTTAAGAATCTTTCAGGAAAAAAGCGTGACGCGGATTCTTTCTATGGCGTTACTGTGGTTACAGAGGATGGAGAGGAATACATCGGCGGCGTAGCTGCTGACGATAAGAACCGAGCCAACATTAAAACCGGCGAAACAATTGGAAAAAACGAAACACGTATGACGTATGCTATTGCGAACCTGCCGAAGGAAGCGGGAAAAGGCAAGTGCACAGTGTATATCTATATAGACGGAAGCTGGTATAGCTACGTGTGGAAGAAATAAAAAACAAAACTGTACCTGTAGGAAATATGGGTACAGTTTTTTCATGGGCAGACATAAATAAATTTTTGCTTGACAAATATGCAAACTTGCATTATTGTATTAAGTAGATAGTACAATAGTACGAAAGGAGAAAGGAGGCTATTGATGGATAAAGCTTTGAATGAGAATCTTCCTATCTACATGCAGATTATGGACAGAATTCGAGCAGCCATCGTTTCGGGTGAGCTGCGGCCTGGAGCTAAGGTGGCTACAGTGCGGGAGCTTGCAGAGGACTTCGGTGTGAATCCCAATACCATGCAGCGGGCGTTATCGGAGCTTGAGAGAGAGGGATTACTGATCTCGGAGAGAACCAGCGGCCGTTTCGTAACCCACAACAGAGCGGTAATTGATACCGTTCGCAGGGATGCGGCACAGAAAATTGTAGGAGAATTTTTGCAAAAAATGAAGGAGCTGGGATTTACCAGAGAACAGATTGAAGTTTTTTTTCGAGAGGCTGAAGTAGAGGATGCTGACGCAGATACAGCGGTATAAAGGGGAAAATCATGAAAGAAAGGGAACTGAAACTGGTAGAAAACCCGCCTATCGTACAAATTTGCGGCCTTTGCAAGGCCTTTGGAAGTGTGACAGCGTTAAAAGACGTTAATGTAAAGATTCCGGAGGGACGTATTATAGGACTGCTTGGTGCGAATGGAAGTGGAAAAACAACATTGTTGAAAATTCTGGCGGGATTATATACGAATTATGACGGAGAGGTTTTGATCGACGGTCAGCGTCCCGGCGCGGAAAGCAAGGCAAAAGTGTCTTATTTGCCGGATCGGCCGGCGTTTTCTCTGAAGCGCACAGCGGAAGAAATCAAGGAGATCTACAGAACGTTCTTTGATGATTTTGATCAACTGCAGTTTAAACGGTTGATGGACGCCTTTGAAATTGGGATGCAAACGCCGTTTCGTGAGATGTCAAAGGGGATGATCGACAAAGTGCAGATCAGCTTTGCTATGAGTCGTAAAGCCAGACTGTATTTGTTGGATGAACCTTTGGGCGGGGTGGACGCTAAAGCGCGAGACAGCGTTTTAGATGTAATATTGGAAAACTTTGATTCAAAAGGGACAATTTTGGTGGCGACGCATTTAATTTCAGAGATCGAGCGTTTGTTTGATTCTGTGGTGGTATTGCGAGAAGGTCAAGTGGTGATGCATGAGTCATGTGATGCTGTACGGGAAAACTATGGAAGCAATCTGGAAGAAGCTATGAAAGAGATCTTTTAGGAGGTGCAGGTTTGAGACGATTGGGATATGGACTGCTTTGCCTGACAGTTATTATCTGCAGTGTGGGAGCAGGTCTTATGACTTACACTGCGGCAATTGAACGCGAAGAACAGACAAAAATTAAAGAAGCTGTTATAAAGCAGCTGGAAAATCAGAAGTGGTATCTGCCTTTGGGGGATACTTACGGATGGCTGACTATGGTAGATGAAGACGAAAAGGTTTTCCTAGGGCAGACTAAGGATGGCCGTCAGGTATTGATAAATTGTCGTGGTAAGCTTTTAAAAAGGTTGCGGGAAGATATGCAAATCCTGGACAGCGTTGGCGGTGGAATGCTGGTTTATCAGGATGCAGACGGAAAGCAGGGATATGTAGACTATCAGGGCAACGTGAAAATTCCGGCCAGGTTTGTGACTGCTCATGAGTTTCAGGACGGATATGCAGTGGTAGAGACTGAAACTAAGAATAGTAAGCAAAAAATAGAGGCGCCTATCGACAGCAAGGGGAATATTCTTTATGATACCGAAGAATCAGATAAATGGCCAGAGTGGTATTCTGAGGTAGAGCAAATTCGAGGGAAATATTTTTTCTTAAGATTACGGACGTATGCAAATCCACAGCGCATCTTTGACGCGGAGAAAGGGGAAATTGTAAAGGAATTAGAAGATGAGCGAAACGGCCAGCATATTTTCGGTCTGGGAGAGAAACGGTATGCGTTCAGTTGTTACGACGATGCTGGAAATGATCAGTATTTTTTAATGGATGAGAATTTTGATCTGATAAGCGAGGAGGTTTCATATAAATGGGTCAATCGATTCAGTGAGGGATTGTGTTATGCCAAGTGGACGGAAAACGGTAAGGAATGCAGCGGATATATTGACCGTAACGGCAAAATAAGGATCAGATTGACGAGTGTTCTATATGGCGGGAAATTTTCAGAAGGAAAAGCGATGATCTGGGAAAAGGATAAGGTCCATGTTATTGATAAGGAAGGCCGGAGGCTCTTTGAGAAGACACTGACAGTTCCTTTGGACGAAAGCCTTTTCGAAGATATGTCCTACTATGATTTTGAAAATAATTATGATGTTTCGGGTTGCTGGTACAGAGATGGATCAGCGGTATACTTTGACGGAAAGAAGTTTGGTATTATCGATGATGAGGGAGACTGGATTATAGAACCGGTTTTTGATTTCATTGAATTCGCAGGAGCTGATATGATTCTAATGAAGATTGATGGTAAGACCGGCATCATGAAGGCGGGTGAGATGTATGATTGAGAAATCACTGAATTTGCATGTGGATATGATTAAGAATGAGATGAGAGTATCGGCTGTGCTGATGGTTATGCTTGGACTGACGTTAGTTTTCTCACCAATCCTGTTCATGTTTTTGTATTTCATACCTATGATCGGTATAATTGTTTGCGGATACAAGGTGCTTCATAAGATCTTTGGAAGGAGTCTTTATGGGGAAGGGGCTGAAATCTATCAAATGCTGCCTATATCGCCGAGAGATATGCTTATAGGAAAGGCTTTGGCCATGGTAGTCTGGGAATTGATTTTAGCGATAGCATTTTTACTGCCAACAGGCATTCTGTTTTTTAGGGAAAACAGTTTTATAGATCAGACTTTCTTTGTTCAGCTCATAGAAAAACAGGTGGGATCAGGGTTAACGCCTGTGCAGATGGGCATCTTAGCCGGTTTAAGCTTTGTAGGAATCATGATTATCCAATTTTCTTACTGCATGTATATGGTGCTGGCGCAAAACCTGATTCATAGATTTACAGGACGGCTGACGGTAAAGATCGGGGACTTTCCCTGTATTGTTTTCGCTGCATTGCTTATGAGCGTAATTTTGTTAGGCGGCGGATATCTGGTGAATTTATTGGCATTAAGCGGAACAAGCGCTTTTTTATTCGTGATTGGAAAATATTTGTTTCTGGTCGCGACAGGAATTGTTCTTTACTTTATTTGCCGAGAAAATCTGGAAAAAGCTTATGGAAGGTGAATTTGAAGAAATAGGGGAAGGAGGATAGAACTGATGAAAAAGGACAAAAAGTATCAGATCATGTGTATAGCCCTTGCCGCGGCCATTATGGCCTTGGCGGTAATTTGCGGAATGGCCGGTTGGCGAGCAGCCGCGGGACAGGAAAAAGAAATGGCTTATCTGCGCGGATTCCATTGGGAATTGCCGCTGACTGAAAACTACATAATTTCTACATATTCTGATAAGTATTTTCATACGAATGCAGGCGGTGACGATCCGGCGGATAGAGCGAAGAAGCTGGCAAGTCTTCGAGGAATATTGGCGTCGTCAAATTTTAGTGTCTTTGACGATTACGTAGGTGATCAGAAGACAGGAATTATGCGTTCTGATTCGGGTGATCAGCGAACTTTCACGGATGCAGAAGGAGATGTTTTCTTTAAAAATAAGGATACGGAATATATGTATGTAGAGTCTCTGTCAGATAATTACGCGGTACTCGTTAATCATTATGGGGAGACTGCCGAATACAAGCTGACGGATCTGCAGGGCAATGTGATTTTAACATTACCGGGACAGAAGCTTGCGGGAATTGATAACCGCTATGTGGCTGTTGGCAATAGTCGAATCAATGTTTTTGATAAAGTATATGACATGGAGACCGGAAAGATTGACCTATTGCCATTGTCTTGCACTGAAATTGCCCGTTGGAGCGAAGGATGGTATAAGGCTGTCATACAGGCGGCATATAGTGATAACTTTACCGGTTTTAGCTCAGGAACCGTATTTCTGGATGAAGATATGAATATTACCATGAATGGCGCGGTTTTTGACGAGGAAACGTATTATTCCGCTAACCTGACGGAAGGACTTTTTTACGGCGTTAAGCAGGAATGCAATGTTGAGGGGAATTTAAACAGCAACGAGCCTTTGCCGAGAGGCTATTTTGATAAAAAGGGGAAGCAGGTCGTCGAGACGGTTAATGCCAGTCTGGTCTCTGATTTTTCCGAAGGAAAAGGTATTGTTTATACTTCTGGAGGAAAGGCGTACTGCATTGACAGAGAAGGACACATACTATTTGAGAAGTCTTTGACGGAAAAGGCCACAGAATTGGAACAGTTTTCCATTGGATGGAAATCTGCTTTTCGAGATGGACATGCTGTGATCTTTGATGGGAAAAAGTGCGGCGTTGTGGACGAAACAGGGAAATGGATTGTTGAGCCTGTCTTTGAACAAATTTATCTGGCGGCAAAAGGAAGAGTCGTAGTGATTCGAGGAGAAAAATTCGGCGTGCTGCAATTGAAAGGGGGAACAGAAAAGTGACGATGAAGTCTGTGCAGGTACATGTGGAAATGTTAGCAGGTCATATTGGCGGATCAATCGCAGTATTGGCTTTGGGGATGATGCTCTGGCCGATGATGGTGATTGGCGTGGTACTGATCATGGGACATGGACTGTATAAATTATATGGAAAGACTTTGTTTGGAGACGATGCGGAGATGTTAATGACACTGCCTTTTACTGCGGGAGATTTAGTACGGGGAAAGACGGTGACATTCCTTTTCTGGTTTGGTATTCTCTGGCTGATGAGCGTGGGAAGTGGTGTGGGGCTGATCTTACTTCCTAAGGGGATTTCTGGTCTGGCGGATTATTTGGCGTCTGATGTGGATGTGCAGCAGATTGCAGGGATGGCGCCATGGCAGGTAGGAGTCAGCGCCGGTTGGAATGTAATTTCGCCGTTTATTTATATAACCGCGTTTTGTTTGCTGATCGTGACGGTAGAATTATATTTTGGACGTATGTTTACAGGCAAGAGAAAGCGCGGCATGACGGTATTCGCGATGCTTTTTTCTGCAATTATTTACGGTGTGATTTTGAGCGGAATATTTTGGATGATGAAATGGGCGCAAACACTGGGAGCCGGAGGATTTTGGCTTCGAATAGCTGTGGATTTGACAGTTCTTTTTGCGGACGGGATGTTATACAGGCTGTCTGTAGGACTGTTGGAACGGAAATATGATTTGGTTTAGGAAATTTTGATTTAAAACATCAAAATTTCCTAAACCGTATATCTGGTTATTGGTGTGCTTCGGCCATGTGCTTTTTGATAGCGTCAAAGCTTTCATCGCTGAGACAGTGCTCTATGCGGCAGGCGTCTTCATAGGCCGTTCGTTCATTTACGCCGAGTATCATGAGCATGCGAGCCAGCACCATGTGCTTTTCATAAGTTTTTTCTGCTATAGCCTGACCTGTTTCAGTTAGAGAGATGTTGCCGTCCGCGTCTACAGTAACAAAGCCGTTTTCTCGAAATTTTTTCATGGCGACGCTGACGGTCGGCTTGGAGAAGCCCATTTCATTGACGATATCGATGGCGCGGACAGAACCGTTTTTTTTCTTCAACATATATATCATTTCAAAGTAATCTTCTGCAGATTGTCTGATTTGCATTTTTCTATCCTCCTGTTTCTGGGGTAATTGTCATGTAAGAATTATTGTAACATAGAAAAAAGGGGTTGACAAGGAAGTTAGCTTATGCTAACCTATAAATGCACGAGTTAGCGGAGACTAACTGCATAGAGAACATTTATAGCATGATAGCGGAAGCAGAAGGAGGTGCACGAGTGAGCGTAGTAATTATAGGCGGCAATGAACGTATGAGACGGCAATATGAAGAAATATGCCGGACTTTTGGATGCAGAGCTAAAGTGTATACGAAGGAAAGAGGCGCTATGAAGAAAAAGATTGGAACGCCTGATCTGCTGATTTGTTTTACCGGGACGGTTTCTCATAAGATGGCAAATGTTTGTAAGCAGGAATCTCAGCGAGGCGGTTTTCCGATCGAACATTGTCACAGCAGCAGCGGAACGGCTTTGGCTGAAGTGCTGAAGACGAGGACTGGTATTTTAGAACAACGAGGTTAGCTTATACTAACCTACGGAAAAAGGAGGAATTATGATGATACCTTTGTCAATGGCAAAGCCCGGAGAGACAGTAACGATCAGGAAGATTACTGGCAAACCAGAGATTCGTCAGCATATGGCGGAATTAGGATTTGTGGTAGATGAAAAGGTTACCGTAGTGAACGAGGCAGGCGGCAATATCATTTTACAGGTAAAAGACAGCAGGATCGCGTTGGGCAAGGCGATGTCTGCGAGAATCATGTTTTGAAGAAGAATAGCGTGGAGGTTAAAATGAGTACGTTGAAAGAAATCAAGGTAGGTCAGAGCGCATCAGTGGTACGGATTAATGGAAGCGGCCCTGTGAAGCGAAGAATTATGGATATGGGGATTACGAAGGGTGTTGAAATATATGTGAGAAAGGTGGCTCCGCTAGGGGATCCTATGGAGCTGACTGTACGCGGCTATGAGCTTTCTATCAGAAAAGCTGATGCAGAGATGATCGATGTAGAATAGTAGAAAGAGAGGTAGTAGAAAGATGCAATATAAGATTGCTTTAGCAGGTAATCCCAACTGTGGTAAGACGACTCTGTTTAATCAACTGACGGGGAGTTCCCAGTATGTAGGTAACTGGCCGGGGGTAACAGTGGAAAAGAAGGATGGAAAACTGAAAGGACAGAGAGAAGTAATTATACAGGATTTACCAGGAATTTATTCGTTATCGCCGTATACCCTGGAGGAGGTTGTGGCAAGAAGGTATTTGGTCAGTGAGAAGCCGGATGCTATTCTTAATATCATTGACGGTTCTAATATTGAAAGAAATTTATATCTGACAACACAACTGATAGAATTGGGAATTCCTGTGCTTGTCTGCGTGAACATGATGGATCTCGTCAGAAAGAACGGCGACAGAGTAGACCTCGCGAGATTAGGCAGGGAATTGGGCTGCCAGGTTATGCCTATCAGCGCGTTGAAAGGCGAAGGCTGCCAGGAAGCAGCAAAAAAGGCTCTGGAGCTGGCTAAAAATCATAAAACCGGCGACATGCCCCATGTTTTTACTGGCAGCGTAGAGCACGCCATCGCGCATATTGAGGAATCTATTTCTGATGCTGTTGACGCGGGCTTTCTCAGATGGTTTTCTATTAAAATTTTTGAACGGGATGAGGATGCTTTGAAAGAACTTTCGCTGCCGGAGAATGTAATGAAGCATGTGGAGGAGCATATCAAAGATTGTGAAGCAGAGCTGGACGACGAGGCTGAGAGCATTATAACCGATCAACGGTATGCTTATATCAGCAAAGTGGTGGAGAACACTATAGAAAAGAAACAGCGGAGAGAAAACTTGACCCTTTCTGATAAAATTGATAGAATTGTAACTAACAGGATATTGGCTTTACCGATCTTTGCGGCGATTATGTTTGCTGTATATTATATTGCCATGTCTACTGTGGGCGCGATGGCTACTGACTGGACCAACGATGTGCTTTTTGGCGATGTGGCGCCGCCGGCAATCAGTGGATTTTTAGAGGGTATAGGCTGTGCGCCATGGTTAACGGGCCTGATCGTAGACGGTATTGTGGCTGGTGTTGGCGCGGTTTTAGGATTTGTACCGCAGATGCTGGTACTGTTCTTACTGTTGGCTTTTCTGGAGGGCTGCGGATATATGGCCAGAATTGCGTTTATCATGGATAGGATTTTTCGCCGTTTTGGCTTATCGGGAAAGTCTTTTATACCGATGCTGGTAGGGGTCGGCTGCGGCGTTCCGGGTGTTATGGCGTCGCGAACGATTGAAAGCGATCGCGATCGGAAAATGACCATTATGACCACTACCTTTATTCCTTGCGGTGCAAAGATGCCGATTGTCGGACTGATTGCGGGCGCGCTGTTTGATGGCAGCGCGTGGGTATCTACCAGCGCCTATTTTGTAGGAGTGGCTGCTATTGTGATCAGTGGCATCGCTTTGAAGAAGTTTAAAATGTTTGCAGGCGAACCAGCTCCTTTTGTCATGGAGCTTCCGGCTTATCACATGCCTACAGCTGGTTCTATGTTGAGAAGCATGTGGGAGAGAGGCTGGTCCTTTATTAAAAAGGCCGGCACGATCATCCTTCTTTCTACGATTCTCATCTGGTTTTTATCTAATTTCAGTTTCCGGGGAGGATTTCATATGATAGAGGATGTCCTGGAGCAGGATACTTCACTGCTGGCATCGTTAGGCTCTGTGATGGCATGGCTCTTTGTACCTCTTGGCTTCGGTAACTGGAAGTCTGCGGTAGCTGCTATTACAGGCCTCGTGGCCAAGGAAAACGTAGTAGGCACTTTTGGTATTCTCTATGGATTCGCGGAGGTTGCGGAAAGTGGTGATGAAATTTGGAGCTTGCTGGCAGCAGATTTTACGGCGGCATCGGCTTATGCGTTTCTGGTATTCAATTTGCTTTGCGCGCCTTGCTTTGCGGCCATGGGCGCAATCAAGAGAGAGATGAACAATACCAGATGGTTCTGGTTTGCTATCGGATATCAGACAGTCTTTGCGTATCTTGTTTCACTGTGTGTATATCAGTTCTGGACTTTGTTGGCGGGCGGCAGTTTTACTGTTGGAACGGCCGCGGCTATCTTAGTTCTGGCATTTTTGCTCTATATGCTGCTTCGGCCGGCGTCAAAGAAAGAAACTCTGTCCAGCGTTGGAACGTTAGATATGCGGAAGGCCGCTTAATATTTAATGTAAAGAGGTGAGTTTTATGAATGCAGCGACGATTATCGTATTGACGGTTATTGTGGCTCTCGCAGGCTTAGCGATTCGTTCTATCGTGAAGAACAAGAAAGAGGGAAATGCTTGCAGTTCCTGTGGCGGAGATTGTGGCTGCTGCCATAAGGAATGCTCTGAAAAATAAATGAGAACAATTGATCATTCGGAATTTCTTAAGAATTCTTAATTTTACGCGAATCGGTTGAATCTACGATAAAAAAGTGTTAAGATGATAAATAGATATGACTAATGAAAGATGAAGATGCAAATAGAGAAGATTCAGTTTTGCTTCATTTTTCCTCCTTTCTTTTAGGAAAAAATATGACGGCAGTTCGTAAAAAAGGGGATGCGAACGCCGTTATATTTTTTTTGGTTGGATCAACAATAAAGATGTGTGAGAAGTAAAGCGGCAATAGGAAGGGTGGCCATGGAGAATAAAGTGGTCAGGGCTACGCCCTCCGCCATCAGATCCGCGTTGCGTCCTTCTTTTGAGGCTACGGCTACAGTGACAACTGCACATGGGAATGCGGCGGCAAAGACGAGGATCAATTTACCGGCATTTGTCAGAGGCAGCCAGTGAACTGCCAGAAAGGTCAGAAACGGCATCAGAGTTACATTGATCAGAGACGCGAGTATCAATTGTCCGTTTTTTATGATCTTTTTCAGATTACTATTGCCTAGTTGAATACCGACAACAATCATGGAAACGGGAATTGTAGCGTCTCCAATGGTGTTAAAAAAGTCAAGCGCTACTGGCGGTAGTTGCACTCCTCCGAAAAGGATGATAAAGCCGATAACGGCAGCCAGAGTGCACATATTGCAGAGAGGCTTTACGATGCTTTTCAGACTGCCACCCTTTTTATAACCGTAATTCATTTGAATAACAGATATGAAGTATAAGTAGATGGTTAGAATTTGATTTTCTATCACCATTAGAAAAAACATATCGTCTCCGAAGATAGACTTTGTGATAGGAAATCCCATAAACCCAGTATTGACAGCGGTGATGATAACCATCAGTACGCCGCGGTTTTCCATGGGGCAGCGCATCAGTTTCGTCAGACCGAGCGAAATAAAAGCGCCGATGATAAAGTAAAGCAGAGAGCCGACGATGACTTCCATTGTCTGACGAAGGGTATCTGGTGTAAGGGTATTTGACGCCATAGAACCGATAATCATACATGGCGTGGTAATGGTCAGCAGCAAATTGACCAGGTATTTGTTTGCTTCCATGGGGAGAATATTCTTTTTATTTGCGATGAATCCCACTGCGACCATGCAGAAGATGGAGGCAACCTTTAAAAACATTGTAAGCATTTCTTTGTCAATCTCCTATTCTAAGTACGTGCCTTTTATCATAGAAATTAGTATAACAAAAAAAGAAGACTTTGGAAAGAACGTTATTGTATCGAATTCTCAGTTCATTGTAAACGCGGTTTCATTGACAATAGTTGGTGTGTGTGATAAATTTAATATATTAGAATAGTTTTGAGGGAGTGAATACGTGATTTATTTGGAGTATTTTTTATCAGCCGTTATCGTGGTGGTTTTATCAATTAAGGCGTCTGATTATATCAATTTGCTTGATAGAAATACAAAATTATCGGGAGCTTTTCTCGGCGGCATTATGCTTTCAGCAGTAACGTCTCTGCCGGAATTGTTTACCAGCATTTCGGCTACGGTTTTGCTTGACCGGCCGGGTCTTTGCATGGGAAATATTCTGGGAAGCGATCTGTTTAATCTTGCGGCGCTTTCTCTTGCGATCCTGTTTTGGTTTAAAGGCTTTAGCAAAGGAAAGATATCCAGGAGCTACCGTCATGTAACGGTATTGGTATTTGTGATTTATATGTTTATTACTCTCAACTTCCTGAATTTGCTCAATTTGCGTTTTCTGAACCTGAGCATCACATCTGTGTTGATCTTTGTGGTCTATGCTCTGGGCGCTAAATATCTGGCTGTAGCCAGCGACGTTGCCACTGATGAGGATGTGTTGGGCTATCATGCGGCGAAATCTACGCAGCTGGCTGTAAAACAGATTGGAGTACGTTTTTTGTTAGTTAGCGTGGGCATCGTAGCGTTCAGCATTATTATGACTTATTTGACTGACATGATCTCTGTAAGACTTGGCATCGGTCAGGGCTTTGCAGGCGCGTTATTTTTAGGTATCGCTACCTCTTTGCCGGAGGTTACCAGTACGATCGCACTGTTTCGAATGAAAAATCATAATATTGCGGTAGGAAATATAATTGGAAGTAATCTATTCAACTTTATCATTCTTACGGTTGCGGATTTGTTGTCAGTAGGAAGCGGCGTTTACGCGCATCCTGACGCGCAGGTTGTTCATTTGATGGTGTTCGGTATGATATCGACCGCACTTTTCTGGATCATGCTGCGCTTTAAGAACAGGACGACGCAGGCAGTGTGCAGCGTGGCGATTTTCTCATGCTACGTGGCATTTTTGCTGATATAACTGACTATGTATATTAACGAAAGAAAAAGATTAGAGGAGATAACGATATGGAAGGATATTGCAGGATGTGCCCAGTCTGCAACGGCAGGGCATGTAAAAATCAGATACCAGGTCCCGGGGCAAAGGGCATTGGTGATACGGCGATGAGGAATTATGATAAATGGAAGGAAATCCGGATCAATATGGATACTCTGACTGAAAAACGGGATATAGATATCAGTCTGTCCATGTTCGGAAGAAGCTTTTCCACTCCTGTTTTTGCCGGGCCGGTAGGCGCCGTTAACATGCATTATGGGGACAAGTATGATGATCTGGCGTATAATAATGTTCTGGTTCCCGCGTGCAAGGAAAATGGAATAGCGGCATTTACCGGCGATGGAATGGATCCAGCTGTTATGGAAGCGGCAGGGATTGCGATCAAAGAGGCCGGCGGCTTTGGCGTTCCTACAGTAAAGCCGTGGAATAAAGCCATGATAGCCGAAAAGATGGAAATTGTCAGAGCATCCGGCGCTTTTGCGGTCGCTATGGATATCGATGCCGCAGGACTGCCGTTTCTAAAGAATTTTCAACCTCCTGCTGGCAGCAAATCAGTAATCGAGCTGAAGGAAATTATTAAGGAGGCGGGAAAACCGTTTATTGTAAAAGGAATTATGACTCCGAAAGCCGCGTTAAAAGCGAAGGAGGCAGGCGCTTCAGCAATTGTCGTTTCCAACCACGGCGGCCGTGTACTGGATCAGTGTCCGGCAACAGCGGAAGTTCTGGCTTCAATTGCCGATGCGGTAGATGGTTCTATGAAGATTTTGGTGGACGGAGGCATTCGCGACGGCGTAGATGTATTCAAAGCGTTGGCGTTAGGCGCTGACGCGGTTATTATGGCAAGGCCGTTTGTTAACGCGATCTATCAGAAGGGAGCTGAAGGCGTCAAAGAATTGATTGAGATGGTTCGCAGTCAGCTGGCGGATACGATGGCTATGTGCGGAGCATATAGTTTGGAAGAAATCAATAGAGAGATGATATTTTATTAATATTTTCTACATAATGAAAAGAAGGAGCAGCCGAGTTATAACCGAGCTGCTCTTTTGAGTTATTCAGTTTGATCTGAAATTAGAGGCGTGCCTTCCTCAGACGATTCGGTTCAGCTTGCCGCCTTCCATCCAGCTTTGCAGATTTGCGGCGCAGATATCGATAACTTTTTGACGGGTTTCTTTAGGCATCCAGGCGATATGGGGAGTCAGAATACAGTTAGGCAGTCCGATAAGTGGATTTGGCATCTTCGGCGGTTCGCAGGATAATACGTCCACTGCCGCCGCTGCCAGTTTACCTCTTTTTAGAGCGTCGGCCAGATCGGGTTCATTTATCAGAGCGCCTCTGGCGGTATTGATGAGGATTGCGCCGTCTTTCATTTGATTGATGAAGTTGGTGTTGACAAAGCCTTTGTTTTCCGTCGTCAGGGGACAGTGGAGCGTCAGGAAATCGGATTCCATGGCGGCTTTTTTGTTTTGACTATAGATATTTATCTTCATACCGAAGGCTTCTCCGATGCGGGCAACTCTTTTTCCAATGTTGCCGTAACCGATAATACCCAGGGATTTTCCATCTAAAAGGGTCAGAGGATCTTCAATAAAAGTAAAATCTTTGGTTTCGTACCATTTTCCTCGCTGTATACTTTCATTATAGCTGCCTGCTCTATTGGACAGCTCAAGAATGAGCGCGAAAGCGTGCTGCGCTACAGCTTCCGTGGAATAGGCGGGTACGTTACAGACTGCGATGCCCAGGTCTTTTGCCGCTTGGATGTCTACATTGTCATAACCGGTAGCCGTTACACCGATGAATTTTAAAGTTGGACAGGCCTCCATAATTTGACGGGTGATGGAGCATTTGCTGACAAAAAAACCGTCGCATCCTGTAATATGGTCTGAGATTTGATGACTCTCTGTTCTATCATAAGGGTGAAAATCACAGAGCTCTGAAATAGGATCCCAGGAAAGATCGCCTAAATTGATAGAAAAAGCATCTAAAATTGTAAATTTCATTGTTAATACAAGCTCCTTATCACATAATAATATTTATAGTATAGCATACATTTTTGCACGGATAAACTTTTTTCTTTTGCAGATAAAATGGTTTTCTTTGCCATGAAACTTGCGAAAGAGAGCAGAAAATGATATACTTAGACTTAATATATTTTGGATGGGGTATTTATGGGGATTGTTGAAACAGCAGTTATTGGCGTGGGTTTGGCTATGGACGCTGTGGCTGTAGCCGTGACCAACGGTATGGCGTACAGAAGACTTCCCGGCAGGGATTACGTAGCAATGCCTTTCCTGTTTGGTATCTTTCAGGGAGCGATGCCTATAGCTGGCTATTTTGCGGGAATATTGCTGGCAAGTATCATTATCAAATACAGCGGCATTGTCATTTGCTTAATTCTCTCTTTAATTGGCGGCAATATGATCAGGGAAGGTTTGCAGAACGGCGAGGCAGCTTCTGTTGAAAAACGGCTGACGATGAGGATTTTGATTCTGCAGGCATTTGCTACCAGTATCGACGCGTTTGCCGTAGGCGTGGCCTTTTGCGCAGTACAGGCCGATATTTTACCCGCGGCTTGTTTAATTACCGTGATTACTGCCGTTATGGTAGCGGTCGCGCTTTTGATCGGACAAAGGTTTGGCGAGGCGTTGGGTAATAGGGCTGAGCTTGCCGGTGGTCTGATATTGGTTATCATTGGGCTGAAAGCGCTTTGATCATACATAAAGACGAATTTAATTTAGGAAGGAAAAAAACATGGAAACCATCATAGCAGCTTCAAGAAACGCGCATAAGATTGCAGAGATTGAGGCTATAACGAGAAAGTTCGGCATGGAGGTTATTTCCCGGGACGAGGCGGGATTACCTACTGAGGAGATTGAGGAGGACGGAGACACCTTTGAAGAAAACTCCTTTAAGAAGGCCAACGAAATTATGAAGATGTGCGGAAAGGTAACCATTGCGGATGATTCCGGATTGATGGTAGAATATTTGGGCGGCGCGCCTGGCGTGTATTCTGCCCGGTTTGCTGGCGAAGACGCTGGTGATGAAAAGAACAACCAGAAGCTGCTGAGTTTGCTGGAAGGCGTGCCGTACAAGGAGCGGCGTGCGAAGTTTGTCTCTGTCATTACCATGATTTATCCTGATGGAGAAACTCTGGTTGCAAGAGGAGAATGTGAAGGCCATATTATTGACACGCCGGTAGGCGAGAATGGCTTCGGATATGATCCTCTCTTTGTACCTGACGGTTTTCAGAGAACCTTCGCTCAGTTTGATTCGGAGGAGAAGAATGAGATCAGTCATCGGGCCAAAGCGCTGTTACAGCTGGAGAAACTCCTTGCGGAAAGGAATGCTTAGGAATGAAAAGCAGATTTGCCAGGATGACCATACTGGGGTTCAAACAACTGCAGGATCCGTATTATCAGGGCTTTGCGGCGCAGATGTCGTTTTACATCATGCTATCTTTGGTCCCGACCTTGATCGTTCTGTCTCGGCTGCTGGGTCTTTTGGATATCTCTATTGATATTATTAACGAATGGATTGTCAAATACGTTTCGCCGTCTATGGCGGACACTTTACGGGGATTGCTGAAGAACAGGCCGGCGACAACCTCTAATATCGTTATGATTATTACAGCGCTGTGGGCTGCATCCAGAGCGCAGTTTTCTATGATGCGGATTGCCAATTATACGTATTCAGGAGGCAAGACTACGGGAAATTTCTGGCGTGAGAGATTCCGCTCCTTTCGTACCATGGCAATGACTGTATTTACTTTGGCTTTTGTTATCATTATACCGGTTTATGGCGAGGCGATTTTGAAATTGGTTTTTGGAAAGATTATCGTAGGCTCTGTGATCGACAGCTTATGGACGTTTTTGCGGTGGCCGCTCGCGGGAACACTGTATTTTCTCATGGTTTCGTATAACTATTACGTGCTGCCCAATGAAAAGCTGAGCTTTCGCGAAATTGTACCCGGCAGTATTTTCGGGGCGATAGGCATGTTGGTTGTGACGATCGTCTATTCTAATTATGCGGATTACACTGCTAATTATGACATTATATATGGTTCTTTGGCAAATATTGCTGCTTTGCTGATGTGGTTCTATTTTCTCGCGTGGGTACTCTGTCTCGGCATTCTGTTTAATAAGGTTTGGAGAGACACCAGGGATGGAGATGGAGCGTGTGGATATTTAAGTTAGAAAAGATGGAGGACAAGCGTCCATGAGAGGAAAGAAAAGATACAGGATAAGGCCGAGATTTTTCGTTATTGTTTTTGTTTTGATTTGTTTGCTGGTAGGCGGAATCACGTTTCTGCTACACAGCTGCGGCAGCGATGGCGATTCAATGGCGGTCGATATACTTCGAACGCAGCAGCTGCAGGGCAGAAAGATGATGTCTGCTGCAAGGGAGTACATAAGCAATCGAGAACTGCGCTATGATGATCAGTATTTTTCCAATGCTTATCCCCCGGATAATATAGGCGTATGTACAGATGTGGTGTGGAAGGCATTGGAAAGCATCGGTGTGGATCTGAAGCTGCTGATGGATGAGGAAATTGGAGAGAGTTTCTATTATTATGAGGATATCATTGCAGTACAAGATCCCAATATTGATTTTCGCCTGGTACCGCAGATGGAGAGGTTTTTGCGGCGTAACGCTATCGTACTGACGAATGATGTTGATGACATTATGGCGTGGCAGCCGGGGGACATTGTTACTTTTGAATCCAGTCATGTAGCGATCGTATCAAGACGCTATAATATCTGGGGCAGACCGTTTATCATTCAACATGGCAAGGACCCCGCGGCAGAGGAAGACAGGATTTTTGCTTCCGACGGCATGGTAATCTCCGGACATTTTCGATGGCCTCTTGCAAGCGGCAAGAAAATTAAAGTAAATCAGTCTGAAGATACAGAAAGAGAGGATATATACTTAGAAATAAATGTAGAATAATGAATTAAGAAAGGAAAACGGGATTGATGAAAAAGGTATTGATTATTTTAAATCCGTGCGCGGGCACGAAGCAGGCGAATAAATATTTTGTCGAGATTATACAAGTATTTTGTGAAGCGGGTTTTGAGACGGTAGTGAAGACTACTATGGAATCAGGAGACGGTACGGTTATTGCCAGAGAAAGGGCGGCGGATTTCGATATGGTAGTATGTATCGGCGGAGATGGTACCTTTAATGAAGTTATTGCAGGTATCTTAGAGGCAAAGGCTGATGTGCCGATCGGTTATATTCCCGCCGGAAGCACAAATGACTTTGCTGACAGTATGCATCTGTCCACAGATGTAGTACAGGCGGCCAGGGATATTGTAGCAGGCGAGCCAAAGCATTTAGATGTAGGCTGCTTTAATGGAAGATATTTTTCCTATGTCGCTTCCTTTGGGGCGTTTACACAGGCATCCTATGAGGCGCCTCAATCTATTAAAAATATTTTAGGTCATGTGGCGTATATTCTGGAAGGGATCAAGGATATTCCATCTATCAGGCCGATGAAGGTTTGGATGAAGATGGAGCAGGGCGTATATGGCGGAGAGTATCTCTTTGGCGCAGTCTGCAACTCTACTTCTGTAGGCGGAATTTTGACCTTATCTGACGATCTTGTGGATATGAACGACGGAAAGTTTGAAGTGCTGCTAGTCAAGTCTCCTTCTAATATCCTGGAATTAAATCAGATTATTCTCGCCATAGCAACGCAGAATTTCCATTCTCCGATGATTTCATTTTTTAGCAGTAGCCATTTGGAGGTCACCGCGGATCCGTCTATGCCTTGGACTTTAGACGGAGAGTATCAGCAAGGGAGTGAAACGATTCAGATACAAAATCTACAGAATGCTATTCGGCTGGTAAGGACGGAAAGACGAAAATGAAGATAAGGGGAAGGGAGATAGAGGTAAAAAAATACCGTCATTTATTATTGATATTATATGTGCCGGTTTATTTGATCAGTTTCTTCGCAATGGAATATTTAGTTCCTGAGACGGCGGAATATTGGGTATCATATTGCCCTTTGGATGACTTGATACCGTTTTGTGAATATTTCATTGTGCCGTATTATTTGTGGTATATCTTGTTATTTGTGGTGGGAATTTGGCTTCTTATACAGGATATACCGGTATTTCGGCTATATATGTATTGCATTATATGCGGATTTTCCTTGAGTATTTTGCTGTGCATTGTTTTTCCCAATGGACAGGATTTACGTCCGGAGATATTTGAGAGAGATAACGTCTTCGTTGATCTGGTTCGATTCGTCTATGCTGCTGATACCAATACCAACGTCATACCGAGCATGCATGCTCTGGGAGCAATTTTCGCGGCTATGGCAATCAGCGCCAGTAAGAAAGTGCAGAGGGTCTCTGTCAAAGTCTTTACTTGGATTTTGGCTACGTTGATCTGCGCTGCAACTTGTTTTGTCAAACAGCATTCGGCATTGGATGTGGCAGCTTCGGTTGTTCTTGGTGTGACTATTTATGCAATATTGAGAAAAAATATAATAAATGAAAATGAGGATTCTTAAGAAATCTTAAGAAATCATGAACCTGCATAAACGTTGAAATTACAACGATAATGCAGGTTTTTGTTTGTGAAAATTGTGTGAAAAATCGGTAAAAACATTGACTTTTTTGTGTATATAAAGTATGATAATACCTGTGAGACAATTGAAAAACATGAAAAGGAAGATAGTATTATGACAAATCCGATGACGAGAGTCAATACTAAAATCAAAAGGGTGTTTAAAACAACTGCCTCAGTTATTTTGATCGCTTTGATGACTTTTGTGATGGTATGCGGTTCCGGCAGTGGGGCATATGCTGCTGAAACGGAAAGCCAGAACGGAAATTGGGCGATTATTATTGGAGATGAAGAAATTTTATACGTTGATTCTGAAGAAGCCGGAAAGCAGGTAATAGAGGGGCTAAAGAACTATTATCTGTCAGAAGGATCTAATGTGCTGGACGTGCAGTTTGATCCTCAAATCCAGGTGAGCCAGATATTCGAAATTGCTGATGATGAGTTTGCGGCTATGAGCGGTTCTGTATGTGATATAGAAGAAGCCGTTAAGCGTTTGAGCGAGGGCAAGAACGAATATTATGTATATAAGACGAAAGAGGGCGACTCCTTAGATTCTCTTGCCAAAGAGAAAGATTTGATCGCCGATAAGTTGGTCAAACTGAACTTTGATGAGTATGAGTCTGATGAAACCATAAAAGAAGGAACCTATATCGTCTTGTATAAAGAAGTACCGTATGTACATGTAACAACGGTAGAGGAAGTGACCTCAACGAAGTCAATTGACTACGACACTGTTTATAAGAAGACCTCCTCTTTGAAGAAGGGCGAGATGAAGATCCAGAAAAAGGGAAAAAAAGGTCAGAAGCAGGTTGTTCGTCAGCTTACGAAGGTAAACGGCAAGACGACGAGTAGTGAGTTGATTTCATCCGAAGTAATTCAGGAACCGACAGACAAAGTTGTTCTGAAGGGTACTGGTACGGTTACGGCTAAAGCGGGAAAGACCTTTGACTTCGTAGATGGTTCTGAGGTTGTGGATTACGCTAAAAATTTCATAGGAAATCCATATAGCTATGGTGGAACTAGCCTGACCAACGGTGCAGACTGTTCAGGCTTTGTATATTCCATCTTTAAGCATTTTGGCGTGAATCTTCCACGCGTTGGACAGTCCGGCGTAGGTAAAGCTGTTTCTTATAAGAATGTTAAGAAAGGCGATATCCTGATATATCCGGGACATGTTGCAATTTACGCAGGAAACGGAAAAGCAATACATGCTGTTAACGAGCGTCTTGGTATTAGAATCACCAGCGTTGGGTATACTGGCAGCGTAATTGCCGTTAGACGTATCTTCGATTAACTGAAGAAGGATTGTTTTATGAACTTTTTAAAACAGAAGAAAGCAAAAAGATATGTAATTGCAGGGATTTTTATCCTTGCAATTGCTGTTTTAGCCATTGTGGCAACCAGCACCTTAAAGGCTTATGCCAATGAGGATTATTGGACCGTAAAGATCGGCAAAAAAACTGTAGCTGTGTTTTCCAGCGAAAGCAGCGCGAAAAAGGTTATTAAAAATGTAAAAAATCATTATGTTGTTGAAGGGGCAGAGGTGCAATCCATCAAATGTTCTCCGGCAATGGCAGTAGAAAAAAAGACCTATCGCGTATCTGAAGCTCCGAAGGTGAGTAAAGTAAATGATACAGTTGACTATATTCTTTCCGGAACTAAGAAGAAAACTATCTATACAGTAAAAAGCGGGGACAGCGCTTGGGGAATTGCTGAAAAGCATGGATTTACCGTGCGTCAGCTGGCGGAGATGAATGATACAAAGGATATCGCGACTCTTTTCCCGGGAGATGAATTAAAGCTGTATGAGACAAAGCCGATGGTCACAGTTACGACAACCCAATTATTGACCTCTGAAAAGAGAATTAAATATCAGACGGTAACAGAGACCTCCTCTGAGGTTTTGAAGAATACCACGGTGATAAAACAAGAGGGCGCTTATGGGAAGAAACAGGTGACAGAGCTGGTGACCTGTGAAAATGGTAAGATCGTTCATTCAGAGGTTCAGGAATCAAAGGTGCTGAAACCATCGAAAAAGAAAATTATCGTTAAAGGGACAGGCATTTTGCCGGCGCCTCCTAATGGTTCAACTTACCAGGGCGACGGACAGGCAGTTGCCAATTATGCTCTGAAATTTGTTGGAAATCCATATGTGTATGGAGGCAGCAGTTTGACCAATGGCGCTGACTGCTCAGGCTTTGTTTTAGCTGTATATAAACACTTTGGCATTACCATGGCACATGATGCAGGCGTGATGCGCGGCTATGGCAAAGAGGTATCGTTGGCGGAGGCGTTGCCAGGAGATCTGGTCTGTCATTACGGACATGTTGGAATCTATATCGGAGGCGGCATGATTGTGCATGCAGTCAATGAAAGTATGGGCATCGCGGTAACGGGTGCAAGCTATACAGGCCCGGTCATTACAGTGAGACGAATTGTAGAGTAAAATCGCATTGCATCCCTTGTTGATGTGAGATTGATAAAGGGGTATGCGTTTTGAGAAGTTGTGCAGATTAGGTGAGAATGCCTGCAATATGCACAACTTTTGCTGTTTAAGTGGGTGAAAGATTCGGTGAGTTGTGTAGAGAATGCTTCTGCAACGCTGATTTGCACAACTCTTGGCAAAGCTAGTTGTGCAAATCAGTTTTATATGGCTGCGCCTGCACAACATTTTATATTACATTTTTTTCCCGAGCGCTTTATAAGCGATGAAGAAAACCGCCAGTTCCACATATAGGCTGGACAGAAGCAGCATAGAAGCGAGAATGTAATCAAGGGCTGTAAATACAAAGATTAAAACTGCAGAGATGAGTACGGAAGCGAAGGCGGCGACGGACATCGCGTAATGGGTCAGTTGAATATTTCGCTCATCATTTTTTTCAATTTCCCGTTGTTTTTTCTTCTCTGCAGAGCCGAAACGACTTCGCAGAGCATTCAGTATGCCAATGGCAAGAAACGCAGATCCCATACCGGTGAACATACCTGCCAGCATCTGCAGGTGATGCACATCTTCTGGCGTGATATGGGAGTACCATAAACCGAAGGCTATAGCAACGACACCGGCGATGATTAAAGTAATATTTAGTACAGAATTATCTTTTCCAAATATTTTACAGAGCATAATATTATTCCTCCTCATAAATAAAAATTTCTTCAATAGACAGCTGAAAGTATCTGGCAATTTTAAAAGCGAGCAGTATGGATGGGTTGTACTTGCCGTTTTCCAGTGAACTGATGGTCTGACGTGAAACTTCCAGCGCTTTGGCCAGTTCATCCTGCTTGATACCCTTTGCCGTACGAATTTCTTCTAAACGATTCTTCATGGAAAATCTCCCTTTGAAATGTAAAGCTAGCTTTACATGAAGTATACCTCATTGAGAAGATGATGTCAAGTAAACTTTACATAAAAATCCTCATGATCGTAGAGGGAGTCAACTCCGGCAATGTTTTAGATGAATTGCCATGGGAATATGTAAAAATGGCACAGAAAAACCCGGTGTGATGACCGGGCTTTTGAATCATATTATACGCTTTATGAAATTATGCTTCGTCAGGCTGGATAACTCTCACTCTGATTACGCCGTCAACTTCTGGTACGGAAGTAATTGTATCGTTGGTGGAGATTAACGCATAACCGTATTCGCCGCGGCACTGACCGGTAATGCTGTTGATATTCACGTTAGCAAACATTGCGGCTGCCAGCTTCACAGGAGAAGGTTCTCCTTTGGTCATAACGCAGATGCGGTTATCACCTTTGCAAGCTCCTAATGATACGGCAGGGAAGTTAACGGAGTTTACAATATTTCCGTTTTCGATATAATCCATGATCTGTTCTACTGCCATAGTGGCGCAGTTGTCTTCTGCTTCCGCAGTGGAAGCGCCCAGGTGAGGCAGACTGATGACGTGTTCTTTGTTGAGAATACCGTCTGTAGCAAAGTCTGTAACGTATTTTGCCAATTTACCGGATTCCAGTGCAGCCAGCAAGTCTGCTTCGTTTACCAGTTTGTCTCTGGAGAAATTGAGCAGGACTGCACCGTCCTTCATGGCAGCAAAGAGCTCTGCGTTGAACATGCCCTTTGTCGCGTCCATAGCAGGCACGTGGATCGTGACATAATCGCTGCAAGCTACAACGTCTTTGACGTCGGCCATAACTTTGACGGAAGGGGAAAGACTGTGGGCGGATTTTACACTGAAGAATGGGTCATAACCGATGACCTTCATACCGAGAGCTTCAGCAGCGTTTGCCACCATGACGCCGATGGCGCCAAGTCCAACTACACCCAATGTTTTACCCATGATTTCAGTACCGGCAAACTGGCTCTTGCCCTTTTCCACGGTTTTGCTGATATTTTCAGTTAAAGAAGATTCCCAGGCGATGCCAGCAGGAATATTTCTGGCAGCCAGGAACAGTCCTGCCAGTACCAGCTCCTTTACGGCGTTAGCATTGGCGCCGGGTGTATTAAAAACGACGATGCCTTCTTCTGCACATTTATCCAGAGGAATATTGTTAACGCCGGCGCCGGCTCTCGCGATGGCAAGAAGCTCTTTGCCGAACTCCATTTCATGCATATCCTGACTTCTTACTAAAATACCAGAGGAACCAGAAACCTCACCAGAGACAGTATATTTTTCTGACAGATGGGACAGCCCCACAGGTGAAATTTTGTTTAAGGTTGCAATTTTGTACATGATAAGTACCTCCTATTGATATTAGTAAAGCTTTTTTGATTTAACCTAAATTATAACACCTTACCGCTTTACTTTCAAGCAGTAAAGTGTTATAATAGATCAATATTCATAAATTCAAAGAACTAATGGAGGGCGACGAAATGACAAAACCGTATCGTGTATTTAACTTTTCCGCTGGTCCATCGATGCTACCACTTTCCGTCATCGAGGATGCAGCAGCTAATCTGGCTGATTACAAAGGCTGTGGACAGTCAGTAATGGAAATGAGTCACCGTTCAAAAGAGTTTGGAAAAATCATCGAAGATGCAGAAGCTAACTTAAGAGAGATCATGAACATCCCTGACAACTACAAAGTTATGTTTTTACAAGGTGGAGGAACTCTTCAATTTGCAATGGTGCCATTAAACCTGCTCAGAGCCTCTAAAAAGGCCGACTATGTAGTGACAGGCTCCTGGGCTAAGAAAGCCTATCAGGAAGCGTGTAAGTACGGAGATATCCGTGTGATCGCAAGTTCAGAAGAAGATACATTTACATATATTCCGAAATTTACCAAAGAGGATATCAGACCGGACGCAGATTATGTGTACGTCTGCTACAATAACACCATTTACGGAACACACTTTAACGAAGTACCGGATACAGGTGATATTCCGCTGGTTGCGGATATGTCCAGCTGCATCCTCAGCGAAGAAATTGATGTCAGCAAATTCGGACTGATCTTTGCCGGAGCGCAGAAGAACGTAGCGCCTGCAGGTGTGACGATTGTTATTGTCAGAGAGGATTTACTGGGATTCGCGGATGAAAAGGTGCCAACCTATTTGGACTACAAGACCCATGCGGATAAGGATTCCATGTATAATACGCCTCCGTGCTTCGCGATTTACATTGCGGGAGAGGTATTTAAGCTGATTAAGGAGATGGGCGGCGTGCCGGCAATGCACGCGGCGGATGTTGCCAAAGCGGAGAAGCTTTATAACTATATCGACAGCAGCGCCTTGTTCAAAGGTCCTGTCGCGAAGGAGGATCGTTCTCTGATGAACGTGGTATTCGTAACTGGCGATACTGACCTTGATAAGAAGTTTGTTGCCGAAGCGAAGGCAGAAGGCATGGTGAACCTCAACGGACACAGAAGCGTGGGCGGCATGAGAGCCAGCATCTACAACGCAATGCCGATGGAAGGCGTGGATAAGCTGATTGCGTTTATGGAAAAATTTGAGGCTGAGAATAAATAGAAGCCTGAGAAGGAATAAGAAGTTAGATAAAAACAGGGAGTCTGAAGCGTCTCCCTGTTTTATTGTCCGGGATAAAGTAAGATTTCTGTAAGCCTGTTGGAGCTATGACAGGAGCGCTGCTTTTTTTCTTTGCATTCTGCTTATTCCATGGTAAAATGTTGATATATGAAAAAGCTAAAAGGAGTTTGAACGATTGAAGAAGGATAAGCTTGAATTACAGTTAAGACAGAAGCAGATAGAAGTTATGACAAGAGGACTGTCTAAAAAGCTGGCAGCGGTATTTTTGTCATTTACACTGCTCTTTTCCAGCGGCGCGGCGGTTTTTGCCGGCGAGAGTATTTCGATGCCGATTTCCGATGATGCGGTACAGGTGCAACAGCCCGCGGAAATAACGGATAAGAAACCAGTTACTATTTCCAGACCGGTTATCAGCGCGCGCAGCGCGGTAGTTATAGATGGTGATACAGGAGAGATTCTGTACACGAAAAATTCCCATTATAAGCGTGATCCCCTGAGCACTACGAAGCTATTAACCTGTTTGGTCGCATTGGAATATTTGAAGACTACAGAGACTGTAACAGTAACAAAAGCGGCGGTAGATACGGCTGCTAAGGTTGGAGGGTCCAGCGCGGGGTTGAAGGTTGGAGAGAAGGTCAAAGTGAAGGATTTGGTTTATGGAGCGTTGCTGCCCAGTGGAAATGACGCGGCTGCGGCGCTTGCCATCGCAGTGTCTGGCAGCAAAGTCAAGTTTGCTAAGCTGATGAATCGCAAGGCAGGAGAGCTGGGATGCAAAGACAGCAATTTCACCAATCCGCATGGATGGAAAGCAAAACAGCATTATGCGTCAGCTTACGACATGGCGTTGATTACGAAAGCGGCTATGCAGAATTCTTTGATTAAGAAGGCCTGCAGTACGGAAATGTATAAAATGGCCAGAACCAATAAGCACAAAGCACGTTGGATTTCGACAACCAATAGCTTTGTGGCGAAAAAGAAGTATCCGAAATCAGGGGTTTACGCAGGAAAAACAGGAACCTGGGAGTACAATAACGCAGCTTTGGTTTCTGTTTGCGAACGCGATGGAAAGACGACATACGCAGTGGTGTTGCGAGATACGATGGATAATCGTTGGAAGAGTACAAATCAGATTTTGAACTATAGCTATAAAAAATTGAATCAGAGACAGGATTATTTAGACTGATATGATTTGGGGGTTTGCGATCATGAAAAAATATGTGAAAAGGACTATTGCGATTGCGGTATCTGTGGCTGTATTGTTGGCATCTCAGTCTGCGGCATCTTTTGCAGTGAGTGTAAAGAGACCGGATATCACAGCCTCGGGAGCTATTGTCTACTGTCAGAATACGGGCGAGATTATCTATTCCAAGAATCGTGAAAAGAAGCTGGAGCCATTCAGCGTGACGAAACTGATGACGGTGCTGCTTGCCGTGCAGAATTTGCCTCTGGATAAGGAGGTTACTGTATCAGCAAAAGCGGCGTCTCAGGGAGAGGCCTCTATGAATTTGAAAGCGGGGGAGGTTCTTACGGTTAAGGACCTTATTTACGGATGTATGCTGCCAAGCGGAAATGATGCCGCATATGCGCTGGGGGAAGCAGTAAGCGGCAATATGAAAAGCTTTGTTAAATTGATGAATGAAACAGTGGATAACATCGGCTGCATTGGAACACATTTTGCAAATCCCAGTGGGATGCAGTCTAAAAACAATTATACTACGGCTTATGATATGATGCTGATTACGAAAATGGCTTTGACCAATGACGTGATAAAGAAGGCAGCTGGGAGTAAGACATATATCGTGCCTAAAACTAACAAACATAAAGAACGCAAATTAAAAACCCATTTGAGTTTTTTAAAGGATGCTAGCAGCGGCATTTATGCTGGTAAGACTGGATATTGGGAGGATGATAACTGCAGCGTCGCAGTTGGCTACAGAGAGGACGGATTAAGTCTGTTTATCGTAGTTTTGGGAGATACTATAGAGGAAAGAACGAAGGACGTGAACAAGCTGGTGTCTTATGCCAGACAAAAGGTGGAGGGCGTCAAAGTAATCGGCAAGGATAAGGAATCCGGAAAGGTTCGCATTAAGCATGGTGCGAAAACCCGTCTGACAGCTTATACGTCTGAGATCGGTTTTGCTTACTTACCGAAAGAGGCGTCAAAATCTTTAATTAAAACTAAGATAACGATGGACAATGATGTTACAGCGCCGGTGCGAGCGGGAACCGTTGTCGGCAGGTTAGAAATATATGCGGCAGATGAATTGGTTAATCAGGTAAATTTGGTGATTAAAGAAGACGTAGAGGCAGGATGGTTTCCTTCTTATGTAGGTATTTCTAATTTTGCGACTGTTGTTATTTGTCTGATTCTTGCAATGATTGCTGCTTGTTTTCTCGCGATAGCTGTGATGAAGGCCAGATATCGGAGAAAAAGACAGAGAATTCGCCAGAGGAAGATCATAGAGCAGGCTATGGCTGAAATGCGCAGAGAGAAAGATCATAGAGAAAGAGATTGGCGTTTTTAAAATGTTCGATATAAAGGAAAATCTGAAAAAGCTTCCGGATTCACCGGGCGTTTATATGCATAAGGATAAGCTGGGCCAAATTATTTACGTGGGAAAAGCTATTTCTCTGAGGAACAGAGTTCGCCAGTATTTCCAAAGCGCCGCTAAGTCGAATCCGAAGGTGGCGGCTATGGTTGCGCAGATTGCAGAGTTTGAGTATATAACCTGCAGTACAGAAATGGAAGCTCTGATTTTAGAGTGCAATCTGATCAAAAAGTATATGCCGCGCTACAATGTGTTGCTCAGAGATGATAAGACATATCCATATATTAAGGTGACAACCTCTGAGGATTTTCCGCGCGTGCTGAAAACCAGATTGATCAAAAAAGACGGCAACAAATACTTTGGTCCTTATAGTGATGCGGGTGCGGTAAATCAAATTGTTGAACTGCTGTCTAATATCTACAGTCTGAAACGGTGCAGCGCCAGAGAGTTTCCGGCAAACCACCGCCCATGTCTGAACTTTCATATCAATCAGTGTCGCGGTATTTGTGCCGGTAAGGTCAGCAGAGAGGAGTACCGTCAGGCTATCGATAAGGTATTAGAGTTTTTAGGCGGGCGGGAAAAACCTTTGATCAAGAATCTGGAAGAAAAGATGACGGCTGCATCAGAACGTATGGAGTTCGAGGAAGCGGCAAAGTATAGGGATTATATTCTTTCTATTAAATCGATTTCCGAAACCCAGAGAGTGACCATGACGCAGGATAAGGATTTGGATGTTGTTTTACCAGTCAAAGACCAGGAAAACTCTTTTATCGTTTTGTTTACCGTAAGAGATGGGAAATTATCCGGACGCGAGTCCTTTCAGATACAATCGGGAGATAGCGATAGTCGGGAGGAAATGGTTGGCGAGTTCATCAAACAGTATTACAGCCAATGGGCTATGGTGCCGCCGGAAATTTTGGTGGAGCGGCAGATTCCAGAACATGAACTGTTAGAGGAATTTCTTCGTCGAGACGGACGTAAAGTGCGTATCTTTGTACCGCAAAAGGGGAGCAAACGTTCCTTGCTGAAAATGGCGCAGAGTGATTGTGTGGAAATGGTAAAGACACTGTCACAGAAAGCGAAGCTAAACCAGGAGAAGCAGGAGGCTGTACAAAAGCAGGTTGCTATGGTTATTGAGGAGGCAGGTTGCCGGCCGCCGGAAAAAAAGACCTACCGTGTGGAGTCCTATGATATTTCTAATACCAACGGCGTGGATTCCGTAGGCGCGATGGTAGTATTTGAAGGTCTGAAGCCAAATCGGAAGGATTATCGCAGGTTTAAGATTAAGACGGTAGAAGGACCGGATGATTATGGCAGCCTGCAGGAGATGCTGTATCGCCGGTTTAAGCGGGCGCAGGCAGGCGATCCGGCGTTTTCTCATTTGCCGGATATTATTTTTATGGATGGCGGGCAGGGACAGGTAACCGCGGCGCTGAAGGTTTTGCGGGCCATGAAAATAGAAATTCCTGTAGCCGGTATGGCGAAGGATGACAGCCACCGAACGCGCGCGATGGTTTTCGAGGACGGCAGAGAAATTCCATTAGCAGATCATCCGATTTTGTTTCGTTATGCCGGAACCATTCAGGAGGAGGTGCACCGGTTCGCTATAGATTATCATCGTAGCTTGCGGAGCAAAAACGCTTTTCACTCCGTGCTGGATGACATCAATGGAGTGGGACCGACCAGAAGAAATGCTTTGCTGAACCATTTTGGAACATTGGAGGCCATCAAAGGTGCTTCTGTCGAGGCGCTTTGTGAAGTGCCGGGGATCACGGCGTCCATAGCGAAGAATATCAAAGAATATTTTGGTTGATAAATTTACCGAAAAGTGGTATATTAATAGAGTGACGAGTCTCTGACAGAGACTGCGCTGTTTAGAAAAATGGAGGATTATTATGGCAGATAACAAGAACAACCTGCAGGATGAAGCTGATATCATCACCCTGGAATTCGAGGATAATACAGAATTAGAATGCGAGATCATGGGCGTGTTCGATTATAATGGTAAAGATTATATCGCTTTGATTCCACTGGATGATACAGACGATGTGTACATTTACGGATATAACGAGATCGGTGAAGATGAATTTGAATTAGTCGATATAGAAGATGAAGCTCTGTTCCAGAATGTTGTTCAGGAATTTGACGCGATTATGGCTGAAGCAGATGAAGATTCTGTAAACTAAGTATTTGTGATTAATGGGACCGTTCCGTCGGAGCGGTCTTATTTTGTGTGTAACGAGGGGACAATTATGAAAAAATATGATATTATTATTGCCGGCGCTGGCGCCAGCGGTGTTTTTATGAGCTATGAGCTGACGAAGCTTTCTCACAATGCCAGCGTTTTGATGCTGGATAAAGGAGCGCCTCTGGAAAAGCGCGTATGTCCGATTAAGACCGGAAGGACGGAAAGCTGTGTCAAATGCAGTCCCTGCCATATTATGAATGGCTACGGCGGAGCAGGCACATTGTCAGATGGAAAATACAATATTACCACACAGTTTGGCGGCGATCTGCACAAATATGTGGGCGTTGACAAAGCGTTGGAGTTGATGGAGTACGTGGACAGCGTATTGTGCGCTATGGGCGGCGCGGAGGCGAAGCTTTATTCTACGGCTGATTCTGATTTGAAAACCCGATGTCTGCAGAACAATCTTCATCTGCTGGAAGCAAAGGTTCGTCATCTTGGAACTGACAGGAATGTGCAGATCCTGGGGCACATCTTTGATTATATCAAAGAAAGGATAGACACCCAGTTTTATACGACCATTGAGGACGTGGAGCTTTCTACTGACGGTGAATTTATCGTGCGCACTAATAAGGGTGAATTTTGCTGTGCTAAGCTGGTATTGGCTACGGGGCGTTCCGGCTCCAAATGGATCTCCGGTGTTTGTGATAAGTTGGGGATTGAACAGCAGAAAAACCGTGTGGATATCGGTGTGAGAGTGGAGCTGCCGGCAGAAGTATTTAAACATATTACGGACGCTGTTTATGAGGGGAAAATTGTTTATAAGACAGAACGGTATAATGACATGGTGCGGACTTTCTGCATGAATCCTTATGGCGAGGTAGTGTCGGAAAATACCAATGGCATTGTCACGGTAAACGGACATAGCTACGGGGATCCGGCGCTGCATACGGAAAATACGAATTTCGCTCTTTTAGTCTCCAATACCTTTACAGAACCTTTTGAGGACAGCAATGAGTATGGAGAATCTATTGCACGGCTGTCTAATATGCTAGGCGGAGGTGTGTTGCTGCAGAGATTCGGCGATCTGGTCAAAGGGCGTCGAAGCAGCGTACGCAGGATGGAAAAGTGCTTTACTCGTCCAACCCTAGCGGCAACACCGGGAGACTTGAGTCTGGTGATTCCGAAACGCCAGCTTGACAGTATCATCGAAATGATTTATGCGCTGGATAAAATTGCGCCGGGTACAGCCAATGAGGATACGCTGCTGTACGGTGTAGAGGTTAAGTTTTATAATTCCAAGGTGCAGGTGAATCAGCAACTGGAAACCTGCGTTCCGGGACTATATGCTCTTGGCGATGGATCGGGCGTAACCCATTCCCTGTCCCAGGCATCGGCAAGCGGTGTGCATGTAGCCCGGATTCTGGCGGAGCAATATAAATAGGCCGTATTGATAGAATGGTTTTGGAGGTTGTGCAGATGAATGATTTTTTGTTCTTCGCATAACCTTCAAATATGAAAAAATACGGCGGATTGTGGATTCTGGTATATATCTATAAAAGTACGAAGAAACTCCAAAAAAGTTGAAAATTTTGCTTGCATTTTCTTGTAAATTGTGTATAATAGAATAGTCGGCAGGAAAACAGTCGGTAAATTGCATATGCGGTCTTGGCGGAATTGGCAGACGCGCACGGTTCAGGTCCGTGTGGGAAACCGTGGGGGTTCGAATCCCTTAGACCGCACCAGTAAAATGTTGAAAACCCAACGGTTCGATCCGTTGGGTTTTTGCTTGACTACATTCTGACTACATTTTTTTAATTCTTTGATAGAATTCTTCGAGTTTGTCAGATATATCTTTATCAGTATTTCTAAAATAATATTCATACACTTCTTGTGTAATTCTTGTATTGGTATGCCCTAATCTTTTGGAAACGTCTATAATTTGAACTCCAATAGATGAAAGAATTGCTGCGTGAGTATGCCGCAAATCATGTAAAGTTGTATCTCTTAATCCGTATCTTTTCAAAAAGCGTTTGAACCAGTGATAGGTATTATGCGGATGATGGGGCGTGCCTTCTGCAACTGTGAAGACATAGCCGCTATTGGTATATTCTTCACCCAGAATATTTTTATTATTTCTTTGATAAACTTGTAAGTCTTTCAACATTTCCATAACAAAATCAGGAACGGTTATTATTCTTACAGATCCTTCAGTTTTGGGAGTATCTTCTATTACGCCATCGTTTGGCACCATGAGCCTGATTCGTTCGACATTTATAGTGCTTTCGTTAAAATCTATATCTTCCCAACGCAAACCCATAGCTTCACCTATGCGCAATCCAGTAAATAGAATTAATAGAATGGCAGTCGCATGACATTTCCCGGTATTGGTGTCTTTTTCTTTGAATAATAGAGAAATTAAGTCGGCAATTTCATGTTCTTTATAGAAATCCTTTTGAACTTTATATTTTTTTGTAGCTTTTGGTACTTTTACATGTTCACATGGGTTCTTTTCAAGTAAATCCAAGTCCTCAATGGCGTATTTGTAAAGTGTACTTAGTAAAGATAAGGCATTTTTTATAGTTTTTGGAGACAGTGGTTCTCCAGTTCTAAGATTCTTTCCGTTCTCGGATAATTCCTTCACCCAATTACGAATTTGAACCTTTGTAATTTTATTAATTTGTTTATTCCCGAAAAAACTCTTTATCTGATTGTTATAAATAGATTCGTAACGTCTGGCGGTCGAAATCTTAAGCTCTGTGCTGATATTGCCATTGTGAGCCATAAAATCACCGAAAAGAGCGTCTAAAGTAGTGGCATCACCCGTTGATACTTTTCCGTTGATTATGTCGGCCAGAAACAAAGCTGCGTCTTCCTTAAGCTTCTTTTCAGATATATAATCAACCTCCCTGTAGTAGCGACAGGGAGATCCATCAAACTTTTTTCCACGGGTAATGGTGATCTGAACTTTACCGTTGGCTCTGTGTTTAAAGCTTGCCATCTAAACCTCCTTTTTGGGTGTAAAAATACCCCTGCACCAACAGGGGTTGTGTTTATTTTACCAACAACGAGAACAAGGGGAGTAACCCCACTGTTTAGCTTTGCTAAGAGATATAGCATGTTTGCTGCTATGTAAATATCCACACCAAGACCGGTGATATTTTGTGCCAGTATCAGTTATATAAACTGTTTGACTATTTGTATTTGAAGACGTTGTTTTCTTTGGAGCTGGCTTTTTAACTTTGCCCGAACGCCATTTGCTTAGTTTGCTATTATCGTATTCATCAAATGATATTGCTCTGACTTTGTAGTAATAACGTTTTCCCTTTTTTACGTTATAGTCTCTGTACCAGCTTTTATCATTAGAATCAATATATTTGTAGTTACCATTTTTAGAGGTCGATCGGTAGATATCGTACTCGTCAGCACCAGAAATATAATTCCAGTCGATTTTGATGCTATTTTTTCCTACGTCAACGTCTTCAATGACAGGTCTGTCCAACCGGTATTCTGCAAAACCCGGAATTGTGGAACATAGTACCATTACAATTGCTAAAGTGATAGATGTGATTTTTTTCTTCATGTGTTCCTCCTTGATTTATAAAATACATTTTACCAGCATACAGAACAGGCATCATAGCCTTGGGATTTTGCATCAGAAAGTGATATTTCATGGCAACTTTGACTTAAATATCGACAACCGTATTGGTGATATTTTGAACCTGTATCGGTTATATATACAGTGGTTTCTGCATAATCATCATTTAACCACTGCTCATCCTCTGATTGAGCGTTTGCTCCATCGTTCCAGCCTTCATCGTATCCAGTGTTATATCCTTCATGATACCGTTCAACCGCTTCTTCATACAGTTCTGAAATCTCTTTTTGAGCATTAGCGTAATTGATTCCAGTGAAAACAAATGCGATATTTCCGATTAAGGATAGCGATAGGATTGTAGTAAGTATTTTGATCTTTCGTGATTGCTTATTATTTTTGTCCATATTTTATCCTTTATTTTAATATTTCAAAATTGCTACTGTAACAATACCAACATGCAGTAATTCCATAATTTTCTAAATCTTGAATAGTATGCACGTGTGTATCTTTTCCTTCAATATATGGGCAATTTATTTTATGATACCTTTTGCCATTTTCTGTGCGATAGGCAATGCGTTGTTGGTATTCTCCTAAATATTCTCGCGCTCTTGCTGTATATTTTTTTAAATTTATACATTCTTTGAAATATATATCTTTGGCCGATTCTACATCATGCAATAATACCGTAGTATGATAAGCATATCCGCAAGATACACACAATAAAAGTGCTAATATAGCAGAAAGCAATTTAAATTTGTTTTTCTTTTTAGGTGTATATTGTAACGCTGGCGAAAGATTCATCTCAGTAGCATTAATGACATATGAAATAGCATACTCCAGTTCTTCAAAATCTCGCATATCCCCATAAATATCAAACAACGCGCGGCATAACATCATATAAACTGTTCCTGCTGTGATATTGATTACGTCACGTTCTGGATTAAAAGCAAGGCTTGGCTCTTGTAAAAGTATACAGAATCTTGCGCTTACTCCAGAGCCTGCACCTTCTGCAATATGCTTTGCGGATTCTAAAATGCGCCGTTCACATTCTATCTTCAAGACTTCCTGCTGTAATTCAGTAAGTGCACCTTCTTGCCCGTGAACCTCATTTGCTATAAAATCGTTACAACTATTTACTAAATTCAGTACTGTACTTTTTACTTTTTTTCGGGCACGATTGGCAAACATCATTTCTCCTTCTATTGCAAATTAGTGTTCAATTTTGCGAACTTCTTTAATTATTTGGTATATTTTTCAGGAACTTCATCAATGTAATCAAAGTCAAACACTCTGACTGACCCACCATCGGCTTCTATCATTTGGTCTATAATTTTATCTGCGGTGGAATCATCATACATTCCATATAGGATATATGAAATCGCATTAAGAGAAATACACTCTCCGTCATCAATACCAGTGGTGGATGGCTTTAATTCATCAACTAAAGCGTTATAACCTGCAATGAATCCTTGCGAATAAGCGCAATTTTCGCAGATATAGGTTTGAATATTTCCTTCATCATCATCTACATAGTCTAATTCTATTGATTTTCCACATTCATAACATTCAACATTTTGCTCATTGCATGCAGTTAATGGAAATGTTAAAAGAATAATTATTAATAGAGTTATCATATTAAAATTAAAATATCTATGCACGTTAAAACACCTCCTTATACCGCAAACTCATATTTTGACTTGCGCGCTTCCTTTTCTACTCCATTAACTCCAACAACCTTCACACACTCAAAGTCATCGCCCATGATATGTTGCATTTCGTGATAATAGGCCTCTCTTTGGCGTTCATCAGAAAGCCGGGCGTTCAAGACAATGGTATAGAATGATTCACCATTTTCATCCATACCAGCAACCGTGTAAGCGTCTATGTCACACGGCAAGTCTTGAAAGATAACTTGCGTTTCCATTTCATCATCTCCTTAGTCCTTGTCCTTTCTCATTTGTTGGATCATGTTATTTATAGCTTCAATGCTTTCCTTAGAAACATTGCGGCTAGCTTTGAATAAAACCTTCAGCTCTGGACGGGTTGCCATTTCTTGAGCCATTGCGGATACTTCAGGGTCGAGATAGTAGTTATCAGTGGTTTTTCCAGTTAATAAAAAATCAATTGACACTCCAAAGTATTCGGCAATTTGAGGAATGTATTTCAACTGTGGTTCACGGTCTTTTTGTTTCCATGTGGCATAGGTACTTTGTCCAATTCCTACGTCTCTGCAGAATTGTGAATCACTTACTCCTTTTGCAGCTGCAAGGTTCGATATCCTTTCTAAAACTTCGTTCATTAAAAATCTCCATTTCTTTATCACAAATACGATAAAATGTATTGACAATAACGCAAGCGTGATGTATGATAAAGAAGGAATCACGAATACGATAAAAATTGACAATAAACGCGAATGTGATTAATTTGTTTTGGTTAATTGATTGTATCACAAATGCGAAATTATGTCAATGTGAAATCATGTTTGTGACGCAACTTTAAGAAGGAGAGGGAACAAAAGAGGCTCATAAGCTTTCGAAACTCCGTTTCCAAAGTATTTGTAAACTCAAACACCTCTCTTTCTGACTTTGGATAATACTAGTATATCACAAAAGTGAAGAAAAGGAAAGGAGTTATATGAATGGCAAAAAAACCTAAAACAAAATGGCAAATTAATGTTAGGTCCAAATTGGAATTCATGGGAATTGGCTATCAAGAGTTAGCTGATCGTATGGGCGAAAGAGAAGGATCTATCAGACAAGTGATGTGTCAAGACAATATGCCACGCTTGCGAGATAAGATATGCAACTATCTTGGGGTGGAATTGGAAGAAAAGGAGAAGCGATGAACAATATTGATGAAAATTATGGGGAAACCATTGCGGAAGAACCTTATGAACCAATCGAATCTGATGAAATTATCAAGCACGGAAGAATCAAAGAATTTTTCGATATGTCTCGTGAGGAAGGATATGCAAGAGGATATAGAGACGGAAAACTATTAATTCTTCCAACTATATCCATCTGCATGTCAATATTCGCAATTATAATCAAATTCATTTTATGATTGCGATGATGATGGCTATTATTGAGATTATAAGGGACGCAATGTCAATGCGGAATGTTTGACGATAGCGTTTATTATCTATATCAACGCCCGCAAGATATGATTTGCCAGCTTCTGTAATGCTTGCGCAGAATGGTCGATGTCCGTCAACATCTCGATAGCCGAGTTTGACAAGGTGTTCACCTTCTAAATAGTCGTAAGTAGCACGAAGTTCACGTGGAATATCAGTAATATCATGATAATCAACTTCGCTTAACGATAACAAAATTTCAAGTTGGCGTGAATCATTGGCACTCATGAGTATTCCCTCCCACAGGGATTATATCACAGAAAGAAAAACAATGAAAGGATGAATACGTTGGAAGAAGACCTTAAAAGGATTGAAGAAATCAAAAAAAGGCATGATAGCGAAATTGAATCATGGCGCGAATATGGATATGGAATAGGTTATAGAAAAGGATATAGAGACGGAAAGCAGTCAGTTTTTTCTACTATTTCAGCATTGACTTCAATAATTTCAATCGTAATCTTGGGGATTGTAATATGCACAAAAATCTTCATGTAGAAAGGAAACGAAATGGAAAAGAACCAAATGGTGTACTACTCAGCAAGACAAGTTTTAAACATTTTGGGTATCTCAATGTCAACCCTGCAGCGCATACAAAAGCGTGGAGAAATAACGCCAGAATGGGCGGGCGGGCAACGGAGATACTCCAAAGCTGAAATAGAAAGATATCTTGAAGAAAATAGTAAGAAACGGAGAGAGAGGTGTACGGTATGAAAGCATTTAAACCCGGCGGGAGGTACTACAAAAGTAACCTGCATGTAGCCTTGGCCGTTGCAGGATTTTTAGCCGGGACAAGCGGTGTTTATGTAGCTTTATGCGCCTTGATGGCATTTTAGGAGAGAACAATGGACAAAAAAGAATTGAACGAAATTTTAAAGAAACACAGGATGTGGATTAAAGATGAAGATGGTGGAAAGCAAGCAGACCTACAGGGAGCAGACCTACAGGGAGCAGACCTACGGGGAGCAGACCTACAGGGAGCAAACCTACGGGGAGCAGACCTACGGGAAGCAAACCTACAGGAAGCAAACCTACAGGAAGCAAACCTACAGGAAGCAAACCTACAGGGAGCAAACCTACAGGGAGCAAACCTATGGGTAGCAAACCCACAGGGAGCAAACCTACGGGGAGCAGACCTACGGGGAGCAGACCTACGGGGAGCAGACCTACAGGGAGCAAACCTACGGGGAGCAGACCTACGGGGAGCAGACCTACGGGCAGCAGACCTACAGGGAGCAGACCTACGGGGAGCAAACCTTGACTTTAGCTGTTTACCTCTCTGGTGCGGTAGCTTAAGTGCCCACTTTGATGATAGGCAGCTGGTACAGATTGCTTACCATTTGGTAAAGTCAGGATTACAAAGTGAAAACGCAAGCCCAGAGACTAAAGCTGAACTGGAAAAACTGATTGATTTTGCAAACAAATTCCACCGTGTGGAGGAGTGCGGAAGGATAGAGGTGAGAGAATGATAACCAATGATCAAAAGGTAGAAATGTTCAAAATGCGGATAGAGGGCGTATCTATTCAGGAGATAGGAGAACATTTTGGAATTACAAAGCAAAGAGTGAGTCAGATTATGTATGTGCCACATAGTGGCAGGGTGAGTTTTGACATTATAGAGGCTTGCATTTATCCAAATCTTATTAGCTGGATGGCTAAAAATAGGTTTACTGTACAGCAATTGCATTACGAGTTGTTTGGATACGTATCAGGCGTTGTTAAGACATATAAAAGATTAAAAGGGCAGACTGAATTTAAAATCGCAGAAATAAGAAAAATTTTAAATCTAACAGGAATGACATTTAATGAATGTTTTGAATTAAAGCAAGAATGTCAAGAAGGAAAACAGAAAAATGAAAAATAAAGAAAATGCGCTCGAAAGCGCAAATCCTAAAAACCAAAATAATCATAGCACAAAATACAGGCTTTTGTCAATTTTAAAAAATGCCAACCGCCCTGTAACCCGAGGGGAACTTGTGGACATGCTGGACACCAGCGACAGGGCAGTTAGGCGATGTGTGTCAGAACTCATCGAAGAAGGATATAGAATCGACTCAACCTCACACAGAGCCGGGTACACTTTAAATGATGAGGAAAGCTGCAAAGCCTCTGCGAGGGAATGTAGGGCAAAGGCGATGAAAGAACTGCGAAAAGCGAAAATTTTGGAAGGATACGATCCAGACCAGATATCTATGGTGGAGGTGATGTAAATGCTGTGGTGCAAACACTGTAAAAAAGCAGTAGCCTTGCCAGTTACGAGCGTATCTTATGAGATACCAAACGTGGAGGTGTCGGGTTACGAAAAAATAAAGACCTATTATTGTCCGGATTGTGGGCGAAAGGTGTATTTAGAGGCTGGCTATTGCGTTATGTGCGGCGGATATGCTGCACCGGGCAAAGAACTGTGCGATAGTTGCCACGTAGAAATACGCGAGGCCCTTAATGAGCTTACAAAGCGGCTGGACTTGCCGTCTGATAACGTGATGGACGGCGTAGCGAAATACTTAATCATGGAGGGATAAGATGGAGAATTTACTAAAAATCCAGATGGAGCTGAAAGCACCGAAAGGGCAATACAACAATTTTGGTAAATATAGCTACCGCTCATGCGAAGACATTTTGGAGGCGGTTAAACCGCTTTGCCAGAAATATGACAGCGTTTTGACTTTATCTGATGATATTGTGCAAGTGGGGGAGCGGTATTACGTAAGGGCAACCGCAACCATAATGTGTGGCGATAAGTCGGTATCGGTAACGTCACAAGCCAGAGAAGCACTGGACAAGAAGGGAATGGATGATAGCCAGATAACAGGTACAGCATCATCTTATGCCAGAAAATACGCATTGAACGGTTTGTTCCTCATTGATGACACCAAGGATGCAGATACAGATGAAAACCGAACCGAGCGGACGCAGAGGGCACAGAAAACGGCGTCAAAACCCAAGGCAGGGCCTAAAGACCCAAACAAACTCACTTACAGGGAGAAAGTAATCATCCTTGCAAATGAAAGAGGGATTGCGCTTAAAGAGTTGATGAAGGATTACGGAATCACAAAGGATACCACAGAAGAAAGATTTGCAGAAATCTTAAAGGATATGGAGGGATAACATATGCAAGATGTAACGAAAGATCGTGACAAGTACATTGGCGGCAGCGATGTGCCTATCATTATGGGACTATCCCCGTTTAAAACCCGATGGCAGCTGCTGCAGGAGAAAGCAGGAATCGTTGAAAGCACATTTGCTGGGAACGAGTACACGGAGTACGGGAACGTAATGGAACCAAAAATCCGAGATTACATTAACAAAGAGTATAACATGCATTTTGTTGAAGACAAAGATATCAGCGGATTTATGCGGTATCACTATGACGGACTGGACGAAAAAAAACGTAGTGTATTGGAAATCAAAACCACATCACAGATTCATGACGATATAAGTGGCTACAAGAAATATCTGGTGCAGCTTTTGACAGGCGTGAAGATTGCCGATATGGGATTTGGAATCCTTGCAGTCTATGAACGCCCGGAAGATTTTGATGAAGAATTTGATGCAAACCGCCTGACACTGTTTGATGTGAGATTGGCTGATTACGTCAGCCTTTTAACGGATATAGCAAATGCCTGTCAGCGCTTTTGGGACGATCTTACCGCCCTGAAAGAAAACCCTTTTATGACGGAAGAAGATTTACAACCTTTCCCGGTCATTGCAGAAGCGCAGATTGTCTGCCAGCTTGAGGAACAGCTGGCAGTATACAAGGATATCGAAAGACAGTGCAAAGCAGCAAAAGAACAGCTGAAAAATGCGATGGAAGCCTACAACGTCAAAACTTGGACAACGCCGAACGGCACCAAGATTACCCTTGTACCGGACGGCGAGGACAAGACGGTCAGAGAATTTGACCTGAAACGGTTTGAGAAAGAAAACTCTGCATTAATGCAGCCTTACATGGTGGATAAGGTCAAGAAAGGAGGGCATGGGTATGTCAAAATCACGCTACCAAAGTAAGATGAGTAAAGCTTGTGATATTCCGCCGAAAGCAAAACGGAAGGTATGGGAAAGGGATGGAGGCTGCTGCATTATCTGCGGTAATCCCCACGCCATGCCAAACGCCCACTATATCCCACGCAGTAAAGGCGGGCTTGGGATAGAACAAAATATCGTAACGCTTTGTATTCGGTGTCATTATAATTACGACAACGGAGGCAAGAGGAAGGAATACGGCAGCATGATACACGACTACTTAGCCGCTTGTTATCGGAACTGGAATGAACAGAAATTGATTTACAAAAAAGGAATGACTTATGAAGATTAAAGAGATAAAACCGCCCAAACTTTTATACGAGGGTGCAGAACTTACCATCGTGTTCCAGAAGGGCGAAAATAAAGCCGTAGGCAGGTTTTATGCGGAAATTGGAGGAATAGACCAGTCAAAAGATTACGATGTGTCTATCAAGCCAAAACGGGCGAAGCGGTCACTTGACGCAAACGCATATTTGTGGGTGCTGATAGGAAAGCTGGCAGAACGCATGTGTCTGATGAAAACAGAGGTGTACAAGAATTACATCAAAGAAATGCACACTTGTAGAACGGTACCGATTCCGGTAGACGGAATCGAGGACTGGATAAGATACTGGGAACGAGGGCATGACGGCTGGGTATGTATCGACATAGGCGAGTGTAAAAACTTCCCCGGTTACCACAATATCCAGTGCTATAGAGGGTCAAGCACTTATGACACAAAGGAAATGTCACAGCTGATTGATATGGTGATATTTGACTGCAAAGAGCAAGGCATAGAGACCCTGCCGCCTGCGGAAATAGAAAGGCTGAAAGCAATGTGGGGGTGATGATATGGGGAAAGACCCAGCAGTATTATTCTACCCAGCGGATTTCCTCACCGGCGTTATGCTGATGGACTACGATTCAAGAGGGCGGTACATAACACTTCTATCATTACAACAGCAAATTGGAGCAATAAAAGAAAAAGATTTCAAAAGAATTTCCGGCGAAAAATTCGAAGAAATTGCAGAAAAATTTGAGCAGGATTCAAAAGGAAATTACTTTAACCGCCGCATGAAAGAGGAAATGAATAAGCGCAAGAAATTCACGGAATCAAGGCGTAGCAATGGTTCAAAGGGTGGAAGACCAAGAAAGGATATGGATAAGCAAGAGGAAAGCTACGAAAAACCTAGTGGTTTTCATATGGGTAACCATATGGGAAATGAAAATGAAATAGAAAATGAAATAGAAAATGAAAATGAAAAATGTAATGACGTTAGTTTAAAGTATGGAGAATTTAAAAACGTGAAACTGTCAGAGGAAGAACTGGAAAAGCTAAAGGAGCGATTCCCATATGATTGGCAGGAACGTATTGAGCGGCTATCGTCTTACATGAGCAGTAAGGGGAAACGGTACAAGAACCATTACGCCACAATCCTTAACTGGGCGAGAAAAGATCAGCAGAAAGAAAGCGGCAATGATTTCTTGGATTTGTAGGAGGAACAATGGACAGAGACGAAACAAAGAAAGTGCTGAAAATCTTGTCTACGGCGTATCCAAGATACTTTGCCAATATGAGCAAAGCGGACAAGATAGACCAGATAGAACTGTACCAAAGCATGTTTGCAGAATACCCCGTTGAGGTGGTTGTCGTGGCACTCAAGGCGTATATCAAAGACAACGAGTACCCGCCGAGTATTGCAGGACTGCAAAAGCAAATAAACCTGCTTTTGCCGAATCCGGCGGAAGACGCTGTGGAACTTTGGAACGTGCTTGCAAAAACATGCAAACATGGCAGCAGGGTGACGCAGGAAGAATTTGAAACCTTACCGGAAGCCATCAAAGCATGGTGTGGCGATGTAGGGCAAATTAAGGAGCTATCCCAAATGGACGCAGTGACGTTTAACAGCGTGACGCGGGGGCAATTTTTAAAGACAATCCCTGTAATCATAGAGCGCAAGAAAGCCTGCGAAGCGTTGCCAGAGAGCGCCAGGACAATGATTGAAAACAGAGCGATAAAACAGATTGGAGGATTTTAAACATGGACGAAAGAATCGAAAGAATCGCAGGGCATTATGGCTATAAGAACCAAAAAATGATACTGATTGAGAAAATGGGAGAGCTGATGCAGGCAATAGGAAAATTTGACCGGGCAGAAAAGGCGCAAGAAATCCGTAGTACTGGCAAGGCTATCGAAGAAAAGTTAGTCGATGTGCAAATCATGATAGATCAGATTAGATTTTTACGAGGAATGCCGCCGGAAGACTTTGGTGAGATTTACAACTACAAACTTGATCGTCAGATAGAGCGCCTTGCAGATGAAGAAATGGTTTATGTGATAGGTGCAGTGCATCATGATGGAGGGAAAGAATACCTTTGGAGACTGCCGGAGGTTTTAAAAACTCCCAGCATAGGAGATATTGTGCCAGTTCAAGCCAAAGACAAAATCACGCATGTGCTTGTAAAGCGTGTGTTTATGGAAAAGAAAAAGAATGTTAGGAATCTTAAAGTTGTTATGGGTGGAAGTGATGAATAGCAGAAATAAAGGCAAGCGCGGAGAATTGGAACTTGCCAAGAAGTTACGAGAATACGGTTATAGATGCAGGCGCGCGCAGCAATATTGCGGGGCAAATGGTGACGCTGATGTAGTGGGTCTTCCGGGTTTACATATCGAGTGCAAGCGGGTAGAAAAGCTGAATCTATATGACGCAATGGCACAGGCAAAGAGGGACACAAAGCCGGGAGAAAAGCCGGTAGTCTTCTGGCGGCGAAACAATCACAAGTGGCTGATGGTGTTTGAAATTGACGACGGCATGGAGGTGTACCGAGGATGGGAGGCAGGACGATGATAGTTAACGGCATAGTAGTCAGTGTTGTGCAATTTGAAAAGGATAAAAATCTCAACAACGATCTACTGTAGGCTGCAAGATGTACCCAAAATGGCGCAGCATTTAACAAAAAAGTACGGGATGAGGTGCTGTCGATTTATGATGACATTAAAGGTCTAGGTCTGGAAAGGGTGTGGTAAAATGAGGTCTTGCGTAAATTGTAAACACTTGAAAAAATACCATGAAAACGTATATGCGTGCACCAAGAAAAAGAACACGGTGCATAAAAAGAAATTAGGAGTTACAACGGATTGCCCGAACTGGGAAGAAAAAAGGAGAAATGAAAATGTTGGTATATAAAGGATTTGATAAAAACCTAAAATGTAGAGGACATCAATACGAAATTGGAAAAACATACGAAGAAGACACCGCCGAAATTTGCAGCAAAGGATACCACGGTTGTGAACGTCCTTTGGACGTGTTCGCACATTATCCGCCAGGAGCACAATCAAGATACTGCATAGCGGAGCTTGATGCGAATGAGCAAAGGAGTGACGATAGCAAGAGGGTAGGGAAAAAGATTAAAATTATTGCTGAAATTGGAATTGTTGGACTTGTAAAGGCTCAAATCGAATATGTAAAAGAACATACAACGCATCAAGAGACAGCCGGATACTGCGGAGCAGCAACAGCCGGATACCGCGGAGCAGCAACAGCCGGAACCTACGGAGCAGCAACAGCCGGATACCGCGGAGCAGCAACAGCCGGAAACTGCGGAGCAGCAACAGCCGGAGACCGTGGAGCAGCAACAGCCGGATACCGCGGAGCAGCAACAGCCGGATACTGCGGAGCAGCAACAGCCGGATACCGCGGAGCAGCAACAGCCGGATACTGCGGAGCAGCAACAGCCGGATACTGCGGAGCAGCAACAGCCGGATACTGCGGAGCAGCAACAGCCGGAAACTACGGAGCAGCAACAGCCGGAGACCGTGGAGCAGCAACAGCCGGATACCGCGGAGCAGCAACAGCCGGATACTGCGGAGCAGCAACAGCCGGATACTGCGGAGCAGCAACTAGCAGAGGTAAATCCTCCGTAGGTAACAAGGGGGTCGCAGTAGCTAGAGGAAATAATGTCAGGGTCAAAGGTGGTCTTGGGGCAGTGCTTATCATAGCAGAGGAGTACAATGATTCCTGCGATTTAAAAGACTGTAAATATGCGGTGGTAGACGGAGAAAAAATAAAAGCTGATACCTGGTACGAACTGAAAGATGGGGAATTTGCAGAAAGCGAGGAATCAGATAATGAAGCGGTATGAGCAGTTTAACGAAATCTTTAAAGACCAAGAGAGAGCAGAGGATCAGGCGTTAAAGTCAACGTTTAGAGTACTGCTCGAAGAATCCGCGGCAATGGGAGGTATATTGGAAGCGATAGACTACTTTGATGAAAACGGGTTTGATAAATACGTGAATTGGTACCATGAAAATCTTGAGTGGTTAACGGAGGAAATGTAATGACGGGAATAAAAAAAATCAGAGGTGTCATAACTGATTCAGAAAAAAGTATGGGTAGTATTGTTATCGTTAGATTTACAAGCAATAAATTTGGAGAAACTTTATCGCTTGAAGCAAATGATATTATGATTACAGTTAGATTTGCAGACATCGAAAGAGTAATAAAGAAAGTGAGAAATTAAAAATGAATAGTGTAGTTCTAATCGGTCGCCTGACCCGCGATCCGGAAGTACGATATACCGCAGGCACACAGATGGCGGTTGCAACATTTACTGTTGCCATTGACAGACCGGTAAGAGCCGGCGGTGAGAAGCAGACAGATTTCCCACGTGTTACTGTATTTGGTAAACAGGCGGAGAACTGCGAAAAATACTTGGCGAAGGGCAGATTAGTCGGTGTTCAGGGAAGACTACAGACCGGAAGCTATCAAAATAAGGATGGCGTGACTGTTTATACCACTGATGTTGTGGCAGACAGAGTTGAATTTTTAGAGTGGGGAGACCGTCAACAGAACGCTTCTTCAAATTATGGCGGACAGCAAGGTGGGTATAGTCAGCAAAACTATGCACCGCAGCAGAACTATGGCGGCCAGAGCAGCTATAGTGAACCGCAGTCGTGCGGTATGCCGGAGGAGATGCCGGATTCTTTCCAGGCAATCGATGAAGACGTTCCATTCTAAACGATTTTGCAGGGCGGGAAATATATTAAAGGAAAAAATAGGAGGAAAATACACTTTGTATATTGTTGCATCTCGCCCTTTAAAAAAACAAAGGAGAAAAACATGTTGAACAAAGATAAATACGAAAAAGAAATCATTGAGATTGCAATAAATGGCGATCGGTTAGGAGTTACAGAAGGTAAACCGGTAGCATGTGAGAGTATAGTCTGTGAAAATTGCGATTTAATTTATGACTACTGTAAAGAAGATATACGGAGATGGGCAAACAGCGAATATACAGAAACTCCAAAAATCACACGCAGAGAAAGACGATTTTGCGAATTTGTGGAAACAGGATATATCGCAAGAGATGAACACGGAGGATTATTTTGGTTCAGTGAAAAACCAGATAAATCAAAAACTTTTTGGTGTAACAATAAAGAACGCCTCAATCTATCACCTCTAGATATATGGTTTGACTTTATAAAATGGGAGGATTATATACCTTGGAAAGTAGAAGACCTGCTAAAGTTGGAGGTAGAAAATGAAATATAGAAAAAAGCCTGTAGAGGTTGAGGCGTGGCAGTGGGAAGGAGAACAGGAATGACTAGAGAAGAAGCATTAAATATACTTTCATCAGAACAAGCAGTTGCTATGGGCATAGACCACGATGTTACATCAACAAACATACAACGAAAATTTGCAAGATTAAAACATGATGCCTTAGGCGTAGCAATATCCGCTCTGCAAGAACCAGAACGGAAGCATGGAAGTTGGAAACTAAATATCAAAGAAAGCACTACAAGCTATGAGTGTAGCGCCTGTAAAATAGTTACAGATATGCGTTATGGGTTTTATAAATTCTGTCCACACTGCGGGGCGGAGATGGACGGAGATACAGAGGTACAGAATGAAGATAGATATTTACAACACGAATAAAAGATATAAAACAATTTATATTGATCCGCCCTGGGATGCACGAGGTGGAGGTAAGATAAAAAGTGGTGCGGACAGACATTACTCGTTAATGGCAATAGCAGAAATTGCAGAAATACCTGTTGAGAATCTGGTGGATCCAAGCGGATGTCATTTATATCTGTGGGCAGCTAACAATTACATTGAGGACGCTCTTGCTCTTATTAAAAAATGGGGATTTGAATATATCACAATGATAACCTGGCAAAAGGATAAAATGGGTCTAGGTCAATACTATAGGGGCATAACAGAACACTGCATATTTGCAAGTACACCAAAACGGTTACCGTTTAAAAACGTAAACGGGAAACGACAGCAAGGCATGAATTTGAAGATTGGGACTGTTGGGGGAACGAGGTGTAAATATGGCATGGCAGAACGTGTAAAGCAGGGCAAGAAGGAGGAGTAATATGAGTAGCATGAGTAACGAAGAAAATCAAGTAACATTTTGTTATAGTTGTTTGTCAGGGTCGATTGAAAAACAAGCAAAACGGCAAGGCTACAGTTTGAAACAAGCATGTCAGATAAAAAAGTTAGATGAAGCACTAAACATGCTTAGAATCCACGGGATCATAACACCAAGCGAGGCTGACAGGGCAACGAAAAGATTACATAAGATGGTATGCGAGAATTTGATACCGATAGAGGGGGAGCGAGAGTAATGATAGAGCAATATTACAACTATGACACGGTTAAACTGCTTGCAGAATACAATCACAACAAAACTGTGTTAAAATCGCTGAGAGAGCAGTATAACGCCTTAGACGGGGCTGGCGGTATGGACTATAGCAGCGGCAAAGTGACAGGGGGGAAAAACACTGATGCGCTGGAAAAAACCGCGCTCCGGCGGATAGATTTAGCTGCTAAGATCGAAGATTACGAGCACGACCTACAAAAAATAGATGACTGCTTGGCACAGCTTACGGATACGGAACAAACTGTATTAACGGAGTTCTTTTTCAAGGGGCAGACAAGGACAGCGGCGGTTTACAGATTGTCAGAGACCTTGCACCTTGAGCAGTCCGCCATCTATGATATCCGGAAACGTGCGTTAAGCAAATTCCAGCAGCTGATTTTTGGATAGTAAAAAACCGGGCGAAATGCCCGGTTTCGCTATATTTCATATCCGTTGATACCTGTAAACCACTCAATGCCGAAAGCCTTTACAAATGCGCTGTCACCGTCTCCATCGGTTTCTATGGTCAAGCTGTTCATAGTAACTAAATAGGTGATAACTGCTGTGATAGCAATGATTGCGGTGATTTTTAAAATGCGTTTCATGGGATCCTCCTTACTCAACTTTAAATGTCACTTTGTGATTTGGATTTTCTTTGATAAGCAACTGTTTTACATTATCGACAGACATATTATTATCAAGTGCTGCTTGTACTACGTCAACAAGTTTTTTGCCGTCAAGATATGCCCATACTGTTTTAATTTTCCTGCGTCTCATATTTTCCTCTCTTTCTGCCGGGATTAGCCGCCCGGCGCGGTGATTAATTCCTACAGTTCGTTTACAAATAGTTCAATTTCTATTGGATCAAATTCTGCTCTTTGTTCCTTTCTGGTCTGCCATCGTCAGGAGCAGGAGACCAACCACTGCCCGACGCCCGAGGGCGTTTCGGCTGTTTCACTTTGCATACTTGATTGAGTATGTATATTTTTCAGGGGATCATTTATCCCCTAAAAAATTCTCAATAGCTTCTTTTAAAACTTGTGCTTGACTGATATTCTCAGCTTTACATTTTGCCTTGAATTCCCCGACAAGTTCTTTTGGTAGTTCGGCTTGTACTTTAGCATACACTTTGTTGTTATATCGCCTTTTTACCTCTGTGCTGGTGGTTGTTTTTCGTTTAGCTATTGCAATCACCGCCTTTATTTGATATAATAGGACTAAAGAAAAGGGAAGCCTGACGGCTTGCCCCTTATAGTGATTGGTTTATGTAACTAACCGCCACAGGTAGCCAGCCGGGGCGGTTACTTACTTTTTTGACTTATTAGTACAAGTCCTATAACGGTTAAAACTATCATTAGTAGTTCGTAATCGCTCATAAGCAGCTCCTTTCTGGAGCAATCCGCCGAAGCAACCCTGTTCAATTGTCCTTGTCCCTTGGGACATTCTCATATTATCATACTCGATTGACTATGTCAACGCCTTTTTCAAAAATTTTTTCAAGAAAAATTCTAAACATTGAAATTTCAACGATATTCCCGTAAAACTTTTTTAAAAACCTCTAAAACTCCGGAAAAACACCGTAAATTTTTGCCCTTTTTCCGTAGTATAATGATATTGTGGAAATGATGGGAAAACCTAATTTACAGTGTTCTCCCACATTTTACATAATTGGTTCATTGTGTTTCATCCTTTCACACATACCCCGGTTTGGTTCACTGCCGGGGTTTTGTGTTGGGGATAAGCAAAGCATATAGGAGGGAATAACATGGGAAAGCTTTTGCCAATGTCGCAGGCGGTCGGGGAAGTAACCCGCATAGGAAAGACTACTTGCATAGATGAGGCGGGAAATAGAATCAGGACACATTCGGGCGTAAAGAATCCGGGAGCAGGTCAGGGAACACTATCAGGAAAACCTAAAGCCTTTAGTACACCGGAAGACCTCATAGATACCTTCTGTGACTTTATAGAGCACGTAAGACTAAATGAGTACAGCATCTATCCGACTAAAGCAAACTTTGCCAGATATCTGCAAATCACGCCGAGAACGGTGTACAACACTGTTGAGATATATTTTCCCGAAATCAAAAAAACCTACATTGATATGCTGTCAGACTGCTTAACAGAGGGCGCAAGCCTTGGGAAATACGACAAAACGATGACTATCTTTTGCCTAAAGAACTGGTGCAACTGGGCAGACAAACAAGAAAATGTCAATGCAGAGATAAAGCCAAAGCTGGCGGACAAAGAAACGGCAGATAGGCTGATAGACCAGTACAAAGCGAGACAGAAATGAAAGCAGTGATAGCGCAACTGGAAAATGAAAATAAAAGGTTAAAAAGGCATAGGAGAGAAAACACAAACAATATAATTCGTTTAGCCGTTTTAGAACGTGATAACTTTAGATGTGTTAGTTGTGGAGCTTCCGACAATTTGCAAGTACATCACAAACAGCACCGGAAAAACGGGGGAAAGGATACCCTGGGTAACCTCATAACGCTATGCGCTGTATGCCATGCAAGACAACACGAAGGTGAACCAGTGCACAGAATCATGAATAATAATACATAACAGAACTACAACTATTCCGAACATTTGAGTTTTGGGAATAGTTGAAACGCCGGAAACGTTGGAATTGCTGGGTTTATGCAGATATGACAGTATACATTCCGCATACATACAAGATGTAGGGCTTGCGGTTAGATTGGTATGGTGGAGGTGCTGTATATTATTACGGCATCCGGCAGAATTTTTTATAAAAGATTCATGCATAAAAAACGCTACATATACCATATCGCAAAACGGACAAGAGGGGTAACCGATAACGTAACATCGTAACGCCCCCACTCGTTCGAGCCAGAGGGTAGGTAGTACATACATACCTTTTAGACCAAAATCTAAAAACCTCCACTAGTCAAATATTCAACTGTGAAAAATTATAAAAAATTTGAGGAAATATGGAAAAGCTTAGAATCAGAATTAAAACAGAACAGAATGAAGTTGTGTGTTGTTGTCTTGCGGCAGCACTTGTGAGTTGTGATAAAGATTGTGATGTTGTCAGTGTGAAGATAGATAAATTTCAAGGCTGTGAATGGTGCATGCGTCACAATAAGGAGGTGAAACTTCGTGAGTGAACGTGATGATGCCCTTCGTGCGATTCTGCAAAATGATTACTGCACGTACTGTGAATTTGTGAATATTAGCTGGATTCCGTCAAGGTTTCACAGATATTTATGTGACAGAGTGCAGGCGTTTCTGTCGAAAAAGACAGGGAATGCATATGACATATTAGTTTTGTCCACTCCGCCGCAGCACGGAAAATCCATGACAGTTACAGAGACATTGCCGTCATGGTATCTTGGGAGAAATCCGTTGCATAGGGTAATAGAGGTATCATACTCTGAAACTTTTGCGGAAAAGTTTGGACGGCGAAATAGGGCAAAGATCGAAGAATTTGGAGAACAAATATTTGGGGTTAAGCTGGCCAAATCGCCAAACTCGGCCGTTGAATTCGAATTGGATAATCATAAAGGCGGTATGATATCAAGAGGCGTAACTTCTGGAGTTACTGGTAACGGCGCGAACCTATTTATCATTGACGACCCGGTAAAAACGCAGCAGGAAGCAGATTCCGAAAGCTATCGCGAAAGAATCTGGGACGAATGGAACTCATCGTACAAGACCAGACTTGCACCTGGGGCAAAAGTAATTGTTATTATGACAAGATGGCATGAAGACGACCTTGCGGGAAGAATCATAGCCAATGAAAAAAATGTTGAAGTGCTGAATTTGCCATGTGAAGCAGAAGAAAATGATCCTTTGGGAAGAAATATTGGTGATGCACTTTGCCCGGAGATCGGAAAGGATAATAACTGGCTTGCTGATTTCAAAGGTGGATACACTGATGGTACGCGAAGCTGGAACGCATTGTTTCAAGGTAGACCAACGTCAGCGGAAGGTAATATGTTAAAACGTGAGTGGTGGCAGTATTACGAAGAACTTCCGGAGATTGTAGACTGGGTAATGTCTGTCGATGCAACCTTCAAAGATGGCAACGATAATGATTTTGTTGCAATACAGGTTTGGGGGAAAAATGGGGCGAACATGTATCTGGTAGATGCAGTAAAACGACATTTGAATATGCCTGATACAGTTCGTGAAATACTTAGGCTTAGGGCAATGTATCCAAAATGCCTCACTACGCTGGTAGAAGATAAAGCAAATGGATCAGCGATTGTACAAATTTTACGTCATGATGTAGCAGGAATTATTCCCATTAACCCAGAGGGCGGTAAGATTGCTCGTGTGAATGCTGTTTCTGGAGCGATTGAATCTGGAAATGTGCATTTGCCAAGGAATAAACCATTCACAAGTGATTTCGTAGAAGAATGTGCGGCGTTTCCTCGTGGTGCACATGACGACCAAGTAGACGCAATGTCACAGGCTTTAAACAGACTGATTTACAGCAAGTCTGAACATAAGCCGCATGGGGAAATAACCCCTTTATACAGGGCGTTTCCGGGACTGAAAAAGAATAAAAAACATATGGATAGAGGTGAAAAAATCAATGTTGTATAGTTTAGTTGCGGCAGTAGTGATATTGGCGTTTTTTAATGCTTTGATTGTGCCGTATATGGTAATTCGGTACTTCCTGCAAGGCTACAATGTCAACGCTGAAGCGAAAGTAACTGTTCCATCAGTAAAAAACATCGTAAAAACGGCTGATAGGCCTAAAATTGATGAAAAAACAGCGGCATTGTTGAGAAACATTGATCGATATGACGGAACGTCTGGCGGTCAGGAGGCTATTAAATGAAAAAACAAGAAGAAAATCTTACTAAAATCTGGCAGAGATATCAGAAATGTAAAGATTATTTAGATAAAAAGTCCCTGATAAAGAAGACCAATGAGAATTGGAACTTTTATATAGGAGACCAGTGGGAGGGCATGGAAAGTGGCGGAGAAAGAATGCCAGTTCTTAACTTCATCGAGCCAGTTATCAAGTACAAAGTTGGTGTTGTGTCTCAGAACATGATGACGGCGGTGTATTCTGATCTGAATTCCAACAAAGACACACAGAAAATCTGTGAAATTCTGAACAAGATGTTTGCAGAAAGTTGGGATAAGGGGAAAATGAATGCCTGTGCATGGGAAGTTATAGAGGCAGCAGCAGTACAAGGTGATTCTTATGCTTTTTGGGGCGAATGTGATTCTAAAGTGCCGCCACAAGTGCTTGCAAATACCACAGTGTTGTTGGCAGATGAGAATATTACAGACATCCAAGCACAACCGTATATTTTGATAGTAGAGCGACTTAATGTGGAAAGCGTTCGGAAGATTGCGGAAGAAAACGGAATATCGAAAGATAAACTTGAACTTATTCGCTCTGACGATAACAAAGACATGCAAATAGTTAATCAGGACGAAGTCACCGACAAGGTAACCTCTATACTTTGTATGAGCAAAAATAAAGATGGCTACGTTGAAATTGCAAGATCGACAAAAAGCGTGGTGTATGAGCCTACACGCATTATTGGAGGAACAAATAATAAGGGAGAATACGCCGGAACAGCTTTACGATCTTATCCGATTGTACCGTTTATTTGGAAAAAAAGGCCGAATTCGGCTAGAGGCGTGTCGGAGGTGGCTCAGCTGATTCCAAATCAGCTTGAAGTTAATAAAACCATTGCAAGGCGTTCTGTGACGGTTAAACTGACAGCATATCCGCGTATTGCATATGACAGGAACGCCGTGACAAATCCAGAAGACTTAGATAAAACCGGCGCACCTATTGAAGTGAATGGCGGGGCGCAGTCAGTTAACCAGATGGTATCATATCTTAATGCTACGAACATTTCTTCTGATGCGGATAAATTGCTTAGCGACTTGCTCACTATGTCTAGAGAACTTGCAGGTGCAGGTGATTACGCAACGGGTAATGTCAATCCGGAGCAAGCATCGGGACAAGCTATTTTAGCGGTCAGAGATCAGGCACAGATTCCATTGAATAAACAGATTGCACAATATCAGCAATTTGTGGAAGATGCAGCGTTGTTATTTTTTGATATTTGGGTGGCTTTTAACCCTAATGGTCTTAAATATGAAGGTTCTTTAGAAGATAGTGAAAATCTAATGATGCAGGATATGCCAAATTTCATTCCGATTGAACAAGTGGAATCCATTAGACCATCGGTTAGAGTAGATGTATCGCAAGACAGTGCATGGAGTAAACTCGCAGAACAGCAATGGCTTGACAACGTATTTGAACGTCAACAAATCACTTTTGAGGAATATGTGGAACTTTGCAATAGCAATGCAGTTCCAAAAGCGAAACTGCAGGCAGTGCTCAAAAAAAGGCAGGCAATGCAGCAGGGACAGCAAATGATGCAGCAGCAGATGCAAGAACAGGCAATGCAGGAGGGAATTCCGCAAGAAGAAATGTTAATAGGGTAAATTGAGGCGGCTTTGACCGTCTCTTTTTATAGTTTTTTTTAAAAGGAGATAACGAAATTATGTTAAAAAACATGTTCACAAAGCACTTTGATATCGATGATGGACTTGATATCGCAGGTGCAGGCGCAGAAGAACCGGAAGTCGCCGACCCGGTACAAAGTGAAGAAGGCGCAGAAGAACCGGAAGTCGCCGACCCGGTCATGGATGAAGGTTCGACTTCAACCAGAACAGATGAGGATTCTGCATGGGCAGCAATGCGCAGACGTGCAGAAGAAGCAGAAGCCAGACAGGCAGAAGTTGAAGCGCAGAACGCCATGATGGCGGAAGCACTCGGTATGTACTTTGAAGGAGATCCGATGGAAATGGCGATACAGGCTAGGGCAAATGCAACGGGTGTATCACCGGAGATTGAAAGGGCACGCATGCAGGCAGAGATGGAAAGAAAAACCACCGAAGCTGAAAACGAAACCCTGAGAAGTGAATTACAGCAAATCAAAATTGAGCGAATGATGGAACAAGGCTTGGCAGAGATCCAGCAGATTGACGCAGACGTAAAAGACCTTACAGATCTTGGTGCAGACTTTCCGAAGTATATCGCTGCTGGGTTGTCTTCTGTTGACGCGTACTTTGCGGTAAAGGCAAAGGAATCTAAAACAAAAATCAACCCACCAAAGCCGATTGGAAATGTAAACACCACAAAAGCAGACAGCGATTATTTCACAAAAGAGGAAGTCGAAGCAATGTCTGATGAGGAATTGGAAGCGAATCTTGATGCCATTGAACGCTCATGGAGGAAATGGTAAAAGGAGTGAAAAATTATGTCTTATAAGAATTTTGTGCCTAGAGTATGGGCAAAGAAAATCCAGCACGAACTGGAAAGAAAGTTAGTGTACGCAGAAGACTGTAACAGAGAGTATGAGGGTAGTGTGTCCAATTTGGGTGATACTGTTAAAATCCTCGGTGTAGGTAAACCTACCATTACAACGCAGGTTGGCGGCGATATCGTATTAACAGGAGCAGAAAAAGTAGATTCCACTTCAGTATCCATGCCGATTATGCAGATTGCTTTCTTCAACTATAAGGTGGGCGATATCGATAAATTACAGGCGGTTGGTGGCATCATGGAGGCATTAAACAAAGAGTCCAGTCTTGGTGTTGCAAACGAGATGGACAAGTATATTGCAAGCATGGCAAAAGATAAGCTTGCAGTAAGATATGCCTCTGCAGCAACGACAATTACCAAATCTAACATTTTGGAGGTAATTGATAACTCCCTTGTAAAACTGTACGACAACGATGTACAGCCGAACGATGAAATCGTAATGACCGTGAAACCGTGGTTTTACATGATTTTAAAGCAGGCATACACGGCTCTTGATACCGACAACAGTAAGATGCTTGAAAACGGCAAAGTTGGTAGATACGGCAATGTGATTGTAAAAATGAGCAACAACGTTGCACAGGATACGAACGGCAATGACCTTGTTATGATTCGCACGAAAAAGGCAATCGCTTTTGCAAATCCCAAAATACATACAGAACCGTACAGACCCGAAAACTCATTTGATGATGCAGTGAAAGGCTTTGCACTGTATGATTCTAAAATCGTTAGACCAAAAGAACTTATTGTGCTGAACTGCAAAGCGAATGCGTAAGAAAGGAGTGAGTATAAATGGCGATTAAAAATGTTGATTTTCAGAAAGTGAACCTGAACGAAGGAAAGTTGGTACAGCTGACTGCCGCAACAGCGGCGGCAGATGGCTTTGCCATTGATTTCAGTGCGCAGGACGAAAGAACGGTATTTTTGTTTCAAAACACTGGAACTGCGGCAGCCACCGTAAAGTTAAAAAAGGGTAATGGTATTCAGGGTGTTGTTGACCTTGATGCATTTTCCATTGCGGCTGGAGGTATTGCTGTATTTAGACTGGATTCCGGCGCATTTAAGCAGGTGTCTGGTGATAATAAGGGAACGGCAGTATTTATCCCGTCTTCTACTGATGTGAAAGCAGCAGTAATCGTATTACCGTAAGAACTTGGGCGGGCATTGTCCCGCCCCTTTTTAAAAGGAGGGTCAGTATGACATTTGGAGATCTGAAGGATAAATTAAGAGATATGGGGTTTGAAGAAGATGCAAGTATGGACGAGTATAAAGAACTCGTTATCAATGCGGTGAATCGTGCCACAGAGATTATAAAAAATACTGTGGTAAGTCGGTTGGAAGGGGCAGAACCTGCGCCATTTGAACTGAATTTGGAATCAGATGATGATACCGAAATCGACCTTCCGTCAAAAGTAACAATGCTGCTTCCACTTCTGAGTGCCTATTATATTTGGCTTGATGACGATGAGAGAAAAGCAGTTATGTACTACAATCAGTACGATGATTTGTGCAACCAGATTTTTGCTGAGAGAATGAATGGCACAAAAATGACAATTACGGGAGGATACAGGTTTGGCTAAGATGAACATTCCGAACCCTCCGGTTTTACATTACACTTATTATAACGATCTATTGGGAGCAGACTTTTCTTGTGATTCCACGGAATGCAATCCAAAGCGTTCACCGGATACGCTTAATATGACAAGTAATAACGGAGGAAATCCGGTTAAAAGGCTAGGATGGAGAACAAAGTATAGTCTTGGTGAGAATGAGAAAATTATTAAACTTTATATAGATTCAGATTTTCTGTATGCAATTACGACTGCAGGAGTGTATCGCATTGCAAATGATACGGTAACAAAACTTGTTGACAAAACTATTGAAAAAGCGGAACTTGTAAAATTCAATGGGAAAGTATACGTGTTTGCTGGCGGCATTTATGAAATTGGTGAAGCATTCAAGGACGTGTTAATGGACGCGTATGTACCGGAGACGATTATATCGAGAAAGCCTGACGGAACAGGTGGGACTTTTCTTGAAAGCATTAACTTGTTTACGCCAAAACGGAAAATATCTTTTCTTGGCGACACATCAAGCAAGCAGTACAATCTTGTTCCGGCGAAAGATCAACAGGAGGACGCATATAAGTATATTATCACATCATCCGTAAAAGTAGAAATTCAGGGTTCTGATGGAGTTTTTGCAGAAACTACAGCGTACATATTGCCGGAATCTGAAACAGTGACAGGACTTGATGTTGATGGTACGTCAAAGACTTTTTCTGTATGTGCACCGTATATCACATTTACGGATGCACATCCGCCTGTGGTAACTGGTCAGGACAACGTGAGGATTACTTATGAAGCTTTTGACGCCACGTTAGAAAACGGCATTATGAGGGGAGTTTATAAGAAGGAACGTGCAGAACTTCTTTCGACCGGGGTTGTAAAATCGCACGGATATATTGCCGCTGACAGGCTTTTTTGTGTAGTTGGTGGTACGAGAGTGTATTACTCGGATGTAAATAGGCCGGACTATTTCCCTGACGATAACTATTTAAAAGTAGGTAATGACGGAGAAATCAAAGGGTTGCATCGTGTTGGTCAGTATCTTGTAGCGATAAAAAATGAAATTAGCGTAGAAAGTACCATTTATCTTATAGAGGGAGTACAGTTTGACGGTCAGACTGTATTTTCTGTTACGCCTGCCATTGCGGGTGTTGGTGCTATATCGGGAAATTCTTTTGCCACACTGGTGGACGAGCCGTTATTTTTAGCAAGAACGGGCATTTATGCGATTTCCGGTACCTATATAAGTGCGGAAAAGGTTGTAAGAAATCGTTCCATGCTACTAGATAAAAGACTATGCAAGGAGGCTGATCTCGAAAATGCGGTTGGGGTGGTCTGGAATCGGTACTATATTCTGTCTGTAAATGGACATGCTTACGTATTGGATGGACGTAAGAAGTCCAGTGAGCGAGGCAGAAATACGGATTATGTATATGAAGCATACTACTGGGAGAATGTCCCAGCAACTTGTTTCTTTACCTATGCCAATGAATTGTGGTTTGGTACAGAAGACGGCAGGATATGCAAATTCAATACAGATGTTGACGACATTACCGCATATTGCGATGATGGAACAGAAATTGTAGACAATGACGGAAAACTTTTGATGACTGGTGGCGTTCCAATTCCTTGTAAATGGAGCACACCTCTTGACAGTGATGGATACCCACAGTATTTCAAAACACTGAATAAAAAAGGAAATGTTCTAACATTACTTCCTTATGATAGGAGTTCTGTTACGATATCTCTTTCTAAAGACGGAAATCCTCCGATGGAAATTGGCACATGGCAGATGGATATTTTCAACTGGAAAGTAATTGATTTTAGTAGGTTCACTTTCAATAGTAATTCTTCTGCGCAGGATGCATTTCTGAGAAAAAAAGTAAAGAAATATAAGCGGTTACAGGTGATATTTGAAAATGACACCATCTATGAACCGTTTGGAATTATTGGATATACAAAGACCTACAGCATAGGCAATTTTGCAAAGTGAGGTAGATTATGTTAGAGAAAATCACAAAACAGATGGTGAGCGCAAATAATGTAAAATCAATACCGGGTCAAAGACTTACTGGAACGGTATCCGAGAATAAGCATGTGTTTGATAAGTTCCCGGAATTGATTTCGGTTGCGCTTAACTCTATTATTGACGCTTTGCAGTCTGTAGCAGATGGTGACAGTGGTGCAGACTGTATCAATATTACGCCGATCGATGGCATGTCTGGCACAACGGTTCAGGATATTTTAAACACGTTTAAGTCGATGCTTGATGATGTTTATACAAAAGGTAGCATCGATGACAAATTGGAAGACAAAGCGGATAAGCAGACTGTGAACATGTCTCTAAAAGAGATCTCCCTTGATCCGGATACGGGTATTTGGACGTTTGTAAGGCAGAACGGAACGTCTTTCACCATTGATACGTTGTTGGAAAAGATTCTTGTAGGTTTTAAATATGATAAAACTACACAGAGCATTATTTTCACTGCATCAGACGGTACGCAACAGCCAGTATCTTTATCAGATTTTATCACAGATACGGAGTTTGTAAGTTCTGATACAATAGAAGTTAAAGTAGAAAATGGAGTAGTAAGCGCACACATCAAAGCTGGGGGTATAAGTGATGATTTACTTTCTTCTGCGCTTAAGGCTACGTTAATTGGATATAAAGATGCTGCACAGACAGCAGCAACGAATGCCGCAGCGTCCGAGACCAACGCTGGACAATATGCGAGTAGAGCGGCCGGAAGTGCCAATGCGGCAGCACAAAAGGCCACGGATGCGATTGAAAGTGCCGCTAACGCGAGTGAAAGTGCAAATAATGCGGACACTTACGCTAAAAAATCACAATCTTACGCAGTGGGCGGAACGAACAGCAGAAGCGGTGAAGATACAGACAACTCGAGGTATTATAAGGAGCAGGCGGCTTATGGAGCAACCGCAGCGGCTGAAAGTGCAAGTATTGCGCAGAATGCATCGGATGTAGCAACTAATAAAGCCAATGATGCAAAGGTTAGTGAGAATGCGGCGAAATCCGCGGCTTTAACTGCAACGGAAAAGGCCACGGCAGCTGGTATTTCTGCGACCAATGCAGCAAACAGCGAAGAAGCAGCAGCAGGAAACGCTACAATCGCTACGCAAAAGGCGAGTGCAGCGAATGCTTCTGCTACTAATGCAGCAAATAGCGCGGCAGCGGCAGAGAATAGCAAAAATGCCGCTGCTGGATCTGCTTCAGCGGCACAGGCGGCAAAAGAAGCAGCGGAACAAGCACGAGATGAGGCACAGGGAATCGCAGGTGGAGATTATGCTACAAGTGTAGCATTAAAGCAACATACTGATGATTCTGATTTACATTTCTCAACAGTAGAAAAAGAGAAGCTTTCGAATGTGCCTGAGAATACCCGAACAGCTCTAGAAAAAAAGGTAGATAAAGAGACTGGGAAGGGACTATCTACAAATGATTATACTACAGCTGAGAAAAGCAAGGTTGCAAACCTTCCTGCAAACACCAATACTGCGTTGAGTGGTAAGGTAGATAAAGAGAAAGGAAAAGGATTGTCTGCTAATGATTATACGACATTAGATAAAAATAAGGTGGGGAATTTACCGGAAAATACTAATACAGTGCTTGCCAGTAAAGCCAATAAATCTGCGATTAATCTTTCTGTTCTATCTGCTGCGGCGTGGGACACCTCGAACAGTACGTATTCTTTTGAAAATACTTATCCAGTGGCCAGCAATGACCTATCAGTAGAACCAGACAGTACATGTACGCCTGAGCAAATAGATGCGTGGAATGCTGCGAGGATTATAGGTAGTTCATCAAGTAATATACTGAAAGCATTTGGAGAAATCCCTGCAATAGATATTCCAATTATTCTGGAGGTAAGAACAAAATGATTAGCGTAAGAAATGCCGGATATGGCAGTCAAAATAATAAATGCGCACCTAATGGAACTGAGTGGACTAAGAGTTTGATGACAACTGGTGCGAATGCTGTACATAATGATAATGGTATTTGGGTCTGTGCAAGCGATAACGGTATTTACTATTCTGAAGATGGATATTCATGGTCATTGAGCAATATAAATGAAGGAACTTTTTTTAGTATTTATTATATAAAAGGAATATGGATTGTTAGCAGCAACAAGAGTAATGCTTCTGGGATATATTATTCTAGTGATGGGAAAAATTGGAACAAAACCAAATTAGATATTCCTTATTTTAATAAAATTGTCTATGGTAAGGATAGAATGTTTGCTATTTCTGATGATTCTTTATATGTATCATTAGATGGAATGTCTTGGAGCACATCTTCAAAATTAACAGGGATAAATTTTAAAGATATATATTACAGCGATGGTTTATGGATGATTGCTCCTAGATATAGCAATGGACTTTATTATTCTACAGATGGATATTCGTGGACAAAACTTTTTGATGATACAACATTTAACGGTGTTTTTTGTGCAAATGGTAAATGGGTTTCATGGAGTACAAGCAAAAACATGCCATATTATTCAGTTTCTGGTAGTAGTAATTGGAGAGTTGGAAATAAAGTCGGGGCTATTAGTTTTGAAAAAGTTGACTATATCAATGGAACATACTATGGCCTTACAGATAATGACATGTGTTATTCAGCCGAAGGAGAAAATTGGCTTCCTTGTGATATACCAATAAATCAATTTTATCCTAAAAGCTTTTACTATGCTAATGGTATATTTGTTGCAGGAAGTACTAACGCCGTCTATCCCGGGATTTATAATTCAACGAATGGAGTATCATGGGTTAAGTGTTCTAACAAAGAAACATATGGAAAATTTTATTACAATAATGGAACGTGGATTGGCTTAGATAATACGCCATATGGAGGCCTAGCTTACTCTAAGGACGCAGAAACATGGACCTATATTGACTTCAATTCCGCCTGTAATGATGTGCTTTATGCTAATGGTATGTGGGTTTTGTGTACATCTTCAGGTATATTTTATTCAGAAGGATTGCAGCCTTCTATATAAAATAAGAGCGTATATAGAAATGGCGAGCAATTATAGTTGGATAACTAAATAAAATCTGTAAAAAGTCCGGAGGACTTTTTTTATTGGAGGTATAAAATGGCTACAGGAAAAATGATGGGAAAGAGCATCAAATCTAAAGGTAATGTTTACAATACAACGTCTGCAGCGATAAAATCGCAAAAAAAACAGACCAAGAAAAACAGAAATGAAAATAAAGCGTACAGACAATATGAAAAAACTACAGATAGAATTAAGACCGAAAATGAACAGGAACTTTTAAGGCTTGATCAGGAATATGACAGCCGTCGGGCAGAAAATGATGCCCTGTGGCAAAGTAATTATGAGGCTTATGCACAACAGTCAAAAGAAAACGCAGAAAAACAGAAACAGTATTATCAGAGGATGTATGATGAGAACTCTAAAAATATCAATACAAACTATGATAGGAGTGCAAACACAGCATACATAAATTATAGACAGGGACAAAAGGCATTGCCAGAGCAATTATCACAATATGGTGTAAGTGGTGGTGCTTCAGAATCTGCAAATTTAAAATTGCAAGCCGCGTACGGTTCAAATCTTGCTAATAATGAGTTTTATCGAAATTCCGATATTGCGAATGCACGGCAAAATATGATTACAGGAATGAATGATATTGATAGCGTATTAAATGCGTCACTTGCATCTGCGTACGCAGAAAATATGGCAAATAGGGCTAATTATGCACAGGAATTATCTGATTACTACGCAGGAAAGAAAGAGGCACAGCAATTAGACTTTAGAAATAGGATGGTTGAGAACAAAGCAAATTTAAATAGAAACCTTGGACTGAATATTACTGAATACACTGATCCTAATACCGGAAGACTGCATACTGTCAATACTACCATATCAGATAGAAATAAAGAGGCAAAAGCAAAGGAAGAAGCAGACGCAGCGAATAAGGCGGCAATTGATGCATTCAACGAAGCTGTGACAGTAGGAACGAATTTGATAAACGCCGGTTATACTGTTGGTTGGAAATCTGTAAATGGACAACTTATGCCAGTTCCAACAGGTATGCAAAAAAAAACGGTAAATAAGGGTAATTCCTCTGGCGGCAGTTCCGGTGGTTCAAACACTTTGCCAAATCTAGGTGACGGTAAAGAAAAAGGCAAGAAAGACAAAGAAACGGGAACTAAATCCTACCCATCAGTATTTGATGCTATAGCTGATGGTAAAGTACCTATGACATCGGCTCTTTATGATACTGTAGAAAAGTTACTTAAATCAGGGAAAATTACAGAGGCGCAAGCCAAAGAAATGCTTAGAATGTAAGGGTATAGACTATGATAGATTTTGAAAAAGAGAAGAAAAAGGCGATAAAACGAATTAAGCAAGATATTAAAGATAGTAAAAAGAAAGCAACGCTTCCAAAACCCAAGAAAAGTAAATCTGAAATCGCAGTCAACAATATGAATTATTTGAGCGCCAGATATGGAGGTGTAAGTTCGAAGAACTATCATGTTGATTCCAGCAAGGTTATGAACCAAAAGGCGAAACAAAGTGCAGTTTACAAAAAGTATGCGAAAGGCTATAAAGGTCTGGATAAGATTGACAAAGCGATTGCTGGTGCGACTGTAGGTCTTACTACCACGTTACTACCTATCGGACAGGCTCAAATTGAAAAAGACATGCCGGAGCTAAAAGAAGATGGCATGTATAAATGGTCAAAGGTTGGTGGCACGATAGGAGCATATGCTATTCCATATGGAGCAGCATCGAAAATAATTGGAAAGGGCGCAGCGAAGATAGTCGGTACGAAAGCTGGTCAAAAGATTATTGCAAATCTTGCGAAAAAGAAAGCATTTCAGACTGCTGCCCGTAAGTCATTAACAAAAGCCGGTCAAAATGCGACAAAGAAAGCTATAGAACATGAAGCAAGGAAGCAGGCTGGAAAAGTTGCAAAAGGTTTGACTAAAGGGGCGATAGCTGATGCTACGATGGGAACTGCTTTAAACAGTAATGCTGCGCGCGCAGAGGGGTTAGAAGTAGGCTCTAAAGAGTGGAAAGAATACATGGCGAAAAGCGCAGCTATGGACTTTGCAACAGGAGGAATAATTGAAGTTGCACCTACCGCTTTAAAGGCTCTGAAAAAGGGTTCTGGCAAGAAAAAGACTACACGTCTTGTTAATGGCAGCGAAAAAACGTTCAAAGTGGACAAAACCTACATGGACTTTGCACAGGAACGCCAGAAAAATGCACTAAATAAGTCTAAAAAGGCTGTGGATATGGCGCAGAATGAATATGCTGCGGCACAGAATAAGCTGTCCAAGGCGCAAAAGTCTTTGCAGTCTAAATCTGCGAAAAGAACAGAGAATCTTGCAAAGCTAAACGAAATGCGCCAGAAGAAGCTGGCAGCTGCTGAAAGAGAATTTAAGCAGGCAGGTCTTAAACTGGAAAAGAAGCAGCATGCATACGATAACGCTGTGAAAGCCACACTTCCAGAACCAAGAGCAAACGTGAGGAAACAAGCACCACTGCCAAAGTCTTTCAATGAAGCAAAGCGGGCAAAACTAAAAGCGAATACTGACAGTTTTATGAATCAGGTATCAAGAGTGATGACGGGTGAATATAACGAAAGATTGCCGCTCAAAGTTTCCGACACGCCAGCAATTCTGAAAAAGTACGGAGCAAAAAGCAGCAAAATCACAATGCCGTCTAAGAATGTGCGAAAGATAGCTTATCCTACGAAGTATTTAGGGTTGAAAAATGGACACAATTTAGGATTTGAAGCGTTAGAGCAACTTCCTAAACAAATTTCTGACCCAGTTGCAATTTTGGATTCTTTCACACAACCTAATAGCAAAGTTATTATTACAAATATTATTGACACAAATAATAATCCTGTTTTGGTAGCTTTGCACCTCAATAAAAATGGGCAATTAAGTGTTGCAGATGAAATCGCAAGTATGTATGGGAAAGATGGCTTCGATTCATTCATGGAACGTGCACGAAAAGAAGGTAAAGTATTATACGAGAATAAAAAAACAGGTCTGAATGATGCCGTAACTTCCAAACTCCAATTGTCTGGGGACGCTACATCATCTGACCCTATATTTAGTATATACAAAAATGCTGAAAATGTCAATGGAAATAAAAATGCAGCAGTACCGGATAATAACAATAAAACTTTAAATATCGTAACTGCGTATATCGAAAAAAATGTTGATGAAACAAAAAAGGGAGGTCGGCTGCTAGATGCAGAATCTATAGCTTCTGCCCCTCGCTCACACGCCCTAGACGCGGCTGACGATTTGACTCCCAATAGCAGTATACCCGATTCAGCAGAAAAAATCAACAAAGTAGGCAAAGTTACAACAATTAAAAACCCATATAAAGGTGAAGTTCCTACAACTTCGAGTGCTTCTTCAAAGGCGTATTCAGTTCCAAATGTAAGCAATAAAGAAATATCGGATATTGAGTATCTGACAACACATCTTGAAAAAGCTGAATTAAAGAAGCAGTTAAAAGAGAGTTTTGGACAAAGTCGAGTTGTTCCTGTTAAGAACGTACAATTCGCAGGAAAAGCTTATAATGTAAAGATTAACAAAAATATTGTCGGAAAGATTGTAAGTTCAAAAGCAGAAAAGGAAAATTTGGCTTTATTAGGAAGACTTGATGAAATCGTGTCTAACGGAAAATATGTAGGAAGCGGGGAGTACATACCACATGGCAGTAAACAAAAGAAAACCGTTAGATTTGATTATTTTGAAACAGATATTCGCATAGGAGATACTGATTATATAGCCAGATTTGATGTTGAAGTTTTTCCTGATGTAAATAATTACAAGGCACATGAGGTAAAAGAAATAAACCTTGAACCTAAAACGGGTGCTGACATAGGTCCGGAACCTACCGCAGCCGTTTCAGGCAAAGGTTTTTCTAGTAATAGTATACCCGATTCAGCAGCAAAAATCAACGACGAATTTGTTGCTTCGCCGTATAGAGACCTAGGAGCAGATACATATAAGCATTCGACGAAAGATTTAAATGCAAAACGATATGGCACGGATAACGGAGTGCCGAATGCTACGCCGTATGGTGAAACTTCACAGGCCGCAAAGACTTTGTATAATAGTGATATTATGGATGAAGCCTCGAAATCAAGACTGCAAAAAGATATCAGTGAAGGTCTTCATGCGAAGTATACATTTTCAAATAAAAGAGCAGTTGACAATGCTGTGCGGTCAGTGGCGGAGGATATCAACAAGGCACGAAATACCTTTGATAGTATCATGGAAGAAGGTAAAATAGCAACCAGTGCAGATATTGCAAAAGGTTACGCTCTTGCAGATGAATATATCAAACGAGGCGACTATGAAAGTCTTAGCAGTGTTTTAGCTGATATTTCTGCTATGGAATCCGAAGCAGGAAGAACTTTGCAGGCAATGAGAATCTTTAATCAAACATCGCCAAACGCAAGAGTTGTAAGGATTCAAAAGCAGATACAGGCATTGGAACGTAGCCGTGGTGTATCTATCAAGATTCCAGCGGAACGGTTTGAAGATTTGTTGAATGCGGCTGATAATGAAAGTGCAATGAAGATTCAGAAACAGATTATGCGTGATGTATGGAATCAAATTCCTGCAACATGGACGGAAAAGGCGAATGCTTGGCGATATATGTGTATGCTCGCTAATCCGAAAACCCATATCCGAAACATTTTGGGTAATGCGCTATTTGTACCGGTAAAAGGCATGAGGAATATTATTGCAACAGGACTTGAAAAGGCTTTCGTAAAGGGGGAACGAACCAAGGCAATATTAACGCATTCTGATAAATCCTTAATTGACGCTGGAAAGGTGGACTTTACAGAGGTAAAAGACTTCATTATGGGTAATTCAAGGTATATTGAAGGGGTAAGAGATCCTGATGCAAAGGTATTCAACAATAGAGTTCTTGAGTGGATGCGACGTAAAAGCGGAGACCTTTTAGAAAAAGAAGACGAAGTATTCATGGGGTTTGCATATGAACGCTCGTATGCGCAATATTTGAAATCGCATGGTATTGATACGATTGAAAATGCAGGAGAAGATATTTTGAGAAAAGCCAGAGAATATGCCACGAATGAGGCTTTAAACAGTACCTATCGTGACGCTAGTGAGCTTGCGGATTTTTTCAGTAAGATGAAAAAGTATGCGAATACACCGTTAGATCAAGTTCCCGGAGAAACTCGTAGCGCACAGATTATCAATAAAACTGCAAGCATGGCAGTGGATGCAACGATTCCGTTCACTAAAACGCCTATCAATATCATGCGGCGTGGCTGGGATTATTCGCCGGGTGGACTGATTCAAGGTATGGGCAAGATTTTAAAAGCTGGCGGCGACAATGCCAAACTGATAGAGGGGATTGCGAAGGTTTCTTCTGGGCTTACAGGAACGGGGATTGTTGGCTTAGGCTTATACATGGGTATGCACGATATGGCACAGGGTTCGCTTGATACGATGTCAAAAGAGGGCAAATATGCAACGCAAAATGGAGAACAAGAGTATTCTATTAGGATTGGTGATTATACTTATTCTATGGACTGGGCGGCACCTATTTCTATGCCGTTCTTTATTGGGGTTGAACTTGGAAACAGTCTTGAAAAAGATGGATTTGAGTTTGTATCAGTCCTGAGTAGTATGAAGGGAATCACCGATCCGATTTTCAACTTATCGATGCTGTCAAGTCTTAACAACGTTCTCGATACGGCATTTAGTAATAATAGTGCGCTTGGAGTGTTGGAAAATGTTGCAGAATCATACGCAGGACAATATATTCCAACTTTTTTGGGGCAAATTGCAAAAACAATCAGTCCTGAAAAAAGAACTACTATTTCTACCGCAGAGAATACAGACCAGAAGAAAATAGAAACCTTTATTAATCGTATGGAAAATAAGATTCCTTTCCTCGCTGATACTAACGAACCATATGTAGATTTGTGGGGGAGAACGGAAAAGAAAAATGGCTCAGGTGATTACCTAAAGGCTGTATTTGATAACTTTATCAGTCCGGGTACGCTGAAAAGTACGCAAAAATCATCAGTTGATACAGAGTTATATAATCTGGGTGACCGACTTGGTGAAATGGACGATATTGTACCTGGAACTACTGGAAAGCAAGAGTATAACAAGAAGTTTGAAGGTACTACCTATCATATGAGTGAGCACGATTTGACTTTGTATAAAAAGGCGAAAGGGCAGTATTCCCAGCAGGGATTGCAAGAACTTTTTGCAACGAGAAAGTATCAGAATATGAGTGATGATGAGAAGAAAAAAGCGATTAAGAAGGTCTATGACGCTGCAAAGGATAGAGCAACGATGGAATTCCTTATGGGTAATGGAATATCGAAAGAGAAATACAAAGTTGCACAGATGGGGAAACATCAGAAAAAAGCCTATGAAAAAAGTGGAATGGATATTGACCGCTTTGAAACACTTTACAAAGCTAGGGATAATTATGTCGATTCTGATGGTTCGGTTACAAAGACTATGAAACTGATTGCTGGAGGTGCAGAAAACTATAAAGAAGCAAACGCCGTATTTGGCGGTGAATTATCAGATCATGCTTACAGAAATGCCAAGAACCTGTACTACCTTGGTCTAAAGCCGAAAGAAATCAGGAAGATTGCAAAGGGTGCTGATACAAATAAGAATAAGCATTATTCTACAGATGAGTTAGTAGCGTATCTGGAAACAACGTCCTATTCACGATATGAAAAGGCATACATATTCCAAGCACTTGCAAACTGGAATGCACATAACCCATACGCTTAAAGGAGGTAAACTATGGACATATCATCAATCATTGTGGCGGGAATCGCCTTTGCCGGGACGGTATTTGGAAGTTATTTCGCTAATAATAAGACAACGGCTCTGGTTACATACCGGCTGGCGCAGCTTGAAGACAAGGTAAATAAGCATAATAACTTGATTGAGCGCATGACAGTTGTGGAAGGTTCGCTTAACACAGCATGGAAACGGATTGACGAAATCCGGGAAGAACTTAAGGAGGTAGAAGAACATGAGTAAGAAATGGTTTAAGGCAGCTGCAGTAAGAGCAGTAAAAACGATGGCGCAGGCAGCCATCGCTATGATTGGGACAAGCGCGGTACTGGAAGACGTGAGTTGGCAGGTAGTTGCCAGCGCGTCGGTACTGGCCGGGGTATTATCCTTGCTTACCAGCGTATCAGGACTGCCTGAGGTGGAAAAGGAGGCATAGTATGGTTAAGAAACCGATTTTATTTTACTTATCAGCAGGTCACGGAGGCGGCGATCCGGGCGCGGTTAGCGGAAAGTTTGTAGAGGCGGATATGGCAAGGGCCGTTATGGACGCCTGTTACAAGGAATTGCTGGCACATAAAGGGCGTACATACAAAGTGGCATACCCGGAAAAGGACGGCAGCGGCATGTCTCTGGCGGCCCACATTGCAGATATGGCAAGGTATAAGGCGAAGGGATATAGAGTTGTGGCGATTGACGCGCACTTTAACGCTGGAGGCGGTGATGGCGATGAAGTGTGGGTATGGAAGGGCGTGGTTACAAAGAGCCGGTTAGGAAAGACGCTGGCAAATTTGATCATTGCCGAGCTGAAAAGGGCTGGTCAAAATACCAGAGGCGTCAAGTACACCAAAGACCTGTACTTTTTGAAGGGCGTAGGCGTGCCGGTTCTGGTGGAATATGGATTTGTAGATAACAAGACTGATCGGAAAGGCTTTGACACGAAGAAGGAACTGCAAAGCTACGGAAAGGCAACTGCAAGGGCGCTGATCAGGTACTGGGAGAAATATAAATAATGAATAAATATACATCGAATAAAAATACGGAGATGCTAGGCTAGCATCTCCGTATTTTTGGACTACATTTTGGACTACATTTTTTGCGAAAACAGGTGATTATTGGTGAATATCCTTGACAATCCTTGACAACATCGAGAATCGTGAAAATGTTGAAAAATGAACATCGTTGACCATCGATGAGCACGCTTGAAAATACAAAAAATAGGTTTCGAATCCCTTAGACCGCACCAGTAAATGAAAAACGGATACCAAATGGTGTCCGTTTTTCATTTGTAGGATACGGAAAGTTTGAGGGATTCGAACCCAACGTTCACTTTGTTCACTCCTCCAGTCGCATTTGCTCCTTTCGCTGTCCGTTTTCGCACTGCAGCTAAAGCTGCGCGAAAAAGGCGAAAGGGCGCGAGCGTAAACGAGACGCTTCGGTGAAGCGGCGAGTAGCGAGCGGGTCGCAGCCTGGCAGAGAGCGAGGCAAGACCGGCTGATGCGTAAGTATCAGCAAAATCCCTTAGACCGCACCAATAAAAACGTTGATATTTCAACGAAGAAGGCACCTAATTAGTTAGGTGCTTTTCTGTTTTTTGCATAGCGCACACGGTGCAAGACGTGTGGCTCGATTCGCACCCCTTTTGTAAAGAAAGGCGGTTTTGCAGAGTATCGTAACGAAGAAAACAATATAAAATGTCGAAAAAACTTGACGGGGGGGGTACACGGTATAATAGATTCACAGGTTTACAAAAAACTTGTGAAATATAGAAAGAGAGGTTTTACTTTATGAGAACAAAAGGACCATTACAGTACAGAATGCGATAATGCGTCAGTGATTAAATGCGGAAGGAGAATAATAATATGTTTCTATTAGATGAAAAAAAGGATTGGGCAGAGGTCTTGAAATATGTGGGAATACTTGAGGGGGCAGCTTCTATAACTGTAGCTTTTGCCTTTTTGCTCAAGGCACTTTCAGATTCTGGACATTATGGTAATAGCGAGAGTTATTTGATTTTCAGTGTTGCAATACTAATTTGCGGCGTTGTAGCTTTTGTTGTAAATATGTCCTTTGCAAGTGTCCTGTATAATTTACAAGAGATACGAAAAGCAGTAACGAAGGAAGAAACAGAGAAATAGGAAAGTGCAAAGATATGAAAAAGAAAAAGGGCGTAGTGCTTATTTTGATATGTTGTATATGTGTATTTATCTGTGGGTGCGGGAATAGAACAACAGGAAAATTTATTAGTGACCTTAATTCATTGATTCAGGAGCATTTTAAAGAAATGTCTATAGAAGAAGATGTTTCTATTGATGATAAGGAGATAGAATTATCTTATAACGAAGAAAGCGAATCTTATATTTTAGAATATAATGGGAATATTGGCGGGATGTTTAAATTTTTCAATAATGATAATCAAGTCCTTTCAGAACAGGAGATAAAAAGTTTACCTGTGACACAAATACATATTATTGGAGCGTGCAATTATGATTCGGATTCTTGGTATGCGGCAGAATTGACAGGGAGTACCCTAATTGATTATTTGGATGATAACGTTGATGGGTATGTCGATTCGCTTAACAAGTATTGGAAACTCTTTGTAGATGCTTGTAATGATGGAAAATTGACAGAGGAGAAGCTAGAAAGTAAAATGTACGGAAAATGCGACTTTGTTATAACCAAAGACCATTCCTTTGTTATTTCTTTTGATAATGAAGATGAGAATGAATAAAGGTAAGTCAAGTCTATTCATTAAATCCACATGGCGGCGGCTGTGTGGATTTTTTCATGCTAAAATCCACACATCTTCAAAATTAGAAATTACAATAAAATCTAGATATAATATTCATAGCAGTTAGGGAAAGAAATGCGTCAGGCATATTTTCAGCAAATCAATTTCAATGTTGAGATCTGCGGCTGTTCTGCTGTATGAAAATATATGACTTTTATGATCTATTCCTCTATCTGTGTCAAATCCTCCCGCAGACACGCAAGAAACCTTTCGGATGCTTTAGAAAAGACTTGATACTTTTTCCAGATCAAATAGAGCCCCGCAGTCAGCTTCGGTGCGAGAGGCCGGAAGCAAAGAGCGCTGTCGCCGGTGGTATTGACGAGACCATCCAGGGTAATGGCATAACCCATGCCTTCTTCCACCATGAGAGCGGCGTTGTAAATCAAATTGTAGCGCGCGACAATTTCCAGCTGCTCAAAATCGCCGTTGTACCAGTCGGATAAATCGTTTTTGATCAGAGCCTGTCGGGAGCAAAGCAGAGGCAGACCGGCTAAATCGGCAGGTGAGACGGAGTCTTTTTGTGCAAGGGGTGCGTTTTTTCGCATCAAAACACCCCAGACGTCTCGGTAGGGCAGCTGCAGACTGTCATATTTGCTGATGTCTACCGGTTCGATGACGATACCGAAGTCTAATAATCCTTTGTCCAGCTTTTCCGTGACATCATCGGCGTTGCCGCTGAATAGCTGATAGTGAATGTGAGGCTGTTCTGTACGAAGACGGCGGGCGGTCTTTGCCAGCAATCGTATGGCCTGGGTCTCTCCCGCGCCGATATGTACCTCGCCTGCAATCATGCCGTCGATATCGTTGAATTCAGCTTCCGTTTTATCGGTCAGATCGATGATTTCCTGGGCGCGTTTTCTCAGAAAGCGTCCTTCTTCCGTCAGCGTAATGCGCCGGTTGCCGCGTAAAAACAGAGGTTTGCCCAGTTCTTCCTCTAAATCCATCAGCTGGCGGGACAGGGTCGGTTGGGTGACATGCAGCTGGTTTGCCGCGGCTGTAATGCTTTCTTCTCTGGCAACTGCCAGGAAATACCGTAATACTCTTAATTCCATCAAATAACCTCCTTGCCTTGTATGCACTTCATTATACGATTTTTTTTATGGAAGTGTCAACTATGCTTTTTGCCTATGGAAGATATTCTTTTTAAGCATTTGCGTGAAAAAAGGCATGGCAGTATAATAAACATAAGGGAGGCGAGAGCATGAAAGAACGGAAGGAGCAGTGTGCGGCACTCCTTCAAAATTTAGAAGACGCAGGCTGTAGTGACGAGACAATTAAAACCTATATGGCATGCAGTGGAGAAAAAGAAACTGCGCAGCAGCTACAGATTTTGTGCAGATATCGGTGTCAGCTTCTGGAACAGGTTCATGCGGAACAGAAGAAGCTGGATTGTTTGGACTATCTGATTTATGATTTAAAAAAACAGAAAAAGGAGAAAGAACATGATTTATAAAGCATTTCAGGATTTAAAATTATCGGCGCTGGGCTTTGGCGCGATGCGTCTTCCGGTTGTGGCAGGGAAAGATGCTGATATTGATAAAGATGCTGCAAGCGCCATGGTGGCGGAGGCGATGCGGCAGGGGATAAACTATTACGATACGGCATGGGGCTACCATGAGGGAAATTCGGAACTTGTCATGGGCGAGATTCTCAGCGCTTATCCGAGAGACAGCTTTTACCTTGCCACCAAGTTTCCGGGCTATGACCTTTCTAATATGAATAAAGTAGAAGAAATTTTTGAAAAGCAGCTGGAGAAGTGCGGCGTGGAATATTTTGATTTCTATCTGTTTCATAATGTCTGTGAAATGAATATAGAGGATTATTTAGATGAGCGCCATGGGATTTACGATTATCTGATGGAGCAGAAGCGAAATGGACGGATTCGTCATTTAGGATTTTCTGCCCACGGAGAGACGCCTGTGATGCGTCGTTTTCTTGAAAAATACGGTAAGGACATGGAGTTTTGCCAGATTCAGCTGAACTATCTGGACCTGAAGTTTCAGGACGCGCAGGCGAAGCTGGAACTCTTAAAAGAGTACGGCATTCCCGTATGGGTGATGGAACCGCTTCGGGGCGGCAGACTTGCAAAGCTTTCAGAAGAAGAAATCGCAAAGCTAGCAGATCTTCGTCCTGATGAAACGCCGGTCGCGTGGGCATTCCGCTTTCTGCAGTCGATTCCTCAGGTTACAATGGTGCTGTCCGGCATGTCAAATATGGAACAGCTGACTGCCAATGTGGATACTTATACGGATGAAAAGCCGTTGAACGAGGAGGAACAGAAAGCCTTGCAGGAGATTGCAGAGGCAATAGCGGCAAAAGTGGCGCTGCCTTGTACTTCCTGCCGCTACTGCACCAGCCACTGCCCGCAGGGACTGGATATTCCGTATTTGTTGTCCCTGTATAACGAGCATCGCTCCACGACTGAGGTCGGTGGTATGAGCTTCATTGCGCCGATGGCGCTTTCTGCAGTGGAAAAAGAAAAACTGCCGAGCGCATGTATCGGGTGCGGCAGCTGTGAGGCAGTATGTCCGCAGCAAATCAAGATTTCACAGGCAATGCAGGAGTTTTCCGGCATGCTGGGTATGTAAAATTCAGGGAGGAATTGAAATGAGCAAAACATTAGTCGCATATTTTTCAGCCAGCGGCATAACAGCTGGCGTAGCAAAGACGGTAGCAAAGGTAGCCGGCGCGGATTTGTTTGAAATCAAGCCGCAGACGCCGTATACCAAGGCAGATTTAAATTGGATGGATCAGAAATCCCGTAGCTCACAAGAAATGAATGATCGGAACGCAAGACCTGCCATTGCTGATACAGTTAGTGGTATGGAAGACTATGACACGGTGCTGATTGGTTTTCCGATTTGGTGGTATACTGCGCCTAGAATCATCGAGACGTTTCTGGAAAGCTATGACTTTTCAGAAAAGCGGATTGCTGTTTTCGCAACATCCGGCGGCAGCGGTCTTGGAGATACAGAAAAAGACCTGCAGGCAGTCTGCAAAGGTGCTGCAAAGTGGCTGCCAGGCAGGCTTTTGCCGGGCAGAGTAGGCGAAGCCGAAGCCGCAGCCTGGCTTTCTGAGATTGGTATCGTAAAATAGCATTTAGAAAATAAATCCCCATCGGTGCAAACGTATGCTGATGGGGATTTTGCGCTGCTTCGCCCTGGATTAGGTACGTATCCTCCTTGAATCAGGAATCTGTTTATGATAAAATCAAGAAAAAGAGGAGGGCGTGGATGGAAGTTCGTTACATCAAAGCGGATGATGACAGAGCATTGATCAGCAGAGTATACGAGGAAAGTTGGAAGCATGCCTATCGCGGCATAATCCCGCAGGACTATTTGGATTCCATTCCGACAGGGAAATGGGCGCAAAATCTGGATCGTGCGGGATGGGAGACAATGGTTTTAACAGAACATGGAGAAATCGCAGGAACGAGTAGTTTTTGTAAATCCCGTTTTAAGCAGTTTGCTGAGCAGGGAGAGATCATCTCCATCTATCTGCTGCCCGATTATATTGGAAAGGGCTATGGGAAGATTCTTTTAGAATCCGTTGTTATGGAGTTGAAGGCACAGGAATACGAAGAAGCATTTTTGTGGGTTCTTGAGGAAAACGTCAGCGCGAGACGTTTTTATGAGAAATTCGGTTTTCTGCAGACGGAGGATGCTTTGGAGGATTGTATTGGCGGTAAAAAACTGCGCGAAATTCGATATCGTTATAGACTGCGGTAATTTAGTTTGCGGCGGATGTATGCAAGAAAGGAAGAAGATGATGGAAAAAGCGATTCAATATTTGGAGAAAAACAGATTACTGCATATCGGTATGCTGGAAGCGATTCGTAAAGGAAATGCGGAGATTCTGGAAGCTTCGGAAGAAGGGGTACTGCTCCTTGATCGAAGCTGCAATGTGCATATGATGTCAGCGGCAAATCAGGAAAAGGGGAAGGCGCTGCTGGATCAGATCACAGACTGCTACCAGCTGATTGTCTGTCAGGAGGAACTGGTGCCGTACGCTTCTGAAAAATTCGGGATGTATACTTTGTTTCCATGTAAGAAAGTGGTGCGCTTTTCCAAAGAAAAGCTGGATTTAAAAACGGATCTTCGCATAGAACGGGCAGATGAGGCCCATGTCACCATGATCAAAGAGGTTTATCATACCATTCCGCCGGAAGAAGTGGATGAGATCAGCAGACGAGGCAATCTGTTCTGCGCTTTCTCAGGTGAGGTTTTCATAGGGTTTTCGGGGAATCATCTGGATGGCAGTTTGGGGCTTTTAGATATTTTTCCGGCATATCAGGGACGCGGTTACGGCGAGGCACTGGAACGGTTTATGGTAAATTATATCTTGGACAAAGGAGACATTCCTTACGGCGAAATTGTCATTGGCAATACAATATCTGAAAATCTGCAGCGGAAACTGGGGTTTGAAATTTCAGAAGAAACCATCACCTGGCTGCTGTAAGAAAATCGATATAGAAATTCCACGCTGCGTTGTTTGTTTTGCAGGATCTTTTTTGCTGCAGCAAATATGGTTTATTTCGTGTGTAAGGAGATAAACAGGTTTTGATGTTTATTTGAAGACAGGAATTTATGAGAAATTGTAAATTTCCTCTTTTCTTTTTGGAAAACTGTGTTATAATATTATTCGTTGGCGACGGGGTATGGCGCAGTTGGTAGCGCGCTGTGTTCGGGACGCAGAGGCCGTCAGTTCGAGCCTGACTACTCCGACCAATATAAAACTGTCGAGAAATTGAGCGATCAATATCTCGGCAGTTTTTTGCATAATTGTCTTTCAAGAAAGTATGAAAGATGAGCATATATCAAACTTTGTAAAGGCGACATTCAGGATTGATTTTGTTGAGTTAAATTCCATCTTACGGCTTTAGCAGGGTGGAATTTAGTTTTGCAATGAAAATTGAAAAGAAAAAGCTGTATTTCAGGGAAATAATGCTTGCAATTCAGGGCGAAATGACATATAATAACTAAGGCTCGTCTAATGCGAGCTTCTATTTTAATACATTTTGCACACCCGGTCATTGATGCAGGTGGTGCCCCGTGCCATGGGGTTATATGCACATCAGATCGAGTGGAAGGTTAAACCAGGAGGAAAGAAAAATGGCAGTAATTTCAATGAAACAATTACTTGAAGCTGGTGTACATTTCGGACATCAGACAAGAAGATGGAACCCTAAGATGGCTCCTTACATCTTCACAGAGAGAAACGGCATCTATATTATCGACTTGCAGAAGACTGTTAAGAAGATTGAAGAAGCTTATGACTTTATGAAGGAAGTCGCAGCTACCGGCAAACCAATCCTGTTCGTTGGTACAAAAAAGCAGGCGCAGAATGCTATTACTGATGAAGCAAAGAGATGCGGTCAGTATTACGTAAGCGAGAGATGGCTGGGCGGTATGCTGACAAACTACAAGACAATCAGCGGCAGAATTAAGAGACTCTTTGACATTGAGAAAATGGAAGAAGACGGAACTTTTGAGAAGCTGTCCAAGAAAGAAGTTATCAAGCTGAGAGCAGAACATGATAAATTGGAAAAATTCTTAGGCGGTATCAAAGATATGAAGGGCATGCCTGGCGCGCTGTTCATCGTTGATCCTAAGAAAGAAAGAATCGCAGTAAAGGAAGCTAGAATTTTAGGTATTCCTATCATCGGTATTGTAGATACAAACTGTGACCCTGATGATGTAGATTACATCATTCCGGCCAATGACGATGCTATCAGAGCAGTTAAACTGATTGCAGGAAGAATGGCTGATGCTGTTATTGAAGCAAATCAGGGTGAAAGCTATGATGAAGGTCCGGCTGAAGGTGAAGTTGTAGAGGAAGCGGCTGCTGAGGAAGAAGCAGCAGTAGAGGCTGAATAATTTCACATATTACAGATAAATTTGTATGACATATGACGCGTTTCATTCCAATTGGAGGCATGGAATGCAGACATAAGGTCTGCTTAGCCAAAACAAGTTTTGGAGCAGAACCATTAGGAGGAAAGAGAAATGGCTGTAACTGCACAATTAGTAAAAGAGTTAAGAGAAATGACTGGCGCAGGCATGATGGATTGTAAAAAAGCGCTGGTTGAGACAGATGGAGACATCGATAAGGCTGTTGAAGTATTGAGAGAAAAAGGACTGTCCAAGGCTGCTAAGAAGGCCGGCAGAATTGCTGCTGAAGGTTTAGTTCAGATTGCTTTCTCTGACGATCATAAGAAAGCGGCTGTTATCGAAGTCAATTCCGAGACAGACTTTGTTGCCAAGAACCCTGAATTCATTGAGTTCGTTGACAATCTGGCAGCAAAGGTAATCGAAAAAGACAATCCTTGCATGGAATGCTTCATGGAAATGCCGTATGGCGATGAGGGTACAGTAAAAGACGCTCTCACCAATAAGATCTCTAAGATCGGCGAAAACATGAACATCAGAAGATTCGAGAAGTTAGAGACAGAAGGCGTTGTTTACACCGGATATATTCACGCTGGCGGAAAGATCGGCGTATTGGTAGGTATCAAAACTGATGCGACTGCAGCAGAAATTGAAACCGTAGGTAAGGACGTAGCAATGCAGGTTGCTTCTATGAGCCCTAAGTTTGTCAAAGAGGATGAGGTTGATCAGGAATGGCTGGCTTCTGAAACAGAAATTGCAAAGCAGCAATTGCTTAATGAGGGTAAAAAACCAGAACTGCTTGACAAAATTATCCCTGGCAAGATCAAGGCCATTCTGAAAGAGGTTTGTCTGGTAGATCAGAAGTTTGTTAAAAACAGTGATGTAACTGTAGCACAGTATGTTGCTGAAGAAGCAAAGAAACTGGGCAAAGATATGGCAATTGTAGAGATGGTTCGTTACGAGGTTGGCGAAGGTATCGAGAAGAAAGAAGAAGACTTTGCCGCTGAGGTTGCAGCACAGCAGGCCGCTGCTGCAGCTAAGAACAATTAGTACGGTTAAAATTGAGATTATCCCCCGTTATCACCATGATGACGGGGGCTTTGTGTATGACAGCATGATTTGCGGAAAGAACATATGATAGTAAAGTGCATCACGGTGTATTTGGCGCTGATCAATATAGGAACTTTTTTGCTTTATGGTATAGATAAACGGAAGGCAATAAATGAAAAATGGAGGATTTCTGAGCGGACGCTTTTGCTCGTTTCTCTATCGGGAGGCAGCTTAGGCGCTTTGACCGGTATGAACGTGTTTCATCATAAGACCCGCAATTTAAGATTCAGAATATTAATTCCTGTGTTCCTACTGATTCACCTTGCGTTAGTGGGCATTTACCTAATGCAATCATAGTACGATAAGCGAAATACAGCTTTGGCTTGAATAAAAATTGGATAATTTGTAGATATAACTCATGGAATGATTTTTAGTTTTTGTATAAACTATAACCATGAATAAAGATACAGAGAAAATAAAGAAAACTGAAAAGAGAGAACTGGAATTATTCAAAGCTAGCGCTGGTTCGAGAATCCGTTTTTATAGAGAACAAATCAAGATGAGCCAGGAGGAACTTGCGAACAAAGTGGGTTTGTCCAATAACGCTATATCAAATATGGAAAATGGCAAGACAGAAACCAGCTTTTATAAGGCGGCGAAATGCAGTGAAGTATTAGGCGCTTCTTTAGACGAGATTGCTTATGGGATAACGATTAAGAGAAATACGGAACTTAGAAATCTGTGCTATATAGTGGAGAATGAATTTAACAAAGCCCAGCAGGATTTCGTACTGCAAATGATGCGTGCTATGATAAAGGAAGTTCGCAAATTGGATATTGAGGAAGATGGAGAGGAGTAATCTTCTCCTATTTTTATACATATTATATAATTTTGTTTGAGCCTTTAACCAATTATGCGCTCACGTGATAAACTGGTCAATGGAGAAAATACAATTATGCAACAGAGTAACAGATACAGAACATTTGAAGAACTATATGAAGATAATAAGCTGCTTGTGTTTTATTTCATCAATAAAAGAGTAGATAGAGATCAGGATATTGAAGATTTGTCATCGCAGGTTTGGGAAAGAGCACATGTACATGCTAAAAAGCTTTTGAGAATGGAGAAACCACCTGTTCGGCAGTATTTACAGATGATTGCGATTTCTGTAGTTGAGGATGACCGAAGAAGGGCAATACGCGAGAAGAAAGTTATGGTGTATTGTGATCCAGCTGATTTGGAGTATGTTTCCCGGGAAATATCCGACAGTGTTGAAGATATTTTATTCAAGGAAGACATTGTTACATATATCAAAGCGACGCTGGCAGAGCTGAATGAAACAGAACGTCAGCTACTTTGGATGTATCGTAAGAAGAAATTATCATCAAAAGAAATCGCGGAGATCTTGGGTGTTTCTGAAGTGACGGTACGTGTAAAAGTACACAGACTGAAGAACAAAATGGAAGACATTTATGATCGGATAATGAAGAAGGGAGAGGGATATTTTGACGGAAAGAAATAAGGAACAGCTATATGATATAGTTGCCGGGCTTATTGACCTGGAGATGAAAAGGGAAATCAACCAGTGTGACGCAATGAAAGAACCGATCCCAAAGGAACTGGATGAAAAACAGCGTGCTTTGATTAGGGAATTGGAGGCTGAGAGAAAGGCTGAGAAAAGGGTTTACAGAAGGAAACGTGGCATACAGACTGTGGCTGCAATTTTGCTTTGTACTACGCTTACGGTAGGAACTTCTATGGGCGTATCGGAAGGCTTTCGCAAGAAGGTGTTTCAGATCTTTAATTATGAGCAGGATGGAGCGATCGCTTTGCGTGCGGAAGAAGAAGCTTTGATAGGCAGCTGGTCAGATTACTGGTATCCAACCTATTTGCCAGAAGGGTTTAATATGGTAGGTGCGGAGGAAACAGATCATTTTATACTGTATCAGAATGAAGCTGGAGATGAAATTAGAGTGTACGAAAGCAATTCTGATTTTGTATCCACGCTAGATACTGATACTCTTGAGAAAAGGCAGATTAAAATTGGTGTTCATGATGGAAGCTTGTTTATCGGGGATGATATAGGATGTTCTATTGCGGTTTGGATGACAGATACGAAAACAATGTGTTTGTACGTGATAGGATTAAATGAATCATCAGAAATAGAAAATATTTTAGATGGACTAGAATATGTAAAATGATAATTTGGATATCTAATAAAGAGAAATGGAGATTAAATTTATTTTTGATTTTTTTTTCTAGAAAGTTGTAACAATTGCCTCCTACACTCGTTTATATGTATAAGAACGAATGAAAGGAGGTTTTTCATGCGCAGGATCATAAGTTTGCTTCTTGTTTTAATTTTGGTATTGAGCACTGCTACGCTGTGCTATGGACAGACTTCACCGGTTAATCCGATTGAACCAGCATATGTGGGAACTGCTATGCATGCTGAATCTTTCACGATAAATGATGGTGTATCAACTTCAGTGGCATATATCCTACCAAAAACGAAGACTTCGTTTGATAAGGTTACAATCAATATCGAAATTGCTAAAGCGACTACAGGAGTAGTTTATTATGACAAGACGTTTACAACCTACTATGATAGTTTTAGAGGTTGGTTTCATGTTTCGAAAGATTATACGTTGCCGTCAAAAGGAACATACCGTATGGATGCAACATACAAGTGCTACAAAGATGGTAAGCTGATAGAAACCATCAAGGGAGCAACTATAGTAAAGGGATATCAATAGAAACATTGCACTATTGATATAAATTAACACACTTCACACGCACAATGGAACAGCCGGACAATTTTGTCTGGCTGTTTCATTGCTATGGTGCGTCGGGCATGACACAATTCTAACGGATGAAAGTCCCGTCACGGGTATTTACCGCTAAGTGTAGCAAACCGCAAACCGGAAGAAGTAATGCCAAGAGAGAGGAAGTGGAGTAGCAAAACCGTCGAGCTTACGAACAGGAACTGGATATGAGGGTAATAGTGGGGAGCAGCGCTCTAACGGATATCTTTCGTTAATGCGATACTCCCTTAATTTACAATTTATTGAGTTAATTTTAGGCTGCAGTAATAGTTTTTTGGACGGAACAATTTAGGCCAACCGTAATGATTTCAGCTAAGACAGACTTATTTTACTGGTAGTTATGTTTGTAGCTTTAGAAGTTGTACCATCATAAATAAAAGCGCCCCTTAAAGTAAAGTCCCATTTCTTGCATTGTGTTTCAAAGTTTTCTAAAGGAACTTTTTTAGTTGTAGCCGTTTCATCCTCATCATGGCATACGCATGAAACTAAAAGTTCTGCAATTCACACCATTCGGAACTGATTGGTACTATCAGTATTAAGGAAAAAATCATTAGGGCACAGATCGTTTTTAGCTTGGATTTGCAGGCTGGGTTGAATTTGTGCAATTGAAGCCGAATCAGTTTGATTTGCAAAGCCCCTAGGTTTTCTGGGATGGCAAAGTTGTGCAGGCAACTGTTAATTTGAATGGCTTTGCAAAACTTTCGAGTGTTGATTCGACGTGAATTTGTGCAATTGAAGTCTAATCAGCCTGATTTGCAAAACTCTTAGGTTTTTCGGGATGGCAAAGTTGTGCAGGCAACCGTTAATTTGAATGGCTTTGCAAAACTTTTGAGTATTGATTCGATGTGAAGTTGTGCAACAGTTATCAAATTGATTTTATTTGCACAACTTTAAGATATGAGGAAGAGATAAAGTTGTGCAAAAGACCTTCAATTGATGAATCTGCACAACTTTTGGTTCGTGTGCTTGCCGTGATAAAGATGATATGATTTGCTGACATATTTTAAAATATGTGTTAATATTGACTATAATAAAAACTAATTATATATAAAAATAGGAAAACGGATCGATGTGGCAGAGAAAAGAGTTTAATGAAGGGCAGTGCTATAGTTTTATCACTGACGATGATTTTATCCACCCATTCAGGAGTTTTTGCGGCAGAATCTGGTTGTGAAACCGTGCTGGCAGATGTTCGCTCAGATGTATTTATCGCAGAAGGGGATCAAACTGACTTTCTAATTTCTGAGATTAGAAGTGGAAATATCGTTCTTGATAGCGAAAATAGATTTTCTATTAGTTTTCCAAAGGTTTCAGATAAAGAAAAAGGAATTATTGGGACAAGTCGTTTCGAAAATTTGATTGACAAGTACACCGTAGCAATCGCTCGTGTAACGGAGGCAAAGCCTTATATCGATATTTACGATATTATGATTTGACGCACTAGAGGTAAGATTACTTCAAATCCAGCGTTTAGTTAATGTTGCAAAGAGGGATGGCCTTATGCTTGTTGCTCTTGCATTTTTGTAGTGTGAAATTCATAGAGGTCGAAGACATAGAACAATATTATATAATGCAAATAAACCGTACTGTGATGCTCATCGAAGCAGTATACTCTGGCTAGTGGGCACTATGGGGGAATTGTTTTTAAAGGAGATATAATGAAATTTAAATTTGTAAAATGGATTTCAATATTGTTAGTTTTTTCTATTGTAACTTTTTCATGTCAGGGATTTATACGATATAGGGCTAATATAAAAGAGTTGTTGTTACTAGATTTTCTTGATCTTAATGAGGAGATGAAATGTACGTCAACAAGATTAAAAAATGTTTCTAGTAACAGCGACAAAATGATATATGATGATATGTATATTGATTACATATATAATTTAGAATCAATATCGATTATTAGCGACAATTGCAATTATGATGAATACAATCTTGATGAATTTAAAGTTATGCTAATTAAATTAGACAGTGTAGATGCTCTAGATCATCCTCAAGAAATTTATGATAATCTATTAGCTATTTTTTCAAGTTGGAATAATTTCAACTGGGATGAAATAGAAGGAGGTTCTTGCGATTTCAATGAAGATAATTTAGGAATTAAGAAATTGATAAAAATCACTAATTCTTTATCTAAAGAATCTTTAACGATGATAAAAAAGTAAGCATATTTTTCAACATTTTCTAGATATTGCGTCGGCAATTCGTTTTCTGTCCACACCCCTTAGGAAAGATACTGGAAAGAATCAAAAATTGAAGACGTTTTAAATATGCGGGGAAGAAAGCATTTTGATCATCTTGACGGTCTGACTTCATTTTGGAAAAAGAGTTGTTTGAAATTTGTTTCAGTGGTATACTTGTTCTCAGCAAAACTGCGGAGAAAGTATGCGCTAATCTTAAGGAGGAATTTGTAATGCACTATTTTCTGTTAGCGGCAGCTATTGGATTGGAATTGATAGCAACGACGTTATTGAAGTATTCGGAAGGATTTACCAAGCTGGCCCCTACAGCAGCATGCTGCGTGTTGTATGTTGCATGTTATCTCTGTTTGGCAAAAGCGGTGACCAGGATCAATTTAGGAGTAGCCTACGCTGTTTGGTGTGGCGTCGGTATCGTTGTAACCGCTTTGATTTCAGCTTATGTATTTAAAGAGGGTTTGTCAGGGGCAGGTGTAATCGGTATTTTGCTTATCGTAGCAGGTTGTATTATTTTGAATTTGTGGGGGACAAGCCATTAGAGCAGCTTGTCAGCTTTATCATAAAATTTGAAAAGAATTTAAAGTATTTAGGATGGTTCAGGGAACTGGCATGCAGTCAGATAGTCCTGAACCTTTTTCTTTTCATTGAACACGGTGGTCAGCGTATATAATAATTTCGTATTGACAAAATTTGCCGGGGGGGGGGTTATACTGTATGAGGAATAGGGCTATTGTGTCAGATTTGCAGAAACCGTATTTTGTAAGCATAATTTTTTCGTATGATCGCTCGCACACCAAAGGATTCTCCTATTGACAACTATTCTTGTCAGTGCTATACTGACAATGGATGGAATTGACAAGTAAAATTGTCATAATGAAAACTTTACTTGTCAATACTTATGAGAAGCTGCATTTTTGTAGAATAGATGATCAGGAAGGAGTGCGGAGAATGCCACTATATAACCGGTTGAAAGAATACCGGGCACGAATTGGCGCGAATCAGTCTGAGCTGGGAAGAATGGTGGACGTGTCACGGCAGACCATCAGTCAGATAGAAAGAGGAGATTATTCGCCCTCTGTATCTCTGGCTTTGCGGATTGCTGGCGTTTGCGGCGTTACAGTAGAAGATATTTTTACGTATGAGGAGGATCATAACGATGAATCGTGACGACATTAAAAAAGAAAATAAAAAGGCATTAAAAGTGTTTATACCAGTCATGTTACTCTGCGCAGCCTTTGGCGGCGTCTTTGGCTATTATACAGCGATGGCAGGCGTTGACGAGGTCGCGGAAAAAATAGAAGCTTGGCTGCAAAATGGTCTGTATGTTTTATCGCCTTATCTGGTAGTCGCCGTTGTGACAGCTGCTTTGCTTGTATCCTATCTTCAATATCGAAAAGCAAAGCAGCTTTTCAGAAATTTTGACGAGGACGAGGATGACGATGATCTGTATATTCAGGCAGATAGAAAGATCGCGGTTTCAGTAGCGGTAAGCGGTATTGGACTGATCGTGGGAATGATGTTTTTCGCTGTAGTCATTGGAAATCTGGAGGCGTATGTAACGGAACACTTTGCACTTTCTGTAACGACTATCGCAGTTTTTGTCATCGGTAATTTTTTGACGATACGTCTGCAGCAGCTGCAGATTGACTTCTATAAACAGATGGCGCCGTCGATGAAGGGCAGCGTTTATGATATGAAGTTTCACCAGAAATGGGAGGAAAGCTGTGATGAAGCCGAGAAAATGGTGATTTATAAAGCTTCATACAGAGCATTCCGAACCGGCAATATTGCTTGCAGCATCGGCTGGATTATCGCGGCAATGGGAACGATGATATTCAGCTATGGCAGCCTGCCTGCGATTACGATATCCGTAATTTGGCTGATCATGGATATTTCCTATTATAAAGAGGTCATGCGCTTAGAAAAAGGAAAAATCAATAAATAATAAAAGGAGTATAAAGGAGGAAACAAACAATGAGCTTAGTCGTATCACATCTACACAAAAAATACGGTGACAAAACCGTAGTCGAGGATTTGTCTTTCGAAATGAACCAGCCGGGCGTGTACGCTTTGCTGGGCACAAACGGCGCAGGAAAAACCACATCCATTCGTATGATGCTGGGTATGCTTGCACGGGATGGAGGTGAAGTGCTGTGGAACGGAACCCCTTTGTCCAGTGAGACATGCAATGTAGGTTATCTCGCAGAAGAACGCGGATTGTACCCCAAGTATAGCCTGATGGATCAGCTGCTGTATTTCGCATCCCTGCGAGGCGTGTCGAAAGCAGAGGCAAAAGAACGTATCAGGTATTGGGCGAAGCGTCTGGAGGCCGAAGAATATCTCTATGCACCACAGGCATCGACAGAAGCAGCAGAGCCATCAAAGGGCGTCCGTCCCGGCAAATCGAGAAGCCGTAAGGCAACGGCTTTTAAACCGAAATTGGCGGATCAGCTTTCCAAGGGCAACCAGCAGAAAATCCAATTTATGATCGCGCTGATATCTGATCCGGAGTTGATTATACTGGATGAACCGCTTTCTGGTCTCGATCCGGTCAATACCGACCTGTTTAAAGGCATTATCAGAGATGAAATCGCCAAGGGAAAGTATCTGATCATGTCCAGTCACCAGATGGCTACGGTAGAAGAATTTTGTACGGATATTACTATCATGAATAGATCAAAGTCAGTGCTGCAGGGCAATCTCAATGAAATTAAAAAGAGCTATGGTAGAGTAAATCTGCATTTAAAGACAGAGACTAGCGCCACAGCATATATTCAGGCTGTAGGCGCCGCCATTGTTACAGAGAAGGAAAACGAATATCAGATCAAAGTGTCAGGAGAGGAACAGGCCAATAAGCTTCTCAGCGCTTTGATTACAGCCGGTGTGCCAATCATCACCTTTGATTTGCGAGAGCCGTCCTTACATGAGATCTTTATAGAAAAAGTGGGTGATCATCATGAATAAAGGTACGATGATGGTTTACCGTTTTACATTGGCACAGATGGTGAAGAATAAATCCAATCGGGTTGTTTTTGGCATTCTTATCCTGCTCTCTGTGTTAGCTATACCAATAGCAGGATTGCTTTTGGGCGATAGCAGCAGCGCTGTAACCAGTTCTGTAGAAATATCCTCAATGTCAGATTATCTAGACAGCAGTCATATCGGTTATGAAACCAGAACTGGGGTCCAATATCTTTATTCTATTTTAGTGTTAATCATATGTGTGTTATCTACTACGTACATTGTGAGATCTATTGTTGAGGAAAAAGCTTCGCGTCTAGTGGAGACCTTAATGGTCAGTGTCAAACCGTTGGCATTGGTATTTGGTAAAATTCTGGCGGTGATGACATTTATGTTCGGGATGCTGCTCCTGATACTGGTAGCGGCAGGCCTATCATGGCTGATTTCGGGTCAGTTTATGGATGTGTCCTTTGTAGAAAATATGTTAGCGGCACAGGGAATATCGGGAGAATTGCTGCATCTGGACGCAAAAGTATTCGTGGTAGCGGTAATTTCGATGATATTGGCTTATTTCCTGTTTTCGCTGATTTCCGGACTTTCCGGAGCAGGCTGCAGCAGCATGGAGGAGGTTGATAGCGCTAACATGGCTGCTACAGGGTGCATTTTGATCGGATACTTAATTTCATGTATGGCATTAGGAGGCTTTGGAGATACCGTTACGGTAATTATGTCAATATGTCCGGTAGTTTCCGCGTTTACTGCACCGGCATTTTATATCTTTGGAGATATCGGTTTCGTTACCGTGGCTTGCAGCTGGTTGGTACAGGGAGCGTGCATCGCGGCATTACTGGTGGTTACAGCCAGAGTATATGATCAGTTAATCTTGTACAGAGGCAGCCGTATTAAGATGAAACAAATTTTGTCCATGGCTGGCAGAGGGGAAGGAGGAAAGAGAAAATGAAGAAAGAATTAAAAGGATTTTTGAAGATCTTCAAATTTACTTTCCGGCAGCAGGTGCGTAAAAAAGGATTTCTTATCAGTATTGTGTTGGTTTCTTTGTTGTGTCTTTTGGGCCCGTCTCTTACCATGACAGGTGTTGCTTATTTTGAAAAAGACAGTGAGCCGGAGAATCAACAGGCAGCACAGGAGCAAATCGATCAACAGGAGTATGAAGAAGCGGCTGCTGCGCTGAAGAAGATTTTGGTGGTCAACAGCACGGGAGAGAAGGCCTTTTCCGGAAGTGCGATGGGTGATTTTGATTTCGAGGAGGTTACTACGGAGAGCTTACAGTTTATCGATTGCGGAGAAGATTTTAATCGCGCCAGAGAAGAAGCCAAAGGGACAGACGACACTTTGATCCTGCTGGCAGAAAAGCAGGGAACGTCCTATACATTGCATCTTCTGATACCGGAGCAAAGTAAGCTGCCGGAGTTGGCTGCTGATGCAGTGAGCCCGATGATGATATCTTACGGAGATATGGTGACAGCACAGATCAATTCGGCTGCAGGTGTGGAAGAAGACGGCGGAAATCCTTTTGGCATTGACATGGCGCAAGACAGTGAGGATGACCCTATGGCAGGAAGTAAAGCTATTTTAGGATTTTTGATTCCGTATCTTAATATCATGGTGCTGTACTTTTTTGTTCTGATCTATGGTCAGGGTGTTGCGCAGAGTGTTATTGCGGAAAAAAATTCTAAATTGATGGAGTTTTTCCTGGTTTCAGTGAGACCAACCGCGATGATTTTGGGTAAAATGACAGCAGTTTGCTTTAGCGGCGCTTTGCAGCTGAGCGTGTGGATTCTCAGCTTAGTGGGCGGCTTTGCCTTGGGCTGCGCTGGCGTCAGGATGGTAGATCCGGATACGGATATGATGCTTGTACAGCTGCTTGGATCATTTGGAAGCATGACCCAGGGTATGTTCTCTATAGGGGGGATTGTGCTGACCTTGCTGATGGTTTTAGCGGGTATGCTGCTCTACTGTTCTCTTGCAGGTATCGGAGGCGCAGTTGCGGGAAAGCCAGAGGATCTTTCTTCTACAAACGTGGTGTTTACACTCATTCTGATTGCCAGCTTTTTCGGATGTCTGGCTTCAGGTGGGCTCAACGGATTGAGCAGCGGTTCGGCATGGCTTGATTGGATTCCGTTTACTTCTATTATGGTCACGCCGTCGCGCATATTACTGGGCAGTGTTTCTTTGTTAAAAGGGCTTGGCTGTATGCTGGTAGTTTTAGCAACGACGTTGCTGCTTACTGTGGCAGGAGGCAGATTGTATAAAACGATGGTTTTGTACAGGGGAGATTTACCTGGACCGAAAAAGTTGCTGGAGATGCTGCGTGATTAAAACACGCTGGGGTTTTGTGTGACATTATCACAGAAAAATAAAAGGGTAAAGCGTATACTGGATATATAAACAGGGAGGATAGTATGATGGAAAGAAAGAAATTACGCCGGTATGCGCAAGTTGCTTATAGCCAGTGCGTCGCTTGCGGGTGTTGTGTCAAAGTTTGTCCGAAAGCAGCTATAAGAATTGAAAAAGGAAAATACGCAGTAATAGACGTATCAAGCTGTATAGGCTGCGGAAAGTGCAGCAAAGAGTGTCCTGCTTCTGTCATAGAGTTACAGGAGGTGGAATAGTGAAAAAGCATTGGTACGATTATCTTTGGATTGCGTCCTTGACCTATTTAATCTTGGGGTTTTTTAATATTTTGTTCGCATGGCTCGGACTGCTCTGTTTCTTTATTCCGCTTTTTATGGCTATCTTTGGCGGAAAGAAAGCCTATTGTAATAAATATTGCGGAAGAGGACAGCTGTTCCAGTTGGTAGGGGGAAGATTTGGATTGTCGAGAAAAAAGGATATTCCGTTCTTTTTAAAAACAAAGTGGTTCAGGTATGGATTTCTCATCTTTTTTCTGACTATGTTTGTGATCATGCTGTGGAACACCTGGCTCGTCTTTGACGGAGCGCAGACATTGCAGCAGAAGGTTACCTTGCTGTGGACCTTTAAGTTACCGTGGCATTGGGCGTATTCCGCTAACTTAGAAAATGCCTGGGTAGCACAGTTTGCCTTTGGATTTTATAGCGTTATGCTTACTTCAACGATTTTGGGGTTCATCACTATGGCGCTTTGCAAGCCGCGCTCATGGTGCGTATATTGCCCTATGGGGACGATGACCCAGTTGATTTGCAAAGCAAAATATAGAAAAGAATCTTGCGGTCAGGAATAAAACCATGGCTGATATAGATACCTTTAATTGGGGTTAAGAGAATCAGAAAAAAACTGAAATTTACTAAAGCTAAAAGCTGTTGTATTCGTTTGCTACAAATACAACAGCTTTTTCCATAAATTATTCACATACATGCTCCAGCCCCTGCGCCATGATAGTTGCTACGTGATCATCGGCGAGAGAGTAGTAGATGGTTTTTCCGTCTCTGCGGAATTTGACCAACGACATCTGTTTTAGAATACGCAGTTGGTGTGAGATGGCGCTTTGGCTCATATCCAGTTTGTCAGCAATATCCTGTACGCACAGCTCCTCAGTAGATAAAGCATATAGGATACGGATTCTGGTTGGATCGCCGAATACCTTAAACAGTTCAGCCAGACTGTGTAGTGTTTCGTTATCGGCGCTATAATCAATTCTCTCTAACGACATCTCTTATCCTCCGTAAAAACGTTTTCAGTGGGCAAGAGCGCTGAAGCGCGCTCCTGTCCACTGTCAGCAGACTTATACATATATTTTATCTGAAAAACCCCTTTTGGTCAAATCATTTCTTGTATAGAATACGAATAGAGTTTAATACGCACAGCATTGCGACGCCGCTGTCCGCGAAGACAGCCAGCCACATATTGGCAAAACCGGCTACACCTAATATCATAACGATCGCCTTAATCGTCAGAGCGAACACGACATTTTGCATAGCAATACGGCCTGTTTGCTTTGCGATGGTGATAGAGTCTGGAATGGACTGGACGTTTGGTGTCATGAAGACAGCGTCGGCGGCTTCGATAGCGGCGTCGGCGCCACTGCCCATGGCAGCGCCAACGTCAGCGCCTGCTAATACAGGAGCATCGTTGATACCGTCGCCGATAAACATTACTTTGCCATAGCTTTCACGTACCTTAGCGAGCATAGAAAGTTTATCCTGCGGCAGCAGTTTTCCATAAACCTCATCTATACCTGTTTCTTTCGCTACCGCTTCTGCGTTTTCCTGAGAATCGCCTGTCAGCATAACTGTATGCAAATTGAGTGATTTTAGGCGGCTGACAGCAGATTTGGCGTCAGCCTTGATAGTATCAGATACCATTAGCATACCAGCGTATACGCCGTTGATGGCGACAAAAACCTCCGCGCCGAACTCTTTTTCGGGTACTTGATCTACGGAAACGCTGTGCTGCTCCATTAGCTTTTTATTTCCGCACAGAATCTGTCCATGGGAAGTGGTAGCAACGATGCCGTGGCCGGGAATTTCTGATAGCTCCTGTGGAACTTCCAATGCGAGACCTTTTGATCGCGCGGCAGCGGTAATGCTCGCTGCGATAGGATGTGTGGAGCGCTGTTCACAGCTTGCGCAGACAGTCAGCAATTCGTCCTGCGGAAATTGACCGGAAGGTATAATCGCCTGCAGTTGGAAATTTCCTTCTGTAATCGTTCCGGTTTTATCCATGATAATTGCTTTGATATCTTTTAGGGCTTCCATAGACAGGCCTCCTTTGAAAAGGATGCCGCGTTTAGAGCCGGCGCCTATACCAGAGAAAAAGGCTAAAGGGACGCTGAGAACTAAAGCGCAGGGACAGCTCATGACCAGGAAGGTAAGCGCGGTATAGATCCAGTAGTTCCAGTTACCGATGAACAGAGACGGAACAACAGCGATGACGATGGCCGCTAAAACCACACACGGCGTGTAGATTCGAGAAAACCTGGTGATGAACCGGTCAATCTTTGGTTTGCTGGCAGCGGCGTTCTCTACGGAATCTATAATTCTGGTGACCATAGATTCAGACAGAGGCTTTGTGACACGAAGCAGCAGTTGACCGGAGGTGTTAACGCATCCTGAAGTGGCTTCGTCTCCAACTGAGACTGCTATAGGTACAGGCTCTCCTGTGATAGGAGATGTATCCAAACGGCTTTCGCCTTCGGCAATAATACCGTCCAGAGGAATTCTGTCTCCGGGATGAATAAGTAGAATATCGCCAGGCTTGGCGTTTTCTGCAGCAATTACCGTTGTTTCACCGTCTGTTTTAACCAGTGTAACGATTTCCGGCCGCATATCTACAGCATTCATGATTTGGCTGCGGCTTCTTTCTACTGCGCTGTCTTCGAAATATTCACCGATACGATAGAACAACATGACGCCTACGGCTTCAGGGTACTCTTGTATGGCGAATGCTCCCAGGGTTGCCAGACCCATGAGAAAGTTCTCATCAAAGATTTGTCCGTGAGAGATATTTTTTACGGCGTTGATCAGAACCTTTCCACCTAGTAAGACATAGGCCGCGATCAGTATGATTGTTGAGGCGGTTTCGTAAAGACTCATGTGATGCATGGCAAAGCCGCAGATAAAGAGTATTGCGCCTACGATCAGGGTCGCCAGTTCTAGCTTTTCTTTTTTTAAGCTTGTTTTAACTTCAGATGTTGTATTCTCCTTGATTTTCTGCACGTCCTTTGGTGAAACAGTCACCTCGGACTCTATGGATGTACAGATTCTGCGGACTTCGTCCAGATACTGATCCGGATCCTTTGCCGTGATCCGAAGCTGTTTAGTGGCATAGGTGATAGAGGCTTCGGCGACGCCATCCAAATGGCTGATAGCATCTTCCATCTTAGAAGCGCAATGAGCGCAGCCCAGATTTTCCAGGATGTATGTCTTTGTGATAAAGCCAGACGGAATGATCTTTGATCTGGGAACAACCTTGACTTCGGATTCTATGGAAGCGCAGATTTTCTGGATCTGCGGCAGCAGGGCGTCTGGATTATCAGCCGTAACGCGTAGCTGTTTGGTAGCGTAGGTGATGGTTGCCTCAGAAACACCGTCCAGATGGTTGATGGCGTCTTCCATCTTGGAAGCGCAGTGGGCGCAGCCTAGATTCTCCAGAATATAGATGTTTTTACCGCCAATCGTATCGCTATGGCTATGTTCATGATCGTGGTCGTGATGGTCATGAACGCAGCCGCAATCACAGAGCGCGTCGTCGTGATGATGTTGCTCGTGTTCATGATCGTGGTCGTGATGGTCATGACCACAGCCGCAGTGATCATCATGCTGGTGCAAGAAAGGTTCTGCTTGCATATTTAATAGTATATCTTTCATTTCGTGCCTCCTGCTGTATCTAAAACAAATTTATGTATGAATAACTGTTCATATGATGATTTAAACATATATTGGAGCGCTTGTCAATAGGGTAAAAGCATTTTTTTTAAAAACATTTTCATAGAAAATTTAGTAATTAAGAAAAATCGATAGCTTTATGGAGAAAAGCTCAGATCTCAGAAATCGCCAGACGCCTGCGCCTTTCCAACTGCCGGTTGATCGCCTGTCAGCGAGATTTTGATTTGCAGCGGTCTTCCCAACTATCAGTCGGTTGCGTTCAACGGCTATGGATGATATGATGGAATCCAGAAGGAGGATTGCGAAATGGATCACGGAACAATAGACTATGAAAAGACAGGCGCGTTTATTCAGGAATTGAGAATAGAGAAGGGGTTGACCCAGGCTCAGTTGGCTGAACTGCTCGGTATCACTGACAGAGCTGTTTCCAAATGGGAAACCGGTAAAAGCTTTCCCGACGTATCCATACTGAAGCCTTTGGCGAAAATCCTGGACATCACTGTACTGGAGCTGCTGGATGGTCAGCGCCAGACGGAAACGGCGTTATCCGGCGAAGCGGCAGAGGAATCTTTTATCAAAGGACTTCAGTTCTACCTTCGATTGAAAGAACGCAGACACAGGCTGTATATTATTCCTTTGGCCATATGTCTTGTCATATTTTGCATTGGCGGTATAAGGAGCTGTGTTGGCGTTTATCAGACCGCGAACGAGCCTACGGATCTGACAAGCGGGAACTATTTTTTTACTTATGTCGAGCTGGAATCCGGGCAACCAGGTGACGAAAATATTCATCTGGAGCTGAATCAGCCAGAAGACGAGATCATCCAGGACGCCATCAAAAATTTGCTGGCAAAAGGGACTACTGGTATGAAGGAAGTAAAATCGCTTCCAAATGCAGAGGGAGCGGAACAGACAGGATTTATCTATATCGGAGATATTGTATCTGTCAATTCGAAAGGATATTTTGATCAGGACGGCGGAACCTGTTATATGGGCGATGACGCAGCGGAACTTTTTGAACAGCTTTGGAGCCTTATAGCAGATTATCAGGCCGAAAAAGAGGGAGGATATCAGTATGACGGAAAGCTGCAGTATCAGTATAAAGACAGGATTTTGACGCTGGCATGCCAGCCGGAGAGCAAGGCTGAAGAATTGATTGTAAAGGATTTCCAGCGTCAACTGAAGCAAAAATCGGATACCGGTCTTCAGGACGCATATCGGCAAAGTAGTTACATGAAATCCATTCACACCAAGACGCTGGGCGAGTTGACAGATGAGCAGCGGCATGATATGGGCAAGGAGATCGCCTATCAGGAGCTTTATGATTACAGGATTTGTGAAGTCCTCGTCAAAGAAACGTACACTCCTGCCATGAAAAAGCTGGGAAATCAGTATTCGGACGGCTGGCATCGCTATCTTTATCTTCTCGGAAAACAGCCTCATGAGAGCGAATTCAGCGTCTGTCATATCGTGCAGATTCATCTGTAAACCTGATAATTACAAGGCGAAGCCGACGCGCTTCGCTTTTTCTCTGCTTGAATCCGAAAAAATGTGGTAAAATATTCTTAAATGAGAATACTACGAGGTGAAATATGATACAGGATTTAGGAGACAAGAAATTGAACAATGCATATGCGCAGCGTATACCAAACCCGGAAGATAGGATCTTTCGTTTCGATAACGATAAAATATTAGTAAAGGCTTTGCCGGAAGGACGGCTTTTGCTGCCTGAAGCAGGGGAATTAGGCTGCCCTGAGGCACAGTATGTATTCTCTATAGGAGAGAAACGATTCTTTTTGGAGGCGCCCGTCGGCAGCGCTTTATCAAAGGGCGTCAGCCATGAGGATTTACAAATTCCGGAGGGTTTCTCATTTGAAAGTGTGAGAAATTTCCGCCGGCTGGAAATTAAGGAACTGGCTTTTGCTGCTGCTACGGCATATCATCTTTATCAGTGGTACAGAGATAATCAGTATTGCGGACGCTGCGGGCGCCCTGTAAAGCATGGTGTGAGAGAGCGGGCGCTTTGCTGTCCGGAATGCGGCAACATAATTTATCCCAAAATCGCGCCGGCGGTTATTGTAGCTTTGACGGACGGCGACAGGATTTTGCTGACCCGCTATAATGGGAGAGCTTACAAGCGATACGCGTTGATCGCGGGATTTACGGAAATCGGAGAAACGGCAGAGGAAACCGTGGCGAGAGAGGTCATGGAAGAAGTAGGATTAAAGGTAAAAAACATTACTTATTACAAGAGTCAGCCGTGGGGAACAGACAGCAATTTGCTGTTGGGCTTTTTCTGTGAGCTGGACGGAAGCGACGGCATTACCATGGATGAGGAAGAACTTTCTACAGCAGAATGGTTTCACCGTAGTGAGATGCCGGAAGAAGACGACGGTTTCAGCTTGACAAGAGAAATGATGGCAGTATTTCAGAGAGGGGAAAGATAAAATGTATGATATGATTATAATAGGAGCAGGCCCTGCGGGCTTATCAGCAGCAGTATATGGACAGAGAGGCGGAAAAAAGACGTTGATCCTGGATGAGAAGGGATACGGAGGCCAGATTATCAATACGCCTGAGGTGGAAAACTATCCTGGAATCAAGTCGGTTTCCGGGTTTCAATTGGCTTCACAGATGTACGAACAGGCGACGGAATTGGGGGCAGAGCTAGTATTTGAGAAGGCTGTTCAAGTAATCGACGAGGGCAGGAAAAAGGTGGTCAAAACGCAGAACGGGCAATATGAGGCGAAAACTGTTATCTTTGCCACGGGAGCAAAGAATCGTCCCTTAGGTTTGGAGAGGGAGGAGCAGCTTACAGGCGCAGGTATATCTTACTGTGCCACCTGTGACGGCGCTTTTTTTCGAAATAAGGATGTAGCGGTTATTGGCGGCGGAAATACGGCGCTGGAAGATGCAGAGGTTCTCGCTGGCATTGCAAATAAAGTGTATTTGATTCATCGCAGAGATACCTTTCGTGGAGATACAGCTAACGTAAAGAGATTGCTGTCCAAGGATAACGTTGTGATTCTTCTGGATACTGTTCCTGAGGAACTCATGGGGGAACATAGAGTAACCGGTCTTCGTGTCCGCAATGTCAAAACGGGAGAGGAACGGCAGATTGAAGTGTCCGGGGTGTTCGTGGCGATCGGGCAGATACCGGATAATAAGGCATTTGAGAATGTGGCGGCATTAGATCAGAGCGGCTATATCAAAGCAGATGAATCGTGTATGACGGAGCGTCCGGGCATTTTTACAGCGGGTGACTGCCGGACAAAGAAGGTTCGTCAGCTGGCAACTGCGGCCGCTGATGGAGCAGTGGCTGCGTTGGCTGCTATTGAATACATGAACGGACTGTGATGGCACAGATGCAAAGTAAAAATCGATGTGTGTGTAGAACTTTATGACGCATGTCGATTTTTGTCGATTTTTGCTGTTTTTTGTTACATTTGAGATGTTGTTTTTTACTCCAATAGGATAAAGAAGACAATACATGTTAGAATACATTAGGTTGTTTTATATCTTAAAATTAAAAAATAGGTTAAGATATAAATGAGCCAGTAGGACTTTGGATTTATTACATTTTTCTCTCAGGGAGATTGGAGAAAGAATGGGAGGATGAAAGCATGTGGGATATTGCTATTTGTGATGATAATCCGGCAGACGCGAGGCAGCTTGCAGAAAAAATAGAAGCGCTGCATTTATCGCAGATGTATCGGATTCGAGAATTTAATAGTGGTCATGAGCTTTTGGATGAGATTGCAGATGAGCGGATAAAGCCTTCTTTGGTAATGATGAACATCCATTTGGCGGAAGAAAACGGCATAGAATTGGCTGCGCAGCTGAATCAGCTGCGGCCAGGCTGTCAAATTATCTTTTTGTCAGATTGCGACATCTATTCAGAGAGTGTGTATGATGTAGAGCATGTCTATTTTCTCAGAAAGCCGGTGAGTGCAGAAGCTTTAAGCAAAGCGGTGGAAAAGGCGGCGAATCGTTTAGAAAGGGTAAAAGAGGAGTGCCTGTGTATACATAATAAAAGCGGCGACTTCGTGATTCCCCTCGATGAGATTTATTCTCTGGAAAAGGATAAACGAAAAATTGCTGTAAGGACTGTTCAGGGCGTTCAATGCAGCTTTTACGGAAAGTTTGAGGATGTAGAAGAACAGTTGAAGGGGTGGTTCGTGCGCTGCCACTATAGCTTTATTGTCAATTTATACCGTGTGAAATATATGGGTAAGGACTTTTTTATTCTGTGGGATGACAGAAAGATACCGATCAGCCGTACATATGTTAAACAGGTGCGCCAGAGGTTTACAGATTTTGCAGGTAAGGAGTACGATTGCAGGAAAACCTTTTGACGAAATCAAATTTAGTTGTAATAATCAATACAGAGGGGCGCTGCTGCAGCGCCCCGTTACAGATGAAGAAGAAAGATTTTATCATAAAAATAAGTAAAATTTCTGAATCGGCGATTTGAATGAAAAAACAATTTGCTATTATTAAAATCAATTATTGCAATTTTTATATAACTGTGCTGGACATTACATTTTATAAGAAGAAATGGAACTGTCGCACAGTTGATTTATTTTATCCGTTTATTTTTTGTCGGCGGGCTCGTCATCTTCCGGCCTTTCGATGCGGGGATAAGGACGAGGGTCAAGCGTGAATCCGTAGATATAGTCTATACTGGTATCGAACAAATGCGACAGCAGAGCCGCTTGATTATAAGTAGGCTTACGCAGGCCTCGTTCCAATTTTGAATAATCAGACTGGTCAATGCCGGTTTCCATTTGAACATTCAGTTGTGTGAAGCCCTTTTGTTCACGAAGTTCTTTTAAACGATTATCAGTGACAGATAAAAGCTTTTTGATTTCCTTCTTTGCCGGCATCGCCTAGTCCTCCTTTCTTTCAAATAATATTGTCTTTATTATGGCAGATTTTCCGTGTAAAAATAGGGCAATACTCCCTAAGTACAAAAAACTGATTTATTTTATAATTCGCTGTGAAGGTAAAAACTATTTCAAAGATAAAAGAACTATGATATAATATTTACACACGACTATTGGTAGGCCGAAGGGCGCGGACGGAGCTTGCGGCTTATGGCGGAATAGGATAAAATAAGTTAATAAGGAGAAGATAATGGAACCAAAATATAAGAGAGTCCTTTTGAAGATCAGCGGTGAAGCTCTTGCAGGAAGCGGCAGATTTGGCATTAACGAAGAAATGACGCAGAATGTGGCGAGACAGGTGAAAGAGATTCACGATCTGGGGGTGGAGGTCGCTATCGTCGTAGGCGGCGGAAACTTCTGGCGCGGAAGAACCAGTAAGGACATGGATCGCGCTACGGCGGACTATATGGGAATGCTTGCTACGGTTATGAATTCTCTTGCTCTGCAGGATGCTTTATTGGCCGCAGGTGTTAAAGCCAGAGTTCAGACCGCTATAGAAATGAGAGAGATTGCGGAACCTTATGCCAGACGTAAGGCGATCAGCGAGCTGTCTCATCAGGATGTGGTTATTTTTGGAGCCGGCACAGGCAATCCATTCTTCTCCACGGATACAGCCGCCGCCCTGAGAGCGGTAGAAATAGACGCAGACGTAATATTGCTTGCCAAGAATGTTGACGCGGTTTATTCAGACGACCCGCAGACCAATCCTGATGCGGTTAAATTCGATGAATTAACACATCGGGAAGTTCTGGAGAAAGATTTGAAAGTCATGGATTTGACCGCGGCGACCCTTTGTAAAGATAACAACATAGCCATTCACGTCTTTGGCATTTCTGAGGAGGGAAATGTACTTCGAGCGGTATATGGCGAAAAAATTGGTACGATAATCAAATAGGAGGAACAACATGAGCCAATCAAACAAGAGTTTAGAAGAAAGAATTGCGAAAAGCATTTTAGTCCTGAAGGACGACCTGAATACCGTTAGAGCAGGGAGAGCAAATCCGGCGCTGCTGGATAAGGTGGCTGTAGACTATTATGGAACGCCGACGCCGCTGAAAAACCTGTCAAACATTTCAGTGCCTGATCCGAGAACCCTGATGATCACGCCTTTTGACCCGAAGTCTATTGTGGACATCGAGAAAGCGATTAACGTAGCAGGTATCGGTATTACGCCATCCAATGACGGAAAGTGCATCAGACTGGCTATTCCGCAGCTGACAGAGGAAAGAAGAAAAGAACTGACTAAGACTACTAAGAAAATGGGAGAGGACGCTAAGGTTGCTATCAGAAATCTGAGGAGAGAGGCCAACGACACTTTGAAGAAGCAGGAAAAGGATGGCGAACTGACAGAGGATGATCTGAAAAAGGAATTGGACAGCGTACAGAAGACCGTTGAAAAGGCAGTGAAGGATATCGATGATATCATCGCGGCAAAGGATAAGGAAATCTTGGAAGTATAAACATTATTCATACGACATTGACCGGGGGCTTCTCCATGCGCAGGCATATGGGGAAGCCCCGGTATATGATTTACGAGGAAACTATGATTGACAAAAATCGAATTCCGGCTCATGTAGCTATCATCATGGATGGAAATGGCAGATGGGCTTCAAAAAAGGGTCTCCCTAAGTTGGCGGGACACAATGCGGGAATGCTGGCTATGAAAGAGATCGTCAAGCGGTCTGATGTATTGGGAGTAAAATATTTGACTGTTTACGCTTTTTCCACAGAAAATTGGAAACGTTCCAAGGAAGAAGTAGGAGGTATTTTTAAGCTTCTGGTAAAATATGTAGACAGCGAACTTTCGGAATTGCACGAGAACAATGTGAAGGTGCGTATTCTCGGAGACTATTCTCCTCTGCCTGCGATTGCGGTGGAAAGACTTGAAAAATCGCTTAAAACGACCAGAGAGAATACGGGACTTCAATTTAATATAGCTTTGAACTATGGCAGCAGGGCGGAAATTATCAGAGCGGTTAACCGAATCAGAGAAGATCAGGCTTCCGGCGTTCTTTTACCTGAGACGCCAGTAGATGAGACTGTCTTTGCACGATATTTATATACGGGTGATGAAAACGGTAATATTCCGGATCCCGATCTGATTATCAGGACTAGCGGAGAGGAACGCCTGTCTAATTTCATGCTGTGGCAGAGTGCGTACAGTGAATTTGAATTTACTGATTGCCTCTGGCCGGATTTCACGCCAGAGGAGTATGAGAGGCTAATTGAAAATTATCAGAAGCGTGACCGGCGCTTCGGAGGAAGGAAATAGACAATGAAAACGAGAATCATTTCCGGGCTTTGCATGGTGCCGCTGCTGGTTTTAGTTTATCTTGGCAGTTACTGGCTGGCAGCTATGTGCATCTTTGTGGGCTTTATGGGTATCAGAGAGTTAAGCGGGGGATTTCGCGCCTTAAACATCCACCCATCAGAAAAAATAGCTTTTGGCGCGTTAATCGCCTTATATTTGATAAACGGCTTATGGCCGCAGCATCATGAATATATTATGGCGTGGTTGGCAGCGGGAGTGATAGCTAGCTTACTTTACCTCTTTAACATTGAGGAAAGAAAGCTTGAGGACGCTATGGCAACCATGCTGAGTATCGTGTACGTGGTATTTTTCTCTTATCACGTGGTTTTGGTAGATCAAACAGAAGAATATTCTGTTCTGATCTGGCTGGTGCTGTTATCTGCTTTTTGTACTGATATCTTTGCATATTTTACAGGGTATTTTTTGGGAAAACATAAGCTCTGTCCGAAGCTGAGCCCCAAAAAGACTATTGAGGGCGCTGTTGGCGGCACGTTGGGCAGTATCATTTGCTGTGGTATTTTTGGCTATTTCGTAGAGCCTTTGTTATTTACCCATTGCATGATAATCGGATTGATCGGCGCGGTGCTGTCGCAGTGTGGAGATCTTTCGGCATCTGCTCTGAAACGAAAGATGGGGATTAAGGATTACGGAAATCTGATTCCGGGTCACGGCGGCATATTAGATCGCTTTGACAGCGTTCTTTTTACCGCTCCCGCGGTATACTATTATATCGTTTTAGTATTACAGAGCTAAAGGAGAAGAAGGGGTTAAATGAAGAAACTTGCAATTTTGGGCAGTACCGGTTCTATTGGTACGCAGACGTTGGACGTTGTGGCGGATCATTCTGACCGGTTTTCTGTCATAGCCTTAGCATGCGGTAGAAATACGAAACTTTTGTCGAAACAGATTAAAAAATTTCGTCCCGAATTGGTTTCTGTAGAACGTCAGGAGGACGCTCTGGCTCTTTCTAAGGAGCATCCGGATACAGAATTCCTGTGGGGAGAAGAAGGACTGATCGCCGTTGCTACGTGTGATTGCGATATGGTACTCAATGCGCTGATGGGCATGCGGGGACTCGTTCCGACGTGTAGAGCCATCGAAGCAGGCAAGGACATAGCTTTGGCAAATAAGGAAACTCTGGTGGCAGGCGGCGCGCTTGTCATGGAAATGGCTTGCCGGTTAAATATCAGCCTGCTTCCGGTGGATAGTGAACACAGCGCGATTTTTCAATGTCTGGAGGGTAACCGAGGTAAGAAGATCAAACGCATTTTGTTGACGGCTTCGGGAGGCCCGTTTCGCGGTTATACCAGAGAGCAGCTAGAACGAGTGACTTTGGAACAGGCCCTGCGTCATCCTAAGTGGTCCATGGGAAAGAAGATTACGATAGATTCCGCTACTATGATGAACAAAGGACTTGAAGTGATCGAAGCAAAGTGGCTTTTCGGCGTCCCTCTGAAGGATATACAAATTTTAGTGCATCCACAGAGCATTGTGCATTCGGCTGTAGAATTTGCGGATACTTCTATTATCGCACAACTGGGATTGCCGGATATGCGGATTCCGATCAGCGTGGCTTTGGGATACCCAGACAGATTGGAGTGCCGTCAAAGAGGCCTGGATTTATTTAAAGACGCCGCCAATTTGACATTTGAGGAGCCAGATGATTCGGTTTTCGGATGTATTCGTCTGGCTTATGAGGCCGCGGAAGCGGGAGGCAGCTATCCGGTTGTATTGAATGCCGCCAATGAAGTATTGGTGGATAGATTTTTGACTGGAAAAATTGGCTTTATGGATATTGAGAGGAGCTTAGAAAGAATACTAGATGCGCATAACCCTACATATAATTTAACGCTTGACGATATTCTCGAAGTCGACAGGCGAATACGCGGAGAGGTATTTTAAATGACGATTATTTATGCGGTTATACTGTTTGCTCTGATGATTTTTCCTCATGAGCTGGGACATTTTGTGGTAGCGAAATCTGTCGGAGTAACAGTGAACGAGTTTGCTTTTGGTATGGGCCCGGCTCTTTTACAGCGCCAGAAGGGCGATACACTGTACTCTATTCGATTGATTCCTATTGGCGGTTATTGCGCTATGGAAGGAGAAAATGAGGATACAGGCGGAAAAGGATCTTTTAACAATAAACCCGTATGGGCAAAGCTGGCTGTGCTCTTTGCTGGTTCGGGTGTGAATATACTGATCGCGGTGCTGGCTCTGTCTATTCTTGTGGGTGTGGTTGGCAGCGTAACTACGACGCTGGACGAGATTCAGCCTGACAGTCCGGCTTTTTCCGCGGGTCTGCGAGAAGGGGATGAGATCCTTTCTATTGATGGAAAAAAGATTGAAACCTGGAATGATATTACGGCAGCCATGGGAGAGGGTAGCGGAACACGAACGATTGAAATTGAGAGAGACGGTAGTGTTTTGACCTTGCAGGCTGCGCCTGAGAAGAATGCTGAAGGGCGATATGTAATTGGCATTATGCCTAAAATAAGTCATAACGTGTTCACCGCGGTTGAAAACGGCGCGAAGCTGACCTGGCGCATGACAGGTCTTATGTTCGATTCTTTGAGGATGCTGGTCACAGGTCAGGTTTCTTCTGATGAGATCGCCGGCCCGGTAGGCATCGTCTCTATGGCGGGAGAGACGAGCAAATACGGCGTCACATATTTTGTAAACCTGCTGGCGCTGATGAGCCTGAATCTGGCTATTATCAATTTGCTTCCGCTTCCGGCTTTGGATGGCGGCAGAATTTTGTTCGTAATCATCAGAAAGCTTACGGGCAGAATGATTTCGGATAAATTAGAAAGCAGTATTCACGGAATTGGAATGATGCTGCTCTTTGCACTCATGATTTTTGTTACCTGGAACGATATTACGAGGTTGTTGACATGACGAAACAGATATATTGCGGAAAAAAAGCGATCGGCGGCGGAGCTCCTATTACTGTCCAGTCCATGACGAATGTGGATTCCCATGACGAGGAAGCCCTTTTGAGACAGATCGGGGAGCTTGCGGCGGTCGGATGCGATATTGTGCGGATTGCGATTCCCGATATGGAAGCCGCGCGTACTCTAGGGCGTGTGCGGCGAAAAACGGAGATGCCTCTGGTAGCCGATATTCATTTTGACCATCGTTTGGCTATTGCCGCAATTGAAAACGGCGCGGACAAAATCCGTATCAATCCCGGTAATATTGGAAGCAGGGAAAAGGTGCGTCAGGTAGTGGAAGCGGCTAAAGCGCATCAGATTCCTATTCGCGTAGGCGTTAATTCCGGTTCCTTAGAGAAAGATATTCTGGAAAAGAACGGCGGTGTCACCGCGGAAGGTTTGGCGGAAAGCGCTTTGAGAAGCCTTGCCCTGATCGAGGATATGGATTTTGATGACCTAGCTGTGTCACTAAAATCCTCGGATGTGCGTATGAACTGTCAGGCGCATCGAATTGTGGCGGCGAAAACAACCCATCCGATTCATATTGGCATTACAGAAGCTGGTACAGTGCAGAGAGGCAAAGTGAAGTCTGCCGTGGGTATCGGCGCGCTTTTGATGGAAGGTATCGGTGATACGCTGCGTGTATCTCTTACGGCTGATCCTGTAGAGGAAGTACGGTACGGCATACAGATTCTTGAAGCGGCAGGCTTGCGTTATCCGAAAGTGAATTTGATTTCCTGTCCGACCTGCGGCAGAACAAAGGTGGATCTGCAGGGACTGGCTGAGGAAGCGGAGCGGCGTTTGGCTGACGCTGATATCAGACATGGATTGACTGTCGCGATTATGGGATGTGCAGTCAACGGGCCGGGGGAAGCCAGAGAGGCAGATTACGGTATTGCAGGCGGTCAGGGTAAAGGCGTCATTTTTGCGAAGGGACAGCTGCTGTTAACTGTGCCGGAAGAAGAACTGATCGACCAATTGATGAAAGTGATGGAAGAACATGAGAGAATTATTCGATAAGAATATCAGCTGGGATACTGTGGGAGGAGACCGATCTCAGCTGCAATATGAACTGACAGAGGCTGTTATAGGGAAAGAGACCGGAGTTTTGACAATTGCGCTCCGGCTTAATTTTATAATTCCTTATTTGGATTTGGAAAAAATCCGGGGTATTCTGCTTCATCATTTTCCAGAATTAAAAGACGTTCATTTTCAATGTGTGTATGAGAATGTGGATTTAACTCCGCAGCAGATTATACCCTTATTCATACCGCATATGGTGGGCATTATCAATGGAAAATACGCGGCAATAACGAAATCCATTCAGATGGACAAGTGGAATTATAGTGATGAGAGACTAGAACTCTTTGCCCTTGGAAGGTTGGCGACAGAGCAGCTGAATGAGAAAGTGGCGCGTCAGTTCGCAAGCCTTTTGGCGGAGTATTTTTCCATACATACGCAGGTGATTTTTAAAAATGACGAGCAGAGTTATTCTGAAGCGGCAGAGGACTGGCGCGCTTCTGAAGCGGCAGATATCAAAGCGTCGCTGGCTGAGGACATGAAAAAGGCGGCAGCTAAACCGAAAAACGGCATAAGGCCGGCAACCGACAGCAAGGGGGGAAGCACAGGCGGAGCCTTTGGAGGAAATGCCGGATTTGCAGGCGGTTCGAAAGGAGGTTTTCGCAGGCGTGAAAAGGAAACGCCTGCAGAGGGCAACCGAATTATGGGGAAGGATATCATGGGGGAATCGGTATCCCTATCCAGCCTAAAGCCGGAATCCGGCGTAGTAATTGTGGAAGGTATTCTGTTTAAAAAGGATGCGCGGGCCATCAAAAATGAGAAAAAGCTGGTCACGCTATTAATTACAGACAAGAAGACCAGCGTTTGCCTGAAGACTTTTTGTTCCAACGAGAAATGGGAAGAAATCGACAGTCTGTTAAAAAACGGAGACTACATAAAAGTACGCGGTGAGACAGAATGGGATCGCTACGATAACTGTTTGGTCGTGATGCTGCGTGATATTAACAAAGGAAAGATGAAGCGCCGACAGGATACGTATCAGGGCGGAAAACGTGTGGAACTGCACGCGCATACCAAGATGAGCGCTATGGACGGTCTTAACGAGGTTGCTAATTTGGTCAAAACAGCGGCGGCATGGGGGCAGCCGGCTGTCGCTATTACAGACCACGGGGTGGTACAAAGCTTTCCTGACGCGGCAAAAACGGCAAAGAAACTGGCCGGGGATAAAGAAAATCCCGTTCATATAAAGATTATCTACGGTATGGAAGGCTATGTTTTCGATGACAGCGATTGTCACAATGAAGACGATACAATCGATTTTAAGAAAAAGCCGACGAATCATATTATTTTGCTGGCACGTACACAGGAAGGTCTGAAAAATATCTATAAGCTGGTGTCCTACTCACATTTAGACTACTTCTATAAGCGGCCGCGGCTGCCTAAATCTGTGATTGCAGCGCACCGAGAGGGTTTGATTATCGGCTCTGCCTGTGAGGCCGGCGAGGTATACAGAGCGGTAGCCGGGGGAAAAAAACAGGAAGAAATTGAAAAAATAGCGGAGTTTTACGATTATCTGGAGATACAGCCGCTTATCAATAACCAATTTATGATCGATCAGGGAATGGTCAGCGGACGGGAAGAACTGAGAGAGCATAACAGGAAAATCATCGCTCTGGCGGATAAGCTGGGTAAGCCGGTAGTGGCTACAACAGACGCTCATTATGACGAGCCGGAATCAGCCATCTACAGAAACATTTTGATGGCGGGCATGGGCTTTAAGGATGCGGAAAATGGTCAGGGCCTTTACATGCGTACGACGGATGAGATGATGGAAGAATTCAGTTATCTGGGTGAAGAAACTGCTTACAGGGTTGTAATTGAGAACACGAATAAGATAGCTGATATGATTGACGACAGTATTTTACCAGTGCCTAAGGGAAAATTCCCGCCAAAAATCAATGGCGCCGAGGAAACGCTGCGAGAAACCTGTATGCAAAAAGCATACAGCATATACGGCAACCCTTTGCCGCCGGAAATTGGACAGCGTCTGGAAACGGAACTAAATTCTATTATCGGCAACGGATACGCCGTCATGTATGTATCCGCGCAGATGTTGGTGCATAAGTCTATGGAAGACGGCTATCTGGTAGGGTCGAGAGGCTCTGTAGGATCTTCCTTTGCAGCGACTATGGCAGGCATTACAGAGGTAAATCCTCTCGATCCACACTATATCTGTCCTAACTGTAAAAAGCTGATTTGGGGTGATATGCAGCTTTATGACTGCGGTATCGATATGCCGGAAAAGGATTGTCCGGTGTGCGGTACGCCTATGCATAGAGATGGATATACGATTCCTTTTGCAACCTTCCTTGGATTTAATGGGGACAAAGAGCCTGATATCGACTTGAATTTTGCCGGAGAGTATCAGGCAACTGCACATAAATACGTGGGAGAAATTTTTGGCGAAAAGAACGTGTTTAAAGCGGGCACAGTAGGTACGGTCGCCGATAAAACAGCGTATGGCTATGTCATGAAGTTTGCAGACGAGTTTCACCGGCAGATTAACAAGTTTGAAGCATATCGTCTGACACAGGGGTGTACCGGGGTTAAAAGAACTACGGGGCAGCATCCCGGAGGCATTATTATCGTACCGGATGATCATGAGATTTACGAATTTTGTCCGGTTCAGCATCCAGCTAACGATGTAAAAAGCGATATCATAACAACCCATTTTGACTATCATAAAATCGATGAAAATTTATTGAAGCTGGATATTTTGGGACATAATATTCCGTCGATGATCAGGCAGCTGCAGGATATGACTGGTATCGACCCAATGCAGGCAGACCTGACAGATAGGAAAGTGCTGTCTATTTTTAACGGTATTGAAGCGTTGGATATCAAGAATCCGGAATATAAGTATACCCATGGCTCTTATGCGATACCGGAGTTTGGAACTGGATTCGTAAGGCAGATGCTTGACGATACGAAACCGGATAAGTTTGCTGATCTGGTGCGTATTTCCGGCTTTTCTCACGGCACAGATGTGTGGCTGAACAACGCGCAGGATTATATCAGAAGCGGGACAGCAACTATGAGAGAAGTTATTTCCACCCGTGACGACATCATGAACTATCTGATTTTGAAGGGGATTGAGAATAAGACCTCCTTCCAGATCATGGAGGATGTGCGTAAGAACAGACCTTTGAAGGAAGAACAGCTGGCTGTCATGAAGGAGCACGGTGTTCCAGATTGGTATATCGATTCATGCATTAAGATTCAGTACATGTTTCCGCGTGCGCACGCGGTGGCATATGTGATGATGTCCTTCAGAATGGCCTGGTATAAGGTGTATTATCCGGTAGAATTTTACGCCACGCATTTTACCAGTGTGGTATCGAATTTTGACGCGGATACGATTCTCAGGGGCGCGCAAGCTTGTTTGGACAGGATAGAAGAAATCAACGCTATGGGAAATAATGCTACGGCGAAGGAGCAGGGTGATGTTCTGGTGTTGGAAGTAGCGTATGAGATGTACAGCAGAGGCTATGAATTCGCACCGGCTCGTTTGGGCAAATCTCACGCGTTGAAATTCTGGGCGGATGAAGGCAAGGTATTGCTCCCGTTTGTGGCTCTGGATGGGGTAGGAGATACTGCTGCTAAGGGATTTGCGGACGCTTATGCGGAGCGGCCTTTTGATACGATTGAGGAGGCAGTCAGCCGTTCCAAATTGAATCGTACTGCTGTGGAGGCTTTACGCGCGCACGGCGTATTTGAAGGACTGCCGGAGACAGACCAGATGTCTCTGTTTTAGAGAAAGAGATAAGCGCGGGCCTGTCAGCGAGTATGACGTTTTCATGATTAGAATGTACACCAAAGAAATAAAATTTCTTAACATATTCTTCACAAAAAATTGTTATACTAAGCTTGTCAAAAGGAGATAGGGTTACACAATAATTTCTTTTGAACGTTCTTTCTTAATTAATATCGCAGCCAGAAGGCCTCGTCCTGTGACGGGGTCTTTTGGTATGAAGAAACAGGCAGATGAAGAATTCTTCTGTACGATACCTTATTTTTGTGATATAATAAAAAGCAGAAACTGGTTTAGAAAGGATTTTTGTGTAAAATGAACGAAAAAACTTTGTGGGAAATGTATACGCCGGAGGATCTGGCGCAATTGGAACGTGTAACAGACTGGTATAAGGATTGTCTTGATCAGGGAAAGACGGAACGGGAATGTGTCGCTCTGTCGGTGACTATGGCAGAGGAGAAGGGCTATGTGGCTTTGGAAAAGGCTATAGAGGAAGGCCGGACCCTCAGACCGGGAGATAAGGTTTATGCTGCTTATAACGATAAAACAATCGTTCTCTATCATATAGGTGAGGAAGATTTGACGAAGGGAATGAACATTCTGGGCGCGCATATTGACTCGCCTCGTATTGATATCAAGCAGGTGCCTCTCTATGAGAGCGGCGGTTTTGCCTATTTAGATACCCATTACTACGGCGGTATCAAAAAGTATCAGTGGGTGACGATTCCTTTAGCCCTTCACGGCGTTATCGTCAGAAAGGACGGCAGCAAGGTTAACATCTGTATCGGTGAGGACGAGAAGGATCCGGTATTTACTATTACGGATATTCTGGTTCATCTGTCCAGAAAACAGATGGAGAAGAAGGCAGGAGAAGTTATCGAGGGAGAAAATTTGGATCTTCTCATCGGAAGTAAGCCGCTTCCTGACGCAGAGAAGGACGCGGTAAAGGCCGGCGTGATGAAATTGATTGCAGATACATATCAGATTGAAGAAGAAGACTTCCTGTCAGCAGAGCTGGAGATCGTGCCTGCAGGCAAGGCGAGAGATTTAGGCATAGACCGCAGTATGATTTTAGGCTATGGCCACGATGACAGAATCTGTGCGTTTACTTCTTTGCTGGCTATGCTTGAAATGGAAGAAACGCCGAAGCGGACTTCCTGCTGTATTCTGGTAGATAAAGAAGAAATCGGCAGCTACGGCGCCAGCGGTATGCAATCTCGTTTCTTCGAGAACATGACGGCAGAGGTATTGGCTCTGTGCGGACATGGAACGGACTTGGCAGTACGCAGATGTCTTGCATCCTCAAAGATGCTGTCTTCCGATGTGGACGCAGCCTTCGATCCGTTGTACGCCGACGTATTTGAAACGAAGAATACCGCTTATTTTGGCAAGGGACCTGTCTTCTGTAAATACACCGGTTCCGGCGGAAAAGGAAGCTCCAGCGACGCTAATGCCGAATACATGGCGGCTATTAGAAAGATAATGGCAGATAATCATGTGATGTTCCAGACTTCAGAGCTGGGCAGAGTGGATGCAGGCGGCGGCGGAACTATCGCGTGGATTCTTGCTAATTACGGAATGGAAGTTATAGACTGCGGCCTTGCGCTGCTGTGTATGCACGCGCCGATGGAAGCCGCCAGCAAAGCGGACATTTACGAAGCCGTCAGATGCTATAAAGCGTTCCTGAAGGATATGCAGTAGTTACTCTTAAAGTTGCTATCCGGCATGATATTAGAGCTTTTAACAAAGAAATTCCGTCAGGACATTCTTTAGTAATGCTGAGATTTCGGCGTGAGAAATTGTGACTACATAATATAACCAGAAAGGCTGCCCATCTGCCGCTGTGATGCAGGGCGGCCTTTTGTAGTTTGGAAAAAAGAAAGAACTTCTGCGACCCGGCCCTGATATGAGGCTTACGTCTGCAACAGGTTGAATCATGTCATGCAAAAAGGATGTCCCGAAAGAAGACATCCTTTTTACGATAAAGCTTAAAGTTTTATAGGGGTTTATTTGTATGCTTCCATCATTTTTTCAAATGCTGGTAAGCTTCTCCTAATCATGTCATTGGATACGCAATAGGACAGGCGCATATAACCTGGGCAGTCAAAGCCTTCGCCTGGAACTACTAACAGGTTGTGGTCAAGCTTAGCCTTTTCGCAGAATGCCATACCGTCACCGTTCGGAACTTCTACGAACAGATAGAACGCTCCATCCGGTTTCGCGCATCTGTAACCCATCTTAGTCAGGGAATCGTACAGAAGGGTGCGGTTCTCATCATAAGCCTTCAAGTCTGGCATTTCATCAACACAGCGCTGAATTACCATCTGCGGCAGAGTCGGCGCACAAACGTGACCGTTAGCACGGGCAGCGCCAGCAATAGCATTGAACAGTTCGCCGGCATTATCGCACTGGTCAGGTACACATACATAACCGATACGTTCGCCTGGGAGAGATAAGCTCTTGGACCAGGAATAGCAAATAATGGTATTCTTATATACAGTTGGGATGAAGGTAACTTCAACGCCTCCATATACCAGTTCTCTGTAAGGTTCATCTGCGATGATGTAGATCGGGTGACCGAATTCTTCACCTTTTTTAGTCAGCAGAGCGGCCAGCGCTTCCAAAGTTTCTTTTGTATATACAACACCGGAAGGGTTGTTTGGCGAGTTGATGATGATAGCCTGCGTATGCGTAGTGATCAGTTCTTCAACTTTTGCCAGGTCGATCTGGAAGTGTTCTCTGTCAGCAGGAACTACTACCAGATTAGCTCCATTTTTGTTAACGAATGGACGGTACTCAGGGAAGAAAGGAGCAACTGCCATAATTTCTGCCTGTGCGTCGACTGCAAGAGCTTTGATTACAGAAATCAGACCAGGAGCAGCACCACAGGTTACAAACAGGTTAGATGCTTTGATATCAGTACCGAACCGCTTGTTCAGATTAGCTGCGATGGCTTCACGGGTTTCGTCGAAACCGCCGGCCATAGAATAGCCGTGAACTTTAATGGAATCCGTATCGTCCAAAATATCTTTGATGGACTGCTGAACTTTTGCAGGCGCAGGAATACTTGGATTTCCCAAGGTGTAGTCAAAAACGTTTTCCGATCCTACGATCTTTGCCTGCTGCAGGCCATAGGCGAACAATTCGCGGATAATGGAAGGTTGGCTTCCCAGTTCGTACATGGTTTGATTAAACATTCTCATTCCTCCTAAATGTTTCTCATTAAAAGCGGCAACAAATTTACGTAACGACAATATTTTCTACATATATTTTACTACAAATCCTTGACATATGAAAAATAGTTTATTATTATACATATATAAAAGTTTTTAATACTTGCGAGGAGTATAATGGACACTAATAAAATCGATGTATTATTAAAGGCCGTAGAAAACGGCAGTTTGTTGACAACAGCCGGACAATTGGGCTATACACAGGCAGGACTGACGCATATGATGAAGTCCTTAGAGACTGAACTGGGTATTACGCTGTTAGTCCGCGGTAAGTTTGGTATTCGCCTGACGGAGGAAGGACAGCGGCTTCTTCCGCTTTTTGAGAATTTGGTCAGCGCCAATGAAAAAATTATTCGAGAAGCAGAACTGATTCGGCAGCAAAATAATTCTGTCATTCGTCTGGCAGCGGTTGCCAGCGTCATTCGTACGTGGCTTCCTGATGTGATCTCAGCTTTTCAGAAACAGCATCCGGAGTATGCCTTTGAACTGAAAGAGGGTGACTTCAGCATTTATAAGTGGTTTGATCAGGGAAGAGTGGATCTCTGTATTACCTGCAATATCCTGAATCGCCGTGACTTTGAGCCTTTGATGACGGACGAGTTTTTTGCCTGTCTGCCGCCGGATTATCCTATTGGTGAAAACGAGGTATTTCCGATCAAACGATTTGAAGACGAATCATACATATCGGCGACTTGCGGAGAGGATTATGATATCCAGGAGCTGTTGGATGAATACGATGTTCATCCAAAGAAGCAGAATACCCGCGTAGACGACGCAAGCGTTATATCTATGGTATCCAAAGGGCTGGGCGTCAGTTTGATTCCGAAGCTGGTACTGGACAGCAGCCGGGCTGATATAAAGGCGGTTCCATTAGACATGCCGTGTACCAGACGTATTGGCATCATTCATGGAAAGTCAAAAGATATGTCTCCGGGGATGAAATTGTTTATCAAATTTTTGAAACAGTGGTTTCAAAACGATTAGCCGGAGTTGGGAAATTTGAGAAATTGTTTGACACTGTTATATGAATGTGGTATGATAATGGTGCACGATTTATTAGATGAGAAGGCAGAAGAGTGGGCAAAACCCACTCTTTCAGTTTTGTTTGGGCCAATTTGTGCTTGGAAAAAGTAGAAGGTTGGCCGGAAAGGCGGTTATGGCAAAGAGAAAGATAACAGAATTGATCGGTGAGATCTCGGAAAAGTTTCTGGCTGAAAATGAGCTGGAGCTGTATAACGTGGAATTTGTTAAGGAAGGCAGAGACTGGTTTCTGAGGGTCTACATCGATACGCTGCGACAGGCAGAGGACGGTCAGGACTGCTATGTAAGTACCGACGACTGTGAGAAGGTTAGTCATTATCTGAGTGAAGAACTCGACAGACTGGATCCTATCGAGCAGAATTACTATCTGGAAGTTTCCTCACCCGGTATGGACCGGCAGCTTGTGACAGAACGTCATTATGAAAAGTATAAGGGAAGACTGGTAGAGGTGAAACTGTATAAAGGCGTTGACGGGCAAAAGGTTTTCGAGGGTATCCTGCAGGGTATCGCGGACGGCAGCGTCGTAATTAAAACTGAAGACGGACAAGAGATGATGTTCCCACTGGACCAGGTTGCAAAAACAAATCTGGCAGTGGTTTTCTAAGGAGGTTTAAGAACAAATGAACAGAGAATTTATCGATGCGATAGATGAGCTGGAAAGAGAGAAACACATATCGAAGGACATTTTGATTGAAGCGATTGAATCCGCGTTGGTATCCGCCTATAAAAAGAATTATGGTACGTCCCAGAACGTCAGAGTAGACGTTGACAGGGAGACTGGAGATATCGCGGTCTTGATGAAAAAGGATATTGTAGAAGAAGTCTTTGACGATATGATCGAGATGTCTTTGGAAGAAGCACAGGAAATAGATCCCCGTTACGAAATAGGCGACGCTATTGAATTTTCTGTAACGCCGAGAGATTTTGGACGTATCGCCGCGCAGACGGCTAAGCAGGTAGTTGTACAGAGAATCAGAGAGGCCGAAAGAGGCATGATCTTTGACGATTTTATTACACGTCAGGGTGAAATCGTTACAGGCGTTGTGCAGAGAAAGAGTGGCGAGACGCTCTTTGTCAATATGGGAAAAGCAGAAGGCATTCTTTCAGCGGGAGAGCAAGTGCCCGGCGAATCTTTTGATGTCAATGAGCGTCTGAAGGTTTTCATTATGGATGTTAAGAAAACGACAAAGGGGCCTCAGGTTTTTCTTTCCAGGTCTCATCCGGGTCTGGTTAAAAGATTATTTGAACTGGAGGTGCCGGAGATTGAGGACGGTGTTGTGGAGATCAAAGGAATTGCCAGAGAAGCAGGATCCCGTACGAAAATCGCAGTTTATACCGAAGATCCTAATGTGGATCCCGTGGGCGCCTGCGTAGGCGCCAGAGGCAGCCGCGTACAGAATATCGTGGATGAACTGGGCGGTGAAAAGATTGATATCATCACATGGAGCGAAGATCCGCAGGAATTGATTAAGAGCGTATTGAGTCCTGCGAAGGTGGAGCAGGTTATTCCAAGTGAGGATGAGAAGTCGGCGGTAGTCATCGTACCAGATTATCAGTTGTCTCTGGCTATCGGAAAAGAGGGTCAGAACGTGCGTCTGGCAGCAAAGGTCAGCGGATGGAAAATTGATATTAAGAGTCATACTCAGTATGAGCAGGCCATGGAAACCCTGGAATCCGTGGAATCTCAGTATGATGATGAGGATGAGATCTTTGAAATCGAAGAAGTTTAAAATACCTATGCGGCGATGCATCGGATGCATGGAATCAAAGCCGAAACAGGAACTCTACCGAATTGCTTTTTATGAAGGACAGCTGTCGGCTGACCTGACGGGCAAGGCTAAAGGCAGGGGCGTGTATCTGTGTCATGATCCGCAGTGCTTTTTGAAAGCAAAGAAAAAAAGAGCTTTCCAGCGAAACTTCGAAAGCAATATTGCTGAGGCTGATATTGATCGTGTTTACGAGGAACTGACAGCCGCGGAGGTGCGCAGATGACCAGGGATAAGGTATACAGCTATCTGGGATTTGCAGCAAAGTCCAGAAATCTGATTACCGGGTATAACACCTGCAGCATGATGATGGAAAGAAAAAAGGTGAAATTGTTGCTTTTGACCACGGATTTAGCAGAAAATACAGTAGAAAAAATGCTGCGGCAATGCAGCAGAAATAAGATAAAATATCGGATTTTCGGTGAAAGTGAGGTCTTGTCTCATGCGGTGGGACAGAGCGGAAAAGGAATTTTCGGCATTACAGACGGACACTTTGCGGAAATCATTTGCAAGGAGATTGACCTGATTCAATCAGAAAGGGAGGTGTTAGAATGACTAAAAAAACAGATGAACTGGCAAAGGAAACCAAGATCGTAAAGGCTGAACCGAAGAAAAAGCAGTCTGCAGGTCAGGAAGAACCAAGAGTAACAGTCAAAGCGGCTGTCCGACCAGGACTTTCTAATCGTCCGAAACCACCGGTAGGTAAGCCGGTAGTAGATACAGAATATTTGGCTAATAAGCATAAACCACCAGTAGGAAAACCGGTTGTCAATAAAGCCGAACTGGAGGGGCGCAGTAAGAAAGCGCCGGAGGGAACGCCTCTGCCGAAGACTGAACCGAAACCGGAGGTTAAGCCGGCTGAGGTTGAAAAAACTAAGAAGGAAGAAATTAAGGAAGAAGTGAAGAAGCCAGAAGTGAAGGCTGCTCCTGAAAAAACTATGGAAAAGGCTGAGAAGCCTGCTGACGCGGTAACAAAACCTGCCGAAAAAGGCGAGGAAAGGAAAGCTGATAAGCCGGAACGTAGACGTACCGAGGGACGTTCAGAAGGCCGTGGTGATCATCGAAATGAAAGAAGTAGCCGTGGCGGCGATAATGAGAGAAATCATCGCGGAACCCGCGGCGACAGACCGTCTGCAGGAAGAAACGACCGCCGCGATGATAAAGGCGGCCGTAATGCCAGCGGTAGAAATGATCGTGGAGGAAGAAATGATCGCGGCGGAAATGGAGGCGCGAGAGGCGAGCGCAGAGACGGCTCCAGAAATGATAGGACTCCGCAGGGCGGACAGCGTAAAGAACGTCCGCAGCTGGATAAGATGGAGACAAAGCCATCAAGAAGGGATGAACCTTCCAGCAAGAAAAAACACGAGAAGGAAAAAAATAAGTTTGAAAAGCTGGAGAGAAGATCTCTGGAAAAACAGACTAGGAAAAAGCATAATAAGCCAAAGCCACAGGTGATTGAAACAGAAATTGAAGAAGAAGTATTGCCAGAAGGTACGATTGTTCTCAATGTACCTATTACGGTTGCAGGTTTCTGTGAGCAGACAGAGGTTTCAACATCTAAGGTCATCATGACATTGATGAAGCTGGGCATTATGGCGAATATCAACCAAAACATTGATGAAGATACCTGTATGGTTCTGGCGGAAGATCTGGGCATCAGTGTCGCTATCGGAAAAGTGGAAGAAGAAGCAGTGGAAGAAGGTCTGGAGCTCTTTGAGGACAGCGAGGATGATCTGAAAGCCAGACCGCCGATCATTACCGTAATGGGTCACGTTGACCATGGTAAGACATCACTGCTTGACGCCATCAGAAAGACTAATGTTACAGCGTCCGAATCCGGCGGTATTACCCAGCATATCGGCGCATCTGAAGTCAGAATTAACGGACAGAAGATCGTATTCCTGGATACGCCGGGACACGAAGCGTTTACGGCAATGCGTGCCAGAGGCGCCCATGTAACGGATATTGCCGTATTGGTTGTAGCTGCTGATGACAGCGTAAAACCGCAGACGGTAGAATCCATCAGTCATGCTAAGGCTGCAGGTGTTCCGATTATCGTCGCTATCAATAAGATGGATAAACCTGGCGCAAACCCTGATCGAGTAAAGCAGGATTTGACAGAGCACGGTATTCTGGTAGAAGATTGGGGCGGCGACGTCATCAGCGTTCCGGTATCCGCAAAGAGCGGCGAGGGAATTGTAAACTTGCTGGAAATGATTTTACTGCAGGCAGAAATGATGGAATTGCGTGCAAATCCAAATCGACTTGCAATGGGTTCCGTGATCGAAGCAAGATTGGATAAGTCTAAGGGTCCGGTGGCGACGCTGCTTGTTACCAACGGTACGCTGCAGAGCGGACAGAGCGTTGTTGCGGGCACCTGCTCCGGCAGAATCCGTCTTATGACTGATCACAAAGGAAAGACAATTAAAAAGGCTGGTCCTGCTACGGCAGTAGAGATTTTGGGTTTGACCGATGTACCACAGGCCGGAGACGAGTTTAATGCTGTAAAGGATGACAAGGTCGCGAGAGAAATTGCTGAACACAGAAAAGAAAAGCTTAGAGAAGAAGTGCTGGCCAGAAACGCAAGCACTACCTTGGAAAAGCTGTTCAGTCAGATTCAGGAGGGCGAAGTCAAGGAACTGAACTTGATTATTAAGGGCGACGTACAGGGCTCTGTCGGCGCGCTGGTAGCTTCTCTTGAAAAACTGAATAATGAAAATGTAAAGGTAAACATCATTCATACCGGTGTAGGTACGGTGACAGAATCTGACGTTATGCTGGCAGGCACTGCTGGCGCGATTATTATCGGATTTAACGTCAGACCGAGTACGGCGGTACAGACCATGGCAGACAGAGAAAATATCCAGATCAGAACATACAGAGTTATTTACGATGTAATCGATGATGTGGAAAATGCTATGAAGGGTATGCTGGATCCGGAATTTAAAGAAGAAATTCTGGGCAAGGTAGAGATCAGAACTACGTTTAAAGTGCCAGGCGTCGGTATCATCGGCGGCGCGTATGTACAGGAAGGAAAAGCGGTCAGAAACGCTGAGGTCCGGTTAGTACGCGACGGCATCGTAATTCATGAAGGAAAGATTTCGTCTCTGAAGAGATTCAAGGATGACGCGAAAGAAGTCGCTTCTGGTTATGAATGCGGTATCGGTATTGAAAATTACAATGATATCAAAGAAGGAGATATCATCGAATGCTTCCACATGGTAGAAATCGAGCGGAAGTAAAGAGGATAGGCTATGGTATTTTATTTTTCAGCTACAGGAAATTCAAAATATATCGCCGAAAAAGCTGCCGCGGAATTTGGCCTGGAAACAGTAAATATTTCGCAGGCCCTGCGGCAGAAAAGATTCAGCTATCAAACAGGCAGCAGAGAAAAAGTAATCTTTGTCCTGCCCGTGTATTTCTGGGGATTGCCGGCGCCGGTTCTGGACTTTCTCAGGGAGATGGACTTTGACAGCGTATCAAAGCCTGAAATTTGTGTCATACTAACCTGTGGAGCTTCTGCTGGAGCCAGCGGACGCATGTTTGAGAAAGCTGTTGAGAACAAGAACTGTTACTTCAAGGCGGCTTATACCATCGTTATGCCGGATAATTTTGTGCTGATGCTAAAGATTCCTAATCCAGAAGCACAGGTAATGCTGCTGAGGAAAGCGGAAAAGACTATGGAGGAAATCTTTGACTCCATCCGATTTCATTACCGAAAAGGCTATCAGGCAGGTATTGGCGCGCGTCTGGGAACAAAGATAGCTTATCAGGCATACAAGCACATGCGGAGCACTCGTAAATTTTGGGTACAGGATACGTGCATCGGCTGCGGCCTTTGTCAGACTGTATGTCCGGCAGACGCGATTGCAATGGAGGAAGGAAGGCCGATTTGGCAAAAGTCCCATTGCGCCTGGTGTACGGCCTGTATTAACCGATGCCCGGCAGCAGCTATTCAGTATGGAAAAAAGTCGGAGAAAAAAGGCCGTTACGTGCATCCGAGTTTGAAGTAACGGAAAGGAAAGAGAATGGGAAAAGGATATAGACAGGGCCGTCTCGGCGAGGAAATACGCAAAATTGTCAGCGAAATGATTTTGCGAGAGTTGAAAGATCCGAGATTGTCGGAAAATATGGTCAGCCTGTCAGATGTAGACGTTACCTCTGATGGCAGTTACGCTACTTGCTATGTAACAGTTTTGGCCATAGGCAAAGATGAAGAAGCAAAGAAAAAGGCTGAGGAGGATGTGTTAGCAGGTCTCCGAAGCGCCAAAGGTATGCTGAAAAAGGAAATTGGTAGGCAGATTAAATTACGCCATGTGCCGGAGTTGATTTTTAAAATCGACAGCTCTATGGAATATGGAAGACATATTTCGGAAGTAATTAAAGAGTTAGGTATAGAAGAAGATGATAAATAATACGTTTGAAGAAATAGGAAAGGCTCTGTCTGCCGGTCACAAGATTCTGCTGTTTCCCCATATCAATGCAGACGGGGACGCAGTTGGTTCTTGCATCGCATTGTGCAGGGCTTTGCGGCAGGCAGGTAAGGAGTGCTGGATTCTGATAGAAGACAGGATTCCGGGGAATTTGCAGTTTTTGGATGATGATTACTGCACATTGGATCAGGATATTTTAGGAAAACCTGATATATCTGTCTGCGTAGACTGCAGCGATATGAGTAGACTTCATGACCGGGGCAAACGGTTTTTGACGGCTGGGACTACTGTATGTATAGATCATCACCTGACGGCCGATCGTTTTTGTGATTTGAATTATATTGACAGCAATGCCGCGGCCACAGGTGAACTGATATATAAGCTGCTGCTGGCATGCGGCGTACAGCTTGATAAGGAAATAGGAGAGGCGCTGTTTACCGCTATTGTTACAGATACAGGGCGGTTTCAGTACAAAAACACCAGTAAGCAGACCCATGAGATCGCCGCTGCGCTTTATGATACTGGTATTGACGCAGGATATATTTGTACAGAGATATACGAATCCATGAGGATGGAAAAGCTGATGATTCGAAACAAGGCTCTAAATACATTATCCACCGTGGCCGGCGGTAAAGCTGTAATCGCGTATGTCACACAGGAAATGTTATCTGAAACCGGCGCGTTTATGGATGAAACCGACGGAGTAGTAGAAGAACTCCGCAGCATCAAGGGCGTTGAGGCTGCTGCCTTTTTGAAAGAATCTCAGGATGGAAAAATCAAAGTCAGCTTTCGTTCTAAGCAATCTTTGGATGTGGCGGAAATAGCCGAATCCTTTGGCGGCGGAGGACATATTCGGGCGGCGGGATGTACGCTTGCGTGCGGTCTGTCTGACGCGTATGATCAGATCAAGGAACGGTTAACAGCCTGTTTGGGGAGAGTATGATAACAGAAGGAATACTTAATATAAACAAGCCGCAAAATATGACTTCACACGATGTGGTCAGTGTGATAAGAAGAACGCTGAGCATCAGGAGGGTAGGCCACACAGGAACGCTGGATCCAATGGCTACAGGTGTGCTTCCTGTATGCGTAGGAAAAAGTACCCGGATTATGGAGTATCTCGATATGGACCTGAAGACATATGTATGCTCTATGGTTTTGGGGATACAGACTGATACGCAGGATATTTGGGGCAAGATTGTAGACCGCGGACCGGTTGATGTTACAAATGAAGATATACATAGGGCTTTTGCCGGATTTGACGGGGTAATTGATCAGAAGCCGCCGATGTATTCCGCGCTGAAGGTGGATGGAAAGCGACTCTATGAGTATGCCAGAGAAGGAAAGACTGTGGATGTAAAAACCAGAAAGGTTTTTCTGAAGGATTTGCAGATTCTTGACATTTCTAAGGGTTTTGAGGGACTGCCGCAGATAACCTTTTCTGTAACCTGTTCCAAGGGGACGTATATCAGGACGATCTGTCAGGACGTAGGAATAGCTTTAGGAACCTATGGAACGATGACACAGCTTCAGCGAATCGCAAGCGGTGTTTTTCATGCAGAGAAAGCAGTGGAGCTGGATATCCTTAGCAATATGGAAATGCATGAGATTGAAAAGCTGCTGGTACCTTCATGGTATCCTCTCTGCGCCTTTGGACGCATTGTATGCGGCGAGGAGGCGGGACTGAGGTTTGCGTCCGGGTGGCATTTACCTCTGAATCAATGTAGAATAGAGAGAAAGCCTCTCTATGAGGAAAGTGATTTTGTTCTGCCTATGCGGGAAGAATTTAGACATGCATATTGTGTTTTTTGCGAAATAAATGGCCGGGAAGAATTTTTAGGCGTGGCTTTTTATAATTACCAGTATAGAAAGCTGGTAGCTGATAAAGTTTTTTTTACGAGGTGATCGGATGAAGATATTTGAAGATTTGGATGAGATCATAGATATTCCGTCTGCAGCAGTAGCCTTAGGGAATTTTGACGGTGTTCATCTGGGGCATCAGGAGCTGATACGCCGAATGGTGGAGAGAGCAAGACGAGACGGTTTAGCAGCGGCAGTATTTACTTTTTCCAACCATCCGAAAGATCTGCTGCCAAAAGAAAAAAAGGTTAAGAATATCTTGTATAGGGACGAAAAGGCTGAGATTATGGAATGTCTGGGCGTAGACTTGTTGTTTAACGTACCCTTTACCCGTGCAGTGATGACGATGCCGCCGGAAGGCTTTATCAAAGAGCTTCTGGTGGACAAGTTTAACATGAAGGCCGCTTTTTGTGGATTTAATTATAATTTTGGATATAAGGCACAGGGAAATCCTGAGGTTTTGCGGCAAGCGGGAAGACGAATGGGCTTTGACGTAACGGAAATGCCCGCCTTTAAGATTAAAGGAGACGTGGTCAGTTCTTCTTTAATTCGAACATTGATTGCTTCCGGACAGGTGGAACGGTGTATGGCTTATATGGGACGTCACTATGCTATCGGCGGTGAAGTGGTTGTAGGTAATCGTCTTGGAAAGAAGCTGGGCTTTCCGACATCTAATTTGGTAATCGATCCGTCTATGGTAACGCCGCCTAACGGCGTATATGTGACCTATTGTACATACAATGGCGTCAGATATCCCAGCGTAACCAATGTAGGGATTAAACCGACCATTGGCCATTATAACAAGAACGTAGAAACCCATATCTTTAACTTTGATAAAGAATTATACGGCAAGCAGATTAAAGTAGAGTTCCTGAAAAAGACGCGGGATGAAGTGAAATTTGACAGCGTGCGCGACTTGTCAGAGCAAATTATCAGAGACTGCAGACAGGCCAGGGCGTTTCATCAAAAAGCGGTGAAAAACCAGTAAAGTATTGAAAAAGCAAGATATATAGTGATGGAAGGACTGATTTGATGGAGCTAATTCAATTAAGTATAAGAGAGCAGATGTATAATATTGTCAAAGAAAGGATTCTAAATAATGAGTACAAGGGCGGCCAAACTCTCAATATTGTAGCTCTTTGCAAGGAATTCGGAATCAGCAATACGCCGGTTCGAGAGGCGCTTTTTGCTTTGGAAAAGGAAGGCTTTTTAATTTCTAACTTTAATTATAAGTACCAGGTGTTTCAGCTTACGACTGAGAACATGGAGATGATAAATCAAGCGTTGGCAGTGCTTCTTTGCGGCGCTTACCGTTGCGTGATCAATCAGCAGCAGTCTGATCATTTGATTCAGCTGCTGTCTGCCGCTATTAAAAGACAGAAGAAAATAAAAAAGGAGAATCTGAAAGAATATATTAATGCTTCTATCGCGTTTGATAAATGTTTTGTTGAGGCGACAGGAAATGCACATCTGGTTAAAATGTTTGATATGCAGACAGGATTTATGATCCTTTCTGTACGTTATACTTACGGTACATCACAATACAGTATAGATGAAAACTTATTGGAACACGAGAAAATTCTTGAAGCGGTTCAGAATAAGGATATCGAAAAAGTAGTAGAATTGATCAAAACGCATTATGAAAAAGACTATAAAGACGCATAATTTCTGACTGTGCGTGTATTATCCTATCCTCGCTTATCAGGCGAGGATTTTTTATGTGGAAAGGTTAGGTATTCCACGTTTTCATAGGATCTGAAAAGAATTGGAGTAATCCTATCTTCATTCTAGAATAAAAAAGAATTTGAATTTTTGAAAAAAAGATTGACAAAAGATGTTAGAGGAAGTATGATTAAACCATAAAAAGTGTGCACAGTGCATGTTACATATTACATATAACATCAAGCATGATGTTATGCGTGATAGAAGTGCATTGGAATTCATGGAGAAAAAGGAGGAAACTATGAGAAGTTTGACAGTACCTATGAAAGCGGAAGGATTAACCAGTTTTAAGATCCAGTATGATTACAGAACGGATCAGTTTAAAACAGAGTTCATGAAGGAATGGGAACCTGACTTGGACTGGTCGCAGTATAATAAGACATTTTACGAATCCAGCCTTATGACAGAAGATGTGAAATACTATAACACTGCAGAGACAAGAAAACTTTTTGCAAAATACGACTTAGAGGACTATTTGGACGAAGTGGAATCTCTAATTAAGAGTGGGAAACATTTTGGTATTGAAGGTTACTATCACGCCGGATATGACATTTTGTTTATGAGTCACCAGCACAGTCGGAAACTGGGAATCAACAACAAGTCTCACGCGACTTTGACCGGCGGTATCAGAAGACATGACAAAGCGGAGGCTGAGGTAGACGTCATTATTGACGGTCTGAACTTAGGACGCGGTATGACCTATAAAAATATCGCCGCTAAGATCAATATGGGCGGATGTAAGCAGACTGTAACCATGGATCCTGTTGATCTGACTAATATGCAGCACATTGGTTTTCTTGGATTCTGTATCGACAGAATCAGAGTTATGACGGGACCGGATATGAATTTCCCGACAGAACTCGCAGATGTGGAAAACGAAAACTTCACTATGCAGTATACCAACGGACCGAAATATTCTGTTTTGGGCGAAACAGGAAAGCCGACCGCATACGGTACATATGTAACGCTCAAGTCGGCGCTTAAGTATAAAGAGGGCAGTGACAGCCTGGCAGGAAAGACTGCGACTTTAATCGGTCTCGGCGCGGTTGGCTGGTATATGGGCGGACATCTCCTTGAAGAAGTTGAAAAACTATATATCGCAGATCTTTCTGAGGAAGTTTGCACTCGCTTTATAGCAGAGCATCCGGGAAAGAATATCGAAGTCATTCCTCTTGAGGGAGCATATTATCAGGAATGTGATATCCTGGTGCCTTGCGCGATTGGCGGCGTATTCTCCGATGAAACCATTCCAAAGCTGAACTGCAAGTATATCTGGGGATCTGCAAACAATCAGCTGAAGGCATCCTCACAGGAAGAAGAAAAGCGACTGGCGAAGAAGCTGGCGGACAGAGGCATCCTATTCCAGACAGAATGGTTCCACAATACTGCCGGTGTAATCTGCGGCTATCATGAATATGCTTATGGAAAAGACGCCAAATATGAAAATGTAATTGCGCAGATCGATGAAACCATGATTTCAGGGACTTACAACAACCTGAAAGAAGCCGACGAAAAGGGCATTACGCCGTGCGAAAATCTATACGGAACTTGCGATAAGGTAATCTATGGCGATATGACGCTGGAGGAGTTCTGGGAAAAATAAAAGGCCTATTCTAGATTTTACACAGCAGTGAAATGGAAAGCAGGGAGATTCTGCAAAGTCTCCCTGCGTAGAATAAAATAGGAGATTATTATGAATAACAACGAAAAGAGTGGATTCGGGAGTATATTCGGCTTCCTGATGACCATGATCGGTTTTGCAGTAGGGGTAGGCAGTTTGTGGAGATTTCCGTATGTCTGCGGAACAAACGGCGGTGCGCTGTTTATCTTTGTATATGTGATTGTAATTCTTGTAGTCGGCATTCCACTTCTGACAGCGGAAATGAGTATCGGCTATGCTTCTCAAAGAGCTGCGGTAGGCGCATATAAGGCGCTGGAACCGGAAGGTTCAAAATGGCATCTAGCAGGGTATGTGCACCTTTTTGCAGGATGGATGATTAACTGCTATACGATTCCGATTTATGCGTGGATTGTCATATATATCTACAGAACCGCTACGGGTTATCTGAAGGGAATGACACCGACAGAAGTTGCTCAGTCTTTTGACGCATTAAATGAGGATCATCTGACTATGTTCATTGGCGCAGTGATTTGCTGGGGTATTCTGGCGCTGATTGTAAGCAGGGGACTGCAGGGCGGTGTTGAGAAAATCAACAAAGTGCTGATTCCTCTTCTGGGTGTCATTATGATCGTCTGCATCATCATAGGCGTAAGACTTCCTGGCGCAGAAAAGGGCGTTGCATTTCTGTTTAAACCGGATGCGTCCGGCTTCGGGTTTTCTTCTGTGACAGCAGCTTTGGGGCAGGCGTTCTTTGCAATCGGAATCGGTATGCTGGCATCCATGGTATTCGGAAGCTGCATTCGGACAAAAGGAGAAAAACTTGTAAAAGACAGTTCTATTATTTGTTTATCGATTATTATCGCAGGGATCTTTGCGGGACTGATGATTTTCCCGATCTGTTTCGCTTTTGATTTGGAGCCTGCAGCGGGAACCGGACTTTCTATGATTACACTGCCAAACGCGTTTAACGCGATTTCCGGCGGGAATATCATCGGTACTGTTTTCTATGTAGGATTCTTCTGCGCGGCATTATCTTCTTCAATCGGGATGGCGGAATCGGTTGTGAATACACTGATGGAACTTCTAAAATGCAGCAGAATGAAAGCCCTTGCCATATCTCTTGCCGCAAATGTTGCAATCGGATCCGTTTCCATTATGAGCCTGGCGCTCTTTGATAAAATGGACATTTTTGTAAGTAATTATGTGGTTGTCATTGGCGCACTGGTGATTTCCGTATTCGTTGGCTGGATCTGGGGCATCGACAAAGCAATAGAAACTGCCAATATTCAAAATGTGTTCCTGCAAAAATGGTTTAAGATCAGTGTAAAATATATATGTCCAATCGCTATTTCGATTATTTTCCTCGGAAACTTTATTCAATTTTAAAAAGAGTTATTTGTATCAGTAAGCTGTGTTATCATTAGAACAGGTTTGCCGTTGGCGGACCTGTTCTGCTTTTGGATACATATCGCTGTGTTTTTTTAAAAAAAGATAATTTTATGGTTTAAAATATAGAAAATTGCAGTAAAATAGTTAAATATAGACTGGTGAAAACGCAGCAAATTAAATCTTGCATTTACAATATAGATATGGTACAATTATCTAGTTGAAAATTTACTTCCATTTGGTTTTACGGTTTCTCCGACGAAGACTCGATGGAAGCGTATTTAGAAAAGGAGAAAGACAAACATGATTACAAAAGAAATGAAGGAAGCTATTATCAAAGAGTATGCGACAAAGGAAGGCGATACTGGTTCCCCTGAAGTACAGGTTGCAATTCTGACAGCAAGAATTAACGATCTGAACGAGCATTTGAAAGTGCACAAGAAGGACTTCCATTCCAGAAGGGGTCTGTTGAAGATGGTAGGTCAGAGAAGAAACCTTCTTAAGTACCTGAGAGAGGTTGACGTTGAAAGATACAGAAGCCTGATCGCTCGTTTGGGATTAAGAAAGTAATTTTACTGAGGAATTTTGGCGAGGCGGATATACCTCGCCATTATTTATATATTTTTTATTGCAAAGCCAAAAGTGAGGAAATAAACAGGAAGGAGTTGTTTATTAAGAATGGCGAGATTTACAGATTACAGAACGTTTAAGACAGCAGTGGGAGGAAGACTTCTTCAGCTGGAAATTGGGAAAGTATGTGAGCAGGCTAATGGACAGGTCATGGTGAGATATGGAGAGTCCGTGGTTAACGTTACTGCCTGCGCATCTAAAGAGCCCAGACCTGATATTGATTTTTTTCCACTGAGCTGTGACTACGAGGAAAGAATGTACGCTGCAGGCAAGATTCCTGGCGGCTTTATCAAAAGAGAGGGCAGACCGAGCGAAAAAGCGACATTAAGTTCCAGATTGATGGACCGTCCGCTTCGCCCGCTGTTCCCGAAGGGATATTATAACGATGTCGTTGTGGTAGCTACGGTTATGTCCGTAGATCCTGACTGTGAAACAGATATTATGGCTATGGTAGGCGCTTCTGTTGCGCTGGCTACTTCTGATATTCCATGGGAAGGACCGATCGGCGCGGTACGCGTCGGTATGATCGATGGCGAGTTCATCATCAACCCGACTTTGGAACAGAGAGAGGTTTCTTCTATGAACCTGACTGTAGCGGGTACAAAAGAGGCCATTATGATGGTAGAGGCAGGCGCCAATGAAGTGCCGGAAGAAGTCATGCTTGACGCGATCCTTTACGGACATGAAGAAATTAAAAAGATTGTCGAATTTATTGATGAAATCGTTGCGGAGGTAGGAAAGCCAAAGCAGGATATTCAGCTGTACAAGGTACCGGAGGATATTGACGAAGCTGTACGTGCTTATGCAGTTGATAAGATGAAGACAGCCATTAAGACTGTGGACAAGTTGGAAAGACTGGACAACATGGATGCTGTTGAAGTGGAGACGAAAGAACACTTTGCGGAAATTTATCCTGAAAACGAAAAGGACATTGCAAATGTTCTTTACAATATTACCAAAGAGTGTGTTCGAGCAATGATTCTGGATGAAGGCGTCAGACCTGATAACAGAAAGCTTGACGAGATCAGACCGATCTGGTGCGAGACACAGATGCTTCCGAGGGTGCACGGCAGCGGACTCTTTAAGAGAGGCCAGACGCAGGTGCTTTCCGCATGTACGTTGGCGCCTGCCAGTGAGTCCCAGACCATCGACGGTATTACGGAACAGACAGAAAAAAGATATATGCATCACTACAATTTCCCAGGCTACTCAGTAGGCGAGGCGAGACCGATGAGAAGCCCCGGCAGAAGGGAAATTGGACACGGCGCTCTGGCGGAAAGGGCCTTGATCCCTGTACTTCCTTCTGTGGAAGAATTCCCGTATGCGATTCGCGTAGTATCCGAAGTTCTTTCTTCTAATGGTTCTACGTCCATGGGGTCTACTTGCGGTTCATGTCTGGCGTTGATGGATGCCGGCGTTCCGATCAAAAGACCGGTTGCGGGCATTGCGATGGGTCTGATTGAACGAGTAGAAGAAGATGGAAGCAGTAAGATGGCTATTTTGTCCGATATTCAGGGTATGGAAGATTTCCTGGGCGACATGGACTTTAAGGTGACAGGTACGGAGGTTGGCGTTACCGCAATTCAGATGGATATTAAAGTGCATGGTCTCTCCAGAGAAATTTTGGAAAAGGCGCTACAGCAGGCTAAGGAAGGCAGAATGTATATCATGCAGCAGATGCTGGAGGAAATTCCTGCGCCGAGAGAGGAAATGTCCAAGTATGCGCCGAGAAGCATAACGATGCGTATTGATCCTGATAAGATCAGAATTGTCATCGGACCTGGCGGTAAGACGATCAATAAGATTGTGGATGAGACCGGCGTTAAGATCGATATTTCTGAAGACGATCCGGGACTTGTCAGCATCTACAGCGCCGATATGGAAGGCGCTAATGAAGCGCGTCATCGGATTGAGCTTCTGACTAAGGATGTAGAGGTTGGCGAAGTTTATGAAGGTACGGTACAGAGAATCATGAACTTCGGTGCGTTTATTGAAATTTTGCCTGGCAAGGAAGGCCTGCTTCATATATCCAAAATGGCAAAACAGCGGGTTGAGAAGGTTGAAGATGTAATGAACATCGGAGACGTTGTTAAGGTTAAGGTTACAGAGATCGACAGCCAGAACAGAATCAATTTATCGAGAAAAGAATTGCTGTAAGGCGTCTTACGCTTTAGAAATGTGTGCTGCTGTGTAAAAAACTGAGTTTTTTGCACAGCATCTTTTACAATTGGGATCAAGTGGGAAGAATCAATATAGATACATTTTTGTGAAAGGATTATGCGGTATGAGGAGCTTACATTATTATTTAAATGCTGGGAAACGGCGGGATATCTTAAACTCCAGAAAAGAAGCCTATTTGCGTTACGTTTGTGATCAGACTGGTTGGGACTATGAAAAAGCTAAACAGGAAATGGACGAATACGCGAAAAAGGGTGTGAACTATCGATATTATGTTAAAAAGCGGATTTGGGCCCGAACAGGAAAGCGATTGGAGATCAGTTTAAAGAATGTTGAGAAAGACAGCCGTTATGATAAGAGAAGCCTGGATAAGCACGCAGGTTTGGTTGCCAGGGAAAGCGGATTGTCAAAGAAAAAAGTAAAGGAAATGATACTGGAATCCAATTTGTATACGGAGTGTTCTCCGCGGGATTACTATCAGTTTCGGTTTTGGGAAAAGACATTGGAGGAACAGAAAACATACTATACAAAGGGGACGGTAGAGCGTCTGATTATGAAGTACAATACTGACCTTGATGAAGTGACCATGATACGAAGTAAGGAACGCTTTGCTAAGAAATTCGGTGATTTATTTCATCGGGTTTGGTTTGTAAATCGGAATATTTCTTTCGAGGAGTTTCTTGAAAAGACAGAGGGGCTTACCAGTCTGATCTGCAAACCGACGTTTGGAACCCATGGCGCTGGCGTGGAAAAATTCGACATTCCCCATAATCTGGATGAGAAAAGAGCGTTGTATGATCTGCTCATGGAAAAAGGAAAAAGTCAGTGCGAGGAATATATCGTACAGCATTTTGAGATAGCTGCATTTTGCGCGTCTTCTGTAAATACTGTAAGACTGGTAACTATTTTAGATCAGGGAAAGGTGAACTATATGTATTCTGTGCTGCGTATGGGTACCGGAGGACTGATCGACGGCTTTGACGGCGGAGGTATCTTTGCCCCTGTTGACGTAGAGAATGGGATAATCTGCAGAGATGGTATGAACCTGGAAGGCACAATCTTTAAGGCGCATCCAGTGTCTCAGAAGCCGATCAAAGGGTTTCAAATTCCTAATTGGGATGAGGTTCTCAAACTGGCTGAAACGGCTGCTAAACGACTGCAGGGCGTTCATATGGTCGGTTGGGATATCGCGGTAACAGAGAACGGCGCTTCCTTGATTGAAGGTAATACTGAGTCAAATTATCAATTTGCGCAGCTTCCTTATATTGCTGAAGGAATAGGTGTAAAATACAAATTTGATCCTTTCTTAAAGTAGTATTTCGGATATGATTTCTCTACAGACTGACAGCGTCATATCGGAACGTGAACAAACGGACCATTTAACCAGACGCGCTGAGGGAAATTCCAATTCGATAGCTGTGATAGCTGAAGGATGAACACAACTTCCACTGTTCATATAGATACCGCAATCGGTTTTCATCAAGGTTGGCTTATGGGTGTGGCCTGCAATCAGAACACATTTTTCCTCACAGCTATAGTGAATAAAGCTGTCTTCAATGGCGCGTACTTTCGTATAGTTTTTAGCTGCGCTGGTTGGATCCTTTACGCCGCGAATTTCCAAAGGACGCCATAAATAGCGAACCAGCCACCGTGAGATTTTCCAGAGCTGATCGTTGATCAGATCACCCTGATATCCGTGAAAGCAGTGGAGAGAAGGGAGATCCAGACTATCTATAATGATGGATTCATAGAAGGGAATGACGGAATCTAAGCTTCTCCATATGTAAGCGCTATGCTCTTTAACCCGGTCGTGGTTGCCAAAGAGCAAAAAGAGCTTATCGCTGCGATGGAACTTTTCAAAGAGCTGGTATATCTCTCTATGGGTATAATAGACGTCGGAGAAGCGGCGGTTTTCCCAGAGTTCATCACCGTCGCCCAGTTCAATATATGTGAAATTGTTTTGAAAATAATGCTGTAGGGCCGCTGTAAAAATGGGTCGGTTGGACAGAAAGTTGTCCGCCCAGGTGCCTGTTCCACGGTGACAGTCACTCATGATAACGATCCTGGGATGATCCGCGGAGGAAATATGTAGCGCGCGGGAGAAAGATTTTTTCATACGTTTTAATCTATAAGTCATAAAAACACCTCTGAACAGTATATGTTCGAAGGTGTTTTTTCGTTCAATTTCATGTCATATTAGTGGCGATTTTTTCGATGGCGCTCTTTCGCGCGTTCTACATCGTTAGGCAGGAAGATTACATTTTCATCCCGTTGCAATCCACTGTCTTTTTTCTGCTGCTTCTGGGATTTATCCCGGCCTCCCTGCGTGCTGGCCAAATAGAATATGAAAAGTCCTACGACAAAGACCAGTCCCAAAATCATCAACGGCATAATCTCTACCTCCTTAATTGCTTGTTTAGATTTTACCACAAAAGGATTCCTTTGCGAAGGGGTCTGTTTAAAAAACTTTTATTTCTTTAATCTGTAATGATAAGAAAAGAGTTGGAAATTCTCTAAAATTGTAACTCTTTCAACTATTTTTTTCTTGCAAATCAGAACAAATAATGATAAAATATTTGGGTATATAAATAAAACTTTATATCAGACGTTGAAGGAACCAGTAGCCCGGCGTAATACCCTTACAGAGAGATTGTCATTTGATGAGAGACAGTCGGTGAGGCCGCAAGCGAAGATCACTCCGGAGTCTGACACTTTAATGAGAGGCGCCTTGATAGAGGTAGCAACTAGGGTGGTACCGCGGTTTAGATTGAATCGTCCCTAATCGGAAATATGATTTCTGGTTGGGGATTTTTTTATGACCTAACCCGATTTCTGAGCCGTGGATTGCTACGTGCTAAAGCACTGCAATCCTGGCAGGGGACCTACCATACATTTGCGCAGCAAATGTGGTTAGGTCTCCCAAGAAATCGATGGTAGGAACTGAAGAATTGCATTCCGGCTGAAGCCGGGCAATTCCTGTATGGCGCCTTCCGTCGATTTGCGGACAAATCGGGATAGGCGCTCAAAACGCGAGGGTTTCCCAAGAAGCAGAGCGACAGCGAGAGCTGATTGGTAGAAACCTACGGCGAAATTCTTAATACCCCAAACCTGGAAAAAGTAGAAAGGAAGTAGAAATACATGTTCAAAAAATTATCTGACAAGCCTGTAGCACAGGTACAGAACGAACAGGTCGAAAAGTGGAAGAAAGAAGACCTGCTGCATAAGTGTGTCAGCGCCAGAGAAGACGGCGAGAAATTCGTATTCTTTGAAGGTCCTCCGACCGCAAACGGAAAGCCGGGCATTCACCATGTGATGGCGAGAACCCTGAAGGATTCTATCTGCCGCTACAAGACCATGCAGGGATATCAGGTCAACAGAAAAGCTGGCTGGGATACCCACGGTCTGCCGGTAGAAATCGAAGTCGAAAAGCAGCTTGGCATGAGCGGCAAACAGGACATTGAGAAATACGGCATCAAAGAATTCAACCAGAAGTGTAAGGAATCCGTTTTCACTTATACCGATATGTGGAGAGAGATGACGGAAAGAATGGGCTATCTGGTAGATCTGGACAATCCGTATATTACACTGGATAACAATTATATTGAGTCCTGCTGGTGGATTTTAAAAGAATTTTTCAAAGCCGGACTGATTTACGAGGGACACAAGATTCTGCCGTACTGTCCGAGATGCGGAACCGGACTTGCTTCTCACGAAGTAGCCCAGGGCTACAAAGAAGTCAAGGTCAACACCCTAGTCTGCAAATTCAAGCGGAAAGACGCGGACAACGAATATTTCCTGGCATGGACCACGACCCCTTGGACACTGGCGTCCAACACCGTGCTGACCGTCGGTCCTGATATCGACTATATCAAAGCAAAGATGAATGAAGGTGAAGAAGCGGGCAATGTATTCTATGTTGCGAAAGCGCTTGCGGATAAAGTATTGGGCGAGGGCACATACGAAATCTTGGAAGAAATGAAGGGCAGCGCGCTGGAGTATATCGAATACGAACAGCTGATGCCTTTTGTAAAGCCGGAAGGCGGCAAGAAAGCATTTTTCGTGACCTGCATGGATTACGTTTCCGTAGAAGACGGTACTGGTATCGTACACACTGCGCCGGCATTCGGTGAAGACGACTATCAGTGCGGTCGCAAGTATAACTTGCCGATGCTGCAGCCGGTAGACGAGAGAGGCTGCTATACCGAGACACCGTGGGCGGGACGCTTTGTTATGGAAGATGGTCTTGACGTGGATATCATCAAATATCTGGCTGGCGAGAACAAGATCTTTGCGAAAACGAAGCTGGAGCACAACTATCCACACTGCTGGCGTTGCAGCACACCGCTTGTGTACTATGCAAAACCGAGCTGGTATATCGAAATGAGCAAGCTGAAAGACCAGCTTGTTGCCAATAACAATACGGTCAACTGGTTCCCTGAATTCGTCGGTGAAAAGCGGTTCGGCAACTGGTTGGCAGAAGTAAAGGACTGGGCGATTTCTCGTTCCAGATACTGGGGTACGCCGATTCCAATCTGGAGATGCGAATGCGGTCATCTGGAATGCATCGGAAGTCGCGCGGAGCTGGCGGAAAAAGCCATCGAAGACATTGACACTTCCATCGAGCTGCACAGACCGTATGTGGACGACGTGCATATCACCTGTCCGCACTGTGGCAAGCCGATGACTAGAATTCCGGAGGTCATGGACTGCTGGTTCGACTCTGGCGCGATGCCGTTCGCACAGTGGCACTATCCGTTTGAAAACAAAGACATCTTCGAGGAAAAGCTGTTCCCGGCAGACTTTATCTGTGAGGGAATCGACCAGACCAGAGGCTGGTTCTATTCCCTGATGGCAATTTCCACCTTTATCAAAGGCAGAGCGCCGTACAAGAACGTACTGGTCAACGACCTGATTCTGGATAAAGAGGGCAAGAAGATGAGTAAGTCCAGAGGCAATACGGTTTCACCGTTTGAACTCTTTGACAAATACGGCGCTGACGCGACACGCTGGTATTTGCTTTCTGTGTCACCGGCATGGACGCCGACCAAGTTTGACGAGGACGGACTCATCGATGTTGTCAGCAAGTTCTTCGGCACTTTGAAAAACGTATACAATTTCTTCGTATTGTATTCCAATCAGGACGATGTGGACGCCGCAGCGCTGTCTGTAGCATACGACAAGAGACCAGAACTGGACAGATGGATTCTTTCCAAATACAACCAGCTGGTGAAAGACGTGACCGACTATATGGATCATTACGATCACATGAAGACGGTAAGAGCCATCACCGACTTTGTGGCGGAGGATTTGTCCAACTGGTACATCAGACGTGCGAGAAGAAGATTTTACGCGGAAGACATGACAGAGGACAAAAAGAGCGTATACGCCACCACTTACGAAGTGCTGGTTGGCACAGCCAAGCTGATCGCCCCAATCGCGCCATTCCTGTCCGATGAAATCTATACCAATCTGACCGGAGAAGAAACTGTGCATGTGGCATACTTCCCGAAAGCAGACGAAAGCCTCATCGATAAAAAGGTCGAGGAGAGAATGGATCTCGTTAGAACCCTGGTTGCGCTTGGCAGAGGCACCAGAGAAAAGGAAAGAATCAAGGTAAGACAGCCGCTTTCCGAAATTCTGGTGGACGGTAAGTACCAGGCAGTTATCGAGGATTTGACGCCGCTGATTATGGAAGAACTCAATGTCAAGGAAGTGGTGTTTGCCGCCGAGCTTGACCAATATATGAACTTCACCTTAAAGCCGAATTTCAAGGTAGCTGGACCGGTGCTGGGCAAGAATATCAAAGCCTTCGGCGCAGCCCTCGCGAAAGAAAACGCAGCCGATGTGGTAGCGCGTCTGGAGGCAGGTTCTATGACGCTGAATTTAGACGGTGAAGAAGTTGAAATTCAGAAGGATTTTGTAGACGTTCGTATCAACGCTAAGGAAGGCTTCGCGGTCGCCATGGAAAATAACGTGTTTACCATTCTGGACACTACTGTTACACCGGAGCTGGCTACGGAAGGTCTTGCCAGAGAGCTGATTTCCAAGGTGCAGCAGATGCGTAAGGCAAAGGACTACGAGATGATGGACAACATCAAAATCTTCGTAGAAGCGGACGCTGATGTCAAGGCTGCAGTGGATACTTTCTGCGATTATATCAAAAAAGAGACGCTGGCAGTTTCTGTGGAAGAAGCTTCGGGACTGGAAACTTATGACCTCAACGGTCACAAGACTGGTATCGGTGTGGAACGAGTATAATAGAGTTAGGAAAAAGTGAAGGGCTTTGCACAAATTTATGTGCAAAGCCCTTTTATAATGTGAAAACCATTATTAGGGGTGTCCATCTTAGACGCGAAGTGAGATTTTAAAGTTACTTCAATTAGGAATACCAGGTGGTTGAAAGTTAGCTATAGCGCTTAAGAAAAGTGAAAATTCGTACAAAGTGCCCGTTTTTCGCAAAAATCGCCCGTTTTTCGCATTGTAGTTGCTGATTTTTTAATTAAATAGTATAATCTAAATAGAAAATAATTTTGAGAATATGATATTTCAATATAAAGAAAGAATTCAATAGGTGAGATTATGAAAAAAATTCTAATAATAATTATATGTTGTTTAGCGAGTTGTGTTTTATACAGCTGTGATAAGCAGGAGGATCAGCTGCAGGAAGTTAAACAGTTAACTAGTAATGAAATGAGTTATGCTGAGCTGACTGAAGCCTATTCGAAGCTAAACGGTTTAGCGGTAAACGAAGTAGAGAAGCGCTTTCAGAAAGCACAAATTGATGAAACCCTATCTTCCTATAGGATACTATCTGTTCCATTGGAAAATAATAAATTACAATTAAATTTTATTGCCATTACGCAGGGAGAGAATCATGAGTGGCAAATAAGTGAAATCAAATTAGTGGAGATTAGGAGTTTTGAGAACAGGGATGAGAGCTTCTTTGGAAATATAGCTTATTGGGTTAGAGATAAGAACAACATTGAATATGATGTTAACGGCTCATTTTTTCTGGCGGATAGTGTGATCGAAATGTATAATGACATAGAAAATAAAAATGGAATGGGAGTTTTTACCTTGCCGCTTAATGAAACAGAAGTCGATGGAAACGGAACGTATGTACATATACATAAAACCTCATATTTTTAAAAGCTCTTGAAATAAAAGGATAAATCGCGGACTGACTGCGGTTTGTCCTTTTATCTTTTTTCTATTGACAGAAAGAGCGTGAAACGATAAGATATGTGTGTTGTCGTGAAGGGAACAGAAGCAGATAGGAGATACAGCATGGTTGACTTGCGGGATTTACAGCTTTATGAGATGGAGGAACTGATGGCTCGTCTGGGACAGCCGAAGTTTCGAGCGAAGCAGATTTTTAAATGGATATATAAAGGCGTTACTGATTTTGATGAAATGAATAATTTGCCGAAGGATTTACGTCAGCTTCTGGCGGAACAGTGCGATATTGGCAGGCTGGAAGTTCTGCAGGTGCAGCGGTCTAAGAATGACGGAACGAGAAAATATCTTTTTCGGCTGGAGGATGGAAATACGATAGAAAGCGTTTTCATGCAGTATAAATATGGTAATTCCATCTGCGTATCCAGTCAGGCAGGGTGCAGGATGGGATGCCGGTTTTGTGCGTCTACCAGAGAAGGTCTGGCACGCGATTTGACCCCAGGAGAAATCCTTTCTCAGCTGCTTGAAGCACAGCGTGATACTGGTGAAGAAATTCGTCATATTGTAGTGATGGGAACTGGCGAACCGTTTGATAACTACGAAAATTTAGCGGCTTTTTTGCATATTGTCAATGATAAAAACGGTCTTAATATCAGCATGCGCAATATTACGGTATCTACTTGCGGTTTAGTCCCAATGATACAGCGGTTTAGCGATGATTTTCCACAGGTCAATCTGGCCATTTCTCTCCATGGAACGACAGATCAGATTCGTGGTTCTATGATGCCGGTTAACAAGAAGTATCCCGTAGATGTTCTTTTGGAAGCATGCCGTGATTATACGAGAAAGACTGGACGTCGGATAACCTTTGAATATACTATGGTCAACGGTGTGAATGACAGTGATGAAGATGCGGATAGGCTTTGCCGTCTACTGCGAGGAATGCTGTGTCATGTGAATCTGATACCCTTGAATAAAGTGAGCCAGTCGGGATTCGATACGGTGAGCAGAGCCAGAGCTAAGGAGTTTCAGAGCATTTTGGAAAATAAAGGAATTCCGGCTACAGTCAGGCGAGAACTTGGCGCGGATATTGACGCTGCTTGCGGACAACTGCGTCTTGGAAAAAGATAGGACGCCGGTTTCATAAAAAAAACATTGAATGTACTGCTCGCGTAGTGTATAATAACACTAATAACAAAAGAACGGGAGGACAATAATAATGGTTAAATTATTAATTGGACATAAAGGAACAGGAAAGACGAAACAGATGATCGACTTAGCTAATGACGAGATCGAAAAAAGCAACGGCAGTATCATCTTTATTAATAAGAATTCACGGTTGATGTATGATTTGAAGTATCGTATCAGAGTCGTTTGTATGGAGGAATATGAACATATTACCAATAGTGATGAATACATAGGATTTATCTACGGCATCATTAGTTCTGACCACGATATTGAGACGATCTATATTGACAGCATTTTGAAGCATGCTGATTTCTCACTGGGAGACATTCCAGAGTTCCTGACCAGACTGAAGAACATTTCTAAGAATTACGGCATGAACTTTGTGGTTAGTCTCAGCGCGGAAAAGGAAGAAATGATCGGTGTAGATTTCTCAGAATACGAGGTGCTGAACTAATCGAAGCAATCGGAAACACTGGGGCAGAATCCTGCCCCTTATTTTTTTGCATAGAAGGGAAGTAGACGCCATGACACTGGATGATATCAGACGGGTATACCGTCACAGGAAACCGCAGCCTATCGGTAAACACCGCTTTTTTTCGGTACTGGTTCCTTTGGTTGAACGGGATGGAAAGCTCCATCTACTTTTTGAGGTGAGAGCTAAAACTATGAAATCACAGCCTGGAGAGATTTGCTTTCCGGGCGGTCATGTGGAGAAGGGCGAAGAACCGGCGGAATGCGCTTTGCGGGAGACCTTTGAAGAAATCGGTATCGCTCCGGATCGGGTGGAAATGATCGGCCCCGGCGATATTCTCTATGGTTATGCCAATTATACTCTGTTCACTTATATGGGCGTAATATCCTTGCAGGATTATGAAAACGCCCGCCTAGCAGTTGAGGAAGTGGATGAAATTTTTCTTGTGTCGCTGGATGCTTTTAAGAAACATCAGCCGCAAATACAGACTGAGAAAATATATACAGAGATCAGTGAGGATTTCCCCTTTGAGAAGATCGGAATTGATGAGAATTACCCTTGGAGAGTTGGGGATTGGGATATTCCCATATACGATGTGGAGGGCAGAATCATATGGGGATTGACGGCAAGAATTACGGAACAGCTGCTTCGTGTAATGGAGAATGATCAAAGAGAAAAAAGCCTTTAAAAAGCCGTTGTATTACCGTATAATATAAATAGAAATAAGAAGGAGAACGCTCTATGAAACGATTGGCTATAATTATGTTTGCAGTATTTTTGGCTGTAAGCGCCACAGCCTGCGGAGGCAGCGCGGAGGAAGCGCAGGACGCCCCTGAATATGAGATTGCCATGATCACAGAATCGGAAACTGTATCGATTGATGATGAAGGCAATACGCAGCGTGCATGGGAGGGTTTGCGCCGGTACGCAGAGGAGCATGAAAAATCGTTTAAATATTACGAACCGGAGGAGGATTCTGACGACGGCCGTCTGATGCAGATTGATCAGGCAGCGGAAGCCGGCGCGTCTGTTATCGTTTGCTGCGGAGATGCTTTTGAAAAGGTGATTGGCGCAGCGCAGCGGCAGTATGAGAGTATCACTTTCCTTTATGTGGATGGAAAGCCTGTGGATGATCAGGGCAAGACAGATATTGCGGAAAACTGCGTTTCCATTACTTTTGATGAATTGCAGGCCGGATATATGGCAGGGTACAGCGCCGTAACAGAAGGTTATAGCGAGCTGGGATTCATGGCTGAAAGCAACGATTCGCCAATGAAGCGGTACGGTTATGGATTTCTTCAGGGAGCAAATCAAGCGGCATCAGAGAAGGGATGGTATGTTGATATCAGCTATAAATACTTCGAGAAGGGGGAACGTGCCGCTGATGTACAGAGAGAGGCCGAAGCTTGGTATCAGGACGGTACGGCGATCATCTTTTCCTGTGGAGACAGCATTTTTGATTCTGTGGCCGTCGAAGCTGATATAGCGAGGGCTGATGTATTTGTCGCGGGACAGGTAAATAATTCGACAAAGAATATTCTGGCAACGGTAGTGAAGGAATATGGAAATGGAGTTTATCAGCAGCTAGAGGCGTTTTATGAGGGAGAACTTCAGAAAGGCAAAACAGTTGTCTTCGGAATTAGAGAAAAAGGAATTTCTATCTCTATGGATAAAAGCCGGTATGAGGTCTTCTCACAGGAGGACTATCAGGCGTTATGCAGGCAGCTTTCCGCAAAACGCGTGAAATTGATGAAACCGGCGGACGCCAAATCAGTGAATAGATTGATAGAAAAGAAAAATCTGCATTCTATTGAAGTCACAGTGAAATAGGAGCGATGGCCGCCGCATGAAAGGCCGTCCTGTTTTGATTAGATAAGGAGCGATATGTTTTTACCGGTTGCAAAAAAAGATATGGAAGTCCGCGGATGGAATGAGGTTGATTTCGTTTTGGTAACAGGAGACGCTTATGTGGATCATCATTCCTTCGGCACGGCGATTATCAGCAGACTTCTGGAAAGCCGTGGATATAGGGTGGCGATTCTCGCGCGTCCGGATTTTCATAGCTGTGAAGATTTCAGGCGTTTTGGGAAACCCAAACTTGGCTTTCTGATTAACAGCGGGACTGTAGATTCCATGGTTAATAATTACTCTGTTTTTAAACGGAAGCGTAAAACTGATGAATATGCGCCGGGCGGACAGGCCGGAGGCAGACCGGACCGGGCGGTAGTTGTTTATAGCAATCGCGCGCGAGAAGCGTATAAGGATGTTCCGATTATCATCGGGGGCATTGAGGCCAGCTTGCGCCGCTTGGGCCACTATGATTATTGGAGTGATAAGGTGCGTCGTTCCATTTTGCTGGACGCGAAGGCAGATCTTTTGATCTACGGTATGGGGGAACGCGCCGTTGTGGAAGTAGCGGAAGCCCTGGAGGCAGGGATCGATATCAGACAGATTACATGGATTCGCGGAACCTGTTTCAGGCTGCCAGACTTTGATGATGATGGCGAAACAGTACGATTGCCGGATTTCGATGATATTGCGGCATCGAAGGACGCGTATTGTAAAAGCTTTGCTATGACTTACCGCAGCAACGATTATATCAACGGCAAAAGACTGATGGAGCGATATACAGATACGGTATGGGTATGTGTAAACCCACCGCAGCCTCCGTTGGAACAGCAGGAATTAGATGATATCTATGAGCTGCCATATGAGAATGAAGCGCATCCAATGTATGAGGCGGCGGGAGGTATTCCTGCTTTTCGTGAGATAAAATTCAGTTTAGTATCCAGCCGCGGATGCTTCGGGGGATGCAGCTTTTGCGCGTTGACCTATCATCAGGGAAGACAGGTGAGGAGCAGGAGCAAGGCGTCTTTGGTCCGGGAAGCGCAGCGTTTAATTGAGAAACCGGATTTTAAAGGATATATTCACGACGTAGGAGGTCCAACAGCTAATTTTCGCGGTCCTGCCTGTAAGCAGCAGCTGAAAAACGGCGTTTGTAAGCATAAGGATTGCCTTTATCCTCATCCATGCAAAAATATGATCGTCGATCACAACGATTATCTGGATGTTTTGCGAGCCATACGCAGTGTACCGGGCGTGAAGAAAGTATTTATTCGTTCCGGTATTCGTTATGATTATGTTATGGCAGATAAAGATCCGTCGTTTTTGAGAGAGCTGTGCAAATATCATGTAAGCGGCACATTAAAAGTAGCGCCGGAGCATATTTCGGATAAGGTGTTGTACTACATGAGAAAGCCGGAAAAGCAGATTTTCCTTGATTTTGCGAAGCGTTACCGGCAGGTGAACCGGGAACTGGGATTAAAGCAGTATCTGATACCTTATCTGATCAGTTCTCATCCAGGCAGCTCTCTGGAGGACGCCGTAGAATTAGCGCTGTTTTTGAAGGAATACGGTTTTGTGCCAGATCAGGTGCAAGACTTTTACCCGACTCCCGCTACATTGGCAACCTGCATGTATTACACGGAGAAAGATCCGTTTACAATGAAACCGGTCTATGTAGCCAAGGATCTGGCGGAAAAACAGATGCAGCGGGCGCTGATTCATTACAACAAACCAGAGAATCAGAATATCGTCATTAAAGCGTTAAAAAAGGCAGGTCGGGAGGATTTGATTCCGACGCTTCTGGGAGGAAAAAAACATGAGCCTGATAAGCGAATTCACCAGAATAAAAAAGGCAGGAAAAAGACAGTACGAAAACGCGAAGGGTAAACCGTTATCCCTGATCGAAGAAATAACGTGGGGACAGAAACCCTTTGACGCGCAAGATGACGCGGAAAATATGGTCATTCATGGCGATAACAAAGAGGTTATGAAAACGCTTCTGTCGGAATATGATATGGCGGGGAAGGTTAAAATGATCTATATTGACCCTCCATTCTTTTCGAAAGCAGAGTATGACGCTGTGGTCAAAGCCGGCGGTGAGAACATCCGCCATCTGGCTTATGCTGACAAGTGGGAAAAGGGATTGTCGTCCTATTTGAAGATGTTGACGGCCAGACTGTATCTGATGCGTGATTTGCTGGCGGAGGAGGGATTGATTTGGGTACATCTGGATTGGCATGCGGCTCATTATGTCAAAGTATTTATGGATGAAATATTCGGCGAGAAGAACTTTGTGAACGAGATTATCTGGACGTACAAATCAGGCGGCTCGAGCAAGAGGCACTTTTCACGCAAGCATGATACGATTCTGGTCTACAGTAAGAACGCAAAGTATGATTTTTTTCCTCAGCAGGAGAAGTCTTATAACCGGCAGCTAAAGCCATATCATTTCAGGGGCGTGAAGGAGTACAAGGATGAAGTGGGATGGTATACGCTGGTGGGTATGAAGGATGTGTGGAATATCGATATGGTGGGACGCACGTCTTCTGAGCGTACGGGTTATGCAACCCAGAAGCCGGAGCAGCTGCTTTTACGCATGATGGAAAGCTGCACTAAGGAAGGAGATCTTTGCGCGGATTTCTTCTGCGGAAGCGGAACCCTTGCAGCAGTCGCAGCATCGAGGAACCGTCGCTTCATTGCCTGTGACGCTGGAGAATTGGCGGTTGAGAGTACGATTGGCCGTCTGGCAAAGGGGAATACGTCTTTTCGAGTGTTTGAAGCAGGAAAAAGGGATGGCGGATCGCGGCTTAACGTAAAGGTTGGTTTGGAGGTTGAACCGTTTCCTGCCTCAGATAAGGTTTTACTGCGTGTGCGGCTGTTGTCTCTGTCGGAACGAGGACTGGAAAAGTCTGTGGATGAGAAAATGCGGGAGACCGTGCGGAGAATCGCTCGAGAAAAGCCGTTAGATATGGTGTCGTCGTGGAGTGTGGATTTTGAATTCAACGATGCGGACGGTATACACCGGCCCGATCTGGTTTTAACGCGAACAAAGGGTGATCTGCCGGACTTTTGCGAGAAGATTGCGGATGGTCCGTGCCGTATACGAGTGAAAGTAGTGGATATATTTGGTAATTTCACTTATGAAAGGATGGAGTATGAAGGATAGAGGAAGAACTGTATTGATTGACTCTTTTTTTCTGGTGCTTGCTTGTGTTGTAGGCGCTTTTGCCACTACGGCAGTAATGATACCTAACGGTTTGACAAGTGGGGGTCTTACTGGTGTGGTAAGAATTTTGCAGTATTTTGTGGATATCAATTTTTCTTTAGCATATTATGCAGGCGCTTTTTTGATCCTGCTGGTGGTCATCTTTACCATAGGCTTTCGCGAGGCTAAGAAGGTTTTGGTGGTAACCTTATTATATCCGGCGATTCTGTTTGCGTTGGAGCTGTTTGATTTTCAGCTCCTTGAGGAAAAGGATGTGATTCTGGCCGCCATTTTTTGCGGCGTGTTTTCCGGCGTTTGCAATGGGATCGTTTTTTGGAGAGGATATGCTTTCTGCGGCACGGAATCCATTGCTAAGATTATTAAGAAAAAGCTGATGCCCCAGGTGGATATCAGCAAAATACTGCTTTTATTAGACGCTGGCATCATTGTAATTTCTGCATTCATTTATGGCAGGAATATCGCTTTATACGCGCTGGTGACGCAGTTTATTGCTTCTAAGATGGTAGATTTCATCATGTACGGCTTTGAGACAAAGATCGTACAGGTCAATATTTTAACGGTAAAGCCTGAGGAAACCGTGGCCTTTGTTATGAAGGATCTGAATCGCGGCGTTTCCAGCAGGACTGCAGTAGGCGAGTTTACGGGACAGTCGAAAAAGGAGCTGGTAGTTCTTTGTTCTCCACGGGAGAGCATGCTGCTGAAGCGGTTTTTGGCTTCTATTGATCCCAGCGCTTTTGTCACGGTGTTACATGTAGAGACTGTGTGGGGAAGCGGTAAAGGATTCAGTAGTATCAATCGTGAAGAATAGCAGCGCCGAACGGCGCTGCGCTTTTGGTCCGTATGGTGGCGGTATATTGCTTTTTTAGCAGATTTGTTATTTTTGTTGTTTTGTCAATGATGTGACACCAAAAAGGGAGCATCAATTTGACGATATGGTATCATGAGAATGCAATTCTAAAGATGCCCTTTTCTCCAAAGGTGTAGCCCACCCAAGGACTGGTTTAGGGGTGTTGTTGTAACGTTTTAGATAGCGGAGCATCTGCACTTTTAAATCTTCATAGGAGTAGAAATACAGGTAATTGTAAAATCGCTCCTGGTCCAATCGATGGCTGCGTTCTACTTTGCCATTGTGTCTTGGTGTGCGTGGACGAATCAGCTTGTGGGTAATGCCAAGTTCATCACAGAGTTTATCCATCGGATGTAGTTTTTTGTAGTCTTTTGGATAAGTAAATTCAGCGCCATTATCCGTTTGAATCATTTTTGGTGTATATCCAAAGAATTGGATAGCGCGCTTTATGAAATTAACGGTAGAATAAGAACTCTGTTCTTTATATGGGTAGAGGAAGCGCTGTCTGGAAGCTTCATCTATGATTGTATATTGATAAAATTTGTCAGGCATAGAGCCAGTATAGCAGGCAGAGGGCACATATTTCACATCCATCTGCCACTTTTCACCAACAGCCTGAGGAGTCGCATAAGGCTTTGGAGTATATTTGTTAGTGGGAGTCACTTTTTGCTTGGTATACCCTAGCCGAGAAAATACACGGTAAAGAGAGCCGGGATGCCTGCGATACCCTTTGGAAGTACGTAATTTTCCATAGATTTCGCAGACGGAGGCGTGGGGATTGCGTCTGTGCAAATCACGAATCCACTTGAGTTCCTCAGTGGTATGAGAAGAAGGATGAGGCGTTTTGGGTCTGTGAGAATGATCCATAAGGGACTCTTTCGTACCATCAAAGCGTTTGTTCCAGCGCATAAGGGAAGATTTAGATATATGGTAGCGCCTGCAGACAAAGGCGACGGACTGACCGCTGCGATAAAGATTCACTGCGTAAAAACGGGTAGAAATTTCATGTGGCAAATATCGTTGAGTTTGTGTTATACTGTTCATGACGATAGGGTTCCTTTCAGATATGTTTTTTGTGGTGATTAACATTCTAACAGATCCTATCGTCTTTTTCCAAAGGCAAGTGTCACATCAATTGTAACTCTACAGCTTTTTTAGCAGATTTGTTATTTTATACTTCCCATAGATGTTGTTTTATGGTATAATATCTACGTTATGCGCCAGTAGCTCAGGGGATAGAGTAGCACACTCCGAATGTGAAGGCCGCAGGTTCGATTCCTGTCTGGCGCACCAAACGGCTGGCTTTGCCAGCCGTTTTTGCGTGCGCATAGAATAAGGAAGGAATCGAACCTGAAAAGGCGCGAGGGTGAAGTGCTTCAGTTTTATTTCGCTATTTATTTAAAACAGGAAAAAGTAGGAAATATCGTTCATGAGATCATCTGTTGAACGAAACAAATTTTAAGTATTTATTTCGAGCAAGAGAGCTCTTTGGCACAAAATGACCAACCTGATTCATTATATCACATCTGAACGAAAAAGTCTGATTTATCGTTCGCTTAGAAAGCCGCTGCGAATTTTGAGCTCTGCATGATTTGGGAGGAGAGAAAGCAAAAGGGGTTTTCAGATAGCCATATCACATAGAGGACAGAGTTTCAATATGGAAGCAGCTGAGGCCATCCAACCAGATAAGGAACTGGATTTTACGAAAATGTAGAAGCAGTTCCTTTTGTTATATAAGGGTTCTTGCCTTTGTTAACGAAGGTTAACATACAAAAAACGAAAGTTAAATTGCAGAAATAACTGAATTATGATGTAATTGTGTTGATGATACGTAGCAAGTAAAACTACAAGTATTATCAAGACGTTATTACATTTGTATTTGTTTTTAGGAGGACTTTTTATGGGTAAAAAAATTCCAATGTGGCAGTGCCTTTTAGTTATGGTTGTTCTGCTGATACTTTTGTATCTATCTATTATGGTGGACCCTAACGAGGACAAAGCGCATTTCGCACTGCTTTTGGGCGGCGCTTTCGCAGCCATTATCGCAGCCATAAACGGCTGGAAGTGGGCCTACATGGAGAAGGGTATTTTAGCAGCAATCAATAGAACCATGCAGGCAATTCTGATTCTCGGTTGTGTAGGTTTGATGCTGGGCATGTGGGTGGCCAGTGGTGTAGTGCCTTCCATGATGTACTTTGGTATTAAAGTTATTTCACCAAAAATTTTTCTGTTTACGGCTTGTCTGCTGTGCTCTATTGTATCTCTTGCAACTGGTTCATCCTGGTCTACTGCAGGCTCCATGGGTGTAGCACTGATTGGGGTAGGCACGGCCTTAGGATTTCCTACCGCGATGACAGCAGGGGCGGTTGTATCTGGCGCATATTTTGGCGACAAAATGTCACCACTCTCTGATACAACTAATTTGGCGCCTGCCGTTGCGGGATCTACGCTGTTTGAACATATTAAACATATGATTTTCACTACAGGACCATCTCTTATAATTGCACTGGTTGCATACCTTGTTATGGGTTTTACTCATGGGGGCAGTAGCGCTGATATGAGTACAGTGGATGAAATTTTAGGATTTATTACAGATAATTTTAAAGTAGGGGTTATCTACTTGATTCCACCACTTTTTGTTATCGTAGCGGTAGCATTGAAGTTGCCTGCGTTGCCAGCCCTTTTGGGAGGCGTTGTCTTGGGCATTCCGTTTCTGATGACGCAGGGTTCGGATTTGATGATTCGTATTTTCTCTATTCCTAACTATGGATGGACTACGGAAGTTCCAGAAAATGCAAGCCTGATGATTCAGAAGCTGGGCGGCTTGCTTTCTTCTGGAGGCATGCAGGGTATGATGAATACGATTTCACTGATTATGTGCGCAATGGTCTTTGGCGGAATTGTAGATGTGACTGGAATCATGGGAACACTGGCCGCAGCGCTTTTGAAATTGGCAAAGGGTACGCGAGGCGGTCTGGTAGCAGTTACACTGGTTTCTTGTTTCATTGTAAACCTACTTTGTTCAGACCAGTATCTTGCCATCATTTTGCCGGGAAGAATGTATAAGGAAGCTTTTGAAGATATGCGTCTTGCACCGAAAAATCTCTCCAGATGTCTGGAAGATTCGGGTACGATTACATCGAACTTTATTCCGTGGAATACCTGTGGTGCTACGATGCGAAGTTTCCTCGGCGTAGGCTCCGGTTACATACCATACGCAATTTTGAACTGGTTGAATCCACTGGTATCTCTTTTCTATGGTATTACAGGTATTTCGATGACAAAGATGTCCGAAGAAGAGTACCAGAAAATTTTGAAGCAGAGAGAAGAAGATAGAGAGGATGCGCTGAAGGCGCTGGAAGCATAAGAAGCTTCAAAAATGATAAGTAGGGACTTAGTTTTGTCCTTCTTATAAATATTAAGTAAATAAAATCCAAGGCGAAAACCAGAGCTTCTCTCTGGTTTTTCGCTGTATATCGTGATATACTGATAGAGTAATACTACTTTTGGAGAAAAATATGGGGATAATTATCGCACTCTGCTATGGGTTTACAGTGCTTCTGGGTGTTGCGGCGCTGGCGATTCAGATACTTTTAAAGAGAAAAAATATAGATGTGATTGGAGGAAACATCAAAGGAAATACAGCGACTGTCTTTTTTTCTTTGATTGTATTTCTTAATCTAGCCAATTTTTTGGAATTCTTTTTTTGGAAATTTAAGCCTGGGGTTTCCATGGATGTGTTGTATGTAGTCACCGTGGTTTTCTGGTTGATTCTGGGATATTATTTTATAGAGTTTGAACGGGAATTTGCAGGAGAAATACGTAAAGCTTGGGTACGCCCGTTTTTCTGCTTACTTATATTGTCCAGCTTGTTTTTGGAGGTTTCCACTGAGACAGATCTGATTGATATGTCTATGCATACGTACTATAATTTCTATCTGTTAATTCAGACACCGATATGGCTCTATGCTGTCTTCTGCAGTATTCGGTATACTATCAGGATTTATGCAGGCGCGGAAAAGCTGAATCAGGTAGTCATTGTCATTTATGATATCGTTTTTTTGATATCGTGGATGGCGGACAGTCTGATAGCGGTGCATTACAGGGCCGGTGGAAATTATTTGGTTGCGGAGGATATTTCCTCCATTTTCGTATGGGTGATTCTTAGTAGCACTAATTTGTACTTTGTCTGGAAATCCTGTAATGCATCGGAAAACTCCGCACTAAAGACAGAAACTGATTTGGAAAAGCTGAGACAGCGTTACAATCTCAGTGACAGAGAAAAGAGGATTGCAGGACTGTTAGTGGAAGGAAAGAGTAACTTGGAAATTGCAGGGGAGCTGGATATGTCAGAGAGCGCAGTAAAGGTGCATAATCACAGACTGTATAAAAAACTTGGTGCGGAAAATCGTGTACAGGCGGTGAATTTAATTCGAGAAATTCAATAACCATTGATGAATTGGACCCTATATGGATTTTGGGCAGCCAGCGTGGCTGTTTTGGCGATTTGGAATCCGCCATTATCAGTCCAGCGGATCGTGATATGCGTTATAAGCATGGTATTTGATTTATAATAGGTATTAGACATTTATTGAGGGCGGACATATAATGAAAGCATACTGAATCACGATGTGAACCAAGGAGGATGATAAAGATGAAAATTAGCTGCAGAGAAGCTTTTGAAAAAAAGAATGTCTTCGGTCTGGGACAGGAGAATAGCGCTTTTGCCCAGTTCTTTGTGGGAAACTCCTATTTAAATCCGCTGACTGTGCCCGGTGAGACCGCCGTTTTTTTAGCCAATGTAACCTTTGAGCCGGGATGCCGGAACAACTGGCACATCCATCACGGGAAAAAGAGCGGCGGACAGCTTTTAATCTGTACGGCAGGAAGCGGCTGGTATCAGGAAGAAGGCAAAGAGGCGGTCAGTCTGGAACCAGGCATGGTGATTACCATCGCGCCGGAAGTCAAGCATTGGCACGGCGCCAAAGCAGACAGCTGGTTTTCCCATATCGCAGTGGAAGTACCGGGTGAAGAGACAGAGAATGAATGGTGCGAGCCTGTAGATGATGCGGCTTATAGTGCATTGAAATAGATGGCAGGAGGTGGCGTTTAATGAATTATGATGAAACAGATCCTGAACTGATGGAAATTCTGGAACATTTCGCAGGGGAGACTGTAATCAATGAACCGGGCTGTGAACTTCAGCCGGAAACGCGGTATCTTGCTGTTTTGGCGACGCTGCTGGGCTGTCAGAGCACGGAGATTTTTCGAAGCGTACTTCCGAGGGCTCTTGTAGCAGGACTTACGCCTATCGCCGTCAAAGAACTGGTGTATCAGGCGGTGGATTATTTAGGCATCGGCAGAGCGCTGCCGTTTTTGGAGGTCGTCAATGAGGTCTTTTCTGGGCAAAAGATCGCGCTTCCTCTTGCCTGTCAGAAGACGGTGACAGCGGAAAACAGACTGGAAAAGGGCGTCGCGTCGCAGGTGGAAATTTTCGGTTCGCATATGAAGGAAGCTTATCGGCAGGGACATATCAACCGGTGGTTGGCAGAAAACTGCTTTGGCGATTATTATACGCGAGGAGGTCTTGATTTAAAGGAGCGGGAGCTGATTACGTTCTGTTTTCTGATGGCGCAGGGCGGCTGTGAGCTGCAGCTTACGGCTCATGCGAAAGGGAACATGCATCTGAGAAACGACAAAGATTTTCTGATTCGTGTGGTATCCCAGTGTCTGCCGTATATTGGATATCCTCGCAGCCTGAACGCAATTGCCTGTGTAAACAAGGCGGCGGAATGATTTGTATCGGTTTGATGAAATATATGCAAGAAAAAAAGTTGTGCATCGAAGCGGATGACGCCTCATGCACAACTTGTTTTTTATTGTCAAAGAACAACAAGGTTCCCGGGAACCCACCCGAAGCAAAGCTTCGAGGAAGGGTGGGGTTCTTATTACAGACCCAGACCGAAGTTGGCTTTGACTCTTTGCATCACAGGGCGGGCGATGGCATTTGCTCTTTCTGCGCCGTCCTTTAAGATTTCGATCAGCTCATCGGAATGACGGATTTCTTCATATCTCGCCTTAATCGGAGCCAGCGCGTCTGTGACGACTACTACCAGATCTTTCTTGAAATCGCCGTAGCCTTTGCCTTCGTATGCCTTTTCGATTTCGTCTAAAGATTTGCCGGACAGCACGGCATAAATATTCATCAGGTTGCTGATGCCAGGCTTCGTTTCCGGATCAAAGCGAACCACGCCTTCTGAGTCAGTGGTTGCTTTCATGATGGATTTTTTGATCTTTGCAGGGTCGTCCAACAGAGAAATTCTGCTGTGAATGTTTTCTGCGGATTTACTCATCTTCTGAGTCGGATCGTCCAGCGCCATGATGCGGGCGCCTTCCTTCAGATAGCGTCCTTCCGGCACCACAAAGGTCTTCTTCTTGGTGTTGTTGACTCTGATGGCGATGTCACGGGTCAGCTCAATGTGCTGCTTCTGATCGTTGCCGACAGGTACAACGTCGACGTCGTAGAGCAGAATATCTGCCGCCATGAGAAGAGGGTAGGTGAACAGTCCTGTCGGCGCGGATTCTTTGTTGTGGCTTTTTGCCTTGAACTGGGTCATTCTGGAAAGTTCTCCTGTGTAGGAGTTGCAGGTTAGCACCCAGGAAAGCTCTGTGTGGGCTGAAACATCGGACTGCACGAAGACGATGGATTTCTTTGGATCAACGCCAACTGCAAGATACAGAGCCGCTACGTCGAGAATGTGTTCTCTCAGCACTTTTGGGTCCTGTGCTACGGTGATCGCATGCAGGTCGACGATGCAGTAGATGCACTCGTGATCCTCCTGCAGTTCCACGAACTGTCTGAGCGCGCCCAGATAATTGCCAAGGTGAATGTTGCCGGTCGGCTGTACGCCGGAAAATACTCGTTTCATGTTGAAAACCTCCATTATGTATGTACTTAGTTATTTCTGTAATCAAAAATTCTCGTTGTCTTTTTTTCGCTGCGGGGCAGGCTGCCCATAGCCACACCTTTTGGCGTGATACCCAGACCGACTTTCGTTTTAAAGGCGGTGCCGATGGCTTGTTCGGCAGCAGCGGTATCTGTGCCGTTTTCCATTTCGACGGAAAGAATCAGCACATCTTTACCGCTCACGTGGTCGATGGTGATCTGGTATTCGCTGCTGACGCCCGGGATATTCTTTAGAATATCTTCAACTTGTCCCGGATAGATGTTGACGCCTTTCACTTTTACCATATCATCGCTTCTTCCTATTATACGGTCAATTCGCGGAAATTTCAAGCCGCAGCTGCAGCTTTCCGGTACAATTCTAGAAAGGTCGTGGGTTCTGTAGCGAATCAGCGGCGCGCCTTCTTTGCGCAGGGTGGTGATGACGATCTCACCGGTTTCTCCGTCCGGTACATTTTTTCCGGTCTGCGGGTCGATGATTTCGATATAAAGATAGTCATCCCAGTAGTGCATCGGCGTTTCGCGACAGCAGTTGATTCCGATGCCCGGTCCGTAAATTTCGGTGAGTCCGTAAATATCGTAAAGCTCAATGCCCAGCTCTGTTGCGATACGGGCACGCATTTTATCGTCCCAGCGTTCGGAGCCGATGACGCCTTTTTTCAGATGAATATTGGAGCCGATACCCTGTTTTTCGATTTCCTCGGCCAGAAGAAGGGCATAGGAGGAAGTGGCGCAGAGGACGGTACTTTTTAAATCCTGCATCATGCGAAGCTGCTTCGGCGTGTTGCCGGGACCCATGGGGATGGTCATCGCACCCAGTTTTTCCGCACCCAGCTGAAAACCGATGCCGGCAGTCCAAAGACCATAGCCCGGCGTAATCTGAATTCTGTCCGTATTGGTAATGCCGGCAGTTTCGTAACATCTGGCGAACATGATTGCCCAGTCTTCTACGTCTTTTTGTGTGTAAGGGATGATAATCGGTGTGCCGGTGGTGCCGGAGGAGGAATGGATACGAACGATTTCGCTGTCAGGCACTGCCTGAATGCCCAGCGGGTAGCAGTCCCTGAGATCCTCTTTTTCGGTAAAAGGCAGCGCCTCAAAGTCTTCCTGGGTTTTTACGGCGCTGATGTCAATGCCTGCGTACTTTTTCTGATAGAGATTGCCGGAAAAAGCGGTGACTCTCTGCAGCTGCTGTTTCATCAAACGGAATTGTGTGTCATTCATTTTCATTGGTGTTTACCTCGTCTTTCTTTTTCGTCTGGAGGGCGAGAAAGGATTTCTGATAAACAAAAAAGCTTTCGCCCCGCTAGGGACAAAAGCCTGTAACTTCTGCGATACCACCCTAATTGACCTATCCTCACGAATAAGCCCACTCTGAACATACCATCATATGTCCTTCGATATTACGGTCGAACCCGTCTTCCATACTGCGCGCCGGCTTGCAATGTATCGTCAGCCGGGCGGTTCCGGTCGCCCTCCCAAGTCCATTCACACGGCATGCCTGTCACTGCAATCCCACCACCTGCAGCTCTCTGTGGATAGCCTCTGCCTGCTACTATTCTTGGTCAACGGTTTGTCTCATATGAAATTCGTATGAAAAAATATTAGCACAAAGGGCAGACTGCGTCAAGGGGGAATTTTTTTAAAAAAAGCCATCGGTGTAGAGTTACAATTGATGTGACACTTGCCTATAGAAAAAGACGATAGGATCTGTTAGAATGTTAATCACCACAAAAAACATATCTGAAAGGAACCCTATCGTCATGAACAGTATAACACAAACTCAACGATATTTGCCACATGAAATTTCTACCCGTTTTTACGCAGTGAATCTTTATCGCAGCGGTCAGTCCGTCGCCTTTGTCTGCAGGCGCTACCATATATCTAAATCTTCCCTTATGCGCTGGAACAAACGCTTTGATGGTACGAAAGAGTCCCTTATGGATCATTCTCACAGACCCAAAACGCCTCATCCTTCTTCTCATACCACTGAGGAACTCAAGTGGATTCGTGATTTGCACAGACGCAATCCCCACGCCTCCGTCTGCGAAATCTATGGAAAATTACGTACTTCCAAAGGGTATCGCAGGCATCCCGGCTCTCTTTACCGTGTATTTTCTCGGCTAGGGTATACCAAGCAAAAAGTGACTCCCACTAACAAATATACTCCAAAGCCTTATGCGACTCCTCAGGCTGTTGGTGAAAAGTGGCAGATGGATGTGAAATATGTGCCCTCTGCCTGCTATACTGGCTCTATGCCTGACAAATTTTATCAATATACAATCATAGATGAAGCTTCCAGACAGCGCTTCCTCTACCCATATAAAGAACAGAGTTCTTATTCTACCGTTAATTTCATAAAGCGCGCTATCCAATTCTTTGGATATACACCAAAAATGATTCAAACGGATAATGGCGCTGAATTTACTTATCCAAAAGACTACAAAAAACTACATCCGATGGATAAACTCTGTGATGAACTTGGCATTACCCACAAGCTGATTCGTCCACACACACCAAGACACAATGGCAAAGTAGAACGCAGCCATCGATTGGACCAGGAGCGATTTTACAATTACCTGTATTTCTACTCCTATGAAGATTTAAAAGTGCAGATGCTCCGCTATCTAAAACGTTACAACAACACCCCTAAACCAGTCCTTGGGTGGGCTACACCTTTGGAGAAAAGGGCATCTTTAGAATTGCATTCTCATGATACCATATCGTCAAATTGATGCTCCCTTTTTGGTGTCACATCATTGACAAAACAACAGAATTTTTTTAAAAAAAGCCATCGGGAATTGCCTTTTTGACACATTATGCGAAAAAACGACGGGAAAGTGTCAGATTTGAAACATATGTTTTTGGAAAAGTGACACATTACCCGTTATTTTGCCTCAAAAGTGTCAAAATATAGTTGAGAATATTATATAATAACATCAATCAAAACGCGTATTATTTACTTTTTTGTAAATTTTAGGAAGAATAATCCTTGAGCCGCATGATATATAACCAGCTTTAATCGTAGAATCTGACACATTTGAGTTGAAATCACGCCCATTGTGTCAGATTTGCCAAAAACGAAAAATCAAAAATGACACTTTGCACCCAAAATTGCATTGATTGTGTCAGAAACAGTGTTACACAAGATCTGCCGTACTAGAGTTGTAAAGATTTGTTCGGTTTGATATAATGAAAAGACGAAGAAACCTGATAGCGTTTGTAGCTGCGGTGGCTGCAAACTGAAACAAGACGGAGGGTATCAATGACAAAGACAAAACAATCGAATCTCTATTTGCCGCAGCTACCCAAGCTGCCCGATGCTGACAGCGATTTTTATACATGCGCATCCAGGTGCAGGGAAGAAGAGCGTGACATAGAGCAGACCCGCTTCAGCGGAGAACATATGGAGGAAGAAGACTTTGGCGGACTGAATTTTGATACGGTTCTTTTTGAAAATTGTACGCTGATTCGCTGCCGCTTTAAGGGCGCGGACTTTAAAAATGTTCTGTTTAAGAATTGCCAGCTGCCGGGATGCAGTTTTGCGGGAAGCTGGCTTGACCGAACTCATTTTGATAACTGTCAGCTGGTAGGAACAGATTTCAGTCAGTGCAAAATCAGTCATACGTCTTTTACGGATTGCGCCATGACCATGGCAAATTTTACGGAATCCAAGCTGGAAGAATGCAGTATCGCGTCCTGCGATTTGACAGAAAGCTTTTTTGCAAACTGTAAATTCAAGAAGCTGCAGATGGACAAGAATCAGTGCATCGGAACGGAGTTTTTTAAGACGAAATTAAAGGACGTTGATTTTACGACGTGCATACTCGAGGGAATTCGGGTTTCCACGGAAAATGGGGAACTGAAAGGCGCCAAAGTCAATCTTTTTCAGGCGGCGGAGCTGGCTAGAATGCTGGGAATTGTCATAAAAGAATAGACTGTGACGTTTGACACTGCCTGTGGAACGTGATATGCTATAATTTAGAAAACTTATGATCGTACAGAAGGAAGAATACTATGAAAGATTATAAATTAGAAAAGAAATTCCACGAGTTTACGGACTTGCGTGACCTGCTTCGCACCTCTGCCGAAAAATACGCAGGTAAAGTGGCGTTTGTGACGAAAATCAAGAACAAGAAGACCAAAGAAGTCAACTATATCAACACCACCTATGCCAAGCTCTTTGAGACCATGGGGCATCTGGGTACAGCGCTGATCGACTGCGGTTACAAAGATAAGCGGATTGCGGTCATCGGAGAAAACAGCTATAATTGGTGTCTGGCGTACTTTGCCGTAAGCTGCGGCGTGGGCGTGACTGTGCCCCTTGACAAAGCGCTGCAGAAAGAGGAAATCGTAAGTTGCCTGAACCGAAGCAAGGCGGAAGCTGTTTTTTACGATAAAAAGAGTGCCGGTATCATCGAAGAAATCTTTGAGGAAAAATCTACAAGTCTTTCTATGATTGTAGCGATGGATTTTCAGCCGAAGACAGGTGTGCTTTTAATGGATTTGCTGGATCAGGGGCAGGCTCTTGTAGAGGGTGGCGACCGCAGATATCTGGACGCCGAAATTGATCCGGACGCGATGCATTATCTGCTCTTTACTTCGGGCACGACGCAGCAGTCCAAGGCGGTCATGCTGTCTCACAGAAACTTTATGAGCTGCAACTACGGCATGAACTGCGAGGAATTGTTCTTCCCTGACGATGTCAATATGATGATTTTGCCGCTGCATCACTGCTATGGTATGAGCGGACTTCTGACTTTCCTATCCCAGGGCATGAAAAACTGTTTCTGTGAAGGACTTAAATATGTAAGCGCCAACATGCAGGAATACGGTGTTTCTGTCATTATGAGCGTGCCGCTTCTTCTTGAAAATATGTACAAGAAGATTATGAAAGGCATCGAAAAGCAGGGGAAGACCGGCAAGGTGCAGACGGCTCTGAAAATCTGTGATTTGACAGAGAAGGTTGGCATCAATGTCCGGCGGAAACTGTTTAAGGATATCATCGATCAGCTGGGCGGCAGAATGCGCTTTATCATCAACGGCGCGGCAGCCCTCGATCCGGTAGTGGCAAAGGGTCTCAATGACTTCGGCATTCTCACAGTGCAGGGCTACGGTTTGACCGAGACTGCGCCGACCATTTCCAGCGAAACGTACCGTTATCTGAAACCGGGCTCCTGCGGCAAGCTGATGCCTAACGTAGAGGGGAAGATTGTAGATGCCAATGAGGAAGGCATCGGAGAACTTGTGGTGCGCGGCGACAATGTGATGCTGGGTTATTATGATAACCAGGAAGCCACCGACGAGATGATCATGGACGGCTGGCTGCACACAGGCGATCTTGCCTACTTCGATGAAGAAGGGTATCTGTTTATCTGTGGCCGCAAGAAAAACGTCATCGTCATGAAGAACGGAAAGAACGTTTATCCGGAGGAAATCGAAAATCTGATCAACGTGCTGCCGTATGTAGAGGAGAGCATGGTCTTTACCAGAAACAAGGCGAACGACGTGGTGCTCTGGGCAAAGGTGGTTTACGACAAAGGGTATCTCGCCGAACAGAATATGACCCTTTCTGATTTACAGGCGCAGCTTGACCGAGATATGACGGAAATCAACGATACCATGCCGGCGTACAAGATGGTGAAGAAATATTACCTTTCCGAGAATCCGACCATTAAGACGACGACCCAGAAGACCAAGAGAAACGAAGAAATCAAGCAGATAGAAAGAGAACTGGAGGCGCTGTTTGCAGAACTTTGATTATTCCATTCCGACCAAAATATATTTCGGCAAAGGGTAGATTGAAAAGCTTTCTAATATTGCCCAATTCGGAAAGCGGGTGTTGCTGGTATATGGCGGCGGAAGCATTAAAAAGAACGGCATTTTCAATCGAGTGACAAAGATCTTAGGCGAAACCGGAATCGAATATTTTGAGCTTTCCGGTGTGGAACCGAATCCGAGAGTGGAAACCGTGGAAAGAGGCGCGGACATTTGCCGGAAAAACAACATCGATGCGGTCCTTGCCGTAGGCGGCGGCAGCGCCATCGACTGCGCCAAAGTAGTGGCTGCTGCGGCGAAATACGACGGACCTGCGTGGGATCTGGTGCTGGATGGAACCAAGATGAAAGAGGCTCTGCCGATTACAGCAGTGCTTACCATCGCGGCGACTGGCTCGGAAATGGAAGGATACGCGGTCATCACCAATTTTGAAACCAACGAAAAACTGGATGCGGCAAGTGAACTTTAGAATCCTGCTTTTTCGATTTTGGATCCGACCTATACGTACAGTGTTTCCAGGCGGCAGACTGCTTCCGGGAGGGCGGATATTATGAGCCATGTGCTGGAAGTGTACTTTACAAAGGAAAAGGATGCATTTCTGCAGGCGAGACTTTGTGAAGCGGTATTAAAGACCTGCATCCAGTACGGACCGATTGCCTTGGAAGAACCGGAGAATTACGAGGCCAGAGCCAATCTGATGTGGGCGGGAAGCCTTGCGATCAACGGTTTGCTTTCTTACGGAAGCGATGTGCCGTGGAGCGTGCATCCGCTGCAGCATATTTTGGCGGCGTATTACGACATTACCCACGGCGAGGGACTTGCCATTCTGACGCCGATCTGGATGGAAAAAGTTCTTTCGGATGAAACGATGGAAAAATTTGCGGAGTACGGACGCAATGTGTGGGGCATCAGTCCGCATAAAGAGACAGAAGAAATCGCGAGACTTTCCATTGAGAAGACCCGTGCCTTCTTTGATGCTATGGGGCTTCCGAAGACGCTGCGGGAGGTAGGCATCGGCGAGGAAAAGCTTGATGAAATGGCACAGCGAGTGGAGAAAGATCTGACCGATACCTATGTGCCGCTGACCGCTGCCGACGTGCTGGAAATTTATAAAAAAGCTTTATAGTCGTAGATTACATAAGATAAATCAGTAGGGACTGCCTGTCAGTTCCTATTCGATTCTTTCAATAGGTTTCTTGATTTGCAATTTAAAATCATACTGAAATTACCGCGCCGCGGGATTTTAGATAAAGATCGATATCGTTGTTGATATAGTCATATCCCGTGGTGTGGAGTACATCGTAGAACTCATAAATATAATCAAACACACCATAGTCGCTGAAAAGTCTGGCGACCTCTTTACCAGACAAACCTCGGTGCAATTTATAGCTTTCAAGGCAAAGAGCCGTAAACTTCATTTCTTTACTCATAAGAATTACTCCTTATACATCAGGGAACTGAATACTTCCCGTTTTTTCTTCCTGCTCAAATAAGGAATAGAGCATTTCGGTACTGTACTGCCACACTTTTGTTGCTTCATTTTCAAGGGTTTCGTAAAGTTTAGACGCATATAATTTCGTGATAGCATCTGCGCTTGCGATGCGTTGCTTTTCTGCAATCATAGAGACTAAATCCGCACTGATATAAGGCATGATTGCAGTGAACTGTTCCTGCTTCATGATGTGCCTCCTTATTTTATCTCTTTCCATTCAATAAACTTCAAGTAAGACAATGCCTGGTCTGTATGTAAAGTCCATTGATCGTGTAAAACTTCGGTCTTGAGCTTTTTAACAGTATATTCTGCGTCATAGGCACCTGTTTCAAAAAGTCGAATAGACTGATAAATCCTGCTCCGAAATCTAAAAACACTTCTCGTTTTCTGATTTCGGGTTTATCTACAAGGTCAGTACTTCCATAATATAAAATTATTTATATTTTACCACACCCTTTACGAAATTACCAATCGCTTTGTGTGATATTTTATAAATTTGCTGCTTTCACCCTTTGGAATCTTCAATAGGAATGGTTTCGCCCCGCATGTTAATTTATGTTGCTTGCGATAGCGGGCACTTCTTGTTACAATTGTGATAACAATTGAAAGAAAGGTGGTTATGACAAATGCTGAACGAAAATATAAAAGCTATCAGAAAATCAAAAGGACTTTCCCAGGTAGATCTTGCGATCAAGCTGCATGTGGTGCGGCAGACCATTTCAAAATGGGAGCAGGGATTGTCAGTGCCTGATTCCGACATGCTGATTTCCATATCGGAAGCCCTTGAAACATCGGTAAGCACTCTGCTTGGGGAAGCTGTGGATTTGCCGGAAGCAGAAGACTTAAAAGCAATTTCTGCAAAACTGGAGATGATAAACATGCAGTTCGCACAAAGAAAAGAAGCGAGGAGAAGGATTCTGCACTGCCTTTTCATCTCACTGGGCGTAATCACTGTAATTATTTATGCGGTCTTAATCAAATGGAACAGCCCTTACCTGGGGTGGAACTATGACGATCCTGAAACTGCTGTTTTCGGCGTAGTTTTTCACTCCTTTGAGTGGCTGTTTGTCAGATGTGCGCCGATCCTCCTGATTGGCGTGATTGCCGGGGCTATCTTGACAAGGAAAAAAGAATGAACGGTTTTGGCTGCAGTACAGAGCAAAAGACCCCATATTTTTCGGTATGAGGTCTTTTTTCATCACTTTATTTTTTGTAAATGACTTTTCCATCTAATATGGTCATTTCTACCTGTACATCCTTGATGGCGTCAGGTTCAATTTCATACAGATTCTGAGAAAGCACAACCAGGTCGGCGTGTTTGCCCAGTTCGATGGTGCCGTTTACATCCTCCGAATAGGACGCGTAGGCGGCGTCTTTGGTGAACAATCTGACTGCTTCTTTTACGGTAAGTTTTTCCGCAGGCAGCCAGCCTTCCGACGGATTGCCATGAATATCCTTTCGTGTTACGGCAAAGTAGATGTTTTCCAATACATCAAAGCTGACCACAGGCGCATCAGAACCGCCAGAGACGGGGATGCCCATGTCCAGCATAGATTTCCAGGCATAAACTTTGTCCATGCGATTTTTGCCAACGCGCGGCTCTACGATATGCATATCCAGATCAATAAATACAGGCTGAATATAAGCAATGACATGGTTTTCTTTCATATCATCAAGCACCTTCTGACTGGTAATCTGTGCGTGAACGATGCCGTGGCGATCCTTTGGATTGTCTTTTCGGTAAGGGGAGGCAGCCATGGCTTTGATGACCATATCCATGGCTCTGTCTCCGATACAGTGTACCGCGATCTGCATCTGATGCTTATCGCAGTAAGCGACGATTTCATTTAGTTCTTCCTGCTCGTAGATGAGCAGTCCGGTGTTATCAGGCTCACCTTTGTACGGATGTGACAGAGCGGCAGTTCTTGCGCCTAAAGAGCCGTCTTGCAGCAGCTTGACCGGACCGATTGTAAAATGCTTGCCGCACTGACCGGTTCGGTGGCCTTCTTCCAGAAAAACTTTCAAATCTTCAAAGCGTTCAAAAAGGCATTGTTCATAGATACGAAGTTGCATTTCACCACGGTTGTCCAGCGCTTTGAATGCGGACATAATGCGGCGCCAGTTTTTACCCGGCAGAGAAGCCAGATCATCGGACTGAATGCCGGTGACGCCTTTTTCGTTCAGCTTTTGGATGCCGAATTTGATGTATTCTTCCACTTCTGTCTGCGTAGGCGCGTCCAGAACAGAATAGAAAAACTGAACCGCGTTTTCTTTTAGAATCCCGTGTTCCTCATCCACATCGCGGCAGATGTCGGGGTATTCTTTGATCTGTTTCAGCTTTGCAAGGCCGCAGGAGTTGCACACTGCAGTGTGGCCGCAGACTCTGACCATGATAATGGGAATGTCGTCTGCTAGAGCGTCCAGCTGGCTTTTATCCGGGTAAAGGGGCACATCAAAAAGCTCCTCGTTCCAACCTCGGCAGAACAGCCATGACAGCGGCTGTTCCTTTCTTTGGGAAAGCTTTTCTGCGGCAGCGTTCAGCATATCCTGCACACTGCGGCAATCGAAAAGCTTTACAGATTTTTCCACGAAAGCGTAGTGGAGCATGTGCAGATGGCTGTCTACGAAGCCGGGCAGCATCATATTTCCTGCAAGGTCAATGCGTTCTTTACAGGAAAGTGTGGCAGCTTTATCGTTTGAACCCACAAAGGTAATCCGTCCATCGGTGATTCCGACGGCTTCTGCTATGGTGTCTTTTGCATCCAATGTGCTGATGATTCCGTTGTAAAATAGTGTATCCATGTTTATGCGTCCTTTTTTTGTGCTTTTTCTTTATCCTCATAGAACAGGTGCATATTCGGGTCGATTTTTCCTTCGCCTAGATAACGCGCCCGGTAGTCCTTCAGAAGCTTGAAGAATGTGCCGCTGAGCAGGAACAGGGTTGCCACGTTGAAGAAGGTTGGGAATACAGTTGTGAAATCCGCGATGACCCAAAGCTGTGCAGGCGTACCGTTTCCGTATACGGTCAATACTGTTACAATGAATCCCCACAGCGGCGTGCCGATTAAAAAGATTTTGGAGGCAATATTCTTTACTTTTTCTTTTCCTTTTAAGGCATGATCCAGGATGACCTGATAGTAAGTGAACCAGCCGGTGGAGGTGGTCATGCCGAAGAGGAAGATGCTGATAGCGATCATGATTCTTGCGAAGGAACCAACGGAGGATTCAAAAGCTGTCAGCGTCAAGGTTGCACCCTGCAGACCGCTGTCCCAGAAACCAGTTACGATAACGACGAGTCCTGTTAGCGAGCAGACAACGATGGTATCCATGAAAACCTCGAAAGCGCCGAGCAGTCCTTGTTTTACTGGATGATCTGTGTTGGCAGTCGCATGTACCATCGGAGAAGTACCCCAGCCGGCTTCGTTGCTGTAGACGCTGCGGGCAAATCCCAATCTCATGGCATAAGCGACTGTAGCGCCAAGGAATCCGCCGGAGGCGGCCTGCTCTGTAAATGCGCCCTTGAAAATCATTGCAAAGGTATGTGGCAGCTCACTTGCATTGACCAATAGAATGATGATGCTGGCAATGATATAGAAACTGCACATGATCGGTGTCAGATAGGAGGCTACAACGCCGACCTTTTTGATTCCGCCGATGATAACGACGTAAATACCGAGGACGTAGATTACAGATGGTACGATCAGCGGCAGATTGAATGTATTGCCGACTGCCTCGGATACCGTATAGTTCTGTAATGTGATGAACCATGTCATAAAGATGCAGCCGCCGAAGATCACAGCAAAAATTTTCCAGAATTTAAAGCCTTTTTCTTTGCCCAGACCTTTTTCCATGTAGTAGGTAGGACCGCCGTGGAATCCGCCGTCAGGAGTAGATTCTCTGTAATAAACAGCCAGGGTAACTTCTGCCATTTTGATGATCATGCCCAGAAGCGCAGCAACCCATAACCAGAACAGTGCGCCGGGACCGCCTGTTGCGATAGCAGTTGCAACACCACTCATATTGCTGACGCCCACTGTACCGCCGATAGCGATGGAAATTGCCTGAAACGGCGTTAGTTTTTTCTTGTCGTCTGCGCCGCCGTTGCGACGGTCTTTTTTGAAGAGGCTGGTTACAATATGTCCAAAATGCCGGAACTGGAAGAAGCCGGTGCGAAGGGTCAGATAAATGCCCGTGACCAGAATGACGATCAGAAGCGGTAACCCATAGAGAAAATTTGTAAACTGTTCAAAGAGTGCAAACATAGTTTTTACCTTATTTTTACCTTTCTTTTCTTAATTTATTATCATTTAATTGCGCGCAATTTATGATAAAGCAAGAAGTATGCCAACAAAAAACAGTAGGAATTTGATGATAAAAGGAAAAAGGGATTGCAAGAATGAGACGAATATCCTATAATTATCCTATAAATTTCCGTGAGAATGACAGAAAGGAAGACTCCATGAAGACAGTATGTCTGGTATTTAATAATCGAGAAAACTTTGCGGTATGTGATATGCTACTGCGAAATCTGAAATACGTTTTAGAGGATGAGATCGAAGCGAGAATCTGCTTTCTGGAAGAACTGCGGCATGACGAAGTCGTAGAGGCGGATCTGTTTGTGGTTCTGTATGAGGACCGCGTCTATGCCATGAAAGAGTACACATCATCACTGGACAAGGTGATCGTTATGGGCAGAACGATTCAGCGGCAGTTTCTGCCGGAGGTTTTCAGCATTCCGGAAGGAACCAATGTGCTGGTTGTCAATGATTCCAGGGAAAGCACCTTGCAGGTCGCTAATAATCTGTACGAACTGGGTTTGAATCATCTGAATTTAATTCCGTATCTTGCGGGAGAAAATCCAGCGCAGTATGCGGGAATTACTATTGCGATTACACCGGATGAAAAGGTTCCCTCTTTTATTCAAAAGGTCATTAACATTCAAAACCGGTATATTGATGTAAATACTTTTATTAGGATTATCAATAAGCTGGGACTGCACAGCGAGCGTGTGACGCGAAACCTTTTGCAGTACACCCAGATGGTGGCAGAGAATAACAAGGGCATTAATCAGCATTATGTAGCGGAACATTTGAAAACAGAGATGCTGAAACGAACCATTCGGGACACGAAGAATGCGATTTTAATTGTCGATCAGGAGCTTCGCACGGTGTATGTGAATGAGAAAGCACAGGTGCTCCTTGGCATTGATGATAGAGAGGGTGTCAATATTTCTGGCTTTTTTGATGAAACTATGACGGAGATGATTTGTGGGGAGGAGCTTGACAACCAGCTGGTGCAGTTTCGCGGCAGCAACTATATTATTACGAAAATTGACGTAAAAATCGTAGACCAGGTGGTGGGATATTCCCTTTTGTTCAACGACGTGAAGGATATCAAAAATATGGAAAACGCCCTGAACAAACAGCTCGTTAAGAGCGGTCTGATTGCAAAGTACACCTTTGATGATATCTGCTGCGACAGCCGTGCCATAGAAAAGGCAATCGAAATTGCAAAGAAAGCGGCGCTGTCGGATTATACGGTACTGATCAGCGGCGAGAGCGGCACAGGGAAAGAAATGTTTGCCCAGTCCATTCATAATTATTCCTGGCGAAGCAGCCAGCCCTTTGTGGCGATCAATTGCGCGGCTCTGCCGGAATCCCTGCTGGAAAGTGAACTGTTCGGCTACGAAAAGGGTGCGTTTACCGGCGCTTCTGTCAATGGAAAGCCGGGACTTTTTGAGCAGGCAAGCAGGGGAACTATTTTCCTAGATGAAATTGGAGACATGTCCTTAAATCTGCAGGCAAGGCTGCTGCGCGTTCTGCAGGAAAAGCAAATCATGCGTCTGGGAAGCGACCGTGTAATCGACGTAGATATTCGAATTATTGCCGCGACCAACAAAGACTTGCGGGAAGCCATGGAAAAGAAAGAATTCAGGGAGGATTTATATTACCGGCTCAGCAATATTCCGGTGGAACTGCCGCCTCTGCGGGAACGCCCGGAAGAAATTCTGAAGCTGATGGAAGGATTTCTGGGAAGGGTTTACAGTAATTTGCACGAAGCAGAAAAGCAGGCTCTAAGATCATATGAGTGGCCGGGCAACGTACGGGAACTGAAGAATGCGGCGGACTACTATATGCTTCTCGGGGAACTTCCGAAAAATATCGGAGAGGAAAGAGAACCGCAGCGGTTTACGATGGAGCAGGAAGGGCAGGTGCCTTTGCACAGATCGAAAGCAGAAGGTACAGATATCAGAGATTTGATTCTTGCTATTATTCGTACACATACAGAAATGGACTGCGGCATCGGCCGCACTGCAATTCTGTGGGAACTGAAAAGGCGCGGTATTCATCTCAGCGACGACAAAGCGCGCAAACTGTTGCACGAACTGAAAACAGAGGGAGTCATCGAAATAGGGAAGGGCAGACGAGGCTGCAGAGCAATCTAAGGATTGTGCTGCAACCTCATTTTTGAAAGATTATAAGTGTTATTATTTTTCTATTTCACCAATCAGATTCACCATTTCGATCGCGCTGACTGCACAGTCGTAACCTTTGTTTCCGGCTTTGGTTCCGGCTCTTTCAATGGCTTGTTCGATGTTATCTGTGGTCAGAATGCCGAACATAACAGGAATGTCAGAAGCGAGGGAGACAGCCGCCACGCCTTTGGAAACTTCGGCGCAGACGTAATCGTAGTGGGAGGTAGCGCCGCGGATGACCGCGCCCAGACAGATGACAGCGTCATATCTTCCGGATTTTGCCATCTTCTGCGCGATAAGCGGAATTTCAAAGGCGCCCGGACACCACGCCACATCGATGTTTTCCTCTTTGACATTGTGGCGCGAAAGACCGTCCAATGCGCCGCCCAGCAGCTTCGATACGATGAACTCGTTGAATCTGGCGCAGACGATGCCGACTTTCATTTCTTTTGATACTAATTTTCCTTCATAAATTCTCATGTTTTTTCTCCGATCTTAAAATTTAAATTTTTTTACTATATCTCCGGGAAGAATCATAGCATGTTAATCTACGACACATGTGTGAAAACAATATTCAAACACAGGTACTGACAAAATCCAGGATTTTTCGGGTTTTTGTCAGTAAATCGCAAAAAATCACAGCTAATACTCCTGAAATCCTGACAAGATTGACAATTTTTTTTTACTTTTGTCAGCAGGTTAAAGGATTAAGCTGACTTGCAGATTCTCCGGAAAAATTGTGACCTGCCATGGGCGGCATAAAGTCTATTTGTAATCCAGAATATGTCCCATTCTTTCCTGTTTGGTTTTCAGATAGAACAGGTCGTGAGCGGTGGCAGGCATCTGAATCGGCACGCGCTCAGTGATGTCCATGCCGAACTCGGACAGTTCGTAAACTTTCTGTGGGTTGTTGGTTAAAAGACGCAGGGTTTTCGCACCCAGATCTTTTAGAATCTGCGCGCCGATATAATATTCGCGAAGATCGCCGGCAAAGCCCAGGGCAAGATTGGCTTCCAGGGTATCCATGCCCTGATCCTGCAGTTCGTAGGCTTTCAGTTTATTGATCAAGCCGATGCCTCTGCCTTCCTGCCGCATGTAGAGGAGAATGCCTCTGCCTTCCGCTTCGATCTGGGTCAGGGCAGCGGCAAGCTGCTCGCCACAGTCGCACTTAGCCGAACCAAAGGCGTCGCCGGTCAGACATTCAGAGTGGACACGGCACAAAAGATTTTCTCCGTCTCCGATCTCTCCTTTGACCAGCGCGACATGATGTTCACCGTTGAGTTTATTGATATAGCCGTGTGCCATAAAGTTACCGTATTTGGTAGGCAGCTTGGTAACGGCGACGCATTCTACCAGATTTTCGTGTTTTTTTCTGTATTCCTGGATGGCTTTGATGCTGATGAATTTTAAGTCATATTTGGCGGCCAGTTCTTTTAGCTCCGGTGTGCGCATCATAGTGCCGTCTTCCCGCATGATTTCACAGCAGAGACCACATTCAGAAAGCCCGGCAAGGCGCATCAGGTCTACGGTTGCTTCTGTATGACCGTTCCGCTCCAAAACGCCCTGGGGTTTTGCCAGTAGCGGAAACATATGACCGGGACGACGAAAATCCTCCGGTTTGGCATCGCCAGCGACACATTTTCTGGCGGTCAGTCCCCGTTCTTCAGCGGAAATACCGGTGGTGGTGTCCACATGGTCGATGGAAACGGTAAAGGCGGTGCAGTGGTTGTCCGTATTTTCGTCGACCATCTGCGGAAGATGAAGTTTTTTGCAAATTGCAGCGCTCATCGGCATGCAGATCAGTCCTTTGCCGTGAACTGCCATAAAGTTGACGTTTTCGGTTGTAGCAAACTCTGCGGCGCAGATGAAATCGCCTTCGTTTTCTCTGTCCGGATCATCGGTGCAGAGAATGATTTTTCCCTGGCGTAAATCTTCCAGGGCTTCTTCTACTGTACTGAATTGAAACTCTTTCATAGTGGATTCCTTTCTATCTATCTGTATCCGTGTTCCGCAAGGAATGCGGCGGTGATACTGCTTTCTTTTTTCGCGGGAGCTGCCAGCGCCTCATCAAAGGTAAGCAGCCGTTCTACATATTTTCCGATGCAGTCGTTTTCCAAGTTTACCGTATCTCCCGGTTTTTTATCTGCCAAAATGGTTTCTGACAGGGTGTGGGGAATGATCGAGACGGAAAAACCGGACCCCGAAACCTTTGCAACGGTCAGGCTGATGCCATCGATGGCGATGGAGCCTTTTTCGACGATATATTTCAGAAGGTGGCTGCCGCAGGTGATAGTGTACCACACGGCATTGCTATCTCGCTGAATTCTGGAAACCCTGCCGGTGCCGTCGATATGTCCGCTGACGATATGCCCGCCAAACCGGCCACCGGCAGCCATAGCCCGCTCCAGATTGACCCGGCTGCCCGCAGATAACGCGCCGAGAGAAGAACGGTTTAAGGTTTCGTGCATGACGTCGGCGGAAAAGCCGTTTCCGTCAAAGGTTGTGACAGTCAGGCAGACGCCGTTTACAGCGATGCTGTCTCCGAGATGGATGTCTGAAAGTATTTTGCTGCAGCCGATACAGAGCACTGCCGACGCAGCGGTCTTTTTTATTGCGGTGACCGTTCCAAGTTCTTCGATGATGCCTGTGAACATGGTAACACCTCGCTTTCTATGAGTAAATCTTCGCCCATGGCGATGACTTTGGGCGTGGAAAGTTTGACAGCGTCTTTTGGAAATTCAACGCCGCTTCCGGAAACAGGGGAGAGGGCGCTGCGCCCGCCGAAGATTTTCGGCGCGATGTAGGCTTGCACTTTACGCACAATGCCTGCGGTCAGCGCGGACCAGTTGAGCGCGCCGCCGCCTTCCAGCAGGATGCTGTCAATTTCTCGCTGGCCTAGAAGTGCCATCAGGCGTACAAGGTCGATGCTGCCCTTTAGATCCTTTGGAATGACCAGAACTTCACAGCCTTTTTCCAGGTAAGGGGCATGTCTTTGCTGTTCGCTCACTGCCGTTGCAATGATCGTGGGCGCCTCTTTTGTGGTGGTGACCACCTTTGCGGTGAGCGACGTGCGAAGGTTGGTGTCGCAAATGATGCGAATCGGATTTTTGCCTCCGCCTTCAGGAAGTCTTGTGGTCAGCATCGGGTCGTCGGCGAGGATCGTGCCGATGCCTGCCATGATGGCGGTATAACGGTGACGGTCTCTGTGCACCTGCACTCTGGCGGTTTCTCCGGTAATCCATTTGGAATTTCCCGCATAAGTGGCGATTTTTCCGTCCATGGTCATGGCATATTTCATCACAACATACGGGGTATGCTCCGTGATATAGTGGAAAAATACCGGATTGAGCGCGTCGCATGCCTCGCGCAGAACATCTTTTGTTACTTTGATGCCGGCGTTTTCTAAGATACCGATGCTTTTATCTAAGACCTGCGGATTGGGATCGCGGGAGCCGATGATCACATGGGCGATGCCGCTTTCAATGATCGCTTCCGTGCAGGGCGGCGTTTTTCCGTAGTGACAGCAGGGTGTCAGCGTTACATAAATGGCGGCGCCTCTTGGGTCGTTTCCCCGTGCTCTGCAATCTGCCAGGGCGTTTCGCTCCGCGTGGGGCGTGCCGCATTTTTCATGAAATCCTTCCCCGATGATGTTTCCGTCTTTGACGATGACAGCGCCGACCAGGGGATTGGGGGCGGTATAGCCAGTTCCTTTTTTCGCCAGTGCAATGGCGCGTTCCATATATTTTTTGTCCATAGGATTGCTCCTTTCCAAAACAAAAAGTCCCAAACTCAATTGAATTCAGGACTTTCATCCGCAAAATATGCTTCACTTTGAAAAAAACTCTGGAATTAAAAATTCCAGAGCACGATAAGCAAAACAAGCGTTATCTTCTTCCATCCAGACTATACTGTCGGTTTCGGAATTGCACCGAATCAGCACGAAACGCGCTCGCGGACTATACCGCCGGTCGGGAATCACACCCTGCCCTGAAGATTAAGATATGAACTTTTCAACTACCACATATTTTATACCTCAATGCGGCAGTTGTCAAATAAAATTTGTGTTATGATCGAAAAATTATGATGTCTTCGCCTATTTTTACGATGGATTCCCAAGGAAGCTGTAGGCTGTCGTGAGATGGAGCAAAACGGCTTTTCGTTTGAAAATCAGGGACCAAGAGCGCATGAATTTTTCCCGTGCGTTCATCAAAAAGCATTTCAGCATCCCAGAAAGCGCCGTGCCGGCTACCCTTTGTCAGATCGATGATTTCTTTGTCGCCAATTTCACTTAACAGCATAAACTACACATCCTTTGCAAATAATATTTTTATTAAATTTTATGAAAAAGAGGAAGAATTATGAGTGAAGAAAAAGAAAAGAATATGGAAAAAAATGAGTCTCCGGATTTAATTAAAGAATTAGGCCTTTTGGCTAACGGGACAACGTTTCAGAGTGATTATCAGTATATCAATATTATAGGCAGTATTGAAGGACACACGATTTTACCCAGTGATAATAAAGCAACCAAATATGAGCACTTAATTCCGCAACTGGTAGCAGTGCAGGAGAATCCGGATATTAAAGGGCTTCTGCTGATTTTGAACACGGTAGGCGGCGATGTAGAGGCAGGATTGGCGTTAGCGGAGTTGATCGCATCGATTTCAAAGCCAACGGTAACTTTAGTGATTGGAGGCGGGCACAGTATTGGTATTCCCCTTGCAGTATCTGCTGATTATTCCTTTGTGGCGCAAACAGCAACGATGACGATGCATCCGATTCGAACAAGCGGCACATTGATTACGGCGGACGCCACTTTTGAATATATGAGAAGGACGCAGGAGAGAGTGGTAGATTTTATTGTGGAGCATTCTCATGCAACAAAGGACGATGTAGAAAGCAAAATGAATCAGACCGGTAATATGTCCAATGATGTGGGAACCGTGCTTTTTGGGCCTGATGCGGTTGAAATGGGATTGATTGATGAAATTGGTGGATTAAGTAATGCACTGGAAAAATTAAAAGAATTAGTAAATAAAAAATAAAAAAGGTAAAATATGGTTGACAATTTTTTACAAAAATGATATGATCTCATTACAGAAAGGAGGGAATATATGGAAAGCGCAAGAATTGGAATTTTTCTTGAGGACAAATCTTTTGCTCATGCAATGGCAAAAGCGCTTGCCAGAGAGTGCAGAGCCATGTCTTTTCGAATCTTAGATGCGCCGGCGATTGATAACGATTTGGATCTTATCCTGTCATCTACGGAAATGGATGAGCCGAAGGCAGTGCAATTTGTACGCGAGCGCAGCGGTATCCGGACTGCAAACGGGCCGCCTTACCGTATTTATCTTTACCAGGATAGTCAGAATCTTATCCGAGAGTTGCTGCATATTTACTATGAAATGACGGGTAAAATCCTTTCTTACAAGGAGGATAGAAGGTGCCGCTTAGCAGCTTTTGTTGCTGGCGGCGGTGGTTGGGGCACAACTTCACTATCTATTGCCGTTTGCTATATGCTCTATAGAATATACAGCAGCAGATGTTTGTATTTGAATCTTTGTCCTATTGACGATTCTAAAAAGTATTTGGTCGGAACAGGAAACGACAGCTTTCTGAAACTATTATACTATTTGGAGCAGGAGCGTGATTTTCCATTAGACGCTTTTATTACCAGCACAGAGGAATTGGACTATTTGGATCATCCATTATTAAATTGTGTATGTGATGAAATGGATATTCGTCTTCTGCGGCGTTTTCTGCGAAGGATAAGTAAGATGGGTACTTATGATTTTGTAATTTTGGATATGAGCAATCATCTGAGTCGAACAAACAGACAGCTTTTACAGGAGGCGGACATCATAGTGGAAATATTTCGTAAAGTAGAGAAATTCGGGAAATATTTTTCCTGCATTACCCGGGAAATAGAAGCTCTGGCAACAGAAGGAAGTCTGATTCGTGTAGAAAATTTCGCTGGTGTTTGGGAGGAAGATATGAATTCTGACGCGCTTGCTGTTTCAGAGGATCACAGTGTGTTCAATAAGGATCAGGAAGATTGTATTACGATGGATCTTACTAAGAATTATGGCGCGGAGATTGGGGCTATTGCGAAAAGAATGGTGGAGGTGGATTGTTATGGAACGGATACCGCATGATTTTCTGCAAGAACAGATCCAGCTGATACGTACAGAAATTATGAACAGGCAGAATGATCTCACCCAGGAAGAAGCGCTGCGATTGATAGAGGACAGCGTCTTAAACAGCAACGCTGATTTAAGCTTGTCCGTCTATAAAGAAACTGTTCAAAAGATTTATGCGCAGACGCGGAGTAAATTGGGTATGCTGGAACATTACATAGAGGATGATGCGATCAGTGAAATTATGGTAAACAGCAAGGAGCAGGTTTTCCTTGAAAGAGCAAATGGCATGCATCGAGTTTCTGGAGTTTTTGATACGGAACAGGAATTGGAGGAAATCATACGGAATATTGCAGCTGGCGTTCATCGAGAAATCAATGAAATGCATCCGATTTTAGATGCAAGGCTGTCTGACGGATCCAGGGTCAATGCGGTATACGGCAATATTTGCGCAAATGGTCCTGTGCTGACTATACGAAAGTTTGCAAAGGATAGGATTACCGTTGAACAGCTGGTACAGAGAAAAACCATGACTCCGGAATGCGCTGCGCTTTTGGATGTGCTGGTACGATGCGGTTACAATATTTTTGTCAGCGGCGGCACTTCTTCTGGAAAAACCACCTTCTTAAACGCGCTATCAGATTTTATTCCTTCAGATGAAAGGGTAATTGTTATAGAAGACTCGAGGGAACTGCAGCTGGAGCATATTCCAAACTTAGTACAAATGGAGTGCCACAATGCCAATTCAATGGGCCAGGGTCAGATTTCCATGGAAATGTTAATTAAAACAAGTCTCAGAATGCGTCCTGACAGAATTATTGTCGGAGAAGTCAGAGGAAAAGAGGTGGCAAATATGATTCAGGCTATGAACTCGGGGCATGATGGTTCAATGTCTACAGGTCATGGAAATTCCGTAAGCGGTATGCTGCGCAGACTGGAGGCAATGTATCTGATGGGAACACAGATTCCTATGGATGCGATTCGAGCTCAAATTGTGGAGGGAATCGATATTATGATTCATTTGGGAAGACTTTCGGATGGCACACGCAGAGTTTTAGAAGTGCAGGAGCTTGTGGATTTTTCCGAAGGGAAATATGTATTGAATCCCCTATTTTATTTAAATAGTCAGATGCAGTTGATATCCACACAGAATCAATTGAAACATCGAAGTAAGCTTATTATGAGAGGTTGTGAGCAATATGGCTGATTATAGAGTTTATGAGATGCGTCCGACGGAAAGGTTCTGTGTTGTTATAGGGTTGGCCGGCATTTTATGCGTTTGCGGATATCTGTTTTACGCGAGTATCTTTTTTGTGGCGCTGCTTCCATTCATAAAAGGCCCGGCGATAAAGGCGTATTGCCGCTATAGAGCAGAACGCAGGCGCAATCAATTACTGCTGCAATTCAGGGATTTTCTATATAGTTTATCGGCGTCTTTTGCGACCGGGCGACATCTCTGCGAAGCGTTGGAAGAAGCCGCTCGGAATTTAGGAGATATCTATGGAGGTTCTCTGATGGAGAATGAAATACAGACTATGATTCGAAGTATCAGGGAAACTGGGCAGTCAGAACCGAGGACTTTGGAAACCTTTGCCTTGTATAGCGGTTTAGCTGATGCTGAGAGTTTTGCGGAAGTTTACGGTACATGTCGTAAGACGGGTGGGAATCTGGTGTCTGCTGTGAACAAGGCAGCAGCTGTTATCGGTGAGAAAATTAGTATAGAACAGGAGATCAGAACAATGGTGTCGCAGAAGAAATTGGAAGGCAGAATAATTATGGCAATGCCCGTGATTCTGATTGTTTTTTTGCAGACGTCTTCTCCAGATTATCTGTCAGTGATGTATCACACAGCGGCAGGCCGGCTTTTAATGACAGGCGCGTTGGCTGCCATGTCTGCAGCTGCGATTATAATAGAGAGGATTACAAGAATTGAAATATGAGATAAGAGCATTTCTATTGCGAAAATGGCGTCCTTTTCTTGAATTCTGTATTGAAAAAAAGAGAACTGTTTGGATATTTACAGCAATTATAACGTTACTGTGTGCTTTACAAATTTTATCCTATCGATCAGAAAATCGCGTGTGTTTAAGAGATGATGCAGGCAGATTATTTGAACTACGTTTACATGGAAATATGTCATCTGCGTCTATTCCCCTAACGGTAGAAGCATATAGAGACGGTAGGAGCGTTAAAACGGAAGCTTTAGTGACGCTGCAAATGGAAGGAGAGGCTGGGAAGACTGCGGAGAAGGGTGCAGAAGCTGAAGGCAATGAGGATACGCTATTACAACAGGTAAAAGAAGTGGTTTCAGAGCTTCCGGAGGGGGAAAATAGAATTTTGCTGCCCGGTAGGCTGGAAGACGGAACAAGGCTTCGATGGGAGAAAAAGCGAGAGATAGAACCTATAGCTGCGATTCTGATGATTTTACCGTTGGGAATGCTATTTCTTTATCGTGATAAACAGCAAAAGATCATGCGAGCAAGAAAGAAGCAAATTGATGAGATTCGAAAAGGCCTGCCGGCTTTTCAGGATCAGCTTTTACTGCTGCTGTCAAGCGGACTGATTTTTCACGATGCATTTGTGCGGATTGCGGAAAGCTTTCAAAAACGGTTAAGAAAGGATGCTTTGCAGAAACTGATTATTGAAGTGGTTTGTGTCAATAGGGAAACCGGCGCAAGTCTGATCACTGTATTAGATCATCATGCCAGAGAGCTGGGCGTGCGTGAGTTTTCCCGTATGGTAACGATTATTGTTGAGAATCAGAATAAGGGGGTGGATCTTAGAGAAAAATTGGAATCTGAAAGCGCGATTCTCTGGACACAGCGAAAGAAGTTAGCTGAGGAAAGAGGAAAAGCAGCAGAAACAAAACTATCTTTTCCGCTGGCAATTTTGCTGATGGTACTTATAGTCATAACAGCATCGCCGGCGATATTAGAAATGTGAGGTGAGTGGTATGTTGAAAACATTGAGAAGCAAGCAGGGAATGGAATTGGTACAGGTAGCGATTCTCATCGCTCTTGCGGTAGCTATTGGATTGATCTTTAAAACGGAGATTACAGAGTTTGTAAACAATACTTTTAAGGATCTGAATAAATGAGAAGTAAATGTGGACATGAGTTTGTGGAAGCGGCAATCGTATTGCCGGTGCTGATTTTGACCATACTCAGTTTGATTTTGCTAATGATTTTCTTTTTCTCTTGTTTGCAGGAGCAAGCTGCAATACATGAGGAGATGCTCAGCTATGCGGCGAAAAGCGATAAGTTATTTCAAATATACAGAGAAAATGCTGAGACTTCGAAACAATCCAGAGGTATTGTCAACAGCATGTTACATAAGGAGATTGTAAGCAGGATATACGTTATAAACGAGGCGGATCTTATCAGGGCGGGTGATTTTCTTGATTTTGGACAGCCATGATAAACGAGGCTCTGTGACTGTCTTTGTCTGTATGTTTTTTTTGACCATGGTATCTATGATTTTCGCTTTCATCAATGCTTCTCGAGAGACAGCGGTGAGGAGTTCCACAGAGACTTTGTGTAATCTTTGGGCGGAATCTATACTTGCAGAGTATGATTTGAACCTACAGAAGCGATACAACATTTTTGGATTCTATGGTTATCCCAGGGATGTAACAGAAAAACTGGATTACTATGCAGCGGGCTCATTTAATGGAAAAAAATATATTGATTACGGAGGCAGTAGATGCAGTCTGTATGATTATTCGCTGGTCGACGTTGATTTATTTGAGGAACAGATGATAAAGGCCGGAAAGCTGGCGCTTACAGAAAAATTCGTAAAGCCGGAGAAAGAGATCATAAAGGTTAAGCATATCGCCTCATCAGACGAAAAGGATAGCGGTAGACAGAAACTCTTTGATGACTTGCCTTCCGAGGGCAATCAAAAAAGCTTTTCAGTATCAGCAGCAAAGGAGATTTTAGAAAACGTATCTTCTATGGGTGATGTGTGGAAGGAGGGCAGTGATAGTTATTTTATCAATCAGTATATCTTCAGTTATTTTAAGGATGCCAGTGACAGCAGAGGATTAGGCAAAACGTTTTTTTCTAATGAAATTGAATATATCGTATGTGGAAAGCATTCAGATATACAAAATCAGAAAGGTATAAGAAATAAAATTATAGCGATCAGGGAGGGGATTAACCTGCTTTGTATCAGCCGGTCTCCAGGTATGCGAGCTAAAGTAACGGCAGCGGCCCAACTGATTACCCCGGGTCCGATGGCAGCAGCTACAGCAGTAGGATTGACAGCAGCCTGGGCATTAGCAGAAAGCAGCAACGACTATAAGTTGCTATTGGCCGGTCATAAAGTTCCTCTGGTCAAAGGAGAGAAAGCCTGGGCCACTGATTTGGAATCGGTGTTGAAGAATCAAGAGGAGGATTGTATCTTTACGGGTATCGATGAAGGAGAAGGCTATAATGATTATCTGCGCTTTTTTACATATGTGATGGACAGTCGTGTGAGGACTCTGAGGATTATGGATCTTATTCAGATCAATATGAGACATCTGTATTACGATAGCTTTTTATTACGTGAGTACAACGGAGGACTTCAGTTTGTTATGAAGGTAAACGGGGTGGATCATGAAATGGTTAAAAAATACTAGAAAAGGCAGCTATATTGTAGAAGCGGCCATCGTAGTACCGGTATTTATCATATCGATCTTAATGCTGATTACGATAATCCCCGTTATGGCCGGTTGTGAAAACGTGTTCTTTTCGGCATGTGATGAGATACATAGGGAAGCTGTGCAGACTGCTTTTCGGAAAAATCCGGCGGCATTGCCATTGTCTCTACAGCATAGAATAAAAGGAGAAAACAGCAGGCTTTCATCCTTTCAAATACGGTTTTACCAGTACTTATATACAGACGAAGGAATAGAGGATTTAATGCAGATAGATATGCGATCTGTGTTTTCAGAGAAAAACCCTATTGGGCTTTTTAGCTCTGTAACATTTGACGGCTGTATCAGAGCCAGAGCATTTACAGGAAAGCTGCATAAGCGGCCGCCTGGTTCCTTTATACAGGAGGATGATCAGATCGTGTATATTTTTCCCGAATGGGGGACGAAGTATCATGGAAAGCGCTGTACGTATGTAAGGGCTTCATGCCAGATGGTTTACCTATCACAGAATGTTAAAAAGGACTATACGCCATGTAAATTGTGTAATGCCAGTTCGGCCCGAATCGGCAGTCCTGTCTTCTGTTTTCAGGAAAGTGGCAGAGCTTATCATATTGCAGGCTGTAAAACCGTGGAACGATATTACATTGAAATCCAAAGGGGAAAAGCAAAGGAACAGGGATATACCCCGTGTTCTAAGTGCGGAGGTGGTCATAAGTGAACGGACAAACAGAGATCAAATACAAAAAGGAAAAAGTGCCAAATTATGTTTTGGATATTCTTACAGCCGGAGCTGGCAGTCTGTTTCTTCCAGTAGGATTTGTAAGGGATGAGGAATTTCTCTTTGGACATTACAAGACAGAGGGATATCGAAAGCTGACGGCTATGAAGGAGATTGGTACGGAGGATATACTGGGTATTGTACTGGGACTTCTTCATGGTATTTGGCAGGGAGAACGGGTCTACCTGTTTTCCGAGATTTATGAGATTCTGCCAGAATATATATTTGTGAGCCGTGGATATGATGTAATTAAAATGGTTTTTGTACCAGCAGAGGAGCAAAAAAAACTGACTGACAAACTGAGAGATCTTCTGTTGTATTTACGGGAACGCGGTCATAGTGAGGGCTATGCCTATATCGATCAGGCTTTGGAGTTTTTGCATGAGGATTGGGGCTATAGAGCATTGGTTCATCGTTTGGAGTCATTGCGCAGAGAAGTATATTTGTGCAGTGTGAAGTAAATGAATTGATTTTGGAGAGGCCGTGCGACAGCATGGCTTTTTCTTTTAATGGAATTACTTGTTAGAACAAAAATTGAGAGTGAATAAGATGTCTATTTTCTCTTTTCGCGCATAAGATGAACTAACGGATTTTGTCCAGGCTTTGCTGACAGCGAGCTTGTTAACTAAGTTTAGATTAGGGAGAAAATAGGAGGCACAGGTGTGAATAGAAGGAAGATCAGAAAATATCGCAGCTCCAGAAGAAATTCCGGGGTGAAATTTTTAGGTATTCTTGGTATAATGATTGTAGCGGTTATTTGTGGGTATATGACGGCGCGTTTTGTGATAGCTCCGTTGCTCGGCTATGATACGGAAGTTTTAAAGTTAGATTTTCCATCGAGGCTGACATCCTTTTTTGATAAAGACAATTCTGATGAAGCGAAGGATGATGAACAGGATGATGACGAGAGGCAGGACCGTGATGATGACGAAGAAAAGAAGACGGAGAAAAAGTCTTCTAAGGATACGGCGTCGAATGAAGACGGAGGCTATGCCTTGCAGTTTGGCCTTTTTACGACAAAGGACAGGGCTGAGGAGCTGGCGGCTGATTTGGATTCTGACGGCATTGACACAAAAATCCGAAAGATCGACGGAAAGTACAAAGTTATCAGCCCGTTGGTGGATACCAAGGATGAAGCTGTTAAGCAGTTGAAGGAACTGCAGACAGATCGGGTGAAGGACGTGTTCATAACTGTTATTGAATAAAGTACAGATACCGTTGGAACAGATAGCAAAGAAATGAGGCATGATGATATGATTCCATTATCGACGCGGATGCGGCCTGATAATTTAGATTATTTTGTGGGACAAGAGCACTTTATGTATCCAGGTTCGCTCCTTTATAGCGCTATTAAAAATAAGACCTTTGATTCTGCGATCTTTTATGGTCCTTCAGGAACGGGAAAGACCACATTGGCAAGAATTATTGCAAAGGAAATGGACAGTAATTTTACAGAGATTAACGCATCTACTACAGGAACTAAAGAACTAAAAGAACTGATTGAAAATGCTAAGCTGCGATTTTATGGATTGGAGAATAGAACAACGTATGTATATATTGATGAGTTCCATCGTTGGAATAAGCTGCAGCAGGATTCGCTGTTAAAGGCTCTGGAAGAAGGCGTGCTTCGTTTTATAGGCAGCACTACAGAGAATCCGTACTTTTCTATCAATAACGCGGTTCTCAGCAGAGTTCGAAATGTTTATGAGTTTAAGAGGCTGGAGAGTTCCCAGGTGAGAAAACTTTTGATGAGAGCTTTGACTGACAAGGAAAAGGGTTTTGGAAATTTAAATATAAAATATGAAGAAGAAGCTCTGGACATTTTGGCTGATCTCGCTAACGGCGACGGTCGTGTGGCATTGGATACCTTGGGCTTTATCATAGACAATCTGGACTTGTTAAATCCGATTACCAGAGAGCTGGTTGCAGAAGCAATGCAGAGAAAGATAGGCTTTTATGATAAGGGAGACGATCGATACAATCTGTTGTCGGCTTTGCAGAAATCAATTCGAGGCAGCGATCCGGACGCGGCGATCCATTATTTAGCTCGTTTAGTGGATGGCGGAGCAGATTTGCAGATGATTGGCCGCAGACTTTTGGTCATTGCCAGCGAGGATATTGGTATGGCGTATCCATCGGCTATTTCCATCGTTACGGCTTGTGTGCAGGCGTCTCTCATGGTTGGATATCCGGAGGCAGTGATCAATCTTAGCCAGGCGGTTATTCTACTGGCTTCGTCGCCTAAATCAAATACGGCATGCGCGGCGTATGAAGCGGCGCTTTCGGATTTGCAGACGAGGCATATTGACGATGTACCAGATCATTTGAAGGATGCGCACTATAAGGGGGCGAGAGACCGAGGAATCGGCGACGCCTACAAATATCCGCACGCTTTCGGCGGCTATGTACGCCAGCAATATTTGCCGGACAACCTGTATCACGAGGGTGTAAAATATTACAAGCCTACAGATAACGGATCAGAGAGTTCTTTTAAAAAGTTTTTGGAAAGGTTGGAGGAGCAACATGACAGAAATCATCAGGGCTGATTATGCAGGCTTTTGTTTTGGCGTAAAACAGGCTATGGACAAGACAGAACAGCAAATTATGCAAAGAAAGCCGGGACGAGGTATTTTTACTTGTGGACCCTTGATTCACAATCGGCTGGTTACGGATGATTTAGCAAGGCGCGGTGTGCATATTATAGAAGGGCCACAGGAAGCGGAGGCCGGAGATGTGGTTATTGTGCGTTCTCACGGTGAAACGAAAGCCTTTTTCGATGAGGCTGAAAGATTACAGCTTTTTGTCATAGACGCTACTTGTCCTTTTGTTGGAAAGATACAGCGATTAGCAGAAGATGCATATGAAAGTGGAAAGCAGGTAGTGATAGTGGGAGATCGCTATCATCCGGAAGTACAGGGTATCAATGGATGGTGTCAAAATACAGCTGTAATTATCGGGAGTAAGGAAGAAGCAGAAACTGCTTTACTCAATCGCCAACCAGTATTTGTGGTGTGTCAGACTACGATTAAAAAGGAATTGCTGGATGAGATTGTATCTGTATTAAAGGCGCGAGATATTTCAGCAGAGGTGCATGATACGATCTGCGATGCTACCAGAAAGCGACAGGAAGCGTGTAACGACCTGTCAAAAAATGTAGACGCCATGGTAATTATCGGAGGAAAAAACAGTTCAAATACGCGAAAATTGTACGAAATTTCCAAAAAAAATTGCAATAATTCCTTTTTTGTTGAAAATATTGAAGATTTACCATTGCAACTCTTGCGAAATTGTAATAAAATAGGAGTTGCAGCAGGTGCATCTACACCTGAATGCGTTATTAAGGAGGTTATTGCTAACATGAGTGAAATGATCACTAACGAAAAAAATTCAATGGCAGATTTCATGGATGAAATCGATGCGTCTTTGAGACTACCGCGCACTGGCGAAATCGTTGACGGAAAAGTACATCAGGTAACTGAGAAGGAAATCATCGTTAACATGGGTTGCAAAAAGGACGGAATTCTTCCTGTGGAAGAAATTACTCTAGAGGAAGGAAAAAAGCTGACTGATTTATTTGAAGTAGGCGATGAGATCCAGGCAAAGGTTATCAAGACTGATGACGGCGATGGTGGGATCTTGCTTTCGAAGAAACGGCTTGAAATTAATGAGCACTGGAACGAAATTAACGAAGCTCTTGAAAATAAATCGATCATCAATGTTAAAGTTGTCAGACAGGTCAACGGCGGCGTAATTGCTGCATACAAAGAGGTCACTGGCTTTATTCCGCTTTCTCAGCTTTCTGATAAGTTTGTTGAGAATGCAGACGAGTTTATGGGACAGACTCTGGATGTTAAGGTTTCCAGGGTTGACCAGAAGAGAAACAGAGCAGTATTCTCACATAAGGCGGTTCTTAATGAAGAAAGACAGAAGAAAATCGCTGCTGTATGGGAAAGCCTGCACGTAGATGATATCGTAGAAGGAACTGTTATGCGGTTTACTGATTACGGTGCATTTATCGATCTGGGTGGTATCGACGGACTGTTACATATCTCTGAGATTTCCTGGGGAAAGCTGAAGCACCCGCAGGAAGTTTTGAAGATTGGAGATACAGTTAAGGTTAAGATTCTCTCCATGAACGAGGAAAAAGGAAAAATTTCTCTGGGTCTGAAGCAGACAATGCCTGAACCGTGGTCTGTAATTGATGTGAATTATCAGATTGGACAGATTGTATCCGGTAAGGTAGTTCAGATCAAAGAGTATGGTGCATTTGTAGAACTCGAGCCTGGACTTGATGGTTTGGTTCATATTTCTGAAGTTGCTCATAAGAGAGTTGGAAATATTGCAGATGAACTTTCTATCGGACAGGCAGTTGATGCCAAAATTCTTGACATTGACAGAGAGAGAAAGAGAATCAGCCTGAGCATCAAAGAAGCTCTGGAGACAGAAGAAGTCATTGAAGAAGAAAACGAAGAAGAATAATACTTTTTCATTTAGCCGCTGCAGACAGTAAGTCCGCAGCGGTTTCTGTTTTTTGTATGAAATAATTTGTATCATATATTGAATAGCTGCCTCTCTTTTTTGTGCAAGGATAGAGAGGAAAAATCTAAGAATAAGACTTATAATGTTAAAGACAAATTTAAGCTCATAAAGCACAATATGTGCGGATAAGGAGGTTTTTATGGAATGGGTTGAAAGATTAAATCAAAGCGTGAATTATATTGAGGAACATTTGACAGACGAGATTGACTATGAACAGCTTGGGCGGATTGCCTGCTGCTCCACCTATCACTATCAGCGGATGTTTACTTATATGGCGGGTATCACTCTTGCAGAGTATATCCGAAGAAGAAAAATGTCTTTAGCGGCGGTAGACTTGCAGGGTGGGGATGAACGGATTATTGATATTGCAGAGAAATACGGCTATCGTTCCCCGACTGCATTTAACAGGGCGTTTCAGTCCTTTCACGGGATAACTCCATCGTCTGTGAAAGGCGAGGGCACATCCGTAAAATCTTTTTCCCCTATTGTGTTTACAATTACTGTAAAAGGAGCGACAGAAATGAATTATAGAATCGAAACAAAAGAAGCATTTCGCATCATTGGCGTATCTGCACCGCTTGATAAGGAAATCGAACATAACTTTATGGTTGTGCCAAAGATGTGGCAGGATGCCGCGGTAAATGGAACGATACAGAAACTGGCAGGAATGATGGATACGCCGCCAATGGGACTTTTGGGTGTGAGCGCCTGCAATGATGAAGAACAATGGAAATATTTTATTGCCGTTTCCAGCGCAAAGGCAAGTGATGAGTTTGAAGAATATATCGTGCCTGCATCTACTTGGGCAATCTTTTCTGGAGCGGGTACAAATCAGTCAATACAGGAATTGGAGCAACGGATTATAACGGAGTGGCTTCCGACCTCAGGATATGAATATGCCAACGCTCCCGATATTGAGATTTACTTAAATCCAGACCCACAGAACGCACAATATGAGGTATGGGTACCTGTAACAAAGAAAAAGATATAAAGGAAGCACTATTTTTGTAGCGGAAACACTACGTGAATTGTTTTCAGGCCGGATATGTCTTCCACTAGTTCTTTGTGATGCAAAGCTTTGTATCCGTGACGAGGGTGAACGAAAATACTACTGGTTTCCGGACTGCAGGTAGTTACTGCATGAAGTACATGGTCGATGATTGCAGGAGAATATAGATTTGGATTGTGAGAAGCAAGAACATGTTCAATCGGATAATCAGATTGAATTTCTGCCAGTCGCCGGGCAAAGGTGGAAATCGGCGCACTTTGTTGAAACATGATCCACAGGCTTGGCCCTACATTATCTCCGGTCATCAGCACTTTGCATTGGTGATCGAAAAGGGCAAGAGAGCCTTTCGTATGACCGGGGAGAAAAAGCACTTCTACTTTTCGTCCGCCCAGGTCAAAGATTTGATGATCGGATACATCTTGGAATATAACAGATTTGTGTTCCATGTAAGAAATTTTATTAAATTCAGGGGGAAACGGATTGCTGATTTTGCCTGAAGTGTATTTTTTTTCAACATAAGGAACATGGGTTATTTTATCATCTTGATAGATATCATATACCAGTTTCTCAAAGGGATGCAGCCATGCAGCCTGTGTAAATTGCCAGTTGCCTCCGGCATGATCTAAATGACCATGGGTATTGATCAGCTGTAGAGGCGCGTTGGTGAGAGTTTTTACGTATGCAGCCAAATTACCGAAGCCATAACCCGTATCGATGAGAAGTGACGCGGTGTTTCCCGCAATCAAAGTACATGCGACGCCTGCAGGCTCCCAGATATGAAATAATCCCGGGCAGACTTCCTTATGCGTATAATATGGGTTCATTTTCAAATAACTCCTTTTATAGAATGTTACACATCGGCTCTGTCTTCGCTTTCAGCTCGCCTTGCCGTAGAGTGCCACGGAGCAAAGCTCCTGCACTCCTGACATGAGACCTGCCGCGCTTCCACCTGCGCCTGTAGCTTGTCGATCAGCGGGCTAGGGCTTCCGCCGTAGAGTGCCACGGAGCAAAGCTCCTGCACTCCTGACATGAGACCTGCCGCGCTTCCACCTGCGCCTGTAGCTTGTCGATCAGCGGGCTAGGGCTTGCTTCATTGCCGTGTGTAGACATTATGCCATAAGCACTAAGCTCTGTCGGTGCCTTTCGGCTTGCCAATCGCTAAGTGCTCTGGGCATCTGTTACACATCGGCTCTGTCTTCGCTTTCAGCTCGCCTTGCCGTAGAGTGCCACGGAGCAAAGCTCCTGCACTCCTGACATGAGACCCGCCACGCTTCCACCTGCGCCTGCGGCTTGTCGATCAGCGGGCTAGGGCTTCCGCCGTAGAGTGCCACGGAGCAAAGCTCCTGCACTCCTGACATGAGACCTGCCGCGCTTCCACCTGCGCCTGCGGCTTGTCGATCAGCGGGCTAGGGCTTCATTGCCGTGTGTAGACATTATGCCATAAGCACTAAGCTCTGTCGGTGCCTTTCGGCTTGCCAATCGCTAAGTGCTCTGGGCATCTGTTACACATCGGCTCTGTCTTCGCTTTCAGCTCGCCTTGCCGTAGAGTGCCACGGAGCAAAGCTCCTGCACTCCTGACATGAGACCCGCCACGCTTCCACCTGCGCCTGCGGCTTGTCGATCAGCGGGCTAGGGCTTCCGCCGTAGAGTGCCACGGAGCAAAGCTCCTGCACTCCTGACATGAGACCTGCCGCGCTTCCACCTGCGCCTGCGGCTTGTCGATCAGCGGGCTAGGGCTTCATTGCCGTGTGTAGACATTATGCCATAAGCACTAAGCTCTGTCGGCGCCTTTCGGCTTGTCAATCGCTAAGTGCTCTGGGCATCTGTTACACATCGGCTCTGTCTTCGCTTTCAGCTCGCCAGTCGCCGTGTGTAGACATTATATCATATCTCGGTCAAAATGAATAAAAAAACCAGAAAATTCCTTTCATATTTCTTGTTTGTTGGCAGACAATAGATGTAGAAAAAAGAAAGGAGTTTCAATATGAAAAAGACCAGATTTTTTCTAATGGCTTTATTACTGGTAACAGTTCTCGTATTCAGCAGCTGTGGCAGCAGAGATGATGATAACGACGCTATTCCTGATGATCAGCAGAACAATAAAGTTGAACAGGATGTGAATGATGGAGCAGACGACCTGAAGGATGATGCAGAAGATCTTGGCGACGATGTGAAAGACGGCATAGATGATGCGGCAGACGATGTAGATGATGCTCTGGACGGCGACAGAAATGATCAGAAAGCTGGAGATAAGGGCGATGTCAGCAAGGATACTGTTGACAATGGAACACAGACAAATCAGTAATATAACCAATTTTAGAATCCGTCTCCAAGGTAGAGGCGGCACCAACAAACGCAGGGGAAACTCTGCGTTTTCTTTATATTAATGCTTTTCAAATTTCTGTAGTAAATTTTGCTGTTTTCGTTTACAATATAGGTATGATGAGAAGAACAAATAACAAAAAGCATAGATATAAAAGCCACAGACAGTTTGTGGAGGGAAAAAACGGTACGGGAGAGGGACCTTTTGTCGGCGTACTGGAAAAGAATAAGGCGGGTTTTGGTTTTGTACGGCAGGAAGAAGGAAGAGACATTTTTATCGGCCGAAGCAATATGGCCGGCGCAATGCATGGAGATACTGTTCAGGTGGACTTGCTGCCGGAATATCTTTGGGAACGAAGCAAAGAAGGCATTGTAGACAAAGTTTTGATTCGAGCCAATCAGGAAGTCGTAGGCACTTTCCAGCGAAATAAGAAGTTTGGATTTGTAATAGCCGACGATAAACGAAATAATGATGATGTTTTCGTAAAGCGTTCTGATTTTCGCGGCGCTCAGAGTGGAGATAAAGTTGTGGTAAAGATTACCCGCTATCCGGAAAGGAATGTAAGCGCCGAAGGCAAAATTACTGAAATCATTTCACGATACGGGCAGCCGGGAGGAGAGATAAAAGCGCTGATACGTTCAGGAGGACTGTACGAGACTTTTCCTAGCAGGTGTAATGCAGAAGCGAAAGCTCGATCTAAAGAGCTGATTACTTTAGATGAGATTATTAAGAGAAGGGATTTGCGAGCAAAAAACATCTTTACCATCGACGGAGCTTCTGCAAAGGATTTAGATGATGCGGTATCTATTGAAGAATTACCTAACGGTAATTATCTTTTAGGCGTTCATATTGCAGACGTGAGTCACTACGTTCAGGCCGACGGTCCTTTGGATAAAGAAGCGTTGAAGCGCGGAAACAGTGTGTATCTGTTGAGCAGAGTTGTGCCTATGCTGCCAAAAGTGTTATCAAACGGCATTTGCAGCTTGAATCCCAAAGTGGAAAGACTGACGTTGAGTTGTCAAATGGAAATAGATCGTCAGGGTACTGTAGTAGGGCATGAGATATTTGAAAGTGTTATTAATTCAAAGGCCAGGCTGGTCTATGACGATGTTTCAGACATGCTGGAAAAGGGTGACGACGCGCTTATTGAAAAGTACAGCTTCATCTATGAGGATCTGATAAAAATGCAGGAGCTTGCAGGAATTTTGCGAAAGAAGCGAAAGGAAAGAGGCAGTCTGGACTTTGATTTTGATGAGACAGAAATCCTTTTGAATGAAAATGAAGAACCGATTGAGATCGGCGTGCAGGAACGCCGCACGGCAAACCGAATCATTGAAGAATTCATGCTGTCAGCCAATCAGACAGTGGCAGAGCAGTTTTATTGGATGCAATATCCTTTTGTCTACCGCGTTCATGAAAAGCCGGATACGGAGAAAATAGGCGCCTTAAAAGCTTTTTTAGCCGGATTCGGGGTGAATTTGCCGGGTAATCCAGATAATATCCATCCAAAGGCGCTGTCAGAGATTTTGGAAGGTCTAGCGGGAAGACCTTATGAGACCATAGCAAGTTCTGTTATACTAAGGTCGATGAAGAAAGCTTTTTACAGTACAGAATGTGAAGGACATTTTGGGTTGTCTTTTCGGTTTTATTGTCATTTTACTTCGCCAATCAGAAGATACCCGGATTTGATGATTCATCGTATTATCAAAGCGTGGCTGTCTGGCGAGGCTGATGAAAAACTGTTGAAGAAGTTTCGCAAGGATGCTGAAAACGCCTCTTTGATTTCTTCTCAGACAGAGCGTAAAGCGCAGGAGATGGAGCGCGAAGTTATCAAAATGAAAAAAGCGCAGTATATGGAGGGACATATAGGAGAGGTTTATAGCGGCATCATCAGCGGTGTGACAGCTTTCGGCATTTATGTGCAGCTCCCAAACACTGTAGAAGGAATGGTTAGGCTCGATAGCCTCAAAGATGATTTTTATGATTATGAGGATGGAAAATATCGGGTGATCGGCAGACAGACACGAAAGATCTATGCTCTGGGAGATGCGGTTACAGTATTGGTTCTGGCCGCCAGTGCAGAGGATAGACAGATCGATTTTCTACTGCTTTCTGAGGAATCTTTAGAATAAGGAAATAGAAAAGAGGAGCGGTTTCATTTCTAAACAGAAACCGTTCCTCTTTAATTGTTTACTGAAATGTCTTTTGCAGATTAAAATTCCATGATCTTATGGATTGCATCTGTGACTTCTTTATAGTCCTCTACCAGTTCAGCTAAACGCTGTACACCGGATTCTTCCAGATGGTAGTAAACACGAGTCATTCTTTTACCAACGGTCTTTTTATAATCCGTTATGTATTTGTTGTCGATCAACTTGTACAATGTAGGATACATGGAACCCTCGGGGATAATCAGCACACCATTAGATCTCTGGTTAATTAGCTGAGAAAGCTGGTATCCATAGCAGTCGCCTTCAGTTTTCAAGAGATGGAGGAGCAGCATTTCGACTGATCCCTTTTTGAAATTGCTCTTGTTTTTGCTTCTTTGTGTCATATTGCATCATTCCTTTCTACACAATATATTAAATCAATTATTTAAATAAAGCAATCATTATTTAACTCTGTTTCGTGAAGATTTTGTGAAGATTTTCTTCGTTTTAATATTTGGAATGAAATTTGTGTGAATATGGGGGCAAAATCACAGGGCTATTGCATAAACGCACCCATGATGTCACCTACTTCAGCGAGATAGATCCGTTTTTTGGCAAGATCATTGACCGTCAGAATACCGACCAGCCTACCATTTTCTACCACCGGTAAACGGTGGACTTTGCTTTTGGAAAAGAGGCAGGCCGCATCATGAATATCCATATCAGGCGACACGGTGACCAGATTTTTTGTCATCAGAGAAGATGCAGGAATCTTGGCCGGTTCATCTGCCTCAAAGTCAGTGCGTGTAATCAGGTCTCGATCCGTAACGGCTCCCAGGAGAGCGCCTTTATTATCACAAACTGGAATAAAGCCAATATTGTACTGCCGCATAAGCGCAGCGGCCTGAGACAGAGAAGCGTCGGAACGTATGAAGCAAATGCTGGTCGACATCAATTCTTTTACCGTCATAAAATTCCCTCCGATATCAGTCTTTCCAGATTTGAATAGGAATATACCGAGAGGGGGAATTTTTATGTTCTTACTCTGTCAGAATTCCAGAATGACCGAGTAAACAGAAGTATGATCGCATATAATTCCAATCTGCCTGACAACATCAGGATCGATGCATATAGCTTACAACCATCGGAGAATATGCTGAAATTGCCGCCGGTGATACCGCCAAAAGCAGTACCGTTGTTAGTGATGCAGGCCAAAGCAGTACAGAGTGTAGTTTCAAGATCCATGTTCTCTAGAGAGAAAACCAGGGCTGAGATTAGAAGGATCAAAAAATACATCATAGTGAACACCGTTACTGAAGCAGCAGTTGCCGCGCTGACTGGTTTCCCCTGAATCATAATAGGCCGCACCGCCCGCGGGTGAATTCGTTTATATATGCCTCGAAGAATGATTTTGAAGTATATGATGAAACGAATGACCTTGATTGAGCCGCTTGTGGAATTTCCGCAGCCTCCGATAAAAAGAAGAATGAGAAGAATCATTTTGCTTAACGTTGGCCACAGGTTAATATCGTCAATTTCAAAGCCAGAAGTGGCGCCGAAAGCTACAGACTGGGCAAAGCTATCCCCAAAGGCTCCCCAAAAGGTATCGTAACGGCCGCATGCTAGCAGTGAAATTGCGATGATCAAAGCGCCGCCTGTCAATAATACCAAATAGGTTCTTAGCTCTACGTTACGCCATACCAGACGCCATTTCCTGTGATAGAGGAAAAAATACATCATAAAATTGATCGATCCGGCTATGGAGAAAATTGTAAAAACCGCTTTTATATAAGGCGTTGGCGCGCTCATGATGCCGGCGCCTAAGTCGATCAGACCGGCAGTACTAATGGTGGACATGGTGTTAATCAGTGCTTCAAAGGGCGTCATACCGCTGGGCAGCAGCAATAGGAATTCTATGATTGTCATGACGATATAGATGCGATATGAGATTTTCGCTGTATCGCTGATTCGAGCGGACATTTTTTCGAATTCAGGCCCCGGCACTTCTGCCGCCGCCATTTTTTGTCCCTCTATGCCTAGTATCGGAAAGAAAGAAATCGTCAGAAGCAGCAGTCCCATACCGCCTAGCCAATTGCTGATCGCTTTCCAGAGTACCAGAGAACGAGGCATATTTTCCAGTGGGATCGTCCATGCCCCGGTGGTCGTCCAACCGGATACAGATTCAAAGACACAATCTGTAAAAGAGTAACCGCATCCACTGAAAATGAAAGGAAACGTCCCAACCAGACAGACCACAAACCAACAGATAAAGGCAATGAAATAGCTTTCACGCTGTTTGATCTTCAGGGTATAGTATTTGAGAAAACGAAATACAAGCATACCTATAGCTATGCAGGAAAGCGCGGTTAAAAACAGAGCGGAAGCCGGGCCTTGTTCGTTGTTGTAGACAGCACAAACTACCGGAGCCAGCATAGCCAGCCCTTCGAAAAACAAAATGATTGAAATTGTTCGAAGGATCACTCGATGATTATAGGTCATAATAATTCATTCACCTTTCTAGTTTGCAGTACATAATTGGAAAATAAATTTAACACTTGTTTGAATTCCAATAATGCGGTGAGAAAAGCATGAAGAAGGTAAACAACTCCAGTCTTCCCGCAATCATCAGGAACGAAAGGACCAGTTTGGAAAAATCCGAAAAAGCGGAAAAGTTCATAGTTGGTCCTACCAAATTGAAGCCTGGGCCGATATTTCCTAGGCAAGCCAATACCGAGGATATGGTTGTCATTAAGTCAAACCCGTTAAAGGATATGAGGAGGGAACCGGCGAACGTTACAAAGATGTAGAAAAAAACAAAGTTAGCGATGTTCGTGGCAACTTCCTGTGGAATCTGTCTTTTATTCAGAGTCACTGAGACAACCTGATTAGGATGCAGCTTTAGAGAAATGCCTCTGCGAATCAGTTTTAAGGAGATCAGGATACGGATGATTTTGACGCCGCCGCCTGTAGAAGAAGAACAAGCGCCGGTCAGCATCAACAAAAGAATGATCATTTTACTGAAAGTAGGCCATATATCGTAATCCTCTGTGGCATAACCTGTCGTAGTAATGATGGACGTAACCTGAAACGACGCGTCTCGAAGTCCGTCTGACAGGTTTTCATAGGTTCCTGATAACATCAGGTTCAGGGTGATCAAAGCAACTGCTCCGCCTATGATAGTCAAGTACAGTTTTAATTCAGAATCACAGAAAACTCTGCGGACTCCGTGGCGGATTAAAATGAAGTATAAGTTAAAGTTGACGCCGCAAAGAACCATGAATAGAATGATGATCCAGTGAACGCAGGGATTTGAAAAGTGACCGACACTGGCATTATAGGAAGAAAATCCTCCTGTACCGACAGTCCCGAAGGTGTGAAGCAGGGCGTCGTACAGAGACATGCCGCAACAGAGAAGCATAACTGTTTCAACTGCTGTAAACAACAGATAAACCAGGTACAGCCGTTTTGCCGTATCAGAAAAACGAGGAGAGATTTTTTCTAAGACCGGTCCTGGTGTTTCCGCGCTGGCAATCAGTTGGCCTCCCATACCGATCGAGGGCAGAAGAGCTGTAACCAGGACGATGATTCCCATACCGCCTAACCAATGGGTGAAGGAGCGCCAAAACAGTATGGACTTCGGTAAAGCTTCAATTTCCGACAAGATAGAAGACCCTGTAGTAGAAAAACCGGAACATGTTTCGAAGAATGCGTCTACATAGCTGTCGATCGCGCCTGAAAGGACGAAGGGAATCGCGCCGGCTGCGGAAAACAGTAACCAGCAAAGAGATACAATAAGAAACCCATCTCTGGATTTTACTTTCATCAGAGAAGGGTGAAATATCTTAATTAGTATGATCCCCAAGATAAAACAGGGGAGGATCGTGTAAAGAAAACTCCTAAGAGCATCGGATTCATGGTACGCTACGGCTACCAGCAGGGCCGGGAGCATGCTGCATCCCAGTACCAGAAGCAAATATCCCATGATCCGAAGAACTCCATTAAAGTTAACTGTCATAGCTTGACTCCTTACAATGTGAACTACATGCATTATTTGTTTTTCAGCAGTTTTTCCATATCGCCGATTTCACTGAGCAGACTGAGAATAATTACGCGGTCATTCCATTGGATGGCCGTATCGCCTCCGGGAATGATCACCTGCTGGCCGCGGTGGATAGCCGCGATCAGTACGCCGTCCGGTAAATTTAACTGTGAGAGAGGCACGCCGAGCATAGTCATATGAGAGTGGGCCACAATTTCCATAATTTCAGCTTGTCCCTGAATTAACACGGAGGATATGATCTTCTTAGAACCCTGAATGAATCGAAGAATATTGCTGGCCGTGATATCTAATGGATTCAGTACCATGTCCACACCCATACGTTCAATTAGATCCTTATAGCTTTCGTGGCTTACTTTAGAGATGACGTCGTCAATGCCATGCTGCTTAGCGGTAAGCGCCAACAGTAGGTTTTCCTCATCATAACCTGTAGCGGTGACGAAAGCGTCCATTTCATTCATATTTTCTTCTTCTAATAGAGATAAATCCGTACCATCGCTGTGAAGAATCATGACATTATTCAAATGTGTTGACAAATAGCGACAGCGCGCGAGGTCTTTTTCCACCAGTTTTACTGCTGCTCCGAATTCGGACAGCATTTCAGCCAGATAAAATCCCGTTTTTCCGCCGCCAATTATCATAACCTTTTGGAGATTGGTGTATTTACCTCTTTCATGGACTTTTTTATTCAGTTCAATGATATGATCTTTTTCTCCGATGACATATAGGGAATCGCCCGGCTTGATGAAATCGTCTCCATGGGGAATGATCACTTTGCCGTTTCGAGAGATAGCGGCAATGAGCATGTCCGGCAACACTTCTTTCACTTCCGGAATAGAGAGGTTGACCAATTTCGGATATCTTTTAGACGGGAATTCAATCAGGGCGATCTTTCCACTGGTAAAGATACCGTTGCTCAAAGTGTATTTTTCAGCCAAATATTTATAGATTTCAACGGTGATAGCCAGATCAGGATTGACAATGGAGTCGATGCCCATTGTCTCTTTGATAAATCCAAATTGATTCATATGCTCCGGTTCCCTCACACGCGCGATAACACGGCGGCATCCCAGTTTTTTTGCAAAGGATGCGATAACGATGTTTGTCTCATCGTTATCTGTTACAGCAAGAAGATAATTGAAAGTGCTGATATCGGCGCTCTTTAATACGCCGATGTCGCGGGCGTCAGCATTTATGGTCAAAACGTCAAGCTGCTGTGAAAGCTTATTCAGAACGTTTTCATTTTTATCAATAATGGTGATAGAATAATCACCGCCGAGTAAGGCAGCGGCCACTCGATAGCCTAATTTTCCTGCTCCTACAATTGCTACTTTCATTTAAGATTCCTCGTTCATTATGTTAATTGTTTTCTATGTGTTTCTCCAAACGCTTACACTATTCTAATTCAAACAGTTTGATTTTGCAAGAGGTTTTGGTATAATGATAAAAGATACCCGTCTGGAAAGGAGAAAAATTTTGAAAGTCAAAGGTTTTACTGGTGGAAACTTGGCGGCAAATGGTTATGTAGTTTATCAAAGCGATGGTGAAAGCTGCTATATTATAGATCCCGGATATAATCCGAAAAAATTTATCAAATTTGTGCAGGATCACGGGTTAACGTGTCGGGGCGTCATTTTGACCCATCTTCATCACGATCATACCGGAGCGGCTGAAAATGTGAGTCAGATTCTGCATGACTGCCCGATTTATATGCATGAAGCGGATGCTTTCATATATAAAGGGCGTGTAGATCATTGTCTGACGGAGGGTTGCAAGCTGGATTTAGATGGCGAGGTTTTGCAAGTGATTCATACGCCAGGCCATACGCAGGGAAGTATCTGCGTCATGGCAGAAAAAAGCAGAATTTGTTTTACAGGTGATACATTGTTTGACACTGATCTCGGCAGGAGCGATCTGGCGGGAGGAGATGAAAGGCAGATGGAAGATACGGTACGCGATGTGTTAGACAAATGGGAGAATGACGTCTTTATTTATCCCGGACACGATGGGGGATGTACGATGAAACAGGTACGAAAATATAATACTGAGTTTCTGGCGCTGCGTCAGGGAAAGGGGAGATAAAATGGAACATAAAGAGATTCGCATGGTGGCGTTGGATTTAGACGGTACTACATTGAACAGCAGAGGGGAAATATCGGCGCGTACAGCAAAAGCTTTTTTAAACGCTATGGAAAAAGGCGTGCATATTGTAATCTCTACCGGACGCACATACCAATCTCTTCCTGGGCAACTGTTTTCCATCAAAGGGTTGGAATATGTGATTACTTCTAACGGCGCGCATATTACCAGATTGAAGGACGGCGAGTTAATTTACGAAAACAATCTTGCGCCGGAAGCGGTTTTGACAGTGGTAGAAAAGATTCGCGGCGCAGGCATGTCCGTAGAGACCTTCGTTGGAGGCAGGGCCTATATCGATAAGGCAGAATTCGATCAGGTAGCGGCCCACGGTTCTGACTATCGTGACGCCGAATACATATTGACTACAAGAAATCCGGTTGTGGGGATCTGTGATTTTATGATAGAAAACAGGGAGAAAATTGAAAATATCAGTTTGAATTTTCCAGATCTGACGGATAAAGGGCGTTGGTACAAGGCGCTTTCCGCTTTACCCGGTATTACGGTAACCTCCTCCTTTATCCATAATCTGGAAATTGGCGGCGCGGATACTAACAAGGGACGAGCGCTGGAGATTCTTATGGAACAGCTGTCTGTACAGCATTGTGAGTTGATGGCATGCGGAGACAGTCTCAACGATCAAAGGATGCTGCAGCTAGCCGGTATCGGTGTGGCGGTGGATAATGCCAGCGAGGAGATAAAAGCAATAGCGGATTATGTTACGGCGAACAATAACGACGACGGCGTTGCCAAGGCCATCGAAAAGTTCGTTTTATAAATTTCAAGAAAGTAAAACGTTTTGCCCTGATTTTGGGTGAGACGTTTTTTTATATTCAATTTGGGAAAGATTGTAAAAAGTATTGACAATTTTTACAGAATATAGTAATTTTATATGTGCAAATAAGTAAAAATATTCCATAATTTGTTTTAAAAGGAAGTGAAAGGCGATGGAACATAAAAATGAAGAAAAAGACAGAATGAATTATCGTGTAGCCTTGGGACAATGCGGCGAGGAGTTCGCAGCTCAAACGTTGAGGCTGGACGGTTATATAATTCTGGAAAAGAATTTCCGATGCAGGTTTGGGGAGATAGATATTATCGCGGAGAAAGACGGACGTTTGCTTTTTACTGAGGTCAAAACCAGAAGAACGGCTAACTTCGGCAGACCGGTGGAGGCGGTGGATCGGCGAAAAATTCAGCATATTCGTAAGGCAGCCTTTTATTGGTTGAGGGAAAACAGAGAAAAGAATTATATGTCCTTTTCCTTCCAGGTTATAGAAGTTATGGTTAACAGAGTTGAGAATGCATTTTAGGGGGAATTTCATGTTATCAAAAATTTGTTCAGCCTTTTTACGAGGCGTAGAGGCATTTCCTGTATCTGTTGAGACAGATATTTCCCGCGGTATGCCGACTTTTAATATCGTTGGACAGGCAGATACTACGATCAAAGAAGCGAGGGAGCGGATTCGTCCAGCGCTGGTAAACACTGGTCTGGAATATCCGTGCAGCCGTATTACCATCAACATGTCTCCGGCTGGCGTGCGAAAAAGAGGCAGTCATTTTGACCTGCCTATTGCCATAGGAATTTTAGCTTCATCACGCCAGCTTCCGCTGCGAAGCTTGGCGGAATATTGTTTTTTAGGAGAGTTGTCTTTGGACGGTTCTCTGGTTCGCACTGATGGAATTCTGCCTATGGTTATGGCTATGCAGCGTTACGGTGTTCGCAGAATTATTCTTCCCGCCGCTAATCGCCAGGAAGCTCTTTTAGCATCAGGCATTGAAATTTATGCCGCGGATAATTTAGGGCAGATTGTAGATCATTTGCGAGGAGGCAAACAGATGGAACGCGAAAGACCCGCGACCTTTGAACCGGTAAAGGAAATCTGCGCAAGAAGCGCGAATATCAGACGGCTGGACTTTGCTGATGTGAAAGGGCAGGAAAATGCTAAGCGAGCAGTTATGATCGCGGCGGCGGGAGGACATGGCATTTTGATGACGGGTAGTCCGTCCACTGGGAAGACGATGCTGGCAGAACGGGTAGTTTCTGTCATGCCGGAAATGGATTTTGATGAAATCGTTAACACTACGATACTCTATTCTGTTGCCGGACTTCTTACGGAGGATATACCGGTGATTACGAACCGGCCGTTCCGGCGGCCGCACCACAGAATAACGCCGGCGGGATTGCTGGGTGGAGGCAGCGTACCGAAGCCTGGGGAAATTTCTTTGGCCAGTCAGGGCGTTTTATTTTTGGATGAAATCGGAGAATTTGACAGGAATTTAATCGACGCGCTCAGAACGCCGCTGGAGAGCAAATCAATAACGCTGGTACGTCGGGGAATTTCTCATGTTTTTCCCGCAGAATTTATGCTGGTTGCCGCCAGTAATCCATGTAAATGCGGTTATTATGGCGATCCTAACCATGAGTGTAAGTGCACTGACAGAGAGGTGGAGCGCTATCAAAAGAAATTGTCTGGTCCTGTTTTGGATCGAATCGATATGCACGTCTATTTACAACCTGTAGAATATGAGAGTTTAGAAGATACCACGGTAATGTCTTCTGCTGAAATGGCAAAATTTATCGATGAGGCGCGCCGCCGGCAGGCTGAACGGTATGCGGGGATGAGCATCAGCCTGAATCACCAGTTGAGCGAACGGATGGTGGAGGAATTCTGTCCGTTGGATGGGAAAATGCGCCGGCTGGTGTCTCAGGCCTACCAGAAGTTGAAACTAAATCCGAGAACATTGATGAAAGTTCGCAGAGTTGCCAGAACGATCGCGGATCTTGAGGGCAGCGAACAGGTAGAGATGAAGCACTTAGCGGAAGCCTTTGCTTATAGGGAGAGTCGAAGATGAAGGGAAGCATACAAAAGGTGAACAAAGCTTTTCCCGTGGCGCTGACAGCGTTTACGCCTGATATAGAGACGATATATTTTGACGGAGATCTGTCCTGCTTGGAACGTAGGTGCGTTGCAGTGGTGGGAAGCCGCCGTTGCACCCAATACGGAAGGACGGTTGCCAGGATGATCGGAAGAAGAATGGCTGAAAATGATGTGACCTTAGTAAGCGGTCTGGCAAAAGGGATAGATACCGCGGCGCATCTCGGCGCGTTGGAGGCGGGAGGAAAGACAGTCGCTGTATTAGGCGGCGGCACAGATACTTATTACCCGCCCGAAAACAAAGGTCTGCAGCAGCAAATTGCACGTGAAGGTTTATTGCTTTCAGAGCGCTGGCCGGAATATGCAGTAAAGCCGTATGATTTTCCAAAGAGAAATCGGATTATTGCGGCTTTGGCAGAAAGCGTAGCTGTTGTGGAGGCAGGAAATCGAAGCGGCGCGTTGATTACGGCGGAATGTGCGGCTGAAATGGGGAAGCGAGTTTATGCAGTACCTGGAAATATCACCAGCTTGTACAGCTTTGGTACAAATAAGCTTATACGAGAGAATGTAACGCCACTGATTCTCTTAGACGACCTGCTGATCGATATGGGCGTTGAACCCCAGGGAATATGTATAAAAGAAAGGCTGGGAAAGGATGAGCAAACCGTCTTCAATGTTATAAAGAGCGGCGGGGAAATCACGGTTGATGAGATTCATCACAAAACCAACATGAAACCTTCGGAAATAAATGGTATAATAGCGGTTCTGGAAATGAAAGGGATAATTTTTTCGTCAATGGGGAAAATTTTTGTTGCAAAATTCTGATAAGAATACTATAATGCTCTATTGAAACGACAAAATGAAAAAGTGCAGGAGGAAAAATGGCAACTGCGAAAAAAAAAGCAACGAGTAAGAAGACTTTAGTCATCGTAGAGTCGCCTTCCAAGGCCAAAACGATTGGGAAATATTTAGGATCAAACTATAAAGTAATCGCGTCTGTAGGACATGTCAGAGATTTGCCAAAGAGCAAGCTGGGAATTGATATCGATAATGATTTCGAACCGCAGTATATTCCTATCAGGGGCAAGGGGGATATCATCAAGGATTTGAGAAAAGAAGCGAAGAAGGCTTCTAAAGTATATCTGGCAACTGACCCGGATCGAGAAGGAGAAGCGATTTCCTGGCATCTGGCCTATTTACTGGGGCTGGATCCGACAGCGCCTTGCCGGATCGTATTCAATGAGATTACGAAGACGACGATCAAGGAAGCTATTAAACATCCGAGACAGATCGATTTGAATTTGGTAGACGCGCAGCAGGCCAGACGTGTGTTAGACCGGCTGGTGGGTTATCAGATCAGTCCTCTTTTATGGCGAAAGGTAAGAAAAGGCTTATCGGCCGGCCGCGTCCAATCAGCAGCTCTGAAGATTATTTGCGACAGAGAGAAGGAAATACAGGCTTTTGATCCAAAGGAATACTGGACGATTACTGCCGCGTTTTCTAAGGGCAAGGGTTTTTCCGCGCGGCTTGCTGAATATAAAAAGAAGAAGATCGTAGTTGAGAATAAACAGCAGAATGATCATATCCTGCAGGAATTGAAAAAGGGCGATTATTACGTCGCAGCGCTGCATCAAAAAGAGCGGATGAAAAAGCCTTATGCACCCTTTACTACGAGCAGCTTACAGCAGGAGGCATCCACACGGTTGAATTTTAATACGAAAAAGACGATGCTCATTGCACAGCAGCTTTATGAAGGAGTAGAGGTGAAAGGACAGGGTACGATCGGTTTGATCACTTATTTGAGAACAGATTCTGTGCGTATTTCTGATGAAGCGAAAGCTGCTGCTGCGGCCTTTATAGTGGACAGGTATGGAAGTGAATACCGGGGGCATAACGTTTTTTCTAATAAAAAGAAGGATATTCAGGACGCGCATGAGGCGATTCGTCCCAGCAATGTTTCTTTAGAGCCTGACGATATTAAGGAATCATTGACGCCAGAGCAGTATAAGCTGTATCGGTTGATTTGGCAGAGATTCATGGCCAGTCAGATGGCCGCGGCCAGATTTGATAATCTGCAGGTAGAAATAGAGAATGGTGATTATACCTTTAAAACGACGGGAAGCAAGCTGCTGTTTGACGGATATCAGAGAGTATATAAAAATAACAGCGATGAAGATAAGGATAAGCTTTTACCTGCCTTGGATACCGGAGAAAAGCTGACGGTAAAGAACGTCAGTGGCGAGCAGAATTTCACGCAGCCGCCGTCAAGGTTTACAGAGGCCAGCCTTGTAAAAGAACTTGAAGAAAAGAATATCGGCCGGCCTAGTACGTATGCGCCGACGGTGGGCACTTTGTCAGAGCGTAAATATGTTAAACGTGAGAAAAAGTCTTTAGTACCAACGGAACTGGGTTTTTTAGTCACGGGACTGATGGAAGACTATTTTCATGAGATCGTGGACGTCAATTTTACCGCCGCTATGGAGGACCATTTGGATGATGTGGAAATTGATAAGCTGGCCTGGAAAAAAATTATCCGAGACTTTTACGGACCTTTTGAAAAAGAACTGAAAGCTGCGGATGCCGCGATTGAGAAGGTACAGATTGAGGATCAGCCTACGGGAGAAGTTTGTGAGGTATGCGGCAAACCGATGGTGTTGAAGGTGGGCCGGTTTGGAGAGTTTATTGCCTGCAGCGGTTATCCGGAGTGCAAGAATACGAAGCCGGTGGTGAAATCCACAGGCGTTCCTTGTCCGAAATGTGGGAAGGATATTGTGGCCAGAAAGAGCAAGCGCGGTAAACTGTTCTTTGGATGCAGCGGTTATCCAGACTGTGATCAGTCATATTGGTATAGACCGGTAGATAAAAAATGCCCTAAGTGCGGCGCGTTATTGGTAGAAAAGAAATCAAAGACGGGCAATCTTGCCTGCTCTAACGCGGAGTGCGACTATAAAGAGTAAACTGAAAGGAAAACGGAGGTAGAGAAAAGATGACACAATTCCATGCAACAACGATCTGTGCTGTCAGAAGAGGACCTGATGATATTGCTATCGGGGGAGACGGACAGGTAACGATGGGTGAAACTGCTATTATGAAAAATGGCGCGAAGAAGGTTAAAAAAATATTTCATAACAAAGTGTTGACGGGATTTGCAGGCGGTGTAGCGGATGCTTTCGCGCTTACTGAAAAATTTGAGAAGAAGCTTGAAGAACATAGCGGCAATCTAAAGCGGGCGGCTGTAGATCTGGCGCAGCTTTGGCGCAGTGATAAAGGGATGCGGAGCTTAGAGGCTTTGATGATTGTTGCAGACAAGGATGATTTGTTGGTGGTTAGCGGAAACGGTGAGGTTATCGTGCCGGATCAGGATTTTGTCGCTATCGGTTCCGGAGGCAATTTTGCGTATTCCGCGGCTAACGCGCTTTTCAATCATACGGAGTTGGGAGCAGAGGATATTGTCAGAGAATCTCTGAAGATCGCGTCTTCCATATGTGTGTATACCAATGATCATATCACGGTAGAAAAACTGTAAAAGGGGGAATAAGAAATGGCTGGAAAGATTCAGAGTATGACGCCAAAAGAAATCGTGGCGGAGCTTGATAAATATATCATCGGTCAGGATGACGCAAAAAAATCTGTAGCGATTGCGTTGAGAAACCGGTATAGGAGAAGTCTCCTTTCTGATGAGATGAGAGAGGAAATTACGCCGAAGAATATTTTGATGATGGGGCCTACAGGATGCGGTAAGACGGAAATTGCAAGGCGTCTTGCTAAACTGATGGAAGCGCCCTTTGTGAAAGTAGAGGCAACGAAGTTTACTGAGGTAGGTTACGTTGGCCGCGACGTGGATTCCATGATTCGGGATCTGGTGGAAGCGTCTATCCGTATTACAAAGCAATCCAGATTGAAGGAAAAGTATGACATCGCGGAGGGAATCGCGGAGGAAAAGATTATTGAGGCGATCATTCCGGGCAGCAAGAAAAAAAATCAGGGAAATAAGTCTAAGAGTCCGTTTGACTTTCTTATGAGCAGCGGCGGTTATCCAAGTCAGAAGCAGCTTTATGAAGAAAGCAAAGCGAAAGAAACGGAGGGTAAGCCGGAAGACAGAGATGTGGAGATGGCAAGAGAGCAGGTTCGTCAACAGCTGCGCGCAGGTTTGCTGGAGGAGCAGTTTGTTGAGATAGAGGTTATCGATACGCCAAAAGGGAATCAGCTGGACATGAGCAATGAAGGCATGAGTATCGCTATCGGAAACATTTTTGGAGATATGATGCCGCAGAAGACTAAAACAAAGAGAGTCAGAGTGAAAGAAGCAAGAAAGATTCTGCGTGAGCAGGAGGCGCAAAACCTGCTGGATATGGATCAGGTTACGGATGAAGCGTTGGAAAACGCTGAGCAGAACGGTATCATCTTTATCGATGAGATTGACAAAATTGCGTCTAGCTCCAGTTATCACAGCGGCGCAGACGTGTCTAGAGAAGGCGTTCAGCGTGATATTCTTCCTATCGTGGAGGGAAGTGTTGTAAATACCAAATATGGACCTGTAAAGACAGATCATATTTTGTTCATCGGAGCCGGCGCGTTCCATACTGCGAAGCCTACAGATTTAATTCCGGAATTACAGGGACGTTTTCCGATCAGAGTGGAATTAGAGAATTTGACTAAGGAATCCTTCGTACAGATTTTAACCGTTCCGGAGAATGCCATTATTAAGCAGCATAAGGCTTTGTTGGAAACGGAAGGAATTAAAGTGGAATTTTCTGAAGATGCTATTGACGAAATCGCCACAATGTCGTATCTTATGAATGAGCAGACTGAAAATATCGGAGCTAGAAGACTGCATACGATTTTGGAAAAGCTGTTGGAGGATATCTCCTTTAACATTCCTGAGATGGAGGAAGAAGAGATTGTGATCGACAGAGTTTACGTGCAGAGCAAATTTATGGAGACAATTCATAAAGACGATGTAGACCGTTATATCCTGTAAAAGTAATAGAAAAGTTGAGGTAAAAGAGAAAGAATATGAGTGAAAAATTATTAGCGAGGATTAGAAAACTTAATTGGGTGCTTTCTGAAAGCACGGCAGGGTACATTTCCTTTGACGAATTATGCAATATTATGAGCGAAATGCTGGGATCCAATATCTATATTTTGAATAAGAAGGGTAAGGTTCTGGCTGCGAAATATTGCGCAGGAGAAGAAGCGCCTTTGACCTATGATGAAGAAACGGGTAAGGCAATGCTGCCGCAGCTGTATAACGATCGTTTTCTGAAGGTTTCAGAAACAACTGCCAATCTGACATATGACAGCATTAAGCAGTTCTATGGGGAAGACTATAATCTGGCCAGCAAATATCATACGATTGTGCCGATCGTCTTCGGCGGCAACCGCATTGCGACACTGCTTTTAGCCAGACCAGATAAGGCGTATGACGATGAAGATATCGCCATTTGTGAATACGGCGCAACTGTGGTAGGAATCGAAGTCGCAAGAGGCATTGCTATGGATGAGGAAGAAGAAAACAGAATGAAAGAGGCTGTGGAAATGGCTCTCTCTACACTTTCTTATTCTGAGATGGATGCGGTGACTAAGATTTTCGCAGAGTTGAAAGGCGACGAGGGTCTTCTGGTAGCCAGCAAGATCGCTGATAAAAGCGGCATTACTCGTTCGGTAATTGTCAATGCCCTTCGTAAGCTGGAAAGCGCCGGCGTTATTGAGTCTAGATCATTGGGTATGAAAGGTACGCGCATTAAGATTACCAACGAATATCTTCGTAAAGGAATCAAAATTTTTGAGATTTAAAGGCCAGAGAACTCTCTGCCGCTGTCAAAAGCCTCCGCTATGGCATATACTGTAGCAGGAGGCTTTTTTATGAGCAGAAACAGGTATGCAGGCAGTATGAGATTTACTAAGAAAATCGCGATTTCAGCTGCTTTAATCGGAATGGGGATCATTTTATTGATGACCGGCTTAAAGCAGCAGATTGGACCTAATATCGATGCTGTGAGCAAGCTGAAAGCAAAAGGGGTAGTCAACAGGATCATCAATGAAACGATTCATGAGGAATTTTCTTCTGGAAATTATGAGGAAAGATTGTTTAATGTAAAGAAAGGGAAGGACGGCAAAGTACAAATTGTACAGGCCAACACGCCGGTAATCAACGAAATGGTGTCTGGCTTTTCCGCTGCTTTGCAGAAAAAATATGAGGATATGAAGGCCGTGCCAGTCAAATTGAATTATGGTACTCTCATGGGAAGTAAGCTGTTGTCGCAGACGGATTTTGGATTAGATATTAAAATTCTGCCGATGGCTGTAACCAGCTGCGATTTCGAAACGGCCTTTGAAACGCAGGGCATCAATCAAACTAAATATAAGGTGTACATCATATTAAAGAGCAGCGTTCGTGTGCTGGAACCTTTTTCAGCGGATAACATTCAGATTACAAGTAAAATGTTGATCTGTGAGCTGGTAATTGTAGGTGAAGTTCCGGACAGCTACGTGAATGTGCCGGAAGAAGATATTTTAGATGTTACTTAAACGATTTTTGTGGTATACTAAAGCCATGCTTAGATTTAATGAAAACAATGAAATTATTACAGAAGAAAATTACAGAGCTATTTTAGTCGGTTTGCAGAGGAAAGAAGACATTTCTTACTCTATGGATGAATTGGAGGGGTTGGCAGAGGCTGCCAGAGCACAGGTTTTAGGAAAGGTTGTTCAGAACTTAGAAAAGCCTAATACCGCCACGTTAATCGGTAAAGGAAAGGTTGAGGAAGTAGCGAAGCTGGTTCGAAATATGGAGGCGGATGTGGTTATCTTTAACGATGAGCTGAGCGGCATGCAGCTGAGAAACCTGGAAGATATCATTGGCGTAAGGGTGATTGACAGAACTATTTTGATATTGGATATCTTTGCGGAGCGGGCGGATTCCAGAGAAGGAAAATTACAGGTAGAGCTGGCACAGCTGAAGTATCGTCTTCCGAGACTTACAGGCTTTGGTAAATCTCTGTCCCGTCTTGGCGGCGGCATCGGTACTAGAGGTCCCGGAGAAAAGAAGCTGGAAACAGACCGCCGTCATATAGAACGTCGTATGGAGGATATCAAAAGCGAGTTGGCTGATCTGGTCAGAACCAGAAGCGTACAACGGTCTAAAAGGCAGAAAAACGGGATTCCCATCGTGGCGCTTGTGGGCTATACCAATTCGGGCAAATCCGCTTTGATGAATCAAATCCTTTCTATGGCGGGAAAAGAGGAAAAATCCGTACGTGAGAAGGATATGCTGTTCGCGACTTTGGACGCGCAGAGCCGAAGCGTAACACTGGATGACAATCGAACGTTTATTTTGGTAGATACGGTAGGCTTTGTCAGCAAGCTGCCTCATAGTTTAGTCGAGGCCTTTAAAGCTACTCTGGAAGAAGTTCTCCACGCGGACTTGCTGCTGCATGTGGTGGATGCTTCCTATGAGGAAAGTCAGTTTCATGTTACTGTAACAGATCGGGTTTTAACGGAGATTGGAGCAGGCGGCAAAGAAAAACTGATGATATATAACAAAATGGATCTGGTTTCGGAATTTACCCCGTCCTATTCTGACGCGCCAGCCTTTTTCGTATCTGCAAAAGAAGGAAACGGCATGGAGGAACTTCTGGCCGCCATCAAAGGGTGTCTGTTTGGAGAGGTGATCAGAACGAAGCTTTTAATCCCGTATACCAGGGGAGATTTGGCGTCTTATTTGTGCGAAAAAGCAGCTGTTCATTCTATGGATTATGTGGAGGACGGCACTTTGATCGATGTGGAGTTGAAGGCAGAGGATTATCAGAGGTTAAAGACATATGAAATTATATAGTACAGTTGCGAAAGAAGGATGGGCTGAACAAAGTATAGAACGTTCCAGATTTATCGCCTATGTTTCTCCTGCAGAAACCAGGGAGGAAGCTGAAGCGTTTATCGCTTCAGTTAGAAAAAAGCATAAGGATGCTACGCATAATGTGCCTGCAATGGTAATCGGAGACAAATTTCAGCTGCAATGGGCCAGTGATGACGGAGAACCGCAGGGAACCAGCGGGGCGCCCATGGTTCAGATGTTGGTGCACGAAGGCATTACCAATGTATGTATTGTAGTGACACGATATTTTGGAGGCGTTAAGCTGGGTACGGGAGGTCTGGTCAGAGCGTATACCAGCAGCGCCAAGTTGGGTCTGGCAGAAGCGGGCATTTGCGATGTCGTTGAAATGCAAACCATTACATATCAAGTGGACTACGCTGTATTTAATAAAATACAAAATTTCCCCTTTACATTTGCGGTGAATTTTGATAATATAATCTATGCTGATACGGTCACATTTGATGTAATTACAGACCCATCCGATGCGGGAGCATTGCGGGATACGGTTACTGGTTTGTCAGGTGGCAAGGCCATAATCATCAGTGAAGAAATTAGTCCGCAAAAGATCGAGAGATAGTTTTAAAAAGTTATTGACAAGATCTTATATGTGTGATAATATAATCTGCGGCTTGTTTTCAAGACACTTTTTCCTCTGAAATGGGGGCAAAAAAGATTGAAAATAATGCTTGACAAACATGGACAAAGCTAGTATAATTTGTAAATGTGCCAAGTAAAAAACTTGCAATATGGGCGTTTAGCTCAGCTGGGAGAGCACCTGCCTTACAAGCAGGGGGTCATAGGTTCGAGCCCTATAACGCCCACCAATCTTTTATATAAGATTGGTGACTACTTTGCGAAGAACATTTGCCAAATATAAACTTGGCGAGTGAGCGAGCAAGACATACAAGACAGGTTTGCTACAGCAACAGGCTGAGGTAATCTGATGTGTATGATGCGGCCTGGTAGTTCAGTTGGTTAGAATGCCAGCCTGTCACGCTGGAGGTCGACGGTTCGAGCCCGTTCCAGGTCGCCAATTTTAAAGACGATAATATGCTGGCGTGGCTCAACGGTAGAGCAGCTGATTTGTAATCAGCAGGTTGGGGGTTCGATTCCCTCCGCCAGCTCCAATAAAATAATCGGTTGATTGGTTTGTGCGCCAATTCATCAAATATTACAATTTAGTTTGAAAAATAATGTCGAGGGATTCCCGAGTGGCCAAAGGGGGCGGACTGTAAATCCGTTAGCTGAGCTTTCGATGGTTCGAATCCATCTCCCTCGACCAATTTTGCGGAAGTGGCTCAGGGGTAGAGCATCGCCTTGCCAAGGCGAGGGTCGCGAGTTCGAATCTCGTCTTCCGCTCCATTTTTGCGGATGTAGTTCAATGGTAGAACCTCAGCCTTCCAAGCTGATGGCGTGAGTTCGATTCTCATCATCCGCTCCACTTTTTTCAAACTGTGTGTGGGCTCATAGCTCAGCTGGATAGAGCAACGGCCTTCTAAGCCGTGTGTCCGGGGTTCGAATCCCTGTGGGCTCACCAATTTTATTTGATGCTTTGGGGTATAGCCAAGTGGTAAGGCAACGGACTTTGACTCCGTCATTCGTAGGTTCGAGTCCTGCTACCCCAGCCAGTTGTTTATGACCCATTAGCTCAGTCGGCAGAGCACTTGACTTTTAATCAAGGTGTCCGGAGTTCGAATCTCCGATGGGTCACCATTTTAAACTTTATAACAGATGTTGGTTGAATCCACACATGGAGAGGTGTCCGAGTGGTTTAAGGAGCTGGTCTTGAAAACCAGTGATTCCGAAAGGGACCGTGGGTTCGAATCCCACCCTCTCCGCCATATTGCATATAAGAATATAGTTGTGAGATTTGTTTAGCCTGGAGAAGTACTCAAGAGGCTGAAGAGGACGGTTTGCTAAACCGTTAGGGTTCATATTAGGGCCGCATGGGTTCGAATCCCATCTTCTCCGCCATTTCGCAGGGGTATAGCTCAGCTGGTAGAGCAGTGGTCTCCAAAACCACGTGCCGTGGGTTCGATTCCTACTGCCCCTGCCAATGATGATCACAATGTAAATAATTAACGGGGTGTAGCGCAGTTTGGTAGCGCAACTGGTTTGGGACCAGTGGGCCGCGGGTTCAAATCCTGCCACCCCGACCATTAAAACAAAAGATGTGGGCCATTAGCTCAGTTGGTCAGAGCGTCCGGCTCATAACCGGCAGGTCCCGGGTTCAAGTCCCTGATGGCCCACCAGTATAATCACATAGTTTATATGCCCAGATAGCTCAGTAGGTAGAGCAGGGGACTGAAAATCCCCGTGTCCTTGGTTCAATTCCGAGTCTGGGCACCATTCATTTGAGCAGCCTTTCGCTGACAGTAGTCCGAAGGGTTGTTTTTTTATTCCAATAACCTATTCTTTATTGCTTTTTTCGGAGGCATACTTTAAAATAAAATAGAGACTTTTAGAGGAGGACAATATGGCTCAGTTATATTACAGATACAGCACAATGAACGCGGGAAAATCTATTGAGCTGATTAAGGTTGCATATAATTACGAAGAAAGGGGAAAGCGTGTATTGACGTTGGTTCCGGCTATTGACAATCGATATGGTTCCGGTGTCATTACATCTAGAATCGGTTTACAGAGAGATGCTGTCAGTGTTCAGGAAGAAACAAATATTTTGGAACTGTTCATGAGAGAGAATGAGAAGCATAAGATCGATTGTGTTCTTATCGATGAGTGTCAGTTTCTCAAGAAGCATCATGTGCAGGAACTGGTAGAGATTGTAGATAGCCTGGATGTACCGGTTTTAGCCTATGGACTGAAAAACGACTTTCGCAATGAACTCTTTGAAGGCTCTTACTATATGTTGATTTACGCGGATAAAATTGAGGAGATCAAGACGATCTGCTGGTGTGGACGCAAAGCGACCATGGTTGCCCGGGTAGTAGACGGCAAATTTGTTAAGCAGGGGCAGCAGGTCATGATCGGAGGTAACGATATGTATGTTTCGCTTTGCAGAAAGCATTACAACGACGGCAGAATCGGACCGGAAATCGGGAAAGATATGGAGAAATAGTGATGATGAAAGAGTATGGAAGAATCAGAACAGTGAATCGCTGCACGATATTCCTGTTAAGTGCAGTTTTATTTATAACAACGGCATTTACGATGCAGAATGCTGCTGTTTATGCCGCGGACAGCAGTTTCGAGGCGGCTCTCCAAGCAGAAGGTTTTCCGGAGAGCTACAGGGTTAAGCTCAGGTTACTACATCAGAAGCATCCTAATTGGACTTTTAAGGCAAAGAAGTTGGAGTTTAGCTGGAAAGACGCTTTGGCAAAGCAATACGCTGACGCTGACGCCAATACGATATCCGTCAATTACAAAGACGCGTATAAGGCTGTTCGCGAAGGTACATATAATTTTACTACTCATACATATCTTCCGAAGGATGGAGCTTCTTGGGTGTCGGCGTCCAAACAGGCGGTAGCGTTTTATATGGATCCTCGCAATTGGCTGACGGAATCAGGTATTTTTATGTTTGAACCCTTTTACTATGATTCTTCTTGTCAGACGGAAGAAATCGTAAAAAGTATTTTGAAAGGAACAGGGTTGCCGTCTAACGCATCGGCTTATTATATGGAGGCGGCTCAGCAGACCTATAACGGAAAGACTTACAGTATCAGCCCTGTTTATTTAGCTGCTAAGACCAGAATTGAACTGGGAAACAGCAAGTTTATGATTGACGGGCATAGCTTTACTTATAAGGGGAAGGACTACAGTAACTGCTATAACCCGTACAATATCGGTTCGGTGGATAGCGCTGACGGAACTGCGGCATTGAAAGGACTGGTTTTTGCCGCAGGCGGATCTAATCAGTCAGAGACATCTTATTTACGCCCCTGGAACAGCTTGAAAAAGGCCGTAAAGGGAGGGGCTCTTTATATAGCGGACAGATTTATGTCTAATAATCAATACTCTTTATATTACGAACGTTTCAATGTACGAAATGGATTGTCAGATATCGGGACATATCAATATGCTACAAATGTTTTTAATGCTGCAACATTGGCTGCAATCATGTATGACGATTATTACGATTTTGGAGTTTTGAACGAAGCGTTTACTTTCGAGATTCCTGTTTATCAGGACATGCCGTCATCACCATGCAAACAGCCGCCTGCTACAGGCAACAATAACTGTTATTTAGATAGTATTTCTCTTTCTGCCGATGGTCGGAAATTGAGCTGCACGCCAGCCTTTGACCGATTCACCAGCACCTATACGGTGAGAGAAACGGTTGCAGCTGATAAGCTGACAATTAAAGCGGATAAAAACGACCCAAGCGCCACAGTGACTATTTCGGGCAATAATCTGGTAAACGGTGAAAACAAGATTGCGATCAAATGCAAATCCTCATCAGGACTGGCGTCAAAGACTTATTATGTTAAAGTCGTACGTGACGATACACAGCCGCCAGCTGCGAATAATGACAAATTGATTAAAGGCGTAGAGAATACCACAATCTCTTTGTCGCCAAAAGAGCAGGGGGAAGGCTATGTACGTCTCGCATGGGAAAAGTCTAAAGGGTATAAGGTGGATTGTTTCCAAGTATTCCGTGCGGAAAGTCCCAATGGATTTGGATCCTCTCCAATGTATACAACGAATACAGGAACCCAGTCTACGTATAAAAATACAAAGCAATTATCTTTAGGCGCTACGTATTATTATAAAGTGCGCGGAATGAGAACTATTGGAGGTAAAACTTACTATACCAAGTGGTCTGATACTATTAGTATTTTGTATGACCCTGCACGTGCAAGTCTGATACAGGGAATAGAGAATACTGGATTAACAATGTCAGCAGTACAGGGTAACGGTTTTGTTCTTACAAATTGGGAGAAAACACCGGGTGTTGATATGGATTACTATGAAGTATTTCGTTCAGTAAGTCCAGATGCTTTTGGTGATACTCCGTTTTTCACTACGGTAGACGGAACGAGGAGCACATATAAAAATACCAAAGATTTGGTAAGAAATACTACCTATTACTATAAAGTACGAGGAGTACGGGCAGTTTATGGAACCTTGTATTATACACAATGGTCCGATGTGGCTGCTATTACGTATAATCCTTACATCGAAGGCATCGCTGAGGGTGTAAACCGTACGACCTTGACAGCATCAGGAGCGTGTGAAGGTAATGGTATTCGTATCAATTGGAAAAAATCAAAGGGCTATAAAATGGATTATTTCGAGATCTTTCGCTCTGTGAAAAAGTCCAGCGGATACGGAACGAAGCCGATATTCTCTACAAAAGACGGGGATAAATTCACTTACAGGAACACAAAATCGCTGACAAAGGGAATCAGATACTACTATAAAGTACGCGGCGTGAGGATTATGGAAGGGACGCCTTATTATACGCAGTGGTCCACGAAGGCAAGCGTAGTGTATAAATAATAGAAAAAATGCGGCGGCAGGTTTTGTTAACCTGCCGCTGTGTATATATATGGCTAAATCGTGGTCTTGCAGCCCTGGAAACTGCCGCGTCGCCGAAGCTCTGCGTAAATACCGTTCAGTATTGTACGTTTTTTATAACTCCACCAGGGCGTAATCAGGATTTTTCTTGGCGCGTCTCCGGTCATGCGATGAATAACGATTTCGGGAGGGATGATTTCAATCAGATCGCAGACGAAATTCACATAGCTTTCCAGAGAGTCAAAGGAATTATAGTTGCTGTAGTCAATTTCCATGCGTGAGCCTTTCACTACGTTAAGGAGATGAAGCTTGATTCCCCAGGCGCCGCTTTGGCAGACATATTTTACGGAATCGATCATATCCTGCCGGCTTTCTCCCGGCAGCCCCAGAATTAAATGCACGACAATGCGAATACCACGATCTGTCAGTGATTTGACAGCCTGATCGAAAACTTCCAGATCGTAGCCCCGGTTAATAAAATCAGCGGTTTTTTTATGAATAGATTGTAAGCCCAGCTCTACCCATAAAAAATGATCTCGATTAATTTCTGCAAGCAAATCTAATACGTCGTTACCCAGACAATCAGGACGTGTGGCAATCGCGATGCCGCTGATAAGCGGATGACGGAGAGCGGCCTGGTATTTTGTTCGAAGTTCTTCAACGGGAGCATAAGTGTTAGTATGATTTTGAAAATAAGCGAGATATTTGGCGTCAGGCCATTTTTCGGACAGCAGATGAATTTGATCTTCAATCGTAGAGGCAAAGTCGCCGCTTCCGTCCGCAGAACAGAAAATGCATCCGCCTGTCCCCTTTGTGCCATCCCGGTTTGGGCAGGTAAAACCGCCGTCAATAGACAGCTTTATCGTTTTTTGACCAAATGTGTTTTTTAGATAATCGCTGATAGAATTTATATACGGATTCATGGTTAACCCCTTTCATTTAGCTGTATTCTATGATATAATAAAGTATTAAAATTGTGAAGAAAAATTTGCAAAAAGGAGGAAGAAAATATGGGAAAAAGGTCTGTTCAACCCCTGGAGGCACAGCGCTGTCAAATGTGCGATAATCTTACCTTTGCGGATCTGGCATCAGCGGGAAAAGAAGTGATGAAACCCGCGCTTCTGCTTCACAGCTGCTGTGGTCCATGCAGCACTGCGGTAATTGAACGACTGTGGCCTGATTACGATTTGACCGTATTTTTTTATAATCCCTGCATTACCGATCTGGAGGAATATGAAAAGAGAAAAGCCAGTCAGATTCTCTTTATCGAGCAGTTCAATCAACGGCATGCAGGCCTTGGCAGATTGCATTTTATAGAGGGGGATTATGAGCCGGAACGCTATCTGGAAGCAGTGTCCGGCTATAGTAATGAACCTGAAGGCGGAGCTCGATGTACCATTTGCTTTCGACAGCGTTTAGAGAAGACAGCCAAGCAGGCAAGAGCCAAAAGCTTCGGTCTGTTTACTACAACGCTGACCGTCAGTCCCCATAAGAATTACCCGCTGATTTCGGCTATCGGAAAGGAATTGGCTGATAAATATGGTATCCAGTTTCTGGATATTGATTTTAAGAAAAAAGCGGGATTCCAGAGAAGTATCCAGTTGTCTAAAGAGTATGGCCTTTACAGGCAAAACTATTGCGGCTGTGAGTACTCAAAGAGATAATATAGAGTAAGGAGATTTTATATGAGTCAGTTAATTACACCTAAAGATTATTCACCGGTTATCAGTCCTTTGGAAACCCAGAGGGCAATCAAAAAAATTAAAGATTACTTTCAGCAGGAGCTTGCTTACGGCTTAAACCTGCGCAGAGTGTCTGCGCCGTTGTTCGTTGTGCCGGAAACCGGACTGAATGATAATCTGAACGGTGTGGAAAGAAGAGTATCCTTTACTTTAAAGGATATGGATGAGAAAGAGGTTGAGGTTGTACAGTCCCTGGCAAAATGGAAGAGAATGGCTTTGGGAAAATATGGAATCAAACCAGGACACGGTATTTACACAGATATGAATGCCATCAGACGGGACGAGGAGATGGATAACCTGCATTCCGTATATGTGGATCAATGGGACTGGGAAAAGGTTGTTACCAAGGAACAAAGATGCACTGAATATCTTCACGAGACAGTGGTGACCATTTATAACGCGTTAAAGAACCTTGGAGATTATGTGAACAGGATCTATAGGGATCTGCAGACTGAATTACCTAATGAGATTTATTTTATTACGACGCAGGAGTTGGAGGATTTGTATCCGAACAAGACGCCGAAGGAAAGAGAAGATTTGATCTGTAAGGCCCATGGAGCGGTATTTATCGAAAAGATCGGCGGACCGTTAAAATCCGGTGAAAAACATGACGGACGTTCTCCGGATTATGATGACTGGGAATTGAACGGTGATATAATCTTATGGAACGATATTCTAGACAGAGCCTTTGAAATTTCGTCCATGGGTATTCGTGTAGATGCGGAAGCCATGGATAGACAGCTAACAATGGAAGGCGCTGATGACAGAAGGGCGCATGCTTTTCATCAGGCAATCCTAAATGATGAGCTTCCATATTCTGTTGGCGGCGGTATTGGACAGAGCCGGTTGTGTATGTTTTTCCTGAGAAAGGCTCATATTGGAGAAGTACAGGCTTCTGTATGGCCTGATGATATGGTTGAAGCCTGCAGAAAGGCTAATATTTTCCTGCTGTAAACATGAAATATGTAAATGTAGTTATCGATCATAACAGCAGGCATACGGACACATACTATACCTATGGAACCGAAATGAATCTGAGCCGGGGAAATCTGGTTCAGATTCCCTTCAACCGAGGAAATAAATTGAAAACCGGTTATGTTTTTGAAATAGATGTCACGCCGGATTGCAATTTATCTAAGATCAAGAATGTGGTCTCTGTTGACGCAGATATATCTCTGACTGATGAGATGACAGAAACCTGTATTTGGATGAGACAGAGATATGGAATCAAGTATTTGGATGCAGTCAGATGCTTCATACCTAGTGGCAAAATCGCGAAAGCCGGAAAAGAAAAAGAACCTTATAAGGATGTTGCTGGCGAAATGCAGCGAATAGAGGCATTGACAACAGAGCAGGAGCGGGTTCTTCGTCAGATCAATGACGCTGTGGAGGAAGGCCGTCAGGAAAATTTTCTTCTTCACGGCGTAACAGGCAGTGGCAAGACAGAAGTATATATGCAGGCTATTGCCAGGGTTTTGACAAAGGGCCGGTCAGCCATTATGCTGGTGCCGGAGATTGCCTTGACAAAACAGGTTATGGAGCGCTTTATCAGTCGTTTTGGTAAAGAGAATATTGCAATACTTCACAGTAAATTGACGAAACGGGAACGTTTTGACGAGTGGATGCGGATACGGCGCGGTCAGGCGCGGATTATCATAGGAGCCAGAATGGCGGTTTTCGCTCCAGCACAGAATATTGGCATGATTATCATGGATGAAGAACATGAGGCCACTTATAAATCAGATCAGACGCCCAAATATGAGACGGTAGATATTGCTTTTAAACGGTTGATGTACTATGACGGCGTTTTGCTTCTCGGCAGCGCGACGCCATCAGTTGTATCTTATCAGAGGGCAAAAGAAGGAATTTATCATCTTCTTGAAATGAAGAACCGTTATAACGCAGCAGCGCTGCCTACTGTAGAGCTGATCGATATGCGGCAGGAGCTGATGTCCGGAAACCGGACGGTTTTCAGTGAACGTCTGTATACTTTGATGCAGGAAAATCTCGATGAGGGTAGACAGGTTATTTTATTTCTTAACCGGAGAGGTTACTCCACGTTTGTTTCCTGTCGGGAATGCGGCGAGGTCATGCAGTGTCCAGAGTGCGGCATTTCACTGACCTATCACAAGGCGGAGAATGCAGGAGTTTGCCATTATTGCGGCAAGCGATTTGCTATTCCAGATGAGTGTCCGAAATGCGGAAGTCGGTATATCCGGTATTTTGGCGCAGGAACAGAAAAGGTAGAGGAGTTTACCAGAAATATGTTTCCTGATAGAACTGTGGAGAGACTCGATCTGGATACCGCTAAAAACGCAAGAGAAATATCTAGGATTATCGGCAGTTTTTCAAGGGGAAAGACAGATATTCTCATCGGAACACAGTTGGTAGCGAAAGGACTGGATTTTAAAAATGTGGGATTGGTTGGCGTAGTGGCGGCTGACGTAAGCCTGCATATCCCGGATTATCGGGCCACAGAGCGAACCTTTCAGCTTGTGACCCAGGTAGCGGGACGAGCAGGAAGGGGAGATCTGGAAGGACGAGTTATTGTTCAGTCCTATACACCGGATAATTTTGCTCTAACTATGGCAGCAAGCCACGATTATCAGGGATTTTTCGATATGGAGATTCAGGTTAGAGAATTCATGAACTATCCTCCTTTTACAGATTTGATTTTGGTGGAGTTTACCAGCGGTAGGGAAGCAGAAGCTCTGGCGGCGGCAGAAGCGTGCAGAGAGCATTTGACAGCGCTTCGTCTGCAGGCTGATAAAGAAAATATTTTTTCACCGAAACTATCATATCATTTCAAAGGGAAGGATAGCTTTCGCTATTATATATTGATAAAATGTCCGAAAGGATTGAGAAACAAGTATATCTATTATATTAGACGATTTGGAGATAAGCTGGTTGCGGATAGAATTGAATGCGCCATGACCATCGACGTTAATCCGTACAGTACATTTTAGAGAGGAGACAGGAAAATGGCAATAAGAAATGTCGTCCTGGAGGGCGATGATATATTGAGAAAAAAATGCAGAGAGATTTCAGAGGTGACTGACCGGATTCGAGTTACCATGGAGGATATGCTGGAGACGATGCGCGAGCAGTACGGCTGCGGGATTGCGGGGCCGCAGGTGGGCGTTATGCGCCGTATGTTCATTGCAGAACCGGAGCCGGGCAGAGTATATTATATGATAAATCCGGTGATGTTGGAGCAGGAAGGAAGTCAAGTGGGCGATGAGGGATGTCTTAGCGTACCGGGGCTTTGCGGTACTGTAGAACGGCCTCAGAGAATTAAGATCAAAGCATTGGACCTTGAAGGAGTAGAACACGTCTATGATTTTGAAGATTGGGATGCAAGGGTTATGTGTCATGAATATGATCATTTAGACGGCATTCTGTATATAGATAAGGCCACCAATGTGAGAGATGCTGATGCTGAAACGGGAGCAGAAGGTGAAGAAGCATGAAAATCGTATTTATGGGAACGCCGGATTTTGCCGCCGTATCATTACAGTCTGTGATTGAAGCGGGACATCAGGTGGGCTTGGTGGTAACGCAGCCGGATAAGGCCAGAGATCGAGGGAAAAAGGTGCAGCTTACGCCGGTGAAGGAACTGGCAATCGCACATGATATACCCGTGCTCCAGCCTGAAAGAATCAAAAACAGTCCGGAAACTCTGGAAACGATAAAGGCATATGGACCGGACATTATTATTGTGGCTGCGTATGGACAGATCATTCCGAAGACGCTGCTGGAACTGCCTCCGCTGGGATGCATTAACGTTCACGCATCTTTGCTTCCGAAGCTTCGTGGGGCGGCGCCGATTCAGAGAGCTATTTTGGATGGAGAGACGGAAACGGGCATTACCATTATGCAGATGAACGAAGGACTGGATACTGGCGATATGTTGGCGAAAGCTATTACTCCTATTGGGCAAATGAACTATGAGCAGCTTCACGATAAGCTGGCAATTCTGGGAGGGGAGCTTTTGGCAGAAGTTTTACCATGGATTAAAGCTAGACAGTTGGCGGCAGCTTCACAGGATGAAGAAGAAGCTACCTATGCGCCGAGAATCATGAAGCAAGATGGCAAAATTGATTTTAATAAGAGCGCAGAGGAGATCGAACGCCAGATACGAGCCTTTGATCCATGGCCCGGCGCCTTTTGTAGCTACATGGGAAAAACGATGAAAATCTGGCAAGCCAGGGTTCTGGAAAGTCAGGGACAGGATGTTCCGGGAAAAGTTTTGTCAGTGTCAGATGAAGGCGTGGATATTGCTTGCGGCAGTGGAATTCTCAGAGTTTTGCAGATTCAAATGCCGGGAAAAAAGAGAGTTTCTGTAAAAGATTTTCTGCGCGGAAATCATATAGAAGAAGACTGTATTTTGGAATAGGGTTATGGTAAAAATAAATTGAAAAAGGGGGTATGAGAATTGTTTTACTATGATACGAGTATTATCATTCTGATTCCGGCTATGATTTTTGCTTTATGGGCGCAGGCGGCGGTCAAAAGCAATTTTAGCCGGTACTCTAAGGTCAGGAATCAGATAGGACTTACTGGCGCGCAGGCGGCGCGACGTGTATTGGACGCCAATGGACTTTACGATGTGCAGATTCAGCAAATTAAGGGCAGCCTGACTGATAACTATAATCCGAGAAACCGGACGCTTAATCTATCACAGGATGTTTACGGCGTTGGATCTATAGCCGCTGTTAGTGTGGCTTGTCACGAAGCCGGTCATGCGCTGCAACATGCCGGAGGTTATGTGCCGCTGAAAGTACGCAACGGTATCGTACCGGTTGTGAATCTGGTATCACATCTGACCTGGCCTCTGATTCTTATCGGAATTATTTTACTGGGAACAGGCAATAGCGAAAGCTGGTATATGGGCAATCTGCTTTTTAATATAGGCGTTATTGCTTTTGTTTGTATTGTGGCTTTTCATTTGATTACACTTCCGGTAGAATTTAATGCAAGCAACAGAGCGATCGATCAGATGCAGGAATTGGGTCTGGTAGCGCAGGATGATCTGCGGGGCTCAAAGAAAGTATTGCGTGCGGCGGCTATGACTTATGTGGCGGCTCTCGCGGTAGCTGTGGCCAACTTACTGAGAATTTTGGCGATTAGAGGTAGGAGAGACTGATGGCGGACAGTAATCGATATACGGCATACCGTGTACTTCTGCAGATGGAAAAGAATCAGTCCTATTCTAATTTAGAATTGAATAAGCAGATTCAGGAACAAAATCCGGACGCGCCTGCACTGGTACGAGAATTGGTTTATGGCGTACTGGAAAACAGAATATATTTGGATCATCTGTTGAAACAATTGATTCCAAGAGGGCTGTCTGGTGTGAAAAAACCTGTAAAGGCGCTACTGCGGCTGGGACTGTATCAATTGGTTTTTATGGATTCTGTGCCGGATTATGCAGCGGTCAGCGAGACCGTCAGATTGGCAAGAAAAGTGACGCCGGGCAGAGAGGGTTTTGTTAACGGTGTGCTTCGCGGCTATGGAAGACAGAAGGAGAAATTGACTTTGCCGGATCGCGGTAGTGATCCAGTTGATTATCTATCAGTACGCTATTCCTGTGATCTTTGGATTGTAAACTTGTGGATGAATCAGTATGGTGTGACAAAAACAGAGGCGTTACTGGCCGCAGGTAATCGAAGACCGTTGCTTTCTGTCCGCGTGAATCTGTTGCGTACCAGTCGTGATGCCCTGAAAAGATCTCTTTTGGACAAAGGGTTTCAGGCCGGGGAGAGCGCGCAAAGCCGTAGGCTTCTGTTTGTCAGAGGCAGCGGATTGCTGGAGACAGAGGAGTATGCAAGCGGATTATTCTCTGTGCAGGATACAGCGTCCCTTCTGGCGGCTGAGATATTACAGCCGCAGCCAGGTGAGACCGTATACGACATCTGTGCCGCGCCGGGAGGAAAATCTCTGGCCATGGCTGAAATTATGGAAAATAAGGGGCTAATAAGGGCCTTTGACATATATGCACATAAACTGGCGCTTGTAGAAAAAGAAAGCGAACGGTTGGGGATATCTATCATACAGCTAAAGGAGCAGGACGGCATGAAGCCACATCGCGAACTTGATCAAACCGCAGACCGCGTACTGGTGGACGGGCCATGCTCCGGACTTGGCGTAATCAGACGCAAACCGGAAATAAAATATAAGGCTGTTTGCGATCAGGGACGCCAACTGGCGGAAAAACAGCTTTTGATTCTTTCGGAAGCGGCGCGATATGTAAAGATGGGAGGATACCTTCTTTATAGTACGTGTACCATTAACAAAATTGAGAATGAACAGGTTGTGAAGCAATTTTTATCAGGTAACAGAGAATTTCAGTTGGAGAGGATGATGCAGCTGTTTCCTGATGAGGGAGAAAATGATGGCTTTTTTATCTGTAAAATGCAACGTAAGACCGGGAAAGGAGATATGAATGGAAGTAGGCTTTAAAACAGACAAGGGCTTGAGAAGATCCAACAACGAAGATGCCTGCTTTGTCATGAAGCGGGATAAAGTTTTTATTGTTGCTGATGGTGTAGGCGGCAATAACTCTGGCGAGATTGCCAGCAGGACTTGCGTCAATGAGATTGCGAAATACGTGGAGAATGGACCGCTTACCGGCAGTGAAAACGCTGATGAGGTTCGTGCGTATTTCGAAGACTGTTTGCGCGATGTGAACTTTAAAGTGTTGGAGATGTCTCAGCGTTTTGAGTGGAACAAGGGGATGGCGACAACTGTAGTCGTAGCTTATATCCAAAAGGATACTCTTTACATAATGAATGTGGGAGATAGCAGGGGATATATTCTTAGAAATGGGGAATTGACACAGATTACAGAGGATCACACATATGTAAATACGCTTTTAAAAGCGGGTTTGATTTCTGAGGATGAAGCCGAGCACCATGAAAATAAGAATATGATAACCAGAGCGGTAGGCGCGGACTACACCATCGAGGCAGATTTTTTTCAGGTGCAGATTAAACCGCAGGACAGGATTCTCATTTGTACTGACGGTCTGTATGGTGAAGTCGATGAGCCGGAGCTGGTTAGAGAACTTGAGCAAGACAAGCCGATGACCGACATTTGCAGTGAACTGGTCGATGTGGCCAATCGCAATGGCGGCAGTGACAATATCACCATGGTAGTATTGAAAGTAACGGAGGAAGATTTCGATGAGTAAATTACTTGCAGGCAGATATGAATTGATTGAAAAAATCGGTGAAGGCGGCATGGCAGTAGTATATAAGGCGAAGTGCAGGCTGCTAAACCGTTATGTTGCTATAAAGATACTTCGGCCGGAGTTTACAAAGGACGCCCAGTTTGTCGAGAATTTTAAAAGAGAGTCTCAGGCGGCGGCAAATTTGCAACATCCGAATATCGTCAGTGTATATGACGTAGGAAAGGAAGGAAATATTCACTTTATCGTCATGGAGCTGATTGACGGCAGGCCGCTGAGTGAAATCATTAAGGAAAAAGCGCCGTTAGATTATAAACAGGCTATTCAGATTACACGCCAGGTGGCGGCGGCGCTCAGTTTGGCTCACAGGAATAACATCATTCATAGAGATGTAAAGCCGCACAATATTATGATGACCAAAGACGGTATGGCAAAGCTAACTGACTTTGGAATTGCAAAGGCTGTGAGCGATTCAACACTGGTGACAGAGACTAGCAGAATTATTGGTTCTGTTCATTATTTTTCGCCGGAACAAGCCAGAGGCGCTTATGTCGATGAGCGTTCAGATATTTATTCTCTGGGCATTGTTCTATACGAAATGTTGACGGGGCAGGTACCGTTTGACGGAGACAATCCGGTACAGGTAGCATTGATGCATATCAATGATGAAATAACGCCGCCTTCCAGATTGGTACCAGGCATTCCTCCTGCTTTGGAAAAGTTAGTCATGAAGGCGACAGATAAATTCCAATCTAATCGTTACCGTAATGCGGAAGAATTGATGGAAGATCTGGAAAATATCGAGTTTGTTACAAAGATGGTAGGAAACTCAGTCTTTGCTGCTTCTGACGTAGAGGAATTTCAGGAGATCAACCGCAGAAAGGAAATCTCAGAATATGAGGACGATATAGACGATGTACGTCCGGTAAAGAAGAAAAAGCAGAAGTCTGAAAAAAACAAAAAGAAAAAAGAGAAAGAAAGTAGCGGAACGGGGAAAAAAGCTGCGATTGCCGCCGCCGTCGTTGCAGTTGTCATCATTGCTGTGGTCGGCGTACTCTTTGCCACCGGTGTGCTCGGCGGAGGTCTGAAGGTTCCTGATTTAGAAGATATGACCACAGACAAGGCAGAAGAAATTTTAGAGGAAATGGGTCTGAAGATGGAGATTTCCGATGAAGAAATAGCTGATGAAGAAATTGCTGAGGGACGGATTGTTTACTCTACACCGGGAAAAGGCGAGAAGGTGGAAAAGGGTGACACGGTAACAGTAATACTCAGTTCAGGCAAGCCGAAAGGAGAAGTGCCTTCGGTTATAGGACGCACCGTGGATGATGCGGAAATAATATTGAATGCGGAAGGATATGAACTGGGAAAACAGGAGTATAGAGAAAGTGAAGCGCCGGAGGGTGAGATTATTGATCAAAGCCCGGGTTCAGGTACAGAGGCGGAGAAGGGAAGCCGCGTGGATGTAGTAGTCAGCAAAGGAACTGATCAGATACCTGTACCAAATGTCATAGGAAAGCCTTATGATGAGGCAAGACAGATTTTGACTGACGCGGGATTTGTAGTCGGAGAACCGAGCTATGTAGAAAGTGATATCTATAAAAAGGGCGCCGTTATGATGCAGGATCCTGATGGTGGTAAGGCAAAGAAAGGAAGCGTTATTAATCTGACAGTAAGTAAAGGAGAAGCTGTGGTAACACCGGATCCGGGGCCAGGCGGTGAAGATCCTGGCGATAATCCTGGCGGTGGCGAAGATAACGGTGAAGGCGATGAATAGTATATGGAAGGCTTGATTGTAAAGGGTATCGGCGGTTTTTACTATGTGAAGACCGCCGATGGCGTCTATCAGACGCGAGGAAGAGGTATTTTCAAGAAGGATGGCGTAACCTTGATGGTAGGCGACAATGTGGATATAGAAGTTTTGCCGGATGGCGATGGGGTAATTAACTCCATAAGACCGAGGAGAAACCAATTCATTCGGCCGCCGATTGCAAATGTAGACTGCTTTATTGTAGTATTGGCTGCAGCAAAGCCTAAGCCGAATTTTAGCATTATTGACAAATTTTTGGTTATGGCGGAGCAAAAGAATATGGATGCCATTCTGTGTGTCAATAAGTGCGATTTGGTCACGAAGGAAGAACTAGATGCTATTGAGAGAATTTATGATGGAATTTATCCTGTGGTCTGTGTCAGTGGAAAGACAGGCCAGGGCATTGAACAGCTGCAACGCTTAATGATGGGAAGGCGCGCAGCTTTTGCCGGACCATCAGGCGTGGGTAAGTCTACGATTACTAATAGGATTATTCCTCACGCAAATATGGAAACTGGTAATGTAAGCAAGAAAACAGCCAGAGGAAAACATACTACGAGACATGTGGAAATTTTCCAGGCAGAAGGCGGCGGCTTGATCTTTGACACGCCGGGATTTACATCATTTGATATTTTAGAGGCAGAGGAAGATGATTTGGCCGACTTCTATCCTGAATTGGCAGTGAGAAAAGGGCAGTGCCGTTTTGATAATTGCCGCCATGTTAAGGAACCGGATTGTGCTGTCAGAATGGCGGTAGAAGCAGGAGAGATCAGCAGTGTAAGATATCAATCCTATCTGGATAATATGGAAGAACTGAAGAATAGAAAGAGATATTAAAGGAGAATCGTGTTATGGGAAAATTAGCGCCTTCGATCTTATCGGCAGACTTTGCAAGGTTAGGCGAGCAGGTAACAGCTGTAAGCAAAGCTGGCTGCGATTATATTCATGTAGATGTCATGGACGGGCATTTTGTACCGAATATTAGCTTTGGGGCCAGTGTCATGAAGTCCTTAGACACATGGGAAACCAGTCCGTATGATGTCCATTTGATGATTGAAAATCCGGATCAGTACATAAGTGATTTCGTTACAGAAAAGACAGAATTTATTGTAGTTCATCAGGAAGCATGCCCGCATCTGCACAGAACACTGCAGAATATAAAAGCCCTTGGCGTAAAATGCGGCGTTGCTTTGAACCCGGCTACGCCGGTATCCAGCTTAGAGTGTGTGCTGGGGCAGTTGGATTTAGTTCTCGTCATGTCTGTGAATCCGGGATTTGGAGGTCAAAGGTTTATTCCGCAGGCTTTGGAGAAGGTTTCTCAGCTAAGGACGCTTCGCGAAGAAAATGGATATAGCTATGTTATTGAGATCGACGGTGGTGTCACACTGGATAACGCGGATGAGATTTGTTTAGCAGGCTGTGATATTTTAGTAGCTGGTTCTGCGGTATTCAAGGCGCAGGATCTGCAGCAAAGAGTCGGTGATTTTAAAAGACTTATCACGCGGATATAGATTTTAACAAGAAAAAAGAAATGGAGGATGCTGCATTAGATATAGACTAATGCAGCATCCTCCTTTTATCATGCAGCTGGTTCTACGGGGTTATCGGGCTCATCCGGTTTATCAGGATTGTCCGGTTTGTCCGGTTTGTCTGGTTTATCCGGCTTATCAGGATCTTCCGGATCATCAGGATCTTCTGGTTTGATCGGTTCGTATGGGATATACGTTTCGTCAGGATCAATCGGATATTTTTCAGGATCCAGATTGTGTATATTACAGTAATATTTCGGCATATGCTTCGCGTCTTCGCCGTAGGTAGCAAATTCGTACGTTTTCTTGTGCGGACAATCTGGTGTTGCCAGATAGCCTGTTTCAGTACAGATCGTCACTTTTTTAACCAGTTTCTTAATATTCTTGTGACCGCCCTGCGTGCCGGAGATACAATAGTCTCCGCCGCTGCTGATAACATTGGACGGCATAGACTTATAGGAGCCCTGTTTAGCGCCGTCAATCTGATTCATGATTCGTCCCCATAGGCTGGCAGCGTAGGAACTCATACTGGTCAGTTGGAAGTTCTGGTCGTTGCCAATCCAGAGGGACGCGCTGTAGTTCGGCGTAAAGCCGTCGAACCAGATATCAAATTCATCATCCGTTGTACCGGTTTTTCCTCCTACCTGTACGCCGGAAATCGCTGCGCCGCCGCCTGTACCGCTTGTAACAACAGATTTTAACATATCAGCCATAATCCATGCAACGCCTGCATCTAACACACGGTGTTTTTTTGTCTTAGTCTTATCCAGCAGGACTTCACCTTTGCTGTCCAATACTTTTGTATAAGAAGTTGTTTCTCTGCGCGTTCCGTTATTTGGGAACACGGTATACGCACTGGCCATATCTAACGGTGTAACGCCGTTAGTCATACCGCCCAGCGCCAGCGCTGCCGGATTCAGATCGTTTGCGCCGCCTTCCGTTTCCAGGGTGGTAATACCGAATTTTTTAATGTTATTGGCAGAATACTGTTCTCCTACCTGTAACAGAATTTTTACTGCGCAGGTATTGATTGAGGCTACCATGGCGCTTCGCATGGTCTGCGGACCGGAATATCCGCCGCCAGAGTTTTGCGGCCATACTTTACCGTTTATCGTAGTTTTCTCATCGATGACGATAGAGGACGGCGTCATAAACTTACCCCAGAGGTCAGCGCCTTGCTCATCAATTTTAAAGTCCTTGAATTCATGTCTTTTCTGTCCGGAAGCAGCTTCTTCAGCGCTTTGCTGAAGGGCCGCGGAGTAAACGCCCAGCGGCTTGATAGAAGAACCTGGCTGACGCGGATTGATACAGCGGTTATGCAGACGTCGTCCGGAAGTCTTTCTGCCTCCTACCATAGCTTTGATGTGTCCGGTAGAGTTTTCTACGATCGTCATAGCTGACTGCGGTTGAATAACCTTCTGATTCAGTGTATATGCTTTTGGTGTAATGGTTACTGTACCGTCGTCGTTGAATTTAAAATAGTCTTCGTAATCCTCATTATTGAAAAAATCAGCAGAGACGATGATGTTGCCTTTTTTGTTCTTTGTTTTATATTGCTGCGGAATATTGATAAATCCGCCGGAAATTGCATAAATCGTTCCGTTTTCATTGGTATACAGGTTTTTGAACTCGATGCTGTAATCCGTTTCGCCGTTAACCTGCGTGTCATAAATGTTCAGTCGCTTTCCTGCTCGAATGACCAATCCGCCGTCCTTGCGTTTGACGCATTCGCCGCTCTGGAAGGTGAAGTTGCCTTCGCTGTCAAAGTAATTGCTGTAGGCATATAATGAAACCTGACCATATTTGGTGACAATGTTGCCGTTGCCATCGTAGCGAGGAATAATGCCAGGATAGTTGGCGTCGTTGTCAAATTCTGTTTCAACGACCTCCTGCGCTTGGGAGTCGAGAGTAGAGTAGATCCGTAAACCGCCCTGGTATACTTTTTCCCATGCAGTATCGTAATCCCATTCGTTAGCCTCCATCAGATCTTCAATAACCTGATCGATAACATAGTCTTCAAAGTAGGTGGATACGCCGGAGGTATTGTTGTAATTCGGCTTCAGCATTTTCTTCAAAGAACGTTTATACGCTTTGTCATGCTGCTTCTGAGAGATCAGATTCTGTTCCAGCATCAGATCAAGACAGAGTTCCCGCCGGTCCTTTGACACGTCGTTTGCCAGATAAGTACCAGCTGATGTTTTTTTGAGGATGTTCTTGTCTTTTTTTGACACATCGTCGCTGTTGACAAGTTCTACCAGCTGGTTGGCGGTAGGAGACTGTGGAATTGCAGCCAGCGCCGCGCATTGCGCAAGGGTGAGATCATTGACATCTCTCGAAAAGTAGGATTGTGCAGCGGCCTGTACGCCATAGCTCTGGTATCCCAGATAGATGGTATTTAAATAAGCCGTGATGATTTCTTCCTTGCTCAGATTCTTTTCTATGATTACGGTATAGTAAGCTTCTATGATCTTTCGCTTCATGGTTCGGTCATACATGGAATCCTTCAAAAATAGATTTCGAGCCAATTGCTGTGTGATCGTACTGGTTCCGCTGATAGAACCGGAAGTAAACGAATCCTTGATCGCGCCTAGAATTCTGATGAAGTTAAAACCGTGGTGATCCCAGAACGTCTTGTCCTCCAAAGCGATGAAGGCGTTAACCAGATTTTCCGGTAAGTCCTTATATTCAACATTGCTTCTGTTTGCCTCAGCAAAGACTGTATCGATTTCTTTGCCGTCGTCATCATAGACGACGGTGCTCTGCTCCAGAATGTTGTAGATCTCATCGGTGTTGATTTTCGGCGCCTGTGAGATGATGACGCCGACGTAGATACCGACGGCTACCGCCACGATGAGCATCAGGCCTATGATAAACAGAAGAAATCTTTTCCAGTTTAGTTTATATTTTTTCTTTTTACGGACTGCAGTACCGTCCGCTTGGACAGCCGCGGCATTAGCCGCTTCGTGCTTTCCGCTCCTCTTTTTATTTTTGTTTTTATCGCTTCGCATCTGATAGTATAGTCCTTTCCATAAAGAATAAACTGCTTTTAGTATATCATAATTCACCCCAAAAGTTAAAGGATATTTCCACATTTTACGAACTTTCCCATGAAAAAGTAAGGAAATCCGAAGAAATGATTGCCAAAAAATGGATTATGGTATAATATGTAAGAGTAACGGAGAGTCTCAGAGGTATCATCATGAGACGAAAATTATTTTGTTCCGTCATTTCTATGATGACGGCAATCATACTCAGCTATTACGGTAGCCTTTTGGCAGTCATAGTTTTCACTGCCGCGGTGGGGGCGGCCGCCGTTCTTTTACGCCTGGACAGATACACCAGTTGTTTGCTGTTGGGGTTCTTTTTATTCGGATGTTTTTTAATGTACAGCCATACGGCGAAAGCAGGACAAGGTCTGCCGGCAGGAAGTGCGGAGGATCAAAGGGTGTCTGTCAGGGGCGTTGTCACGGATGTCAAAGAAAACGATGTGAAAGCATATCAGCTGACTGTACGCTCTGACGGAGAAAAGATACTCGTCAGCTACTACCATGAGATAGAAAATCCTTACAGTTTACTGGGCAGAGAAATTCACTTTCTTGCCAAGATAGAACATCCGCAGGAGAACAGCAACCCAAGAACCTTTAACTACAGCTTATATTTGAAATCGAAAGGTATATTTTTTACCGCGACGCCGGATAACTTTCAGGTGACGAATCGACAGATGTCTTTATGGATGCGATTTCAGCGGTATATCGTTCAGCAGAGAGAAGCCTTTTTTAAAGATATGTATTTATCGGAGGAAGCTGAGGCTCTTGCCCGCGGCATTCTCTTTGGAGATACAGGGAAGCTAGAGGAGGAGACTTATGAAGCCTTTCGACAGAATGGAACGGCCCATGTGCTGGCTGTCAGCGGGCTGCATGTTGGCATTCTTTATGGACTCTTTCGCTGGCTGTGGGAAAAACGAAAATCAAGGCTGCTGCTATTTGTATTCCTCTTATCTCTTGGTATTTATGGCACGGCGGCTTGCTGGTCTGTGTCAGTGCGAAGGGCTGTGCTTCTGATTGTGATTGCTCTGGGAGGAGAGCTTTGGCAGAGGCGTTACGACTTGCTGACGGCCCTAGCCGGCGCAGCTTTGGTTGTAATAATCGCGAATCCCTATGTGATCTTCGGCGCGTCTTTTCAGATGTCTTTTCTGGCGGTGGCATCCATGGCCTTTTTCGGGCATAAGCTGTCAGGTGTGCTCGGACCATCTCTTGGAATGGTTTTAGCGGTACAGCTGGGATTGATGCCGTATATGGCTTATACCTTCAATTACATATCATTGACAGTTTTTTTCAGCAATATTCCCGTGGTCTTGCTGGTGTCCTTATTTGTTCCCCTGGGCATATGTGGTTTCTTAATGAGGATCGTGGCAGGGATAGTTTTGCCGGTATTGCCGTCCGTCTTACATGGATTAACTGCTTTCATTGTTAAGGTAAATGCTTTTTTCTGTGCTGACAACTTTCTTTCTTTTGATATTATCAGTCCGCCTTTTTGGACAGTGGTATCTCTATATTGCGTGTGCTTTTTCTGCTCGTCAGAGTATTTTTTTGTTCTTGTACACCGAAGAAACTGGATGGAACTGGCTGTCTGCGGCGTTTTGATTGCACTTGTTAGCTACGGAGCGGTCTTTGCAGGAGTGACGCCCTTTGATCAGGCAAATGTGGTTTTCGTAGACGTGGGACAGGGCGATTGTGTGCATCTGCGAACGAAGCATGGCAAAAACCTTTTGATAGACGGAGGCGGTTCTGCGCGGTACGATGTAGGTAAAAAGACGTTGAAGCCTTACCTTCTGAAAAATGGGTTTGGCTCGGTTGACTTGGCGGCGGCAACGCATTTGCATATGGATCACTATCAGGGACTTGTGGAATTGTCGGCTTGTTATCCGGTGAGGCGCCTTGTGACGGAGGGCAAGCGTGGAGATGTTTTGAGGGCTGATGAGGATGCCTGGGTGGAAATTTTGTGGCCGGACTGTCAGAATCCAGAGATTGAGGATGAAAATATGAACAGCTTGATCTTTAAGATCCATTGGTATGGTGTAACGGTATTGATTACGGGGGATATCTCGACAGAGGGTGAGGCCATGCTACTGGAAAAATATCAGGGGACGAATGTGCTGAAATGTGATGTGCTGAAGGTGGCGCATCATGGCAGCGCCTATAGCACCAGCGATGCATTTTTAGAGGCGGTAAAGCCTTCCATAGCTGTAATCGGTGTAGGACGGAATCATTATGGGCATCCGTCAGAGAAGATACTGGCAAAGCTGAAGGAGAAAGGAATTCCGGTTTTCAGAACGGATTTGCACGGCGCTGTAGGCGTCAGAATGGAGTCTGGACGGATGCAAATATGCGTCGAAAAGGATTGATGCCGTTAGGGGTTTATGATAGAATGATAAAGAAAGCCAGTAAAGTAACGAAAAAAGGCGGATGTAATACGATATGTATAAGAAAGCGGTAAAACATAGTTTCAAGGTTTTTTCTGAAAACCTGAGATCTGATAAAATAGGCAAAGCGCTGCTGTTCTACGGGACAGAGCAGTATCTGGTTAAATGGGCTGTGGAGACCTTAGTAAAAAAATATGTCAACCCGGCGGCAGCATCTATGGATTATCAGGTTTTGGACGGAGAATCGGTCACTTGCAGCCAGATTGTGGAGGCTAGTGAAACTTTTTCTATGTTTTCGGAGCGGAGAGTAGTGTGGGTGAAGGATTTTCGGCCCTTGAACAGTGATACGGCCAGAGGTTATACAAAAGATGAGATAAAGAAGTTGTCTGAATATCTGGCGGAAAGCAACGACGGGACTATTTTGATTTTTTCCGCTGAGGAGATAAAGACCTCGGCAGCAGTTCCGACTGCGTTGAAAAAGCACGGTCAGTGTTACGATTTTGATAAAATCGATCGAGCTGAATTGACATCCTTTGCGCGAAAACGTTTTCGGTCTGCCGGCATAGAGATCGGCGCGTCCGCTTTAAGTTTACTTATTGAAGCTACGGGATATTTCAATAAGGAGAGCGATTATCGACTTTTTCATTTCGCCAATGATATTCAGAAGGTTATTGCTCATTGCGATGGCAATGTAGTGACAAGGCAGGATATCGAGGCGGCCGTATGCGGTGATATGGAAACGTTTGTTTTCGACATGTTGGATGGCATTAGCAGCGGGCAGAAGGATAAAGCGTATCGCATCTTATATAATATGCTGCATTCCGGCAGCGATGTTTTTTCTGTAATTGGCGCCATTGTCAGTCAATTTGAGATGATGCTGTCTGTAAAACAGATGAGAGAAGACAGCTTGGATTTGAAAGAGATGCATAAGAGGCTTGGAGGCAGTGAGTACAGGATAAAGAAAATGCTGCCGTATGCCAATAAGTTTTCAGTGGATAAGCTGAAGAAAGTTCTTTCTTCTATCTATGAGGTGGACAGACAGATCAAAACAGGCCTTTTGGACGGACAGACGGCATTGGAGATATTTATTGCCGGCGTATAAAGTCGAATATTTATCAGGATTTCAGATATCAGTAGGAGGAATTATGAAGACACAGTTAAAGGCGGATATGATGCTGATATTGGTTACGCTGTGCTGGGGCGTATCCTATTATCTAATGGATGTATCGCTTTCTGATATGGAGCCGTTTACACTTAACGCTTTTCGGTTTCTGGGCGCTTTTATAGTGGCGTTTGTATTTATGTTTAAAAAACTGAAAACAGTTAATAAGACAACGCTAAAATACAGCTTACTTATTGGCTTTACTCTGGTGTTCGTTTATATGGGGGCCACTTTTGGCGTGAAATATACTGCATTATCCAATTCAGGGTTTTTATGTGCTTTGACAGTAATCTTTGTGCCAATTTTAGAGATGATTCTGTTTCGAAAGATGCCGCAAAAGAAAATTGTTCTTGCTGTAACCATGAGCTTAATTGGTATTATGCTGCTGACTTTGAAGGATGACTTTTCTGTTAACATGAGCAATTTGAAAGGGGATATCCTTTGTATTATAGGAGCGGTAGCTTATGCGGTGGATTTAATTTTTACGGAAAAGGCAGTGTCGCATGAAGAAGTAGACGCGTTTCAGTTAGGCGTATTTCAATTAGGCGTTACCGGCGCATTTATGCTGGCGCTTTCATTGATTTTTGAGACGCCGCATTTGCCGTCAACACCAGGCATTTGGGGTAGCGTTATCTTTCTTTCATTGTTTTGTACAGGGCTGGCTTTTATCGTTCAGGCTATCGCGCAGCAGTATACTTCAGCGGCTCATGTAGGTGTTATATTTACTTTAGAACCGGTATTTGCGGCGATCGTGGCCTTTTTCTTTGCCGGGGAAGTGCTCACCGCAAAATCATACCTGGGAGCCGTGATTATGACTGCTGCGTTGTTTGTTACGGAAATCGACTTTGGAAAAAAGGAAGAAGGGGATTCTGAATCAGAAGAATAGTATGTGAATGGATGATCGGTTTTGGACTAGTCCAAAACCGTTTTTTTATTTTTTTGGTACTTTATCTTGGGAATGAATTTTCGTATGATTAAAAAAGATATTATAAATTTATTCAAAAAATTAAAGGAGAAAGAAAAATGAGTGGTGAAACTTCAAAACTGAAAAAGCATATGTTCCACCTGGTCATCATTACCATCGCAGGCGCGATGATTTACGGTCTTCCATATTTCAGATCGTACTTTTATGATGCTTATCTGGAAACATATCATTTAACAAACACCCAGATGGGTTCTTTCGGCTCTATGTTCGGTATCTTTGGTATGATTTCCTATCTGTTCGGAGGCGTGGTTGCCGATATGGTATCTACCAGAAAGCTGATGTCCGTATCTTTGATTTTGACCGGACTTGGCGGACTTTTACATTTGATGAATCCAAGCTATATCATGCTCCTTGCGATTTACGCGCTGTGGGGCTTCACTTCTTTGTTTGCATTCTGGCCGTCTCTTTTGAAGAGCCTTCGTGAAATTGCAAGCGAAAACGAACAAAGTAAGGCTTACGGATTTATGGACGGTGGCAGAGGCATCGTATATGCTATCGACGGTATCTGTATCGTTTCTATCTTTGGCTACTTCAGCAAAAAAGCCGGTGATTTGGGTGGACTGAATGGCGTAATTACATACTATTCCGCAATCGCTATTGGATTGGGCGTTCTGTTATTCTTCATTATGAAAGAACAGAAACCAGACACAACTGCAAAGATTGAGGACAAGCAGGATAAGATCAGCGTCGCGCAGGTAAAAGAGGTCATCAAGATGCCGGCTGTATGGATTCTGTCTGCAATCCTTTGCTGCACTTATGTAATGAACATCGCGTTCTATTACTTTACACCGTATGCGACTTCCAGATTCGGCATGGCTGCAACAGCAGGCGCGTTCGTTACCATCGCAGCGCAGTACGTTAGACCGATTGCTTCCTTTGGTGGCGGCATCATTGCTGATAAGCTGGGCAGATCGAAGGTTATGTACGTAACCTTCTCTATGATGGCTCTGGGTACGCTCCTGATGGTAGTGATGGGCAACATGAGCTCTACCGTATTCATCGTGCTCTGCATCATGATTTACGCAGGTATGTACGGTGGTTACAGCATGGTATTTTCTATGATGGACGAAGGCGGCGTTCCTATCAGAGTAGCTGGTACTGCCATCGGTTTAGTGTGTACACTGGGTTATTTGCCGGAAGTAATCGTTCCATTCTGCTCCGGTAAGATTTTGGATACCTTCGGAGAAGGCGGTTATCGCTATCTGTTCATAGCAATCGTAGTGATTATGATTGTCGGCATTATTATGCTGACTGTTTGGGACAGATATGTAAAAAAACTGAAAGCCAAAAACGCATAACCACTTGCATAATTCGGCGCATAAGCATAAAATAATAGAAACGACGAATGGAGAAAGGCTTTTTGCGCAGAAACTCGCGTGAAAAGCCTTTTGTGTAAAGAAGAAAATCTATGCGCGAATGAGGATGTGACAAGGTGAAACTCAGGATTGACAAGGAAAGCAGTATTCCGGTTTACCGGCAGATTGCCGGAGAAATCGAGAAGAAGATTTTAAGCGAGGAACTGCCGACTGGTTATAAGCTGCCTGCTGAACGGCGTTTGGCACAGGAAATCGGCGTGCACAGAAATACGGTCATCAAAGCGTACGATGTGCTCATTACCAAAGAACTCTGCGTAGTATCCAGACAAAAGCCCAAGGGTTACTTTGTCAAGGCGCCGCAGGAGACACAGGATTTTGGCAAACGCTTTTTTCCGCTGGAAAAGGCGTTCCGCTTTGAATTTAAGCGGGCCGAAAAGCGGTTTAATGATATTTACTGGCGGTCGGAACCCGATAAGGCGATTTCCTTTGGCGGACTAATTATGGACCGCAAGCTGGATCCGGTGACGGGTATGGAACATGTGGTTTCGCGCATTTTTGACAGCAATCAGATTGCCAGCATGAAGGGCTTTCAGCAGGAGACAGAACGGCTCAAAGACAACATCTGCAATTACGTCACGCCGAAGAATGTGCAAATCTTTGTGGAGACGAATCAGATTCTCAGCTATCTGATGATGATGTATCTGCGAGAAGGGGAGTGCATTGTGGCGGAGGAGCCGATGGTGCCTGATAATTTCAGCATTTTTTATAATCATGGCATTAAGGTTGTAACGGTACCTATGGAACAGGACGGCATGAAAATGGACTTGCTGGAAGACGCGATCCGGGAGCATAAACCGAAATTCATCTACACGCAGCCTAACTATCATAACCCGACGGGTATTACCATGTCCTTTGCCAAGCGGCAGACTTTGTTGCGCATTGCAAACACATATAATGTACCGGTGATAGAAGAAGATTACCAGACGGATTTTTCCTATGAGGAATATCGTCTGCCCAGTCTTTACGCATTGGATGCCAATAAAATGGTGATCTATATCTATTCTTTTACGCTGGTGTTTCCTTATATGATGAAAATCGGTTACGCTGTAGCGCCGCCTGATTTAATCGATATGATGGGTTACGCTCTCAGCGCAGATGAGACGGTGATCAGCGGCATCGGGCAATACTTTCTCAATGAATATATGGAGTCGGGCGCTTTTGAAAAACATGTGCGGCTGATGCAACAGATTTACGGAGATAAGTTGAACTTGCTTTGCACGGAATTGGACAAGATTGCAGATAAAGGCATTACCTATCAGAGACCCAAAGGGGGATTGCTGCTCTGGTGCACTTTGGCAGACGATATCAGTGAAAAGGAAGTATATAAGCGGGCGGAGGAAAAAGGCGTGCTGGTCATGCCGGGCAGTATCTTTTATATGGATAACCGCAATCGGAAAGGCCATATTAGATTGAGTTTTTCTAACGTGACAGATGATCAGATCTGCCAAGGTGTCGCGCTTTTAGGGCAGGTTTTAGATATATGCAAAAGAGTATGAGAAAAGGAGAGAAAACATGAATCAATTTGTAGAGTACAGAAGAGAATTTCATCATTACCCGGAAATCGGCTGGAGAGAAATCAGAACCAGCGCCAGAATTGCCGAAATTCTGGAGGAAATGGGCTATAAGTGCCTGATGGGAACCGATGTAATCAATGTAGATACTGTTGGTTTTGAAATGCTGTCGGACGAAGATAAAAAGGCGGAGATGAAGCGCGCGATTGCGCAGGGCGCGAAACCGGAATATGTAGAGAGAACAGAAGGCTATCCGGGCGTCATCGCGGAACTGGATACAGGCAAAGAAGGTCCGGTCACGGCGTTCCGTTTTGACATCGACTGTCTGCCGTACGAGGAACCGCAGAAAGAGGGATTCCGTCCTTTTGATGAAGGCTATATCTCCTGCAACAAGGATTGTGTGCATGCCTGCGGTCACGATGCACACACGGCCATTGGCATCGGACTTGCTTATGAGATGATGCAGAGAAAGGATCAGCTGAAAGGTAAGATGCGTATTATCTTCCAGCCGGCTGAGGAACGTTATAACGGCGCCCAGTCTATCGTAGACAAAGGACATCTGGACGACGCAATGAACTTTATCTCTGTTCACATGGCGTTGACCGCAGAAGGCTGGCCTTTGCCATCTAATACCATTGCCTGCGGCTGTAAGGATTTCCTGAGTGATGATCAGATTGATGTTACCTTCCATGGTACAGCTGCACATCCGTGCGGCGCTTCCCAAAATGGAAAGAACGCGCTTTTGGCAGCCTGCACAGCGGCGTTGAACCTGCACGCGATTGCACCTCATGAAGAAGGGCTTTGCAGAGTCAATGTTGGGATCCTCAATGCGGGGGTCGTGGTAAACACCATCGCACCGAATGCGTTTATGAGTATTGAATACAGAGGGCAGACCAGAACCATCGCCGCATATGCTCGTAAGAGAGTGTTCGATATTCTGGATGGCGCTGCAAAGGCATACGATATGGAATACACTTATGAAGACTTCGGTGAAATTCCGGCGGCGCAGAGCAGCGACGCCATGATGGAAGTCATCGAAAGAGCCGCAAAGAAAGTGCCTTGGTTTGAAAAAATTTACTTTGAAGGTAACGTAGGCGGAACCGATGATGCTTCTGTTATGATCAATAAAGTACAGGATAACGGCGGTATTGCTACTTATGTAGGAATTGGCTGCGATACAACGCAGACCCTGCACAGTGCAGAGTTTGACCTGGATGAAGATTCCATCCCGGCCGCCATCGAGATGCTGGTACATGCAGTAGAAGAACTGAATATGTAATTGCGTTGGAGCGAAAAAGCAGCGTCAGATGTAATGCCTGACGCTGCTTTTCGTTTTTGTTTCATATGGGGCAGAAGTTGTGCAGTTGAAGCCAGATTCGCTTGATTTGCACAACCTTTAGGTTTTCTGGAGTGGCAAAGTTGTGCAAGTACCGTTAATTTGAATGACTTTGCACAACTTTCAAGCGTTGATTAGATGTAAAGTTGTGCAATTGGAATGGAATTAGCTTGATTTGCACAATTTAAGAATCTTTTCAGCGGTAGAGTTGTGCAGGTAACTATTAATTCGAATGATTTGCACAACCTTCAAGAGTTAATTAGATGTGAAGTTGTGCAATTTGATGTGATCTCCGCTTAATTTGCACAACTTCAAGATGTAGTACGGAGACAAAGCTGTGCAAAAGGTCTTTAATTGGACCAATCTGCACAACTTCGACTATTTCAAGGCGACTCGCGAAGGAGAAACGATCACGGATCAATTTCTGAGAGGGGCACCTGCTTGATGTCGACCTTACTGTCATCATGGACGGTAATCAGGGTTGCGCCTCGTTGCTTGGTATCGCGGGCAATCCCCGGCATGGCAAGATAATCGATGCTCATACCGTAGGTGAGACGAATTCCCTGATACGATAGGGACATGTTGTTATAGTGGTCGTGACCGCAGAAAAATCCCTGCGTGCTTCCCAGCTCTTTTGCTGTATCGAACATGGCGCTTGGATATTCGGAACAGCAGACTTTGCCCATAAAGTTTTCATCGTTTGCACCAAAATGATACTGAACTTCATCGCTGCCCTGCTCGTAGAGCTCGTAAGCGGTTTTGTACTGCTGCAGTGGAATATGGAAAAATACCAGGGAAGAAACGGTTCTATTTTCTTCTTTGTTGAGCCGCAGGACATGCTCCTTGTACCATGCAACCTGATCGTCATGAATATAGTCGTATTTGTTCAGGCCTTTACCAGTATAGGCGTTGGAGTCGATGAGGAAGAGCGCCTGATTCAGAGATCCGTCTTGGTTCCTAAGTTCAATCAGCTGATTGTTTCTGCCGGTGATCGCAGGTTGCACATAAGGATAGAGTAGCGTTCTGCTGGTATGCCAGGACAATGATTTGTATAGCGTGTTGAGATCATCAGCTGAGGTCGCCGCATAGCTTTCCGTGTCGTGATTCCCATAAGTAAAAGCCCAGGGAATGCCGGTATTTCGCATAAAGGCGGCAAACTGCTGCACGGGAGCGGTATTGTTAAAAGAAAAGGAAGAAATCCCTACAGGATAGACAAGGTCTCCTGTGACAAGGACCAGATCCGGCTTGGTGTATTCTAAAAGCTTGTATACAGCTTTCAGCGCTTTTAAATCTTTCTCATAGGAAAGGACGCCGCCGCCCAGATGGATATCCGTCAGCTGCAGAATTTTGAAATCGTCGGTCTGCTTTGTAATCGTAAAGATGCCGGAATCTTCAGCATAGGTAATTTCACTTTTTCCGTCATAGAGATGAGGAACTGCGTTGATGTAAGGCTGGGTCAGCCAAATATCACGCGCAAGATAAGCATATCCGCCGGCAGTGACTGTAATCAGCAGAATTGCCGCGATGACAACTCGATTGTGCCTTTTTTGGAATAGGTAAAGGCGTTGATTTTGGTAAAATTGTAGACAATGACGGCGAGCAGGAACAAGCCTATTACAAAGAAGGAAATATTTAAAACAAAGATTTTTTCAAACAAATAGTACAGCAGACTTGCTAAAATCCAGTAAATCAGCGAAATGATGAAGACTCGCTGGATGGTTTTCATAAATTTGCCGTAGTATTCCGGAGTATAGTTTTTATTCAGCCAGGCTACGATTAGCAGATTTTTTGCAAAGAAAAAGATTACAATCTCTAGCGTAAATAGATTGCCAAGGAAAAATTCCAGTAATTCGTCTGCTTTAGAATTGACACTTAGGGTAATAATGGTCAGCGCCATGGCGAATACTCTTAGAAAGACAATCAAAAGCCAGTTGACGGTGCGGCGCGCGTATTTATCAAATGCAGCTTGTACGTCTTCCGGATTGGGACGTATGGAAGATACGATTGCGCGAGCGCGGTGTTTTTTGATAAGCAGAAAATCGGCTGCGCCAAGACAGAGCGCAGGGAGGAACAGAATTATCCCGCCCTGTCTGACATACAAAATAGCGTTTAGGAGATAAACGCAGGTAAGGATGCTGAGTATTACCGTGCAATAGATGCGCCGTCTTGCTTTTTTGAAAGCTGTATAAAAATCCATATATGGAAACCCTCCTGATTTGTACTGTGATGAAATCTTAGTAATAGTATACTGTAAAAGCTTTTTCGCTGCAAGAAGATACGGGAAAGCAGGAAAAATCAGAAATTGTTGTGTGGCAAAATTTCTGATACAATCAATGATAAACTATACTACACGGCGCTTTCAAGCCTTTTGTACGTTTGTCGTTCTAAAAGCGAAGACAGAACTCAGCATTTATGGTATAATGAACACAGACGATTAGTGCAGTGAGAATAGGAGAATACAATTTATGGATACCATTTTCTATAACGGAACGATTTATACCCAGGATCAGGCATATCCTGTGTGCAGCGCTGCAGCTGTGAAAAACGGCGTGATTGCAGCGCTGGGAAGTGACGAGGAGATTCTCGCGCTGGCAAGCAGTAGTACGGAGCGGATTGATCTTGCCGGCCGCCTTATGGTGCCGGGGTTCATCGACAGCCATCTGCATTTTATTTATGATGCTATGGTACGGCGAACCATCGATCTGTCAGAGACTAAATCGCTGTCGGAAGCGATGGAGCTTTGCCGCGGCAGGGTTTCTGAAATCAGCGAGAAGGGCGGATGGCTTCTGGCAGGAGGCTTCAACCAGGACGACTGGATAGAAAAAACCATGCCTACCAGGGAGAATTTAGATACGATCTCAGAAGATGTGCCTGTCGTGTTTCAGAGAGCTTGCCTGCATATTTCCGTTTGCAATACCAGAGCGCTGGCGCTTTCGGGACTTTTGGAAAGCTGTCCGGACGGCATCGTCAGAGAACAGGCGCAAAACGCCATTTCCGAGGCGGAGCCGCTGCCGGATTTAGATGAATTGAAGGAACTGATTCAGGATGCGGCGCGTGCTGCCGCAAGAGCCGGTATTACGGAAGTTCATACCGATGATTTTACGGTGCTGCCGGGTACCTGCGGGAAGCTGATTCTGCAGGCATATAGGGAGCTTTCCGAAGCAAGAAAGCTGGATGTGCGGATTTATGAACAGTGCAATCTGGAAACCCTGCCGGAGCTGAAACAATTTTTGGCAGCAGGGCACAGAACCGGCGATAATTACGGTTTTTTCAGAATTGGACCGCTGAAGATTATTACAGACGGATCTCTCGGCGCCCATACGGCGGCCATGCTTGCGCCGTACCGCAACGCGCCGGAAACCTGCGGCGTGCTGAATTATACCGATGATGAGCTGCAGGAGATGATATCTATGGCGCAGGATCACGGAATGCAGATGGCGATTCACTGCATCGGCGACGGCGCGCTGGAACAGACGCTGAATGCGCTGCGCAGGGCGCATTATGAGAATCCAAAGGCGAATCTGCGCCACGGGATTGTCCATTGCCAGATCATGAGCGAAAAGCAGCAGGATTGGTTTCAGAAACTGAATTTGCTGGCATATATTCAGCCGGTTTTTGTTCGCTATGATATGCATATCGTAGAAGACTGCGTAGGGGAAGAACTGGAGGCTACCAGCTATAACTGGCGAAGGTTTGCTGAGCTGGGCGTGCACCAGTGCGCAGGATCTGACTGCCCGGTGGAGAAATTTGATATTCTGCCGAACCTGCAATATGCGGTAACCCGTAAGGATCCGGTTTCCGGAAAGACCTGGTATCCGGAATACGCACTGACCTTAGAGGAAGCTTTGTGGACGTTTACCTATGAAGGGGCGTATGCAGGGTTCAACGAAGGCGTGCGGGGCACGATTTCCGTCGGTAAATATGCGGATCTGACCGTGCTTGACAGAAATCTGTTTGAAATTCCCGCGGAGGAAATTTCAAAAGCAAGAGTACTTTTGACCATGACAGGCGGGAAGGTGACCTATCGGAGGATTTAAAGAAGGTTTTGCGGAAAAGATGGCGATGAAAATTGTCATCTTTTGTCTGTTTTCATTGCACTTTGTGTGACCGTCATGTATAATTGAAATATACATATTTCTTTCGGGAAGAAGCATAAAGAGGCAAAGTATTCATGAATCATGTGCAGCAGCAAGACTATTTTCCGTTGTCCTTAAGTCAGAAGAATATCTGGAATTTGGAGACGTCTCTGGCGGGAACGCCGGCAAATAATATCAGCGCGACAATCCGGATTGAAGGAAGGATTGATCCTGTGCTTTTGCAGAGCAGTATTCAACAGGTTTTGCGCGCGGATTCGTCTTTGCGCACGAGAATTGTGATCACTGAGGACGGGAATCCTCAGCAGTATCATGCTGATTATCAGGATGAGGAATTCCCGCTGTATGATTTGTCTTATACCAGCAGTGAGAATTTCGATAGCTGGGAACAGGCCATGGTACGGGAAATGATCCCTGTTACTGACGGCCCGCTTTATCGTTTTTTCTGCTTCCGTTTGGGGGAAAACTCCGGCGGTGTCTTAGTTAAAACGCATCACATTATTTCTGATGGCTATTCCCAGATCCTGCTCTGTAATCGGATTACCAGAAACTATCTTAATCTTTTGGCAGAGAAGATGCCTGAGCAGGAGCTTATGACCGATTACCGACTGCATGTCGAAGAAGAACAGGAATATTTGACATCGAAAGCATATCTGAGGGATCAGCAATACTGGAAGACTATGCTGGAACAGTCAGGCGAACCGTCTGTTCTGAAGTCTGTCAGCAGCGCTGCAGTCAGTCCGGTGGGATGCCGGTACAGCGTAAAGCTGCCTCAGATTTTGAATCATGAAATTTCTACCTTTTGTCAAAAAAAGAGAATAGCGCCTTTTTCCGTTTACTATATGGCTATGGCCATTTATTTTAAAAGAATTGGCGGCGCCGATCGTTTTACTGTCGGTGTACCCATCATCAACCGGACTAACTACGCGTTTAAGCGCTGTACAGGCATGTTCGTTACGACCTTGCCGTTTTTTAATACCATAGACGCTGAATGGAGCTTTAATCAATTCAATGAAGCCCTGATAGATAATTGGCTGGAATTACTTCGGCATCAGCGATATCCTTACTCCCATATTGAAAGCCTTCATAATTCTATACGGGGAGAGGAGGGACGCTTGTTTCATATCATGCTGTCCTATCAGGATGGTCAGGCTGCAGAAAGCACAGAGGCCTCTGTAAATGTTTCCGGAAGGTGGCACTATAGCGGCTATCAGGCAGAACAGCTCTGTATTCACATGACCAATCTGTTCGATAACAAACAGTATTCTATAGATTACGATTATCTTGTTCAATTCTTTGCTGAAGAAGAAATTATTCGTTTTCATGAAATGATCTGTACGATTATGCATGCAGCGTTATCTGAGCCCGATAAGCCGATCTGTGAGCTGCCTATTATCTCCATGGAAGAAAAGGAACGGGTACTTTATACATTTAACAGAACGGATCGGCCTTTGCGTGCGGAAACAGCTTTTCAGCAAATACAACTGCAGGCAGAGACTTTTCCGCAGAGAGTGGCCGTCATTGACCGCGGACAGAGGTATACGTATCAGTATTTGATGGAAATGGCTGCCAGGGTTGCGGCAGGACAGATTGCAAAAGCGGGAACAACGCCGGCGCTTGCGGCTATCCTCCTTCCGCGAAGCTTTTCGCTTCTGGCTTGTATGGCAGGTACTATGAAGGCCGGAAATGCTTTTCTTTTACTGCCTTTAGATTTGCCGGAGGGAAGACGTAGGACCATTGTGGAGCAGAGCGGCGCAAAAATTTTGCTGACCGACCGTCATCTGTTTCAGAAATTCCATCTGGATGAACTGAAGCGCCCGGTGATCCTTTATGAGGATATAGAAGCAGAGGAATACAGAGATATTACGGTAAGCGTAAAAGAAAATGATCTGGCGTACGTAGTATATACCTCTGGCAGTACCGGTACGCCAAAAGGTGTAGAAATTACGCAAAAGAGTCTGGTGAATCTGGCACAGGCCATGGAACCGGTTTATGGAAAAGGCGCGGTACTTTCTATGTGCAGCACCGGTTTTGACGCGTACTTGCTGGAAAGTGCGTCAGCTTTGATGTGCGGAAAGACGATTATTACAGCTACGGCAGAAGAACAGGAGTCACCGAAAGCGGCGGCGGCTCTGATTACGGGATATGCCGCCGGTTTTCTGTCTATTTCACCATCCAGACTTACAGCCATGTTGAAGAACCCTGAATTTCGCAAAGCTGTAAGTAGATTGGAGACTGTACTTTGCGGAGGAGAGCCTTTTCCTGCTAATTTGTTAAAAGAATTGAAAAAACTGACCCCAGCCAGAATCTATAATCAGTACGGCCCTTCAGAAACTACAGTAGCAGTCAGTATGAAGGAATTATCCCATGCCGAGCGTATTACGGCGGGCGGACCTATGGATAATTGCAGGCTTTATGTGTTGGATCAGGGAATGAATCCGCTTCCGGCAGGCATATATGGCAAGCTATTTGTAGGCGGTTGCTGCGTGGGCAAAGGCTACCGGGGACAGGAGGATTTGACTGCGAAAAGCTATTTTGACAGTCCGTTTGAAAACGGAGAGAGAATCTACGATACAGGAGATATTGCCTGTTGGACAGAAGATGGAGAAATCTTACTGGCCGGCAGAATGGACCGACAGATAAAGATTCGCGGGCAGAGAATTGAATTAGATGAAATTGCTGCGTGTATTGCGTCGTATCCGGGAATCATACAGGCGGCAGCTAAAGTGTGGATGGTTTGCGGAGAACCGCTAATTGTTGCATATTATACAGGAGAAAAAAGCAAAGAGGCAGATTTGCTGTCCTTTGCGGCTACATACCTGCCAAGATATATGATTCCTGTTAAGACAGTTCATCTCGACAGAATGCCGATCAATGTCAACGGTAAGATAGAGGAGGCTAATTTGCCGGAGCCGCAGTGGAGCGGCGAGCAGTATAATCAGGCAGAGGGGGGAGAAACCGCAAACCTGATCTTAGGTGTATTCCGAAAGGTTCTGGAAAAATCAGAGATGGGCTTGGGCGACGATTATTTCACCTTTGGGGGGAATTCGCTCAATGCTATGGAAACGCTGACCAGACTGGAAGAATTGACGGGCATCAGAGTGAGAGTGGCTGATTTATATGCATGCAGAAGCGCGGCGCGTTTAGCCGGCTTGTTGGACAAGGAAATTGATGCAGAGGAACTGCCGACAGAGAGACAGAAAGCAATATTTACAGTGCAAAAATCTCCACAGCAGGAACGGTGGCCGTTATCTGCCATGCAGCAGGGTATCTATGTTCAATCCTATTTAGACGTTGATGGCAGGGCGTATAATATGCCGGGCGCTTTCAGACTATCCTGCAGGATTGAACGTCACAGGCTGGAATCAGCATTTCATGATCTGATCGCCGGCGATCGTCTGCTGCAAACCTGCTTCTGTCAGAAGCAGGATGGCGTGTATATGTATATCGACGACAGGGCTTTCGATTTTATGCTGGAAACGGTAAACGGAAAAACGGTAGGACAGGCGATGAAAAATTTTGTCAGACCGTTTGACCTGTCAAAAGCGCCGCTTTTGCGAGCCGGACTGTGGAAGGATGAGAATAACAGAGATGTTTTGCTTCTTGACAGTCACCACATCATCGGCGACGGTCTCAGCACAGCTGTATTGCTGCGACGGTTGAACGATCTGTATTGCGGCAGATCCGTTTCGGCAGCTTTAGACTATATGGACTATTTGTGGTCAAAGGAACAGTTTGAACGGCGTCAGGATCAAAAAGAGAAGGAAGAACTTTTGCAGGACTGGCTCGATTATCTTTATCCATTGCCAGAGCCGCTGGAATTACCGTGTGACTTTTCAAGGCCTCACGATTTTGATTTTGCCGGTGGGGAAGAAGACGTATATCTGGATAGAGAGCTGAGCCTAAGATGTGATGAATTTTGTAGAGAACAGGGGATCACCCCGTATGTTCTGTTTTTAGGTGTGTTTTCTCTATTGCTTGCCCGTCTGACGGGAAAATCAGATTTTCTTCTCGGCATGCCGCTGGCAGGGAGGAAGGGAGACGCGACGGCACAGATTTGCGGACCCTTTATCAATACATTGCCAGTACGGATACGTTACGCGGCGAATACAGTCTCAGAATATCTGAAGGAATTGCAGGATCGTGTTAACGCGGTTTTGGATTGGCAGGATATTTCCCTGGAAAACCTGATTTCTGCCTTAGAATTGCCGCGCGGTGAGAAAAACGCCTTGTACCAGGTAATGTTTTCCCAGAGTCCGGTAGATGAGAGCGTGTTTGTGTTAGGCGATATGCCGATGGAGTATGTACCGGTAGCGGCGGACACGGTGAAAATGGATTTGACATGCGAACTGCGCAGGATGGAAGGGCGGTACAGCTTCCATATCGGTTACGCCCGAAGCTTGTTTCTGCCAGAAACGATTGATTTTTACGGACGCTGCCTGCAGCAGATTGTGAAAGAATTTTTGCGGAATTTGAAACAAAATCCAAAGCAGGTGCAGCTTCTTGCTCCGGTGGATTTTCAGAAATATGTGGCAGAGCCTAACTACGCGGCAACACCATTCATTAATCTTCCCGTTCAGCACTTTATAAAACAGCAGGCGCTGATCGGACCGGAAGAAACCGCTATCGTCTTCCATGGAGAAACCGTTACTCGTTTTCAGTTGGATCGCAGATCTGATGAGATTGCGCGGCTGTTGAGCGCTGCAGGCGCAGAGGCAGGTATGTGTATAGGCGTAATCTGTAAACGATCTCCTGATTTGATTGCGGCGATGCTTGCCATTTTGAAATTGGGATGTGCTTATGTGCCTATGCTACCAACTTATCCGCAGGCAAGGCTGTCCTACATGATGGAAACGGCGGGGGTGGACGTTTCGTTCTGTGATCAAGCGTCAAAGGGGCTTCTGCCGGAGGATTTGCCGTGTCGTCTGGTGACGGCGGAAGTAGGAACGTCGACGAATGCTATAAATGAGGATAATTTTTCCGCGGTTAACGTCAGCGGAGAGGATTTGGTTAACGTTATGTTTACCTCTGGTTCGACAGGCAGACCAAAGGGAGTTATGCTGAAGCACCGCGCTGTGTCCAGTTTGTTCGTCAGTATTCGTGAACTGCTCGAAAGAGCTGCAGGACCGATTCTTTGTACTACCAATGTGGTGTTTGACAGCTTTATTGGAGAAAGTCTATTTCCATTGGCAATGGGAAAGGAAATTATCATGGCCGATGAGGAAGAAATGATGCTGCCGTGGAAATTGGCAGAGCTGATCGATACGTATAAAGTGGAGATTTTTCAGGTGACGCCGGCCAGACTGCAGATGTGTTTGGGTAATGAGGCTTTTTGCCGCGGCGCAGCCCGATTGAAGCTGGTCCTGCTGGGAGGCGAGGTTTTGACGCCGCAGCTTTTGCAGTCGCTTCATCAGGTCACAGACGCGATCAGTGTTAATATGTACGGGCCGACAGAGGCTACTGTATATATGACGATGATCGATGTGAAACCGGGCGATCATATTACGATTGGACGGCCGTTGCATAACAATCGGATTTATGTTCTGGATGAAGAACGCAGGCCTGTGATGCCGACAGCGTGCGGCGAATTGTATATGGCAGGTGAATGTCTGGCCAGAGGATATATCAGCAGAGACGATTTGACAGAGGCGGCATTTATCTCTGATGTGTATTTTCCCGGCGAACGCATGTATAAGAGTGGAGATATAGGTCGTTTACGGCTGGACGGATCTTATGATTTTCTGGGCCGCAGTGACGCGCAGGTAAAGCTCAACGGACAGAGAGTAGAGCTGGATGAGATTACAGGATTGATTTTGGAATCCGGCGGGGCGCGTCAGGCTGCGACGATAGCCGTTAGAAAAGATGAAGGTGCTATGGAGCTGTGGTCATTTTATGAGCCGGAAGGCAGGCAGAGCGCGGCAGAAGAAAGAATTTTGGATTTCCTGAAACAGAAGCTTCCGGCATATATGATACCGTCCAGAGTCGTAGCGATGGGCAGAATTCCTTTGACGCCGAGCAGTAAGATTGATCTGCAGCAGTTAAAAAAACAGGCTATGGAGATGGTTGCGCTTCATACAGAATTCCAGGCGGAATGTGTGATGACTGAGATTCTGCCTGAAAGAGTTGTGGCTGAGCTTGAAAGCCTGCATGAAGATGATACAGAAATGACGCCGTCTTCTGAGGAAGGCGTAGATTTTGTATTGCATCTATGGAAACAGGTATTGACCAGGACGGAATTGGATGCGGATATATCCTTCTTTGAGCAGGGCGGTACATCCTTAGACGCTTTAACAGTGCTCAGCGGATATTTTAATCACAACAGAGAATTGTCACTGGCACAGTTTTATCAACATCCTACAGCCAGAGAGCAGGCAGCCCTTCTGGGGTTTTCCGCTAGTTCTGAAAATGAGACGGCGGAGAACAGCAGGATGATACTGGTTACCGGAGGAACAGGTTTTCTGGGAGCGCATTTGATTAAAGAACTATTGGATAAAGGAAAGCATATCATCTGTCTGACCAGAGGAGGACTGAAGCGGCAGCAGGAGGCTTTGGATTGGTATTTCGGGCAGGGTTATACAGAAAATCATCAAAAGAGTCTGGAAGTTTTTGACGGAGATTTTACAAAATCTGGTCTTGGTTTGTGCGATGAATATTACGGCTACTTAAAAAAACAGGTGGGGCAGATTTATCACAGCGGCGCTGACGTACGTCACTACGCCAGCGACAGAACAGATTTTATGCGAACCAACGTAGAGGGTACAGAAAACCTGTTGACGCTGGCGTGGGAAGCTGACGCCGCCTTTTACCATATGTCGACATGCAGCGTCAGTGGAAACCGATTGCGGCAGGACGCGGATCGAGAAGTTGTCTATACAGAAGAAGACTTTGATATCGGACAGATTTGGGAAAACAATGTGTATGTAAAGAGTAAGTTTCTGGCAGAGAAATCTGTACGAGAGGCATTTGATAAAGGCTTAGCTGGGAAGATTTTCCGATTGGGAAGACTGGTAGGACGCAGCGATGACGGCGTATTTCAAAGAAATCCGGAGACCAATGCGTTTTGGCTTTTAATGCGATCCTTCGCGTCTGTTGGAGCCGTACCGGAGAGAATTGTCAATATACAGACAGATATTACACCGGTTGATTTTGCCGCAAAAGCAATTCTCAATTTATGTGAAGCGGAAGGAAGGACATATCACATTATGCATCCGAACCCGCCTACTGTGGGAGAGATTACAGCGTCTTTAGGCGTGAAATTGGAGCAATTAAATGATGAAGCTTTTTCAGCTCGTCTTTTCTCTGCAGTCAGCAACGGGAAAGCGGAGGGCGCGGCAGCTGCGGTAGATTATTGGTATCAGCTACGTTATGACGCGCCGAGAATTCGAGTTACCTGCGAGAAAACGCTGGAGGCTATGCAGAGGATGGAGTTTGTCTTTGCAATCCCATCGCCGGAAATAATTCTGAAAGACTTTATAAAGGGGGAGATGTAGCATGGTATCGACAGGCGCGGTTGCTATCTTTGTCTGTGCATTGGCGGCAATTTTAATCTTCGTGATCTGGTGTATACGTCATGAAAAGCTGCACCTGATGCATCGCTTGTATCTGGCGCTGGCTCTTTGCTATGCCGCATGGGTTATTCCGTTGATCGCGATGCATTTTGTCAATCCGGCGGACACGAGGATCATGTTTTTCTTGGACTGCTGTACTTCACCGGGCGGTCTGCTTTCATCGGGTGTGTACCTGTGCATTGCCATCGCTTTTGTGAAAGGATGGGATCGCTTACCTGCGAAAGCATGGTATTTGTTTTTAGTACCTCTGGCCGGTGTGATCGTGGCGTTTACCAATCCGTGGCATCATCTGCAATATCGAGTTTTTTCCACTGTGAAGGATGAGATTGTATTCGGGCCGTTTGTCAATGTAACTGGCGCTTATAGCTACTTTTGCCTCATAGTAGGTATGATTACCATGATTCGTTTCGCGTGGAAGAATAAGAGCAGACTGTATCTGGTACAGTGCGTCTTGTTTTCTATCGGCGGCATGTTTCCTATGATCGTCAGCGCAGTCGCGACTTTTTCTGCTGCCAGTCTGCCGATTACAGCTACGCCGATCAGCTTTCTTGTTCCGATTCTTATGCACGGTTATGCTATTTACCAAATGCATTTTCTGGATATCAGACCGATTGCAACGCGGCATATTTTAGACTGGATTTCTGACTGCTATTTGGTGCTTTCTGCCAACGGTTTGGTTATTACATACAATAAGCAGTTTGCCGCTATTTTTGCGTCGAAATATGGAATCAGTGAAAACAGATATCTGCACGATTGTGTAAAGGAAGATGATATTTCCAAAAAGACGGCTGTTTTTAATATGATTACGGCGGTTCAATCCAGTGAGGAAAGTGAGTCGGTGGTGTCTTATGAGCAGGCCATGCATATCCAGGAAGGAGAGACTGTCAGAAAGATCTATTATATGGTAGAAGCATCTCCTCTGTTTATCGATGATAGAATCGAGGGTTTTGTACTCAGCTTCAAAGAAGTGACGAAGCTTCGGGAAAGCCTGCACCAGCTTCAGGAAAGCCGTCAGAGAATGATGGAGCAGGAACGATTGGCATTTTTGGGACAGATGATCGGTGGTCTCGCTCATAATCTGAAAACGCCGATTATGAGTGTTTCAGGGGGTCTTGCGGCGCTGGATGCACTGGTCGAAGAATGCGAAAACAGCTTAGGAGATCCAGTGGTTACGGAAGATGACTTTCGTGAGATCTATGCGGAACAAAGGGAATGGAGTCAGAAATTGCGAGAGGCCATGACTTATATGTCAGATATTATTACCGCTATCAAAGGGCAGGCATCCAGTGTGATGGAGGAGGATACTGTTTTTGATCTGGAGGAAGCGTTAAACAGATGCTCTTTGCTTATGCGTCATGAGCTGCTGTCTGGACAATGCAGGATGGAGGTTCGCTATGAGGACGAGAGGCGTTTCGCGTTGGTAGGCAATATCAATAATTTAGTGCAGTGTCTCAATAATTTGCTTTCTAATGCTATCTTTGCGCAGCAACAGGTTGGCGGAGGAATTATCTATGCTGACGTGGGAGCAGACATGGAACAGCTGCATATTAAAATAACGGATACAGGACCGGGCGTCAGCCGAAAAGTACGGGATAAGCTGTTTAAGACCATGGTTACCAGTAAGGGCGCGAAAGGCACAGGGCTTGGATTATATATATCTAATGTTCTCATAAGAGGACGGTTTGACGGATCGATTTACATGGAGGATAATCCGGAGGGCGGCGCAATTTTCAGCATTGCGATTCCGATGGAGCGGGTCACCGTCAGTGTGAGAGAGAAAGGAGAAGATATCGGTGAGAAAGCATAAAAATACGGGAAGGAAAGAATTCTCTATACTCACTTTGGATGACGATCCGTTGATGACCTCAACGCTGCAGGCATATTTTCAGCGCAGCGGATATCAGGTCGATGCAGAGAATGATCCTTATAAAGGAATAGAAAGGGTCAGGACAGGAAATTATGATATTTTGCTCCTTGACTTTTTGATGAGTCCCATTTGCGGCGATCAGGTAGTTGAAGAAATCAGAGCTTTTAACAAAGATATTTTTATTCTGCTTTTAACGGGACATAAAAGCATGGCGCCGCCGGTTCAAACGATACGTTCTTTGGACATTCAGGGCTACTATGAGAAAAGCGACCGGTTTGACCAATTGGAATTATTAGTGGAATCCTGCGTGAAATCCATCAGACAGATGCGGGATATTAAAGCGTATCAGACGGAATTGGCAGAAGCAAATGCGGCGATGGAAAAGGCTTATGTGGAAATCATTGAGACCCTACGGCGTTTAGTGGATGCCAGAAATAGAGAAACTCGGGGACATTCTGATCGGGTTTCTAAACTTGCGCATGCTCTGGCAGAGGAATTGGCTTTGACGGCAGAGGAAACGGAGCATATTCGTATTGCCGCTTTGTTTCACGATATAGGAAAGGTAGGCGTGCCGGATCGTATTTTGCTGAAACCAGCAAAATTGTCTGAAGAAGAATTTCATGAGATTAAAAAGCATCCCGGAGTAGGCGCTGATATCCTTCAGGGTTTGTCTAAGTTTCAGAGTTTAGCGCCTTTGGTCAGAAGTCACCATGAGAGGATAGACGGAAAAGGGTATCCTGATAATTTAGCAGGCGATGAGATCCCTTTTGCCTCCAGAATTATAGCGGTAGCGGATTCCTTCGACGCGATGATTTCACGAAGGGAGTACAGCGAACCGGTACCGTTGGAACATGCGGTAGGGGAATTGGAGAGAGGAAGAAACAAGCAATTTGATGATGCTGTAGTGCAGGCTTTTTTTGCTCTGTTAAAGCGCTATGGAGAAGAAGGCTTTATCGAGGAGTTTTGCAGCAGGGGGGAAGTCTAGAATGAAGAAAATTTTGAACGACCATATTAAGTATTACAATGATTTCGGGCATTTTGTTCAATGTATCCATGACGACTATGGGGAACGGAACGCAGTGGAATGGTATGATCGAAAGGCCAATCTATATACCAGGTCCTATCGTCATCTGACAGAGGATATCTACAAGCTGGTGCATTGGCTGGACAATAAAGGGTTAAACGGTAAGAATTTGGCCATTATAGGTGAAAACAGTTATCAATGGCTGTTGGTATATATGGCGGCGGCAGTCAGCGGCGGGACAGCTGTGTGTGTGGATATGGAGCAGCCGGTTGCGGTTATTCAGCAGATGCTGGAGATGTCAGATATTAAAGCAGTTTTCGCCTCATCCTCCTGTCTTCCTCTGGTTGAGGAGCAGCAAAGTAATGGAACGCCATGTTTTCTGTTGGGAAACGGAAAAGACGGTTTGACGGGAATCGATGAAGTCCTGGAAGGTATTGATAGCGCGAAAATTGATCCAGACCCTGCCAAAGTATTAAATGGAAACAGTACAGCTGCTATCGTGTTTACTTCAGGGACTACGGGCGTATCAAAACCGGTGATGCTAAGCCACCGCGCGTTGTTGGTCAATGGTTGTGAATGCAACGTATATGTGGATGGAGGTATGAGAGCCTTTTCGGCGCTGCCGCTCTGTCATACATACGGAATGACTTGCGCGGTATTGGCAACCTGGGCCAGAGGCGCGTCGCTGATTCTCAATGGAAATTTAAAGACTGTGATGCGGGATTTACAGGCGGCCAATGCGTTTTCTATTTTGACAGTGCCTCTGATGGTAGAGGCAATTCACAATCAGATGTGGCTGCAAGCCAGACAGTCCGGAAAAGAGAGCATACTGAAGAAAATTTTTCTAATGGAACGGTTAAAGCGGAAAGTGGGTATGAAGTCTACGGGAAAAGCCTTGACGGAGCTGAGAAAAAAAGTTCTGGGCGAGCTTTCTGTTATTATCTGCGGCGGAGCGCATATGGATAAGGACATTTCGGAAGAATTTGAACTGATGGGATTGATTATGCTGCAAGGCTACGGTATTACAGAATGCGGTCCGCTGGTAGCGGTCAATGGAAATCAGGCCAGAAAGCTGGATTCTGTAGGGATGGTACTGCCTTCCTGTCAGATAAAGCTAGAGGATGAGGAAATCCTTGTACGTGGTAAGAATCTGATGAACGGGTACTATCGTATGCCAGAGGAAACTGCAGAGGTGATGGAAGGCGAGTGGTTTAAAACCGGTGATATCGGCATGGTCGATAAGGACGGTTTCTTATACATCGTAGGGCGTAAAAAGAATATTATCGTGTTTAAGAATGGGAAAAAAATTTCGCCGGAACGTTTGGAACAGGAAATCAAAAAGAATTCTCTGGTAAAGAACGTAATGGTCTACGGTGCAGCCAGCGGAGTTTCAGCAGATGACGTGAAACTGGCCGCCAGTATTTTTCCTGATGAAGAAGCAACGAAGGATATGTCCTCTTATGAAATTCTGAAAGAGGTGCAGCGGCATATTGACAGTATAAACGATACGCTGCCGCTATATCAGCAGATCCAGATGGTGAATCTGCGAGAAGAAGATTTTGAAAAGACGGCTATGATGAAAATTAAGCGACATTTGGTGAAATAAATGAGAGGAGAGAGGAACGGATTATGGATGATCAGTTATTGGAATTGATTCAGGATATTGTATTTAAGGTGACAGGAAAGAAAAACTTGACGTATGAGACCGATTTCGTGCAGGATTTGGCGCTTTCTTCTTTTGATATCATGAATATCGTATGCGCGTTTGAAAATCTGTTTGATGTGGAAATTCCTAATCGAGATGTATGGCAGTTGCATCAGGTACAGGATATTATCAATTACATAAAGGAGAGAGACTTATTGGAGAGAATAGATGTGTGATTCACCTGTTATCGTGTATTCATTCCGGAGGGAAAAGCATACGTATATTGAACAGCTTCGAAAAGCCGTGGTGAAAGACGAGAGGGGAAAGCCGTGGCTGAAACCCTTTGATGGAAAATTCATTTCCATTAGCCACAGCGGGGATTATTTTGCTGTTGCTTTGGCGGACTGTCCGGTGGGTATGGACTTGCAGCGGTGGGATATGAGAGATGGTCCTGAAGAGGCAGTCAGGCGGTACAGGCAAATTGCGGAGCGGTATTTTCATCCGGCGGAAAGAGATTGGATTATGCACGCGGATTTAGAATTTTTGCAGGCGTTTTTTCGGATTTGGACAGCAAAGGAAAGCTTTGTAAAGTATACCGGAAGGGGCTTGGACGACGATTTTGGAAATTTTTCTGTAGTTGGGGAGGAGCTTTGTCCGAATGTGTATTTCTGGCATGGGCAGCGGAACGGTTACAGTATGGCTGTATGTACGGAGAAAAAAAGAAAAATTATATGGCAGTGTATTTAGAAATGTTGTTTTGTCAATGATGTGACACCAAAAAGGGAGCATCAATTTGACGATATGGTATCATGAGAATGCAATTCTAAAGATGCCCTTTTCTCCAAAGGTGTAGCCCACCCAAGGACTGGTTTAGGGGTGTTGTTGTAACGTTTTAGATAGCGGAGCATCTGCACTTTTAAATCTTCATAGGAGTAGAAATACAGGTAATTGTAAAATCGCTCCTGGTCCAATCGATGGCTGCGTTCTACTTTGCCATTGTGTCTTGGTGTGCGTGGACGAATCAGCTTGTGGGTAATGCCAAGTTCATCACAGAGTTTATCCATCGGATGTAGTTTTTTGTAGTCTTTTGGATAAGTAAATTCAGCGCCATTATCCGTTTGAATCATTTTTGGTGTATATCCAAAGAATTGGATAGCGCGCTTTATGAAATTAACGGTAGAATAAGAACTCTGTTCTTTATATGGGTAGAGGAAGCGCTGTCTGGAAGCTTCATCTATGATTGTATATTGATAAAATTTGTCAGGCATAGAGCCAGTATAGCAGGCAGAGGGCACATATTTCACATCCATCTGCCACTTTTCACCAACAGCCTGAGGAGTCGCATAAGGCTTTGGAGTATATTTGTTAGTGGGAGTCACTTTTTGCTTGGTATACCCTAGCCGAGAAAATACACGGTAAAGAGAGCCGGGATGCCTGCGATACCCTTTGGAAGTACGTAATTTTCCATAGATTTCGCAGACGGAGGCGTGGGGATTGCGTCTGTGCAAATCACGAATCCACTTGAGTTCCTCAGTGGTATGAGAAGAAGGATGAGGCGTTTTGGGTCTGTGAGAATGATCCATAAGGGACTCTTTCGTACCATCAAAGCGTTTGTTCCAGCGCATAAGGGAAGATTTAGATATATGGTAGCGCCTGCAGACAAAGGCGACGGACTGACCGCTGCGATAAAGATTCACTGCGTAAAAACGGGTAGAAATTTCATGTGGCAAATATCGTTGAGTTTGTGTTATACTGTTCATGACGATAGGGTTCCTTTCAGATATGTTTTTTGTGGTGATTAACATTCTAACAGATCCTATCGTCTTTTTCTATAGGCAAGTGTCACATGAATGAAACCAGATAAGGAGAAAACTCAAAATTGTGTTTAAGACAGCAGACATAACAATGTGGAGTGAATATCTTATTTGGAGGAATTACAAAATGGCAAAATCATTATTTGAACAGTTAGGCGGCACATACCGAAAAGAAAGTGATTATTTAATACCGTGCTTGACTGTACCCGCCGAAGAAGAACAGCTGATAGGCATATGGGGACAGTGGCATCTGAATTATCTGAAACAGCACCAAAAGGTTACATACATTAATTTTCTCACAAGCGGCAATCTGAACACTTACCTTGCCGACATCAACAGACAGGCACAGGAACGCTTTGGAAGACTTATAGAGGACATGAAACAGGCACAGGGCATAACGGAACAGCTAAAGGCAGAGAATGCTTTAGAATGGACAGGACGGCTCAATAACATAAGGGCTTGTGCGATGGAGATTGTGAACGAGGAAATCATTTACGCATAGGCAACATGGCGGCAGAGGGTAAAAGTTCTGTCGCTTTTCTTTTCGGGGGAGTTTTGATTAAAGTTTACACTTCTGCACTTGACACAGTTCATTTGAACAGTTATGGAATATAAAGTCGTAGAAAGGGGCTATAAATGTTTTTTGTAAGGTTGACATTACAGAAAATAAAGAATATAATAAGTAAAGTCAACCTTACAGAGAGGAGCTTATAAATGAAAAATCGAATCAGAGAATTGAGAGAAGAAAAAGGAATGACCCAAGAACAATTAGGAGAACTGGTAGGAACATCAAGGCAAGCCATTAACGCTATTGAGACCGAAAAATTTGAACCATCTATCTGGCTTGCTTATGATATTTCACAAATTTTTGATTGTCCTATTGAGGAAGTGTTTTTGTTCGAAGAAAGCCAAAGAAAGTCAAGGGCTGATAGTAGCAGGAGGGAAAGTAATGGCATTAAGAAATATTCGGTATTATGATGACCCAATCTTGCGTAAAAGATGTAAGGAAGTAAAGGTGGTCAACGACAAAATCAGACAAATCCTTAATGATATGTTGGATACACTTCAACATACTGAAAATGGGGCAGCTATTGCAGCAAACCAAGTGGGAATACTAAAACGCCTTGTTGTAATTGATTATGATGGATGCTGTCTAAAATTGGTAAATCCGTCAACTGTAGGATACAGCGGTGTTCAGGAATGTAGGGAAGCTTGCCTTAGTTTTCCTAACCGTTGCGTGAAAACAATTCGTCCTCAAAAGGTCACAATCCAAGCACAGAATGAATACGGGGAGGAAATAATGATTACTGCCGAGGATGGACTTGCACAATGTTTTTGCCATGAATTAGAGCATTTAGATGGGGAGATATTTTTAGATAAGGCTATTGAAGAAATAGATGTATGATTTTTAAGAGGTGTATATATGAGTAAAGTTATAATGATGTGCGGAGTATGCGGGTCAGGGAAAACTACTTACGCAAAGAAGAAAGAAAAAGAAGGATATATCAGACTTTCTATTGATGAGGAAATGTGGAAACTTCACGGGAAAAAGGGAGTGGATTACCCAGATAATCAATATGAAGAATTATCAGAAAAAGTTGAAGCGATACTTCGCCAAAAAATGTTAGGTCTTATCAAAGATGGGAAAAATGTTATTCTGGATTTTAGTTTTTGGAATAAAGAAAATCGAGATTTTTACAAAAAAATAATTAAAGATGCAGGTGGCATAGTAGAACTCATATATTTAAAGGCGAGTAAAGAAACACTGAAAAGAAGATTGGGGCAAAGAAATTTATCTTTACATGCAAACTCTCCATTTGTAATAACTGATGAAATCTTGGAACATCATTATAATGGTTTTCAAGAGCCGCATGGCGAGGGAGAAATTGTTTTGGTGCAGCAATCTGATGGTTTTACAAAAATATGCAAGGAGTTAGGGAGATAATTATGGATAAAACGCAATGGATACGCTGTCCTGTCTGTGGAAATAAAACCCGTAACAGGTTTAGAAAGGATACGATATTAAAAAATTATCCTCTTTATTGTCCGAAATGCAGACAGGAAACATTAATCGAGGCAAAAAATTTGCAAATACGGGTTATTAACAGACTGGAAATCGAGGCATAATCCCAGTAACACAAAGAGCCAGACACATTAGATGCAGAGCCGATGAACAAGTGAGCAATCACAGATTTATCGGCTCTGTTTTTTATATAGCCATAGTTAGGACAAGCCCACCGAATAAAAAAAACGATGTTTCGGTGAGCTGATTTGTTATGCTCTAAACACTCTCCGACTTCGCTTTTGAAGTTTGGAGGGATTTTTATTGCTTTCAAGCAACAGCTTCTACTTACATAAACCATACCGAGGATGGGCGGATAACCTGTTAAAAAAATCCCTGCCCATGCAACGCTACTTCTCACCATGAAACCAGAAGTAGAATCTCCACTTAACAGAATATGTATCACTCATAACCGTAGAGGTCACAGAACCTTTGCGGTTTTTCTTTTGTCGTTTTTTATCGGAATGTGCCGAGGGGCTGTTTCTGCTGTTGGCTGCCGTTCGCCGCCTTTCCAATCTGGATTTTTACATTTTCAAAAATTCGGATTGGAGGAAATAAGGAATGGCATACAACAACGGACGGGAGAACAGGAAATGGCTTATCTGGAAAGAAGCCGAGGAAAAAATATTGAGGGAACACGGAGTTGAAGAAACCACCATTGAGCAAATCCGCACAGACGACAGGGCAGACTTCAATTCCAACAGGCGGTTTTACCATTGGACAAGCGACTTCGGCGAATACCTTGAGGGGATGGCAGACAGGGAGCAAGATACCGAGCTAAAGACGGTTGCTGATTTACTGGACGAGATTGAGGACGAAACTCTGTATCGGGCATTGCTTACGGTGGACAGGCGTACCCTGCAAATCATCCTGCTGAAAATGCAGGGCTATTCCACAAAGGAAATTGCCCCTCTTGTGGGATTGACAACGGGTGCTATCTATGCAAGGCTAGACCACTTGCGGAAAAAGCTGCGGAAGATTTTATAAGCATCTAATATTTTCTGTTTTCTTATGGACTATTGGGTGAGGGACAAAATTCCCTTGCCCAATTTTCAAAATAGGTGAATAAAATTTCCGTCCATAGGGAATACTAAAAAATTTGTCCAAAATCTTGACACAGTTATAGTCACTATGATATTCTAAGATACTCATAGGAGAATTAGAAGTAAGTCGGAAATGGAGCTGTCAGAATGACACCAGATGAATTATTGAATTACTGCCTTCAAAACCTTGAGGGAACAGTCCTAGTTGAAAGTTGGGGCGAAAAAGGGATTTTCTATAACCCAAACCATGAACTGAAGCGTGGCGTTTATATATTGACGGTTAAGGAAAAGGACGGTGATAATGACAAAGGTTCTGATTTAAACAGAGAGAACGTCTACCGTGTTAATCTGGGAATACGGAAAAGCACTTTTGCGGAATTGTTTGGGGCAATCCCAAAACGTCCACCAGCGGGCGGCGTTGTAGATATGGATTATGACTTTACCATATTGAATGAGATACTCCCCCATCCCGTCTACGCATGGATGGCGTGGATATGTGCATTGAACCCCTCTAAACAGACATTCGAGGAATTGAAACCATATATCCAAGAAGCCTACGAATATGCAAAGGAGAAATTCAAGAAACGCAGGAAGTAATCTTGAAGATAGAAAATTAAATAGCACATAGATGGAAGAATGGAATGTCAGCCAACGGATAAGGCTGACCGCCGCTGAAAGTATGCTGCCCTTTTCGGCTGGTGTATGGCAGCATGGTTTTGAATCCCAAAGCCGTTACATAGCATTGCGAATCCGAGCAGGAGAAAACTCTCCTGTCGTTCGTGGTGCAGTGTAGTGGCTTTTTCATTTATCCAAAAGTCAAGAGAAATCGAATCCAAAACGGAGGTGGAAAGGACATAGGATTTTCTTTTCGGAGGGTAAGACAGGTATGGAAGAATGCCGCTGCATAAGAAAAATGCTCTGCGGCGTTGTCCACAGAGATAGCGAGCATCGGATTGTGTCAGCCACAATCCAATCCACAGCCTAAAGGCGTGTGGACTTCACCCAGGGGACAGCCCCTGTTTACCCCGAAGAAAGAAAAATAAGACTGGAGGATTGAGGAAAATGAGCAGAGAAAAATCAGAAAAGGATGTGCGGAATGTTCCGATTACCGTCCGATTGAACGAGGAAGAACATGAAAAATTAAAGCAATGCGCCGCCGCTTGCGGTCTGTCCGCAGCAGAATTTATGCGCCAGTTATGCAAGGGAAACGCCCCGCAGCCACAGCCTAAAACCGAGTTTTGGGAACTGTTAAACAAGCTCTACGAAGTGCATGACGCTTTCAAAAAGTGTGTTCCATACTATCCAACCGCTGCTGAAATCTGTAAGGAGATTGAAGATTTTATCTTAGAACTGCAACAGAAAACAACGCTCCCACAACAGTTTAGCGTAGAAGAATTGACAGAACAGGGGGCGGTCTGATATGGCGGTAACGAGCCTATGGCATGTCAAAGGGAGCATAAAAGACGTGATTGACTATATAGAAAACCCAGAAAAGACCGTGCCGAATCAAGATATGCAGGACTTCTTTGACGTGTTCTCCTATGTAAAAAATCCGTCAAAAACAAATGAAGGTGAGTATGTTTCTGCCATCAACTGTCTGAAAGAAACCGCCTTACAGCAGATGATTTTGACAAAGAAACAGTACCAAAAGACAGGCGGATATATCGCTTGGCATGGCTATCAGAGTTTCAAGCCAGACGAGGTAACGCCCGAACAGTGCCACGAAATCGGATTAAAATTGGCAAGGGAAATGTGGGGCGGCAAATATCAGATAATCGTTGCCACCCACCTTGACAAAGGGCATCTGCACAACCATTTCTGTTTTAACTCTGTTTCCTATCTGGATGGGAGCAAATACAATTACTCAAAATCGGAGCAGAAAAGGTTGCGGGAAGTGTCCGACCGCTTATGCCGAGAGTACGGATTGTCGGTGATTAAAAACCCCAAGAAAGCCCCGTCAAGACCGCTTTATCTGGACGAAAAAAGCGGAAAGCCGACAAGATACAACGTCTATCGGGAGGATTTAAGGGAGGCAATCAATGGGAGCAGGGATTTACAGCACATGATGAAATACCTTATCGACAAGGGATATGAGGTTGATTTTTCGGGCAGCCATTGGAAAATGAAGCTGCCGAAATACAAGCATTTCACAAGGTTAGACACGCTTGACGAGCGGTTGACTCCCGATTTTATACAGTCATGTTTGAGGGGAGCGTACAAACTTGGGAACTACAAAGCGAGGATTTCCTACTCTCCCCATATGCCAGAGCAGTATAAAAACGCATGGAAACCGCATCAGAAAACCACGGGAATCTTAGCGTTGTATTACTACTGGTGCTATCAGTTGGGGATATTCCCCGAAGGCACGGACTACAAGCCGACAAGCCCGCTGATGAAAGAGGAGATTCGGAAACTGAACGAGATTACCGCACAGGTACGGTATATGTCAAAGCATAATATCTCTACACTCTCCGACTTACACGCCGACAGGGAGCAAAACCAGAGTGAAATGAATAAACTGATTGACTACCGACAGCATTTGCGGAACAAGGTACGCCGTGCCACACCAGCCGAAAAAGAAAAAATTCGGGAAGAAAAGCAGGGCGTGACGGAACAGATAACCGAGCTTAGGAAGCGGCTGAAATATGCAGACGGGATAGAGAAACGCTCCGCCCACATTGATGACTGCTTAGACCAAATCCACGACACGATTGAAAATCAGCGGTCAAATACAAACGTCAGAGCAGGCAAGGCAGACCGCAGGAGGGAGGAATTATTGCGATGAGCAGACTGTCCGTGGAAGAAATACAGGCGATTATGGAGAAATACAAGGATGTCCCTATGGTAAATCCCGACAAAATATATCCCCCTCTGCCGCCTGTCCAGAACGTCACTCCCCTTGTCCGCATCCCAGAGCCGATGAGCCTTACCGAGAAAATCGGCGGCACGGAATACACCGTCAACGCCCATTTCCGAAAAGACGGGAGGGACTTGCTTGCAACACTTACGGATATTTTTCGGCGTAGCGCACAGGGATATGGATTTTATGATGAGAATTGGGGTGATGATGACGAGGAATAACAGGCAGCGGAAGAATTATCGCTTTAAAGCGTTGAAGTTTAAGGGCAGATGTGGTACACTGTACCTACACTTCACAATACCGTGTCTGCTGTCGGAAAGGAGAGCTTTATGAAAAGACAGCAGGAAGAATTTACTGCATTGTATTGTAGATTAAGCCAAGATGACGGACGGGAAGGCGAAAGCAACAGCATTGTAAACCAGAAAGAATATCTGATGAAATACGCAAAAGAACACGGTTTCCCTAACCCGAAATTCTATGTGGACGACGGCTATACGGGTACGAATTTTGACCGCCCAAGCTTTAAGGAAATGTCGGCAGACATTGAAAAAGGGCTTGTAAAAACGGTCATTGTCAAAGACTTGTCACGCTTCGGCAGGAACTATATTGAGGTCGGCTCTTACTCCGAAATCATCTACCCTGAAGCGGGCGTGCGGTTCATCGCCATCATGGACAACGTGGACACGGGCAGCCTTGAGAGCAACGAATTTGCCGCCTTTACCAACCTATTCAACGAATGGTATCCAAAAAGCACGAGCAAAAAGGTAAAGGAAGTCAAGAAAGCGAAAGGGCTTGCGGGGGAGCATTTAGGCGCACCGCCCTACGGATATTTGCGTAATCCAGATGACAAAACCCGTTGGCTCGTAGACGAGGAAGCGGCGGCAGTCGTCCGCAGGATATTCTCACTCTGTATGCAGGGAAAAGGCGTGTCAGCCATTGCCACAGCCCTCTGGGAAGATAAAGTGCTTACACCGTCAGCCTACAAGGTGTCAAAGGGAATCGGCGTTGCAAAAAAATCGGAACATCCCTATAACTGGGAAACGTCCATGATTGCATCCATTCTGGAAAACGTGGCATATATCGGCGTGACGGAGAGCTTTAAATCCACCCGTTTAGGCTTTAAGAGCAAGAAACGCATCCCAACTGCAAAGGACAGGCGGACGTATATCGAGGACGCCCATACACCCATCATTGACAGGGATATGTGGGAAAAAGTGCAGATGATACGGGCGAACAAGCGCAGACCGACCAAAAGCGGATTGACAAGTATCTTTTCGGGGCTGCTCTATTGTGCCGACTGCGGGGCGAAACTCAGCTTAGCCACAGCAAACGGATATGCGCATTTCCGCTGTTCCATGTATAAAAGGACAAGCAGGGCAAAGGAATGTACGCAGCACTATATCCGAGAGGACGCGTTAAAACAGTTAGTTCTGAAACAGCTTCAGCAGTTCCTGTCCTATTTACAGCAGTTTGAGCGTGTGTTTATCCGACAGCAGATTGACGCCACCCTTGCGGAACGCAGATATGAGTTATCCGCAAAGCAGAAACAGATAGAAAGGGACGAAAAGCGGATAAAGGAGCTTGACCGCCTGTTCCGTAAAATCTATGAGGATAATGTCAACGGAAAGCTGAATGACGAACGCTTTTACAAGCTGTCAGACGGATATGAAGCCGAGCAGGAACAGCTAAAGCAGGAAATCGAAGCCTTGACAGCCGAGGTCAGCGAAGCCGACACGGAAGCGACCAATGTCGCCAAGCTGATAGCCGTCACCAAGAAATACACCCGCATCGACGAGCTAACGCCCGAAGTCCTGAACGCATTTGTGGATAAAATCGTAGTCCATGAGCGTGAGAAAAAGGACGGGAGACGGACACAGCAAATCGACATTTACTATTCCTATGTCGGGATTGTGGACATCCCCACGGACGAGGAAATGCGGGAAATGGAACAGGAATATATGCATCGTACCAAACGTCAAACCGCCTAAATATAAGGCGTGGCAGGAGAAAATCTATGCTCCTGCCGATACATATCTATTTTTATCCCTATCTGGTTTAACCCATCAATTGTAACTCTACAAAATTATATGGCAGTGTATTTAGAAAACGCTTTACTTATTTAGAAAAATATGATATGATGAAAAAGTAGTCAATAGAAATTTGAACCTGACCAATAGAGCTGCAAGTCAATTTTTTCTTGATTTGCGGATGTGGTCAGGCTTTTTGTTTATATTGGTCCTACAAAATATAAAATGGAGGTACTGAATATGCAAGAAGGTACAGTAAAATGGTTTAACGCTGAGAAGGGATTTGGCTTTATTAAGAACGATAATGGCGGGGACGATGTATTCGTTCATTTTTCTGCTATTCAGTCGGATGGTTTCAAAACATTGGAGGAAGGACAGAGGGTTTCTTTTGATGTGGAGGTTGATCCAAAGAACAGTAGCAAAATGCGGGCAGCTAACGTAACCGTTCTTTAATACGGTTTTTAATATTTAAAAGCAGTGTGTTCAATATAAGCTAGCAGAAAGTCACCGGTTTTTTGGTGGCTTTTTGTGTGCGCGTATTTATCTGGCGTTTGCACATCAGCATAAGATTATCAAGAAAGGGTCAAACTGAACGTAGAAAATCGGACAATCTCTCTTAAGAATTATTAAGAAAGATCTTGTTTTTTTCTATTGATTTTTCTTCTGGGTTTGCTATGATTATATATGTATCTGAGGATAAGGAGACTATACAACATGAGACAAGCTAACAGAACGGAGCAGAGAGTACCGGGGAAAAAGTTTTTGATTTTTATCATAGTCTTACTGGTTTTGGTAAGCCTATTTTTTATACAGTGTTTTAAAGGAAACGAGAACGCGGACTATAGCGAGAAGAAAATCAGGAAAAACATTTCCACTATAGCGACCTTTGACTATTCAAAGGTGACGACTATTGAGGCGCAGATTAAAAATCTGGAGATTACTGAAGCAAAGGGAACGTTTGATGTGACGAAAAGACTGTCTAAGGATCAGTATCGCAGAATTTTTTCCACCAGCGCGATCCTGGGGGATTCCATCACAGAGGGACTTGCCGACTATGGGTGGCTTGGAAGCGAGCAGGTTTTCTGCAGGATCGGAGCGTCTATTATCAGCGGTGACGAGTTATTTACCTCCGCGGCGAAGACGTATCCAGGCTTCGCTTTTTGTTCCTTCGGTATGAACGATATGGGTAACTACAGCGGCAATGCCGACGCTTTCATAGAGAAATATACTTCTCTTATCAAGGAATTTAAGAAGATTTCTCCAAACACTGTAATTTTGGTTAACGGGATTACTCCGCCGGCAAAGTCGGCGATTGCATCGAATGAGATTTTGGGTAATTATAAGAAATTCAATAACGCGTTGAAACAAATGTGTAAGGATTTAAAATTAACCTACATTGACAATACGTATATTATAGAAGAACATCCTGAATATTATGCGGGGGACGGCATTCATGTTACTGCCGACTACTATCCGCTCTGGATGAACAATATGATTTTGAAGGCAGGAATATAATGATAAAGAAAGCAGTTTTCGTTGTAATTTTAATGATATTTTTAACCAGTGTTTATGCGAGAGCCGGTGCGAAGGATGTCCCTATGGAGGAAATAGAAAAACAATTGACCGCAAAGTGCGATATGGAGCAAATGGCAAAGTGTGATAATCGAAATTTAATGCAATTTTTAGGATTGGACTATGAACAGTATGATTCACATCTATATTACAAAGGAAAAGAAGCCCTAAGCGTCGATGAGGTACTGATTGTAAAAGTTCATGAAAAGGATGATTTAGACAGCGTCAAGGATGCTGTAGAGAAACGAGTGGCGGTGCAAACCGCAACCTTTGACGGATATGGTCCGGAGCAGGTTGCTTTGCTTTCAGATGCTGTTATTTTCACAAAAGGGAAGTATCTGTTTTATTGTACGGATAAAAACGCAGAAGATATAGGGGGGGTATTTTCCGATGCTGTTCAGTAGTATTATATTTTTATTTTACTTTCTGCCAGTGACCTTATTTATCTACTACCTCGTCCCTGGTAAATTTAAGAATCCGGTTTTGCTCATTGCCAGCATCTTTTTCTACAGCTGGGGTGAGCCGATCTATGTTGTGTTGATGATATTCAGCGCCGTCTTCAATTATTTCATGGCAATAGATATCAAGCGGGAGCAGATCCATAATAAAACCGGAAAAAGCACACTGATTTTTACAGTAATTGTAAATCTGTTTATCCTGTGCTTTTTTAAATACTATGGATTTCTTATGGATACTGTAAACAGCCTGCTGGGAACAGACATGAAGTATACTGCGCTGGCATTGCCGATTGGTATTTCCTTTTACACCTTTCAGGCGCTGTCTTATATTTTCGATGTTTACAGAGGAAACGTGCGTGTACAGAAGAATCTTCTTCATTTTGCACTTTATCTTGCTCTCTTTCCACAGCTGATTGCAGGCCCTATCGTAAAGTACAAAGATATTGCTACGCAGCTTGAGAACAGAACCGTTTCTTTAGAAAAGTTTGGAGAAGGCACGCGGCGTTTTATCATAGGTCTTGGGAAAAAAGTTATCCTCGCTAATAACTTGGGCGCGATTCATGCTGCGGTGGTTGCTATGCCGGAGGGTCAGGCGTCGGTACTCACTTATTGGACAGGTATTATAGCTTACACGCTGCAGATTTATTTTGATTTCAGTGGCTACTCTGATATGGCTATTGGACTTGGTAAAATGTTTGGATTTGAATTCCTGGAGAATTTTAATTATCCATACATTTCCAGAACGGTTACAGAGTTTTGGCGCAGGTGGCATATGTCTCTTTCAACATGGTTTAGAGAGTATGTTTATATTCCGTTGGGTGGTAATCGAGTTCCTGTTAAGCGGCACATTTTGAATTTGCTTGTCGTCTGGTCTTTGACCGGGCTGTGGCACGGCGCCAGCTGGAATTTTGTCGTGTGGGGTCTTTATTACGGTATATTGCTGATTATGGAGAAATACTTTTGGGGAAAATATCTGGAAAAGTGTCCTGTAGCTGTGCAGCATATTTATTCTATGATAATTGTCGCCATAGGTTGGGTATTCTTTAGTAGTGAGAATCTTACTGAAGCTTGGCATTATTTGCAGGTGCTTTTCTGTGTGGGCGGCGTTCCTTTTGCTGACACTGTTACTCTATACCTGTTACGTACAAATTGGGTATTCTTGCTGTTGGGCTGCATTATTGCAACGCCTGAGCCCATGAAGCAATTTGAAGTACTGAGTAAAAAATACAGTTTTCTCAGCATTCTCCTGATATTGGGACTCCTTATACTGTGCACCGCCTATCTGGTGTTCAGCAGCTATAATCCGTTTTTGTATTTCAGGTTCTAATATGCTATATAGAGGAAAAAACATGAATAAAAAATCAACGAATTCCATATTGGGACTTTGCTTTATCGCCATATTGGCAGGCGTATTTATCTGCAACCTGTTCACCAGTGACAAAACCTTTTCGGAGGAGGAGAACAGGGTCTTGCAGGAAAAGCCGCAGCTTACTTTACATTCTTATATAGAAGGAAGATATGAGAAAAAGCTGGAGTCCTATGTCAATGATCAGTTCCTGGCCAGGAACGCTTTCATTAAGGTAAAGACGGCATCTGATGTGACATGTGGTAAACTGGAGTCAAATGGGGTTTATCGATGCAAAGATAATTATTTGATGGAATCTATAGCAGAGCCTACAGAGCATTGGATGAAAAATACCGTTGCAAGCTTAAATCAATTTAAACGCCAGCACAAAAAACTGAATATGTATTTCTTATTGGCTCCAAACGCCGCGAATATATTGGAAGAAAGGCTGCCTGTAACTGTAAAAATGGCAGATCAGAATCAATATATGGATCAATTTTATAAAGAGGTCAAAGACTGTGGCATTCAGCCGATTGATATAAGAAAGATTTTGAGAAAGCACAATGATGAAGAAAGCCAGCTTTATTACAGAACTGATCACCACTGGACTACGGATGGAGCATTTCTGGCTTATAAGAAAGTGGTTTCTGCCATGAAGCTAAAAGATAATGTAGAATATAAGCGATATGTTGTAAAAAATGATTTTCGCGGTACATTGGCTTCCAAAAGCGGATTCACCAATGGTAAAAATGATCCCCTTACTATTTATATGCCCAACAAGGATAAGGATTATCGAAATTCTGTAATCTATTATGCTGATACGAAGACAAAGACTACAGAGTTTTATCAGCTTGAAAATCTTGATACGAAAGATGCTTATACGGTATTCGGAGGAAGTAATCATCCGCTGTATACCATTAAAACACCGACCGCATCTGACAGAAGGCTGCTTTTGGTAAAGGACTCTTATGCTAATAGCATGATTCCGTTTCTCGCACAAAATTTTCGAGAAATTATTGTTGTAGATCCTCGCTATTTCTATGATGATATCGATGACATTATGAAAGCGGAAGGGGTTACGGATGTAATGTTCCTTTACAATGCCAATACGTTCTTCAATGACAATTCTCTGGAAATGATGATAACTGCATAGTCGCTGCAGACTATATTTTGCTGAATTAAAAAAAGGATCGATTTTTAGGGGTCACCTCATTTATTGATCCTTTTTTTGATTTACAGCTTGTTATTTACAGCATTTTTGCAATCATATCGCCGGCTTCTTTTGTGCCGATAGAAGGACCGCCCGCCGCAATGTCCGGCGTTCTGTATCCTTTGGCTAAGAATTTTTTGACAGCGTTTTCAATGGTGTCTGCTTCGGCAGTCAGTCCGAAGGTATAGCGCAGCATCATGGCGGCGGAGAGGATCGTGGCAATCGGGTTTGCTAGATTCTGTCCTGCGATGTCAGGGGCAGAGCCGTGGACTGGTTCGTACATGCCGAAGTTTCCTTCCGCCAGACTTGCCGACGGCAGCATACCGATGGAGCCGGTAATCTGACTTGCCTCGTCGGAGAGAATATCGCCGAAGATGTTGCTGGTGACGATGACGTCAAACTGCTTCGGATTTCGCACGAGCTGCATAGCGGCATTGTCTACATAGAAATTTTCCAGTTCTACTTCCGGATATTCTTTTGCGACTTCACCTACAATCCGTCTCCAGAGGCGAGAGCTTTCCAGTACGTTGGCTTTATCGACGCTGGTTACCTTTTTGTCCCGCTTCATCGCCATATCAAAAGCGACTTTCGCGATGCGGCGTACTTCTTCCTCGGCATATTGTTCTACGTCGTAAGCGGCAGGACCCAGGTCAGTTTCTGCGATGGTACCTTTTTTGCCGAAGTAAATGCCGCCGGTCAACTCTCTAACTACAGCGATATCAAGACCGCCTGCTAAAAGCTCCGGTTTCAGCGGGGAAGCGTCAGCCAGTTCATCAAAGACCATGGCAGGGCGCAGGTTAGCGAAAAGTCCCAGGGCTTTGCGAAGTCCCAAAAGCGCCCGCTCCGGGCGTTCGTCACCCGGCAGGTGATCCCATTTAGGACCGCCTACAGCGCCCAGCAGGACGGCGTCAGATTTTTTGCAGATTTCAATGGTCTCCGGAGGCAGGCACTGACCCGCTTCGTCGATGGCGTTTCCGCCGGCAAGGACGTAAGTGTATTCAAAGGTGTGCCCGAACTTTTCTCCGATTTTATCTAATACTTTTATCGTCTCGGCGATGACTTCAGGTCCGATGCCGTCGCCTTTGACTACAGCAATTTTATAGTTCATTTGCGTTTCTCCTTGTTATTTTTTGGAATTGACATAGCCTACAAGACCGCCTGCGGAGATCATTTTCTGCAGAAATTCCGGGAATGGCTGCGCCTGATATTCGGCGCCCTTGGTTCGGTTATAGATGACGCCGGTCTGAAAGTCTACTTCCACGGCGTCGCCTTCAACGATGTCTTTGGCGGCTTCTTCACATTCCAAGATTGGAAAGCCGATGTTGATGGCGTTTCTGTAGAAAATTCTTGCGAAGCTTTCTGCGATTAAACAGCTGACGCCCGCCGTTTTCAGCACCAGTGGGGCGTGCTCTCTGGAAGAACCGCAGCCAAAGTTCTTACCGGCGACCATGATGTCGCCAGGTTCCAGTCGTTCCACAAAGGTTGGATCGATGTCGACCATCGCGTGGGTTGCCAGTTCCTTTGCGTCAAAGGAATTTAAGTATCTTGCAGGAATGATTACGTCAGTGTCTACGTTATCACCATATTTCAAAACTTTGCCTTTTGCGTTCATTATTTTTCTCCTCCAATCTTTTCAGGATTTGCGATATAGCCTGCCAGAGCGCTGGCTGCAGCAACTTCTGGGGAAGCCAGGTAAATCAGGGATTCCACATCGCCCATACGACCCACAAAGTTTCTGTTGGATGTGGATACGCATTTTTCGCCTTTGCACATGACACCCATGTGACCGCCCATGCAGGCACCGCAGCTAGGAGTGTTGAAGGCGCATCCTGCTTCTACGAAAATTTTCGCAAGTCCTTCTTCCATACACTGCAGGAAGATTTTCTGAGTAGCAGGGATGACCATGACGCGGACTTCCGGGTGCACGGTTTTTCCTTTCAGAATTGCCGCCGCTTTTCGCATATCGCTCATGCGACCGTTGGTGCAGGAGCCGATGACAACCTGGTCAATCATGATTTTTTCGCTGGCTTCAATCTCATCGATGGTGTGCGCGTTGCCCGGCAGATGCGGAAATGCTACGGTTGGTCTGATCTCAGCAAGGTCGATTTCGATGGTTTGTTCATAGACAGCGTCGTCATCTGCTGTGAAAATCTGGTAGTCTTTTCCCGGTGCGTGTTCTTCCATGTAAGCGATAGTTTGGTCGTCAACAGGGAAAATACCGTTTTTTGCGCCGGCTTCGATTGCCATGTTGCAGATGGTGAAACGATCGTCCATGGTTAAGCTAGCGATGCCGTCGCCGACAAATTCCATGGATTGATATAGAGCGCCGTCTACGCCGATTTTTCCGATGATGTGTAGGATGATGTCTTTGCCTGTTACATAGCGGGATGGTTTATTTTTCAGTACGAATTTGATCGCGGTAGGCACTTTGAACCATGCCTGACCGGTCGCCATACCTCTTGCGATGTCGGTGGTGCCGACGCCGGTGCCGAATGCGCCTAGCGCGCCGTAGGTGCAGGTGTGAGAGTCAGCGCCAATAATACATTGACCGGCATAAACGATACCCTGTTCAGGCAGAATACCGTGTTCTACGCCGCATTTTCCCTGAACCATGTGGTGGGTGAGACCTTGTTCTCTGGAAAAGTCCTGAATATCTCTGGCGTTCTGTGCGGACTTGATATCTTTGTTCGGCGTGAAATGGTCTGGAACCAGTACGACTTTGTCCTTGTCGAAGACTTTATCCGCCATTTGCCGGAAGATCGGCAGCGCCATAGGACCGGTAATGTCGTTTGCCATTACCACGTCCAGATTACATTCGATCAGCTGACCGGCCGCGACAGTGTCGAGACCGGCATGGGCTGCTAAAATTTTCTGTGTCATTGTCATTCCCATTGTTCTGATTACCTCCTGTGGAATTGATGGGGTTGGGGTTTCGGATGTGAAGTGCAGGTTCTTGCTGCGTTGTGCAAAATGCCTTATATTTGCATGAAATGCACAACCTTTGAGCGCTTTGATTCGTTTGGGTTGTGCAGATAGCTCTGATTTTGCGGGATATGCACAACTTTTGAAACTTTGTAAGCCTTATAGTTGTGCAAAATGGCTTGTATTTGCATGAAATGCACAACTTTTGAGGGTTTTGATTCGTCTGGGTTGTGCAGATAGCTCTGATTTTGCGGGATATGCACAACTTTTGAAACTTTGTAAGCCTTATAGTTGTGCAAAATGGCTTGCATTTGCATGAAATGCACAACCTTTAAGCGTTTCGATTCGTTTGAGTTGTGCAGATAGCTCTGGTTTTGCAGGTTATGCACAACTTCGCACACCTCACAAACCTTACAGTTGTGCAAAATGTCTTGTATTTCGCAAATCTGCACAACTTCAAGAACTGTATCGTTAATTACATCGCTTGTTCATTATTTCACGAAATGAATTCGCTTGTTCATTCTGTTCAATGCGCTGACCAGTGCATTGACGGAAGCGAGAATGATATCGGCGTGGGTGCCGACGCCCCAGTAGTAGTTATCTTTTTCATCAGCGATGCAGACATAGGCAGCAGCTTTGGAATTGGAATCCGCGCTGATAGCATGTTCTGAATAGGTGATGAATTTATAGTCAAAGTGATATTCGGTCTTTCGAAGCGCATTGCTCACCGCGTCCAGACGACCGTTTCCTTCTGCTTCCAGATTGTAGGTCTGTCCGTCGATCACAGCGCGCATTCTTACGCCGTATACTTCATTGTCGTCCTTAGTGGAGGAGAAGTGGCTGAAGGATGCGTCTGTAATGTCAATCGGCGAAAAGTCATTGATGTATTCTGTTTTAAACGCTTCAAAGATTTCTTCTGGAGAAAGTTCTTCGTGGCTCTTATCGGAAATATCTTTCATCATGTAGCCGACTTCGCTCATCATATTCTTTGGAATTGCGTAACCAAAGTTGTGTTCCAGAATATAGGCAACGCCGCCTTTGCCAGACTGGCTGTTGATGCGGATGACGTCGCCGTCGTAGGCTCTGCCAACATCGTGGGGGTCAATTGGCAGATAAGGTACCGTCCATCTGTTCGGATCTGTTTCTTCTCTCCATTTCATGCCCTTGGAAATGGCATCCTGGTGAGAACCGGAGAACGCCGCGAAGACCAGCTCGCCGCCGTAAGGCTGACGCGGATCCACGTGCATGCCGGTATATTCTTCGTACTTTTCTACGACTTCCGGCATATTGGAAAAGTCCAGACAAGGGTCAACGCCATGGGTAAACATATTCATGGCAATGGTGATGATATCCACGTTGCCGGTCCGTTCGCCGTTTCCAAAGAGAGTGCCCTCGATTCTGTCGCCCCCTGCTAAAAGTCCCAGTTCAGCATCTGCTACGCCAGTGCCTCTGTCATTGTGCGGGTGAAGGGAAATGAGAACATTTTCCCTGTTATGTAAATGTTTGCTCATGTATTCAATCTGGTTTGCGTAAACGTGCGGCATGGACATCTGCACAGTAGCGGGCAGGTTGATGATGACTTTATTATTCGCTGTCGGCTGCCAGATATCGATCACTTCGTTGCAGATTCGTTCTGCGAACTCAATTTCCGTTCCTGTAAAGCTTTCCGGAGAATACTCGAATTGGAATTTTGTCTCCGGGAATTTTGCCGCGTATTCATTCATCAGGACTGCGCCGTCTCTTGCGATCTGGATAATTTCTTCTTCGGAAGCCCGGAATACCTGCTGTCTTTGTGCAAAGGAAGTGGAGTTATATAAATGTACAATCGCTCTCTTTGCGCCGCGGAGGGCTTCAAAGGTTTTGTCGATGATGTGCTTTCTGGACTGGGTCAGCACTTGTACGGTCACGTCGTCGGGAATCAAATTCTTTTCAATCAGAGTGCGGGTGAATTCATATTCGGTTTCGGAAGCGGCAGGGAAGCCGATTTCGATTTCTTTAAAGCCGAGGGAAACCAGATACTGGAAAAATTCTAATTTTTCGGAAAGGCTCATGGGAACGACCAGCGCCTGATTGCCGTCGCGCAGGTCAACGCTGCACCACATCGGCGCTTTTTCGATATGGTCTTTTTTCGGCCATTCCATCTGAGAGATGTCCATCGGCGGTGTAAAGTAGCCGGGTCTGTACTTTTCAAAATTTTTCATGTTGTAATACCTCCGTTTGTATATCAGTGTAGGAAAGCAGCTTAGCGGATTAGGGCACGCCGTAGCTTCTTGCTGTTCAGTCATCGCTTGCAGCTCGACTTTACAGAGAAGCCTCGCGTTTGACCTACCATCGATTCCCTTACGGAAATCGGGTTAGGTCATAAAAAATCGCCTCTTTTGACGATTCCTCTAAACCGCAAAAGAGACGAAAACATGTTACATATGATGTAAGAACCTTGTTTCCGCGGTACCACTCTTTTTGACACGCTTTTTCTACATATAATGTAGAAAAGTGCGCGCCCACTCTTTGAACGCTGCTCGGGGGTGAGACGCTACAAAAGGTTTACGGACTTTCACCAAACGCCGCTCTCTGCAAAACCAACATTATAGCTTATTCCCGTCATGGCAGACGTGATTTTTCAGCTATCTAATAATATAAAGGATATTGGGGCAATTGTCAACAGTAAAATTTGTGTTTTTACAAAACAATTGAAAATATTTTTTGTGAAGATTCAACAAAAAATATTGAAAAAAAGTGTTGACATTTACATATCGGAGGCTATAATAGTATAAGGGCGGCAAACGTCCCACAGAGATTCTAAAGAAAAGGAGAGAGAGTATGAAATTGACAGGATCACAAGTAGTGGCAGAAGTATTGCTTGATCATGGCGTTGATACTGTGTTTGGATATCCAGGCGGCACTGCACTGAATATTTTTGATGAACTTTATAAGTATAGCGATAGGATCAAGCATGTCCTTACGGCGCACGAACAGGGTGCTGCACACGCTGCTGACGGCTACGCGAGAGCGACCGGCAAAGTTGGCGTTGTGTTTTCCACCAGCGGCCCGGGGGCAACCAATCTGGTCACCGGTATTGCGACTGCATTTATGGACAGCATTCCGATGGTTGCCATTACGGCAAACGTTCCCGATTCCCTGATCGGAAGAGATGCATTTCAGGAAATCTGCATCACAGGGGTCACACTTCCTATTACGAAGCACAATTTCTTCGTCAACAGGATAGAAGATCTTGAACCGGCTCTGAGAGAAGCCTTCAAGATTGCAAACAGCGGGAGAAAGGGTCCTGTCCTCGTGGACATTACCAAGGATGTAACTGCTGCGAGCATTGAATATACAAATAAACCGCCGATGGAACTGAATCCGCTTCCATCCATAGAGAAAGAAGAAATTGCTTCGATCGCCAAGTTGATAAATGCTGCAGAAAAACCGGTAGCATATGTGGGCGGCGGCGTGGTTGCGTCTGATGCTTCCAAAGAGTTGGTTGCTCTTTTGGAAAAAGCAGACATACCTGCAGCTTACACTTTGATGGCGGCAGGTGTCATCGGCTATGATAATGAACTGAATCTGGGACTTGTAGGCATGCACGGAAGTGTTGCCGCAAACAGAGCCATGGATCAGGCAGACCTGATTATCGCACTGGGCGCCAGATTCAGCGACCGTGTTGCGTTAAGTCCGGACAAATTTGGCAGACGCGCTAAAATCGTCCACGTGGACATCGACAGAAGTGAAATCAACAAGAACGTCATGACAGACAAGAGCTGCATCGGCGATGTAAAAGAGTTTTTAGAAGCGGTGCTGCCGCTCGTAGAAAACAAGCAGCATGCAGAATGGCATGAACGTGTGGTAGGCTGGAGAGCCAAAGAGCGCGTTGTCAAAGCGCCGGACTGCAGACTGCATCCGAAAGAAATCATCGACATCGTATGCGATATGACCGATGAGAACACCCTTTATGTCACAGACGTAGGACAGCATCAGATGTGGGCGGCACAGTTTATCAAGCATAACAAAGCCAAGAAATTCATCACCAGCGGCGGTCTGGGCACCATGGGCTTTGGTTACGGCGCAGCAATCGGCGCACAGATGGGATGCCCCAATGACAGAGTCATACATATTACAGGCGACGGTTCCTTCCACATGAATCTGAACGAAGCCTGCACGGCAATCAGTCAGAACCTTCCGATTATCACCGTTATCATGAATAACAAGGTGCTCGGTATGGTTTACCAGTGGCAGACCATTTTCTACGAAAAGAGATACTCCAATACCACGCCGGAACGAAAGACCGACTTTGTAAAATTGGCGGAGGCTTTCGGGGCAGAAGGATATCGCGCGGAAACCCCTGCAGAGTTTGAAGAAGCGATGAAAAAAGCGCTGCAGGCAGACGGTCCTGTTTGGATTGACTGTACGATTTCCAGAGAAGAACGGGTATTGCCGATGATTCCGGCAAACAAATCCGTCGAAGATATGATTATTGATTAGGAGGAGACGCTATGAGTAAAAAAGCATTGAAAAAAGAAATCGTCAGCGTTCTTGTCCTGAATCAGGCAAACGTTTTGACCAGAGTTGTGAGCCTTTTCGGCAGGAGAGGCTTTAACATCGATTCCCTGACCGTGTCGGCGACCAACGATCCGACATTGTCCAGAATCACCATTGTGTTCAGCGCTACAGAGCAGTCCATGCAGCAGATCATCACCCAGACCGAAAAGTTGGAAGTGGTGAAAGACATCTATATTTTGGACCAGCAATACAGCCTGTACAGAGAACTTTTACTGATTAAGGTAGAAGCAGGTCCAGCGCAGCGGGCAGGAATCAAGGAAATCGTAGACATCTACAGAGGCAAGATTGTGGATCTGTCCAGAGAAAGTCTGATTATCGAACTGACAGGCACACCGGAGAAAATCGACGGTTTCATGGACGTGATTGCAGAATATAACGTGCTGGAAGTCTGCAGAACAGGTATCACCGGTATTGAAGGAAATACCGCCAAAAAAGATAACTAAATTTAAAGGAGATAGATAGAAATGATTACAAAGTATTATGATCAGGATTGTAACTTAGGTTTATTAGATGGCAAAACCGTTGCCATTATCGGATTCGGAAGCCAGGGACACGCTCACGCGATGAACCTTGCTGAAAGCGGCGTCAACGTAGTAGTTGGTCTGAGACCAGGTTCTGCTCACGCTGCCAAGGCTGAAGCTGCCGGCATCAAAGTCATGGGCATCGAAGAAGCTGCAGAAGCAGGCGACATCGTAATGATGCTGACACCGGACGAACTGCAGGCAAAGATTTACAAAGAGCAGATTGAAAAGCACATGAAGGAAGGAAACGTTCTGGCATTTGCCCACGGCTTCAACATTCATTTCAACCAGATTATTCCTGCAAAGGATATCGACGTAATCATGATCGCGCCGAAAGGACCTGGACACACCGTAAGAAGTCAGTATGTAGAGGGCAAAGGCGTACCTTCCCTGATCGCGATTTATCAGGATGCTTCCGGTAAAGCAAAGGATTATGCGCTGGCTTACGCAAGCGGCATCGGTGCAGGCAGAGCAGGCATTCTGGAAACCACATTTAAAGAAGAAACGGAAACAGACCTCTTTGGTGAACAGGCAGTTCTGTGCGGTGGTGTAACAGAGCTGATGAAGGCTGGTTTTGATACACTGGTAGAAGCGGGATATGAACCAGAAATGGCTTATTTTGAATGTATCCACGAAATGAAGCTGATCGTAGACCTGATCAATGAAGGCGGTTTCGACAAGATGAGATATTCTATCTCCAATACTGCAGAATACGGCGACTACAGAACTGGCAGAAGATTGATCACAGATGAAACCAGAAAAGAAATGAAAAATGTTCTGAGAGAAATCCAGGACGGCACCTTCGCAAGCGAATTCATTCAGGAATTCAACGCTGGCGGCAAAGCAAGATTCCTGGCTACCAGAAAGATGGAAGCTTCCCACCTGCTTTGCAAGGTTGGCGCTGAACTTCGTTCCATGATGAGCTGGTTAAAGAAATAACTCGTAAATAAAAAGTGAGGTTATAGTTATTATGACAAGAAGAAGTGATAACGTAACCAAAGGCGTAGAAAAGGCTCCGATGCGAAGCCTTTTTTATGCTATGGGTTACACAAAGGAAGAATTGGAACGTCCGCTAATCGGCGTTGTTTCCGCCCATAGTGAAATCGTTCCCGGTCATATGCATTTAGATAAGGTGACGGAAGCAGTCAAAGCCGGCGTCAGAATGGCTGGCGGCACGCCGATTATGGTGCCTGCCATCGGTGTCTGCGACGGAATTGCCATGGGGCATATCGGTATGAAATATTCTCTGGCAAGCCGTGAACTGATTGCTGACAGCGTGGAGACCATGGCAAACGCCCACCAGTTTGATGGACTGGTACTGGTTCCCAACTGTGATAAAATCGTACCGGGCATGCTGATGGGCGCGCTGCGCTTAAATATTCCGACGGTCGTCTGCTCCGGCGGACCGATGATGAGCGGTCTCGTGGGCGGTGTGGAAACTTCCCTGTCTAAGATGTTTGAGGCAGTGGGCGCGCGTAAAGCGGATCTCATTGATGATGACGGTCTGCTGGAATTTGAGCAGAACACCTGTCCGGGCTGCGGCTCTTGCTCCGGCATGTATACGGCAAACAGCATGAATTGTCTCTGTGAGGCCCTCGGCATTGCGCTTCCTGGAAACGGTACGGTTCCGGCGGTACACAGCGGCAGAATGATGATTGCAAAGCATGCGGGCATGGCGATCATGCATTTAGTAGAAAAAGATATCAAATCTAGAGATATTGTAAATGAAAAGGCAATCAGAAACGCCCTTGCCTGCGATATGGCGCTGGGTTGTTCCTCTAACAGCGTCCTGCATCTTCTGGCCATTGCTCACGAAGCAGGCGTGGAGCTGAATCTGGAACTGTTCAACGAGATGAGCGCAAAGACGCCGAATCTTTGTCATCTGGCGCCGGCTGGCGGCACGCATATGCATGACCTGAACAACGCGGGTGGCGTACAGGCGGTACTTGCAGAGCTCGATAAAAAAGGTCTGATCGATACTTCGCTTCTGACTGCTAACGGAAAAACGGTCGGTGAGAATATTGCAGGAAAAGGCACGTTAGATACTAACGCGATGCGTCCGTCCGATGATCCGTATAGTGAAACCGGTGGTCTTGCTATTTTGTGGGGCAATATTGCAAAGGACGGCTGTGTTGTTAAAAAGAGCGCCGTTGCACCGGAAATGCTGACCCATAGCGGTCCCGCCAGAGTCTTTGATTGCGAAGAAGACGCCATTGACGCGATTTACAATGGAAAAATCGTGGACGGCGATGTCGTTGTAATTCGTTACGAAGGTCCGAAGGGTGGTCCAGGCATGAGAGAAATGTTAAATCCGACCAGCGCCCTTGCAGGGATGAAGCTGGATAAGACGGTCGCGCTGATTACAGACGGCAGATTCAGCGGCGCAAGCAGAGGCGCGTCCATCGGACACGTTTGTCCGGAAGCTGCCAGCGGCGGCGAAATCGGCCTGCTCAAGGAAGGCGATATCATCGAAATCGATATTCCAAACTCCAGCGTCAATGCAAAAGTTTCCAAGGAAGAATTCGCGAAGCGGAGAGAAACCTACGTACCGCGCGAGCCAAACGTCAAGAGCGGCTGGCTGTATAGATATTCCAAAATGGTCGCCCCATCCAATCAGGGCGCAGTTATGGGAGACCTAACCTGATTTGGCAAGGTGCGGAGCACCGCAGGGAAATCACTGGTAGGTCCCCCGTCAGGAGTTCCCAAGACACCGAGGCGAAGACGACGGTAGATTGGAAGAACTCTACGGCGCAAGACCTAACCAGTAGAATTGTAATAATATTGAATGAAAGAGGCTATTGCTCGGTTTCATAGATAGAACTGAGCAGTAGACCTTTTTATATTACGATGAATTTCGTAATTCACAAATGAATTTTTTCTAAAAACGTGGTCATGTTGATATATTTAAGTAGTTGTACATGCTGTATTATTTTTTACCTAATTATTGTAGTCTCTTTGCCATATTGGGTACAGATAGGACTAGATATAGTTGTTTATCGATTGTGAGGAGATGAAGAACATCATTTTTTGTTGAAAAATGAATATTTTCGTCAACTTTACAATTGACAGAATTTGCAAAAAGAAGTATGATAAAATATAGGGGGGTACCCTTATTTGTAATGCAGCCGTTTAAACAAGTAACGAGAACCAACCCTCTAATGAAACTTAAGGGAAGGAGCACTAAATGAGAACGAACAAAACAGTAAAGAAAGGCATAAGTTTACTGCTGTGTTTTGTGATCGTGCTGGCATATACGGTAGGATTCAGTAATCCATTGATCGTAAACGCAGCCAGCGACGTGGGAGCTAACCCAACACCAGCAATTGATATCGCAGTAAATGTGCCGAGTGACTATCCGGGAACGTTCCTGGACTTTAAGCAGGAGCTGACGCAGAAGCTGATCGCACAGGGTCTGTCTCCAGGGTCATTCCGTATCACAGATACGAAGGTATCCATCGATACGACGGACCTGAATGGATGGTATGTATACGACCACTACTATGATGCGAACGCATATAATAATCTGAAGCTGTCAGAAGCGCAGAAGCAAAAGCAGCCATATAGAGGGGCGGATAATTCGCATGTAAGCGGCGGATATAATACGATCAAATATTGGAATGATACAAATCAGCTGACGACATGCCGGCCGATGAGCCAACACATCTATTCATACACGGATGCGAAGGGCAAGGCCAACATGGTATTCGCAGGCTATGGAACAAACCCATTGATGGACTATATGATCTATCCGGCGTCCAGTGATTCAAGAAGAACGATCAGTTTTGACCTGGATGCAAGAGCAGTAGGAGCGCATACGCTGCAAGGGTATGGATTCCTGTTAAACGCCGGAATAGAAAACGGCAAGCTGAACGGATATGTATTGTATTTGGGACCATCGCACAGCGGCGGTATCCAGAGACTGACCAATCTGGATGTAAACAGTAACGCGCTTAGCGTAGGAAGCGGCGTTCAGGCAGTAAGCCTGAATCTGGGAACCCAGAAGAAAGCCCGTATTACGGTAGAGCTGAGCAAGAATAAGGTAACGATCCAGCAGCAGCAGTATGACACAGCAGGAAACCTTTCCGCGTTGCAGACGGTAGTAAAGGACGTACCGCTTGGTGATACAGGATACAATGGATTCGGACCTTTGGTAGGCTATGCAAGCCATGGATGCGGAGAACTGACGGTATTCCGTTATCTGGACCTTGAGATGAGCTATGAAACGTCAGCCTTTGACGCGCTGAAGAACGTACAGTACTATCAGGGAGCAACGAATAAGTACTTCATCAACCTGGCAGGGGACAGCAATGACCCAGGAATCCCAGGAGAAAATGACCCATCGTATCACGATGGAATCAACCGTATGGATCAGAATGAAATCTTCTACATTTCCAATGCGGATGACGGAAAGATCGTAACGGATAGTACGAAGGATAGTACAGGCCAGATTAACCATCAGGGACTGGGATCTAAGAACGGATATATCGCAACCAGCGACGAATATGTAGAGCAGATGGCGGAATACATCGCCAAGAACTACAAGGAAGGCGTCAAATTCACGCCAAATGACGTTATCAGTGAGTTGCCGCTGGCAAACTTCTATGTAAAAGACGCGTCGACAAAAGATACGCAGCTGATGACAATCCACCTGCAGCATCTGAAGAATACGAACAGCACAGTAAGTGTAAATATCGTAGATAAATCCAGACCGAGCATGACGGGAACCAAGGTAACGCAGTGGAGATACAAGATCTACGATCCAAAGAATAACGTAGTGCAAGACCAAACCGTATCAGATTTAAGTCAAATCAAAGACTACACGTTCAATCAGAGCAGTCTGTCGGGCCGCTGGACCTTTGAGCTGACAGTAAAGGATGACAATAATAAGGAATCAAAGGTATTCCAGACTTACGCGACGGCATTTTTGGATAATGAAGAACCAATTATCACGGGAGAAAACAGTAAGAGAAACGTAGCAACGATCACCCTGACTGATACAGGTATGGGTATCGACGATGACGGAATCACTTTTATTGAGGATCACAGAGGATCCGGTGTAGCAGCATACTGGGTAACCAACGATCCGAATGCAGTACCAACGGAGAAGGACTGGATCAATTTGGATGCGGTGCAGCATAGCTACAGCTTTGATTATCCGATTACCAGCACAGAACCTCTGGTAGTATGGGTAAAGGACGAGTGTAAGAATATTGGTAACAAAGCGGTTTTCCAGCCGACCCATGTAGTGGTAGAAGATGAAGACGGCAATCCGATCGACGATTATTATGTTATCGATAAAAATCCGATTATTGTATTACCAGAGGATGAGCCAGATCCGGATGATCCGAATAAGGAATTTGGCGGATGGGTAATTCCAGGAACCGGAGATAAAGAAGACGACCCGATTACGCCGGGAACAACGCCGACACCGGATAAGGATAATACGATCACCATTCGTCCATCCTTTACAGAGGATAAGGCAGCTATGGTATACGTGGCAAACGGCGGAGAATTCACAAGCCATGCGGATGCTGACAAGCCAGGCTTTACTACACCATATACAGTAGCGGCAGGCGCCAGCATTGAAACCAAGGTTGAGAAGCAAAACGTTGAACCAAAACGTGAAGGATATGAATTTGTTGGTTGGAAGCTGTTAGACAGCAATGATGAGGCGAAAGCACAGGATTCGGCTTACATCGCAGCAGCAGGCCATCTGCAAGATGTAAAGGAAAAGCTTGCAGAATGTAAAGTGCCTCATGGAGCAGACGGCGTAAAGCATGAAGCACGTACGACCTACTATTTAATCGCGCAGTGGGAAATCAAGTCCTATACGCTGCACTTTGACGCCAACGGCGGAAAAGACGGTAAGGTACGCAGCATTTCTAACATCAACTATGAGACGAATATAGGAAGCTTAGATCTTCCGAATACAGGAAGAGATAATCCGACGAAGGAAGGATATCTGTTCCAGGGATGGTCTGTGACCAAGAATAACGATAAGAGCAATATCTTTAAGTTCGCAAACGGCGTCAGTGGAACAGCAGTAACAGCGCCAACGATGCCGGCAGGAGATCTGACGGTTTATGCCGTATGGATGCAGGATCCGAACAAGTTCGTCGTAAGCTTTGACAGCGACGGCGGAAGCAAGGTGAAGGATCAGTCCTATGAGCTGACGAACGGAAGCAGCTACGCAGGTTTTGCAACACCGACCAAGGCAGGCTACACCTTTAATGGATGGTATCTGCAGGAAGAAGACGGAAGCGTAGGGACAACGGAATATAAAGGAACAGAAGCATTTGCGAAGAAAGCAAACCACACCTTCGTAGCGAAGTGGGAAGCAAATGAGGATACCCCGTATACAGTAGATTACTATGTAAACTCCGGAAAGAAAGACACAGATGGAAAAGACATCTATGTGAAGGCAAACGGAATGTCAGTAGCGTATACAGGAAAAACGGGAACCAAAGCCTCGATTGCGAAGAAGGACATGCTGGAAGAATTCGAGTATGAGGGAAGAACCTACTGGTATGACGCAGAGAATAAGCAGAATACCTACGAAGGAGAAATCACAGGAAATCCGACCCTTTCCCTGAAGCTGTACTACAAGGGTTACTACAATGTAGTAGGACACAGCAATAAGGATGAGATGGGAACGGTAACCTCGGCGCTGAACCAGAAGGAAGGAACCAGACCGACAATCTCCTGGAGAGCAAACCCAGGCTACTATGTATCAAAAGTGATGGTAGACGGAAAAGTACGGGACGACCTTCTGTATGAAGGCAAGTATACCTTGGAATCGGGTATCAGCGCAGATCATAACGTACTGGTCATCTTTGCCCAGGGAGAAGGCGCACCGGTAAAGGGTGTATATCAGATTGAGACAGCGCTCTTTGGATGTACGGACGGAAGCTGCAGTATCAGCCCGACGCAGAATGTACAGCAGGGAGGAGAAGTGACCCTGGAATGGAAAGTAGGGTCGGAATACGAGCTGAAGAGCATCCTGTTAGACGGAGAGGAATTCAAGACAGATTCCAATACGTTAGTGCTGAAAGGCATACAGGCAGACCATAAGCTGGTAGTAAACGTAGAGAAGAAGAAGGATGAAACGAACCCGCCGACATTAGGAGGAGAAGAAACCGAAGGACACTGCACGGTAACGGTAAACCGGTACGGTGGAAACAGTGACTGCGGCGTAAGCGAAAGCACAACCAAGGTAGAAAAAGGCGGAAAGTATGATCTGAGCTGGTACACAGACGATCAGTATGATCTGTATGAAATCTACGTGGACGGTGTAAAACAAACCGGCGTAGCGGACGCAGGCAAAGACAGTCCGGGAACAAAGCAGATCGCTGTAAACGGAAATGTAGTCATCGACGTATACTTTAAAGAAGCAGGAGCAGACAAGCCTGCACCGGATTTCAGAAAGGATGCGGATGAATACATCAAGGTTACGACCCAGGTCGTAGGCGGACCGGGAACCATTACAGGCGGCGCGGTATTAGAAAAAGGCGCTGACTATACGGTAGACTGGGCGGCAGGCGGCAATTCGGACGATCCAGAAGACGACAATTACTCCTACTATGAAGTCGTTAGCGTAACGGTAGATGGAAAGGAAGTAGCGTCAGAGGATCTGGAAGGAAGCCAGGCGCTGAAGAATCTGGATGAAGACGCCAGAGTTGTTGTAAAGGTAGCGCCGGTACTGTACGACGTAGGCCTGTATAAATATGGAGAAGGAACGATTGACGCCTCCAGAACGCTGTTCAAAGGACAGAACTATACAGGAATCGAGGCAAATCCTGCAACAGGCTACAGCATTGCAAGGATTATCGTAGACGGCGTAGTAATCTTTGATACAGTAGAAAAGAAAGAAGAAGCAGAGCCTGCAGCAGAGGAAAAACAGGATGAAAACCTGAAGATGCAGGCAGAGGAAGCTGTTACTTCTGAGGAGAATGCAGACAGTGAAGAAGCAGGCCTGATGGCGCTGGCAGATGAAGGCGAAGAAGCGCCGGCAACGCCGACCACACCGGAACAGACCGTGTATGTAGGCGCGCCGATTACAAGTGCAATCAGTCAGGTAAATAACAAAGTAGACCTGAGTGTAGGCCAGAACTGCGTAGAGAATAATGTGTTTACAATGAGTGTAAGCAGAGCGCAGGCAGACCATAAGGTAGAAGTATTCTTCACAAAGAATCCGACAGACGCGCCGGAAGGCTCTGTAACACCAGCGCCGAATCCGGATGAGTTGGTACTGGTATCAGCAAGAGTAGAAGGCTATGAAGGAAGCGATCCATTCTTCACAGGCGGAACCGGCATCTACAAGAAGGGAGAAGCCGCGACGGTACGTTGGAATCTGAAGAACGGATACAAGGTAGCAGGAATCAAGGTTAATGGAGCGCCGGTAGATGCAAGCACCTTCTGGAACTTCGGAAAGGTATGGAAGGATCAGGAGTTAGTAGTAACGTTGGAAAAGACCGACAATTACAATGAACCGATTGAACCAGACTTTAAAGAAACCAACTACACCATTACGACCAAGCTGGTAGGAGGAGAAGGATCTATCACCCCATCCACCACGATAGCAGAAGGAAAGAGCCAGAAGATCGAGTGGAGTGTGAAGAATGTCAACGGCCATGACTACGAAGTGAAATCTGTAAAGATTAACGGAAAGACCATGGACAATCTGCAGAAGCTGAACGAGGTACTCTTAACAGGGGACAAGGACTATGAAGTAGTTGTCACCATCGGAGAGAAGACTACGACAACGCCGGGCGGCACAAATCCGCCGGGAGGAGATAACCCTCCAGGAGGAGACAACCCGCCGGGAGGAGACAATCCGCCGGGAGGAAATGATGATCCGGATGTCAATATCGACACAGATGGAGACGGCAAACCAGATATCAACATCGACACAGATGGAGATGGCAAACCGGATGTCAACGTAGATACAGACGGAGACGGCAAACCGGACATCAACAAGGATACAGATGGAGACGGTAAACCGGATGTAGACATCGATACAGATGGAGACAAGAAACCGGATGTTAACGTAGATACAGACGGAGACGGTAAACCAGACATCAACAAGGATACAGATGGAGACGGTAAACCGGATGTAGACATCGATACAGATGGAGACAAGAAACCGGATGTTAACGTAGATACAGACGGAGACGGTAAACCGGACATCAACATCGACACGGATGGAGATGGAAAGCCGGATATCAACATCGATACCGATGGAGATGGAAAGCCAGACAAGAATATTGATACAGACGGAGACGGCAAACCAGATGTCAATGTAGATGACAACAATAACAAGCCGAATAAGCCTGGAAATAAGCCAAATAAGCCAAACAAGAAACCGAACAAGCCGGATAAAAAGCCTGCGGGAATGGATAGTCCGCATAAGAACGGATACTACATTCCACAGACAGGAGATGGAAGCGATCTGACATTATGGATGAGCATGCTTCTTATGGCAGTTTTCGGTATGGCTGCGGCTGCTGGAAAAGGCAGAAAGAAGGAAGATCAATAGATCTTGTAGATGATGCGGTAACGCGAATCCTATGAAGCTAAGGGGGGCTGCCCTAACGGTGAATTCCGTTGGGCGCCCTCCTTTTTTTCTATGGAGGTGCGTTGTTATCCTTGTAATTCTCTGTAGAATTTCGTATACTATAAGAAGTGTTTAAAGAGCAGAGGGAAAGGAATGAGGAAGAATGTATTTGACGTTAGAAACGTTTGAGCAGGCTACGGAGGTAGTGAAGAAAGTAGCTATCGCAACTAACTTGCTCTACAGTGAATATTTCAGTGAGCAGACCGGGAACAAGGTATATTTGAAGCCAGAAAACACCCAGGTGACCGGCGCCTATAAAATTCGCGGCGCGTATTACAAAATCAGTACGCTATCCGATGAGGAACGGGAACGCGGATTGATTACCGCATCGGCGGGAAATCACGCCCAGGGAGTTGCCTATGCAGCAAAGGCATATGGATGCAAGGCAGTCATCGTGATGCCGACCACAACGCCATTGATGAAAGTGAACCGTACAAAGAGTTATGGCGCAGAAGTGGTTTTATATGGGGATGTTTTTGACGAAGCATCAGGGTATGCACAGAAACTGGCAGAAGAAAACGGTTATACTTATATTCCGCCTTTTGATGATCTGGCTGTTGCCACAGGACAGGGCACCATTGCCATGGAAATCATCAAAGAGCTGCCTTTAGTGGACTATATTCTGGTTCCGGTAGGCGGCGGAGGCCTTGCTACCGGTGTGTCGACCCTTGCTAAAATGCTCAATCCGAAAATCAAAGTGATTGCGGTAGAGCCGGCAGGCGCAAACTGTTTGCAGGCTTCTTTGAAAGCCGGTGAGCCGGTCACATTGCCGCGGATTAACACCATTGCGGACGGCACGGCAGTAAAAACACCGGGCTCGATTATTTTCCCATATCTGAAAGAAAACATCGATGATGTGATTACGGTAGAAGACGATGAACTGGTGGTTGCATTTCTGGACATGGTAGAAAACCATAAGATGGTGGTGGAAAATTCCGGGCTATTGACTGTGGCGGCTTTGAAACACCTCAATGTACAAGGCAAAAAGGTTGTATCGATTCTCAGCGGTGGTAATATGGATATTATTACCATGTCCTCTGTGGTGCAGCATGGACTGATTCAGCGGGAACGGATTTTTTCTGTGTCCACGCTGTTACCGGACAAGCCGGGTGAACTTGTTAATGTGGCCAGCATTATCGCAAGAGAGCAGGGTAACGTCATCAGGCTTGATCACAATCAGTTTGTCAGCACCAATAGAAACGCGGCGGTGGAACTGAAAATTACCATCGAGGCATTTGGTCCTGATCATAAGAAAAAAATCATAGACGCGCTGGCGGCGGGCGGATATAATCCGAAAGTTATCAGCGTGCTGATGTAGTAAATTTAGAAAACTGTACAAATTATGCTTTGTACGGTTTTTTCTTTTTTAGGAAAAATTTACATTGATTTCCCCATAGAAAGATAGTATAGTGAAAAGCAATCACGAAAGGAGATGGGAAAATATTGTATAATAGTAAATTATATGTAGAAAAAGAACTGCAGTATCAGGACAAGGTTGCCGGACTTTATCGGAAAGAACTGAAAGACTTGCCGGAGGGAAAACTTTCTGTAAATATGGTAAAGGGAAAGCCATATTACTTCCGTTTGTTAAACGGAAAGAAAACATACCTGGGAAATGGAGATAATGAAGTCGTGCAGGCGTTGCAGAAGAGATACTTTCTCGAAGAATCATTGAAACGTATGGAATGCAATCAGATATTACTTGACCAGCTGGCAAAGGGATATTGCGAGGCAGACGTGCAGGATCTCATTTTACAAGCGCCCAAAGCTTATCGGCAAATGCCTCTGGATAGTTTTCATTTAAGTGAAACAGATTTTTCTGGATGGGGAAGCAGTTCATATGAAAGAAATTTGAAGTATCCTGAGAATTTAGTACATCGAACATTAAAAGGTGATTTTGTGAGATCAAAATCAGAGGCAATTATTTCAAACTTGCTTTTTACTAAAGAAATAGAATATCGGTATGAGGAGCTGATTACGATTCATGGAAAAAGCATCTCGCCAGATTTTCGGATTGCAGTGAAAAGCGAAAACCGCATCAAACTGCTTGAGCATTTCGGGATGATTGGAAATCCAAATTATTTAGAAGATGCAATGTGGAAAATCAAGTTTTATCTGGAAAATGGCTTGAAACCGTGGGAGGATGTAATCTTTACCTTCGAAGATATTCATGGGAATATCAATACACAACTTATCGATGAAATTTTAGAAAGCTTTTGTCGTTAGCAGCGGCTGTGAACGTTGTGCAAAATCATTGGATTTATAGCCGTTTGCACAACCATCGCAAAGATAAAGAAGAAAAAGTTGTGCAGATATGGTATTTGAAAGTCAATTTGCAAAACTTTTGGGAATGTAAAGGGTTCAGAGTTGTGCAGTATGATAAATTATCAATGCATTTGCACAACTGACAACGGAAAATCTTCTTTTTCAGCTGAACTCAAATGCGTTTTGTTTTGCAAATCGACTTTGATTGCAAGGAAATGCACAACTGGAGCCCTAAATAGGAGGAGAGAGTTGTGCATATGGATGAAAGAATCAATACTTTTGCACAACCAGCAGCTTCCTTACAAGAAAAAAGTTGTGCAAAAGTCCGTTGCTGGAACGAGATTTGCACAACGTTTGATTTCTAACTTCCAGGTGATTCAAATCATGAGCCGTCTTACTCTCTGAACTGATACTGGTACAGCTGCGCGTACATGCCGCCGGCGGTCACCAGTTCGTCGTGACTGCCTCGCTCCGCGATGCCGTCAGAAGTGAGTACGATGATTTCATCGGCGCTTTTGATGGTGGAGAGGCGGTGAGCGACGATGATCGAGGTTCTGCCGCGACCCAGTTCTTCCAGAGACTGCTGGATTAACATTTCTGTGGCGTTATCCAGCGCGGAAGTTGCTTCGTCCAGAATGAGAATCGGCGGATTTTTCAGGAAGACGCGGGCGATGGAAATCCTTTGTTTTTGACCACCGGACAGCTTGATGCCGCGCTCACCGACCTGGGTGTCGTAACCATCTTCCATGGTCATGATGTAGTCGTGAATGTTGGCTTTTTTCGCTGCTTCGATGATTTCTTCATCGGTGGCGTCCAGGTTTCCGTAGGCGATATTTTCTCGGATGGTGCCGTTGAACAGGAAGACGTCCTGAGCGACCATGCCGATATTTTTACGCAGATTGTAACGGGAAATCTTTGTAATATCGATGCCGTCGATGGTGATACGACCGGAATCTACGTCATAGAATCTTGGAATCAGATGGCACATGGTGGTTTTGCCGCTGCCGGATGGACCGACCAGGGCAAGGGTGCGTCCTTTTTTGATATCCATGGTCAGATTGCTGATGACAGGCGGCGCTTCGCCTTCTTTATCGCTGCTTTCGTAGCTGAAGGTGACATTTTCGAAGCTGATGCTGCCGTCCAGATGGTCAGGATGCAGTAAATCGGCGCTGCTGTCTTCTTCTTCGTCGATTGCCATGATTTCGCAGAATCTGCGAAATCCCGTCATGCCTTCCTGCAGCTGTTCGTAAAACGCGACCAGCTTGTTGACTGGATTCAGAAACATGGAAATGTACAAAAGGAATGCGGCGAATTCACCAGCGTTGATTTTTCCATAGAAGAAGAACAGACCGCCGGAAGAAAGCACCACCAAATAGAGAAGGTCCATAAACAAGGTCATGCCGGAGTGGAAAATGCCCATGGCTTTATAAGCGCCGGCGCGGGAACGCTTGAGATTTTCGTTGGCGATGTTGAATTTTTTATTTTCGTGTTCGTCTGCGGTGTAAGCCTTGGAAACACGGATTCCCGCGATTGCAGTTTCTACATTGGCGTTGATTTCGGCGGTTTTAACGCGGGTTTCACTGAACGCGTTGTTCATGATAGTTCTCGTTTTAAAGGCGAAGAAAATCATAAACGGCAGTACCGCGAAGGTGATCAGAGTCAGCGGCAGGCTGATCTGGGACAGCATGATAAAGGAGCCGAGGAGCATAATCAGCGACAGAAACAGATTTTCCGGACCGTGGTGCGCCAGCTCAGACACCTCGAACAAGTCGTTGATCATCCGGCTCATGATGACGCCGGTTTTATTTTCGTCAAAGAAAGAAAAGGGCAGTTTCTGCAGGTGGCGAAACAGCTCGCGGCGCATGTCGCCCTGAATTCTGACGCCGACGATGTGACCCCAATATTGAATGATAAAATTCAGTACGGCTTTAAGCACATAAATACCAAGGAGCACGATTGCCCATACGATAAAGAGCCGGATGTTCTGATTCGGCACATAGTCGTTGATGATATTTTTCGCAATGACCGGATAAAACAGGTCGCAGCACGCTACGATAAAAGCACATATCATATCCAGGGTGAACAGACGCAGATGGGGTCTGTAGTATTTAGCAAATTTTCGAATCATTGAGTTCCTCCTATGTTGCAGTTTTTTGCAGGGTCGCTGTATTATATGATACCACTATTTGTAATAATTTCGCAAGATTTTACTCACAAAATTTACACAGAATTTCATCGGTTTCTACAAATTCAGGCGGTATAATAAAAGTACAAAAGGGCATTAGAATTAGAAAATTTATCAGGAGGAGAACATGGGAAACAAGGGAAAGAATAAGAAACGACAGGACAGTAAGAAGGATAAGCCCCCGGAGGGGCGGGACAAGGAATTTCTGGTACTGATGTGGCTGCTGTCGCACAGAACCGAAGATGTTGAGAGAAGGATTTTTGATGAATGGTCCTATACTGTATGAGTGAGATAAAGCAATACCTTCTAAGTAAACCAAAACCGCCGCGGGTGACCGCGGCGGTTTTAGTGATTTCGGAACTAAAAATAAACTATAAAATTTATTGGTAAATTATATTGATTTTTATACTGAACTCCGTTACACTAAACGCGAACGGAGGCAAATCAATATGAATTATAAAGATTTTATAATAGGCGATGCGTTGAAGATTGCTGAAAGTCTGGTTTCTATTTCTGATTTCAGCAAAGGAAAAACTTCTAAAATTTTTGATCATGTACAGCATAGCAATGCGGAGTATATTGTACTAAAAAATAATAAACCTGCGGCAGTAGTGGTTTCGATGCCTGCATATAGGGAATTTGCCGAAAAGGCATATAAATTGGATTTACTGCTGGAGTATTTAGAGGAAATAAGACTTTCTGATTTAGCCGAAAGTAGGATGAACAGCGATCCAAAGGCACAAGACTTTTTTGATTTTATAAAAGAACAGGGTTTTTCCCTTGATGAAATAATGGATGGATATGAGGATGTGGAGATTGAATAATGTGGGGGATAAAGATTATTGATGAAGCCGCCGCAGATTTTCGGAGATTGGATCGTTCTTTGCAAAAACAGGTTTTAAAGGGTGTGATTAAGATCAGCCAAAATCCTCTACCAAGGGGGAATAAGAGCGGAACAAACCTAACTGGTTTCTTTAAAATAAAATATAGAGGCATCGGCATTCGTGTAGTCTATTCTCTTGCAAAGGATAATATGATTATGAATATCATTGCAATTTCTCAAAGAGATGATGAGGCATGTTATAAATTGGCAGGTCAGCTGTATCAAAGATATGGAGATCAGTTATTTGAAGATGTTTTTCAAAGTTTCTATCATTAATATGACATATAGATAAAATCGGTGCAAATTGTGTTGTTATTTTGACAGTAGCTTGCACCGGCTTTTTGGCATACTTATTTTTCTTTCGGGTACAGAACGGCGCTTTCAATCTTCTTTGGCTCAAAGAAGGTCAGCTGCAGTGTCATATGGCAGGACAGGGTCTGATCGCCTGCGCTTAAATAAAACAGATTAGTGCCTTTTTTCAAAAATGTACCGCCACCGAGCCAGATTTCTCCGTAATTTTCCTCAGAAGACTGTGCTAGGCGCATGGTATAGATGGGTTTCAGCAGAACTTCATTTTCATCGCTATCGTTGACGTCGCAGCAGAGCATGACGCCCTCTTTTCCATAGGTATCATAGGTGTAGCGCAGGGCGATATCGGTATCTTCCTTTACTTTGACGGCAAGAAAAATCGGTTTATCTTCAGGCGCAATGCTGTCAGGTTTTGCCAGTGTATCGATTTCCACTGTGAGGCTTCCATCTTCGGAAAGAGAGAGTTCTTTGGATTCTTTTAGCTGGCTTTGCTGATGCAGGACATCGCTGTTCTTGGTGTTTTCCGCAGGCTTCTTATCGTCTGTGCTGCCGGGGGAAGCTTTGCTGCAGCCGGTGCAGGCAATCGCAAGTATTAGTATCAGTGCAGTTATGAATAACAGATTCTTTTTCATTTCAATTCACCTCGTATTTTTCTTGTTAAAAGAATCATAGCAGGAAAGACGGAAGAAAAACCAGAGGAACCTCTTAATTTTTTCTTAAGAACAATTCATGCCTTTTGGGCATGGAAGGTATACTTGATGCGTATTTGCTATTGCAGACCGCAAGGGGTACAATGGGTAAGAGAATAAAGAAAGGTGAGATGACGGATGCAGTATCAGGATTTTTATGGAAAAAAGATTTCTACCCTTGGACTTGGGGGCCTCAGATTTCCGACGGTAGACGGCGATTTAAACAGGATTGACAGGGCGGCGGGACAGAAGGTGGTAGACGCGGCGATGCAGCAGGGCATCAATGTCTTTGACACTGCCTGGTCTTATCAGGACGGTGATTCAGAAAGGTTTCTGGGGGAGGCTCTTGCAAAGTATCCGCGGGAAAGTTTTCTGCTGGGACTTTCGGGCGTACAGACCGTGTTTTCCGGTATGGCGGATGCGTCTCAGGTCATTGAAAATGCAGCGCTGTTTGATGCGCCGAAGCCATTGAGTGACGCGGAGAGGAAGACTTTACAAAGGGCGGCGGACGCCTTTTTCAAAACCATGGGCGTGCCGTGCTCCGGCTGCCGGTATTGCTGCGGCATCTGCCCGGCAGGACTTGAGATTCCGCTGCTGATCAAAGGATACAATGAGCAGAATATTACCGGTTCTACCTGGAAAATCGGCATGCTGTCAGAGACGAAAGGCGCTTCGGCGTGCCTTTCCTGCGGCGCGTGTCTTTCCCGGTGTCCGCAGAAAATCGACATTCCAGGTGTGATGAAAAAGCTTGCGGAACAACAATAAATCCGCGGCAGGTCCGTACACTGTGATGCAATATATGGATATTACGATAACAAGTTCCTTCAAGATGAGGGAACTTGTTTGTTATATTCTGAAAATGATTGAATTCCAATATCTAGCATGATAAAATATAATAAAACAGAAATAGCATGGATTGATTAGGAACAGGATATGAAGATTTTAATTTGTGAGGATGAAAGGGATTGCGCGCAGGCACTTGCAGTGCAGTGCATGGATTTTTTAACACGCTCCGGGATAGAAGCGGAAATTCTGACGGAGTATACTGCAGAAACAATTACGCAGCATGATCCGGATATTCTACTTTTGGATATTGAAATGCCCGGTATTTCCGGGATTACAGCAAAGGATATGCTTTGCCAGTCAGATGGAAAGCCTCTCATTATCTTTGTGTCCAGTCACACGGAAATGATGCCGCAGGCTTTTGGACGGAATGTGATTAGCTTTATTGCCAAGCCGGCGCGGCAGTTTGAAATAGAAGAATCTCTGGAAACTGCAATCCGATTGCTGCCCAGAGACATCAGGATAGAATTGGAAGACGGAAATACTGTTAGCAGCTCGGATATCGCCTATATTGCGGTAGATGGCGTTTACACCGATGTGTATCTGGTATCGGGTAAACGTGTTTCTAATCAGCGAAAAAGCTTGTCTGCATGGGAGGAAACGCTGCAGGAGACTGACTTTCTCAGAGTCAGTGACCGGCATCTGATCAATTGCGCCTATATACAGGAAATAAACGGGGAGGGTGCTATTTTGGAGCACAGCTTGGGTGTGCTGCATATCAGCAGGCGCAGAAAAGCGGCGTGCAAAGAATCTTATCGAAACTATTGTAAAAGGATGGCGAAACTGGTATGAATGTACTTTATACAGGGGTGTATTTCATTGATCTTTTGCGTTTGGCAGTTGTTCTGTGCGGCATATTTGGATTCTCTTTTTCCCTGCGCAGGGACGCTTTGTTATTGGGTGCGGTTCTGGTGCTGACCGGTGCCTTGGTGACGCTTTTGCTGACGGATCCCACAAACCGAATTTTCGTGTCGTTGTTTGTGCAGATGATGTTTTCCATCATTTGTTTTGAGGGAAAGAAGCGGGTACTGGTAGAGGTTACGTTTCTGGTGCATTTTACCATGATGATCATAGAAGCGCTGGTGCAGAGCGTAATTGCAATGTTCTGGTATACGGGAACGGTATTGGAGGGTGAGCGAGAGGTCGCCCTTGACGCAATTTGTAAAATGGGAACTTGTATCGTGATATTGGGTGTGACAGCGGCTATATCCAAATATACAAGACCGGTGCTGCAGCGTTATCTGAAGCAGTTCGGATGGAAACAGGTGCTCTATTATGCAGTATGGATCTTCGCAGCAGGTGTAGCGATTGGGGTTGCCAGCATGGTGGCAGTAGATAACGGTATGATCTATCGGTATAAAGTGGCAATGCAGCTTGCCGTGTGTGTGCTGGGCATCGGTATGCTTGCCTTTGGCGTATTGCTCAACGTGCTCTACGAGCAGAGGAAGAAGCTAAAAGAAGACGATCAATTTAAACAGCGATGTATCGAGCAGCAGGCGGCGCAGTACCAGGAAATCACAGTGAAAAACAAGAAGCTGCAGCGTTTTCGACATGATCAGAAAGCCTATCTGCTGGCACTGCGGGCGTTGATCGACGAGGGGGATTTGTCCCAGCTTCGCAGGTATACAGAAGATTTGGAACAGAAAGCCAGAGATTTTGATTACATAGCCACTGGCAATCTGGTGGCAGACGCCATTGTAAATGCCCAGGTAGCATGGGCAGAAGAGGCGGGCGTTGCTTTTTTCGTAACGGGAAGATTTCCTACACAGATGCGAATCAGTGATGCAGACCTTGCGGTGCTCCTTTCCAATGGACTGAAAAATGCCTGTGAAGCGGCTGAAAGATGTGCAGAAAAACGGGAAGTGTTTTCTTTAATCAAATCCTATAAAAAGATGTTGTTTCTGGAAATTAGAAATACAGCGATAGAAGCGCCCAAGGTGCAGGACGGACAGCTTTTGACCAGTAAACAGGACAAGGAAAATCATGGAATTGGCACACAGAATATGCAGCAGATTGTAGAAAAATATGATGGAACATTGACCTGGGAGTACGACAAAGAAGGACAGGTTACGACAAAAATAGAAATTTAAGGAAAGTAAACGACCACCTACATCAAAAAAACGACCATCTGCAACATACAGATTGGAACCTGTGCAGACCTATGATAGAGTAAACCTAGAAGGTGTTAGCAAATAGGTTTGCGGGAGGTGAGTGTGTGCCAGAGTATCTTGATTCCAATTGGTGGGAGTGGCTGAAAAAGCTGCTTGGGGGAAAATAGTGTTAGGTGTTGTTGTGGTTATAGAGGTGGTGTAAATGTAAAATACATAAAAGAGTTTCCTTACAATAAAAATAAGATATAGGAGGGTGAGATTAATGTTATTTGATATATTTACACTTATTGGAATCGTGATTCAATATGCGCTGCCTATTATAAGCTTAATTTATACCATAAGGATATATAATGTAGTAAGCAATATCTCTTGTAAAAAAAATGAAAATGAATACAATGAAGAAGATCATAAAAGGAGTTAGAAATGAAATATTCAAAATTAGCTATTATCGCAACAATATTTGCATTCGTTGTTTCCAGTAGTTTTGCCTATGCCGATTTTGGATTTGATACAAAAGAGCTAGTTAGCGGTGAGAAAGTTTTAACAGCAATGAAGGAAGCAAATGCAGATGGAATTCTTACTGCTCAAGAGATAAATACAATTGAGGAAAGGGCAACCGATAAAGCTATGGAAGAATACTATCTGCTAGCAATGGATGAGGTGGCAACTACAATAAATGAAAGTGAGCCGACACTTGAAAATGATCAGGTTTATAGGAAAATTTCATATACCTTTGATAATGGCGCTACTGCAGAACTGATTTTCTATGATTTGGCAGAAGGCGAAGTATTAGAGGATTTAGACCTAACTGATTGTGAGGAAACTTCAATTTCTCCAATGAGTATGGATGTAGTGACAAAAGATCACATTATTTACAGAACTGTTGATAAAGGATATGGTTCTAGATACTTTACTTCAAAATATAGGTATGGATTTCCTACTGCAACAGGTGTAGTTGAATTAACTGCGAAAAATCATTATAAAATTAGTAGTGCTGGGTTAGAAGCAACTGGTTGTGATTTAACACCATATTATGCTGGAGCATTAACAAATCCTTCCTGTTATTATAAAATTACGGATCAGTACGCGAAAACACCAGGTTCATCAGATATCAACATTTTAAGTACTTTAAAATATGATCGAACCGGTTTAGTTGGAACGATGCGCGGGCCGTATTATCTGCAATTGGATTCAAGAGTAGGATTTGTTTCTATTGATAAAACAAATAGAACCGCAAGTGTGAAAGAGCATGTTTATATTTTAAGAACTGATGAGATATGAGGGGGAATTTGGATCGATTGGTTTTTTCTTAGGTTACTGCTACGATCAGTATCATAAGACTTTGGAAAAGCTTTTAGAAACACTTGAGAAAGCAGAATAGGACAGGAACTTCAACAACAGCAACAAAATTTGGAGAGAGTATTTATTATCGGATTAAAGTGACCTGTAAGATAGGTCCTTTGCCTGAGCTTGGTGATAATTTGACCACGAAATATTATTACTGCAAAAGTGCAGTAAAGCTTACAAAGAAAAATACTAATAGCGTTGATGTAGTTCAAAGTCTTCAGTGGGAGTTTTAAAAATGATTCGAACTGAATGGAATATTCCAAATTTGATTATTTGGAGCATAATTGGAGGAATCTTGATATACTTGTATATCAAACAATGTATAAAAAATAATAAAAAGCGAAAATAATGAGGGCAAATGAACATAATGCAATTTACTTTAATTCAGCAGATGCTGACATTATTAGTTTTTCTATGTGGAATAGGTGCCTTTGATGAATCGAAAAATTAAAATTGTAAAACGTTTGGCACTATGTTGTGCAGTAATTCTCGTAATTTTGGCCATCAATAGTTTAACTGTGCCTAAAGTAGAATTAAAGTCAGAGGATGGACGCTGGCGTGCAATATTTTTTCGAGAAAGTCTCTACTTTGAAGACTGGGAAGGAACATTGGTTTATGAAGGAGTAGAAAAAATTGATTGCGTTTGGGCACAAACATCCTATAATGGAGAGCTGCTATATGCGCAGGATCGAAATGGGAAATTGAGTCAGTATCCGGGGCATATACCTTATCGAGTACAATTTGCACTGGGAATCAATGAAGAAAAGCCTGTATTTTATACATTAGTTTCCTTTGGCGACAAGCCCAAAGAAATTGCAGTTCTGATACAGTGGGAAGAAAACGGTCAGAAGTATGAAACCACGCTGAAGTATTCGAAATAGCAGCAAAAGCTGGTGGGATATGTCATTGTTAAGAGTAGTTCCGGAAAGCATAGAGGGAAAGCTATATCAGTTGCAGAGAGCGAGAAAGATTTAGATGGGAGAGAAGAATAGAATAACTATTAATAAGAATAGTATACATAAATTAATTGCTATGGTGTTATGTTTTGTGCTATTTGCCAGTTGCGCAATGAGTTCTTTTGCGGCAATAGGTAGTGCTGAAGCAGAAATAACTGTTTCAGAACAGTTTGAACTTGATGGTAAGCAATATATTCTGGTAAGACAGTTTTGTCGTGATAAAGTAGTTGCTACAGTTTATAATAGCTCTAACATGGTTATAAGTAGCTTTACCAATGAATTGACTTTTGGTGCTTTAGATGGACGTTTTATAGAAAATGTTAACGCAGTACAGTGGTATGCCGCATCAACAGACTACAAATTAGTATCTACTACTACAGGCTCTTTCAAGCCTGCAGCATGGACAACTGTAGCTGTTATTGTAGCAATTGCCGCCATGAATCCAGGGGCGGGATCCGCAGCGATAGCGGCATTAGCTTCTGCTATTATTACTGATGCGGGTGCTTCATATACGTATAAAATGGAAACATGGACTAAATCTGACAGAACCTATTTCTATCAGAAAACAGTATTCAAAATTTACAATAAAGAAACAGGGAAAAAGGTTGATCCGGATTTGGTAACGAGCACCAAGACAAGACAAAAATAAGTTTTCAATGATTCTGTGGTATTTACAAGGGGGCAATTATGAAAAAGGCAACGATAAAAAGCATTATAATATTAGTAGCAATTGCAATAATTATAATCGCATTTGAACTAGTTGGTGACAATTTAGTAACTTTGTCGCCTATTGTAAAAGGTGGAGCTTTTGTTCTTTATGCTATCATAGTTGGAATAATCGTGGCGTTTGTTGATAGGCTGAAAGGAATGAAATGAATAAAAATACTATAAAGATTGTAGGTCTTGTTATGATGCTACTAACAAGTCTTGTTGTTGCGATGATCTTAGAAATAAGTGAAGTTGCAAGGTATATTTGTATTATGAGTGGCAAGGACTTTACGATGAGGTGGTATGATTTTTTAAATCCAGTCAGTGCAATTTTTGTGATAATATCTTACGCGATCTCTTTTGTATTAATACATATTGGATTTTCTAAAAAAGACGAGACTGTGAAAAAAACTTGTAAATAGGGAAAAGAACTATAAGGCGCAGTTTTGAAAGGAAGGAAATGCAATGAAGCATATGAAGTTTATATTACCAGCAATTACTATTGGCTGCATCCTTATTGCATGCTTTACAACAGTAAACCCTATTATTATTTTGTCTGCAGCAGTTGGACCGATTGCGTTTTTCTTAGGTTACTGCTACGATCAGTATCATAAGACTTTGGAAAAGCTTTTAGAAACACTTGAGAAAGCAGAAGAAGATGGGAAAGAAAACGAATTTTGATGCATTTCGTATGCTGTAAATGGCAGTAATTGCTGAAAAATAGAATTCTATATCCAAAATTCCCCACGTTAACATGCCTACCACGGCTTTAGAATGTGCCCACAGGATGGTTGAAGTTGTGCAATTGAAGTCGAATCAGATTGATTTGCAAAACTCTTAGGCTTTTCGGGATGACAAAGTTGTGCAGGCAACCGCTGATTTGAATGACTTTGCAAAACTTTCGAGGGCAGATTCGATGTAAAGTTGTGCAGTTGAAGTCGAATCAGCCTGATTTGCAAAACTTTTAGGTTTTTCGGGATGACAAAGTTGTGCAGGCAACCGCTGATTTGAATAACCTTGCAAAACTTTCGAGGGTTGATTTGATGTAAAGTTGTGCAATTGAAGTCGAATTGGCTTGATTTGCAAAACTCTTAGGTTTTTCGGGATGAGAAAGTTGTGCAGGCAACCGCTAATTTGAATGACTTTGCAAAACTTTCGGTTTGCGTCTTTGCTGTGTCATGCCCAAAGAAAAGTATTTCCCTTTTCGGATTTCTTTGCTACAATAGAAACGAATGGGCATGAAAGGAGTCAAGGATGAAGCGGATTGCCATTGTGGAGGATGACAGGCTGTTCAACGAGGCGTTGTATCAGACGTTGAAAAAAGCAGATTATGCGGTAGACAGGGCGCATTCCTACGGGGAAGGAACGGTGCTGATTGACAAGCAGCCGGATTTATTCATTGTGGATGTGAATCTGCCTGCAGGCGATGGTTTTACACTTTGCAGGCGTGTTCGAGAATCCGGGCAGACGCCGGTGATGTTTTTGACGGCAAGAGATGATGAAAGTGACATGATTCGAGCTTTTGATCTTGGCGCGGACGATTATCTTGTCAAACCGTTTCCCATGGCGGTGCTTTTGAAACATGTGGAGGCGATCCTGCGCAGGAGCAGCGGTCAGAATCAGCGATTTTCCTATCTGGAACTTGCAATGGACTTTGACAGAAAGTCGGTAACCTATCGGGGTGAAGCCATCAATTTGACTGCCAAGGAATATAAAGTGCTGGAGCTTCTTGTAAAAAACCGGGGCAGAGTCGTGACCAGAGAAATGATGCTGGAACAGGTCTGGGACGCGGACGGCGCTTTTGTAGAGGAAAATACCGTAAATGTGACGCTGAGCAGACTGAGAAAGAAAATCGAGCCCAATCTGGAGGAACCGATTTTCATCAGGAATGTATTTGGAATAGGTTATACTTTTGGAAAGTAGGAAGTGCGATGCGAAATACAAAAAAAGCGCTGGAGGAACTATCTGAAGCGCTAGAAACCATAAATCACGGCAAGAGGCTGGAACTCGCGGATTGTATTTCAGATACGCTGCCGTCGAAGATTTCTCATCAGTTAGTCAGGCTTTCCGATCAGATCTGGGAGAGCAAGCAGCAAGTGTGCAGAGAACGAGATGGACTGAAGGAGCTGATCAGTGAAATTGCCCATCAGCTGCGCAATCCTCTTGCGAATATGGAAAGCTATCTGGAACTTCTTTCTTCGGAAAACCTTTCGGCGCAGGAGCAGACGGCTTACTTTCAGGCTGTCATTGCCGCAGAGCAGAGAATTCGGTTTTTAACGGAGAGTTTTATAAAAATGGCGAGGCTGGAGAGCCGCGTCATACAAATCCGAAAAGAATCCTGCAGTCTGCACGAAACATTGCTTTCCTGCATTTTGCAGATACGTCAGCAGGCGCTGGAAAAGCACATTGATGTGCAGCTTTCCATGGACCCGGGTTTATCTGTGCCCCACGACGCGAACTGGCTGGGAGAAGCAGTGGTAAATCTTTTGGATAACAGTGTGAAATACATGCAGGATGGCGGAAGGATTCTGATCAAAGCAGAAAAGAATGCCATGTTTACGGAAATTTCCGTGGAGGATAACGGCATTGGCATAGAAGAGGGAGAAGAAAATCTGATCTTTCAGCGGTTTTACCGAGGAAAACGCGTGACGGTGGAGGAAGGATTTGGCATCGGACTTTATTTGGCGAGGGAAATCATCAGCCAGCATGACGGATTTATGAAAGTAAAAAGGCAGAAGCAGGGTCTGAAAGTATCGATTTTTCTGCCTGCGCGATGATAATAAGACAGGAGAAAACTGTGCGGCAAAATACACAGGGTGTAATTTTGCGGGGACAGTTTTTCTTTTTGTAAGGAAATTGTAAATACTATTTGGTAGGATAGAGGCAGAAAGGAAGGTGTTTAGATGGAAGTTGTCAAAACAGAGAATCTGCAAAAAATTTACGCAGTACCGCCCTGCGCGGTGCGAGCGCTGGATGGAGTAAGTATTTCCATAGAAGAAGGGGAGTTTGCGGCAATCATCGGTTCGTCCGGCAGCGGAAAGACTACGCTGCTCAATATGCTGGGCGGTCTGGATCAGCCGACAGGAGGCAGCGTCACAATCAGAAACAGAAATCTGGAACAGTTGACCCAGGAAGAACTGACCGTATTTCGCAGAAGAAATATCGGATTCGTGTTTCAGAACTATAATCTGCTGCCGATTTTGAGCGTGGAAGAAAATATTACATTGCCTTTAAAGCTGGACGGCGCAGGACTGGACGCAGCGTTCTTTGCGCAAGTAGTAGAAGTTCTTGGCATAGAAGATAAACTCTGCAGTATGCCGGAAACCCTTTCAGGCGGACAGCAGCAGAGAGTGGCTATTGCAAGAGCGTTAATGACCAAACCTGCGGTCATTCTTGCGGACGAGCCTACGGGAAATCTGGATTCCAGAACCGGTCTGGAAGTCATCGGACTGCTAAAGGCAAGCGCGGCACGCTTTGGACAGACGATGGTGCTTGTGACTCATAACGAGGAAATTGCGCAGATGGCAGATCGGATGATTCGGATTGAGGATGGAAAAGTAAGGGGAGGCAGTGATGCGGAATAACAATAGAGAAGTGCTGCGCCTTTTGTCACGAAGACTGTATCAGGCAAATCTGAACCGAAACAGAGTGCTCACCTGCGCGGTTGCCTTTGTCGTTCTTCTGATTTTTTCTGTATTCAGCCTGTCCGCAGGAAAACTGGAGGCGGACTGCCTGCTTTACGCGAGAATGATGGGAACGACTGCATCGACGACGCTGGAGCATGCCACAGAAGAACAAATTGCGATCATCGAAAACCTGGACTATATTAAAGCCGTGGGAAAAGAAGTCTATATCGGCGAAACGGAGGAATTTATCTGTCTGGTTCTGGACGAAACGGCTTTCGAAACCATGCAGGCGCCGGCTTACAGTGATATACACGGCGTATATCCAAAAGAAGCAGATGAAGTGATGCTGCCAATGCGGGCGCTTTCTGATTTGGGGATTGCAAAGCCTCACCTCGGCATGGAAATTGATGTAACGATGCAGACGACAGGAGGACAAAGGCTGCAGCAGACCTTTCGGCTTTCCGGATATTATACAGAATATGTGGAAGCGGCAAAAGCGCCTCCCTATGGTTTTTTTCAGAGCGATTTTTAGAAAAGGAACATCTGGCGTCGCAGCAGCATACCACGCTTTTAATCAAGCAGCAGGACAGTTTGGACGGAGAGACGGCAGAGGACAGATTGTATCAAGACGTGGAAATGACCGATGACACACAGCAGTTTTTCGGCGGAAATGCGTTGACCTACAGCGCAATCTATGAATTTGCCGGCGGTTTTGACGTTGCGGTGATTCTGGCCATCGTCATCTTTGCAGGCGCCTGGCTGCTTCTTTATAATATCATGAGCATTTCTATGGTGGAGCATGTGCGGCAGTATGGTCTTTTAAAGACGCTGGGGACGACCAAAGGACAACTGGCACGGATTGTATACAGACAAACAAGCTGGATTGTGTGCAAAGGCTGCCTGCTGGGAATGGCAGCCGGTATGGCAATGATGGTTTTTATCGTGCCAAAACTCCTCGAAAATCTGTATTTGCATGAGTTTGGCAGCGCGTCGGCTATGATTGCGTTTAAACCGTGGATTTTGGTATTTGCAGTGGGATTTGGCGTCTTTGTCACATTTGCGGCAACGTCCCTTGCCATGATGAAAGTCATAAGCATGCAGCCGATTGAGGCGGTAAAATTTGTAGGACTTTCTGCAAGGCGCAGAAAGAAACAGAAGCCAGGAAATCAGCGCTTCAGTCTGGCGCTTCTGGCATGCAGAAATTTATTTCGCTATAGAAAACGATTTGTGATTGCGGTCATTTCCCTGACTCTTTCTATGACAGTCTTTTTAAGTGCGGTCGTGCTTTCAACAGGACTTGATCAGACAGCACAGATTGAATATGATAATCAGGATTTTAGTATTATGTGCGGAGCTTCTGCCATGACGGCGGAGGACTACACCGATGATGAGATCCATTTTGATCCTGATTTTGCGCAAGAATTACTCGACCTACCTGGTGTGACAGAGGCAGAGACGGTCGACGGCGGTTTTGGCAGGGTGAAGAGTAGTGAAACCGCTTTATCCATGCGTCTTGCCTCCTGGAAACTTGAACATGAGACATTTCTGCCCTTTGTGGTGCAGACGCTCCATGATGATGTGCTGGAAGAACTTGCGAGGTATGTAGAGGAAAAGGAACTGTCGGAGATGGTCGACATGGATGCAGTGCGCGCGGGGAAAGGCTTTATCGTATTGCATTACCATAATTTATCGCAGGCTATGGAAGAAAAAAGCAGGGAGGCGGTAGGACAGCCAGCGCAGCTTTTTAGCCTAGCGAAAGATCGGAAGACCCAGATGGAATGCAGCGGTTATCTGGACTTTACCGCAAAGGGATTTCCGAACATGATGACGACTTGGAATGGACCTAGCATCCTCTATTTTCTGGTCAGTGAAGAGGGGTTTGCGCGGATGGGACTTCCGGAACGGATTTTCAGGCTGGACTTTAACGTGGAATCAGCATCGGAACCTCTTGTAAAAGCCCAGGCGGATCGTATGGTTTCTGCTTATAACCGGGCGCAAAAGAAGCTGCACCCTGCAGATTTGCAGTATGAGCAGGGGATTTTAGAGATTACCGCCAAATCGGATCTGCTTACGGCGGCAAGGGACTATATTGGTTCCAGCAGAGTGATTATGGGCGGCATTTGTCTGGTGCTTCTGTCCATGGGACTTCTGAACTATATCAATGTGACGCTGACAGGGCTTACGGCACGTCGGAAAGAGTTTGCCGTCATGGAAAGTCTGGGGATGACGCGAAAGCAGCTCCGGAAAAGTATTGTGTTAGAAGGGATCTTTTATAGTCTGATTGTGACAGGTCTGACGCTAACAGCCGGCAGCGGCGTGCTCTATGGAATGCGGCAGCTGGTGAACCAGCGTATTGCGTATTTTACCTTTTCCTATCCGTGGGCAGCGCTTTTGTGCGGCGTGATGTTTCTCTTTGCCATTTGCATTGTGATTCCGCTGGTACTGCAGAAAAAGACGGTGCGGGACAGCGTTATAGAGCGGCTGCGGATGTATACGTAATTTGCTGTGAATTATACAGAAAAACCGCTTGCATGTTTGGATTCTTTCATACAGGCGGTTTTTGGAATGCTTTTTATAATGCGTATTTATTTCAGTCCGATTTTCGCTAGCTGTACGAATTGCTTGGCGGTACGCGGACTTCTGCCGTTTGAACGGATGGCAAAGGCTTCCGCTCTTTTGAAAAGCTCTGCGTCATCTATGGTCAGTCCGTATTCCTTTGCAAGGCTTCCTACGATTTCCAGATAGAGGTCTTTCTCCGGTTTGGAGAAAGTGATGGTCAGCCCAAAGCGAGCGGAAAGGCTCATGGTTTCCTGCAGGGTATCGTTTAAATGAAGACCGGAGCCTTGTCTTGCTTCGATGGATTCCTTCACCAGATGTCTGCGGTTGCTGGTCGCATAAATTGCAATATTGGCGGCATGCCCGGTAACGCCGCCTTCCAGAATGCCTTTGAGGCAGGAAAATGCGCTGTCGCCCTCAGAGAAACTCAAGTCGTCGATATAGAAGATGAACTTCAGCGGGTTTTCCGCCAGCGCTTCCATGAGCGCAGGAATGTCGGAAAGCTGACTTTTATCAAATTCGATCAGGCGAACGCCGTCTGCAAAGCAAGCGTTGGCGCAGGCTTTAATGGTGGAGGATTTTCCGGTGCCGGCGTCTCCGTAAAGTAGTACGTTGCTGGCACCGCAGCCCTCTGCCAGGGCTTTGGTATTTTCCAGCACCTGATTCCGCTCTCTGCTGTAACCGTAAAGCTGATCGATGGTCTGTTCGTCAGCATGTTTGACAGGTACCAGCGCGCCGTCTTTGACTTTAAAGGCACGGAAGCGGGCGAAGATGCCGAAGCCTTTTGTGGAAAGGTTTGCAAGCATCTCGTCATAGGCTTCCTGCAGGCAGACTTTTTCTGTATCCCAAAGGGGAAGTCCATCCCAGTCGATGGACGCTGTAACCTGCACCGCGTCTAGTTCCGCCAGAGTTTGCAGAGCCGCAAGATCAGATTTTAGGCTGTGTATGATGGCAGGACGAATTTCTTCCCCTGCCAGTTTCTTTTGCAGAAAGACATTTTCGTCATTTCTAATATAGTGTAAAACAAAGGCAGACAGACTGCCGCCTTCTTCATAGATTGCCTTTGTAAAGGCTCCGCAGGCGGAAACTTGTTCTTCTACAGAGCCTTTATCCATGGCATATATGAGTTTTTGGAGACCTGACACGACCGGCGTGTCCAGAATACTCCGAAAAACGGAGAGGGCGCAAAGCTGTCTGTTCAGACGTTGTAACTGCGCTTTCATCTTATTCTACTGCTACCGTCCAGTCCATGAAGTCTTCCAGCTTGCCGGTCTGGATGCCGTAGATGGTGTCGTACATTTCCTGAGCAACAGGGCCGATTTCGTTGTTGTTGATGACCATTTTTTCGCCCTTGTAAAGGAGTTCTCCAACTGGGGATACGATAGCTGCTGTACCGGAAGCGAACATTTCTTTCAGCTGACCTGCTCTGTAGGCTTCTTCCAGCTCGTCGATGGAAATCTTTCGTTCGGAAACTTTAATACCTTTCTTCTTGCAGAGGGCGATGATGGAGTTTCTGGTGATGCCCGGCAGGATGGAGCCGTTGAGTTCGCTGGTTACCACTTCGTCGCCGATGACAAAGAAAGCGTTGGCAGCGCCGATTTCCTCGATGTATTTCTTTTCAATACCGTCCAGCCAGAGAATCTGTTCATAGCCTTTTTCGTGGGCGATTTCCTGTGCTTTCAGGCTGGCGCCGTAGTTTCCGCCGCACTTGGCTTCGCCGGTGCCGCCTTTGACAGCTCTGACATAAACATCCTCTACGTACATCTTGGTCGGTGCCAGTCCGTTTTCAAAGTAAGGACCTACAGGGCTTAAGATGATCATGAATTTGTAGGTATTGGAACGTCTGACGCCCAGGAATGGTTCGTCCGCGAAGATGAACGGTCTGATGTAAAGGGCAGTGCCTTCACCCTGCGGAATCCAGTCCTGATCGACTTTCACTAAAGCTTTAATGGCTTCCACGAAGAGATCTTCGTCAATCTGCGGAATGCAGAGTCTGTCGTTGGTATTGTTGGTTCTCTTTGCGTTCATATAAGGACGGAACAATTGCACTCTGCCTTCCGGTGTTTTATAGGCTTTCAGTCCTTCAAACATTTCCTGTCCGTAGTGGAGCACGACAGCTGCCGGGTCCAGTTCAATCGGACCGTAAGGCACGATGCGGCCGTTGTTCCAGCCGTCAGCAGGATTGTAATCCATGATGAACATGTGATCCGTGAAAACTGTGCCGAATCTGAGTCCCTTAGATTCTGGCTTTTTGCCCGGGTTCGGGTTCTTGGTTACTGGAAAATCGTATTTCATATTTTTATCCCTCTCTTTGTTTAGAATTCTTCAAAAATCTACCTCATATTTTACTCCTGAAATTGTACGCTGTCAACAAGTCCTGCGTATGTTTGTTGTATTTCATAACAAATATTTTGCCGATTGCTTCAGAGAAGCTTTGGCTTCAAAAATCTCTTGACTCTCCTCTTAGGGCATGGGGTATAGTATAGGTAGGTCGCCTTGCTGGTGGCTGTCTCGAGACAATTTTTTTCTAGGAGGGATAGACGTGCTTACCATTGGACAGATGTCAAAAGCCTGCGGCGTCACAGTAAAAACACTGCACTATTACGACAAAATCGGTCTGCTTTCGGCGCAGGAAGTAGATGGGGACACAGGATATCGTTATTACAGCGAGGAGCAGATCGGCAGAATGCTTTTGATCGATCGTCTGAAACGGTACGGTTTTTCCCTTGCGAAAATTCAGGAGTTACTGCAGATTTCTTCTGAAAAGGAACTGCACAGACAGCTAAAGGGTCAGAGGCTGCGTCTGGTTCGTGAAGTGGAGCGGCTTTCTGTCACCATTCATGAAATGGACAGCCATCTGGCAGAGTTTGAAAGGACAGGTGATTTGATGAGTTATCAAAATCAATATGAAGTAATATTAAAAGAGTCAGAGCGGATGGCGCTGATTTCAGTGCGGGAGACGATGCCGGTTTCGGCTTTCGGCGATCATTACGCCAGGCTTTTTCAACGGGTCATTACAGAGGGCATTACAGCGTCGGGACTGACCATGGCAATTTATCATGATGAAACCTTTGATCCGGCATGCAATGATACGGAGCTTGCGGTACTTGTGTCAGAGGAGGAAAAGGCGGACAAAGTGATGCCTGCTATGCTCTGTGCCTCGACGATACACAAAGGACCTTATGCTGCGCTGCCTGACGCCTACGGCAGGGTGTTCGGCTGGCTGAAAGCTTCAGGCTATGCTCTTGCTGGCGCGCCTTTTGAAATTTATCGCAAGACAGCTTTTGATAAGCTGCCGCCGGAGGAATGGGAAACAGAGATTTACTTTCCGGTGAAACATAAAACGGAATAACGGGGGTAGCTTTACAGGAGAGAAGGAGAACCCCTGCGAAACCCGATGTTGAAAAAAAGTAAATTGAAAATTGCGCGGGGATATGTCATAATGAAAGCAGTTTAATATTGAACAGATGGAGGATAAGTCGATGAAACGATTTAAAAAACTGGTTTTGGTAGATGACTGCGGTATCATGGAATTCGTAAAGCCGCAGCTTGAAGAAGCGGCAGAGGAGGTTGTCAGCTATGAGGACTTTCCGAAAGACCCGGATGTGATTGCGGATAGAATCAAAGATGCGGATGCAATCATGGTATCCTGGAACACGCAGATTTCGGGTGCGGCTTTGGCAAAAGCGCCGAATCTGCGTTATATCGGCTTATGCTGTACTTATTTTAATGAACATGCCTGCAATGTAGATATTCCTTACTGCAGAGCGCATGATATTACTGTAACCGGCGTTAGAGATTACGGCGATAACGGTGTGGCGGAATTCGTAATCAGTGACCTGGTTAGAATGGTGAAGGGTCTGGGCGACATTGCTTTCTATGATGAACAGCGGGAATTGGGCGGTATGAAGCTAGGGGTAATCGGTCTTGGAACTTTAGGCGGACTGATTGCGGACGCTGCGGCATTCTTCGGCATGGACGTGGCATACTACAACAGGCACCAGAAAGAAAACTGTCCATATCAATATATGGAAAAAGAAGAACTGCTGGAGAGAAGTGACGTGATTTTGACTGCCATCACCAGAAATCAGATTGTCATGTCTGATGAGGAGTTTTCTAAAATGGGGACCCACAAGATTTTTATTAATGTAGGCGTGGGACCATCCTTTGATCAGACTGCTTTTGAAAAGTGGATCGGCAGCGACGGCTATGCGATTTTAGACTTTGGCGCTGTACATAAAGACAAACTTGAGTGGTATCAGCAGCAGAAGAACGTTTCCATTTCTCCGCGTGTCACCGGATTTACGTATAATGCGCGAAAGAGGCTTGGTGAAAAAGCGGTGGAGAATATACGGGAATATTTGAAGTAGTAGTAAAAAAGCATAGAAACAGAACGGAGCTGTCTGCATGCAGCAGTGATATGCTCCCTTCCAGGTAGACAATAAACAAGTAAAAAATAAAAACTTGTTATCCGGAAGGGAGCATATCGTTTTTTGTATACAGATTTTTTTCATAATTGACTTGATTTTTGATGGTACACGTTGTATACTTAAATTGTATTTAAAGGAAATAAATTACAAATATTACAAAATATTAGAATCAGAGGAGTGTATGATGGAACCGGAAATCAGGACAAATCAGACAGCACATACAGACCAGATTCAATATCCCTTTAGTAACAGACTGGTATTTGCTATTATCATGCAGCAGGAGTTACTGTGCAGAGAACTGCTTCGGCGGATTTTTCCAGATAAAGAAATCCTTGGGATTCGATTTCAGGAGAATCCAGAAACTAACAGTTTTGCCCAGGCAGAGAAGACCATTCTAAATGGTATTTCTGCTAAAAGCATTCGATTGGATGTGCTTTTTGGTGGTGAAATGGGGTGGGCGGATATAGAACTGCAGGTGCAGAGAGAAAAGCATCTTCCAAAGCGAAGCAGATATTATCATGCCGGTACAGATTTACATATTTTGCCGACGGGAGAGAATTACGGGCAGTTAAAGCCAGTGTATGTGATTTTTATCTGCTTCTTTGATTACTTTGGACTGGGAGAACCCATGTACGAATTTGAGATGTATAACGAGAAAAATCACTTGCCATTAGGCGATGAATCGTATACACTGATATTGAACATCATGTGTAAAGAGGAGAATGTGCCGGAGCAGTTGAGGTCGCTGTACGCGTATTTGAAAAGCGGCGATGCAGATGAAGGGGACGCTTTTATCCAAAAGATACATGGAGAAGTTACGGCGCTAAATCAGAGGGAGGAGCTGAAGCAAGTCATGACTCTGGAAGAAGAATATCGCATGGAGAAACAGAGAAGCCGGGAAGAAGGCATTGAGATTGGACTGCAGGAAGGTCGCCTGGAAAAAGAAGAAATGCAGAAATCTATTGCTACAAAGCTGAAGGCTAGCGGCATGGAGATTCAGCAGATTGCTGAGATGACGGGTTTACCTGTTGAGAAGATCGAAAAGTTGTAAATATGAAGTAGAACCACAGAAAGAACAGAGAGCCATGAGACGGGTATTTTTCGTAGCGTGGTTCTTTTTTTTGAAATTATTTAACATCTATCACCGGAAGTTCGCCTACAGAATCACTTGCTTTAACGACGCAGAACACGTTCGGAAATACGGTAGCAAATTTGATTATCTGCCGCAGCGAAAAGCAGTGGGACGGCAGTATGGTGAAATACGGAAAGAAAAAATTGGAGGGATAACAGATGAAAAATATTGTAATTGGTTATCAGGGTATCGAGAACAGCAACAATCACAGAGCTGCCAGAATGCTTGCTGTGGAGTTGAATTTTGACACGCTGACACTGCGTCCGCTGCTTTCATCGGTGAATGTTGTAAAAGCTTTGCAAAATAAAGAGATAGATTATGGCGTTATGGCGTTTAGCACAGACGTTGCTGGCGAAGTCATGGAAACGAAGAATGCTACAAAGGATGTGGGACTGGATATTCTGGATTCTGTCAGCTTTGACATTCATCATTGCCTGTTTGTAAAGGACGCCGATGTGAAAGAGGAGGAGATTAAGATTATTGCGTCGCATCCGGAAGCACTGCGGGAATGCGAGAAGAATGTGAGAATGCTGTTTCCAGGCGCGGAGCATATGCAGGTACAGGATACGGCTTTTGCAGCCAGATCGCTGAGTATGGGAGAATTGAGTCGAGATACGGCAGTACTTTGCAGCATGAATGCGGGTCTTGAAAACAATCTGATACTATTAAAAGCGGATGTTGAGGATTTGGAACACAACGGAACTACTTTTTCTTTGGTTAAGATCAAATAAATTAAATGCATGAAAATAGGAACTTGTCAGGTGTTGGCAGGTTCCTTTTTCTATGATAGAACTTCACATGGTATTAGGAATTTGTGTTATACTGGTGGCTAATAGGAACTGTTTAAATGAAAACTCTACGATTCGCCCATTGTTAAAATTGACATTATATAATATAATGAAGTAAAGAACTATCATTTTTGAGAGGAGGTAAGAATGGAACACAAAAAATTCTTAATTGGGCTATTATTGGCAGTATCCATACTGATTGTTTTTTTCATGATTGATTTATGTGGTATAGAGTTCTTTCTGTTTCTTTGTTTTCCTATTCTGGTATCGCTGCTTGGAATTGCACTTGTGTGCATTGGCAGGCAGAGAAAAAAGAAGCACATGAGATTTCGTGCTTTTTATGTTCTGGGAGGAATTATGGCTTTCTTTCCTCTGGAGCTTTATCTACTTGTCTGGCTTGCGATATTTCTTTTCTTATCTCCGGAGCATGTTGTTATAAATTGAAGATTTCTGCAAAACACATTACATGGCGCTAGAAATTTATGATATAATTAATAGGCAAAGGGGAGGGGTTTCATGTCGTTAGGTTTTTCTTATATCGGTCTTATTTTTTTACTGTTGCTGTTAGTACCTAATGTGATTTGGAGCAGGTATAAACCGGCGGGTTATGACCGGTATGTTGTCAATGAGAATAGGATTCTGCTGATTTTTGAGCGGATTGGAGAGGTGCTGGTGACCTGCTGCGCGCTAATCTTTACAGATTTTAATATTGGTACGATAACAGGCAGGACATACATTCTTGCGGCAGCCTTTCTTTGCATGATATTATATGAAGTTTTTTGGATTCGGTATTTTAGGAGCCGTCAAAGGATGGAGGACTTTTACAGCAGTCTGCTTGGCATTCCGGTAGCCGGGGCGACATTGCCAGTTCTGGCATTTTTGCTTTTAGCGCTCTATGGGAGAAACATATTCTTGCTGGCTGCAGTTTTGATTCTTGCAGTCGGACATATCGGCATTCACCTTGGACACAGGAAGGAAATCAAATGAAAGTAAATTTTTATGAAAGCGTTGAGGATAAACGGCTAAAATTTGCGGTGATTGCTGCAAAGGCAGAGGATAAGTGGGTGTTTTGCAAGCATAAAGAGCGAGATACTTATGAAATTCCCGGCGGGCACAGAGAACAAGGAGAAACTATTTTGCAGGCTGCAAAGAGAGAACTGATGGAGGAAACTGGAGCAATTCAGTTTTCCATTGAACCTGTATGCGTGTATTCCGTCATCGGGAAAAACAGAGTCAATGAAACCGGTGAAGAATTGTACGGGATGCTGTATTACGCAGAAATAATGGAATTCAGCAGAGAACTGCACAGTGAGATGGAACGAATTCAGCTGTTTGATCAGCTGCCGCAGGTCTGGACGTATCCGGAGATACAGCCTCTGCTCATTGCAGAGATACAGCGGCGCGTACAGAAAGGAATTTTAGATGAACATCGTAATCAGAACTGAACAGGAAAAGGATTACCGCAGAGTTGAGGAGATTACCAGAATGGCGTTTTCATATCCGGGAAGAATCGAACAGGGGGGCATCGGCTGTCCGTTTGAACACTGGATGGTACATGCGCTGCGGAAGAAAGACGGGATACCGGAACTTAGTTTTGTTGCAGAGGTAAACGGCGTGGTAGTCGGTCATATCATTTGCAGTAGAGCCGAAGTAAAAACGTCTGCAGGTCGTATTTCTGTCTTAAACTTTGGTCCTATCAGCGTCTTGCCGGCGTATCAAAGACAGGGTGTCGGAAAAGCGCTTATGCACCACATGATTGAGAAAGCGAAGGCGTTAGGCTTTGGAGCGATTTTGTTTTTTGGCAGACCAGAGTATTATCCGCAGTTTGGATTTAAAGAGGCTTCCTCATGGGGCATTACGGATTGCAATGGATATAATTATCCGGCGTTTATGGGTATGGAATTGATACCAGGCTATTTGGCAGGTGCAGAAGGTGGCGCGTATTATGAGTCGGATATTTATGACGATGCGCGAAACCGCGAGCAGGTAAAAGAATTTGATATATTGTATTTTGCGAAAGCATCAAAAAATACAGGAGGTTACGAGGATGAAGATTAAAAATCCAATGCTTGTTGTAACAGATATGGACAGATCCGTACAGTTTTATCAAAAAGTGCTAGGACTTGATGTCATTTTGGATTTCGGCGCAAACAAAACCCTGACGGGCGGACTTTGTCTGCAAACCTTAGAAAGCTGGGAGACTTTTATTGAAACAAAAAAAGTGTCCTTTGGCGCTAATAATGCCGAAATGTATTTTGAAGAAGACGATTTCGATGATTTTGCAGAGAGATTGAAAGATTTTGCATTGCAATATGTACATGACATAAAAGAGCATAGGTGGGGACAGCGTGTTGTTCGCTTTTATGACCCGGATCAACACATCATTGAAGTCGGGGAGAATATGCAGGCAGTCTGCAAGCGATTTCTGACAGAAGGGATGACGCCGCAGCAGATTGCAGGGCGAATGGATGTGCCACTGACGTATGTATATGAAAGTTTGGGTGAATTGACAGAATGAGAATCAGGTCTTATCAGGCGTCAGACTGCAGTGCACTGGCAGAATTGTTTTACGAAACAGTGCATTCGATTAACCGAAAGGATTATACGGAAAACCAAATAGATGCTTGGGCGAGCAAAGAGATTGATCTCGATCGTTGGAATTTGTCTTTTCAAGCGCATGAAACGGTTGTCTGCATAGATGGAAACGGCATCGTCGGATTCGGCGATATCGCGGCAGATGGCTATCTGGACAGGCTTTATGTCCATAAAGATTATCAAAGGAAGGGCGTTGCGTCTATGCTGTGTGACGTGCTGGAGTCAGCCACAGAAGCCTTAACGATTACAACCCATGCATCCATTACAGCAAAAGGCTTCTTTGAAAAAAGAGGGTATCGCGTGATTTCAGAAAATCAGGTGGTGCGCAAAGGCGTCGCGCTGACCAATTATACGATGGAAAAGAGAAAGTAGCGTTGCTGGAGTGCTGTATAATCAACTGTTAATGGGCATCACGCGGTCAGTTTTATTGTTCTTGAAAAGTTTCAAAAAGTCTAGAATTGCTGTGCGTATGGATTTTGACACAATCAGTAAATTTTAAGGAGCAAAGTGTCAGATTCTTTTTTTTGGTTTTTGAAAAATTGACACTAAATGACCTAATTTAAAGGGAAGTGTCAGATTCCTGCTCTCAGAGAAGAATTTGCGTATATAAATGGTTGTGAGAGGTTAAAAGCTTACAAAAAATAGGTGAATTATAGTTTGTGTTTAATCCGAGTATGTAATATTTCTAGATATTTTTTGACACTTTTAGTGAAAAAAATCCATGAAAGTGTCAGATTTACGAGAACACAAATTTTAAAAGTGACACAATCCGCGTTGTTTGTCCGGCAAAGTGTCAAAAGATGAACTTCAGCGACAAATTCAGCGTTCTTTTCGTATATTTATCAAGACACATGATAGATATGAAAATGCCTGAATGCTTGAAACGGCGTTTTGATCGGCTGGTTGCGGTTACATCTGCTGAATTTTGGGTCAACTGGCAGTGGAATGCGCCGAGGTCTACTGATAGTTCCTTTTCTGAAAGCGAGCAGTCGTGTATACTTGAGAATCAGGAGGTCACAATATGAATTTAGAAACAATGGGGACATTTATTGCTGCCTGTCGTAAAGAAAAGAATCTTACGCAGTTGCAGTTAGCGGAAAAACTGCATATCACCAATCGGGCAGTTTCGAAATGGGAAACGGGCAAAAGCTGTCCGGATGCCTCGATCATGTTGGAATTATGTGAGATTCTGGATATCACGGTCAACGAACTGCTCTCCGGAGAAAGAATGGAAGAAAAGCAATATCGGAAAAAAGCAGAGGAAAACCTGGTTATACTACAGCGCAAACAGGAAAGGGCACAGAAAAGCTTAGCAAGAATAGAACGGCTATGGCTTGCAATCGCCTTGCTGCTATTTCCCGTTCATTTGGCAATCAACTATTATTACCCTGAAAACAACGGTACGGGCGTTGGACTTATCATTGCCGTGGTCGGGCTGATTTTGTTTGCAGTGCATTTTGCAAGATATTATGAAATCAGGTTAAAGTAAGCAAAGCTTCAGGTGGATACGCGGAAGCCTGCATGTCTTCAGAGAATAAAAGTGGGAGGCGAGAAAAAAGATGAGAATTGAACAATTCGTGATGGCATATGAAGTAGAACAGGACCGGCTGCGGGCGATGCTGCCGGAGGGATTCACTTCACTTCGCCCGGTGTTGCGCATCAATGCAGAAATCAGAGATGGGCAGGATGCTTATCTGGAACTGAATACCCCTGTGTTCCGCGGCGATGTGAGAGGGTGGATTAACATTGCAAATTGGAGCAGTAAGCGGGATGGAATTTCTTTTGCACGGGACGGAAAAACGGCTACATTTACAGCGCCGTTTCTGAGCATCTCGTATAAGGCAGTGGGAATCACTGGCGGCTGTCCTGCAGAGAAAGAGAACCAGGGCTGTTTTTTTGCGGCAGAGGAGGGATATCTTTTGCAGCCGCCTGATGTAATCGTAAGTCAAAAGGAATTTTGCGACTGCACCTTTGCATGGAACTTTCATGAAGGGGACGCGCGGGGAAAAAGTCTTGGAAAGACACTGCCTGCATTTGCGACAGAACCAGTCATAGACTACGAAAAACAGCCATTTTCTGCACCCGAAGCGGCAGCAATTGCCTGCAGGCAGGTGCTTGGAACTTATACTGTAAAATTTCAGCGTGAGGAGATTTGATCGCAAATGCTTACGAAAGATATTGTTTTAATACTGGCTGCCAGCTTTTTCTATATGGCAAGCCCTATGCTGATAACACCTCTGATTACGGGATTTTCTGGAAGCATAGGCGCTTCAGCGGCACTCATGGGCATGATTGGCGGCTTGATGAATTTGTGCGCTTTGTTCTGCAGACCCTCTGTGGGAAATCTTGCGGATCGGTGCAGTAAATATAAAGTGACTTTCATCGGCGCAGTTCTGATGACATTGGCATGCCTAGGATATGTTTTCGCGCCCAATCCAGGCGTTATTTTTGCGGCTCGCATTGTCAACGGCGTAGGATTTGCCTGTTGTTCTGTCTGCCTGTCCACCTGGATGTCCAACCTGCTTCCAAAAGAGAAAATTGGGTCGGGCATGGGATTTTACGGTATGATGAATGCACTGGCAATGGCGGCAGCGCCGGCAATCGGCGTAAGTGTATACCAGATCATAGGCTATAGAGCGGCATTCCTCATCGCGCTGGCATGTTCTGTCGCTGTTGCTGTGACGATCCAATTTGTCAAGGACAAAGGGCAGCCGAGATTGCAACGTCAGGAAAATGCTGCAGAAAAAAAGAGAGGAAACCTGCAGATTGCGGATCGGAAAGTGATCCCGATTGCCATGATGATTATGCTGTTTGCGATTCCGTATTGCGCGACCCAGTCCTTTCTGGTAACCTATGTGGAGGAGCGCAGTCTCCATGTGTCGGTCAGCCTGTTCTTTCCGCTGTATGCGATAATCTTGCTAATTCTGCGTTTTGCGATGAAAAATCTGTTTGACAGATTGCCTTTTCACGTGTTCTTCTTTGGCGGGCTTTGCTGTGCCTTTGCCAGCATTTTGCTTCTGGGATGGATGCACAGCAACATTTTTATGTTTTTGGCAGCGCTGTTTATGGCAGGCGGATACGGGATCATGTGTTCTGTGTGTCAGTCTACAGCCATTTTGCTGGCGGGTGAAGAACGGCGGGGACTTGCCAACAGCACCTATTATATCGGACTGGATCTAGGCATGAGCCTGGGTCCGGTTATTGGCGGATTTTTATACGGAAACCTGGATTTGACATGGTTCTATCCGGCGCTGCTTCTTACCATTCCGCTGAATCTTTTTGTCTATATCTTTGCAAAGAAAAGGCGTTTTTTTGATTTCTAAAATGTTGCTTGGAAATGGAACTTTGTGAGCTGTATTTCCGCCGATTGACAGTGGAGAATACTTCCTCTATAATAAATAAAATATGGGAGGTGCATGGTTTATGGCGGATATTTTAATACAAACAATCGGCTTTCTCGGCGTGATTGCCTTTATTGTTTCTTATCAGCTGAAATCTAACAGGGCGTTATATTTATTTCAACTTTTGGGATCGCTGCTTTTTTGCGTACAATTCTTTCTGCTTGAAGCATACAGCGGCTGTTTAAGCATGGTACTGAATATTCTCAGGTATGCTTTGCTGACAAAATATAACCAGTGGGAATGGGTGCGCAGAAAGGAACTTGCCTATATATTCTGCGCAGCTTTCGCAATTGTTTTGATTTTTACCTGGGCAGGCCCGGTTACGATTTTAGCCTTTGCAGCTTCATCTGTCAGCACCGTGTTTTATTGGACGAATAACGCCAAGCTGATTCGCGCTGCGAATTTATTTTGCGCTTCGCCTTGTTGGCTGGTCTATGATATCTTTGCGGGTTCGTGGGGCGGCGTGCTGAACGAGGCGATTACGCTGACTTCTATCATCGTATCTGTGTATCGTTTTGGCTGGAAAGCGCTGGGCGACCCGGATTCGGAGTTTCAGAAATAGGAATAAAGGATAGCGGTTGAATGATGATAAGGAGGGGATACTTTGAGAGAAATCGATCCAGACAAAACTCGCCGGGCGGAGGCTTTTTCCTTATGGATGCAGGCGAAGGTGCCCATGGTAACGCTGTTTAAGACTTTAGATGTGACAGCGCTTACGAAGATTTCCGCAAGACGAGGATACAAATTTACGATGCTCCTTTGCTGGTGTATCGGGAAGGCAGCGGCAAAGACAGAGGAATTCTATCTACTTCCAGTGGGAGAAAAACTGATGGCCTTCGACAGGCTTGCGGTGAACACAGTGGTCGCGACAAAGGATGGAGGCATCAGTACGTGCGATATTCCCTATACGGAAGATTTAGATCGGTTCAATGAAGATTATCTGCGCCTGACAGCGCAGGTGCGTGATACAGGCATGCCCCATGATCTGGGAGACGACTTCATGGTAATCGGTACTTCCTCCCTTGCGCAGCATGAGATTGACGGCGCAGTGAACATCTACGCGGGAGTTTATAATAATCCTTTCGTGATTTGGGGGAAATACAGAAAAAAGTTTCTGAAGCGGACGCTGCCAGTATCATTTCAGTTTCATCATACGCAGATGGACGGCATGGAAGCAGCACAGTTTTTAGCAGATGTACAGAAAGAAATCAACCACTTGAAGGGAGGTAAATAAGAATGAGTAAATATGATCTATTATGGGAGTATGTGCAGAAAAGCGGCGCGCCGTCGTTTACACTGACCTTCGAAGAAATCGAGAAAATTGCCGGCGTGCCCATTGATCATTCGTTCTTAACGTATAAAAAGGAATTATTGACGTATGGTTATCAGGTTGAAAAAATATCAATGAAGAAACAGACGGTCATATTCCGTAAGATAGAAGATTCTAATTTAGAAAAAGAGAGAAAAAATGGAGGTGTCAACCAAATGGAGGTTCGCATCATAGATTCGAAACACAGCACAGATATTAATATTAAGAATGAGCCTTTTACTCTGTTCGGCAGAATGATTCCATCCTATACAAATGAAATTTGGGATTATACAACAGAGCTCTTTGAAGAAAGTACCGAAATGTGTTTTCCCGATGAAAACTATGATTATGACGCAATGAAAGCAAACAGTACTTTTATTGGCGCTTATGATGGAGAAAAGTGTATCGGGCTTGCAATTATGCAGGAACAGTTCTTTAAGTACATGTACTTATACGATTTGAAGGTAAATCGCGATTATCGTGAAAAGGGTGTTGCGAGCGCGCTTCTGAAAAAAGCCGGAGAGATAGCCGCAGAAAAGCATTACCACGGCATTTTTACGCAAGGGCAAGATAATAACCTTGGCGCGTGTCTTTTTTACGTCAAAAATAATTTTGTGATTGGGGGGGCTGAATACAAAGGTATATCAGGGCACACCGCAGGAAGATAAAAAGGATATCTATTTTTATTTAGATTTTTAATTATATATGATTGAAGAAGACCGCTCTACGTAAATCAGCAAAGCGGTCTTGAAGGAATGATGCATCTGTTTATGCCACAGTATAAATTTTCACTTCTGGATCAGCGTTCCAAAGCGGTTTCAGTCCTACAAATACATCGTTTTTGAACATCTCGCTGGAGAGATAGTTCTGCGCGTGTTCTACAGTATCGAATCCATGCAGAACCTGCACATCTTCATCGCGGATTAAAAGATCTTTTGTCAGAGCGCCTTCGATGGTGTCAAGAAACGGCTGACGGTAGTCAGTATATACCTTTGCGGCCGCCGGGCGATTTGCAGGATCAATGACCATTGTAATTTCAAGATAAGCTTTTACATTCATATTTCTTTACCTCCTTAATGCCATTCATTGTTTTCTTAAGCTACGCTCATTATATGGAATTTGCTTTTAAAGTACAAGATATGAACAAATTTATGAGCAACTATTAAATTTCATAGTAACTTGAAATAGAAAAGCACGCATGCTACAATGAGCATGAAAAACGAGGCAGGGAGGGACTCTATATGTATCAACCAAAATTGGAAAAAGACATTCGCTGTCCTTTAGAGTATGGATTAGATATCTTTGGCGGTAAATGGAACTCCAGAATCATTTGCGTGCTGGCAGAGAAAAAGGTGCTGCGATACAGTGAAATTCGCAGAGAAATGACAGATATTACAGACGCTGTACTGGCACAGGCGTTAAAAAGTTTGATGAACAGCGACATCGTAGAACGGAAATCCTATGATGAGATTCCGCCAAGGGTAGAATATAGCCTGACAGAAAAAGGCGTTTCTGTCGTACCGATTTTGCAGAGTATCTGTAGGTGGTCCGGCGCTTATCACAAAGAAGATCATGAAAATGCATTGCTGCAGTGTCAGAAATGCGACTATAATCACGCTTAACGGGAGGCATCATGAAAATTCGATACACATGGGAAAAGTTTTTTACGCAGGCACAGGTAGAAAGCCTGTTTTTATCCGTGGACTGGATATCAGGCAGGTATCCCGAAAGACTGTATAAAGCATTGATGCATTCTTCCGCGGTATTGACCGCTTGGGATGACGATAAACTTGTTGGACTGGCAAGAGTATTAGATGATTCAGAAATGCTGGCGCAGATTCACTATCTTTTAGTGGAACCAGGCTATCATGGACAGGGCATTGCCAGTCAGTTAATTGAGATGATAAAAGAAAAATATCAGGATTATTTCTATATTGAAGGCATGCCGGAAGATAAGGCGAATGTTCCGTTTTATGTAAAGCATGGATTTACCGTGATGGAAAATGGAGCGGCAATTCAGATTTGCAACTTAGGAGATAAATCGAAATTGTAGCAGAGTTTTTCTAATAAAGGTAAAACCGCATTTTTGAGGAAATCTATATTTGTCTTTTTGGTGACTTTATCACGGAAGTTTTTTTGCAAATCGGGTATCTTATAACTAGAAAAAGAAATGCAAAAAGAAACTGGATAGGAGGAATAAAAAGATGTCAGTAATTACAATCAATAAAAATAATTTTCAAGAGGAAGTTTTAAAATCTGAGAAGCCGGTACTGTTGGATTTCTGGGCTAGCTGGTGTGGTCCTTGCAGAATAGTTGGACCGATCATTGAAGAAATCGCAGAAGAGCGGATTGATATTAAGGTGGGAAAGGTCAACGTGGATGAACAGCAGGAACTGGCGTCGCAGTTTCAGGTCATGAGCATCCCAACTCTGGTTGTAATCAAGGACGGCAAAATCGTTAAGCAGTCCACAGGTGCAAGACCAAAGCAGCAGATCTTAGAAATGCTCTAAATCTGTACATGCTTATAAATCCCATCCTGATGTTTTTCAGTAAACAACGGGATGGGATTCTTGTTATTTATAGTAATGCCAGCTTTTTTTCATCTGTTATTTCAATGGCGCCGCGACTTAGCTTCACCATGCCTTCGCTTTGAAAATAGCGGAGCATACGTGTGACAACTTCTCTGTGTGTGCCCAGATGATTGGCAATGATTTCATGTGTGATTTTTAGCTGAGTCGTGTTTTCGATGGCAGATTCCTCAATAAGAAAAGAGGCAATACGTTTATCCAGACTTTTCCACATGATTTCTTCAATTAGCCACATCACTTCGGAAAATCTGGTTGCCATGATTTCATTGGTATAATTAGCAACGGGAGCGGAGAACTCCATGATTTGTTTGTAAACATCTGTAGGGATAATCCAAAAGGTCGTATCCTTTTCTGACTCAATGATAATTTCGAATTGGATAGAACGCATCATACACGAAGCTGAGAACAAACATAAATCCCTGTCGAACAGACGGTAGAGGGTAATCTCTCTGCCTTCATCAGAAAGAATATATGCTCTGAGCTGACCGGTTTTAATCAAAATCAATCCTGTACAGTCTATGCTGCCATTGTGAATCACAGTTCCTTTTTGTACAGTACGGCTGGTGAGATTATCTGTTATTTTCTTTTGTAAATCTGGAGTCAGCTTATCCCAGATGGGAAAGTAGTCTGCAAATTGCATAATCGTACCTCCTTTAGATATTTAACAGTATAACTCTGTTTGAGAAATTCGTCAACAAAGTTATTGACATATGTTACAAATAGCACGATGGAAAATGTCTTTTTCGTGCTTTTTCCTTGTACTTCACAGAAAAATGTCATATAATGAAATCTATGGGTAAGGAACTATTTGAAAGGACACAATACAGAATCAATGGATAGTGAAAAGATAAAAGAAGGTGTACGTCTGATTCTTTCGGGAATCGGCGAAGACATAAACAGAGAGGGATTGCTGGATACGCCGCAGCGAATCGCCCGCATGTATGAGGAACTTGCGGCGGGTTATCAGGACAGCGCGGCAGAGCATCTTTCCAAGCGGTTTCATGTAGAGGACAACGACATGGTGCTGGAAAAGGATATTCATTTTTATTCTTTCTGTGAGCATCATATGCTGCCGTTTTATGGAACCGCTGCCGTGGCGTATATTCCCGATGGCGAAGTCGTCGGACTTTCCAAAATCGCTCGGACGGTTGAGGTATTTGCAAAGCGCTTTCAGCTGCAGGAGCGTCTGGCAGCGCAGGTAGCCGATGCTTTTATGAAAGAACTACATCCGAAAGGTGTCATGGTGCTCATTGAAGCCGAGCATATGTGCATGACCATGCGAGGCATTAAAAAGCCGGGTGCAAAGACGGTGACGGTAATTACACGCGGCGCTTTTGCACAGGACGAAAGGCTGCAGAACCGATTTTTCCAGATGTTGGGGAGATAAGCGATGCTAAAAGAGATGGGAATTATGCATCGTGTGAACCGGATTTTGCGTCACCCTCTTTGGAAAGGCGCGATGGCGCAGATTGAGGACGCCGAAACAGACCGTATCTATTGCAGACATGATCTTGCGCATCTTTTAGATACGGCACGGCTCGCCTATATCGAAAATCTGGAGAAGGACTTTGGAATCAGTAAAGAACTGATCTACGGGGCGGCGCTGCTGCACGATATCGGCAGGGGACTGGAGTACGCCCAAGGCGTGCCTCACGATGAAGCCAGCTGCGCACTGGCGGCGGTCATTTTGCCGGAAACTGGCTTTAGCGAAGGAGAATCAGCGGAGATTCTGCAGGCGATTTCCGCGCATCGCAGCAAAGGGTGTCTGCCAGAAGGAAGTCTTGCTGGTCTTTTGTACCGATCTGACAAAGGTTCACGAAATTGTTTTTATTGTAAACATCAGGATACCTGCAAGTGGAGCGAGGAAACAAAAAACAAGGAGATAAACAGCTAGTATGAAAATTGGAAACAGAGACTTTGACCTCAAAAATAATTGCTATATTATGGGAATCCTCAACGTAACGCCGGATTCCTTTTCTGATGGAGGCAGATGGAACGATCTTTCCTCAGCCAAAGCACATGTAGCGCGGATGCTGGAGGAGGGCGCAGATCTCATTGATATCGGCGGTGAATCGACAAGACCGGGACATGTGCAGATTACCATAGAGGAAGAAATCGAGCGGGTTGTGCCATATATCCGCATGGTGAAAGAAAACTTTGACGTGCCGGTATCCATCGATAGTTACAAGCCTCAGGTTATTGAAGCGGCGCTGAAAGCCGGCGCAGATATGGTCAACGATATCTGGGGACTGAAATATGATTCCAAAGTGGCGCAGCTGATTGCCGCTTATGATGTGCCGTGCTGCCTGATGCACAATCGGGAAAAGGCGGAGTATGAAGACTTTATGACGGGTATGCTCGCCGATATGCAGGAGACTCTGTCAATAGCCGAATCGGCGGGAATTCGGAAGGAACAGATTCTGCTCGACCCCGGCGTGGGATTTGGGAAAACCTACGAGCATAATCTGATTGCGGTCAATCGGCTGGAGGAACTTTGCGCGCTGGGATATCCGGTGCTTCTGGCAACGTCCAGAAAGTCTATGATCGGAAACGCTCTGAATCTGCCTGTAGATGAACGGGTAGAGGGCACGCTGGCAACGACTGTTCTGGGCGTACTGAAAGGCGCATGCTTTATCCGGGTGCACGATATCAAAGAAAACTACAGAGCGATGCAAATGACACGGGCAATTATGGGAGAAGGAAAATGAGAGCTTATGACGAGATTCATATAGAAAATTTACAGGTTTTCGCCAATCACGGTGTATTTCCTGAAGAAACGGCGCTGGGACAGAAGTTTGTTGTGTCTGCGGTGCTTTACAGCAATTTGCAGCGTGCAGGTCGAAGCGATGTGTTGACAGAATCTACCCATTACGGAGAGGTTTCCCAGTTTATGGTAGAATTTCTGCAGAAGAATACCTATCAGCTGATTGAGGCCGCCGCAGAACACTTGGCATGGGCGGTTCTTGAAAAATTTCCGCTGGTACGCGGTATTTCCCTGGAAATCAAAAAGCCCTGGGCGCCGGTGAAACTGCCCGTTGATTATGTGTCGGTAAAAATTACCCGTTTCTGGCATCGGGCATATATTGCACTGGGTTCTAACCTGGGTGACAAAAAAGGGTATCTGGATCTGGCGGTACAGAGGCTGACAGATGCGGAAGGCTGCCGTGTGGAGAAGGTTTCGAACTATATCGTTACAGCGCCTTACGGCGGTGTTGCGCAGGATGATTTTCTGAATGGCTGCCTGGAGCTTTCTACCTTGCTTGCACCGGAGAAACTTCTGGAACTTCTCCATGAGATTGAAGCTGCGGCAGATAGGAAACGAGAAATCCACTGGGGACCGAGAACACTGGATCTGGATATTTTGCTGTACGATGATTTGACCATGGACAGTCAGGATCTTACGATTCCTCATGTAGAAATGCATAAGCGGGATTTTGTGCTGATTCCGCTGGCACAGATAGCGCCATGGATGCGGCATCCGGTGCTTGGTAAGAGCGTACAGGAAATGCGGGAAGAAATCGAAGAAAAATAGATGAATAGAAGCTGCTGACAGCGCTTGTGAACTTCGAGGGCAATGCCAGCAGCCTTTTTATGAGGAAAATTGTCATTCGTACAAAAAACGGATTTTCTCGTAAATCTTCGGAAAGTCAATTTTGCAGTCACCGTCGAAGATGCTAACCGGCACCTGATCCTGAAAAGTGTAAAGATGCGCCATGGTGTTATCCTCAATATCGTAAACCATGATTTTCAGGGTTTCCGGGTCGATAAGCCAGTATTCCCTGACCCCGGCATCAGCATATTTTGCAAGCTTGGTATAGATGTCTTTTCGCCAGGTGGAGGGAGAAAGAATTTCGGCGATAAAATCCGGCGCTCCTATGGTGTGGGTTTTTGTAATCTTGCTTCTGTCGCAGACGATGAAGGCATCGGGCTGCACCATGGTTTTGTCATCTTCATCAAGCTGCACATCGGCTGGAGCCATAAAAAGGATGCAAGTTCCTTTTTTTTCATTGATATAACTTGCCAGTTGGAAGAATAATTCGCCTTGAATCATCTGATGGGGATTGGTGGGCGCGGTCATATCATAGATGACACCATCGATCAGTTCAACGCGCCGTTCATCCGGGATTGCATAGTAGTCCTCCAGTGTGAATTCACCTTGTTTTTTAGTGTGATAGGGAGAAGCAGATTCACGAATCAAACTGGAATCCGGACGGAAAACTTTCTCTAATGCCTGCAATGTTTCATATCGAGGCGAACTGGTAATCCCGGCAAAGATTTTCTGGACAGTGCCCAGGGGTACGCCGGATATTTGCGCTATCATCTCATTGGTGTAGCCAAGTTCTCGTTTCTTCTGTTTCATTTCTGTGATTGTCATGGAAAGCACCTCCTGATGAAGTATTGAATTTTTTTCAATTATAACATGATTAGTTCCATTTAACAATCTATATTTCCGAATTAAGTCCTATAAAATTCCATATTTCTTTAATCGCAGAACACCCGGTTCGTCTGCAGACGCTATCATATTTCTAAATCTTCCCTCATGGGTTGGAACAAGAAATTTGATAGCGTCAAAGAACCTCTGGTAGATCCTAAAACACCGCATCCTTACTCTCATACCTCTCAGGCACTTAAGTGGATTCGCGATTTCTACTGTCGCAACCCGAATCTCAGAATAAGATTATAGAAGCCGATGCGCAGCTTTTCATCATCTTTTCGTTGTATGTTGCGTTAGTCCATGAAAAAACGCAGGTTTTTGAGATCTTTTTGTTGTTTGTTGCGCGACCTGTCCAATCTTATCCCAAATTCTGTTATTGTTTGCCATATTTCTATAAAAAATAACAAAACATCCTGTAAGATTTCTTCGTTCGCGCAACATCCTGAAAAAAAGTAAGCAAAAGCTGCGTTTTTTAGCGGGTGCGCGCAACTTACTTCTAAAAACAAGCAAATACCTGCGTCCCTCATATCTATCATAGGCAACTCACGGCGCAAAGTTTTGCTTTTCATGCGTTTGCCCTGTCTCAAAAATAAGAATGTAGAGTTACAATTGATGTGACACTTGCCTATAGAAAAAGACGATAGGATCTGTTAGAATGTTAATCACCACAAAAAACATATCTGAAAGGAACCCTATCGTCATGAACAGTATAACACAAACTCAACGATATTTGCCACATGAAATTTCTACCCGTTTTTACGCAGTGAATCTTTATCGCAGCGGTCAGTCCGTCGCCTTTGTCTGCAGGCGCTACCATATATCTAAATCTTCCCTTATGCGCTGGAACAAACGCTTTGATGGTACGAAAGAGTCCCTTATGGATCATTCTCACAGACCCAAAACGCCTCATCCTTCTTCTCATACCACTGAGGAACTCAAGTGGATTCGTGATTTGCACAGACGCAATCCCCACGCCTCCGTCTGCGAAATCTATGGAAAATTACGTACTTCCAAAGGGTATCGCAGGCATCCCGGCTCTCTTTACCGTGTATTTTCTCGGCTAGGGTATACCAAGCAAAAAGTGACTCCCACTAACAAATATACTCCAAAGCCTTATGCGACTCCTCAGGCTGTTGGTGAAAAGTGGCAGATGGATGTGAAATATGTGCCCTCTGCCTGCTATACTGGCTCTATGCCTGACAAATTTTATCAATATACAATCATAGATGAAGCTTCCAGACAGCGCTTCCTCTACCCATATAAAGAACAGAGTTCTTATTCTACCGTTAATTTCATAAAGCGCGCTATCCAATTCTTTGGATATACACCAAAAATGATTCAAACGGATAATGGCGCTGAATTTACTTATCCAAAAGACTACAAAAAACTACATCCGATGGATAAACTCTGTGATGAACTTGGCATTACCCACAAGCTGATTCGTCCACACACACCAAGACACAATGGCAAAGTAGAACGCAGCCATCGATTGGACCAGGAGCGATTTTACAATTACCTGTATTTCTACTCCTATGAAGATTTAAAAGTGCAGATGCTCCGCTATCTAAAACGTTACAACAACACCCCTAAACCAGTCCTTGGGTGGGCTACACCTTTGGAGAAAAGGGCATCTTTAGAATTGCATTCTCATGATACCATATCGTCAAATTGATGCTCCCTTTTTGGTGTCACATCATTGACAAAACAACAGTTTGCCCTGTCTCAAAAATAAGAAATCGTTGACATCGCTTGCGCATTTGGTTATACTAAATAGACAAGCAAAAAAAATATACGGCGATGAAAAAGAGGAGTAGGCAGAAGACCACTTTACAGAGAATAAGGTTCATGGGCTGAGAGACCTTAGAGAACGGATCTGCTGAAGGTTGCTTTGGAGCTGTTTTGAAATGAGAGTCATCCGGATTTGCGGACGCCTGGCGGATCTTGGCGCAGGGCGCGAGGCAAGGAAGGATGGAACAAAGGTGGTACCGCGGAATGATTTCGTCCTTTGTGAGTGCATGCTCACAGAGGGCTTTTTTCTTGCCCTTTGGAGCCTGGCACACCATAAATATTCAATGACAGAAAGAAGGAGATTCCAATGGAGAAAAATTTAGCCAAGACCTACAATCCGAAGGATTTTGAGGATCGCATCTACGAGATGTGGGAGAAAAACGGCGCGTTTCACGCCGAAGTGAGAGAAGATAAGAAGCCGTTTACCATCGTCATGCCGCCGCCGAATATTACGGGGCAGCTGCACATGGGACACGCCCTCGACCAGACGCTGCAGGATGTTTTGACGCGCTGGAAAAGAATGCAGGGCTATAGCGCGCTGTGGCTGCCGGGCTCTGACCACGCCAGCATTGCTACCGAGGTAAAGGTTGTTGAAAAAATCAGAAAAGATGAAGGCAAAGAAAAAGAAGATCTGGGCAGAGAAGAATTTCTGAAGCGCGCCTGGGCATGGAAGGAAGAATACGGCGGCAGAATCACAAGACAGTGCCGCAAGCTGGGCGACTCCTGCGACTGGAGCAGAGAGCGGTTTACCATGGACGAAGGCTGCAACAAGGCGGTCAGACATTTCTTTGTTCATTTATATAAGCAGGGACTGATCTATAGAGGAAACAGACTGATCAACTGGTGTCCGCAGTGCGGCACATCTCTTTCCGACGCGGAAGTAGAACACGAGGATAAGAACGGTCAGTATTGGTATTTCCGTTATCCTGCGGCAGAGGCAGGCGGAAGAGAGATGGTCGTTGCCACATCAAGACCGGAAACTATGTTCGGCGATGTTGCCATTGCAGTACATCCCAGCGATGAACGCTACAAGGATATGGTCGGAAAGAAAGTCATTCTGCCGCTGGTTGGCAGAGAGATTCCTGTCATCGCAGACCCGTATCCTGACCCGGAAAAGGGAACCGGCGCAGTAAAGATTACACCGGCCCACGATCCCAACGACTTTGAAGTCGGGCAGCGCGCAGGTCTTGAAAATCTCTGCTGCATCAATGAGGACGCGACTATGAACGCCATGGCGGGCAAGTACGAGGGCATGGATCGGTACGAATGCCGCAAAGCCTGGGTTAAAGATTTGGAAGAAACAGGCTACCTGGTAAAAACTGAGGAGAAGGTCATTCCGGTAGGCGAGTGCTATAGATGTCATACGGTCATCGAGCCGATGCTTTCCGATCAGTGGTTTGTCAAAATGGAAGATCTGGCGAAACCTGCTATCGAGGCGGCAAAGAGCGGCGCCCTGACCCATGTGCCGGAACGTTTTGAAAAGACGTATCTCCACTGGCTGGAGGAAATTAGAGATTGGTGTATTTCCCGTCAGCTTTGGTGGGGTCACAGAATCCCGGCATGGTATTGTCAGGACTGCGGCGAACTGATTGTAGCAGAAGAAGATCCAACAAAATGTCCGAAGTGTGGCTCTGCCAATTTAAAGCAGGATGAAGACGTGCTGGATACCTGGTTCTCGGCTGCGCTGTGGCCGTTCTCTACTTTGGGCTGGCCGGAAAAGACTAAAGAACTGGAATATTTCTATCCGACCGATGTACTGGTAACCGGTTACGATATCATTTTCTTCTGGGTCATCAGAATGGTATTCTCCGGCTGCGAAGCCATGAAGGAACCGCCGTTCCACCATGTCTATATTCACGGACTGGTCCGCGACGCGGAAGGCCGCAAAATGAGCAAATCCCTGGGCAACGGCATCGATCCGCTGGAAGTCATCGACCAGTACGGCGCGGACGCATTGCGCTTTATGCTGACCACAGGCATCACGCCGGGCAATGATATGCGTTTTAAGACGGATCGGCTGGAATCTGCGAGAAACTTTGGCAACAAGCTGTGGAACGCATCCAGATTCGTCATCATGAACCTGCAGGATGAAGATGGCAATTTCAAAGAATTGGCCAAATGCTGCGGTGACTGCTGCGGTATGGCGTGCGGCGACACTACAAATTTTGCCAATATCGCGCTGCGTGATGAAGATAAATGGATCATCAGCAGAGTCAACGACGCTGCCGACTATGTGACAAAAGCGCTGGAAAAATACGACCTTGCCCTGGCGGGACAGCGTGTTTACGAGCTGATTTGGAACGAATACTGCGACTGGTATATCGAGCTTGTAAAGAAAAGACTCTGGGGCGATGATGAAGAAGACAAGAAGGTTGTCAGATTCGTACTGGTGATGGCATTGAAGAACATGTTGGAAATGCTTCATCCGTTCATGCCGTTTATCACGGAAGAAATCTGGTCTTTCCTGCCGCACTCCGAATGCGAAAGAGAAGATAATCCGAACTGCTTCCTGATTAAAGCAAAATGGCCTGCATTTGCGGAAGAAAGACATTTTGCGGCAGAGGAAGAAAAACTCAAAATCGCCATGGAAGCCATCGGCGCGATCCGAAATATTCGCGCGGAGGCCGACGCTAAACCAAGCAAAGCGTTGACAGCAGTCATTTTAGCGCAGGGAGAGAAGCTGGAAACCATCAAAGGCGGCGAGAGATATATCAAGGATCTTGCCAATATTACAGAGATCAAGTTTGTAACGGAAAAATCGGAAGTACCGGAAGAAGTCATGTCCGCTGTCATCGCTGGCATTGAAATCTTTATTCCGCTGGATGATCTTGTGGACTTTAACGCGGAATTTGATCGTCTCACCAAGGAAAAGAAAAGACTGGAAGGGGAAGTAAAGCGCGTTGTCGGCAAGCTTTCTAACCAGGGATTCCTTGCGAAAGCGCCGGAGGCGGTAATCAACGAAGAAAAAGAAAAACAGGCGAAATATGAGGATATGTTGGCGAAGGTAGAGGCCAGACTCTCGATGGTCGCAAAGAAAGTGAACAAATAGGATGGATGCAATCAGCAAAATCAGTAAATTTCAGAAGTTTGGCTGGGTACTTGGACTGGAACGCATGAACGTGCTATTAGAAAAGCTGGGAAATCCCCACGAGAATCTGAAGGTGCTTCATGTTGCGGGTACCAACGGAAAAGGCTCTGTCTGCAGGTATCTCTATGAAACCCTGCAGGCAGCCGGCTACCGGTGCGGACTCTTTACTTCGCCGTTTCTGGAAGTCTTCAACGAACGAATCGAATTTGACGGCAGCTATATTTCCGATGGAGATCTGCAGCGCTGCAGCGATCTGGTTCTTGCCAAAACGGAACAAATGGTAGGGCAAGGATGCGAATCGCCCACCGAATTTGAGGTTATTACAGCCATCGCGTTTTTGTACTTTCAGGAAAAGGGCGCAGAGTATGTGGTACTGGAAGTCGGCCTTGGGGGCAGAGGAGATTCTACCAATGTGGTGAAGCAGCCGCTGTGTAGCATTATCACGTCGATTTCTTTGGATCACACCGACCGGCTGGGCGAAACAACCGCGGAGATTGCAGGCGAAAAAGCAGGCATTATCAAAACGGGTTGCCCTGTGATTACCGGTGTGGAAGATGCGGATGCGCTGCAGGTGATCCGTCTTGCGGCGATGAAGAACCATTCGCCGTTGTTTCACGCGCTGGAAAATCCATATGAGATTTTGGACGAGACGGCAGAAGAAACTCGCTTTCAGGCGAAAGTCATGGAAGAAACCTATGATCTGACGATTTCCATGGCGGGGCCACATCAGGTGAAAAACGCGCTGACGGCGCTGACAGCCATCGCTCTTTTAAGTGCGAAAGAGGATATCCAGGTCACAAAGGCGCAGATTGCGGCGGGTTTTCTGCGGGCAAAACAGATCGGACGCTTTGAAATCATGGACCGCAATCCCTTTGTCATTTTAGACGGCGCCCACAATCCAGACGGCGCAAAGGCTTTGCGGGACACTGTACTGCGTCACTTTGCAGACAAAAGGATTCTCATGGTAATCGGTATTCTGGCGGATAAAGAAGTGGATACCGTATTGGATACGTTTAAAGAAGTGACTGCTGACTTTATTGCGACAGAGCCGGACAATCCGAGAAAGCTGCCGGCTGAAGAACTGGCGGAAAAAATCCGCGTTCGCGGAGGAAAGGCTTTGTGCTGCAAGACGCCGGCGGAAGCGGTGCGCAGCGCCATGGAGCGCCGCAGTGCATATGATCTGATCCTATTTGCGGGTTCGTTATATTTGATTGGAGAAATAAGGGGGCTTATTCATGGAACAGGAGATACAGAAACACAGTAAAATTATTTTATTCTACAACCCGAACTCAGGAAGCGGCGTTTTTAAAAACAATCTGGACTATATCATCGGACGCTGTCAGGACGCAGGCTATATTGTAGTGCCCATCCGGGCGGCACACGGCACGGTGATCGCTGATTATCTGGCAGAAGTCAGTCAGCGGGGGATTGAGGCGGAATTTCGTCAGATTATTGCAGCTGGAGGAGACGGTACCATCAATGTATGTGTTAACGCCATGATTCAGCATGATATTCATCTGCCGCTGGCCATTTTGCCGGCGGGTACGGCAAATGATTTCGCCTATTATTTCAACCTTTCCGGTGATATCGAGCGGATGATGGACATTGCGCTGGGGCATAATTACACGTATGCCGACGTGGGCAAGGTCAACGACCGGTATTTTATCAATGTAGCGGCAATGGGACAGGTGGTGGACGTGAGCCAGAAGACCGACCCGACTTTGAAGAATACCATCGGGATTTTGGCATACTATCTAAAAGGACTGTCCGAAGTGCCGAATCTGAAGCCGATCAAGGTCACATTGACGACACCGGAAAAAGTATATCGGGAAAAGATGTACTTTATGGTGGTAATGAATGGAAAGTCGGCAGGCGGATTCAAAAAAATTTCGCCGGATTCGGAAATTAACGACGGACTTTTGGACGTTATGCTGTTTCGGAATATGACGCTTTTTGAAATGCCGGGGGTTTTTATGAAGATTCTGCAGGGCAGTCATTCGTCCAGCAAGCGGGTGCTGCACTTTCAGACCAGCAGTCTGAAAATCGAATCGGAATGTGATTTGCCGACGGATATCGACGGCGAACACGGAGAAAAGCTGCCGCTTTCTTTTAGCGTGCTGCATAACCGGCTGAAAATTTTTACCTTAGAAGATAACATGGGGGAGGAACAGGCATGATGCGCCTTATCATGAGACAGACCGAGGATTATGAAAAACTGGTGCGGTTTTTCGTAGAAAACGAATTGGAATTTGATGGCGATGAAGAAGTGGATACCGATATCGTCAAATGTTTTGAAATCGTTCACGGCGCGGAGGAACATCTGGCGGCGGCCGCAGTGCTTGCCAAACGGGAAGACCGCTATATCATCGACGGCATCGCTGTAGAAAAATTGTATCGGAAGATGAAGCTGGGCAATATGCTGCTGAAAAAAATCGTGGAAACGGTGAAAGACCTGGGCGGCAGACAGCTTTACCTGGTGGCGAGAGCGCCGGGATTTTTCCGCGCCAACGGATTTACTGCCATCGATCCTGCGGATGCGCCCAACTTTTTCGAGTGCAAATACTGTCCGCAATATCAGAAAAGCTGTCATCCGGAGGTCATGAAACTGGAGATTGAATAAATGGATTACGACTATGATCGAATTTTACAGGGCATTTTAGACGTGGGGGAAGAAATGGTCTGCTGCGGCGCAGAGGTCAGCCGGGTGGAGGACAGCATCTACCGTATGTGCGAAAGCTATGGCGCGGCGCGCATCAACGTATTTATCATTACCTCCAATATCCAGGTGACCATGGAAGCGCCGGACGGCAGGATTCTAACCCAGATCAGGCGGCTGGTTCGCTACGACGCTAACTTTGACAGGTTGGATTATCTCAATGATTTGAGCAGATATATCTGTGCCAATCAGCCGGATGTATCTCAGCTTCGTGAGAAATTTGACGAGGTGCTGGGGCGGCCCAAGCAGCCTCTTTGGATGCGTTTCGTGGGTTGTATGCTGGGCGCGGGCGCTTTTGCCGTATTCTTCGGCGGCACCTGGCTGGACGGCGTCGCTTCCTGCTTGATGGCGGTGGTGCTCGTGCTGTTTGAATTGTTTTACGCCAAGCGGGAGAAAAATCAGATCGTGTATCATTTTGCCGCGTCAGTGGTAGGCGGTATCTGCGCTCACATCTTTGTAGCCATGGGACTTGGAGACCATGTGGATATGCTAATGATCGGCGGTATCATGCTGCTGATTCCGGGCATTGCGATGACCAACGCGGTGCGGGATATGCTGACAGGCGATATTGCTTCGGGACTTCTGCGTCTCTGCAATTCGCTGCTCATCGCGGCGGCAATTGCCTGCGGCTTTGCGCTGACCATTATTCTGCTGGGAGGTGTGCTATGATTGTACAACTTTTGGTTGCGTTTCTCGGTTCAGTAGGCTTTGCGCTGATGCTGAAAATAAAAGGAAAGCAGGTGCTGTACGCAGGGCTTGGCGGATTGATTACCTGGGGGATTTATCTGCTGTGCTTTGAATGGCTTGCCAGCAATTTTGAAGCTAACCTGATCGCTTCTATTTTTGTAGCGGTTTACGCAGAGGTTATGGCGCGGGTCAACAGAGCGCCTGCGACGATTTTTTTGACGGCGGCTGCAGTACCTCTGATTCCGGGTGGCAGGCTGTATTATACCATGTATGGTCTGGTCAGCGAGGACAAAGCCATGTTCTACGAAAACGGCACGGCTGCTATTACCATTGCTCTTGCCATTTCTCTGGGATTTGTGGTCGTGACAGTGCTGAACCGGTATTGGAACAGTATGACGGCAAAGTGGAAGAAAACAACTTAATATGACAAAAGTGTAAGCTGTCTGTCACAGGCAGTTATGGCAGCGCCTCCTCTTTGATGATACCATAAGGGTATGAAAGGGGAGGTGTTTTTTATGGATAAGGTTTTTAGAGCCGTGATATTCTTTGTTCTTACCGTAATTGTGACAGGTGCAATTTTATGCGCGCCTATAATGTATCGAGGATATCAGATGTATGCAGCTGCCATAAAGGAAACGCCGATAGAGAAAAAGGTTGAGGAAATTCGCGGTGACAATACATACGTGCTGTTAGATCAGATTTCTGAGGATTTCAGAAACGGTATTATCCAATCGGAAGATAAACGGTTTCGCTTTCACATAGGAATTGACCCTTTAGCGATTCTTCGCGCGGTAAAAAATGATTTGATTGCGGGAAGCTTTGTCGAAGGGGGCAGCACGATTACCCAACAGCTGGCAAAGAATATGTATTTTGACTTTGACAAGAATTTTGAAAGAAAGATCGCGGAAGTTTTTATGGCATTCAGATTGGAATGGGAGTATAGCAAAGATGAGCTTCTGGAATTATATCTGAACTGCATCTATTTTGGAGAAAATTGCTATGGCATTAAAGAGGCTTCAGATCATTATTATGGCGTAGATCCGGAACATTTATCGGAAGACCAATCTGCTTCTCTCGTCTATACTATAAAATGTCCGAACCTGTACAATCCCAACGCAATCTAGGTATATCCAGGCATACTTTTTCCTACCCGGAATAGAATGTAGTAATGCGAATTTCGGGAGGGAGAAAATGATAAATACTGAGAGCAGCAATAACAGTACAAATATCGCACACATTTGCGGAGAAGTTATAGATGGCCTTATCTTAAATCACAAAACTTACGGGGAAGCGTTCTATACCTTTACCGTAGGTATCAGAAGAAACAGCGGATATGAAGATCAGATTATCGTCATGGCATCCGAAAGGATATTACATGGCTTTCAGATTGAACCTGGTACACATATTGAGATACAGGGGCAGATTAGGACATATAACGAAGATGTGGACGGACATAATCGCCTTAACATCGTAGTTTTTGCCAGAGATATGGAATTGATAGAAGACTTTTGTGAACCGGTTAACGATATCCGACTGGAAGGATTTCTATGCAAAAAGCCGCTGTCGCGGACTTCGCCTCTTGGACGGAAGATCTGTGACCTGATGTTGGCTGTGAATCGTATGTATAATAAGTCAGACTATATCCCATGTATTGCCTGGGGACGTAATGCAGTATATTCGGCGACTTTGGATGTAGGCAATCGGATTGCCATCAGCGGACGTCTGCAGAGCAGACAGTATAAAAAACGACAGGACGACGGGCAGGTTATGATTAAAACAGCTTACGAAGTTTCTGTATTACAGCTTGAAACCTTTACCGAAGATGTGTTATAATAAAAGCTAATTTGTATACACAAGAATGGCGCACGCTAATAACGGAAAAGGAAGTGGATAAATGTTTAACAGAGAAGGCGCGGATAACAGCACTTACAATGTAGAGAATTTTGAGTTTATCAAGAAAGCTTCTCCGGTTGTGGGAGACTTGATTGAGAAGGAATATAACAGACAGAAGAACAACATCGAGCTAATCGCTTCGGAAAATTACTGCTCTGAAGCGGTTTTAGCTGCCTGCGGAAGCTGTCTGTCCTGGAAGTATGCCGAAGGATATCCTTATGTGCGGACTTCCGGCAATACCAGCAGATACTATGGCGGTACTAAGTATGTAGATGAACTGGAGGAATACTGCTGCGACATGTGGAGAAAGGTATTTGACACGGATTACCACGTCAATGTACAGCCCCACAGCGGTTCCCAGGCGAATTTCGCGGCATATAAGGCAATTTTGAAGCCGGGCGATACAATTCTGTCACTGAGCCTGGATAACGGCGGGCATTTGACTCATGGTTCTTCCGTCAACTTCAGCGGCAAACTTTACAACATGGTGTTCTATGATGTAGACGCAAATGGTCTCATCGATATGGAGGATGTCAGAAGAAAGGCGCAGGAATACAAGCCGCAGCTGATTCTGACCGGCGCGTCCGCTTATTCCAGAATCATTGACTTTGCTGCCTTTGCTGAAATCGCGAAAGAAGCTGGCGCTTACTTCATGGTAGATATGGCGCACATCGCAGGTCTTGTAGCAGGCGGCGCACATCCGTCTCCGTTTGGCTATGCGGATATCGTAACGACTACCACCCATAAGACCCTGAGAGGACCGAGAGGCGGTCTGATCTTTGCTCGTCAGGATCTGGCAAAGAAAGTTGACAGCGCAGTATTTCCTTATGCACAGGGGGGACCTTTGGAACATGTCATCGCTGGAAAAGCAGTGTGCGCGGAAGAAGCCCTTCGTCCTGAGTACAAAGAGTACGCGGCACAGGTGGTTGCCAACTGCAAAGCTTTTGCAGATGAATTCCTGAAGCTGGGCTACAAGATTGTAACCGGCGGTACGGACAATCACGTATTTCTGCTCGATCTTTTAGAATTCCCGTTCAGCGGTAAGGATCTGCAGGACAGATTAGATGAAGTGGGCATTACCCTGAATAAAAACTGCGTGCCGGGAGAAACGCGTTCTCCAAAGGAAACCAGCGGCGTCAGAATCGGTACAGCGCCGATGACTACCAGAGGCTATAAGGAAGAAGATTTCCGCGTAGTCGCCAGAAAAATCGACGCAGTGATTAAAGAGATGCTGTAAAAGTCTGAGCGAACTTTAAACATTAAATATAAAAGGACTGCCTTGCATATGCAAACAGTCCTTTTATTGTCTGAGAACAAGCGGGCTTCCGGGTATCCATTCGAAGCTTTGCTTTACGGAAGGCTTTTCAGTGCGGAGTAGCGATGGCGAGGGAATATAGGGGTATAGGGTATACATTTTGAAAAGTTGTGCAAGAAATGCGTCTTTAGCCTCGATTTGCACAACTGTCAGTAGCGTTGGTTGTGCAAAATAGCTTTATGACGGTTGCGATGCAAAACTTTTGATGGATTGGCTACATAAAACAGGGTTGTTATGACGGGATTACATGAACTATATGAGAAAAGGTTGTGCAGATCAGATGAGAATACCTGCAACATGCACAACTTTTTGTTATTCAGGTGTAGGAAAAAGAGTGTGAGTTGTGCAAATAGAACTGTTCAGCGCTGAATTGCACAGCTTCTGGTTGTACTGGTTGTGCAATTCAGTTTAATATGGCAATGCTTGCACAACATTTTTAAATTTATTTGAATATGGAAGCATCTCTATGCGCTGTTCAGCATCAGACGCAGGGGCGATAGCTTATTAAGATAGAAATACACCTATTTTGAGAAGCAGCGGCGCAGAGGTCTTTGAGCCGGGTATGATTTTCACTGTAGAGCCGGGCGTCTATTTGAAAGATTTAGGTCTGGGCATTCGAATCGAAGATGACGTATTGATTACGGAAACCGGCGTGGAAATTTTATCCGCGGGGATTCCGAAGACCGTAGAAGAAATCGAAGCGATGATGGAAAGATAAGGTAGTATTATACGTAAAAAAGACACTGTATCGTAAGTGATGCGACAGTGTCTTTTTAGTAAGCTGTTTTATTGTATTTTCTTTTTTGTCAATTCTATCAGTTCTATAGCGCTTTTTCGAGTAGTTTCCGTGATATTTTCGCCGCCCAGCAGCCTTGCGATTTCATCTACAGTTTCATCTTCTGACAAGCGCTGCACCGTGGTAAAGGTGCTGTTTTCAGTTTCTTCTTTAAAAATACGGTAGTGGGTGTCACCGCTTGCCGCAATTTGAGGAAGATGGGTGATGCAGATGATCTGATGATCCTTTGCAATCTGGTGGAGCTTTCGTCCCACGATACTGGCAGTGATGCCGCTGATGCCTGCGTCGATTTCGTCAAAGATCATGGTAGGGATTCTATCGTAGGTACCGGTTATATTTTTGATTGCCAGCATCATTCTGGAGATCTCGCCGCCGGAGGCGACCTTTACCAGTGGTTTCAGCGGTTCGCCCTTGTTGGTGGAAATCAGGATTTCAACGGTATCGTTGCCGTCAGGACCGATGGTTTCAGGTATTCTAAAGTCTATAGACAGTTTAGCGCTGTTGAAATTCAGGTCATGCAATTCTTGCTCAATGGCAGTTTCCAGTTCTCTGGCGCTGGATTTTCTGGCTTCTGACAGCAGGGCAGCTTTTGCGGAGAGGGCTTCGTAAGCCTTTGCAGTTTCTGTTTCCAGCTGCGCTTTTACATCGTCAAAATTTTCTATTTGGTTGAGTTCCTCGGATATTTTGTCGTAATACGCCAGAATTTCTTCGATGGTAGAGCCGTATTTTTTCTTCAGTCCGTCGATTAGAGACAGGCGGGAAATGGCATCGTCCAGTTCATCCGGTGTGAAGGTCACTTCTTCTCTGATTTTGCGAAGATCCGAGGACAGATCCTCCAGACGGTAGTAAATATCCGCGAATTCTTCACTTAAGGCTTGAATATCTTTAGAATATGAGGTAATATCCTGCAGTGCGTGCAGCCCTGTACCTAAGGAGGAAAGGGCGCTGTATTCTCCTGAATTTAAAAGCCCATAGGATGTTTCGATGGCAGCAAAGATCTTTTCGCTGTTTTGGAGTATAGAAACCCGTTCAGCCAGAGCTTCATCTTCACCGGGCATCAAATGGGCGTTTTCAATTTCAGTCTGTTCAAAACGGTAAAAATCCAGTTTTTTCAAATTATCCTGCTCCATGGAAAGGAGTTTGTTCAGCTTGGATTTAACGGCCTGATAATCCGTATAGGCAGCAGAGAAGGATTCCTTTAGAGGAAAAATCGTATCCCCATGAAAGCTGTCTACCAGTTTAATGTGATTGTCAGGGTTGAGCAGGGATTGGTTGTCGTATTGTCCGTGAATATCCGCCAGACGGCGGCAGGTTTCTGAGAGTTCGCCTAAGGTGACCAGCTGCCCGTTGCGCTTGCAGAGATTCTTGCCTGCGGCAGAAACTTCTCTGGTGATGACGATGTCTTCACCATCCAATTCGCCGGCAAGCTGTACGACTGCTTTGGAAGCGCCATGACGGACAAACGCAGAATCAGCCCTGCTCCCGAGAGCAAGGCTAATGGCTTCTATTACGATGGATTTACCGCTGCCGGTTTCTCCTGTAATGATATTCAGTCCTTCTTCAAAATCAATTTCTGTGTTTTCGATAATTGCAAAATTTTCAATACGAATGTGATTGATCATTGTCCTTTAGACCTCATAATTAGCATATCGTTGAAAATAGATAAGATTTCTTCTACGTGTTCCTCCTTGTCGATAATCAGAAGCAGAGTGTTGTCCCCAGCAACAGAGCCGACTACGTGAGGAAGTCCTATACAGTCAACGGCTTCACCGGCGGCAGGACCACAGCCTGACAATGTTTTGATCACAATCAGATTCTGCGCAGACGCAAAAGAGGTGATCGTTTCTCTGAAAATCTTAACAAAGCGGTCGGAAATGGGCGCGTCCTGTCTGGCGCTGACTGCATATTTGTATTTACCGCTTGCGGAAAGTACCTTTATCAGCTGGAGTTCTTTAATGTCCCGGGAAATTGTTGCTTGAGTAACCTCAAAGCCTTCGTCCTTTAACATGGAGGCCAGTTTGTCCTGGGTCTCTATTTCGTTGTTGGCAATGAGTTCCAAAATCTTGTTCTGTCTGGAATAACGCATAATTTTCTCCTTTTTATACTCCGGATTTCTGTTCTTTTCTCAGCAATGAATGCTGTCGTAGCCGGATGTAATAAATCCATAATACCATACAAGATTATACCATAAAAAGAGATGAAAAGAAAGCTAAAAATGAGAATTGAAATGAAATCTCTGTTGTAGACAAACGTACGTTCCTGTGTTATACTATATAGTGCATAAATCTGGAAAGGAAGCTTTATGAGAATATTAGGGATTGACCCAGGCTACGCTATTCTCGGATGGGGTGTCTTGGATATGATAGGAAATCGTTTTTCTGTTGTGGACTATGGCGCGGTGACAACAGACGCGGGTATAGAAATGCCGCTGCGGCTGCAACGCTTGTATCAGGAACTATCAGCGATTATTGAGGAGTATCGGCCGCAGGTCGCGTCTATTGAGGAACTGTTCTTTAATAATAACGCCAAAACTGCGATTATGGTAGGACAGGCGAGAGGCGTTGCGGTTCTTGCCTGTGTTAACGGCGGATTGGAAGTAAACGAGTATACGCCTCTACAGATCAAACAAGCGCTGGTTGGTTATGGCCGTGCAGATAAGAAACAGGTACAGGCGATGGTTAAGGCAATCTTAAATTTAAAGGAAGTGCCAAAGCCGGACGATACTGCTGATGCAGTTGCCGCGGCGATTTGTCATGGACACAGCGCAGGAAACAGAATGCGTGCATTAAAGTTGAAATAATATATATAGAGGTAGCATATGATTCGATTTATCAAAGGAATTTTTCACCCGTCGCCGGATGGCAGCGTCATTGTTGAAACGGCTTCAGGTATGGGGTTTTCGGTAAGTATACCTGCGAACTCGGTTCTCTATAAACATGTTGAGGGAGACGAAGTTAAGATATATACATCTATGATCGTAAAAGAGGATGATGTTAGCTTATATGGCTTTGCTGACAAGGAAAATCTGGAGCTTTTTGAATTGTTGATTACAGTTAACGGCGTGGGGGCTAAGGCAGGTATGGCTATTATGAGCGCTTTGCCGCCGTTAGAACTGAAACGCGCCGTTGCGACCGGCGATGCAAAAGCGATCGCTACAGCCAACGGCGTAGGTAAAAAAACAGCTGAACGTATTATATTAGAATTAAAGGATAAAGTAGGCAGTTTCGTGTCTCTAACAGATCAGGGAACGGAGGAAGTGTTCGTACCTGTCAGCGACGAGAGAAGCGAAGCCGTGGCCGCTTTGATTGCTCTTGGATATACTAAGAATGAAGCAGCCTCCGCAGTTGGGAAGGTTCAAGCGGAGGGATTGACCTGTGAGGCCTATATCAAGCAGGCGCTGAAAAATTTATTTTAAAGGATAGGATATGGAAGAAGAAAGAATTACGCAGTCCAGCGCGGTATCCGTTGGTGAGGAACGACAGGAGACTACACTGCGACCTCAGCATTTGGATGATTTTATTGGACAGAAAACAGTAAAAGAGAATTTAAAGGTCTTTATCGAAGCTGCCCGTATGCGTGGAGAGCCTCTTGACCACGTACTGTTTTACGGTCCGCCAGGTTTAGGAAAGACTACTTTGGCTGGGATTATCGCAAATGAACTGGGTGTGGATATTAAAATTACGTCCGGCCCCGCTATAGAGAGAGCGGGAGATCTGGCGGCCATTTTAACGAATCTTAACGAAAATGACGTGCTGTTCATTGATGAGATTCACCGGTTGAATCGTTCGGTAGAGGAAGTGTTGTATTCAGCTATGGAGGATTATGCGCTTGATATTATCATCGGAAAGGGACCGTCTGCCCGTTCTATCAGGCTGGATATCGCTAAGTTTACTTTAATTGGAGCGACGACGAGAGCAGGAAGTCTATCTGCACCTTTGCGAGACAGATTCGGCGTTATTGATAAGTTTGATCTTTATACAAATGAGGAATTGGCGGAAATTATCAGGCGTTCTGCTGGTCTGTTAGATGTGGAAGCAGATGAAGCGTCTTATATGGAAATGGCTAAGTGCTCGCGAGGAACGCCCCGCGTTGCGAACCGTCTTTTGAAGCGAATCAGAGACTTTTCACAGGTGCGTGGTAATGGAGTTATCACGAAGGAAATTACAGAAAAGGCGCTGGAAGCTCTGGGAGTGGATCAGCTGGGTCTGGAACGCTTGGACAGAGAGATTTTATCCGCTATTATTTTCAGGTTCAATGGCGGTCCGGTAGGCATCGATACAATCGCTGCTTCCATCGGAGAGGAACGGGTAACGATTGAGGATGCTTATGAACCGTATCTGATACAGTCAGGCCTCTTGTACCGAACGCAGAAGGGGCGGATGGTGTCTCAGTTGGGATATCAGCATATGGGTATCGAATGTCCGCAAGCCGCTGAAGAAGATACGGAAACAGAGAAGGAATCTGCGGCATGTCAGGAGCAGCAAAGTCTATTATAACGCAGGAGAGATGTAATGAAGATTGACGCATTTGATTATGAATTGCCGAAGGAATTGATTGCGCAAAAGCCTTCAGAGAAAAGAGACGTCTGTAGGCTGATGGTCTTAGATCGCAGTCAGGAAACGGTTGACCATAAACGTTTTTATGACGTGTTAGAATATTTGAATCGGGGTGATTGCCTGGTTTTGAATAATTCCAAAGTGTTGCCCGCCAGATTGTTCGGCATGAAGAAAGAGACCGGAGCTAAGATTGAATTTCTTTTGATCAAGAGACTTTCAGGCGATCGCTGGGAGACTATGGTAAAGCCGGGAAAACGGTTAAAGCCGGGAGATCGAGTTTCTTTCGGCGAGAATTTCGAGGCTGAGATTTTGGATTATGGTTCTGACGGCACCAGAATTGTGGAGTTTCACTATGAAGGGATTTTTATGGAGCGCCTTGAGGCATTGGGTCATATGCCTTTACCACCGTATATTGAAAGAGAAAGCACGTCTGAGGACAGGGATATGTACCAGACGGTTTATTGCCGTGAAGAAGGGTCTGTAGCAGCTCCGACGGCGGGACTTCATTTTACGGAGGATTTGCTAAACGCGGCGCAGGCAAAGGGTGTCAGTCTGGCGTATGTGACGTTGCATGTAGGGATCGGCACGTTTCGCCCTGTGAAGTGTGAAAATGTAGAAGATCATCATATGCATTTTGAGGAATATTTTATAGATGATGAGGCGGCAAGAACGATCAATGATACGATCTTGTCAGGCGGACGCGTTGTATCCGTTGGAACAACTTCTACCAGAACGGTAGAAAGCGCCGCGTATTTTGATGAGGAGACAGGAAAATATCAGGTAAAAGCAGGAGGAGACAGTACGGGCATTTTTATTTATCCAGGCTATACTTTTAAGATTATCGATGCTTTGATTACCAACTTTCATCTCCCTAAGTCCACTTTGCTCATGCTGATTTCAGCGCTCTATGATAGGGAAAAGATACTGGAAGCATATGAGATTGCAGTAAATGAGCAGTACCGGTTCTTCAGTTATGGAGACGCGATGCTGATTAAATAAAAATGACAAAAACAGAAAGGAAATGCGCAATGAACAGTTTTATGATAGCTTTCGGCTATGCTAGCGTGGCTCTTTGCCTGGGTACTTTGCTGAGGGCAAAAATTCCATTTTTGAGAAATATGCTGGTACCTGCCAGTGTAATTGCTGGAATTATTGGGATCATCTTTATGAATGTGGTCGCTGCGACAGGTCTTAACATTGGAACGAATGCGGATATGTATACGGAGATTGTAAACCATCTCTTTACTATTTCATTTATTTCCATTTGTCTGACCGGTTCGGGGGATAACAAGGAAGGCGCGGCAAAGAACATGCTGAAAGGCGCATGGGGTATGGGCTTGGTATGGTGCTTGCTCTACGCGCTGACACCACTGGTCGGAGCCGGCGTAATTGCATTGTTAAAGGGTGGATTTGATATGGACGTAATTTATGGAATGTTGATTCCATATGCGTTTACCCAAGGACCAGGACAGGCGGCGTCTTACGGATTTATGTTTGAACAATATGGATGGGATAACGCCGCTATGGTAGCTGTTACCTTTGCGGCAATCGGCTTTGTGGTAGCTTTTGCAGTAGGTATACCTGCCGCTAAGCTGGGTATCATGCGCGGTATTGCTAAAAACTGCGGAAAGCTTGACGATAGTATTCTGAAGGGCTATCTGCGTAAGGAAGAACAGACTTCTTATATGGTTAAGGATACAACCTGCAACAGCAACATTGAAACCTTGTCGTTCCATTTTGCTTTAATTGGATTCTGCTACGTCGTTGCAATAGGTATATCAAAGCTGTTTGCTTTGATTCCTGGTTTTTTCGGGACGTCTATGAGCGGATTGATGTTTATGAACGGCATGTTTGCCGCTTATATTGTTAAATATCTGATGAAAAAATTACATATTGACTTTCTGCAGGAGGACGTATTGCAGAGTAAAATTACAGGATGGACGGCGGATTATCTGGTAGTTTGCGCTTTTATGGCCGTAGGCTTCAACGTTCTGGGAAATTGGATTATACCGATTTTGGCGGAGAGCGCCGTTATCACAATCATTACTTTTGCTGTATGCTTCTATTTCGGCAGACGTTTCGGCGGCAGCAACGACTTTGAGCGCACGTTGGGACTGTATGGAACTTGTACGGGTACAGTGCCCAGTGGTATCGCGCTGGTGCGTATAATAGATCCCGCGTTCAAAACCTCTACGGCAGCGGAGCTGGGATTGATGAACTTAGTTATGATGCTTTCCACACCGGTGGGATTGGTGCTGATTGCCGCGGCTTCCGGAGATCTGTCTATGAAGATGACCATGCTGATTTTGTTGGGATGCACCGTTCTTTATATGGGACTTTTGAAGGTAACCAGAAGCTGGAACAAGAAGTCATATGACTGGAAACAATGATGATATTTATCATGTAGCTTTACGGAGGTGAATTTACAGATGCAGACAATTTATTATGGCGGACCGATCATTACAATGGAGGGTGTTAACGATAGGCCGGAGGCTGTGTTAGTGGACGGCGATAAAATTGGAAAGGTTGGTACATTAAGGGAAGTCATGGACGCGGCAGGAAGCCGGGTTAAAAAAGTCAATCTTGCAGGACGGTGTCTAATGCCGGGATTTATTGACGCTCATGGACATATTTCCATGAACGGACAAATGTCCCTATGCGCCGATCTGTCAGAATGCACATCCTTTGATGAGATTATTCAAGTAATGAAGGCATATATTTCCGAGAACAAGATCGGAGAGAAGGGGGCGGTTATCGGCTTCGGATACGATCATAATTTCCTGAAGGAGCAAAGTCATCCGGGCAAAGCAGTGCTTGATCAGGTTAGCAGTGAGATACCTATACTGATATTGCATATATCAGGCCACTTAGGATGCGTTAACAGCCGTCTTTTGGAGATCGCTGGAATTATTGCCGATACTCCGGATCCTCAGGGTGGTAAAATTGGCAGAGTAGGCAATACCCCTGAACCTGATGGATATTTGGAAGAAGCAGCAATGCTGCAAGTCCAGAGCAGCATTACTAAGAAGATAAAGCCTGATCTTCGTAAGCTATTGCGGGGAATGCAGCAAATCTATATTGAAAACGGAGTAACAACCGCGCAGGACGGCGCAGCTAACGGCTTGTCGATGAAATTGCTGAAGCTGGCGAATTCCCTGGGAACACTGAAAATTGATGTGGTCGCTTATCCTCTGATGAGCGATGGAGGACGAGAAATTCTGAAGAAGAATAAATCCTTAGACGGTATTTACAAAAAGCATCTGAAGATCGGCGGATATAAGATTTTGTTGGATGGCTCGCCGCAGGGAAGATCAGCATGGATGAGTCAGCCATATTTGGGAGATGATCCGGATTATTGCGGATATCCGTGGCTAACTGATGAGGATGCATATGGTTATGCGCTTCAGGCTGTTAATGATAACAAACAGTTGTTGGCACACTGCAACGGCGACGCCGCCAGCGAACAATTTCTCCAGGTCTATAAAAAGGCGCTGGAGAACAGCGACAATCCTGACAAAGATCATTTGCGTCCGGTGATGATTCATTGCCAGACGGTGCGCAATGATCAGCTGGATCGTATGAAGGAGCTCAATATGATCGCGTCGATCTTTGTTGGTCACGTATATTATTGGGCTGATATTCATATGAAAAATTTTGGAGAGGAAAGAGGACGGAGAGTTAGCCCGGTGAAGGATGCTCTGGATACAGGACTTGTCGTCAATTTCCATCAGGATCCTCCTGTAACAAAACCGAAAATGCTCCACTCTGTATGGTGCGCGGTCAACCGTATCAGCCGAGAAGGAAACGTAATTGGTGAGGAACAGAGAATCGACGTTTATGACGCGTTGAAGGCCGTAACAATCAATGCCGCTTATGAATACGCGGAGGAAGATACAAAGGGAAGCCTGAAGGAAGGAAAACGGGCGGACCTCGTTATTTTGGATCGCAGTCCTCTGGAAGTGAATCCTATGGAACTGAAGGATATCTCTGTATTGGAAACGATAAAAGACGGTAAAATCATTTATAAAAAATAGAAAACGTAAGAATGTATAGCAGGCCGCATGGAATAGATCTTCGTGCGGCCTTTGCTATGATAGCAGAGCGTCTGAAAATGATGCGAGGATGCATAAATTAGAACTTTGCAATTACGGAAAATAGTGTATAATGGTATAAGACTATCAGTTAGAAGAGAAAGGAAAGGTAAACACATGAAACATGCGGTTACTTATGATCTTATAAAAAAAGACGAGAAAACTCGCGCTCGCCGGGGTGTACTGCATACGCCCCATGGCGATATTCAGACGCCGGTTTTCATGCCTGTGGGAACACAGGCTACAGTAAAGGCTATGCGGCCGGAGCAGGTAGCTGATATGGGGGCGCAGATTATTCTGTCTAACACATATCATCTGTATCTGCGGCCGGGACATGATATCGTGAAAGAGGCCGGAGGACTTCACCGGTTTATGAACTGGAACAGAGCAATTTTGACAGACAGTGGCGGGTTTCAGGTGTTTTCTTTGGGAAAGCTGAGAAAGATCACAGAGGAAGGTGTGAAATTTCAGAGCCATATTGACGGATCACGTCATATGCTGACGCCGGAAAAGGCGGTGGAGATTCAAAACGCATTGGGTTCTGACATCATGATGGCCTTCGATGAGTGCGCGCCGTATCCGGCGGACAGGACTTACGTAAAGAATTCTCTGGAGAGAACTACCCGGTGGCTGAAGCGCTGTAAGGACGCCCATAAAGTGCCGGAGAGACAATCTTTGTTCGGTATCATGCAGGGCGGCATGTATAAGGATCTGAGGCGGCAGAGCGCGCGGGAGATTGTAGAGCTTGACTTGCCTGGTTATGCGATCGGCGGTTTGTCTGTGGGCGAGCCGAAGGAACTGATGCTTGATATATTGGATGATTGTGTAGATGAACTTCCGGAGGATAAAGCGCGTTATCTAATGGGTGTGGGCACGCCGGACTATTTGTTTGAAGGCGTAGAGCGAGGCGTAGATATGTTTGACTGCGTGCTGCCGACGAGAATCGCCCGTCACGGTCTCTGTATGACCAGCCATGGACGCGTCAACATCAAAAATGCCCGGTATGAACGGGATTTTACGCCGTTGGATGCGGAATGCGATTGCTATACCTGCCGCAACTATTCAAAGGCATATCTGCGGCATTTGTTCAAGGCGGATGAAATGCTTTCTGCCATGCTGCTCTCTAATCACAACATTTATTTTCTGTTGAAGATGATGGAAAAGATTCGGACAGCCATTGAAGAAGACAGATTTTTAGAGTACAAGAAGGAGTTTTATGAAAAATATGGGAGATTTTAATGAAGCGAGCTTGCCGATGTGTATGCACGACGAGTTTTGCGGAGGCTGCATTTATCAGGGCGTAGCCTATGCGGAGCAGTTGGCGATCAAAGAGGGGGAGGTCAGAGCGCTCTTTGAAGAAAAGCGTATTCGGCCGGAACGCTTTGATCCGATCGAAGGATGTCCGCAGCAGTACCGATACAGAAATAAGATGGAATATACCTTCGGTGATATGGTCAAGGACGGCCCGATGTGTCTGGGGATGCATAAGAAAAAGAATTTTATGTCTATCGTTACAGTAGATGCATGCCAGTTGGTGGATGAGGATTTTAATAGGATTCTTCGTTTTACTCTGGATTTCGCTATGGAACGTGGATATCATCATTATCATAAAAAAAGTCACAAGGGACTTTTACGTCATCTGATCATTAGACGGGGAATTAGAACAAAGGAACTGCTGGTCAATATTGTAACGACCAGAGAGGATGGTTTTGATGAAGCTGCTTATGTGGAGGGACTGCAGGATTTACAGTTGAGTAATAAGATTGTAGGGATTCTGCGGACGCTTAACGACAATATTGCGGACAAGGTGACCTGCGAAGAACTGAAAATTCTATACGGACGCGATTATTATATGGAGGAAATTCTGGGACTGAAGTTTAAGGTCAGCGCGTTTTCTTTCTTCCAGACGAATGTGGAAGCGGTAGAGAGACTTTATAGTGAGGCGATCGCGCTGATTGATGATTTCGAGGGAAAGACGGCCTTTGACTTATACTGCGGAACAGGTACGATCAGCCAGATTCTGGCTTTGAAGGCTAAAAAGGTGATTGGTGTTGAAATCGTGGAAGAAGCAGTGGAGGCAGCAAAGGTTAACGCCAGCCTCAACGGACTGGAGAACTGCCATTTTATCGCGGGAGATGTGTTTCAGGTTTTACAGACTGTGGAAGAAAGGCCGGAGGTCATCGTAGTAGATCCGCCGAGAGTAGGGATGAGCCTGGACGCGGTAGAAAAAATCGCAGCCTATGGCGTACCGCAGATCGTGTATATTTCCTGCAATCCCAAGACCCTGGCTGTCAACCTGCAGCAGTTTGAATATTTGGGCTATGAGGTCAAGTACGCTAAAGCATTTGATAACTTTCCGTGGACGAAGCATGTGGAGACGGTAGTATTGATGTCAAGCAAAGATAAATAAATGCCAAGGCAAAGCGCCTTTTCGAGATTTTTCGGATATGGTTAACCTTTCGGAGAAGCTTGGTTATTTTATATGAGAACATATCTACTATAAAACGGTCATAAGATTTAGGCAGTGGATTAGATGTTAAGGAAGAAGTCGGGATTTAGATGGAAAATACTTTTACTAGTGATATTTTTTAAAAACTACGACACGCCAACATGGTATATATTTAAACTTGATGTAATTTATTTAATAACTAATCGGGATGTTTAGCTAGTAGCAAATTGGCATGAGATTTTTGAACGATACACTAATGCAAGATTATTTATGAGAGACGCACTAGAGGATAATGGGAGCTATTGGTTTAACAGAATAGAAGATGAAAAAGTACAGAAAGCAGTAGAATATAAATTCAAAGCCGAGTTATATGAAACTGCATTATTGAGTTGTAACATTTTGGCTGACCTGACATGGGCATGGACTTATATTTCTGCCGAGTATGTATTATATTGCTTTGACAGTGAAGGGAATGTGACAAATGCAAAAGATGTTTGTGGGATGCATCCGATAGAAGAAGCTTATGAGTTGTTAAAAAAACTGAAAATAGTGTATCTACACCTCGCGCTGAAGGAAATCCATTTAATTATCTAAAGGTAATGAGAACTGAGTTCTCGGAGGCAGTAGATACAATTGTTGGATTCTGGAAGATGATTTCTAATAGTTCAATTAGAAATCTATATAATTTTGTGAAGCATAAAGGAAAGACATTGTATGAGGAAGTTGAAAAACCTCGTGGTGGAAAAGTAATGTCAATCCTTATTGGTAATTCAGAGTATTCAACTGATATTAGAGATATTCAGAAAATGATAAATGTGGACAAAGGATTACAGGAATTAATAGATTTTTATAGAAAAGAACACATTGATGAACTGATGAGAAAATAGATATGAATGACAAATTATTTAACCAGTATATAAAAGCTCTTAAGAATAATGATATTCCTTTGATTAATCGTTTTTCGGAATTGTTCTTAAGCAATATTGAACCAAATGAATTAATACAGAGAATAAAAAGGTTTCAATTCTTAGATTTGCTGTCTTTAGAAGATAACAAATTAAAGTGTGAAATAGAGAAGATACTCGTACATAATAATATATGCAATATTATAAATTCATATTCTGTTTTTCAAAAAGGAACGAGGTTTTATAGAGTGCGGTTATTAGATAATCAAACTATTCCAAATGAAAATCTGAAAGACATTTCTGATTTTTGGAATCCACCCGTTGAATATGTCAGGAAGTATGGAAGATTAAATAAACCACATGAATCGCTTCTCTATACAACGTTTAATCCACACACCGCAATATATGAAGCGCATATATCAACAAATGAATTGTTTGTAATATTTATATATGAAACGAAAAAAGATGTGAAGGTGCCTTGGATAGGTTCCCCTACAAATTATGAACATCACAATATTACAAACCCAAAAGCGATATGTAACCATGAAATATTAAAAAATTTCCTAATTGATGAATTTACAAGAAAAGTCCCACAAGGCCAGGAACAACTTTATAGGATTACAGAGCATATTGCAAAGGAATATTTCGTTGCACCGGAAAGCGTTGGTTGGCGCTATCCGTCTATTAAGGATAATGGTGCAGATAACATTTGCTTTTCTTCAAATAATTTGAATCAGAATCTTGATTTGGTAGGAGGAATTGTCGGTACTTTATGTGAGAATGAAATATTTGAACTTGAGTATGTAATTAAAGGAGGAGAGGTTGGAAATGGAATTATTTATAAAGATGAAGAAGGTCTTGCTCTATTTGGTTTGATGTTTCCTGAGTTTAATCATGTATAAAAGAGGGGAACAGGGCTTGAAAAAATATCATAGATATGTTTTCTGTTACGACCGAGAGGGAAAAATGGCGATGGATTAAGCTGGACGAATTGCAGGGCGAAAGACATTCATTCTATCCTCTTGAATCATACAGAGTGTGTAGTGGAAATACAAAGAAAACATATCTAAAAGTGTTTTGTTTTAGGTGAGTTTATAGGAATTTTCTATGCTTGAAAAATTGTCGGAATGAAACAAGGCACGGGAGATGTGATCTATATGTATGATATAAAAATGATTGTATTTCTATATTTTGTATACCAAAATATAATCAAGAATAAACAAAACGGATTCATTTGAAACAGGATATAAAGGTTTTAATTTGTGAAGATGAAAGGGATTGCACACTGGCACTTGCAGCACAGTATGGGATTTTTTACTTTTGGATATTGAAATGCCTGGTATTTCCCGGATTATAGTAAAGGATATGTTTTGTCAGGCAGGCGTGTTTTATCGAGCTTTTAGCCTTGACGACCGTCCTGTGCGGCATATTCGGGTTTTCTTTATTCTTGTGCAGAAGTGATTGTGATAATGATGTAATAGAAGCAGTTTCGGGACATAAATTAACAGCAACAAAAGTTGAAGATAGTATTCATTATCGAATTAAAGTGACCTGTAAGATAGGGCATTTGCCTTAGCTTGGTGGTAATTTGACCACAAAATATTATTACTGTAAAAGTGTAGTAAAGCTTGCAAAGAAAAATACTAACAGCGTTGATGTAGTTCAAAGTTTTCAATGGGAGTTTTAAAAATGATTCGAACTGAATGGAATATGCCAAATTTGATTATTTGGAGTATAATTGGAGAAATTTTTATATATTTGCATATCAAATAATATATAAAAATAGAAAATAATATATATAAACAACATATTATAAATAAATACAACTTAATATACTTTAATTCGATGAATATCATAATAATTTGAAGAAAACTTTGAAAACACTTGAGAAAGAAGATGATGATTGAAAAAAGGTTGTGTGATGTGAACAGCTTCTTTTCATCTAAAAATAGTATATGAAGATGAGAGAAATGATGTTTGATGTATTTACACTTGTTGGAATCGTAATTTAATATGCGTTGCCTGTTATAAGTCTAATTTATGTTATAAAGATATATAACATAGTAAATGACAGTTCTTATAAAAAGCAAAATAAAAATAGTAACGATGAAGATGAGAGTGAAAGAAATTAGAAAACAAAAAGTAAATTTCACATTGTGAAGATAAAATCCACCGGAGATAAGTTTTTCGAGAAAGAAAGGCTTCTCCCAGGTGGATTTTGTGGTATGATAAGAGTGAAACATGATACATCATAAATCAATTTAGAGGAGTTTTTATATGTACGAATTATATCAGGTTGGAGAAAAAAGCTATTATATTGAGTGTCCTGCTAAGATCGGAGTATATCTTGCAGGCGATAGGGGCGTATATTTGATTGACAGCGGCAGTGATAAGGATGCGGGACGGAAGGTTCGAAAAATATTAGATGAAAAGGGATGGACACTCCTGGGAATTCTCAATACGCATTCTAATGCGGATCATATCGGCGGAAATGGATATTTACAGCAGCAGACAGGCTGTAGGATTTTTTCCGGTGGTATTGAAAAATGCTTTACAGAGTATCCGATTTTAGAACCGTCTTTTTTGTATGGCGGTTATCCGTGCAAGGATTTAAGGCACAAATTTTTGCTGGCGAAACCAAGCGTGGCCGCTGATTTTTCAGATAAAGATTTTCCGCAGGAAATTGAGATAATTCCGCTGAAAGGTCATTTCTTCGACATGGTGGGCTTTCGTACTCCTGATGATACGGTATTTCTTGCCGACTGTTTGTCAAGCAGAGAAACCCTTGATAAATATCAGATTGGATTTATCTATGATGTGGCGGAATATCTCAACACCCTTGAAAAGGTAAAAGCTTTAAAGGCTAAGATGTTTGTCCCCGCTCATGCGCCTGCAGCAGAGGATGTTACCGGACTTGCGGATCTTAACATTGCAAAGGTATATGAGATCTCAGAGAAGATATTATCAATATGCAGTGAGCCAATTTCCTTTGAGGGTATTTTGCAAAGGCTATTTACAGATTACAATCTGACAATGAATTTTGAACAGTACGTGCTTGTAGGAAGTACCGTCCGCTCTTATTTATCTTGGCTGAAGGACAAGGGTGAGCTTTCCGCTATCTTTGAACATAATATCCTGCTTTGGAAGCGTAATTAGGATCATGTTGGGATTTCTTCAGATCGGAGGTTTTTGCCATCTACACAATAATCATTGAATTTTGACATGATTTGTTGTATAATATAAAAGTCATTGTGATATGGCAATCTGAAAAAAGGAGAAAACATATGAACAAGAAAGAATCGAAGATTTTGGCTCTAGTGTTAATGCTGGCTATGGTACTGTCTGTCTCCATGTTTATGACTAGCTGCAGCAGTGACCCTTCCACTTTGGAGGAATATGTTGCACAGGATGATAAATTAAAGGGACAGCTTGACCAGTATGCAGAATCTCAGGATGGTATGACAATTGAGATCAAAGAAAATCAGATCATCTATACTTATACTTATCCAGAGCAGCTGGACGACGAAATCGTAGAAGCTTCAAAGGAGCAGTTTGATAACTCTATGAGTTCTTTTGCATCCACTTTCGAAAGTATCGCGACATCTTGTGAAGAACAGACAAAGATTAAGGGTATTACTGTAAAAGTAGCCTATCTGAACAAGGACGGATCTGAAATTTGGAGCAAGGTATTCCCTGAGGCTGAATAATCATTAAACGTAAAAAACGGCATGCCGGTTTTCTGGTCATGCCGTTTTTTTATGGATATAAAAGCAGGCGTTATCGATGTATAACGCCTGCGCATTTGTAATTATTTTGTTATAACTTTACAGATATCTTCTCCCAGTGCGACTGGATCGTCTACGGTTAGGCCGGAGATTAGGACCGCCTGGCTGTAGAGCAGGTTAGCATAAGTTTTTACCATATCCTTGCCTTCATCACCCATAGCGAAAGTATCGCGCAGGGTAGTCATGACAGCATGGTCAGGATTGATTTCCAGGATTCTGTCAGCTTTGACCATCTGATCTGTCGGCATAGCGTTCAGTACCTTTTCCATCTCCAATGAAATATTTCCTTTTGTCGTCAGGCAAACAGCGGAACCTTTCAGACGAGGGGAGAGCTTGACTTCAGTGACTTTGCCGGCCAGAGACTCTTTGATGTAATCCAGCAGAGCCTTGTTGTCTTCCTCAGCCTTCTTCATCGCTTCTTTTTGTTCGTCTGTTTCTTCACCTGAGATATCTTCAGCAGAGACTGATTTAAACTCTTTTTCTTTATAATCGTGCATCATCTGCAGGACGAATTCATCGATTTCATCGGTCAGATAGAGTATTTCATAGCCTTTGTCCTTGAGGAATTCAGTCTGTGGCAGCATATCGATTTTATCGACGGATTCTCCGGAAGCGTAGTAGATATACTGTTGATCTTCGCCCATCTTTGCCAGATATTCATCCAGAGAGATCATCTTCTTTTCCATAGAGGAGTAGAAAAGAACTAAATCTGACAGAACGTCCTTATGCATGCCGAAGTCGTCGTAGATTCCGTATTTTAATTGCCTGCCGAAGTTTTCAAAGAATTTTTCATAGCCTTCACGGTCGTTTTTCATGAAATCAGCCAATTCCTTTTTTATCTTCTTTTCAAGATTTTTGGCGATATTTTTCAGCTGTCTGTCATGCTGCAGGGTTTCACGGGAGATATTCAAAGACAGATCCTGAGAATCTACCAGACCCTTCACAAAGTTGAAGTAGTCCGGCAGGAGCTCTTTGCATTTTTCCATGATCATAACGCCGCTGGAATAAAGCTGCAGACCTTTTTCGTAATCCTTGGTATAATAGTCAAATGGCGTATGTCCAGGAATAAAAAGGAGAGCGGTATAGCTGGATACGCCTTCCACGGAAGTACGTACCACGCGGACAGGATCCTGATAATCTCCAAACTTACTCTTATAATAGTCGTTGTAATCCTCTGGCTTTACTTTGCTTTTCTGACGTTTCCAGATTGGCTCCATGGTATTGAGCGTTTCCAGCTCCATGAAGCTTTCCATTTCCGGCATTTGACCTTCTTCTGGTTCGGAGCCTTCCTTTGGACGGCGCTTCTCAACCATCATCTGGATCGGGTAACGAATATAGTCTGAGTATTTTTTGATCAAACTGCGAATTGTGTATTCCTCCAGAAAGCGGCTGTAGTCTTCGCCGTCTGTATCTTCTTTGATGTGCAAAATGATTTCAGTGCCGGAAGCATTTTTTTCTGATGCTTCTACGGTATATCCGTCAGCGCCCTTTGACATCCAGCAGTTGGCTTCATCGCTGCCATAGGCTTTGGATGTGACGGTGACTTGGTCGGCTACCATGAAAGCGGAATAAAACCCTACGCCGAACTGACCGATGATATCGATAGGTTTTGCGCCTTTAGCGGGTTCTTCTTCTGCATGATCCTGTTTAAAGGCCAGGCTGCCGCTCTTAGCGATGGTGCCGAGGTTTGCTTCCAGCTCGGCGGCAGTCATACCGATGCCATTATCGCTGATTGTCAAGGTACGCGCGTCTTTATCAGCTGTAATATCGATGTGGAAATCCGACCGTTTGATACCGGTATCTCCGGACTGCAGGCTCTGATAGTAGAGCTTATCCAGCGCGTCGCTAGCATTACTGATCAGTTCCCGCAGGAAGATTTCCTTATGTGTGTAAATAGAGTTGATCATCAGATCCAGCAGCTTTTTGGATTCTGCTTTAAATTGTTTTTTTGCCATAATCTCGCCTCCGAAATATTTGTCTTTGCGCTCTGTTAGCACTCATACATGACGAGTGCTAAAGCCATATAATATAATTTACTGCGTGCCAGACAAAAAGTCAATAGGGTTTGCCGTACTTTTAGCATATTTTCTGCCGGGTAGCCTTAAAATGTATGTAACGGAGGTATCGCAATGGAAATTAAAATATATCGTGGCACGCATCAGATCGGAGGCTGTATTGTGGCTATTGCGTCCGGCAAAACCAGAATTCTGATCGATATGGGAAGCCCGCTGACAGGACCGGGAAGCGGTAGCGGACCTGTTATTGCGACAGGTACGGGATTTGCCGGTCTTTCCGCTATGGGAGGATTGAGGATTGAAGAACCCTACGATGCAGTAATTTTTACCCATTATCATAAGGATCATACGGATTTGCTCGATTGTGCCGCAGAAAATATCCCGATGTATATGGGAAAAGCCGCAAGAGCTCTTTTTCTGGCTGCGCAGCGTCATAAATCGCCGGATTCCGAAATGGCTCGACGCATTGCCAAGATACGCGATTATGAGGAAAAACAGTCTTTTGACATCGGTGATTTAAAGATAACGCCCATTCCCACGGATCATTCAGCCTTTGGCAGCTGTATGCTGTTGATAGAAGGGGAAGGGAAAAGAATTTTACATACGGGAGATTTTCGGCTGCACGGGATCCAGGGAGACAGGGTTCTTCCGGCTCTGCAGAAGCTTCACGGGACGGTGGATGTCTTGCTTATAGAAGGCACAAATCTTTCCTTTCATCATCCGATAACCGTCAGCGAGTATCATCTGTCTGATGCGGCGGGACTTCTGATGCAGCGTTTTCCTTATGTTTTTGTTCAATGTGGAGTCCTGGACTTTGATCGATTGGCGGCTTTTCACCTGGCAAGCGCCGGCAGAAACTTTTACTGTGATCCATATCAGATGTCTTTATTGGAAATAGTTCGGCAAAATCAGCCGGAAGGGTATGATATGTATGGTTTTGACAGAGCCAGAGTGTGGTTGGATAGCGGAACGGAGCCATTCTGTATGGCAGTGAGAACAGGCGGGGATTTCCGGCAGATCATAGAGCCTTATGTGAAGTCTGAGCCAGAAAAGACTTTGTTCATTTACTCTATGTCGGAGGGTTATTTGAAAGAACATATGACCGCTGTACAGAAATTAACCAAAGGACTGCGTTACGTTATTAAACTTCATACGTCAGGACATAGCTCCATAGAAGGCCTGAGGCGAGCCGCTGAGGCTATTTTTCCTGGGGCGGTGATTCCTATTCACACGGAATATCCTGAAAGGCTGAATTTAGGTAGTCAGTTAAACTCACGAATTTTAAGGCTATCGGACGGTGATACTTGGGAGCTCTGAAATCACCTATGCAAATCATGTCTTTTGATGTAAAATAAAATCCATAGGAGGTTGTTATGGAAAACATTTTGACAAAAACTACGGCTTTGGCAATGTACATTACCGCAGGGTATATCGATGAGGGAGATCTGGCATTGGATGCGACCTGCGGCAACGGACGCGATACGCTATCTCTGGCATTGGCAGCGGGTGCGGAAGGACACGTCCTTGCAATAGATTTACAGCCGGCAGCAGTAGAGATGACAAAGAAGCTTCTGGAAATACACCAAATTAATAATGTTACTGTGTGTCAGGAAAACTTTGTACATCTGAGAGAACTGGCTAATGCTTTATTTCCCGGGAAAAAACCGGCGGCTGTAATTTTTAATCTGGGATATTTGCCAGGTGGTAATAAGTCCTTCACCACAAAAAAGGAGGATACCTTACAGGCTGTAGACGCGGCTTTGGATTTGATTAAGGTCGGAGGAGTAGTAACAGTGGTTCTTTATAGCGGACATGAGGAAGGCGCGAAGGAGAAGGCCGCGCTTCTTCAAATGGCCGAGAAGCTACCGGCGTCACAATATCACGTAGCATATACCAGTTTGCTCAATCAAAAAACAGCACCTCCTGAGGTACTGTTTATTACAAAGAAGAAATAGTATTTCTCAACAGCCTCATAGCTCGGCTTTGAACAGGGTGTCAAAGAGCTTGACGCCTTCGATGATGACGCTGTCATCAAAGTCGTAATTATCGCTATGGAGCGGAATGCCGCTGCCTGTACCCAGGAAGAAGAAAATCCCCGGCATCTGCTGTTCAAAAAAGGAGAAATCCTCAGCGATCATAACAGGACGGCGCAGCTCTACGTAGTTGAGGTTCATGAGCAGCGGTTTGACCTGTCTGTACAGATCCTCGTTGTTTATGACGGCAGGATGGCTTTTGCTCACATCCAGCGAAAATTTAATACCGTAAGCATGCTCTAGTTCCTGACCTAAATGCTGCATGGCATTGACCAGATTATCCCAGGTCGTGTCGTTAAAGGTACGCATGGTACCGTCCAAACGGCTATAAGGGGAGATGGCGTTGCGTACTGTGCCGCTTTCCATTTTTCCGAATTTCAGAACGCATCGGTCAGGCACGTAAATTGTTTTATAAGTATAGATATCGCTGACGAAGCGGCAAGCGGCCTCCAGAGCGTCCTTTCCCTTTTCCGGTTCGCCGCAGTGGGCGCTGACACCCTCGATCTGTACAGCTACAGAGGTGGACTTTGCCATCATAGGGCCTGGCCTTGAAGCGATTTCTCCGCGCTGCAGCATAGGCCACAGATGTAATCCGAAGATCGCCTTGATATTGTATTGATCAAAGATATGCGTACCGCAGATCCGCAGTGCGCCGTCGATGGTTTCCTCCGCCGGTTGGAACAGAAGGAGCGCGTTATACCGGGGTTTAAGGCCTTCCTGCATGTATTGATCTAAAACTCTGGCAAAGCCAAGGAGACCCGCCATGTGACCGTCGTGTCCGCAGGCGTGCATACAGCCCTCATGGGTGGACGCATAAGGAAGACCGGTTTCTTCCTGAATTGGCAGGGCGTCCATATCCGCGCGGAAAGCCAGGGTTTCGCTGCCGCCGAAATCGAAGAAAGCGACAACGCCGGTCTGAAGGATCGTTTCAACGCGGCACGATAGTTGGGAAAGGACCTGCCGTACATAGGCGCTTGTTTTATACACATAAAATCCAAGTTCGGGAATCTGATGAAGATCCCTGCGGTATTGAATAAGGTCGTGGGACAATTGATTGAAATCTAACATTTTATTTTACCTCTCTTATATAATAATATATAGTAGAAGTGAAGCTTCGTCAAATACTCTTTTCGATTTTGTCGAAATGTGTTAGAATATTTCTTATGAAAATAAACATAGATATAAAGAAATGGAACAGGAAACGCACCGGTAAAAAGGCCGGGCGTTCTAAGAAAAGAAAGAATAGCAAAATTCCTCTTTCTTTGCGCGGGAAGATTATCATTCTATCTGCCGCGCTTTTTATGGTGGTATGTGTTTTTACCGTGATTTACATTATAATGGGAAGCTATGACGGATTAGGGCTGCGCCATAACCTTCCCGGAAATTCATATGATATGGATGCTTTTTATAAAGAGGGCGGCAGACTTTATTACGAAGACGAGAAATATACCTCGGTTACAGGCATCGATGTATCCTATTATCAGAAGAAAATCGATTGGGAAAGGGTGAAGGACGACGGTATTGAATTTGCGATGATCCGGCTGGGATACCGCGGTTCAGAAAGCGGCGACATACAGAAAGACAGCCGGTTTAGAGAGAATGTGAAAGGAGCGCGAAAGGCGGGGTTAGATATAGGCGTTTATTTCTTTTCACAGGCAACGACTGCTGAGGAAGCTATTGCTGAAGCTCGTTATGTAGTTCGGCATATACGCGGCAAAGGGGTAAGTTATCCGGTTGCCTTTGATATGGAGCCGGTTAATGGAGAAACAGATCGAATCAGCGGCCTTTCGGTGAAAGAAAGAACAGAGATCGCGGACGCTTTTTGCAAAGTGATTGAACGAAATGGATTTACACCTGTGATCTATGGTAATCCTCATTGGCTGGATACTCGTTTGGATTTGACTTTTTTGACAAATTATGAAACATGGCTCGCCCATTATACGAAAAAAACCGACTATCCGTATGCTTTCAGGATATGGCAATACTCTGACAGAGGGAAGGTAGACGGTATCAAAGGGCGAGTGGACTTGAATATCATGATGATAAATAAATAAATAAATAGGAGGAAGCTATGGGAGAATATGAACACATCAATCACGACTTCGCGCCTGTATATAATGAGAAAAGCAGGATTCTGATTCTGGGAACTCTGCCGTCGGGAAAATCCAGAGAAATGGGATTCTACTATGGGCATCCGCAGAACCGCTTTTGGAAGGTGCTAGCGCGTCTTTTTGATGAAGCTTTTCCTGAAACTGTAGAGGAGCGAAAAGCGATGCTTCTTCGGAACGGCGTAGCCATATGGGATGTAGCGGAGAGTTGTGACATCGTCGGCGCGGCGGATAGTTCTATCAAGAATGTTGTACCGGCTGATGTGGCGTGGCTTTTAGAAGAAACCGGTATCAAAAAGGTCTATGCCAACGGCGCTTTGGCAAAGAAGCTGTATGACCGTTATACTCTGCCGAGGACAGGCATTGACGCGTTGCAGCTGCCGTCTACCAGTCCTGCAAACGCCAGATTTCGTTTGGAGGATCTGATAGAAAGTTGGAAAATCATCCTGGAAAGCGGAAACAGGGATTGAAAAACCCATTAGGTTGGTATAGAATATTAAATTAGTTTAAATAAGTAAAGGTAGGTAAGACAGTTGAAATTAGCAGAATTATTCAATGGCGAAAAGACCGTGTTTTCTTTTGAGGTATTTCCACCAAAGCGGGACAAGCCAATCAAGACCATTTACGATACATTAGACGCGCTGCAGGATTTGCGGCCTGATTTTATCAGTGTTACATATGGGGCCAGCGGCAGCCTTGCAGATAACTCCACATGTGAGATTGCCTCTGCTATCAAACACAAGTATGGCATAGAGTCTGCGGCTCATTTGACATGTGTGAACTCTACGAAGGCGGAGGTTACTGAAGTACTGCGCCGTCTTGCGGATAACGGCGTGGAGAATATTCTGGCTCTGCGCGGCGATCTGGTTCCGGACATGCCGCCAAAGAAAGAATTTCTGCATGCCAGTGAGCTGATTTCTTTTATCAAAGAGAAGGATTACAGCTTTGGAATCTCCGGCGCGTGTTATCCCGAGGGGCATACCGACAGCAGAAGTCAGGTGGAAGACATTTTGAACCTGAAGAAAAAGGTTGACGCAGGCGCACAGCATTTGATCTCTCAGCTGTTTTTTGATAATGCGTTGTTTTACGATTTTGTAGATAAAGCAAGAATTGCCGGAATCAATGTACCTATAGAAGCGGGCATTATGCCGGTGACCAATAAAAAACAGATCGAGCGAATGGTATCTCTGTGCGGCGCCAGCTTACCGGCTAAGTTTACCAAGATGATGTCACGATATGAAAATAAACCTGAAGCTATGCGCGACGCGGGCATTGCCTATGCAGTAAATCAGATTGTAGATCTGCTCAGCTGCGGCGTAGACGGTGTGCATCTGTATACTATGAATAATCCGTATATTGCAAAGAGGATCTGTGAAAGCGTTCAGAGTTTGTTCTAAAGCGGTAACAGGAAAAGTACATCAGAAAAGGATATGAAAATCTATGAATAAACTATTGAATTTATTTCAGGACAGGGAATTTATCTTTTTGGACGGAGGCTTCGGAACGATGCTCCAGCAGGCAGTGCCTGATATAGGAAAAGTACCTGAAGTTCTGAATATAACCCATCCTGAGATTGTGCAGAAGATCCATAAGGCCTATATACAGGCAGGCAGTGATATTATCAATACCTGTTCTTTTGGCGTCAGTGAATACAAAATTGAAGGATGCGGCTACACGGTTGAGGAGTTGATCGGTGCGGCAGTTGCCAACGCGAAGAAAGCGTCAGAGGGAACGAACGCGAAAATTTCTCTGGATATCGGACCGCTGGGCCGTCTTTTAGAGCCTAACGGAAATTTGACCTTTGAGGAAGCGTATGAAATGTTTAAACGGCAGATTCTCGCAGGTAAGGGAGCGGATCTGATTTCTATAGAGACGATGACAGATCTTTATGAAATGAAAGCGGCTCTGCTTGCCGCTAAGGAAAATACAGATCTGCCGGTAATCTGCACGATGAGCTTTGAGGCAAACCGAAGAACCTTTACAGGTACGGAGGTAAAGGCGATGGCTATGGTATGCGAAGGCTTGGGAGCGGATGCGGTAGGTATGAATTGTTCTCTGGGACCTGCGGAATTTCGACCTTTGATGGAAGAACTGGCGCAGTGGACGACTTTGCCTATGGTGTCTAAGGCGAATGCCGGACTGCCGGATCCAGCCACTGGAATATACCATGTGGACGCAAAAGATTTTGCCTCGGTTACAGCGGAGCTGATTCCTTTGGGCGTTAAGATTGTGGGCGGTTGCTGCGGAACGACGCCAGCGTTTATCGAAGCCCTGCGGCATATCTTTGATAAGCAGGCGTATGTGCCGCAAAATCCTGAAATTTCGGCTGCCGTATGTACACCAGAGCGTACCGTTATTATTGATCAGCCGCGGATTATAGGAGAGAGAATCAATCCGACAGGAAAGAAAAAGTTAAAAGAGGCGTTAAAAAACGGGGATATGGATTATGTTCTGAGCCAGGCTGCCGATCAGGTAAGAGATGGGGCGGAAATACTGGATGTAAATGCCGGCGTGCCTGGGATTGACGAGAAAAAAGTTATTGTAAACATTGTCAAGGCATTGCAGGGCATTACTGACGCGCCGCTGCAGATTGATTCCAATGATCCTGAGGTTATTGAAGCAGCGCTGCGGGTCTACAGCGGTAAAGCTATCGTTAATTCGGTCAATGGTGAAGAAAAGTCTCTATCTGCAATTTTACCCATCGTGAAAAAATACGGAGCTGCCGTGGTCGGCTTGACATTAGATGAGGACGGCATTCCGAAGACTGTAGAAAAGCGAGTAGAGATTGCCGAAAGAATTTTAGAACGCGCGCTGGCTTTGGGAATACCACGGCGGGATATATATATCGATTGTCTGACCCTTACGGTTTCGGCTGAGCAGGAAAACGCGGCGAATACGCTGAAGGCAATTCGATATGTAAAAGAATCCATGGGGTTGAAGACGGTGCTTGGCGTGTCCAATATTTCCTTTGGCCTGCCGAACAGGTCGTTGATCAATCATAACTTTCTTCAGATGGCTTTGACCAGCGGACTGGATTTACCTATTATGAATCCTGGAGCGCCTGATATGGTTCGCGCCGTAGATACATATCGTCTGATCATGAACATGGACAAAGGAGCAAGGGACTACATTTCGAAATACAGTCAGGAGCTGTCTGCGGCTGTTCCTGCGGCAAATGGCGTCAGTCAAAGTGTGTCTGCCGGAAAGCCAGAGGCATCCGGGCATCAGGAAGCGGCTTTTGAAACAGCAGAAAGCGGTGAAATCGCTTACGCCATCATGAATGGGTTAAGCGGGAAGTGTAAATCGCTGATTTCGGCCGAGCTTGAAAATCGCGAGCCTATGGATGTGATCAACCGAACCTTGATTCCGATATTAGATCAGGCCGGACAGGATTTCGAAAAGGGCGCTATTTTCATCCCGCAGCTGATGCTTTGCGCTTCTACTGCACAAAGCGCTTTCGATGTAATCAAGGAAAAGATACAATCCTCCGGAGGACAGCAGGAGAGTCGGGGAACCATTGTGATCGCTACGGTAAAGGGCGATATTCACGATATCGGAAAGAATATCGTAAAAGTAATTCTCGATAATTATGGATATCATGTCATTGATCTGGGTAAGGATGTGGAGCCTCAGGCTGTAGTTGATGCCGTAATTCGTGATCATGTCAAATTGGTAGGACTATCGGCTTTGATGACAACGACCCTGGGCAGTATGGCAGAGACGATTCAGGCGGTGAAGGCCGCGGCGCCTGATTGTAGAATTATGGTTGGCGGCGCCGTTTTGACAGAGGATTACGCCAAGGAGATCGGCGCGGATTACTATGTAAAAGACGCGAAAGAGTCTGCTGATGCAGCAAAAGAAGTATTATGAACAGCAGAACTAGAAAAGGCGTATTCTGTGCGGTAGCTTCTGCTTTGGTTTTTGGGATTACGCCGGTATTAGCCAGTCTGTCCTTTGATCTGGGCAGCAATGCCATGACGCTGACATTTTATAGAAACGCCATGGCTGTTCCTGTTTTGCTTATCATGCTCTTGATCCGGAAAGTGGATCTCTGGATCAGTTTACGGGACTTTGCCGTTCTGTTTGTCGTTAGTGGTCTGTTCAGCGTCAGTACAACCTTTTTAGTATACGAATCATATCAGTATATTGGTGTCGGGCTGGCTACAACCCTGCATTTTCTTTATCCGATGTTTACAGTGCTTTTAGGCTGGATTCTATTCCATCAAAGGCCGGATAAGTATAAAATTATTGCCTTGATTTTGGCTACGCTTGGAGTTGTACTGGCCTCAGGAAGCAGTAACTCCTTTGCTGTTACGGGTATTGTGCTAGCTCTGATTTCTGCAGTAACTTATGCCGCGTATATGCAGGGAATCGAACACAGCGCTATCGGGCGGATGGATTCCATGAAATCTATGTTTTATATGTGTATTGTCAACGCGGCGGTTACCGCGGTAGTGGATTTACCGGGCGGAGATATTATATATGATTTGTCGTTGAAGCCTATGCTGCTGACCTTTGTTCTGGCTATCGCCAATTCCGCGTTTGCCTATGTGCTGCTGATTGTCGGCGTTCGATTGATTGGCGCTGGCGACGCTGCTATTTTCAGTATGCTGGAGCCGGTTTCCGGTGTCATATTCGGCGTTTTGTTTTTAGGTGAGAAGCTACCGCTGCCGAAGCTGGCCAGCTGTATTTTGATTTTGATAGCTGTAGCGATTCCAATTATTCGCGATAGAAGCAAAGAGAAGAAGACAAAAGCGTATTAAAAAAACGGGAGAAAACCACTTACAGGCTCTCCCGTTTTTCAATTCAGCTATTTTTTTCCTCATGCTCCAGATTGAGCAGATAGGTGATAAGCGTACCTGTATAGCGTTCCAGACGTTCGTCGTTAACGGATACGTTTATGATTTCAACTCTTGGATTCAATTGATGGATGTAGCTTGCGTTTGTGGAGGAAACGCATGTCTTTAGCTCCATTTCAGCATCTGCGTATTGATCGAAGGCTGTCATAACTGCCTGAACGAATGCAGTATCTGCATTGCCAGTAAACGGTTCCTGACTGTCAGATTTTCTGTATTTGAAATTAGCCAGACCGCAGATTGTTTTATAGTCCTGATCAATTTCGCTGAGGTTGTGAGCGAGAAGGCTGTTTGCAGCGGCTGAGATGGTGAATTTTCCATCCCTGCACCTTATAGAGCCGATATTGGTAATGGATACGAGATTTTCATCTTCATCCTTATAATAGACGCCGTCCAACAGTGTGTACAGTTCGCTGACAAAGTTGTTCAGACTGTTTTGCGTCAGAACCTCATCTGGAGGATCAATTTCTTTGTAGGTGTAGGAAACGTCGGGATTTTCCTCTATAAAATCCTCATAGTGATCGTAAAAGTTTTCAATGGCCGTATCCATGCGGCTCTGGAACTTTTCTAAATCATTCTCATCGATGACGATCGTTGCAGACGCTGTCTTTGGATAAAGATTGCCGCTGTTGCCGCCGGTGACCTTTGCTAGTTCGAAGATCAAAGCGTTGGTTTTGAAATAGGCAAGAAGACTGCCTATTTCTTTGATCGGGTTAGGGTAGGATGAAATTTTGGAATCCGGAATACCTCCAGGAAGACCGGTAATTCTGATACGGAATGCTTTGTCTCCGGTAGCCTGTGTATATTTGGCCTTTCCTGTGAAAGTGTAAGAGGACCATCCGCCGGATTCTACAGACCACATGTTCCTGCTGCCGCCGTTGAGGCAGAACACCTTTGTCTCATCAGTAAAGTACTTATGGCTTAAAGCTTTAATGCCGCTGTAATCGTGACCGTTTTCTGCGGTAAAGATTATGGTTAACTTACCTGTGTTCTCATTGTTCTTGGCAGCGTAAAGCGCCATTGCCACAGGTTCAATACTGGTTCGGAAGGTTTGACCGTCATAAGGGCAGACAAGTACGGTTGGAGCGGCTTTTTTGTATTCGTCGCTGGGTTTAATACTCATGATGATATTGCCACTCTGATCTGCTGTGCATGCTATCCCTTTTGCCTTAGCCCAGTTTTGCAGATAATTCTGGATTGCTTCGTTAGAAGTTAGCGTATCAGCAGAATCCCGCAGATCAGTCATATATGCGACGACCTTTTCTTCGATTTTTGCGGAAAGATCCTCTTCTTCTTCTTTACAGGAGGAGAGAGAGAGCATGCAGGAAAAGGTCATGGCGATAATCAAAATCAATGCTGTCAGTTTCTTCATTGACAATCTCCTTTGTTCATGTTTTTTTGTTTTTTTGAAAATAGTCGTTTCTTTTGTATGAAAAATCATATATAATGATACCATAAACGTGAAGAATTTAGTAGCGTTTTCAGGAAACTTCACATAATTTTAAGATTTGACAGGAGAGAAAAGATGGAATCAAAGAACTTAATTGTCAGGGAGACTGTTTTTGACGACTGTAGGTATTTCGCAGAATGGGAAGTGATGCCGGAGGTAACAGAATTCCTTACAATCGATGAGGACAGGGACTATGAGCAGATTGTCAAAGAGTTTGTCAGATACAGCATGGATCCGACAAAGCTGCAGTTTACTATTACCCTGAAACCGGAGGACAAGCCGATTGGTAAGGTTTATCTGTCCAGAATCAACAGAGCTGATGATTCCCTTGACATTACGAGGATCTATATTGCAGATGTCGAAAACAGGGGCAAAGGCTTGGGAGAGGAAGCATTGCGTCTGGTTTTGGAGTATGCGTTTATACACCTCCATATGGAAAGAGTTACTCTGGATCATTTCGAGAAAAATAAACCGGCAGCGGCTCTGTATGAAAAGGTTGGCTTCATGAACGAGGGATTGATGCGGAATGCCGGAAAGAAAAATGGAAAATATGTAAATCTGCAATTGAAATCTATGCTGCGCGCAGAATATTATGACAAGCTTCATAAATAGACAGGAAGAAAAAATTTTTTTGCATATGCTTTGCAATGACTGGGCTGGTTGCTTTATGCAACCGGTCCTTTTATAATTTTGCAAGTTTGGTATTGACCTGAAGGGGTATGAATAGTATAATTTGGTTGATTCATTTTTAAATTAGCACAATATATTGTGTTTTGAAGGAGATACAAAATCATGGAAAATATCACGAAAATTATCAAGAGAGACGGACGTACAGTACATTTTGACGTGGAAAAGATTACTGAAGCAATTTTTAAAGCCGCGCAGGTTTTGGGCGGTAATGACAGAGATATGGCTGCATATTTAGCAAGACAGGTAGAACTGTATTTGCTGGAGGTTTGCCATAATTCCACGCCGACTGTAGAACAGATTCAGGATGCTGTTGAAAAGATACTTATTGAAGCCGGACATGCCCGTACTGCAAAGGAGTACATCTTGTACAGGGCAGAACGGACCAGAGTTCGTGATATGAATACAAAGCTAATGCATATTTACGAGGATTTAACCTTTAAAGAAGCAAAGGATAATGATGTTAAGCGGGAGAATGCGAATATAGATGGAAATACCGCCATGGGAACGATGCTGAAATATGGCTCAGAAGGCGCGAAGGAATTCTATAAGATGTATGTTATCGATCCGAAGTATGCAAAGGCCCATGATAATGGAGATATTCACATTCATGATATGGATTTCTATACACTGACTATGACCTGTTGTCAGATCGATCTGATTAAGCTGTTAGAAAACGGTTTTTCTACAGGTCATGGCCATCTTAGAGAGCCGAATGATATCGAAAGCTATGCTGCTTTGGCATGTATTGCAATTCAATCAGATCAGAATGACCAGCATGGCGGACAGTCAGTGCCTAACTTCGATTACAGCATGGCGCCTGGCGTGAAAAAATCCTACAAACGTCTTTATGCTACGAATTTAGGTAAGCTGATGGAAGGTCTGCACGGTGTGGAGGACGGTGTCGAAAAGGCGAAAGCGATCTGTAAGGAGATTGAAGAAGAATGCAGCGTTTATCCGTGTATGGCCTGGGACAACAATTATCGCGAGGCAGAAGCAAAACTGCTACAGAATTTGATCGATTCGCCGGCGGATATTCAGAAGCTGCAGGATATCGCCATTCGTTTCTCTGACAAGGAAATCAGAAGAAAGACTTATCAGGCGATGGAAGCGCTGATACATAATTTAAATACCATGCATTCCAGAGCAGGAGCACAGGTGCCTTTCAGTTCTTTGAACTATGGTACAGATACTTCTCCTGAAGGACGTCTGGTAATGGAGTGTATTATGAAGGCTACCGAAGCAGGACTTGGAAATGGTGAAACACCAATTTTCCCAATCCAGATCTTCAAGGTTAAGGAAGGCGTTAGCTACAATCCGGGAGATCCTAATTATGATCTCTTTAAACTGGCATGTAAGGTATCTGCAAAGAGACTGTTTCCGAATTTTTCCTTCTTGGACGCGCCGTTTAACGCGCAGTATTATCGAGAGGGAAGGCCGGAGACAGAGTGTGCGTATATGGGCTGCAGAACCAGAGTGATCGGAAATGTTCATGATCCTTCACGTGAAATCGTTTACGGCCGAGGGAATTTATCCTTCACATCTATTAATCTGCCGCGTCTTGCTATTAAAGCCAAGGGCGACACAGACATTTTCTTTGATGGACTGGATCACATGATAGATATTGCAATCGGCCAGCTTAACGAAAGATACAGAATTCAGTGTATGAAGAAAGTGAAAAATTTCCCGTTCTTGATGGGGCAGGGAATTTGGATTGACTCTGAAAAGTTGAAGCCTGAGGACACAGTGAAAGAAGTGCTGAAGCACGGTACATTGACGATTGGCTTTATCGGTTTGGCAGAAGCGCTGAAAGCTTTGACAGGAGAACATCACGGAGAAAGCGAAGCAGCAGAAAAGCTGGGTATAGAGATCGTAGCTTACATGCGCAAACGTATGGACGAAGAAGCGAAAAAAACGGGATTGAATTGGTCGCTGATCGCAACTCCGGCAGAAGGTCTTTCCGGCAGATTTGTCAGGATTGACAGAGAAAAGTATGGCGTGATTCCGGGCGTTACAGACAGAGACTATTACACTAACAGCTTCCATGTGCCGGTGTATTATGATATCAACGCTTTTGAAAAGATTAAAAAGGAAGCGCCTTTCCATGCGTTAACCAACGGCGGCCATATCTCCTATATTGAGCTGGACGGAGACCCTCTGAAGAATTTGGACGCTTTTGAAAAGGTTGTAAGATGTATGAAGGAAAGCGGTATCGGCTACGGCTCTATTAATCATCCCGTGGATAGAGATCCAGTCTGCGGCTATACCGGTATCATAGATAACGAATGTCCATCCTGCGGACGAAAAGAAGGCGATGGAAATGCGGATTTTGAGAGGATTAGGAGAATTACCGGATATCTGGTAGGTACGATGGATCATTGGAACGACGCGAAGACCTCTGAAGAAAAGGATCGAGTGAAACACGGTATTGGAGAGGGTTTTGAGATTTTATGATCAGTGAATCTTTGAATACAGAAAGAAAGCTACGGCTGGCAGGTATCGTGAGAGAGTCCATCGTAGACGGACCCGGCATCAGATTTGTCGTCTTTTGTCAGGGGTGCCCTCATCTTTGTCCGGGATGCCACAATGCAGTGACTCATGATTTTAACGGTGGTTATGATTGTAGTATAGATAAGATTCTGGAAGCCATTGATGAGAATCCTCTTTTGGACGGCGTAACCTTTAGCGGTGGAGAGCCTGCGTGTCAGAGCGCTGGTTTTCTGGCTCTGGCAAAGGAAATTAAGGAGAGAAATCTTCATATCGTCATGTATTCAGGGTATACCTATGAAGAACTGACGGATATGTCCGTAGAGGATGCTTCTTTAGATGAGTTGCTGCATATTGTTGATGTATTGGTGGACGGACGCTATGAGGTGTCAGAAAGAGATCTGACACTGGCATTCAGAGGCAGCAGAAATCAGCGTCCGATTGATCTTGTTCGCACATGGGAGACGGGAAAAGTTTCGTTGGCAGAAAAATTCTGACTGATTTTTGAAAAAAAGCTTGTAACAGAGATGAAATGATGATATAATATCGCTTGTTCGATGTGACAAAAGAACGAATTATGAAGAAATGCTATACGCTTAAGATATTAAAGGAGGTGCGGTAGATGTCAAGAAAATGTGAGATTTGCGGAAAGGGACAGGTTTCCGGAAACAGTGTATCCCATTCCAACAGACACACTAGAAGAAAGTGGAATGCTAACATTCAGACTGTAAGAATCAACGACAACGGTACAGTAAGAAGAGCAAACGTATGCACAAGATGTATCAGATCTAATAAGATCAACCGTGCCATCTAAGTTGGATACAGAAAGCAAAGCCCGCCTTGAGCGGGTTTTTTGTTTATGACCTAACCCAGCGAAGCCAAGCGTTAGCGCAGGGTGAGCCGTAGGTAGGTCAACTGAAGAATTGCATTCCAGCTAAAGCTGGGCAATTCCTGTATAGTACCTTCCAACAATTCGCAGAGCGAATTGGGATAGGTACATAAAACGCGAGGCTTGCCCAAGAAAACGAGGTTGGAGAACGATGTTTGATTGGATGCAAGCTACGGCGCGCCTAACCCGGCGAAGCCAAGCGTTAGCGCAGGGTGAGCCGTAGGTAGGTCAAATAGTGAGCCTTTAACCTCGGCTAAGCAGCGTAATACCGCAAATTACCAGAACTGCGCCAAGGAGAAGTATCCATGCCTTTGGCGGCAGAAAAAAAGCGCATACCGTTACCACGCCGAATACGATGAGAACAAAGCCAATATCTTTGGCTTCCTTATAATTGCAGATCGGTTTTTTCTTTTTATAATTCCCCATAATCTTCACCTCTGCTATCTTATGCGAGAAAGATAGCAAATGTGACAGAAAAAGCTTGCGATAGATTCTCAGTGAAGGTAAACTATAGATAGCTTGAAAAGGGAGAGGTGATCACAGTGACTGTATCCAGAGAAACAAAGCTTGGAACAATTTCCATTTCTAATGCAATTTTTGCTCAGATTATTTTAGAATCCTTTGAGCAGGATATTTGTAAAGGAAAGGTTTGGCCGGCTACTAGACGCGGCAGGCAGATTGGCGGCGATCAAAAGGTCAATGCGGCGGATTATGCTGGGTATGTTGAAGCAGAGCGCAGCATGGATGGAACCTCTATCGATTTAGAGTTCTCTGTTATTATTCAGTTTGGCAGCGGTATCCGGCGCATTACGGATGCTGTGGCAGACTATATCGCAGAAGTGATTTATCAGAAGCAGGGGAAATATCCTAATCAGATTAAAATTCGTATCACGGGCGTCAGGTCACGGCAGATCGCCAGAAGAAATTTAGAGGTAATTAAGAGTTATGCAGCTAAATGACAGTGTGAAAACCCTCAAAGGAGTAGGTCCTAAGAAGGCGGAAAATCTGGCAGCCTGTGGAATCTGTACGCTGCAGGATCTTCTGTATTTTTTTCCGAGAAAGTATGAGGATCGCAGGGAAATTATTTCAATAGACAAATTGACTCCAGGTAAAGATGTTTTAATTTCCGGACGTATTCTCTCTCGCCGTTACAGTGGCAATCCGTATAAAAAGAACACGCCGTTGTCTCTTTTAGTCAGTGATGAGACGGGAACGATAGAAGTGCTTTTTTTTAACGGACGTTATATTGCTAACCTGTTCAATATTAACCAAACGTATACCTTTTACGGACGGGTTACAGCCAATTTTGATCGTTTGCAGATGGTGCATCCTGAATTTCACAGGACGGGAGATCCGGCGGATGTTCGAGGTATTATTCCAGTGTATCCTCCTATTTCGGGTGTTTCTCAAAATGAAATGAGGAAGCTGCAGCTGCAGGTACGGGACTTGTATGATGCATTGGATGAATGGCTTCCCAACGGTATAGCTGAAGAATACAGACTGGCTGATCCTGCATATGCAATTGGAAATATTCACTTCCCAAAAGACAGCCGTCAGATGCTGGAAGGCAAATTCCGGTTGATCTTTGAAGAACTTTTTACATTAGAGACGGGACTTTTTTATATTCGTAATGACAGTCGTAAGGATCGGGACGGCACGATCGTCGACGGCAAGCTGGCAAAGCCGTTTATGGAGGGCCTTCCTTTTTCTTTAACAGAAGGACAACAAGCGGCATGGGCCGATATATGCGGCGATATGAACAGCGATAGGGTTATGAATCGTTTGATTCAGGGAGACGTAGGTTCAGGAAAGACTGTATTAGCCGAGCTGGCTATGTTTGCCACAGCAAAGAGTGGGTATCAGAGCGTAATGATGGCGCCTACAGAGCTTTTGGCAAAACAGCATCTGCAGTCTTTGACAAAGGATTTCGCTCCTTATGGTATTTCAGTAGGTCTGCTGTGCAGCAGTATGAAAACGGCCGAAAAGAAAAAGGTACTGGAAAAATTGGCCGAGGGTGAAATACAGGTGTTGGTGGGAACGCATGCTGTGATTCAACCTGATGTTGCGTTTAAAAATCTCGGCATGGTCATTACTGATGAACAGCATCGTTTTGGTGTGAATCAGCGAAGCTTGTTAACGAAAAAAGGGGAGAATCCTAATATATTGGTTATGACTGCAACGCCGATTCCAAGAACTCTGGCAGTAATTTTGTACGGTGATCTGGATATTTCGCAGGTTCGTACGATGCCAAAGGGAAGAATTCCCATAAAAACGACGCAAACAGATATGGAAGGACGTCGAAAGGTATATGGATTTGTAAAGAAGCAGCTACAGCAGGGCAGGCAGGCCTATGTTGTAGCGCCGCTAATCGAGGAGTCAGAAAAGATAGATGCGAAATCAGCAGAAGAACTCTTTGCTGAGCTGACCAGATTGTTGGAAGGCTTTTCCGTTGCTTTGGTTCATGGCGCTATGAAGCAGGATGAAAAAGACTTCATTATGAACGAATTTGAAAAAGGATATATAGACGTATTAGTATCAACAGTAGTGATTGAAGTAGGAATCAATGTGCCTAACGCTGCGGTTATGGTTATCGAAAATGCAGAACGATTTGGTCTGGCACAGCTTCATCAGCTGCGAGGCAGAGTAGGACGCGGCAGCGAGCAGTCATATTGTTTTCTGATCTGCGGCAGTGACAGTGAAATCGCCAGGCAGCGGTGCGGCATTATGTGCGATACGTCCGATGGCTTTGAGATTGCGGAGGCTGATTTGCAGCTGCGAGGCCCCGGAGAAATTTTCGGAACAAGGCAGCATGGCTTACCCCAAATGCAGATCAGCGATCTGGTACGTCATGGGGACGTTTTAGAAAAAGCTAAGGACGCTGCGAAGAAGATCATTGATTCTGATCCACAGCTGGAACGGGCTGATATGCACCAATTGAAAAAAAGGGTTCAAAAGATGTTTGGAGAGGATATCCGGTTGGAATTATAACAGTGAAAACCGGATATCTTAAATGAAAAAGGACCATCTCAAAATGAATTGAGACAGCCCCTTCTCTAACATTGGTTACAAATTGTCGTTATAGACTTTGCTTATTTGCCGGATAACTGCTTTTCAGCCATCTCAACGAGCTTCTTGGTCATATAACCACCGACATAACCGTTCTGTCTTGCAGTCAGGTTACCCTTGTCAGTCTGCTCGTAGTTGGACATACCCAGCTCATTTGCAACTTCTGTCTTCAGATTGTTCAATGCAGGTTTTACATTGATACCCATCTGCTGTAAACTGTTGTTGTTATTGTTGTTGCTCATTTGTTTTCACCTCCTGTTTACGTTATTAATTTAACCCGGAAGAAGGTTTCTATGTCTTGTAAATTTTGGTTAAGCGCAGGTTTCTTTTTCATTGCGAATATCCAGTCTTTCTGTTATACTACTATAGATAGAGCGTGATAAAATCGCTGCAAGAAAAAAGACGGCAGAAATGAGGATCATAATATATGAGAATTATTACAGGAGCATATAGAGGACGTAAATTAGAGACGCCTCGAGGCGATGATATCCGACCGACGACAGATAAAGTAAAAGAAGCTGTTTTCAATATCTTAATGCAGGATACTTATGATGCGGTTTGTGTGGATTTATTCACAGGAACAGGAAATTTAGGACTGGAAGCTTTGTCCAGAGGCGCGCGGCGTTGCTATTTTTGTGATAACAGCAGAGATAGTCTGCAGCTCGCTAAGTTGAATATTCAAAAGTGTCACGCGGAGGATAAAGCCATTGTGCTGGCAGGGGATTACAGCAAGTGCCTTGCGAGAATTCGCGAGCAGGCGGATATCTTTTTTTTAGATCCGCCGTACCAGGCAGGACTTTATGAAAATTGCCTTGCGCTCATAGATTCCCTTGATTTATTGAGTGAGGAAGGTATAATATTAGCAGAGCACGGTGTGCAAGATGAGATGCCGCGGAAGGTTGGACGGTTGGAAAAAACCAAGGAACGGAGATATGGACGAATTATGGTGAGCATTTACCGACGAACAGACGACGCTGGCGCAGGAGATCAAGAAGGAGAGGAAGAAGCGGAATGAAGCGAGCATTGTATACGGGCTCTTTCGACCCTATGACCAACGGTCATTTAGATATTATTACCAGAGCGTCGAAGATGTTCGATGAATTGGTCGTTGGGGTGATTGTAAATCCCAATAAGAATCCTCTGTTTACCAGAGAAGAACGCGTTGCTATGATTCAAGAGGTTACTGGCGATCTGCCTAATATACGCGTAGATTCCTTCGAAGGACTTCTGGCTGATTATGTTAACCAGAATCATTTTGACGCCGTAGTAAGAGGACTTAGAGCTACATCAGATTTTGAATACGAAATTCAAATGGCGCAGATGAACGCATGTCTTTTTGATAAAGGTATTGAGTCAGTATTTTTGATGACGAGTCCAAGATATTCATTCATCAGTTCCAGTATGATTAAAGAAGTCGTATCTTTGGGAGGCAGTGTATCCGGTCTGGTACCGCCGCTGATTTTAGAAAAAATTAAGGAAAAGTACAGCAGGAAATAGGAGGATCAAATGACAGTATTAGAATTATTAGAAGAAATTGAAGATATCGTCGATACTGCCCCTGGCTTGCCATTGACCGGCAAGATCATGGTAGATGCAAATGAATTGCTTGAGATCGTTAGGGAAATCAGATTGAGCCTCCCGGATGATGTACAACAGGCAAAATGGGTGAAGGACGAGAAGGAACGGATTTTGACAGAAGCGAAAGGCGAATACGAAAAGATTATCGTAGAAGCAAAGAAGCAGGCTGATTATCTGGTTGAGACGGATGATATCACCTTGCGGGCGCAGAAGATGGCTGAAGGTATTCAAAAAGATGCCGAGGATTATGCTAAGGTTTTGAAAATGCGTACATATGATTATGTAGATAAGATGCTTTACGATATGCAGGCCAGGATGGACGAGCTGAATATGAAGTATTTTGGCGAAATGTACACAAGCCTGGAAAAATCCTTCCAGGAGATCGGCGGCGTACTGCAGAGCAATCGTGATGAAATCAAGGAGATGGCTTACCGTACGCAGAACGGCCAGGACGAGGTAGTTATGAGAAGCGAGGAAGAATAACTAGTATTTACAGCGCAGTGACATAAAACCCATGAGGAGAGAATAATCTGTATCATGGGTTTTAAATTTATGCTACAAAAAAATAAACTGGTTACGGCAGGAGCTATAGGCTGCTGCATATTAATGGTAATATTTCCTGAATTGACTGAGCGAGCGTCTAAAGAGGCAATCGGCCTCTGGCTTAACGCTGTAGTTCCCTGTCTTATGCCTTTCTTCATCGCCTCCAGCTTTCTGCGGCAGACAGGAATCGCGACGAAGCTATCGCCAGGAATTTATCCTTTGGCTATGGCAGTGCTTTCCGGTTATCCTATGGGAGCGAGGATTGCAGGCGATACCTATCGTGAGGGAAGGCTGGATGGAAAGCAGCTGGAACAGATCTTGAGCTACAGTATGGTCACAGGACCGGCTTTTATCATCGGTTCTGTAGGCGTTGGATTTTTGGGCTCGCATCAGATGGGTATTGTTCTGGCGATAAGCCATTATGCGGGAGCTATGATCAATAGTCTATTTTATCATGGTTCTTCGTCAAAGGGTGTCAGTCAGGGAATTGCCACACGTCGTACTGACCGATACTATGACATTCTTACGGATGCTATTTTAGACAGTTTTCGATCTATAGGCCTGATTCTGGCTTATATTATGATCTTTATGATTGCCGGAGATTTGTTACAGTTTTCAGGTCTTTTGCGTTTGATGCCTACACCAGAAATGGCGGCGGTGGTTAAGGGCTTTATGGAAATGACTGTAGGCGCGGGTAGTCTGGCAGCATGCCAGTGCGGTCTTGCGGTAAAAACAACACTTACCTCTTTTATGATCAGCTTCGGCGGGTTATCCGTACTGGGACAGTCGATGAGCATGTTGGGAGGCTGTGATGTATCCTTTGGAAAAATATTTATCATGAAATTGAGCCATGGGTTAATCAGCGCAATCATCACTTTTACAATCATCGCTTTTGTGGTATAATGAACGCAGGCCATTGAAACGGCGTTGCCGCAAGGAAGCGTTCATTGAATCATGACTTGCGATTCTATATTCAGAGGAATCGTCATGGTATAATGTCTACACACGGTGACTGACGAGCTGAGAGCGAAGACAGAGGTTAGCGCTTATGGTATGATAGGAAAATGAAAAGTATTGGAATAATAGCAGAATTTAATCCTTTCCATCAGGGACATAGTTTTTTGATTGAGAAAGCGAAAAAAGAAAATAACGCGGATACAGTAGTTGCTGTTATGAGCGGCAGTTTTGTACAGAGGGGAGAATTAGCGGCCTATGATAAGTGGACCAGGGCAGAGGAAGCTGTAAAAAACGGCGTGAATCTGGTGGTGGAACTGCCTGTGGTTTTTTCTTGCAGCAGCGCAGCCTTTTTTGCTTATGGAGGAGTGAAAATTCTAGAGGGCTTTGGCTGTATAGATTATCTGGCTTTCGGCAGCGAGTGCGGCGTCATATCAACGTTGCAGAAAACCGCTGATTTTTTCAATCATCATGAAGCTTTGCTTCACGATAAAATAACGGATCTGATGAAAGAGGGTAATTCTTATCCGCGAGCCAGAGAGATGGCCGTAAAACTGTTGTCCGTTGATTTGGATCTTTCAACCATTTCTGAGCCAAATAATATTTTGGCGGTAGAATATCTTCGTTATGTAAAATCCATGCAGCCATGGACAGTAAAACGGCTGGGCGAAGGTCATCATCTGTCAGCTTCACAGCTGCGAACAATTTTGATGAACGAGAATACGGAAATCTGGACGAAACGGCAGCAGGCCTATTGGCAGATGGTGTGCAGCGCCGTGCTTTGCATGGATCCGGAATCTTTGCGGATGATTTTGTCAGCAGGCGGCGGTCTTTCGGACAAACTGAAAAAGGAAATCAGATATGCTTCTTCTGAGGAAGAATTGCTGGACAGGCTGAAATCCAAAGCGTATACGCATACTCGTATTCGCCGGATGCTAGCACAGACCTTGCTGCGTATGGAACGCCGTCATGTGGAACAAGCACAGCCGTATATACGGATACTTGCTTTGGACAGTCAGGGCGCGGCTTTTTTGAGAGAAGTGAGAAAGCGGGAATGTGCCGGACTTCCTTTGATCACCAATATAAACCAGGGTTTGCGCCAATTTCCGCAGATTCAGGAAACACTGGATAAGGACGTCTTAGCGTCTGATTTGTACAATCTGGCTAACGGCAGGGACCTTTACGCGTGTTCTGATTATGTGACACAGGTGAGGAGAGTATGGTGAACCGGATTGCTAAAAATGTTGTTTTGTCAATGATGTGACACCAAAAAGGGAGCATCAATTTGACGATATGGTATCATGAGAATGCAATTCTAAAGATGCCCTTTTCTCCAAAGGTGTAGCCCACCCAAGGACTGGTTTAGGGGTGTTGTTGTAACGTTTTAGATAGCGGAGCATCTGCACTTTTAAATCTTCATAGGAGTAGAAATACAGGTAATTGTAAAATCGCTCCTGGTCCAATCGATGGCTGCGTTCTACTTTGCCATTGTGTCTTGGTGTGCGTGGACGAATCAGCTTGTGGGTAATGCCAAGTTCATCACAGAGTTTATCCATCGGATGTAGTTTTTTGTAGTCTTTTGGATAAGTAAATTCAGCGCCATTATCCGTTTGAATCATTTTTGGTGTATATCCAAAGAATTGGATAGCGCGCTTTATGAAATTAACGGTAGAATAAGAACTCTGTTCTTTATATGGGTAGAGGAAGCGCTGTCTGGAAGCTTCATCTATGATTGTATATTGATAAAATTTGTCAGGCATAGAGCCAGTATAGCAGGCAGAGGGCACATATTTCACATCCATCTGCCACTTTTCACCAACAGCCTGAGGAGTCGCATAAGGCTTTGGAGTATATTTGTTAGTGGGAGTCACTTTTTGCTTGGTATACCCTAGCCGAGAAAATACACGGTAAAGAGAGCCGGGATGCCTGCGATACCCTTTGGAAGTACGTAATTTTCCATAGATTTCGCAGACGGAGGCGTGGGGATTGCGTCTGTGCAAATCATGAATCCACTTGAGTTCCTCAGTGGTATGAGAAGAAGGATGAGGCGTTTTGGGTCTGTGAGAATGATCCATAAGGGACTCTTTCGTACCATCAAAGCGTTTGTTCCAGCGCATAAGGGAAGATTTAGATATATGGTAGCGCCTGCAGACAAAGGCGACGGACTGACCGCTGCGATAAAGATTCACTGCGTAAAAACGGGTAGAAATTTCATGTGGCAAATATCGTTGAGTTTGTGTTATACTGTTCATGACGATAGGGTTCCTTTCAGATATGTTTTTTGTGGTGATTAACATTCTAACAGATCCTATCGTCTTTTTCTATAGGCAAGTGTCACATCAATTGTAACTCTACAAGTATGGTGAACCGGATTGCTAAAAATTCCTTGATTTACCTTGATTTAGGGTGTATAATTTTAAAGTCACTATACTAGATCAAAAACAGATATAGAATTTCATGAAATATGGAGGATTAGAATGAAAGTATTAGTAATCAACTGCGGAAGCTCTTCATTGAAGTACCAGGTTTTAGACATGGAGACAGAGACTTTGATGGCTAAAGGACTGGTAGAGAGAATCGGTATGGACGGTTCTGTGATTATCCATGAGAAAATTGGTATGGACAAGGTTAAAAATGTAGTACCGATGAAGGATCACAAGGATGCGATTAAGCAGGTTCTGGATGCAGTACAGAATAAGGAATATGGCGTTGTGGATTCCATGGAGGATATTGGCGCTGTAGGACATAGAGTTGTACATGCCGGTGAAAAATTTGCGGAATCCGTTCTGATCGATGATGCTGTTGTTGCAGCTTTGGAAGAATGTATAGATCTGGCTCCGCTGCATAATACGCCAAACTTATATGGTATTGCGGCATGCAAGGAACTGATGCCGGATACACCGATGGTAGGCGTATTTGATACAGCATTCCATCAAACAATGCCGCCGGAATCATATCTGTATGCAATTCCTTATGAATATTATGAAAAGCACGGTATCAGAAGATACGGTTTCCACGGAACTTCTCATAAATACGTAGCGCAGAGAGCTGCTTCCATGCTCAACGTTAACATTAACGATCTGAAGTTAATCACCTGTCACTTGGGTAACGGCGCTTCTGTATCCGCCATCAAGCACGGCAGATGTATTGACACTTCCATGGGCTTCACACCGCTGGAAGGATTGGTTATGGGAACTCGCTGCGGCGATATCGACCCTGCTATCGTAACCTATATCAGAGAGAAGGAAAACCTGCCGCAGGGTAAAGCGAACGAAATCTTAAACAAACAGTCCGGCGTACTGGGTATTTCTGGAGTTTCCAGTGACTTCAGAGATCTTGAAGAAGCTGTAGCCGAAGGTAATGAAAGAGCTGCTTTGGCTTTGAAGATTTTCGCTAAAAAGGTTAGATTCTACATCGGCGCTTACATTGCAGAAATGAACGGAGTAGACGCGATCATATTTACTGCAGGCGTAGGTGAAAATGACGTCAACATGAGAGAACTGATCTGCACAGATCTGGGCAACCTTGGCATTAAGCTGGATATTATTAAAAACAAGGTTAGAGGTAAAGAGACTATCGTTTCTACGGAAGATTCTAAAGTTAAATTGCTGCTGATCCCGACGAATGAAGAATTGATGATCGCAAGAGATACGTACAGTATTGTTAAGAAACATAAAAAATAATGTTGACATTCTGAGGGTTTCCGTATATACTTTAGAAGTTGACGATTATTATATTTGTTTAAAATAGAATCGAATCGAGAATGGAGGAGGTGTAGACAATGGCAGTTCCAAAGAGGAAAACATCTAAGGCTAGAAGAGACAAGAGAAGATCTCCGAACATGAAGAAATCTTTACCGGGAATTTCTATCTGTCCGCAGTGTCACGAGCCAAAACTTCCACACAGAGTATGCCCTAATTGTAACTATTATGACGGCAGGGAAGTTGTAGCAGAATAGCTTTGAGGAATTTTCACAAGCATGTAAAAGAGCAGTTGAAACAGAACTGCTCTTTTTTCATAGAAAGCTATATCATTTTAATGAAATACCGTAACGGCACATTTCATCATAGAGTAGGTATAACGTTTTGTTTTCTGGTTCGCACAACGGCAGCCGATATTCTTTTTCCATGTAACCCATCATATTCAGCGCTGCTTTAACCGGAATCGGATTAACTTCACTGAATAGCGCCTTGATCAAAGGAATCATTTTCAACTGCTGTTTGGCCGCTGCTTTATATCTTCCTTTCAAAAAGTCCGACGTCATTTGATGATAATCAGCAGGAATAATATTCGCTACTGTAGAGATACAGCCGATACCGCCTATAGACATGATAGGGATAGTCTGATCGTCGTTTCCGGAATACAGATCAAAATCACTGCCGGCCGTAAGAGATGCGATTTCACAGATCTGAGCGATATCACCGCTTGCTTCTTTGATTCCGCATATGTTTGGATGCTTCGATAATTCTTTGACTGTGTCAGGCAGAATATTGACACCGGTGCGGCTCTTGACTGAATAGAGGATGATCGGCAGGTCTGTATAATCAGCGATCATATTGTAATGGCGGATTAAGCCTTTTTGCGTAGCTTTATTATAGTAAGGGGTTACAATGAGCAGGCCGTCGGCGCCGGCATATTGAAATTCTTTTGCCAGATACATGGACTGTGCGGTATCATTGCTCCCAGCCCCAGCAATGACGGGAACTCTACCAGCAGTCTTTGCTACAGTGAATTCCACCAGGGAAAGCTTTTCTACAGAATTGAGAGTAGAAGCTTCACCGGTAGTGCCACAGGAGATGATAGCGTCGGTACCTGACTGAATGTGCCATTCTATTAGCCGTTCCAGGGCATCGTAGTCTATGCGTCCATCCTTGAAAGGCGTAACTAAAGCTACGCCAGAACCTTTAAAGATTGACATAAGGCTGCTCCTTTCTTTTTTCATTTATAGTATTCATGAAACAAAAAATTTGTTCTTTCCTTTGCGCTCTTATAGTTGAATTGTTAAGAATAAAATGGTAAAATAAAATGATATAGCATGTCGTAAAGAGGGCGTGCTGCAGCATATAGTAAAATAATGAAAAAGGAGATAGATGAATGAGAGAGTTAGAAAGAAAATTGAAAGTCGGAATCCTGGGAGGAACCGGCATGGTAGGGCAGAGATTCATCTCTCTGCTGGAGAACCATCCCTGGTTTGAGGTTGTAACAATTGCAGCCAGCGCAAGGAGCGCCGGAAAAACATATGAAGATGCAGTCGGAGGCAGATGGAAGATGACAACGCCGATGCCGGAAGCTGTTAAGAAGATCAAAGTCATGGACGTCAGCGATGTAGACGCGGTAGCCGCTACTGTAGATTTTGTATTCAGCGCTGTGGATATGTCCAAGGAAGAAATCAAGGCGATTGAAGAAGCTTACGCGAAAACTGAAACACCGGTGGTTTCCAATAACAGCGCTCACAGATGGACACCGGATGTACCGATGGTAGTTCCGGAAATCAATATCGATCATTTCGATGTGATCAAATATCAGAAAGAAAGACTGGGAACCAAGAGAGGCTTCATTGCGGTAAAGCCAAATTGCTCTATTCAGGGTTATGTGCCAGCCCTTGCCGCCTGGGCGGAATTCGAGCCTTATGAACTGGTTGTAACCACGTATCAGGCCATTTCTGGCGCAGGAAAAACCTTTGGGGACTGGCCGGAAATGGTAGAAAACATCATCCCGTATATTGGTGGTGAAGAAGAAAAGAGCGAACAAGAACCGCTGCGTATTCTGGGACATATCGATGAAACCGCCGGTGTAATCGTCAAGGCGCAGGAGCCTGTTATCACTTGTCAGTGTGTCAGAGTACCTGTGTTGGACGGTCATACCGCGGCAGTGTTTGTAAAATTCCGCAAGAAGCCGACAAAAGAACAGTTGATTGAGAAACTGCAGAATTACAAGGGCTTCCCACAGGAAGCAGAACTTCCGAACGCGCCAAAGCAGTTTATTCACTATATGGAAGAAGACGATAGACCGCAGGTGAAGCTGGATGTGAACTGCGAAAATGGGTTCGGCGTTTCCATCGGAAGACTCAGAGAAGACAGTGTCTACGATTTCAAATTCATCGGTCTTGCGCATAATACAGTCAGAGGCGCGGCAGGCGGTGCGGTACTGTGTGCGGAATCACTGGTAGAAAAAGGCTTTATTGAGAGCAAATAGGGGGTAAAGCAAATTGGGATATTTTGAAGCGGTTATATTGGGATTGCTGCAGGGGCTGGCAGAGTTTCTGCCGATCAGCAGCTCCGGACATCTGGCGCTGGCACAGGATCTTTTTCATGTAAATCCGGATAAAGTGCTGCTTTTTGCAGTGCTGCTGCATCTGGGGACGTTGATTGCGGTCTTTGTGGTATACTGGAAGGACATCTGGGAGCTGATTGTAGAACTCTGCGTAACCATTAAAGATTTGTGCACCGGAAAAGGATTGCGTCTGGAGGAACGTCCGGTTCGTAAGCTTGGCGTGATGATTATCGTAGCTACCATTCCGACAGCGGTGATTGGCCTGCTGTTTCAGGACTTCTTTTCAGGATTGTACAATTCTATGGTTGCGGTAGGGATTGGATTTTTAATTACAGGGGTACTCATGTTTTTGGCGGAGAAGATGGGTTCTGCCAATCGTGATATCAGGAAGATGAACTGTAGAAATGCGTTGTTCATTGGAATTTTACAGGGAATAGCCATTTATCCGGGTATATCCCGCTCTGGCTCAACGCTGGTAGGCGGATTAACCACAGGCTTGAAAAGAGAGTTCGCGGTAAAATTCGCGTTTCTGATCTCTATTCCTTCGATTTTGGGATCAGTGGTGCTGGAAGCGCCGAACGCGTTAAAGGAGTCAACCGACATGACGCTGCTGGGACCGATTGCTGTAGGTATGATCGTAGCAGCAGTTTCTGGTTATGTTGCAATTAAGACGATGATTCGCATCGTATCAAATAAGAAATTGAGCTATTTTTCCTATTATGTGTGGATTTTGGGCCTGTGCACGATTGGCTACGGCCTGTTTTCCGCATAAGCTCTAGAGCTCTCTTGCATCATACAAATAGGGGGAAGAAACGTGGCGCAAGCTAAGAAAAAAACGAGTACAAAGAAAAGAACAAGTGGAAAATCAGACGCTAAGTCAAAGGCAAAAGCCAAAGCAAAAGCAGAGATTCAGGAAATGCAGGAAAAACGTAAGGCCGACAAACGGGTTTTGGACGAAATTTGGGGCGTTATTTTCATTGCTATCGGCATTTTTCTCTTTGCGGCAGTACAGTTCCATGCAGCGGGAAATCTGGGAAACACGATAGGAGACGCTTTAAAAGGAATCTTCGGTCTGATGGGCCTGATACTTCCTTGGTATCTGGCTATATTCGGCGCTTTACTTTTTGCCAATAAAACAGTGCATATCAATGGAAAATCATTTGTCCTGGCGTTTATCGTGTTGTTGATGTTATGTCTTGTTAATTCAGGACGATTCATAGACAGTGAGGCGTTATTCTATGATGCCGGACTCTTTTATGAAAAGGGAGTCGCATTGCAAGGCGGCGGATTTTTCGGTATGACACTAGGAACTTTTTTGGTGAAGTCCATCGGTATGGTAGGACTGTACGTGTTTTCTATCGTAGTTATCATCATAAGTCTTTTGCTGGTTATTAACACGCCTGTATCCCGAGGGATTGAAAGGCTGGCGGGTAAAGCGGAAGCGCATAAACTGTTAAGAGAGAAAATGCAGGAGGATTCTCCTTTCGAGGAAGATACAGACGCCATAAAACATAGACAGCAGGAAAGCCAACTGTCTATGTTTTCAAACGGCAGAGATGTTAAAATTATTACGCCTTTTGATGACGAAGGGCCTTTGGGACGAAATTCTGATAAGACCGGATCAAGAACATCTAAAAGCAAGAAAAATAAAGTCCTCGAATATATGAGCGATAACAATCTCTTTTCCTCTGATAAAGGAAATAAACCTAAGACAGATGTTAATGTAAGCGGCTATGGCCTGGATGGAAAGGCGGATAGCAGCGGCAGCTACGGCCTGGAGGGAAGAACTGACTATGGCAGTGGTTACGGACTGGAGGGCAAGGTGGATTACGGTGGCGGTTACGGTTTGGACGGTAATCGTGAGAATATTCATAAGCGTGAACTGGAAAAAGGAAGCCATGCTAAGCCTAAAAAGGAGAAACGAAGGGCGGAAGAAGCAGAGAATACCTTTGTCAAGGCAGATCCGGAAACTGGAGCGTTGACAGCTACTCATGGGGTCAGTGGTATTATACAGACAGAGGAACCAGCAAAGCTGACGAAGAAGGAAGCCAGTTCTATCACTCTGGATCCTGACGAGGTGGCAATGCAGACTGAAGTGGTGGAATACAAAAAGCCGTCTATCAATTTGCTTAACAAGCCGCAGCCGGTGAACAAAGGCAATATCAATATCAGTTTAAAAATGAAGGCGGCCAAGCTGGAAGAAACGTTGAAGAATTTCCACGTGGATGCCAGAGTGATTCAGGTAACGCAAGGACCGGCTGTAACCCGATATGAGATTCAGCCTAATGTCGGCGTTAAAGTAAACAGTATCGTCAGACTGGCTGATGATATTGCGTTAAATCTGGAAGCGAAAAGTATTCGTATTGAAGCGCCGATTCCTGGCAAAGCAGCTGTAGGAATCGAAGTGGAAAACGATAAAATTAATATGGTCACCCTGCGGGAGATTATCGATTCTGAAGAATTTAAAACGGCTAAATCCAAGATTACTTTTGCCGTAGGAAAGGATATCGCGGGCAAGGCTATTGTTGCGGATTTGAAGGGTATGCCGCATCTGCTCATTGCGGGATCAACAGGTTCCGGAAAAAGCGTGTGTATTAACAGTATCATAACCAGTATTTTGTATAAAGCTGACCCTGATGAGGTGAAATTGGTTTTAATCGACCCGAAGGTAGTGGAACTGGGTAATTATAACGGTATTCCTCATCTCTTGATTCCTGTAGTAACGGAACCAACCAAAGCGGCGGCGGCGCTTAATTGGGCGGTTGCTGAGATGACTGACCGGTATAAGAAGTTTGCTGAAAATCAGGTTAGAGATTTAGAAAGCTATAACGATACGATGCGCCTCATGGGCGAGCATGATCAGGTAATGCCGCAGATTGTTATTATCATCGATGAGCTGGCGGATTTGATGATGGCAGCGCCGTCTCAGGTAGAGGAATCAATTTGCCGTCTGGCGCAGATGGCCAGAGCGGCGGGCATGCATTTGATCGTAGCAACCCAAAGACCGTCTGTAGATATTATTACAGGCGTTATCAAGGCGAATATCCCATCCAGAATTGCGTTTGCCGTATCCTCTCAATTCGATTCCCGAACTATCCTGGATATGTCCGGCGCGGAGAAGCTGGTAGGAAAGGGCGATATGCTATTCAATCCGTTAGGAATGGGGAAACCGGTACGGGTACAGGGTACATTTGTATCAGACAGTGAAGTACATAATGTTATTGAACACGTCAAAGGGCAAGTACCGGAGACGGAATATGCGGGAGATGTAATAAATACCATTGAGAAGGGTAATCTTCCGTCAAGTAAGGATGACGATGGTGATGAGTTGCTGCAGGAAGCCATCGAATGTGTGGTAACGGCGGGACAGGCATCTGTATCCATGCTGCAGCGCCGCTTCCGGATAGGTTATAACCGGGCGGCGAGAATTGTGGATATGATGGAGGCCAGAGGTATTGTTGGACCACAGGATGGCAGTCGTCCGAGACAGGTTTTGCTCACAGAGGAAGAACTGGCGGCAATGAAAAATGAAGTGGAGAGCGAATGAAGATATATATAGAAACCCTGGGCTGTCCAAAGAATTTTAACGATTCACAGGTGGCAGCAGGAATTTTGGAAGAACATCAGTATCAAATTACAGACAGTCCCGAAGAAGCTGACGTCATTATGGTCAATACCTGCGGGTTTATCAATGATGCTAAAACTGAATCCATCGAAAGAATTTTCGACATGGCCGCGTATAAAGAGAATGGAAAGAAACTGGTGGTTTCCGGTTGTCTCTCTCAACGCTATGCTGCGGAATTAGAGAAAGAGATGCCAGAGGTTGATCTGTTCATCGGCGTCAACGAGTACAAAGAATTGCCCGCATTATTAGAAAAATTATCAAAGGGCGTCGGCCGCAGGGTTGTTTGCAATTCATGCGAAGACGATGTGCTGATGGGTTATTCGCGAAAGCTTGAGCAAAACCCATATTCTGCTACGATAAAAATTGCAGAAGGGTGCAATAACATATGTGCCTATTGTATTATTCCTAAAATTCGTGGTAAATATAGAAGCAAGAGAGAAGAAGATATTCTCAGAGAGGCACAGGAACTGGCTGACGCAGGCTGCAAAGAATTGATTTTGATTGCGCAGGATGTAACCTATTATGGAATGGATCTCTACGGAGAGCTGCGTCTCGCGAAGCTTTTGCGCAGACTGTGCAGAATAGAAGGTATCCATTGGATTCGCCTGATGTATTGCTATGAAGACAGAATTACGGATGAACTGATTCAGACTATGGCGGAAGAAGAAAAAATTTGTCGCTACTTGGACATACCGATTCAGCATGCCAGCGATCGAGTTTTAAAAGAAATGAACCGAAGATCGACAGAGGATTCCATTAAGAATACGCTGTGCAGATTAAAGGACGCTATGCCGGATATTCATATCAGAACTACCTTGATTGTAGGCTTTCCGGGAGAGACTGAAGCTGATTTTGATATTTTAATGAACTTTGTAGAAAAGCAGCGTTTTGCTCGTTTAGGCGTATTCGCCTATTCTCAGGAGGAGAACACCCAGGCAGGAGAGCGGGAAGATCAGATCGATGAGGAAATAAAGGCGCAGCGGTTAGATCATATTATGCGCAGACAGTTGGATATTTCTCTGGAATTGAATCAGGAGAAGATCGGTCAGGTCTTTGATGTATTAGTAGAAGAACAGGATGAGGACGGCAGCTATATTGGGCGTACAGCCTTTGACGCACCAGAAATCGATAATGCAGTGATCTTTACTTCAAGAAGAAAGCTTGCGCCGGGTGATTTTGTCAAAGTCCTGATTGAAGACGCTTTTGACTATGACATCGTTGGAACGGAGGTTTCATTATGAATTTGCCTAACAAACTGACTATCGCAAGAGTTATCGCGGTACCGTTTTTCATTGCGGCATATATGACAGGGTATAATCTTGTCGCGTTTGTTCTGTTTATTGCGGCATCGTTTACAGACATGCTAGACGGTAAGATTGCGAGAAAATATCATCTGGTTACGAATTTCGGAAAGATCATGGATCCCTTGGCCGATAAGGTACTAGTCTATTCTGCTTTCTGCTTGATGGTAGAGGATGGAACTGTTCCCGGTTGGATGCTGATTGTCATTTTAGCCAGAGAATTTGTGGTCGCAGGAATGCGTACAGTAGCTGCTTCAGAAGGAATCGTCATCGCAGCGGCAATGAGTGGTAAGATCAAGACGGTTTTGCAGATGATCGCTGTGCCTCTGCTTTTGTTGGCGGCAGCTCTCAGCAGCATGGGAGAACTTCAGTATTATTGCGCTTTAGCTGGAGAAGTTTTTCTATGGGGCTCTTTAATTATGACGGTATACTCCGGTGTGGAGTATGTTTTAAAGAATAAAAAGGTTTTTTCACTACAATAAGTTAGGGGGAATGATAGATGAAGACTGCGATTTTAAGCGTCGGAACAGAGATTCTCTTTGGTCAGATCACTAATACGAATACGGTATTTCTTTCCCAGCAGCTGAATCTGCTGGGTTTTGACGTTATGTATCATTATACCGTCGGCGATAACGCGGGACGCCTTGCAGAAATTATCGAGATGGCTTTTCGAGATTGTGATTGTATTATTACCACAGGCGGCCTTGGACCTACTGAGGATGATTTGACAAAGGAGACGATATGTAAGGTGATGAAGGACGAGCTTATACGTCATGAACCCAGTATGGAAGCGTTGATGAAAAACGCCAGACGCAGAGGATGCTCCATGACGGCAAACAATTATAAACAGGCGATGATGCCGAGTAGAGCGGAGGTCTTTGATAATGATGCGGGAACAGCGCCGGGCTTTGCCCTGGAAAAGGACGGAAAGATGATCATCTGCATGCCGGGACCGCCGAGAGAAATGACACGTATGTGGCATAGACGTGCGCGTCCGTATCTGGAAAGCCGGCAAACGGATGTAATATATTATAAAGTGCTTCGATGCTTTGGCATTGGAGAATCGTCGTTGGAAACCGAATTGCTTTCTTTGATAGACACACAGACAGATCCCACTTTGGCCACTTACGCAAAAGAAGGAGAGTGCAGTGTTCGCGTTGCGTCAAAGCGTCCAACGCTGGCGGAAGCACAGCAGGCTGTGGAGAATATGATTTTACAAGTGAAGGAAAAGGTTGGAGACTATATTTACAGTGATAATGACGAGGATCTGGCACAGATTGTAGGCCGAAAGCTGATTGAACGCCATATTTCTATTTCATCCTGCGAATCCTGTACAGGCGGTATGTTTGGTGCAGCGCTGACGTCTGTGCCGGGGATTTCATCTGTCTTTGAGCGCAGCCTGGTTACCTATACATGGCGCGCTAAGATGGAAGAATTAGGGGTAAAAGAAAAGACGTTGCTGACGTATACAGCAGAAAGCCGTGAGGTGGCTGAGGAAATGGCATATGGTCTTTGGAAGAAGACCGAAAGTCGGATTTGTATGTCGGTAACCGGTTTAGCCGGTCCGGGAGGCGGCACTGAGGATAAGCCGGTAGGCACGGTATTTATCGGCTGCTGTATAGACGGAAAAACAACGGTGCAGGAAATACGCGGCAGGAATGTGAATCGGCAGTGGAACCGTCACTATGCGGTATTAGCCATGTTGGATATGATAAATCGCGTTCTGGATGAAAAGCTGCAGATATAATGAATTTACTTGACAGCCTTGTCCGATTACTGTATACTGTTTATACCAAATATTTACATTTTGTTTTAGACGAGAGAAAAGTCTTGACCTATTGACCGCAATCATGTATTATAGAATAAGAACAAATGTTCATGTGGAGGTAAGGAATGGCCAGTAATAATAATAATAAGATTAGCAAGGGGAGAATCGATAATATAGAAGAACGAGAAAAGGCTCTTGCAGACGCGCTAGATCAGATTCAGAAGCAGTACGGAAAAGGTTCTATTATGAAGCTGGGAGACGCGTCTGCACAGATGAATATCGATACGATTTCGACAGGTTCGGTCAGCTTGGATTTGGCGACGGGCGTAGGTGGTGTACCAAAAGGAAGAATCGTAGAGATCTATGGCCCGGAATCTTCTGGTAAGACGACTTTGACCCTGCATATCGTAGCAGAAGCGCAGAAACATGGCGGTAAAGCCGCTTTTATCGATGCGGAGCATGCTTTAGATCCGGTTTATGCTCGGAATTTAGGCGTTAAGGTTGATGAACTCTTAGTATCGCAGCCAGATACGGGAGAACAGGCTTTGGAAATCTGCGATATGTTAGCGCGTAGCGGTGCGCTTGATGTTATTGTCATAGATTCTGTAGCAGCTTTAGTACCTAAAGCTGAGATTGAAGGCGATATGGGAGAGACGCACGTAGGCTTACAGGCGAGACTGATGTCACAGGCCCTTCGTAAAATTGCCGGCAATGTGAACCGGTCCAGTACCTGTGTTATCTTTATCAATCAGCTTCGTGAAAAGATCGGAGTCATGTTCGGAAGTCCGGAGACAACTACCGGCGGACGGGCGTTGAAGTTTTATTCTTCCATGCGTTTTGACGTTAGAAGGGTAGAAACTATTAAGAGCGGCGATAAAATGATTGGAAACAGAACGAAGGTAAAGATTGTTAAGAATAAAGTCGCACCGCCTTTCAAACAGGCGGAGTTTGATATCATGTATGGCGAAGGCATTTCCAAGGCGGGAGATCTTCTGGATTGCGCTGTGGAGCAAAAAATAGTAGAAAAAGCCGGATCATGGTATAGCTACGGCGGAGAACGGATTGGTCAGGGTCGCGAGAACGTAAAAAAATGGCTGGAAGAAAATCCGGCAACATTAGAAGAAATTGAGCAGAAGCTGCTTGATACGTTGAAGCCTGAAGATACGGCTTCGGACAGTATGCAGGTAGACGCTGACGGTGTTGTAATTGAATAGAAGTTGAATGTGAGGGAAAAGCGATATGGAAGCAATAAAATGTATTAAGGAAAGAAGAAGCATCAGAAAGTTTAAGGATGAAGCCGTATCCAGAGAGGTAATTGATGAGATCGTTACGGCGGCCTCTTATGCGCCGTCCTGGAAAAATACGCAAATAACTAGATATGTAGTGGTAGAAAGTTCTGAAGTAAAGGCTAAAATAGCAGATGAATGTGTTTTGGGTTTTGAATATAACGCTAAAACGATTCATGGAGCGCCGCAACTGGTGGTAGCTACTTACGTGGCCGGACGTTCAGGATTCGAAAAGGATGGTTCCTATACTACCTCCAAGGAAGACAGATGGGAGAACTTTGATGTGGGAATTGCTGTACAGACCTTCTGTTTAGCAGCCCATGACAAAGGCGTTGGTACAGTTATATTGGGTATTTTTGATGATGAGAAGGTGGCAGAGGCTATCGGCGCGCCGAAAGGAGAAAAAATTGGAGCTTTAATTCCGATCGGCTATCCAGCTGGTGAAGCGCCTGCTGCGCCAAAGAGAAAAGAAGTGGAAGATCTGCTCAGATATCTTTAGAACCTGATAGGATAGATGAAAAAAGAGTATGACGGCATCAGTAAGGTTTAACACTGATGCCGTTTTTCAATGTCAAAAGAACCACTTTCAATTTTTTCCTTGACAACTGATCTGAAGTGAGATATTATAATGATATCAAAATAATATCATGAATTCTGCGAATTATGCAGCGCCCAAAAGGGGAAAGGAGAACTACATGAAAAATCAGAAAGAATTGGTCAATGAGAATAAAAATTGCACTGTTGCACAGAAGGAAATTAAACCTGCAAGCGGTATTCTTATGCTAATCGTTATCACGATGGCCTTACTGGCTTCTATCGCACTATGTATAGGAGGAGGCGTGATGATCAGTGAAGGAAATACTATAGCAGGGGTGGTCATGTTGATTATCGGTGTTATCTGCTGCATTGTGTTTCCTGTTTTATATGGCGGCCTTAAAGTAGTTGGACCTAATGAGGCGCTGGTATTGACACTTTTCGGAAATTATTATGGCACAATTTTGAAACAGGGATTTCATTTTGTGAATCCGTTCGCTACATATAACAATCCGGCGTATTTGAAGGAACTTACTGCGGCAAAGGAAGCGGCGGCGCAGGTGGATAAGGGAAAGATGAATTTTTCTATCGGTTCGGTCAGATTAAACGCAAAGAAAACTGTTTCCTTAAAAAATATTACATTGAATAACGGTATTCAAAAAGTCAATGATGTGATGGGAAATCCTATCATTATCGGGGCTGTTGTAATCTGGAAGGTTGTTGATCCGACAAAAGCTGTATTTAATGTAGAAGATTATACAGAGTTTTTATCTATTCAGACTGATTCGACAATCAGAAACATTGCGAGAATGTATCCGTATGATAGTATGAGTACGGAGGAACATGAACATACCAACGAGAAAACACTTAGAGGCAGCTCTCAGGAAATCGCCGATAACATGCGGACCGAGTTGAATAAAAAGGTGGAATTTGCAGGCCTGGAAATTGAAGAAGTACGTATTACACATTTGTCCTATGCAGAAGAAATCGCAGCGGCCATGCTGAGAAGACAGCAGGCCGAGGCAGTAATCTCCGCGAGAGCAAAGATTGTAGAAGGCGCGGTTAGCATGGTCAAGATGGCTATTGACAAACTGGGTGAGGAGGAAGTAGTATTTTTAGATGAGGAGAGAAAGGCGGCTATGGTATCTAATTTGATGGTCGTACTTTGCTCTGATAAGGATACGCAGCCTATCGTCAATAGCGGCAGTATCTACTAAGTTTAATATGGGGTATAGAGACTTTTAATAGTCGGAGGATTAGATGAGCGAAAGGTTGGACGCGATGGATAACGAAAAGAATATTTTACAGAAAGAAATAGAGTTAGAAGACCGTCTTGCCAGATTGCAGCGTATGGAAAGGGAAATTAAGGCTAAAGAGAAAGCTGTTAAACAGGCTGAAAAGGCGAAAAAACAGATTATCCTGCGAATTGCGCCATCATTGTGGGAAGAAATTGCCCGATGGGCAGAAGAAGATTTTCGCTCTATTAACGGGCAGATCGAGTATTTATTGTCAGAGTGTGTTCGAGAGCGAAAGAGTAAATAATCATCGCCGAAAATATTGAAAAAAAGGGAAAAATCATTTGACAAGCCTGTTACTTCCGTGCTATACTAATTGAGTTAGACCGCTCGGAAAAGGTTTAGAAAGCGTAATTTAAATAAATTGCGCTACCTGAAAAGGCGAGACTGGATAGAGGAGGTAAAAGTAAATGTACGCAGTAATTGAAACAGGCGGAAAGCAGTACAGAGTACAGGAAGGCGACGTTTTAACGATTGAGAAGTTAAACGTAGAAGCTGGAGACAAAGTGACTTTTGATAAGGTACTGGTTTTAGCTGAAGAAGGTGGCCTGAAGGTAGGAGCTCCATATGTAGAAGGAGCAGCGGTAACAGGCGAAGTAGTTGAAAATGGCAAAGGAAAGAAGGTTATTATCTTCAAGTACAAAGCTAAAAAGGACTATAGAAAGAAACAGGGTCACAGACAGCCTTACACAATGGTTAAGATTGAGTCCCTGGGCGGAAAGGCTCCAAAGGCATCTCTGGCAAAGGAAGAAGCGCCGGCTGAAGAAGTAAAGGCAGCAGAGCCAAAAGCTGAAAAGAAGGTTTCCGCTTCCATGAAGAAAGATGAATTAATTGCTTATGCAAAAGAGCATGGCGTAGAGGTTGACGAAAAGGCAACAAAAGCAGTCATCATCGAAACCATCGAAGCAGCATTAAAGTAATAGGATTAAGCCAGAAATAGCAAGGAGGTGTCTGGTCTATGGCAAGTAAAAAAGGAGTAGGTAGCTCTAAGAACGGTCGTGACTCCGAGTCGAAACGTTTAGGCGTCAAGACAGGTGACGGTCAGTTTGTTAGCGCTGGCAGCATTTTGGTTAGACAGAGAGGTACAAAATTTCATCCGGGCAATAATGTAGGCATCGGCGGTGATGATACATTATTTGCAAAGATTGAAGGTACTGTTCGTTTTGAAAGAAAAGACAAAACCAGAAAACAGGTAAGCGTTTATCCAAAAGAAGCATAAGATAGTTTGAGCCCCTAACGACGTTTAGGGGTTTTTTCATCGAAAATCTGCGCATACTGGCAGTGTAAGGAGGTCTGTTATGTTTGTAGATAGAGCGAAAATACAGATTAAATCAGGCAAGGGTGGAAATGGATGCGTATCCTTTCGCCGCGAGCCCTTTGTTCCCGAAGGCGGACCAGATGGAGGAGACGGCGGAAAAGGCGGAGATGTGGTTTTCCAGGCTGATCGTAATCTGAGAACCTTGATGGATTTTAGATATAAGAGAAAATATGAAGCCGAAAATGGACAAGACGGCATGCGGAAGAAAAAGTTCGGTAAAAATGGTAAGGACTTAGTTATTAAAGTACCTATGGGTACGGTAGTGATTGATGAGGAAACCGGACTAGTAATGAAGGATCTGACAGAGGATGGACAGTGTTTTATAGCTGCAAGAGGCGGTAAAGGCGGTAAGGGAAATACCAATTTTAAAAACTCTGTGCGTCAGGCTCCCAACTTTGCTGAAGCAGGCGGCTTTGCTAAAGAGCGAAGCGTGATCCTGGAGATGAAGGTTATTGCTGACGTTGGATTAGTAGGATTTCCGAATGTTGGAAAATCCAGTTTGCTGGCAACGGCTACGAGCGCCCAGCCTAAGATTGAGAACTATCATTTTACAACGATTGCTCCTAATCTGGGCGTAGTACAAATTTATGATACCAGCTTCGTCATGGCGGATATTGCCGGAATTATTGAAGGCGCCCATAAGGGTTTAGGCCTGGGACTCAAATTTTTAAAGCATATTGAACGAACAAGGGTGCTGATTCATGTTGTCGATGCATCAGGCAGCGAGGGGCGCGATCCAATCGAAGACTTTGACAAGATTATGGCTGAACTGTCGCTGTACAGTAAAAGGGTAGCAGAAAAGCCCATGCTGGTAGCCGCCAATAAGATGGATATGATCGACGAGGATGATCCGAAATACTTTGAATTTAAAGAGTACGTTGAGAATAAAGGGTGCCGAGTTTTTCCGATTTGCGCGCCGATCAATCTTGGTGTTCATGAATTGATGGCTGCTGCTGCGGAAGAACTGCGTAAAGCTGCTATGAACCCACCAGAGGATGACGATTACGAATACTTTGATTTTGATATTGACGACAGAGAACCTGACTTCAAGGAGGTCTATGCGTCTAAGGAAGGCGATGTATATGTTCTCACAGGAAAGCAGCTGCAGAAGATCTTTGACTCAACTAATTTCAACGATATGGGTTCGCTGCGCTATCTGTATAAGTATGTAGAAAAGCGCGGCGCAATTGAAAAGCTGCTCGATTTGGGATTGGAAGAAGGCGACACAATTCGAATTTTCGATTATGAATTTGAATACTGGGATGAGTATTAGAAGCTGAATCGCGCATAATTGACACCTCTATATAATATTTTGTATAGAGGTGATTTTATGAATAAAAAGAAACTGTGCATACAAGTCGTAATATGCGTTGTAGCGTTAGGCGCCGTATACTATGGAAACAACAGTAATATACCCCAGGTAGCAAAAATCTTTGATCAGGTAAAGGCAGTAATTATGGAACAGCCCACGATGGAGGATGTTAAGGATGTAGGAACACGTATTACCGCGGTTCTGGCTGGCGTACCGTCAAAGGTGGTTTCAGCGGTATCTAAGGTGAACAGTCAGTCCAGATATGGCGAACCTATTGATCAAAAGGCGTCTGACGGAGTGAAACAGGTTCATGCGGCGGCTGGCGGTGTGGTAGAGGCTTCCGGAAAGGATGATGAGTTGGGACTGTATGTGAAGATTCGCCATGAGGATGCGGTTACGGTTTACGGACATCTTTCAGATATCGGTGTGGTAGAGAAAGAACGCGTACAGCGTGGTGAAATTATCGGCAGCTATGATATCAGTTCCGGAGACGAATTTTATTATGATTTACAAGAGAATTTGTGATATAATGTTTGCACACGGCGATGAAGCCCTAGTCCGCTGACCGACAAGCCGTAGGCGCAGACGGAAGCGTGACAGGTCTCATGTCAGGAGTGCAGGAGCTTTGCTCCGTGGCACTCTATGGCAAGACAAGCTGAAAGCGCAGACAGAGGTTGGCTCTTGTATACTAAGGACAAAAAGTTGTGAAAGGTGGGACACCATGACAGAGGAAAAAGAGAAAAAGCGATTGACAGAGGAGGCCTGTCGGGATCTGTACAGGCAGTATGGAACACCTGAACATGTGATTCGACATTGCGAGGCTGTCAGTATGGTAGCCGTGACCATAGGAAAACAGCTTAACGGTTGTGGATATTCTCTGGATGTACCTCTGATAAAAGGCGCTGGACTGATTCACGATGTAGCGAGACTTTCTGAGGATCATGGACACGTTGCGGCGAAAATTCTGGATGAATTGGGATATCACGATGAAGCTGATATTGTAAGAGAACATATGATCTACGACTTTCACGACTTTGCTCATCTGAATGAGACAGATTTGGTCTGTCTGGCAGATCGTCTGGTCAAAGAGGATCGTTATGTGGGTCTGGATGAACGCATAGATTATATTCTGCATAAAGCGCCGCAGATACCCCAGGTTCAGAATCGAATTTGCCAGAAGAAAAGAGAAACAAGGAGATTAATGGATGAGATTGAAGCCGCCATAGGCTGTACCATAGACAGTCTCTTTGCAAACATAGATACTACAGAAGAAAGGCTGAAAAGATGAATTTACAATCAAAACTGAATCATCTGCTGAAACAGGTCGAAAAACCGGCCAGGTATATCGGCAATGAAAATCATATTGTGAGAAAAGATCCCCAGCAGGTAAAGGTTCGTTTTGCCTTTGCATTTCCGGATCTCTATGAAATAGGGATGTCCTATATGGGACTTCAAATCCTGTATCATATATTAAACGAACGGGAGGAAATCTATTGCGAGAGAGTCTTCGCTCCAGCTCCGGATATGGAACAATTAATGCGGGCGGAAGATGTGCCGTTGTTTACGCTGGAAACTAAGACACCGGCAAGAGAAATGGATTTTCTGGGCTTTACCTTGCAGTACGAGATGTCCTTTACCAGTATTTTGGACATGCTGGAGCTTGCAGGAATTCCACTGCTGGCCGCAGAAAGGACGCCAGAAGACCCTTTGATCGTCGCGGGGGGGCCTTGCGCCTATAATCCGGAACCGTTGGCTGATTTCATCGATATTTTCCTTATAGGAGACGGTGAGGAGAGTCTGCCGAAACTGACTGAAAAATATAAACAGGCAAAAGCGCGGGGAATGTCGAAGACAGCGTTTTTGGAAGAAATCGCAGGAGATACCGGCGTGTATATACCGTCTCTTTATGAAGTCAGTTATCATACAGACGGTACAGTGAAAGCCTACATACCTTTGACCGATAAAACGCCGGCAAAGGTTCAGCGTTGTCTCATTGACGATATTGAGACAGTAGATTTTCCTACAGAGCCTATCGTTCCGCTGATTGAGACAGTGCATGACAGAGCCGTAGTGGAAACCTTCAGAGGCTGCACCAGAGGATGCCGTTTCTGTCAGGCAGGTATGATTTATCGTCCGGTACGTGAGAGATCAAAAGAAACGATTACGGATCTGGCTATGAGACAATTGGAAAGCACCGGTCATGAGGAACTTTCTCTGCTCTCTCTGTCAACCAGTGATCACTCCCAGTTTGAGGAGCTTGCAGTAGAGCTTATGAGACAGTGCAAAGCGCAAAATGTATCTCTTTCATTGCCATCACTCCGTTTGGACAGCTTTTCTTTCCGTGTATTAGAAGAAATTCAGGGATATAGAAAATCGGGTTTGACGTTTGCGCCGGAAGCTGGTACCCAGAGGCTGCGCGATGTGATCAATAAAGGCATTACGGAGAAGGATATTTATGAAGCAGTAGAACAGGCTATTGAGCTTGGGTGGAAGCATATTAAACTGTACTTTATGATTGGTTTGCCGACAGAGACGGATGAGGATCTGGACGGCATTGCTGAGATCGCAAAAAATATCGTGCAGATTCATCGGAATTCGGGAAAAGGCGGACGATTTACTGTATCAGTCAGTGTATCTAATTTCGTTCCAAAAGCCCATACGCCGTTTCAATGGGTCAGCCAGAATACCACTGAGGAGTTTAACCGTAAGCATAACTATCTCACGGCAAGATTGAAGATCAAAGGCGTCAATTTTAACTATCATGATGATACGGTCAGCACTTATGAAGCAGTTTTTGCCAGGGGAGACCGCCGGCTTTCCAGATTATTGCTGGAGGCGCATCGTCAGGGATGCAAATTGGACGGATGGTCGGAACATTTTGATCCTGAGAAGTGGAAGAAAGCTGTAGAAATCAGCGGAACTGATATTGCTTTTTATACTACGCGTCAGAGAAGCTTCGAGGAAACGCTTCCATGGGATATAGTCGACGCGTCTATTTCTAAGGATTTTTTGCGCAAAGAGGCTGATAAATCCTTAGCGGAGATTACCACAAAGGACTGCCGCTGGGGCTGTGCGGGTTGTGGTATCAATCGCCGGACAAAATGTAAACAGGGAGGGATTTATCATGCATAGATATGTAGTCAGATTTGAAAAAGAAGGCTATATTCGCTATACTTCCCATTTGGACATGCTAAGGCTGTTCAAAAGAGCTTTTAAGCGAGCAGGTATTACGCTCAGCTATTCTCAGGGCTTTAATCCTCATCCTAAAATGGGTTTTGCGCAGCCGCTATCTCTGGGTTACACCAGTCGTTGTGAGCTTTTGGAATTTGAAACAGTTAAAGAGGAAAAACCTGAGAATATGACGCGAGCACTTCAATCTATGATGCCTGAGGGAATTCAAATTCTCGCCTGCAGCCCTCTTATGGGCGATATAAAATCTTTAGCGGCGGCGACCTGTGAAGCTGTTTACAATGTTGTATTCCCTGTAGAAGCAGATCCTGAACGAGATCAAAAACTGGTGGATGAATATTTGGCACAGCCTGAAATATTGGCTGAAAAACGGCAAAAGAAAACCAAAAAAATGGTAACCGTAGATATTCGTCCTAAGATCAGGGAGATAAAGCTGCTGAAAAGCAGTCGTTTGACGTTGCAAATGCGTTTAGACAGTGGGAGCGCGTCGAATCTCAGTCCTGAACAGGTGATTACTTCCTATATGGCTTTTGCGGGGTTGAACATACCTCGCTACGATGTTGAAGTCGAGAGAGTTTCCATGGGATTTGACAAAGCTGTGAAATTTTAATTTAATATTGACATCTTCTGGAAATAGAGATAATATATTCATATAAACCAAAATATGGATATAATCAGAAGGGAGAATGAAGATGGAAAAATTGAAACCGTATCTGACTTGGCTCTCAGAACACGAGAAAATAATAAAAGCAGCGGCAGCAGTTGTAATACTGATTGCCGCTGTAGTGTTTTTTGGAGGTATTGGGGAGGAATCAGATAATTCTCTTGATTTTAAAGAGGCAGAGCAGGCACAATCTACACAATCTGATGAAACAAGCCTACAGGACGATATGGATGAACACGGAGGCATAGCGCAGGGACCGGTTTATGTAGATATCGGAGGCTGTGTTAAAAGTCCGGGGGTATACCAGGTAGTAGAAGGAACCAGACTTTTTGAGGTAATAAAAGAAGCCGGCGGTTTGACGCCGGATGCTGACGTCAGTCAAATCAATCAGGCGGAAACTGTGACAGACGGTCAAAAGGTAGTAATTCCTGCCATGGGTGAAACAACAGGAGCTATAGAATCACCGGCAGCAGGAAATACCGGTTCAGCAGTTACATCAGACGGTAAAATTAATATCAATCTGGCTGACAGTAATCAGCTTCAGGAGTTACCGGGCGTTGGACCGGCCACTGCCGAAAAGATTATCAATTACAGAGAAGAACACGGCAGCTTTGCGTCAAAGGAGGATATTAAAAATGTCAGTGGAATCGGAAATAAGACGTATGAGAAAATGCAGGATATGATATTTGTATAGTTTTCTTGTTTCTGGTAATAATAGCCGTTGAGGTGATAATATGTTCAGTCAGAAAAAAAAGAATCATACGTGGATTTATGTCGCACTTGCACTTACTGTTGTCATTCTTGCTGTATTCCTTCTCATTGGAGCGCTAAGCAGTCGAAATGCCCGTGAAGCTGAGCGGGTTAATTTAGAAAGCAGAGTACAGGATTTGCCGCAAGAGGACAAACAAGACGATACGCAGGTTGATTCACCAAAATCCGCAGAGGAAGATCCGGAGGAAAAAGAGGACGACAATCAACAATTTTATCAGTCATATTATTTGGTGAAATATGATAACAATGTTATTAAGATCTTTTTCTCCGATGAAACGGGCAAGTTGACCGAGCTGGAAGAAACCGGCATTATTTATGAAACTCTGTCTGCCCAGGACCAGCAGAGATTCGCTGAGGGGATCAAGCTGGAAAGGAGAGATGATCTGAATAAATTGATGATGGATTATGAGAGCTGAGTAAAATGATGAAAGAAAGAGTAAAACGGTGCGCGCTGTTATTTGCAGGCATTATTGCTTTTGTTGCCTGCAGCGGCATTTTGTTTCCGGAGCAGCTGTCTGTGCTGACTTCTTCAAAGGATGTAGTATCTGAGAGAGTTCTAATACCAGGCGGCCAATCAGTAGGACTGCAGATGAATGTAAAGGGAGCGCTGATTGTCGGCGTCGAAAACGATACGGGTCCTCAGGTAGGAGATATGATTATCGCTGTCAACGGCAGAAAGGTTGATAGTCCGGATGATGTTGATAAAATTGTATCTGACAGCGGCGATACAGTAGAGCTTACAGTGGTACGAGACAGAGAAAACCTGAACTATCGGGTAAAGCCCTATTACGATAAGAGCAGCGGAGCATACCGACTGGGCCTTTGGATAAAAGAAAAAATCGCGGGAATCGGTACGTTATCTTTTTACGATCCTAAGACAAACAAATTTGCTTCTCTTGGGCATGGTATTTACGAGGCAGAAACAGGGATATTATTGGAAACCCGCAGCGGGAAGCTGCTGAATACCAGAGTAAACCAGATTAAAGCAGGAGAGAAGGGAACGCCGGGAGAATTAGGCGGCGTTATCTATGATTTTCAGAATCCATTAGGAACAATTGAAAAGAACACAGAATTCGGACTATACGGAAGCGCTGACGACGCACAGGATTTCGATTTGTCTAAACCTATCATCATGGCCGCGAGATCTCAGGTGGAAGAAGGAGACGCATATATTCTGACCACCATTGACGGTACAAAGGTGGAACGTTTCGACATTGAAATTACTCGTGTTCGCCATCAAAATCATGCTGAAGGAAAAGGCATGGAATTCGAGGTGACTGATAAAAAGTTATTGAAAATCTGCGGTGGTATTGTCCAGGGTATGAGCGGCAGTCCAATCATACAGAATAACAGGCTTGTAGGCGCTGTAACACATGTTTTTGTAAACAATCCTAAAAAGGGATATGGCATCTTTGCTGAATTTATGGTCGAAGAATGCGATAAATGAGAATAATATGATAAATTTGTACGGAATTTGCGACATTTTGTCATAAAATAAGTGTTCCCTAATCATCGTTTTTATTGTAAAATTATAGCGTAGGACTGAGAAGGTGCAAGAAAAATGTCCGAGGGAGGATTAGTGTATGGATAAAATTAAGCTGGGTCTTGTTGATGATAACAAAGACTTTTGCGAAGCTTTGCAGGCGTATTTCTCACGGCAGGAGGATATGGAGATTTCTTTTACTGCCGAAGATGGTATTGGAGCCATAAATCAAATCCAAAACAGTGAAGTTGATGTGTTAATTCTTGATTTAATTATGCCTCATATGGATGGTTTTGGTGTGTTGGAATCGTTGAATACTATGGAGCTGAACAAATATCCCCATGTTATCATGGTTTCCGCGGTAGGTCAGGATGCTATGATTCAGAGAGCAATCGCTATGGGTGCGGAATATTATCTGGTCAAACCGATTAGCATGGATATTCTGGCAAAGCGGATTCGGCAGATCATGAGCCGTGAAATGTCGGGACGGTGTGAAGTGAACAATATTGGCTTTAACTTGAATAGATCAGCCAGCTACAAGGAGAATGATCTTGAAATCGAAATCACAAATTTGATTCATGAGGTAGGCGTTCCAGCTCATATCAAAGGATATCATTATTTGCGTGACGCGATTACCATAGTGGTTAACAATATGGATATTTTATCGGCAGTTACGAAAGAACTCTATCCAACCATTGCCAAGATGAACAATACAACTCCTAGCAGAGTGGAAAGAGCTATACGTCATGCTATTGAAGTAGCTTGGAACAGAGGCAGGATTGAAACGATCGACGCTTTGTTTGGATATACCGTGAAGAATGATAAAGGCAAGCCTACGAATTCTGAATTTATTGCTATCATTGCAGATAAACTGCGGTTAGAGCGTAAAATCGGTTAATACATTTACAAAATGATTCCTTATGTGGAAAAGTGTGTGTGGCCCAGATAAGAGAATTTTTTACATGTCCCGCTCTTTTGTGAAAGCAGAAAAATTTGGGAAAGCTATTGACAGGAATGATTCCGTCATGTAAGTTATAAGGAATGTTTAAGAAAAACTAGGACGCAGGAGAAGCATTTATGATTACACAGGAAAAGATAGACCGTATTAATATATTAGCTAGAAAAGCAAAGACGGAAGAAGGACTGACAGAGGAGGAAAAAGCCGAGCAACAAGTGCTGCGCAGAGAGTATATAGACGCCTTCAAGGCAAATCTACGATCACAGCTTGAACAGATTGAATTTGTTGATAAGGATAGTAAATGAAAATAAAATGTGAAGGAGAGCAGAATTTTACAAATTTTGCTCTCTTTTTAGTTTATTATGAACAGAAGGAATGGCTATGGGAGGATGAGAAAATGAAAAAGCTATATGTTGTCAATCTTTGTGTTCTTTTGATTATGTTTTTAACAGCAGGAATTGTGGGACGTCCTAATACTGACAGCAGTCAGATTAAATTGCTTGTTACTGATCGTATTACGGCTTTAAACGACTATTACAGTCAGGATACGACTTATGACGAAACAGAAGATATTCTTCGTCAGCTTGAGAAGGAAAAGCTGCTAAGAAGTGATCTTGCTTTAATGAAGGCATACAGCGCAACAGATATGGATCGGATTCAGACCTCAAAAGTAAAAGTCAAATCATGTAAGAGGACAAGCTACGGTATCATTAAAGGTAACGCGGAAATTTCTTATGTCATGTACAGACAGCATGGAAAGTGGAGGGACAAGCAGGTATACTTTTTTACTGCTGAAGATAAAAAAGGAAAAATAAAATTAACACAGCTGAAAAAAATATGAGTAAACAAAAATCTCCTTGTTTAATCACGGGTTTAATTTGGTATAATATGTTTGAAGATTAAAAAAGGAGTAACTCTTATGAGACAAGTATATTTGGACTATTCTGCGACAACTCCGGTAAAGGAAGAAGTTCTCTCGGCCATGCTGCCGTATTTCACACAGAAATTTGGCAATCCGTCCAGCCTTTATTCTCAGGGACTGGAGTCTAAGGAGGCCATGGACGAGGCAAGACGTCAGGTTGCAAGTCTGATACACGCAGAGCCTAGGGAAGTATTTTTTACCGGTTGCGGCAGTGAGGCTGACAACTGGGCTGTTTTTGGGGCTGCAAACGCGTTAAAAGATAGAGGAAAACATATTATTACAACTAGGATTGAGCATCATGCTATGCTTCATGCATGTGCTTTTTTAGAAAAGAATGGGTACGAGGTTACATATCTGGATGTACAGCCGGATGGACGAGTAGACCCTGAGGCTTTAAAGAATGCAATTACGGATAAAACGATACTGATAAGCGTTATGATGGTTAATAATGAGGTTGGATCCGTTGAACCGATTAAGGAGCTGGCAGCTATTGCTAAGGAGCACGGTATATTGTTTCATACTGATGCAGTACAGGCGCTTGCTAACATGCCTATCGATGTGAAGGAATTGGGTATAGATTTGATGAGTATGTCTGCTCATAAAATTTACGGTCCTAAAGGCGTTGGCGCTCTGTATATCCGTAAAGGTCTTAGAATTTCCAATTACCTGCATGGTGGAGCACAGGAAATGGGACGCCGGGCAGGAACGGAAAATCTGGCGTCTATCGTTGGATTTGGAAAGGCTGCGGAGCTTGCGGAGCGGCAGATGGAAGAACACATACGTCATTGCAGCGAGCTGAGGGATTATTTGATACAAAGAATAACCGATGAGATTCCGGATACCTTTGTCAATGGTTCTATAGATTATCGTCATCCCGGCAACGCGAATATCACTTTTAAATATATTGAGGGTGAATCCATTTTGCTGCTGTTGGATTTTAAGGGTATAGCTGTTTCGACAGGTTCGGCATGTTCCTCTAAGTCTCTAGAACCATCTCATGTTTTGACGGCGCTGGGCGTACCTGTGGAAATGATTCATGGAACTGTAAGGTTTACAGTTGGTGATTTTACAACAAAAGAAGATATAGATTATGTAGTTGAATGCCTGAAGGAGATCGTGGAAAAGCTGAGAGCGTTATCTCCTGTCAACGGCGAGAAAGGATGGTAAGAAATATGGCATTATATAACGATACAGTTATGGATCACTTCATGAATCCAAGAAATGTGGGAGAACTGGAAAAACCGGACGGAACTGGTACGTACGGCAGTCCGGTATGCGGAGATATGATGCAGATTCAGATCAATGTAGAAAATGATGTAATTACAGATGCAAAATTTAAGACCTTTGGATGCGGAAGTGCGATTGCGTCTTCCAGCATGGCAACTTCAATGATTATTGGAAAAACTATTGATGAGGCATTAGCGATCAGCAACAAGCAGATTATTGAGGAGCTGGGCGGTCTGCCTGCGGTAAAGGTGCACTGTTCTGTTTTAGCGGATCACGCGATCAAATCCGCAATCTATGATTATGCTCAGAAAAACGGAAAGACATATGCAGGCTTGGAGGGCTTTGATCCTGACGCGGACGAGGAGGATCATGAACACATTGAAGAAGAATAAGAAAGTAATACTTGGTTTAAGCGGCGGAGTGGACAGCACTACCGCTGCTTTGCTCTTAAAAGAACAGGGTATGGAAGTGATTGGCTTCTATTTTGATGTTTTAGGTACGAATCGAGAAGGTGAAGAAGCTGCCAGAAAATTAGCTGAGCGGCTTTCTATCGATTTTGTATCCATGGACGTGTCGAAGCAATTCAGTGACATTGTAATTGAGAACTTTTGCAATGAGTATGCATGCGGACGCACGCCTAATCCATGTGTGATCTGTAATCCTACGATCAAATTCCGTAAGCTGCTGCAGATAGCAGATGAAAGAGGCGCGTATTACATTGCTACGGGGCATTATGCACAAGTAGAACAGGATCCGGTTAACGGATTATATTATATTACAAAAGGCGTAAATCAGAAAAAGGATCAGTCCTATATGCTGTATCGGTTGGGACAGGATGTGTTATCACGTCTGCTGCTTCCGCTTGGCGGCATTGCCTGCAAAGAGGATACAAGACGGATCGCGCGCAGCTACGAGCTTCCTAATGCGGAAGCTTCTGACAGTCAGGAGATCTGTTTCATTGATGAAAGCGTTGAATCTTATGAGCGTTTTTTATTCCACAGAAATGCAGTCGGAAAGAAAGGAAATTTTATCGATCAACACGGTAATGTATTAGGTGAACACAGAGGTATTTCGTGTTATACAGTCGGTCAGCGCAAGGGCTTGGGAATCGCGCTTGGAAAACCGGCTTTTGTAACGAAGATTGACGCTGAAAGCGGCGATATTACCTTAGGTGATAATGACAGCCTCTTCAGAGGTGAAGTTTATTCTTATAATAATTTTTTTGCGGAAACTTCTGGAAGCGGCTTTCCGGACACTTGTTCAAATAAATTATCTGTTTCCGCGAAAATTCGTTACGCAGCAAAAGCCGCAGACGCTGTCGTTGAAAAGATTTCAAACGGACGCCTTTTGACCACTTTTGATGAACCGCAGCGAGCGCCTACGCCGGGCCAGTCTATTGTATTTTATCAGGGTGATCGAGTGATCGGTGGCGGATTTATTGAATAGCAATTTCGTTTTTCCCAGACTGTGGCGAGCATAATCCGTACTTTTCTAAGCCATACTAGTTTTGAAAGGGGAGTGAGAAATATGGATATGAGCAAAATGATCAAAGACGCCGCTTTGCTGGCTGCAGCAGGAACTGCAGGCTATTGTGCGTATCGTTGGATGTCGCCGACGGACAAACAGAAGATCAGCAGAGATGTTCGCCGCACCGTGGAGGATATGGGAGATGTTCGTCACGACGTGAGCAGAATGGCTGGAACGATCAAAGACACTTTTTAAGGGCAGAAGATATAAGGCGGAATAGGAAGCAGATTAGTCTGCTTCTTATTTTTTTAGAGCCTGTTAGCCGTTTGTTTTCATTGACATATTTTTTGATTCCAGTATAATATAAATTGGAGATTTGTAGAAAGAAGACTGAAGCTGTCAAGGCTGTTTTAATAGCTTTCACAAGTACACATTGTAGATAAAAGAGGAAATAATATGGAGTCTATGATAAACAATACAAATACGGTAATAGAAAAGGACGCACAGAAGAAAACACAGGATAAAACCATACGGTTTCTTGTCATAAGCCTAATTATAACGCTGATAGTTTGTGTGATCACTTTCAGCGCCCAGGGCTATTTTATGAATAAAAAGAGCGAGGCGACCATTAAAGAGTTGGGATCTCTTTATATGGAGAATATGGATAAGCAGTTGTCCATGCATTTTGAAACAATTATGGAACTCAGGCTGTCTCAGGTTCTGTCTTTAAATCAGGTCGTGCTGTCTGCAGAAATGGATGAAAAAACCGTAAGGAAGGAGCTGAGGAAACGAGCAGAGGCCCGCGGCTTTTCACATGTGGCATTTTATTCAAGAAGCGGAAACTTTGATATGCTCAGTCCAGGACATATACAGTTAATAGACCCGGAGCCTTTTTTAACTTCGCTGAATGCTGGAGATAATAAAGTTGCCATAGGCTTAGACGAATCAGGACATAAGGTAGTCCTTTTCGGCGCCAGTGTTGATTATCAGATGAGAAACGGAGAAAAATGCACTGCTTTAGTTATGGCGCTGCCGGTAGAATCTATCAGTGATATGTTATCCTTAGGTGAAGATAATTCTATGGTATATTCTCATATAATAAGGAAAGACGGCTCCTTTATTGTCCGCGGGCAGGGAACAGAACGTTTGAATTATCTGGAACAGATGGAAGAAGATTATGGAAAGAATAACAGAGATACCATAGATCGGTATAAGAAAGAGCTTCTTGAAGCCATGGAAAACAGAGCTGATTACAGCGGGGTTTTTCAGATCGACGGTCAGAGAAGACAGATTTACTGCACGCCGCTTAACTATTCAGAATGGTATCTGGTGACTGTAATGCCATACGGTACTTTAGATAAGACGGTCAGCCAATTGAGCATGCACCAGCTGTTCATGACAATAGGAGGCTGCGTTGTTATTCTGGGAATGCTTCTGGTTATCTTTACCAAATATTTTAGATTGACGAGAAAGCAGATTGAGGAATTAGAACGCGCGCGCAGTCAGGCAGAGGCCGCTACAAGAGCAAAGAGCGAATTTTTGTCTAATATGAGTCACGATATTCGTACACCGATGAATGCTATTGTAGGTATGACTGCTATCGCTACGGCTAACTTCGATAATCCGGAACAGGTAAAGCACTGTTTACGTAAAATTACTTTATCGAGCAAACACCTCTTAGGCTTGATCAACGATGTACTTGACATGTCCAAGATAGAAAGCGGAAAAATGACTTTGAATAAGGATCTGGTATCCCTGAGAGAAGTATTGGAGAGTTTGGTCAGTATCGTACAGCCGCAGGTTAAAGCAAAAAAATTGAATTTTGATGTGCTTATTGATGGTATTACGGTTGAAAATGTGTGCACCGACAGCGTTCGCTTGAATCAGGTATTGTTGAATCTGCTTTCCAACGCGATTAAATTTACACCGGAAGGCGGTACTATAAACGTATCCTTCTACGAAGAACGTTCACCGAAGGGTGATGAATATGTGCGTACACACGTAAAAGTCAAAGATACGGGCATCGGAATGTCAAAAGATTTTCAAAAGAATATTTTCGAATCCTATGTAAGAGAAGATAATGCTCGAGTCAATAAGACAGAGGGAGCAGGTCTTGGCATGGCTATTACCAAATATATAGTCGACGCTATGGATGGCAGTATTGAAATAAACAGTGAGCTTGGAAAAGGTTCAGAGTTCCATGTGATCATTGATTTTGAAAAAGCTACGGTACCTGAGGAGGAGATGATTTTACCGGAGTGGAATATGCTGGTAGTTGACGATGACGAACAATTATGCCGCACTACCGTAGAAGCGCTGGCAGGTATAGGTCTTAAAGCAGATTGGGCATTAGACGGAGAAAGCGCTATTGAAATGGTTCATAAACGTCATGCGCGCCACGATGATTACCAGATTATTTTGCTTGATTGGAAGCTGCCAGGTATGGATGGCATCGAGACGGCAAAAGCCATTCGTGAGGAAATGGGCGATGATATTCCAATCCTGTTGATTTCAGCCTACGATTGGAATGAAATAGAGGATCAGGCAAGAGAAGCAGGCGTTACAGGCTTCATAGCAAAGCCGTTGTTCCGTTCTACACTCTATTATGGTTTGAAGGAGCATATAGAAGGCGCTCAGGTAGTTCAGAGCACAAAAGAACGAAAAGACGATTTTCATGGAAAACGGATTTTGGTGGCTGAGGATAATGAGTTGAACTGGGAAATAGCCAGCGAATTGCTGTCAGAATTGGATTTACAATTAGAATGGGCTGAGAACGGACAATTATGTGTAGATCTGTTTGAGAAATCGGAACCAGGATATTACGATATGATTCTAATGGATATCAGAATGCCGGTTATGACTGGATATGAAGCCGCAAAAGCGATTCGAGCCATGAATCGCAGTGATTCCAATATTCCAATCGTTGCAATGACGGCTGACGCCTTTGCAGAAGATATCCGCAAGGCTTTAGAAAGCGGTATGAACGCTCATACCGCAAAGCCGATCGATATGAATGAGATTACCAGATTATTGAAAAGATATATTGGATAATGATGGATAAGAAACAGATTAGAGAATTTGCAATAACTGAATATAGGCGATGGCTTACATGTGCAACAGATCCCAAAGCGCAAAATGAGCTGAAGAATTTAGCCGGGCAGGAGGAGGAATTAGTGGATGCGTTTTGTGCGCATCTGCGTTTTGGAACGTCAGGCATTCGAGGCGTTTTGGGAATTGGTATCAATCGTATGAATGAATACGTAATTCGCAGAACTACACAGGGCGTAGCGAATTACTTGAATAGAATCTGTTCTCACCGGCCAAGGGTGGTAATTTCTTATGACAGCCGTGATAAATCCGATGTTTTCGCCATGGAAACAGCAAAGGTTTTGCGTGGAAACGACGTAGAGGTACACCTTTTTCCACATTTAGCGCCGGTATCTGTGTTATCCTATTCTATAAGGAAATTGTCCTGCGATATGGGTATCATGATCACCGCCAGTCATAATCCAAAAATTTTTAACGGCTACAAGGTATATGGCAGTGATGGTTATCAAATTGTGGGCGATGTACCTGACGCGATTCTCGAAGAAATAGATAAGCTGGATTTTTTTGATGGAATTCGAGAAGACCATAGCGGAATTCAATTTGTCAGCGATGAGGTATCAAAGAACTTCTGCCGTGACGTTATCGCGATGTCGACAGCTGACGGTATTTTGGGAAATCAGATGAACGAATTGTCTGTGGTATATACGCCGCTTAACGGCACGGGAAATCATTACGTTCGTCAGGTTCTTGACGGTATTGGTTTTAACAATTTGACAGTCGTCGGCTGCCAGGAGATGCCGGATTCGTCTTTTTCTACGTGCCCAGCGCCTAATCCCGAAAAAATTACAGCATATAACGAAGGCTTTAAGGCCCTGGACGCGGTAAAAGGCGATATCATCATTGCTACAGATCCCGATTGCGACAGAGTTGGCGTCAGTATTTATCATGACAGTATGAAGGTTCTTCTGACAGGAAATCAGTTGGGTGTGTTAATGCTCGATTATCTGTGTCATGTCAGACCTCCGAAGCCGGGACAGTTCATGATTAAAAGTATTGTTACGACACCTTTGGCAGAGCGAATCGCAGAGAAATATGGTCTTCGTACAGTGAATACTTTAACGGGATTTAAATATATCGGCGAGATGATTACATCGTTGGAGCAGGCAGGACGCCTCTCAGAATATTATTTTGGTTTTGAAGAAAGCAACGGGTATCTGATGAATCCGTTTATACGCGATAAAGACGGTGTCAGCTCTGCTATGCTGGCTGTAGAGGTGGCCGCGTGGTGTAAGGCTGCCGGAAAAGACTTAATACAGCGTCTTCATGAAATTTATGAAGAATTCGGCGTGTGCAGAGACAAGACCTGGAATTTCTTTTTTGAGGGACCCTATGGGAGCTTGACCATGGGTCATGTCATGGACTGGTTTCGGAATAACCTGACTGCAGGCAGTTCAATAGGCGGTGTAATGATTCAAGAAAGAATAGATTATCTACAGGATACCGGATTACCTAAGTCAGATGTAATGTCGTACCTCCTGGAGGGAGGAACACAGCTGGTTATCCGGCCGTCGGGAACAGAAGCAAAGATAAAAATTTATATATTTGAGACAGAAAATTTGCCGACAGTAGAAAAAGATATAGAAAATATTATGAACAGTTTTAAGGGGTAGAAGATCGATATGTTAAAAATCGTAATCAGAGTTGCAGCTATTTGTTTGCCATTACTGCTTTTATGCTGCTGCAGTATGAAGCAGGCGGATGCGGAGGTTTTGGCTGAAGCACGAAGTCTTGAAGGGTCAGGGCAGGTTCTTTTGACCTGGGAATCTGCTGAGAATGCAGCCGGATACGCCGTCTTTCGTTCTTATGAAAAGGATGGAACGTATGATTTGGTTGAAACTCTGGACGGAAATAAAAACTGTCGTTTTCTAGATCAGAAACAGAATGTGGGGAAGACTTGTTATTATAAGATTTGTTGTATCGCGGACACGCAAAGCGAGCCGGAATGCAGCGCTGCTATACAGCCTCTTGAAGTTCGAATTTTGGAAGAAGTCGGACAGGATCCTGAAGATCCGCTGATGCTGGTCAATAAAAATTGCTGGTTAAGCCGAACCTATGTGCCTACTGATCTCGTTTCTGTCGGTGAATTCGCAACAGCTGAGATGACAGCTAAGGGCATTGTGCGCAGCGCTTATGAGAAGCTTTACCGCGCGGCGGGAAAACAGGGATTAGATATCAGAATCGTGTCTGCCTACAGAGACTATGCGCTGCAAAAACAATTATTTGCTTATTGGTGCAGAGTAGATGGGAAGAAACAAGCCTTGCGAACCAGTGCAAAAGCAGGTCGAAGCGAGCATCAGACAGGGTATGCTCTGGACGTTTCATGTGCCAGTGAAGGTTGGGATCTGAAGGAAAGCTTTGGATTAACCCCAGAAGGCCAATGGTTGGCGGACCATTGTTGGAAATACGGATTTATCATTCGATATAAAGGCGAAACAGAGGCCGTTACAGGATATGCTTATGAGCCATGGCACATTCGCTATGTTGGAGAAGCTGCTGCAAAGGAAATATATGAGCAAAATGTGACTTTGGAAGAATATTTAGGGTATTAAATAGACTTTCTTTATGATTTGTGGTAAAATAGTAAATTATTGCAAGAAATTTCAGGAGGAAATTTATATATGGAAAAATTAGGTTTAAATCAAATCAGACAGATGTTTAGAGACTTTTATGTTACAAAAGGTCACTATGCAGCGAAAAGCGCATCTTTAATTCCTCGTAACGATAAGTCTTTGTTGATTATCAACTCAGGCATGGCGCCGCTGAAGCCGTACTTTGCAGGTGTAGAAACACCGCCTTCCAAACGTATGACAACATGTCAGAAATGTATTAGAACCGGCGATATTGATAATGTAGGTATCACGTCCAGACACGGTACTTTCTTTGAAATGCTTGGAAATTTTTCCTTTGGAGATTATTTTAAAGAAGAATCTCTTAACTGGGGATGGGAATTTATTACGCAGCATTTGAAGATGCCTGTCGACAGACTTTGGGCGACTGTTTACGAGGATGATGATCAAGCTGTAGAGATTTGGAAAAAAATTGGTCTGCCGGAAGACAGGATCGTGAGACTTGGAAAGGACGACAATTTCTGGGAGATCGGCCTTGGACCTTGCGGACCATGTTCAGAGATATATTTTGACAGAGGAGAGGAATACGGATGCGGCAGTCCTGACTGTAAGCCAGGCTGTGACTGCGACAGATATCTTGAGTTCTGGAATCATGTATTCACACAGTTCTCCAAAGAGGAGGACGGAAGCTACAGTAATTTAGAGCATCCTAATATTGATACGGGCATGGGGCTCGAGCGTATGGCATGTATCATGCAGGGAGTAGATTCTATCTTCGATGTAGATACCATTCGCCATATTCTCGAAGGCGTAGTCGAAGCCAGCGGCGTGGCATATGAAGACGGCGCGGCTAAGACAGATGTGTCAATTAGAATTATCACAGATCATCTGCGCTCCATGGTATTTATGATTGCAGACGGTATCATTCCTTCTAATGAAGGACGAGGCTATGTGTTGAGAAGATTGATCAGAAGGGCTGCCAGACATGGAAAGATTCTAGGAATTCAAGGAAAGTTTCTTGTTGAGCTTTCAAATCGGGTGATCGAAGTATCTGGAGAAGCTTATCCGGAATTGGTGGAAAAGAAGGACTACATTCAGAAGATCATCTCCGTGGAGGAGGAGAAGTTCGCCGTGACGATTGACCAGGGAACTAACATCATTCACGAGTATGTAGAAGAATTAAAAAAGACAAACAGTAATATTCTGTCTGGTGAAAAGGTCTTTAAATTATATGACACTTTCGGTTTCCCATTGGAGCTAACTGTAGAAATTCTGGCTGAAGAAGGCTGTAGCGCGGATGAAAAAGGATTTAATGAGCATATGCGCAGACAGAAAGAAATGGCCAGAGCAGGAAGAAAATCAACGGCGGAGGAAGCCTGGAAAGAGGCTGACGGCACAGTCGGTCTGCCTGATACCATTTTCACCGGATATGATCATACAGAGGATACCGCTCATGTAGTTGCTATATTTACAGATGCAGGCGAAGTAGAAAAGGCAGACACTTATCAGAACGCCGTTGTTTATCTGGATAGAACTCCATTCTATGCTGAGGGCGGCGGACAAGCTTGCGATAATGGTTTTATGTCGACCATGGACTGCCATGCGAAGGTTATCTCAGTTGAAAAGCATAACGGCGTGTTTGCGCATAAAGTACTTGTGGAGAAAGGGTGTCTCTCAAAAGGAGATACTGTTGAATGCGGTGTTAATATTTACCGCCGTAATGCGTGCGCGAGAAATCATACGGCTACACATTTGCTGCAAAAAGCGCTGCAGCAGGTGGTAGGAAGTCATGTGCAGCAGGCAGGCTCCAGCGTCAGCGATGAGTCTCTGCGATTTGATTTTAATCATTTTGAAGCTGTAACACCGGATCAGCTGGAACAGATTGAACAGCTTGTTAATCTGAAGATCATCGAATTCCTGCCTGTAACTGCTTCTGAAATGCCGATGGAGGAAGCGCAAGCTATGGGGGCTATGGCTCTTTTCGGAGAGAAATATGGTGATAAGGTCAGGGTGGTCAACGCAGGCGATTGGAGTATAGAGCTCTGTGGCGGTACACACGTAGATAATACGGGACAGATCGGTGTGTTCAAGATTACAAGCGAATCAGGCGTGGCCTCTGGTGTGCGAAGAATTGAAGCTGTCACAGGGACAGGCGTTCTTCTGGCTGCCGCCGCTGCGGAAGGTATCGTCAATGAGATTGCCGGCGTACTGAAAACAAACCAAACGGCTGTGGTACAGAAGGCTGTTTCTGTAACCGATGAGCTGAAGGATATTAAGAAGGAATTAGAAGAATTCAAGAAAGCTGCCATGGGTGGTGAAGTTGACGAAATGGTAAAATCCGCGAAAAAAATCGGAGATATCAGGCTTGTAACCAAGGAATTTAAGGATTATAATATAAATGATCTGCGAAATTTATCTGATGATATAAAGGCGGATCATAGTGGTATCGTCATGGTTTTCGCTACTGTCAATGGGTCTAAAGTAACTTTCCTGGTATCAGTAACAGACGACCTTTTGGACAAAGGGGTTCATGCAGGTAAAATGATCAAAGAGATTGCTGCGGCCTGCGGCGGCGGTGGCGGTGGTAAGGCTGACATGGCACAGGCGGGCGCTAAGGATCCGTCTAAGATTTCCGATGCATTTCAGGTTGCAGAAGAACTCTTATCATAGTATACTATAGATATTAGAAAAACGGAGAAGGAGGTCGTTATCATGGAGAGAAAGACAATTATGTTCGATGCGGCAAAAACACAGCAGAAAACTACGAAAGAAGTGCTGGAAACAGTTTATGCGGCTTTGGAAGAAAGAGGTTATAATGGTATCGACCAGATGGTTGGATACATTCTTTCAGGTGATCCTTCTTATATCACCAGTCATAATAATGCGCGTACGATGATCAGCCGCATTGACCGAGATGATTTGGTTGAAGAGATCTTGAAAGATTATTTAAGAAAATAAGAAATTGCAGAAAAACGGCAGGTTGTATTTCACCTGCCGTTTTCTTTGAAAAAAGAGGAGCCTTATGAGAAAGATAGCGTTAGATGTAGGAGATAAAACAGTCGGCATTGCTCTCAGCGATGCATTGGGCATCACTGCACAGGGATTAATGACTTTAGAAAGGGTTGGAATCCGAAAGGATACAGGCAAAATTCTGGATCTGGTAAAAGAGTATGCATGCGATACGATTGTGATTGGCTTACCGCGTAAGCTGGACGGTACTGATAGTATACAGACGGAAAAAGTCTATGAATTTCGCACAATGTTAGAGAACAAAATGCGCAGCACCGGCATGAAGGGAATCCAGGTCGTATGGCAGGATGAGCGTCTGACCACGGTTATGGCTGAAAAGGTTCTCATCGAAGCGGATGTCAGCCGCAAAAAGCGAAAAGAGGTTATTGATAAACAGGCTGCGGTTCTGATTATGCAGAGCTATCTTGACAGCATAGCCATGAGGAAAAAAGGTCAGGAATAAGTCCGGGCCGCTGATTTGTTGGACAAGGAATAAAAACGAACAATATAATTGTAAGTTGTAAAAAATGTTCGCGAATTTTCTGTTTTTTGACGTTTTTTTATAGAAAACGTTAGCATTTATCGGCTTTTTTCTGAACAAATATTGACACTATGGATAGATGTGATAAAGTTTTATTAGTACAGATTTTGAAGAAAAATTTGGAGGTTAAATAGATGAAGAAAATTGGAATTATTATGGGAAGCGACAGTGACCTTCCCGTTGTAGGAAAAGCGATGGATACCTTGGATGAATTCGGTATTCCTTACGAAGTGCATGTATATTCGGCGCACCGTACACCTGCAGAGGTAAAAGCATTTACCGAAAATGCAAGGGATAACGGATTTGGCGCGATTATCGCGGCTGCGGGTAAAGCAGCGCATTTAGCAGGCGCTATTGCGGCAAGTACCACACTTCCGGTTATTGGTATTCCTGTCAAGTCCTCTACTTTGGACGGTCTGGATGCTCTTTTGTCTACTGTCCAGATGCCGGGAGGGATTCCTGTAGCCACTGTGGCTATTGACGGCGCGCAAAATGCTGCTTTGCTGGCAATCCAGATGCTTGGCATCGAGGATCAGGAGATTGCCGCTAAACTGGATGCACAGAGAAAATCAGCGGCTGAAAAGGTTCTTGCAAAGAATTTGGCTGTGGAAGAAAAATATAACAACTAAATAGAAAAGAGGTAAGATAAGATGAGCGTAGAAAAGACAGAACAGTTATATGAAGGAAAAGCTAAAAAGGTGTATGCGACAACAGATAAGAATTTGTGCATTGTATCGTATAAAGATGACGCGACAGCTTTTAACGGATTAAAAAAAGGGACGATCACTGGAAAAGGCGCCATCAATAACAGAGTCACTAATTTTCTGATGAAAATGCTGGAGGAGAAAGGAATTCCGACACATTTTGTGGAAGAATTAAATGAAAGAGAAACTGTAGTAAAGAAGGTAAGTATCATTCCGCTTGAGGTTATCGTCAGAAATATTGCAGCAGGATCTCTGGCAAAGAGACTGGGTCTTGAGGAAGGATACAAGCTGAAAAGACCGGTACTGGAATTCAGCTATAAAAATGATGATCTGGGCGATCCTATGGTAAACGATTATCATATTCTGGCGATGGAATACGCGACAGATGCAGAGTTGGATACGATTAAATCTTACGCTTTAAAAATCAATGAGATTCTTGCCTCTTATCTAAAGGACGATAATATTGAGTTAATCGACTTTAAACTGGAATTCGGCAAAACGGCAGATGGTCAAATTGTGCTGGCTGATGAAATTTCACCCGATACTTGCCGTTTCTGGGATACAGTTACCCATGAAAAACTGGATAAAGACAGATTCAGAAGAGATCTGGGCGGCGTAGAGGACGCCTATGAGGAAGTTTTAAAACGGCTAATGGGAGAATAATCAGAATATATTATAAGGATAAGTAAAAGAGGAGAAGTTAAAAATGGGAAAAAGTTTCAGTGAAAGCTATAAGGCCGCGGGAGTTGATATTACTGCCGGATATAAAGCAGTGGAGCTGATGAAAGAGCATGTGGCAAAGACGATGGTATTTGGTAATGTACCTGATGATATCGGAGGTTTCGGCGGTTTGTTGGAGCTGGATCTTGAAGGTATTGAAAGACCTGTTCTTGTCAGCGGTACTGACGGTGTAGGAACAAAGCTGAAGATGGCGTTCCTCATGGACAAGCATGATACCGTCGGTATCGACTGTGTGGCAATGTGTGTCAACGATATCATCTGTGTAGGCGCTAAGCCGTTGTTCTTCCTGGATTATATTGCTGTCGGCAAGAATTATCCTGAGAAGGTTGCGCAGATCGTCAGCGGTGTGGCAGAGGGCTGTATTCAGTCGGAAGCTGCTTTGATCGGTGGAGAGACAGCAGAAATGCCGGGCTTTTATCCTGAAGACGAATACGACCTTGCCGGCTTTGCCGTAGGTGTAGTGGATAAATCTAAAGTGTTAAAGAAAGAAACAGTTCGCGAAGGAGATGTAATCATAGGTTTACCATCCTCAGGCGTACATTCTAACGGCTTTTCCCTGGTCAGAAAGGTTCTGGACGTAGAACATGCGGATATTAAAACACCTTTGGAGGAACTGGGCGGCAAATCCTTAGGCGAGACGCTGCTGACACCGACCAGAATCTATGTGAAGCCGATGGTTAATCTCTTTAAGGAGGTTACAGTAAAATCTGTTGCTCATATTACAGGCGGCGGATTCTACGAGAATATTCCTCGCAGCCTGCCTAAGGGCTTCGGCGTAAGAATTAAGAGAGAAAATATCAGAGTTCTTCCGATCTTCAAACTGATTGCAGAAAGAGGCGGCATTCCTGAAAGAGATATGTTCAATACCTTTAATATGGGAGTTGGTATGACCGTCATCGTTGCGAAGGAGGATGCTGATAAGACACTTGAGGTTCTGAAAGCGAACGGAGAAGACGCGTACATTTTAGGTGAGGTAGTTAAATCTGAGGAAGGCGTGGAAATATGCTAAAGACGAAAATTGCTGTTTTGGTATCTGGAGGAGGTACGAATCTACAGGCTTTGATTGACGCTCAGAATAGCGGAGTAATTCAAAGCGGTGAGATCGTTTTAGTCGCATCTAACAGAGCTGATGCTTATGCATTGAAAAGAGCTGAGAGCAACGGTATCAAAGGGATAATCATGACGGACGAAAAGCAGCTCCTGCAGGCTTTTCAGGCAGAGGGCGTCGAACTGATCGTTTTAGCCGGATTCTTGAAGATTTTGAGCAAAGAATTTATTCAGTCCTATGAAGGACGGATTATCAATATCCATCCATCGCTGATTCCGTCTTTTTGCGGCAAAGGCTGTTACGGCCTTCATGTTCATGAAAAGGCGTTGGAATATGGCGTCAAAGTGACGGGCGCTACGGTACACTTTGTCAATGAAATACCTGACGGCGGAAAGATCATCGCGCAGAAAGCGGTAGAAATTTTGGAAAACGACACGCCTGAGACTTTACAAAGACGAGTCATGGAACAGGCTGAATGGGTTTTACTGCCTCAGGCAGTGGAAAAAATCAGCTATAAACTGGCGAAAGGAAAGAATGAGCAATGAATGTATATGAAATAAAAACAATGGAAGCTTCTGTAAAGGGTAATTCCTATGTAGGCAGAGGAATTGTTCTTGGAAAAAGCCGGGATGGAAAAAAGGCTGTCAGCGCGTATTTCATTATGGGAAGAAGTGAGAACAGCAGAAATCGCATTTTTCTGGAGGAAGACGAAAATGTTATGATTAAACCGTTCGATGAATCCAAGGTTGAAGATCCTTCTTTAATCATTTATTATCCGATGCGAAAGTATGAAGATAAGCTAATTGTGACCAATGGTGATCAGACGGATACCATTTTTGAATTTCTTAAGGAAGGTAAATCCTTTGAGGAAGCGCTGGATACCAGATGCTTTGAACCGGACGGTCCAAATTGGACGCCGAGAATCAGCGGAATGTTTACTTTTGGCAAAGACTTAACGTACAAGATGAGCATTTTAAAGAGCGCCGATCCGGAAGGCACAGCCTGCAACAGATATTATTATAACTATACGGCTTTGCCAGGCCTGGGACACTTTATTCATACTTATTTACAGGACGGCAATCCGATTCCGACATTTTGCGGTGAGCCGGAACGTGTTGACATTCCTGATGATATCGATGCTTTCACAGAGGAAATTTGGAATAGTCTGGACGGGGATAATAAAATTTCTCTCTATGTCAGATATGTGGATCTTGCAACCGGTAAAGCGGAAAACCGCATGCTGAATAAAAACGCTTAATGAGGAGGTCTGAAAAGATGAAAGAGTTTGAATTGAAATACGGATGTAATCCGAATCAGAAGCCGGCAAAGATTTATATGTCTGACGGCAGTGAACTGCCTGTGGAGATCCTAAATGGCAGACCGGGCTATATCAATTTTCTGGATGCTTTCAACAGCTGGCAGCTGGTAAAAGAGTTAAAAGAGGCTCTGCATATGCCTGCGGCGGCATCTTTTAAACACGTCAGTCCTACTTCTGCAGCTGTAGGCGTTCCGATGAATGAAACTCTGAAAAAGGCTTGTTTTGTTGATGATATTCCGGGTTTAGACGAGTCTCCGATTGCTACAGCTTATGCGAGAGCCAGAGGAACAGACAGAATGTCTTCCTTCGGCGATTGGGTAGCGTTGAGCGACACCTGTGACGCTGTAACAGCGACAATCTTAAAGCGTGAAGTGTCCGACGGCATTATTGCGCCAGATTATACAGAAGAAGCTTTAGAGATTCTAAAAGCGAAAAAGAAGGGCAATTACAATATCATAAAAATAGATCCTGATTATGTTCCAGAGAAGCAGGAGATAAAACAAGTATTCGGAATTACTTTTGAGCAGGGCAGAAATGACTACCGAATCACGCCGGAAATGCTTACAGATATCAGAACGGCAAACAAAGACTTACCGGAAGAAGCGAAGCGTGATTTGATTATTGCTCTGATTACCCTGAAATACACGCAATCCAATTCCGTTGCTTATGCAAAGGATGGTCAGGCAATCGGTGTGGGCGCTGGACAGCAGTCCAGAATTCACTGTACGCGTCTTGCAGGAAACAAGGCTGATTTCTGGCACCTCAGACAGGCAGATAAGGTTATAAACCTGCCGTTTAAGGATGATATCGCCCGAGCTACTCGAGACAATACTATTGATGTTTATCTGGGTGACGAGTATGAGGATGTTCTGAGAGACGGCGTATGGGAAACCCTGTTTACAGAAAAACCGCAGCCTTTTACTCGTGAGGAGCAGCGTGCTTATTTGGATACCATTACAGGCGTTGCATTGGGCAGCGACGCGTTCTTCCCATTTGGCGATAATATTGAACGCGCGAAGAAAAGCGGCGTTTCCTATATTGCAGAACCGGGAGGCTCTGTGCGCGACGATAATGTATTAGAAGTCTGTGATAAATATGATATGGTAACTGTGTTCACAGGAATGCGGTTATTCCATCACTAAGGCTGTTTTGCTACAGAAGATGAAAGAGGTATATACATGAAAGTAATGGTTGTTGGTGGCGGCGGCAGAGAGCATGCCATCATTAAAAAAATAAAGAAAAGTCCTAAGGTAAGCCGGATTTATGCTTTACCGGGCAACGGTGGTATGGCAGCCGACGCAGAGTGTGTGGATATCGGGGCAAAGGATCTTCCGGCGATTGTAGAGTTTGCAAAAGAAAACGCTGTAGATTTTGCAGTTGTAGCGCCAGACGATCCATTGGTGCTTGGCCTTGTAGATTTGCTGGAGGCAGAAGGTATTCCATGCTTTGGACCGGAGAAAAAAGCGGCTATCATCGAAGGCAGCAAAGCGTTCTCTAAGGATCTGATGAAGAAGTATCATATTCCGACGGCAGCGTATGAAACCTTTACCGATATAGAAAGCGCTTTGAACTATTTAGAAACCTGTAAAATTCCTGTAGTCGTCAAGGCGGACGGTTTAGCTCTGGGTAAAGGCGTCATTATTGCAGAAACGCTGGAGGATGCGAAGAAGGCTGTACACGACATGATGGAGGACAAGGTTTTCGGAGAAAGCGGAAGCAAGGTGGTTATTGAAGAATTCTTAACAGGACCGGAGGTTTCCGTATTATCCTTTACGGATGGAAAGACTTTGATACCGATGGTTTCCTCTATGGATCATAAACGTGCGTTGGACGGTGATAAGGGACTGAACACCGGAGGTATGGGAACGATTGCACCGAATCCGTACTATACTGCAGATGTGGCTGAACAGTGTATGAAAGAGATCTTCCTGCCGACGATGGATGCTATGAACAAGGAGGGCAGAACATTTAAAGGATGCCTGTATTTCGGTCTGATGATTACAGAAGACGGACCGAAGGTGATTGAGTATAACTGTCGTTTTGGTGATCCTGAGACACAGGTTGTACTGCCGCTTTTGGACAGTGATCTATTTGAAATTATGGAGCATGTGGCAGCAGGAACATTGAATCAGGCGGAAGTAAATTTTGCATGCGATGCCGCGTGTTGTGTTGTCATGGCTTCAGAGGGATATCCTGTTAAGTATGAAAAAGGATTTGAAATTATAATTGACGATGATGTGGAGGATGTCTATGTCGCAGGGGCAAAGCTTTCTGACGATGGAAAGCTTTTAACCAACGGCGGTCGGGTTCTGGGCGTTACTGAGCGCGGAGCGGATATTGCAGAAGCGATTAAAAAAGCCTATAAATCTATAGCGAAGGTTCATTTTGACAATGCTTTCTACAGAAACGATATTGGTCAGAGAGCTCTCACAGCATTGGAGGAGAAATAAATGGTTTATAGAATTTATGTTGAAAAGAAAAAAGCGTTTGCCCATGAGGCGGCTTCTCTGAAGAATGACATCGTTAACCTTCTTCAGATAAAGAATTTGACGGATCTGCGTATTGTCAACCGTTACGATGCAGAAAACCTGGAAAGAGAATTATTTGACCAGGCTGTAAACGCTGTCTTTTCGGAACCGCAGGTGGATCAAACCTTTGAGACGTTGGATATATCCTCGTCCGACTGTGTTTTTGCTGTGGAATATCTTCCGGGACAGTTTGACCAGAGAGCAAATTCTGCTGCCGAGTGTATTCAGATTATATCAAAGGGAGAACGTCCTGCTATTAGAACTGCAAAGGTTTATCTGTTGTCCGGCGATCTCTCAGAGCAGGAGATTACTGAGATTAAAAAATATGTAATCAATCCAGTAGAAGCCAGAGAAGCCACACTGGACACTTTTGATACACTAAAGGTGGAATATGAAATTCCTACAGAGGTTGCCGTTTTAAATGGATTTAATACGTTGGATGAGGCGGGATTATTAGAGTTCCTTAGCAATTATGGACTGGCTATGGATCTGGGCGATCTGAAATTCTGTCAGGATTACTTCAAATCTGAGGACAGAGATCCGACAATTACAGAAATTAGGGTGATCGATACGTATTGGTCTGATCACTGCAGACATACGACGTTTAATACAACAATTGACAGCGTTCGTTTCGAGGACGCGGCGATCCAGGCTACTTATGACGATTATATGACAACTCGCGAAGCGTTGGGTCGTACTAAGCCAGTGAACCTGATGGATATCGGTACGCTTGCCGCGAAGTATCTGAAGAAGCAGGGGCTTCTGGACAAACTGGATGAATCAGAGGAAATCAATGCGTGTACAGTGAAGATGGAGGTAGAGGTTGACGGAGAAAAACAGCCTTGGCTTTTGCTCTTTAAAAATGAAACCCATAATCATCCGACAGAAATTGAGCCTTTTGGCGGCGCTGCAACTTGTGTAGGCGGCGCGATTCGAGACCCTTTATCAGGCAGAAGCTACGTATATTCAGCCATGCGTGTGACGGGCGCTGCCGATCCGCTGAAACCAGTTTCCGAAACTATGGAAGGTAAGCTGCCGCAAAGGAAGATCGTAACAACTGCTGCTAACGGCTACAGCTCTTACGGCAACCAGATCGGCCTTGCTACAGGTCAGGTAGATGAATTATATCATCCAGGCTATGTGGCGAAAAGAATGGAAATTGGCGCTGTAGTAGCTGCGGCTCCGGCTGAGAATGTACGCAGAGAACGTCCTGTAGACAGCGATATTGTCATTTTGCTGGGGGGAAAGACAGGCAGAGACGGATGCGGAGGAGCAACAGGTTCCTCTAAATCTCATACAACACAATCTCTGGAGAGCTGTGGCGCAGAGGTGCAAAAAGGTAACGCGCCTGAAGAAAGAAAGCTGCAGAGACTGTTCAGAAATCCTGAAGCATCAAAGTTGATTAAACGCTGTAACGACTTTGGGGCAGGCGGTGTTTCTGTCGCGATTGGAGAGTTAGCCGACGGACTTGAGATTAACCTCAATGCTGTTCCTAAAAAGTATGACGGTTTAGATGGTACAGAACTGGCGATCAGTGAATCTCAGGAAAGAATGGCTGTTGTCGTAGCAAAGGAAGACGCTGATCGTTTCTGTCAGTTGGCTGAATTAGAAAACTTAGAGGCGACAATCGTCGCCGAAGTGAAAGAAAATCCATACCTGAAGATTTTCTGGAATGGAAACGCAATTGTAAACATTTCCAGAGCTTTCTTAGATACAAACGGCGCGGAGAAACACATCGACATTGAAATTTCTAAAGCAGAGCCTTATGAAAAGGAAATTCCGACTGATTTTGCGGACGGATTTAAGACGTTAACAGGAGATCTCAACGTTTGTTCCAAGAGAGGCTTATCCGAGCGCTTTGACTCTACGATTGGAGCGGGAACCGTTCTGATGCCGTTTGGCGGTATCCGTCAGAGGACTCCGATCCAGGCTATGGTAAATCTGGTATCTGTAGAAAAGGAACATACGTCTACCTGTTCCGTCATGTCATGGGGATATAATCCTTATATAGCGGAAAAAAGTCCATATCACAGCGCTTATCTGGCTGTTGTGGAATCTGTATCTAAGCTGATCGCTACAGGCGCTTCCTTTGAGGACGTATATTTGTCCTTCCAGGAATACTTTGAAAAGCCGATGCGCGAGCCGAGAAGGTGGGGAAAACCTATGGCTGCTGTTTTAGGCGCTTTCAAGGCACAGAAGGAATTAGGCGTGGCCGCCATAGGCGGTAAGGATTCCATGAGCGGTACCTTCGAGGATATCGATGTACCGCCGACACTGGTTTCATTTGCAGTAACAACCGAAGACGCGGCGCATATCATTTCTCCGGAATTCAAATCAGCGGATAATGGCGTGCTAATGATTGTTCCTAAAAAGGATGACACTGGACTTCCAAAGGCTGAATCTCTGAAAACAATCTATGCTTTCGTAAATCAAATGATGCGGGAAGGTAAAATTATCAGCGCTTATACGCCGGGATTCGGAGGAGTGGCAGAGGCTGTACTGAAGATGTCTATAGGTAACGGTATCGGGTTTAAATTCAATGATTCTGTTGATTTAGAAACAATCTTTGGATATCACTATGGAGCGTTCATCGTAGAAACAGGCAGTGGCATGATGTTCTACGGAAATGATTTTGACGTAGTTTCTCTGGGCCACACTCTTGATTTGCCATCCATCTTCTATGGAGATGTTCAACTGTCTCTGGAAGAATTGGAAATGATCTATGAGGGAAAATTGGAGCCGATTTATACGTGCAATATTCACCCTGAGGATAATGAAGCGAAAGCTTATACTTATCAATCAGAGGCAAGACCTCATGCTAAGATCAAGGTTGAGAAACCAAAAGTATTGATTCCAGTATTTCCGGGAACAAATTGCGAGTTTGATTCTGCCAAAGCTTTCCGTGACGCTGGAGCAGAACCTGAAATTTTTGTCATCAATAACTTATCTGCAGCGGCTATTGCCAAATCTGTAGAGGAATTTGCTTTGAAGGTACGGGAATCGCAGATCATCTTTATTCCAGGAGGCTTCTCCGGAGGAGACGAACCGGATGGATCAGGTAAGTTTATTACTGCATTCTTCCGAAACGAGGAAATCAAAGAAGCTGTAACGGATCTGTTAGACAATCGAGATGGTTTGATGGCAGGAATTTGTAACGGTTTCCAGGCTTTGATTAAATTAGGTCTGGTACCTTACGGAAGGATTATCGATACGGATGAGAATTGTCCGACATTGACATTTAATGAAATCGGACGGCATCAGTCTAAGCTGGTACGTACTAGAATTGCGTCTAATAAATCTCCATGGATGGCTAACGCTAAAGCAGGGGAAATCTATACAGTTCCAATTTCTCACGGAGAAGGACGCTTTATCGCATCCCGTCAATTGATTGAGGAATTAGCTGAAAACGGTCAGATTCTGACACAGTATGTAGATCTGGAAGGGCGTATCAGTACGGATATCCAATATAATCCAAACGGATCTTATGCCTGCATTGAAGGTATTACGTCGCCTGACGGCAGAGTTTTAGGAAAAATGGGTCATTCTGAGAGAATCGGTAAGGATTTGTATAGGAATGTACCAGGAGACTTTGATATGGGTATGTTTAAGGCAGCAGTAGATTACTTCAAATAAAAGACTATTACAAAATGAGAAGACCTCCAAAGGCCATATGACTTTTAGAGGTCTTCTTTTTTGCTTTTTTTGATAAATAGAAATAGTACTATTTGTTTGTAAAAAACAAAAAAAGTTTACACATTAAAAAAGTTGTGATATAATTCCAAAAAACAAAGAGGTGATATGATGAACTTTGAAAAAATGAGCAGTGAGATTTACGATTTTTATGATAGCGGAGCTGAAATTGGGAGGCTGGAACGATGTCTGGGAAAGATTGAATTTGCAAGGACAAAGGAGATCCTCAGTAGATATATTCATGAGAAATGTAGGATATATGATGTAGGAGGTGGTATAGGCATGTATGCAGTCTGGTTAGCAGGTCAGGGACATCAGGTGGATCTTCTTGAATTATCTGGTATACAGGTTGCTTATGCTCGTGAGCACTTTATAGATAAGGCTGTTTTCATGGCAGAGGAAGCGGATGCCAGAGCTTTACCAAGAGCGGATTGCAGCGCTGACGTGGTTTTGCTCATGGGTCCATTATACCATCTACAGAAGCGATCGGATCGAGCACTTGCATTATCAGAAGCTTTAAGAGTTTTGAAACCAGGCGGACTGTTGATCGCTGCAGGTATATCAAAATGGAGCAATATGACGTATGCGGTTTCCTCGTTTACCGATACAAATATGTATTTAGATGACGACGTGTTTTTTAACATGATTAAGGCAGAAATGGAAACAGGAAAACATAATAGACCGGAAGAATATCGCAGCTTTATTACAGAGGCTTACTTTCATACAGCAGAGGAATTAGAGACCGAAATTGTCAACGAAGGTTTTTCTGTTCTTGGTCTACATGCGGTAGAGGGTTGCATTTGGCTCACTCCTAATTTGGAAGAAAACTGGGAAAAACCAATGCGGAGAAAACGGCTTTTACAATTAGCGCGTTTAACAGAATCAGAAAGAGAGATGATCGGTATCAGTCCACACTTTTTGATTGCAGGAAAAAAGAATAAAGAATAAGAGATTGACAAACATCGCCATATAGTGTAATATTACACTATATGGCGATGTTTTTAAAGGAGATTTTATGACGAAAGAAGAATTCATAAATGAATGTAATCAAATAGAAAAACTGATTCGTACAGAATACAGGTATAGTCAAGATCATATGGCTGAGGTTTTGGGAATTTCTAAAAAAACATTGGTAGAGATAGAGAAGGGGAGGAGAACGCTTGGCTGGAGCGGTAGTGTTGTGTTATGTACACTTTTTGATGATAGCCAAGTTCTTGCAGGAACTTTCGGCGGTATACCGTCTGATATGATTCAAGCTTTGGCATTTGAGGGAAGACCTCGTGTTTATCCGAAAACTATGGGAGGTAATGTTTGGTGGCGTGAAATTGAAGCAAAAGGGAAGTTTAAAATACAGCAAAATATTATATCCCAGCATTATCGTATTCTTGATAATGAAAATTGTCGGAGAATGTCCTCGTTTAGTTTGGAGGAAGTACAGTTACATCTAAATATGTTACAGGAGGAATAGTCCGTGAAAAACAATCATTCTAATGAAATAAAACTATATAACATATTATTACCTATATGGCTTTTATGGCTTGTACCGATAACCTGGCTTATTATTTTACCCGGCAATGCTATCATTGATTTTCTGGTAACCATGCTGGCTATGAAGTTTACAGGCTGTGCAAATCCGGCGAGGAAGGCGCGGACAGTATTGTTGAGAGTATGGCTGCTGGGCTTCTTAGCCGATTTTATAGGCGTGGTTTTCATGATGCTTAACGACACCGTTGCATATAATCCATTTGAAAATGTATTTGCATGTCTGTGGGTTGCCGGATGTATTCTGATTTCTGCCGTATGCATTTACTTTTTTAATTCAAAGTTTGCACTTAAGAAGGCGAATCTCCAGCCAGAACAGTTAAAAAAGGTAGCGCTGGCGTTAGCAGTTTTCACCGCGCCGTATTTATTTTTTATACCGACAAGCTGGATATATTAAAACAATAAAGGATATTAGTGTTAGGAGAGGAGCGAAAACTCCTTTCTTTTTTAGGAGAATAACTATTCCTAAAATCATAATTTTGGGAATAGTTATGGAACGTTCAACAGGTTAATCTCTGAATTGTTTATTTTCTTATACTTCAATGTAGATTCATTGTGCATTCCACATCACTGGTTTCTGTTCCATATTGATTCATTGTTATAATCAACTTTTCTGCTGATACGTATTGTAATGTGATCGGACCTCACTCTGTTTCTCTGTATGAAGCTGCAACTTCTATTACGAATTAAAAAAGAATTCTCCATGAACAATAAAATATTGCTGTATGAAGAATTCTATTATGGGATAAAATTTTGAGGCTTTATTTTGCGTTTTAAGCGTTTTTTTGTTATAAGGTCGATATCTTATACCTTCAGATTTTTCGCTTGTTTAAGAATATCTGTTTAGCTCGATTATTCATACACCGGCACGATAATCGTTTGACCGGCTTCCAGGCTATCAGCTGAGATTTCATTAATATCACAAATTTCATGAATAATCCTGCGAACATCAGCGTCTTCCGGACCATATTCGGCAGCAATCTCCCAAAGTGTATCGCCGGATTGAATCTTAACCTGATGATATTGATCCATAGCAGAACTGCTGACTGTATTGAAACCAATTAAGGTACTCATAACTGTAAATATACAAAGGATTGTAATAGTGATAAATAATGTGAATCTGAATCTGGAAGTAATTTTATATCTTTTATTCATGTTCTCACCCTCTTTTAAACATTTGTTCGTTTTCTATATAATATCAGAATAAACGTTCTTTGTCAAGAGGAAATTTAAACATTTGTTCGAAAAGAATAAGAACAAAAAAGAACGAGCTATCTGGTGATTTTATCATAAAAACGATCCAGATACTTATTGATCTTTTTTCGGTAAATGATGCATAGTATGAACGCGATCACTGCCAGAGCCGCCACTACAGCCATACCGATGTAGTGCTTTTTCATATAAAACGCGCCGATCAGAAGACTTCCAGCCATACCAGGAATGCGTCCCAGCAGCGAAAGTATCAGAAACGGCTTGAATTTCATTTCTGATACTCCTGCTGCGTAGCTGACGACATCCTTAGGAAGACCCGGAATAACGTAAAGCAGAAACACGATCGTATATGCCCTTTTGCTGTTTAGCCTATCCAGAAAATATGCCATTCGTTCTTCGCCAAAGAACAGATGTACGGCGTCTTTCCCTAACAGCTTGGCTAAATAGAAAGAGATCGTTGTACCAACCACTGCTCCAACGCAGGAGAACAGCAGTCCGGGAATAAAACCGTACAAATATCCTGCAGCAAATTGAAATGCTTGTCCCGGTATTACACTAATGACAATTTGCAGAACCTGAATCCCAATATAAACGAAGATACTTTCCATTTCGTAGTAACGTAAGAATACAATGATATCGTCAAAGGATTTAAACTGGGCGAGAAAATCCTTTTGGAAAAAATAAACATATACAGGAATCGCTACTACAATAGCAAAGAGCACTGTCAGCTTCAGAATTGACAACAAAACTTTGGTCTTTTTCGCTTTTTTTAAATTATCCTTGACCTCATCTTTTGTACGATGGGCATTTTCTCTGATCGTTTCTTTGTCCATTTAAAATACTCCCTCTAATCCATATTCCCCTAAAATCATAAAGTCTTTAAAAGTCCCTTTTGAAATAACTGATTGACAGACTTCAGGACACCGAATTTAGAGTGCTCATAAGTCAGTCCTCCCTGAAAATATACGATATACGGTTCCCGGATCGGCGCGTCGGCGCTTAGTTCAATGGAGGAGCCTTGTACAAAGGCGCCTGCCGCCATGATAACGTCGGATTGATAACCGGGCATCGCCCACGGAACTGGCGTCACATGAGCGTCAATCGGCGCTGCTGCCTGAATTCCTTCACAGAAAGCAATGACAGCCTCAGGCGAGCCCAGCTTGACCGACTGAATGATATCGCTTCTCGCATCCTTGACGCCGGGTCTTATGTCAAAGCCCAACATTTCGTAAACCTTCGCGCAAAGAACCGCGCCCTTTACTGCGCCGTTTACCACCTTCGGCGCAGTAAAAAGTCCTTGCAAAACAGAACGGGTCTGTCCAAAGGTCAATCCGCATTCTGCGCCGATTCCCGGGCAGGTCATACGGTAGGAAATCTTGTCAATTAAATCCTTTCGGCCGCAAACGTAGCCGCCTGTCAGGGCAAGGCCGCCGCCTGGATTTTTAATTAGAGAGCCCGCCATAACGTCAATTCCAACGTTGGTAGGTTCCTTTATATCCAAAAACTCACCATAACAATTATCTGCCATACAAACAATGTTCGGATTGATATTGTGTACAAGTTTTGTCATTTCTTCTATCTGGTTTACAGTAATAGAATTACGCCAACTATATCCGGTAGCCCGCTGTACGGAAACCATTTTTGTTTTTTCAGAAATTGTTTTTTCAAGAGTTTCCAGGTCGATGGAACCGTCAGGAAGCAATTCAACCTGCTGATAGGTAATCCCGTATTCTTTCAGAGATCCCATCCCTTCCCCACGGATTCCGATGACTTCTTCCAGCGTGTCATAAGGACCGCCGCTACAGTAAATCAGTTCGTCGCCTGGACGAAGTACTCCCATCAAAGTAATCGCAAGGGCGTGGGTTCCGTTGACAATGGTCGGTCGTACCAATGCTGCCTCTGTGCCGAAAATTTCAGCGTAAACCTTTTCCACTGCTTCCCTGCCCGGGTCGTCATAGCCGTAACCGGTATTCCAGGCAAAATGCATGTCCGCAATGCGGTGATTCTGCAAAGCTGCCAGTACCTTATACTGATTATAAGTCATAATGTCGTCTAAAGCTTTGAAATCCGGTACAATAGCTTCCTCCGCCTTTTGTACCAGTTCCAAGACGGCGGGATGAATTCCAAGCTCTTTTGTCAATAATTGTTCTGTATGGTTCATCGATCGTTTCTAAATTCCTTTCTATATAACATTATAAACGCTCTGTCTATTTTGTAAATCATCGATGCCAATTTTTCACAAAGTCTTAAGATTTTCTTTGGATTTGTGAAATAATCATGGCAATGAAAATCAGGGCACAGCCCAAATATTCTTTCATCGTCAGAATTTCCCTGAAAAATAGCATTCCTGCCAACATAGTAAAAATTGTCTCACTGGAAAGAAGTAATGAGGATTTTGCAGGTTCCATAATTTTTGCATTATGTTTCAGTCCTTTCCTTCTCCCACTCCATGCCGCTGACTAAATCTCTCTTTACATTCTGTTTATGCTGGGCATAAAGCTGGGTGGTTGTCACCTGCTCGTGATCTAAAAGCGCCGCCACATCATAGATGGAATTGCCGCGCCTGATCAGACTGGTAGCCGCTGTGGCGCGCAGCTTATGGGGACTGTAGCCTGCTTTAGAAGATGTTTTCAATGCGATTGCCGTATATTTTTTTACCAGCTCCCGAATCTGTCTGTCGGTCATCCTGGTTCCCTGCAAAGAAAGAAAGAGAGCATCTCGATGTTCTTCTGACAGCGTATCCTCAGAAGCTCTTTCATTTGCCAGATAATCCTCCATTACTGCTGTAACTGACTGGTTCAGCGGCATAATCGATTCTTTCCCCCGCTTTCTATAGATCTTGAACTCCCCACGGGAAAAGTTAAAGGAAGATACATTGAGCTGCTGTAGCTCTGACAGTCTGAGACCGTAGGTCAGAAACAGTATCAGAATCGCTTTGTCCCGCTTCTTCGTTTTCTGCCAATAGGAATACGCGTGTTTGGAAAGTCCGGTGCCGTTTGTTACAGCATCCAACATAATCATGACCTCATCATCCTGCAGCGCCTTAATTTCCCGCTCTCCTGCCTTAGGCACCCGAATGGGATCAAAACCGTCAGTAATGTTTTTTTCTAGAAGCTGATCTCTGTAAAGCTGCTTAAACATGACCGAGACGGATGATTTTTTTCGTGCGAGGGTTTTGTTGTTATTTTCGTAAACGTAAATATTCTTATCTGTTTCCACCTTGTATTTTCTGCAGTAATCCAGATAAATATTGATATCAACAGCCTGAATACGGCTGAAATCCTGCAGCGTAATCTGTGAGGTGTTCTCTGCCTCTGTCAGATCGGTTTCAGCAATGAGATAGCTGCAGAAAAACTTAATATCGTGCAGATAAGCAAGCCGTGACATAGGCAGCACGTTGCCTTTCAGATAGATAAAAAAGCCGCGCAGAAACCTTGGGAGCTCCGCCTCTATATTCTCGCACTCCTGAAAAATCTGCGCTTCTTTCTGTACGATATTATCGGGCTTATCGCTTTTATTATGAATTTTTACCTGTTTTGTAGCCATTTGCAAATATCCTCCTGGCAGCATTTATCGTTTTTATAAGAAGATATATTAAACCATTTCATGTCTTTGTACCGCTTGAACCAGGTCAGTTGTCTTTTCGCATAATGCCGCGTATTTTTCTTTACGAGGTCTATCGCCTCATCCAAAGTATATTGTCCGTGAAAATACCCGATGATCTCCTTATACCCGATTCCTTTCATGGAAATATCTCCTTCATCCAATCCCATATCCAAAAGTCCCTCAACCTCGTTTAGAAGTCCATCTTCTATCAAAAGATCTACCCGGCGGTTAATTCTGTCGTAGAGTTCGGCGCGATCTCTGTTCAAACAGATCATAGCTGCCGTATAGTCTGAGGTTGGTGTTAAGTCAGCAGCAAAATCTTTGATTTTACCGCCTGACTGAGCAGCTTCTATTGCCCGAACCACCTTTTTTATATTATTAGGGTGAATTCTTTCCGCCGCCTCAGCATCTAACCTGGACAACCGCATATGAAGCACCTCTGCGCCTTCTTTCTCAGCGATCATATAAAGGGCGCTGCGCAGAGAAGGATCACCGGGAGGCGTACTGAAATCCATATCGTAAAGAAGCGCGTTCAGATAAAGTCCCGTTCCGCCTGCGATTACAGGCACCTTGCCCCGTTGAAAAATATCCTGTATAGCCTCTTTTGCCAGCTGTTGATATTTTGCCGCAGAAAATGGTTTCAAAGGATCTATTTGGTCTACAAGATGATGCCGAACCCGGGCACGTTCATCTACGGTAGGCTTGGCGCTGCCGATATCCATATATTTATACAGCTGCATGGAATCGCAGGAAACGATTTCTCCGTTAAAGGCCAAGGCGACCTCAATGGCGTATTCTGTTTTTCCAACGGCTGTAGGGCCGCAAATTACGATGATTTCACGATTCATAGACACCTCTATACACGTTTAAACATTCTCTCGATTTCATATTTGGTCATCCTGATAAAAGTAGGACGGCCGTGAGGACAGGAAAAAGGATTCTTGCAAGCGGCTAGCTGGTTGATCAGGGACTGCATTTCGGTGGCAGACAATTTATCATGTGCCTTAACAGCTGATTTGCAGGATTTTGTGATCAGTTTGTTGATGACCACCGTATTGGAAAGCTGTGTTCCCTCTGAAAGATTCTCAATAAAGATTTTGGCAAAATCCTCAGCTTCTGAAAGGCTCATAAACGTGGGGATTTCCCGTATAATATAAGAATTTTGGCCAAATTCCTCTATGGAAAATCCCATATCTGTCAAAGAATCCAGCCAGTTATATTCGTTTTCTTTTACATCAAAAGGCACCTCGATTATAATCGGTGTCAGAATAGGCTGACGTAGCTTTTCTTCCGACAGATACTCTCCCACCAGCTTTTCATAAAAAACTCTTTCATGAGCGGCATGCTGATCGATCAGATAAAAACTGCCTCCGTCAGTGGCTGTAATGTAAGTATCGAATATAACGCCGGTAATGTACAGGTCTGCGAAATCAAAAGGTTTCTGCCTGGGGCTTTCCAGGGATAGTAACGCTTTAGTTTTCACAGCTGTCATTTCGACAATATAAGGCGCGCGTTCTTCGGACATTGCAGAAGCTTCCGCACTAAATGTTTCCGGCGCTTTCTCGGCAACAGCAGGTATTGGCCTTCGTTTAGTAGACAATATCTGTTTTATGTCTATCTGTTCTTCTCTTTGTGAAGAAGTGCTTTTCTCTGAAGACGCGGAGAAAACCTTCTTCACCTCGGTTACTGCCGCTTTGGTGCCGAGCGCCTGACTGATACCCTTTGCTACGATTTCTATGATTTCCTTTTCATTGTCGAAACGGACTTCTTTCTTGTTTGGATGGATGTTTACGTCTAATCGGGCGGGATCTGTATTTACAAAGAGAAATACCACAGGATGCCGTCCTTCGAAGATACGTTCGCGATATCCTTCCATAACGCCCTTTTCGATGATTTTACTAGATATTACGCGGCCATTAACAAAGAAAATTTGGGATTTGCGAGTGGTTTTCGTCAGGGAAGGCCGAGAAATAAAGCCATGAACAGAGGTTTCGCTTTCTGTATAATCTACAGGAACGAGATCGCGGTATTCGCTGAGCTGATACACGGCAAGAATTGCGGCATGAAGATCCCCTTTTCCTGTTGTGGAAAACAGATGACTGCCGTTGTTAATGAAACGAAATCGGATATTAGGATAGGCGAGGGCTAACTGAGCGACGAAGTCTATAATCTGACCGCTCTCTGCTCCGTCGGATTTCAAAAATTTTCGTCTGGCAGGCGTATTATAAAACAGATCAGTGACGACTATAGTAGTGCCATCAGGACATCCCATACCCTCATTGGCAAGAATCTCTCCGCCGTGAATCAATAATCTGGTTCCTACCTTTTCTCCTTTGGTTTTCGTAATCAGTTCTGTATGTGTTACTGCCGCGATGCTTGCCAGAGCTTCTCCTCGGAATCCCAATGTGTGAATAGCATCTAAATCCTTCACCTTTTCTATTTTGCTTGTGGCGTGGCGTAAAAAAGCCGTTTCCGCTTGGTCTGACGGAATACCACAGCCGTCGTCAGTAATACGGATATAGGATTTGCCTCCGTTCTTGATTTCTACTGTTATAGATGACGCTCCTGCGTCTACAGCGTTTTCTGTCAGTTCTTTGACAATAGATACAGGACGCTCAATGACTTCACCGGCAGCGATCTTGTCCGCGATTTGTTTATCTAATACTTTAATCATCAATTTCTTCCTTTAATTCTTCTAAAATCCTGATGGCCTGAGACGGCGTTACATCCATCAGATCCAGCTTTTTTAGCTTTTCTACCACAGGACTTTGCTGCGGAATGAAGAAAGAAATCTGTTCTTCTTCTGGTTTGCCTTTGGACAATGCCCCTGCGGATTGTGTCTGCTCTGTCAGACTGACTTGCGCGCTGTTTTCTTCCAGACATTCCAGCTTAGCTCTGGCGCTGTGCAGCAGCGATGACGGTATACCGGCCAATTTTGCCACATGAATACCGTAGCTGCGGCTGGCAGAGCCGGGAATAATTTTGTGCAGGAAAACAATATTGCCGTTTTCTTCTGAAACGTCAACATTAAGATTCTGCACACCCTTTATCTGATCTTCCAGAACGGTCAGTTCATGATAATGGGTGGCAAAAAGCGTTCGAATATGTTTCTCGTCATTACATAGATATTCTACAGCAGCCCATGCAATCGAAAGTCCGTCGTAGGTACTGGTTCCCCGTCCAATTTCATCCAAAATAATCAGGCTTCTGTCCTGCGCACAGGAAAGAATATATGCCAGCTCACTCATTTCCACGAAGAAGGTAGACTGACCTTGGGCTAAATTATCTGACGCGCCGATTCTGGTGAAGATACGGTCAACAACGCCGATTTTCGCAGATTCACAGGGTACAAAGCATCCGGCCTGCGCCATGAGTACAATCAGAGCCGTCTGACGCATATAGGTGGACTTTCCTGCCATATTCGGTCCTGTGATTACCAGCATGGATGTATCCGTATTATTCAAATATGTATCATTGGAAACGAACAGTCCTCCACCGGTCATCTGTTCTATGACCGGATGTCTCCCCTTTTCAATTCTCAATTCGTAGCTCTCGTCAATAACTGGTTTTACATAACCGAGACGACTGCTGACTCTGGCAAAGCTGCAGAGAACATCCAGCTGCGCAATGGACTGAGACGTCTCTTGAATTTCTCGTATATATTTTTGGATTTCCAACCGCACATTCGTAAACAGCTCATACTCCAACTGATTGATCTTTGTTTCGGCGTTGAGAACCAGACTTTCCATTTCTTTTAATTCTGGTGTAATATACCGTTCATTGTTGACTAAAGTTTGTTTACGGATATAATCCTCCGGTACCAGATGTGTATTAGATTTGGTCACGTCAATATAGTAGCCGAATACTTTGTTAAAGCCTACCTTTAGGTTCTTAATGCCGGTACGCTCCCGTTCTGTGGCTTCAAGGCTTGCTATCCATTGCTTTCCGTCTTTTATGGAATATTTGATACTGTCAAGTTCTTCAGACCATCCTTCCTTGATGATACCTCCGTCTTTGATCGTAAACGGCGGATCGTCACAGATCGCACTTTCTATAAGGTCATAAATAGGGGATAAATCGTGAATTCTTTCTGATAACAGTTCCAATAAAGGCGCTTGTCCATAGGAAAGAGATTCTTTGATTTCCGGTAAAACTCTGACCGATGATTTCAATGCGATCAAATCCTTTCCGTTAGCGCTGCCGGAAGCGATTCGTCCGGCAAGTCTCTCAAAATCATAGACCTGTTTTAACGCCTCGCGTATATTGTTTTCGATCATAGGATTTTCTGTAAGAACCTCTACAGCGTCCAGACGGCCGTTAATTTCAACCGCATTGTTTAGTGGTTCACGCAGCCACTGCTTTAATTTACGACTGCCCATGGCTGTAGCAGTCTTATCCAGAACGCCCAGAAGCGAGCCCTGTACACGTTTATCATACAAGGTTTCGGTGATTTCCAGATTTCTCAAGGTGGCTTTGTCTAAGGACATATGTTTCCCAAGCTCGTAAAACTGGCATCGCGTCAGCTGTGCCAGATTCTGCTTCTGCGTTTCAAGAAGATAAGCCAGAAGTGCGCCTAGAGACATAATACACAGGTCACGACCGTCAAGACCCAGCGCTGTCATCGAAAGTCCGTTGAATTGGGCGCTGATGGAGTCCTTAGCGGATTTTGGATTATAATAAGCGTCGTTCATAACAAAGAGAAATCCTCCGGTGACTGCTTTGATCTCCTCCTGATCGTAGCTTTCGGCAAATTCCTGATTGATCATAATTTCTTTTGCGTTGATCTTTACCAGTTCATTTAAAAGGTCTTCATATAGATTTAACCCGCGGTTCTCCTCTGTGGTATAAAGCTCGCCGGTGGAAATATCGCAATATGAGACGGACATACCTCGTTTGTCCAAATAGACAGACGCCAAATAATTATTTTCCTTTTCGTTAAGCATGGACTGAGAGGTCACCGTTCCCGGTGTGACAATCTGAATAACCTCACGTTTGACGATGCCCTTTGCTTCCGCAGGATCTTCTATCTGTTCACAAATAGCTACTTTATAGCCCTTTTCCACTAATCGAGCGATATATGTATCTGCGGAATGAAACGGAACACCGCACATGGGCGCTCTTTCTTCCTGTCCGCAGTTCTTGCCGGTCAGGGTCAGTTCCAGTTCTCTGGACGCAATTTTTGCATCGTCGTAGAACATTTCATAAAAGTCGCCCAATCTAAAAAAGAGAATACAATCCTCATATTCTGCCTTTATTTCCAAATATTGCTGCATCATAGGCGACAGTTTGTTTTTTGCCATGGATGGATAACTCCTTTTCTGTTTCTCTAATATTATACCTGAAATGACAATTTATTCATAAACCTTCTCCGGTTGTTCTTCTAGATTTTGTTTCTCTTGGAGCCATGATATAAAATCATATTCTAATACCCCTTTTAATCATCAGGGGTAGAAAATCTTCTACGATATAAGCTTTTCCCTGGGTGTCGAGCATACAAGTTTTTTCTGACTGATATCGTTGTATTTTTGTGCCGATTCCAAGGCTTCACCTCCGGAATTTATAATGCATAATTCAATGAACGCTTCCTTGCGGCAACACCCGTTTTAGATAACTGCGTTCATTATACCAAAAAAAGTACGGTAATACAATCATCAATTGCCGTGTCCACACGGCAATTGATGCGTAATACCGGTTTTGACACAATCTGTGTAATTTTGAGCATAAAGTGTCATTTTTCATTTTTGAGTTATTGCAAATTTGACACAATAAGTGCGATTTCGATCCAAATGTGTCAGGTTTCTGCATCTTGACTTGCATTTGAGTTCGATGATTCACAAAAAATATAAATAGTTTCGCTAAAATCAATGTAATTATATAATATTACTAATTGATTTCTGACACTTTCTGTGAAAAAAGACAGGGAAAATGTCATTTTTCCAAAAACACAAATTTAAAATCTGACACTTTACTGTGATTTCTTGGCACAATGTGTCAGAAAGACAGTTTCCGGCATGAAATTCTTGTTTTCATGTGTTCTCTGTGTTTCCGCGCTGGCATACCCTTTCATACATGCGAATTTCACCGCCATCATCTTCTTTCACCATGCCGTAAAAGTTCCAGCCACATTTCTCGTAAAACTGTGTGTGATCTGTAATCAGATACAAACGCTCAAAACCTGCTGCAGCAGTATCTTTTACGGCGATATCCATGAGCTTGCGGGCAATTCCCTGCCCCCGGTATGCAGGTTCTACATACAATGCGCATAGATTCGGTGTTAAGTCTTTTCTCTCATGGAAATCGTTTTCGATGATGCCTGCGCCGGCAATGATGGTATTACTATCATCTAAAATCAGATACCATTTCGGAATACCATGCGGATTGGAAGCTGCATCCGCCATACTTTCCAGATAAGCATCTACAGGCACGCCCCATTTGTCTGAAAACCACGCAGTAGCCTGCGCTTTCAGTTCAGGTTTATTAGAAATTTTAATCACTTCCATACTGTAATCACCTTTCAAATTTTACCTTTTATAAAAGGACGCAGATTTTTACCTGCGTCCTCCAATGTAGTGTCAACGTTTAGGTGAAGTTTCAACGAAACATTCCGAAAACATCTTATTTCTTGTTATATGCTTCGATTCCAAGTCTGATCAGTTCTACGCCTCTTCTCATATCCGCCTGATTCAGAACGTATGCGATACGCATTTCGTCTTTACCAAGACCCGGCGTCGCATAGAAGCCTTCAGCCGGTGCGAACATGACGGTTTCGCCGTTGTCTTCAAATTCTGTCAGCAGAAACATGAGGAAATCTTCCACACTGTCAACCGGCAGCTTCGCGGTCATATAGAACGCGCCGCCAGGCTTCTGGCAGACTACGCCAGGAATTTTCATCAGTTCTTCGTACACAACGTCTCTTCTGCCACAGTATTCTGCTTTTACTTCATCATAGTAAGAAGCCGGCAGTTTGAACAGTGCAGCAGCGCCTACCTGGTCAACTGTAGAAACGCAAAGTCTGCCCTGGGCAATTTTCATAACGCTCTGCATGAATTCCTGATTCTTGGAAACCAGCAGGCCGATTCTTGCGCCGCATGCGGAGAATCTCTTGGAAACGGAATCGATGATGATGACTCTGTCCTCTACGTCTTTTACCTGACCGAAGGAAACAGCTTCTCTGCCGTCATAAGCGAATTCTCTGTATACCTCGTCAGCAATAATCCACAGGTCGTGTTCCTTTGCGATTTCGCCGATTAACTGCATTTCTTCTTTAGTAAGTACAGTACCAGTTGGGTTGCCCGGATTGATGCAGCAGATTGCCTTGGTCTTTTCTGTGATCAGCGGCTCAATCTGCTCTCTCTTTGCGTAGTGGTATCCTTCTTCCGCTTTTGTAGTAATCGGAACGACTTTACCGCCTGCGGAAGTTGCAAATGTATGATAATTGGTATAGAACGGTTCCGCGATGAGGACTTCGTCCCCTTCGTTGAGCAGAGCCAGGAACGTCATGGTCAAAGCTTCAGAACCGCCGGTTGTCACGATCATGTCGCTTCTGCCGATTTCCATGCCATAAGTCTTGAAATAATCGGATACAGCGTCCTGCAACTCGGTGATACCGCCGGATTCAGCGTAAGCAATGACTTTGTTCTCATACGCTCTGATGGCGTCCATAAAGCATGCCGGTGTTTCTACGTCCGGCTGTCCGATGTTCAGATGGTAAACTTTCTTACCGGCATCCTTCGCCTTCTGGGCGATAGGATTGAACTTTCTGATTGGTGAAAACTGCATGGATTCCACTTTGTTTGATAGTTTCATTGTCTCTCGTTCTCCTTATTTACTTAAAAAATATGTGTGCTTATTCCAACTCCTGATGGGAGTTCTCAACCACTTCTTGTATACATGATACATTATAACACATATTTTGGGATTTGGAAAGATGTAAAAGATATTCTATATTGCCTTTTGCACCGGTTACCGGAGAAAACGTTAAGCCATGGGCATACAGTCCGTTTTCCCCAGCGTAGGAAATCACATGTTCTATGACTTCCTGATGTACGTTTTTGTCCCTGACAATACCTTTCTTGCCCACCTGTTCCCTGCCCGCCTCAAATTGAGGCTTTACGAGGCAGACGATTTCACCGTCCTGCGCAAGAACCGCAGCCGCCACAGGAAAGATCAGGCGCAATGAAATAAAGGAAACGTCGATACTGATAAAATTAACAGGTTCAGCAATCAAAGCAGTGTCCATGTAACGGACGTTGCATTTTTCCATATTGATAACCCTGGGATCGCTTCTCAGCTTCCAATCTAACTGCCCATAGCCTACATCGATGGCATAGACTTTGGACGCGCCGTTTTGTAGCATGCAGTCGGTAAAACCGCCGGTAGAGGCGCCGATATCCATGCAGACTGCACCGTCAAGATGCAGGTCGAATTCCCCCACGGATTTTTCCAGCTTCAGACCGCCCCGGCTGACATAAGGACATATGTTTTCCTTTACAAAAATTTCTGCCTCAGTATCTATCATATTGCCGGCCTTATCACTTCTCTGACCATCTACATAAACAATTCCCGCCATGATTGCGGCTTTTGCTCTCTCACGAGACTGAAAATAGCCGTTTTTTACTAATAAAGTATCTAATCGTTCCTTCAATTTATTTCACAAATCCTTTCCGCTATAGCGTCAGCATCAAGACCGTATTTCCTATAAAGTTCAATACAGCTGCCATGTTCGATGAATTGATCCGGCCATCCGAAGGACAAAACTTCAAATTCCGCTGCCTCGGCTTGCAATCTTTCTCCAAAGCCTCCCGCCAGGACATTGTCCTCCAATGTGACAATTTTACCTGGTGCGTTTGCAAGCTCTGACAAATCCATAGGTTTCACCATGGTGACATCTACGATGCCAGCAGCGATACCGCGAAGATCCAGTATTTCTTTCACCTGACGCGCGGTTTCAAGCATCTTGCCTACTGCCCAAATATCCACGTCTTTTCCCTTTTCTAAACGAACGTTCTTTCCATTAAAAGGCTTTCCGACTGTATTTAACCCACATTCGCCACGAGGATAACGGATCGTGACTGGGGCGTCTAAGGTCAGCGCATAGCGAAGCATTTCGGCTAACTGTTCACCGTCTGCAGGCGCCAGAACTGTCATATTGGGCATCGCGGACAGATAAGACAGATCAAAAACACCGTGATGGGTTTCTCCATCCGCCCCGACAATTCCTGCCCTGTCAACGGCGAAGATTACTGGGAGATTCTGCAGGCATACATCCTCCAGAATTTGGTCATACGCTCGCTGTAGAAAGGAAGAATAAATTGCGACAACAGGCTTCATACCCGACTTAGCTAGTCCTGCCGCGAAGGTAACACCATGGGCTTCAGCAATTCCTACATCAAAAAATCTACGAGGATAGCGCTTAGAAAATGGTCCTAAGCCAGTAGCATCGCACATAGCAGCCGATACTGTGCAGATACGTTCATCATCTTCCGCATAATCCAGAATCGCTTTGCCGAAAGCATGAGAATAAGTAATCGATGCTTCCTTGATTGTCACACCGGTTTGTGGATCAAAAGGTCCTATACCATGGAACTTATCAGGATTCTTCTCGGCGATTCTATACCCCTTGCCTTTCTTTGTCATTACATGAACAAAGACCGGTCCGTTGACCTGTTTAGCAAGCTCCAACACCTCTATTGTTTCTGCCAGATTATGTCCATCCACAGGACCAAGATAGGTAAATCCCAGTTCTTCGAAAATGACGCCGCCGGATAGTAACGCATATTTGACCCTATCCTTTATGTGACCTAAATCGACGGAAAGCTCGTCGCCGATGACAGGAATATTTTGCAAGGTTCTTTTGATGGCTTTTTTTGCTTTCAGATATCCTCGACTGGTACGCAGCTTGGAAAGGTGTTGCGAAACGCCCCCGATATTACGTGAAATGGACATCCCATTATCATTGAGTATGACAATCACCTTTGACTTGGACGCGCCTACGTTATTTAAAGCCTCATAAGCCATGCCTCCGGTGAGAGAGCCGTCGCCGATGACCGCGATTACTTCGTGGGATTCCCCTTTCAAATCGCGGGCCGCCGCCATACCTGCAACAGCTGAAACAGACGTACTGGAATGACCCGTATCAAAAACGTCGTGTTTGCTTTCCTTAGCCTTTGGAAACCCACTGAGGCCTCCCATTTGGCGAAGGCTGTCAAAAGCGTCAGCACGGCCTGTAAGAATCTTATGAACATAAGATTGATGCCCGACGTCCCAGATGATCTTATCATGGGGACTGTCGAAAATCCTATGCAGGGCAATGGTAAGTTCTACAATACCAAGATTGGAGGCCAGATGGCCTCCTGTCTTAGATACTTTATCTATTAAGAAATCGCGGATTGCGTAAGAAAGAAGTTCCAGATCCTTTATATCCATGGATTTAAGGTCTGCGGGAAAATCATATTCTTTCAAATCCTTGCTCATAGCTTGCTCCTTTTGTCTTTTGTATTTGTGGTCTATTTTGTCCGTTTTTCCAGCCTGAGAACCAGATCACGGAAAAACTCCGCATTATCGTAGTATTCCTCTATGGCGGCCACTGCGTTTTGTGTCAGTTCATGAAGCTTTTTTTCAGAGGCCTCCATACCGTTCAAAGAGACATATGTGATTTTTTCATTTTGCGCGTCTACACCGGTTTTCTTTCCCAGCTCGGCTTCATTCCCCTTGATATCCAAAATATCATCAGCAATCTGATATGCTAAACCCAGATTTTCCGCATAAACCGTCATATTTTTCATCATCTGCTCATCAGCGCCACCCAGATACAATCCGGCGCGAACAGCAGCAACGATTAAAGCGCCGGTTTTGTTCAGATGAATATATTCCAGCATTTCATTAGAGCACTGCTTATGTTCAGATTCTATATCAGAAACCTGACCGGCAACCATACCCTTTACACCTGCGTTAGTCGTAATCGTATAAGCGGCGTTAATCCGCTTTTTTAACTCTTTTAGATTGTCAAAGTACAAGAACATGTTCTTGTTCATTACTTCGAACGCAGTGGTTAAAAGTCCGTCGCCGGCAAGAATAGCGATAGCGTCTCCATAGACCTTGTGATTTGTTGGCATACCTCTGCGAAGATCATCGTTATCCATTGCCGGCAGATCATCGTGAATCAGAGAATAGGTATGAATATATTCCATCGCGCAGGCAAAAGCAAGAGCGTCCTTTGCGTTTCCACCTGCGAATTCACAGGACGCCAGCAGCAAAACGGAACGCAGCCGTTTTCCTCCTGCCGTCAGAGAATATTTCATGGATTCATAGAGAGAACTGCTTTTTGTATCAATACCCGGCATAAAATCCAACAGGTGGGCATTAATCATATCCTTGTATTCATCATAGTTTTCTCTCATCATTTCGTTTACACCTCGCCTTCAAACGTTTCAATCCTTTGTTTCGCGTTTTCTAATATATCACTGCATACTTTGTAGTGCTTCATACCTTCCTCATAACAAGCGATTGCATCCTCTAAAGTTGTGTCCTGCGCTTTGATTTTTTCAGACATATTTTGCAGCGCCTCCAAAGCCTGTTCGAATTTTCCCTCACGCATCCTTATCACTCCCTATCTCTGTTATTATACACTGGGCGCTTCCATCTTTTAGTTCCAAATTATAAACCTCGCCACACTCCAGCTCCGCAGAAGAACGAATAATCTTCCCTTCTTTATCAGAAAGAACTGTATAACCGTTTCCTAAAATCTGTGACGGATTGTTTTCCTCCAGAACCAGTTTATATCGTTTCGTCTTTTCGGTCAGATCTGAAATTCGATCGGCTAAGGACTGTTTCATCGCTTCTGCCTGACGATCGATAACCAGACGATGATACATCAGCTTGTTTGACAGATGAAGCTGTAATTTCCCGGCCAGCTCCGAAAGTTGTTCAGAAAGCATTCTGCAATCCGGTACTGCTAGCTGTGCCGCCGCCGTAGGTGTTTCAGCCCGAAGATCAGCTGCTAAATCAGCAATAGTAAAGTCTATTTCGTGACCGACAGCTGAAATAATCGGAATACGGGAGGCATAAATACTTCTTGCCACAATTTCCTCGTTAAAAGACCATAAGTCGTCTGCTGAGCCTCCTCCCCGGCCGACAATCAGCGTATCGATGTCTGTATAACGCGCGTTGACGTAATCGATCATCGACGCGATTTCACGACCTGCGCCTTCGCCCTGTACTGCCACCGGAAAGACGATTACATCTACCAGATTATTTCTGGTTTGAATGATTTTCAGAATATCCTTTACCGCTGCCCCTGTTCTGGATGTGATCACGCCGATTTTATCAGGATATAAAGGAATCTGCTTCTTGTGAGCCGGATCAAAAATCCCCTCCTTGCTGAGTTTATTTTTCATCTGTTCAAAAGCCATAGCCAGACTGCCTGCTCCAGAGAGTTCGATTTCTTTGACGTAAAGAGAATACGTACCGTTCTTTTTAAATACGCTGATACTGCCGGTTAATATCACTTCCATACCGTCTTCCAGCATCCAGGGCAGCTCTGCCGCGTATTCCCGATGAAAAAAACAGTTCAATTTGCTCGCGTCATCGATAATAGAAAAATACACATGTCCGGTACTGTGGTATTTTAGATTGGATATTTCTCCCTTTACTACCACCGCTCCCAGCAAAGGATCCGTACCGATAATTCTGTTGATATATTCGTTTAACTGTGAAACAGTAACTGGTTTCAGAGCCATATTTTTCTTCCTCCCAACAGGGCTACCCCCACGGCGTTATCACAGCTTAGAGCCGGGTCGCCAAAGCAGCATTTTAATCCAGAAAGACGATCCGGCAGATACTTTCGGATATAACTGCTGGCAGATACGCCTCCGGCAAAAAGGATATCTTCTGTATGGTATTTCTTCGACAATTGCTGAGCCAGATCAGCCATCGCCTGACAGACACGCTCCATTAGCATGACGGAAAGCTGTTTATCGTCTATGTGCCCTATCATCTGCTGGCACTTCGTCTCTATACCGGATAAATTGATATAGCCCTCTGAACATTTGATTTTAGGAAGCAAATTACCCTTCACCGGACCATTTGATCCTTCTTCTGCCGCTAATCTGTCCAATTCCTGTCCACAGGGAAACGCGTAGCCTAGAGCTACACCCACACGGTCCAACACTTGTCCAAAGGCAAGATCCTTTGACCCGCCGACGATTTGGATGTGATTCCCTTCTACCAGCAAACACTCCGTTGTTCCTCCGGAAAGGTGAAACGATAGAAAACGCGGGGAGGCTTCTACAAGAGAGGCATACTGTACTGCCGCTACATGTCCTTCCTGGTGAGAAAAGAAAAATAACGGTACGCCCTTTGCTGCGGCAATAGATCTTGCTATAGAAACGCCGGCAAGAAATACCGGCATATAAGAGCCGTCCACAGGTCTCGGCCTAGATGATACAGCGACGCCGGATAGACAAACGTCCGGCGGCAATGCGGCAAAAGCTTCCTCAATCATTTCTGGAAGACGATTTACATGCTGAAAAAGAGCGACGGACTGACGCAGTCCCCTTTCGCCCTTTTTCACGTCCAGAAATCTCTGGAGATTGCATATGATACCGCCTTCCTGACTAACAATAGCCACAGAAGTCTTGTAATTGCTTGTATCTATGCCGAGAACCGCTCTATACATTTTCTTCCCGGCTTTCAGTTGATGTCTTTCCTGCACCCTCAGCGATTTTGCCTAAAATAGCGTTGACATATTTCGGTGAACTGTCCGTACCGTATTTCTTGGCCAAATCTACAGCTTCATTAATGGAAATCGCAGGGGAAATGCCAGTAAGGTATAGAATTTCACAAACCGCTAAACGGAGTACGGCCAGATCAGTCTTGGGCATCCGCGACAGCTTCCAGCCGGTAATATATGTTTCAATATGAGAATCCACTTCTTCTTTTTTATTACAAATCAAAGAGAATAAATCGTTGCAGTACGCGCGCTGTTTTTCATCAATACGCGCCTGATTCATGTAATCCGTCTTATGGTTTATATCAAAATCTCCGCAAGCCTCCATCTGAAAAAACACTTGCATCATAAATTCTCTTGCTTGCTTTCTTGTCATCATCTCTTACTTCTATTCCTCTCCTGGCAGGTGTACGCCCTGCACATGTATATTGACCTCTTTAACCACGAGATCTGTAATCGATTCAATCTCTCTTTTGACTGTTCCCTGAATATCCCAGGCCAGCTGGGGAATTTTCACCATGTATTCTACGATTATGTAGACGTCCAGCACCAAACCTTCGTCTCCGCGAGCCACTTTGATGCCTCTGCTGCCGGAATCCAACCCGGGCAAATTGATAGGTAAGCTGTCAGCCAGCCCTCCAGCTAACTGATAAACACCCTGAATACTGCTGACCGCTCTGGCTGTGCATACTGTAATCACATCGTCAGATATCTTAATTGTTCCTAAGTTTTCTTCCTGCATGGATCTCCTCGTTTCTCCCTTAGGAATTATTATATCATTGATATCAACTTTTATCAACGGTTTAATAACTGCTCTGGATGATGATCTTATCAGCTGTCCGCTTTGTTTCCTCCATAACGATATTGCAGATTTTAGCTACAGTATTCTGCTTTAAATCCTGTTCGTCTACAGTCACCGTTACAGTGCTGTCAGTGATGATGACCAGACAGTCAGGCAAATTCTTTGTGCGTATAATGCCTTCGATGGCAACTTCCATCTCCATATAACCGGTCAGCTTCTCTTTCTGCGCGATTGCATTCTTCTTTTCGGCTTCGTTTGAGGAATTCTTAATCGTGTCGTCGTACTTGGCGATCAGGTCGTTGCGTTCCAATTCCAGGGCAGCCTTTTTTTCATCAAAGGTGTTTCCGGCGGACGCGTTTTCGCCGTCAGAGGTTTCGGTCTTAGAAGCGTCTCCCTCCTGTGATAAAGCTTCCTCCTGTGCTACGTTTTGGCTGTCTACCAGCACATCGCCGTCATGAAGGGGAATTTTGCCTGCTTTAACATTCGTTACAACTAGACCTGCGCAGAAAATTACTGCAACTGCCATGATTGCAACATTCTCTTTCTTATTCAAAAATCCCTTTATATTTAATTTTTTCTTTTTCATTTTCATTTTGTTTTTTCCTCCTGATTCTTTTCAAATACCATTACGCTAGAAACCGGAATGTCAAATAGCGTAGAAACACCTTTGACAATGCTGCTTCTTACTACCGGATCTTCCGCGCCCTGCGCAGTGACGATTACGCCGCTGACTTTGCTTTCTTCACCATATCGGATCATCACATTGACCTCACCCACTCCTTTGATTTCAGACAAAAAGCTGCATAAGGCGCTTTCTGTGGCGCCGTTGTCATCTGATATTTGCTTACGGCTGTCATGATCATCAGTGAGAATACTGATGGTAAGAAGGAAAACAGAAGCAATGATGACGGCAGCGATGAGCTTCACCATGGATTCTTTTTTTATTTCGGGTTTTTCAAACATAGTGCCCTCCTTTTATATCTATTCAAAAATACTTTATTTATGATAGAAGTAACTGACCGGCGACAAAATTACCGCGAGTACGATGATAGAAAAGATAAATTTCAGATATTTTGCCATATTGCCCTCCGGCATCAATATTTCTATAAAAGTGATGGATAATATAACGATAAAAATGTCTCTCACCCATTCTCCTATCAAACTCATACGTTGCCTCCCAGATTAATGATGCTTGTAATGAAAATGATAAATAGGAGCGAAGCAAAGAAAAGGACGCTGCCCATCATAATCAGACAGGTACCTACATCCGCTACGCCCGCGGCGATCTTTTTTGACGCGACCGGTTCAATCAAAAGCGCTGTCACCTTATAGACCAACGCTATAACCAAAATCTTGATAATCGGCGTCAAAATCAGACATAATATCAGCAGAATACCGAAAACGCCTACGACGCTTTTAATAGAACCCATGCACTTCAAAAATAACTCCGCCGTATCAGCGGCAAAGCCGCCTACGATAGGTATAAAAGCATCTAAAGAATACTTTGCTGTTCCAATAATGAGACTGTCGCTGGTTTTAGCGATAAGTCCTTGAATCGCGATAATACCAGTCATTAATGTGAGGACAATTCCAGTGATAAAGAGCGCAGCTTGCCGTAGAAATTTAGCCAATTGATTTACATAATCTTTTTCCGTTAAACAATTTAGTAGTGTAAATACAGTGGACAAAAAAATTGCCGGAAGAATTACGTTTTTTATGATAAATTGGAAGATCGTAACAGCTGTAAGCAATAGAGGGCTCATGATTGTTCCGGAGGCGATTTGCCCCATGGATATAAGTATGGCTATTAGAATCGGAAGTAAAATTTCCATAGTATATGTAATAGTTTTTACCGCATCCATGGTCATCTGATATACCTCGCGAAAGTTGGTCATAGCGAGGCCAACGATAACGATACAGCAGATCAATGTAGCAACTTCAGCAGTACCCTTTTTTCCAAAAGAGCCGGACATGTTTTTTAAAAGTCCTATAATAATGCATACCGTAAGAATTTCAATGCCAATTACCAGAGCGCTTTTGATCTCGTAGAAAAAGAGTGTTTTCAGACTATCGATAATCTCTTGCGACTGAAAAATGCTTTTTCCGGATAAAGTTGAATCTAAAATCTGTTCCAGGGTAAAATGCTCGGAAATTCCATCTGAAAGATTATCCGCGTAGTCCTGCAGAGAATTTATCTGCTCCTGATCCAGAATATTTTTCATCTGTTCCTTTACAATTTTGTCAAAATCCATCAAAACCCTCTTTCTTCCACGTCAAAGCAACTGTTCTATCAAATCTAAAATGGTAACAAAGACTGGAATGGCAACACAGAAGATGATGATCTTTCCGGCCAGCTCTACTTTAGACGCGATCGCACTTTCCCCTGCGTCTTTGCATAATTGTGAAGTGAATTCTGTAATATAAGCGATTGCCAGCACTTTAATTATGACCGGAAAATAGGCTTTGCCAAATTTCAGCTGTCCGTAAAGCTGTGACATATAGGCAAAGGCATATTTCAGGCTGTCCGCTAAGAAATATAAAATTATGATGCTGCAAGCCACAGCCGTAAGAACGCCGAACTCGGGTTTATAGTTTTTTACCAACACGATGAGCATTACCGCACAAAGCGCCAGAGCCGCTATCTTCAGTATTTCCATCTTATTTAAAACTCCATGAATACTTTGATCGTATCAAAGAATTCTAATAACATCTTAACAATGATGGCAAGAACGATGATTACTCCGGCCAGTGTCGTCATCATTGCTATTTCCTCCTTACCGGATTTAATCAGAATTTGATTTAATAACGCGATACAAATACCAATCGCCGCAATTTTAAAAATGATACTTACACTCAATCCCTTTTCCTCCCTTTTCATGGTTTTATCTATAGCAAAGCGATAGCGATAACCAATCCCGTTGAAACCCCCAGCTTGGTGTACATACGGCTCTTTGTCCGCACGGCTTCTTCAGCTTCAGAAATTTGACGTAGAAGCTGTCCGTCCAGTAAGCGAAAATGCTCCTGCTGTCCCTGGAAATTACTTTGGCCCAGGAACTGTCCGCATTTTTTCATGACGGCCAGATCCTCAGACGTTAAGGGACATTGCTCATATGCCAAATTGATACTCTGATTCCACATGTCTTCTAAGGATGAAGAAAACCGTTCACTGGTACAGGCTGCCATGACGCTTCTCATCAGTATTGCTGTTTCTTCATTGCCGCAGGTAGAAAGTTTGCCAAAGATCTGTGGCAAAGGCTCTTTGAAATAACTGATTTCCGTAGCAATATGAGCGATCAGATCCCGAAATTCTTCCAGTAACCTTTGACGCCGCCGTACTTCAGAAGACTTTAAAAGCCCTAAAGCTGAGGCGGCGATAAATGCAAGAAAAAGTCCTGCTGCCTTAACCATGACATACCTCCTTTACCGTTCCTATAACAGGGTCGTTGCTAAGAAAAACAATATGATCAAAGATCCCGGTTTCAATGGCCTTCCACGTGTCTTGACGCTGCAGTTCTTCCATATCGGAGCCGTGCGTGCTTGTGATAACGCTGACGCCGCTGCCTCGGCAGGCTTTGATCGCGTCTATATCTTCAGGTCGGCCGATTTCATCTGTAATGATTACATCAGGCGTCATAGCGCGGATCATCATGATCATACCTTCCGCCTTAGGACAGCCGTCCAATACATCGGTTAAAGGTCCGAAGTGATAAGCGCTGACGCCTCCATGCATACCTGCAATCTCGGAACGTTCATCACAGATGGACACACGGTAACATCCCTTTTCACCAATACTTCGGGCAATATCACGAAGCAGCGTGGTCTTTCCGCAGCCTGGCGGCGATGTAATCAAAAGATTAGATATTCTTCCGTTTTGTTGAAAAAACAAATGCTTTAACGCGTCGCTGCAGCCAATTACTTCATGTCCACAGCGAATATTCAGTGAACTGACTTCGCGAAGCAGAGTCACCTTATTGTGATCTAAAACAGCCTTACCGCAAACTCCAACACGATGACCTCCGTCTATTGTCACAAAACCTCTTGCCAAGTCCTCCTCATAAGCGTAATACGAGAATTTCAATAAATTGCTCAGGATATTTGCAATATCCTGATCTCTGATACGTCCCCTGAGAGGTATCGCTTCTCCTTTACTCATAAGCCAGACCTCCCGACCTCGATATACTCTTACTTCCTCAACTGAATTTCTCGTATTTCTATCCAAAGCCTCTATTTGACGTTGAATCTCCAACGGAAAACATTGAAAAACTTTTTCAAAATGGTTCATAATCTGCATGTCCTTTCTTTCCATACATCATATTCGCAGGACAGGCAGATATGATAAATTTTTCAGCAAACGGATAAAAGAAAAAGATGTATGATCACTGCTCTTTGATGGCGACAGTGATCATACATCTTATTTCTCATAGATATTTACTTCGTATTTCCTCATTAGCATCCAAAACCCTGGCAATGAGTTCTCGTACAGGCATCCGAAGCGCGCCCTGACCAAAGATCATCATCTGTTCCAGTCCATCAGAGGTCGCTACAGTTATTTTTTGCTTTTTTACGTTGTCTAATACATATTTTTCAATATACTGGTCGGCCGTTTGGCCCTCCTTTGTATATACAACTGAGAGATTTCCATATTTTTCTGTTGCGCCGATATTTCCAGGCTGTTTATAGGCGTCAAAGACCAGAATTATAGTCTCTCCGGTATATCCTTGATAGTTTTGCAGGGTTTCTATTAAAAGAGCTCTGGAAGCTTCCAGATTTACTTTTGTCATTTCCTGCATTTCTTCCCAGGCAAAGATCACATTATATCCATCGATTAAAAGAATTTGCGGAGCCTGACTGTCATTATATCCGCTTTTCACCCTTGGAAACTGTTCCATTGACCGAGCGCTTACAATTCTGGAATCTCTTTTGAGGCGATTTTTTTCGCGCTTATCATCACCATAGGTTTTTCGGAATATGGCTTCTAGTTCTGCATCGCTATATTCCCTGCTTCCGGTACGGCGAATGATTTCGTCAGCCGCCTTTTTCGTTTCGGAAAGACAGGCAGGTAAATGCATGTTTGCTTCTACTTCTTCCCACGGGACATTGACGCCGCCTCCATGACTGCAAAATACAGAACCGCACGGATTTGCTGGATCTCTATCCGGATCATAGCCCCTTGCTTCAATGACCTCCGCGGCGTTATGACATGGAAAATACCCGGCAAAGGTAAGTTGGAGACGACCGATTCCCTTTGTATACGCCAAGACCTCCTTCGCATAATCGCCCATAGCCGCTACCGGCGCTCTGCCCGATAAAGTCACCATATCCCCTTGATTTATAGGTTGTCCGCACTCTCCGGCGATCCGCTGCATATCATGCATCGCTCTGCCAACAGAAGCCGTGGGAACATCCAGCTTGTAGTTATAATATGGTTCTAACAAAACAGAGTCTGTTCGGCGCAATCCATGGCGTACAGCTCGATAAGTCGCTTGACGGAAATCACCGCCTTCCGTGTGCTTTACGTGAGCTTTTCCTGCAGCCAGAGTAATTTTCATATCAGTGATCGGAGAACCGGTCAATACGCCGGGGTGATGTCTTTCAGCTAAATGGGTCAGGATGAGATTTTGCCAGTTCTTATCCAACAAGTCCTCACTGCACGTTGTTTCTAACAGAATACCTGTACCCACAGGCATAGGCTCTAAAATCAAATGAACTTCAGCATAATGACGCAAAGGCTCAAAATGACCTACGCCCTCTACTCTCCGTGTAATGGTCTCTCTGTAATTGATAATAGGCTGACCCCAGTTCACAGCTAGTGAGAATCTTTCCATTAACAGGTTGGTGAGAATTTCCATTTGAACTTCTCCCATCAACTGTACCTGGATTTTCCGAGACTCCTCATCCCACAGAACCTGCAGCTCCGGAATTTCTTCCTCTAATATGCGCAATTTACTGTATGCATCGTGAGGATCACAGCCGTCAGGCAGCAAGACTTGATAGGATAACAGGGACTCCAGCTTTGGTTTATTGCCAACCTTTTCATAGCCGAGTCCTTGTCCTGCCCACGTGCTTTCTAGTCCGCAAACGGCACAGACCTGCCCTGCTTCTACCTGATTTACCGTATGAAAAGCAGCTCCGTTATAAATACGAAGCTGCGTAATTTTTTCTTCGCCAATTAAATGACGGACAGAAAGTGTTCCGCCGGTCATTTTTAAATGTGTCAACCTTTTCCCCTGGCTGTCTCTGGAGATTTTATAAACTCTGGCCCCGAACTGATCCGGCCATTGCGGTGGTTTCACAAATCGTTCCAAACCCAGAAGAAATCTCTTAACTCCTTCCAGCTTCAACGCACTTCCACTATAGACTGGAAACAGCTTGCGGCAAGTAATTAAATCGCATAGCATTTCATCTGGTATGATTCCTTCCGAAAGCAAGGTTTCCAAAGCTTCCTCATCACAAAGCGCCGCCTTTTCATAAAACGTATTGTCAAGACGGTCGAATGAAATCACGCCTTCATTCAATGTAGAAGACAGAATCGATAGGAGCTCCTGCAAATCAGTTCCCGCCAAATCTGTTTTATTAATGAACACAAAAGTTGGAATTTGATAAGCTTCTAATAATCTCCAAAGGGTCATTACATGACCGGTGACGCCATCTGCCGCGCTGATTACCATAATAGCATAATCAAGCGTTTGTAAAGTGCGTTCTGTTTCTGCTGAAAAGTCGATGTGTCCAGGGGTATCCATCAATGTAACTGACAGTTCTCCTAAAGGAAAGACCGCTTGTTTCGAAAAAATGGTAATGCCTCTCTGCCGCTCTAAAGCATGCGTATCTAAAAAAGCGTCTTTATGATCCACCCTGCCAAGGGTTCTGGTCACGCCTTTTTGATATAGAATCGCCTCGGACAGCGTTGTTTTTCCAGCATCCACATGAGCCAAAATGCCAACCGACAGATGTTTATTCATCCTCCTCATCCTTTTCCATCACAGGTGGTTTTATATGAATCTTTACTTTTTCAATTCTCCGTTCTTTAACAGAAAGAATTGTAAAAATATAGTTTTCAAACGAAATATCTCGATTTTCATCTCCTTCCTCCGGAATTTCTCCGAGGATATCGATAATGAAACCGCCGATTGTTTCGCTACTTTCTGATTCTAAATTGATTTCCGTTTCCTCGCAAAGATCGTTTAATGAAACATTTCCGTCTACAAGATAATGATTATCGTCAATCTTTTCGATAATATGTTCTTCCTGATCATATTCGTCGTCTATGTCTCCGACAATTTCTTCTATGATATCCTCCATTGTTACGATACCAGAAAAGCCGCCGTATTCATCGATTAGAATCGCAATATGTTGCTTTTCAATCTGAAGCTCATAGAACAGAGAATCGATATTTTTAGTCTCTGGAACAAAATACGGTTTTCTCAGGATAGAACGAATATCCACTTTATCAAAGCCTGTTTCTCTTGCTTTGATAAGATAGTCTTTAATGTGGAGTATACCGATGATGTTATCCGTATCATCCTCGCATACAGGTATTCTGGAATAACGCAATTCCATCAGCTCATCCAGGTATTCATCGGTTGGATCATTGATGTCGATCAGGAATACGTCAGTTCGCGGCGTCATAATCTCGTAAGCAAGCTCATCATCAAACTGAAAGATACTGTTAATCATCTTCTTGCCTTCCTCTTTAATTTCACCGCTCTGCTGTCCTGCCTCCAAAATGGACATCACGCGATCCTCTGAGTAGCCGCTGTACTGAATATCTGTATCTTGTCTGAACATTTTCAGAAACAGATTTGCAATCAATGTAAGCAACGCTACAAAGGGTTTGAGGACGATTAGAAAGAACCGTTCCAGTGGAAGCATAGCTAAAGCTGCTGCCTCACTGTGCTGCTGAGCAATTTTTCGCGTAAAAAATTCGCTGAATACGATGGATACCGCAACGAAAACAACTACTGAAAGAATATCTTCATACGGCAGTCCAATGGTAAAAAACAAACCGACAGCAATGAAAATATAGCTAAGCAGCCGATTGGTGAAACGATAATCCGTAGGCCTTTCCAGCAAGGCTTTGAGCACAGACGCTTTCTCATCTTCATCAGCCATCTGGCTGACCTTACTTCGGCTCACAGTATTCATCGCGGTGTTGGTTAGGACGACCAGTCCGTTGCTGATAACCATAGCGATTATAATTAAAAATTGAATTTGTAACGGTATGTTACTGGGGTCAGATGACATCTTAAGTTCACACTCCTTTATTTATAGCTTTTTCATTCGTAAAATATAGTCTGGTTTTACCGGACGTTCCATCTTCATAGACAGCATTTGCTGTGGGTGAGGCGCGGATTGTAAAGAATCTCCGGTTTCTAAATCATACAGCTCAGATATATTCTGTGTAAAGAACGGTATATCCGGACCGAAAATTTCAATTTCATCTCCTACAGACATTTTGTTTCTCTGTTCAACTACAGCCATACCTGAAGCCGGATCATAATCTCTCACTACTCCCACAAAGCTGTAATCTCTAGTATACGCGCTGGTCTGATAGTTTTGATCCTGATTGGTCGGCCGGTCGAAATAAAAGCCTGTAGTAAATTCTCTATGGCTTACTTTCTTCAACTCTGACAGCCACACCGGGTCAAATCGGTAGCGCTCTGGATCTGCGAAATAAGCGTCAATAGCCTGCCTGTAGGCGTGTACAATGGTTGCTACATAAAATACGCTTTTCATACGTCCTTCTATTTTCGCGCTCATAATGCCGCTTTCCACTAATTGGGGAATATGCTCAATCATGCACAAATCACGGGAGTTAAGAATATAAGTGCCTCTTTCGTCTTCTTCTATGGGATAATATTCGCCCGGTCGTTTTTCTTCTACCAGAGCATATTTCCATCTGCAGGGATGAGCGCACTGTCCCCGATTAGCGTCGCGTTCAATCATAAAATTGCTGAGCAGACACCGTCCGGAATAAGAAATACACATCGCGCCGTGAACGAAAGCTTCCAATTCCATATCGTCCGAGATGTTTTGCCTCATTTCCTGAATTTCTTTGAAAGTCAATTCACGAGCAAGAACTAGTCGTTTAACGCCTAGCTTATGCCAAAAGCCTGCGGTTCTATAGTTTGTCATATTTGCCTGAGTACTCAAATGGATTTCCGCACCGGGAATCACTTCCTGCAGCAGATCTATAATGCCCGGATCTGATACGATGAACGCGTCCAATTTTAGCTGTTTGATATTATGCAAATAATCCGTCAGAGGTTGAATATCTTCATTATGTGCGAAAATGTTTAACGCAAGATAACAACGCTTGCCTCGTGCATGAGCAAACTCGATACCTTCCCTCATTTCGTCTATAGTCAAATTCCCTGCTCCGGCTCGCAGTGAAAACATCTCGCCGCCAAAATAGACAGCATCAGCGCCATAGATAACGGCTGTTTTCAGTTTTTCTAAATCTCCTGCCGGAGCCAGAAGTTCAAAATGTTCTTTATCCATGTTCTCCTCTAAAAATAGACACTGCCAAACCGTCTCCTGTACTCATCAAAGATGTTTCCAGTTCCCTGCTCCGGCAAATATAGTCTACATAATCTCTCATTTTTTTTACATTCGTCTTATGCTTTTTCTGCGGATCGTACTGATCTGAAACAGTCATAGCTCTTTGCAAAATATTATCGCTGACGATTACTGCATCTTTTTGACATACGGAAAGGGCTGCTTCCAGAAAACGGCGGTAATGACTTTTCGCCGCGTCGATAAAGACAAAATCAAAGCCTTTTATTCCAATATCTCGAAGCTTTTCTACCTGTTCCTGTCCGTCGCCAAGGTAGCTATGAATACGTTCGTCCAATCCAAGGGCGGCAATATTATGCCTTGCCGCGTGAAAAGCCGTCTCATCCTTCTCAATGGTATAAATCTCCGTCTGTGGACATTTATAAGCAAAATATATTGCAGAATAACCAATTGCCGTGCCAATCTCTAAAATCCTTGCGGGTCGCTTTAACGCCAGAAGAATATTCAGATACTGCTCCGTTTCTTTCAGAATGATCGGAACATGATCTCTTTCTCCCATCGACCGAAGCTCTGCCAACTGATCGTTTAAAGGTTGGTAATAGCCGCAGATATATTCCGTAACAAGATCGTTAGTAATATTCATAAAAGAACTAATCCTCCTGTCCCTCCAGCGCTCTGTAATACGCATCCTTATCTTTGAGAAATTGATCATAGCTAGAAGAAAAATTCTGTGTGCCATCCAGCCTTTCACTAACTACAAAATACAGATAATCAGTTTCCTCAGGATAAAGCGCTGCCTTGATAGACGCCAGTCCAGGACAGGCAATCGGTCCCGGAGGCAGTCCAGGATGAATATACGTGTTATACGGCGACTCGATTTTGGTATCGGCGTCAGTCAGGCTTTCCTTTTGCTTACCCAATACATACTGAACCGTAGAACACATCTGCAGAGCCATGTCTTCTTTCAACCGGTTGTAGATTACACTTGCAACCTTGCCTCGTTCATCATCTACCTGACATTCCCGTTCAATGATAGAAGCCATAACCAGAATATCGTTGACAGAATACTTCATTTCCTGTGCCCTTGCTCTGAATTCTTCAGTAAATATCTGATCAAAATGATCCAGCATCGTTCTTATAATTGTTTCTTCATCAGCGCCGTACGTAACGGTATAAGTCTCTGGGAACAGATAGCCTTCAAGATGATTCTTTCCACTCTGTGCATGCTTCAAAAAATCATAGTCGTTATCAAATTTTCCGCTGGTTAGCAGCCTTTTAAATACTTTTTTATTCACCAGACCGTCATCAGCCAGCTTGTCAGCAATCTGATAGATCGTATAGCCTTCTGGTATCGTAAAGGATATGTTGTTTGTCTTTCCACTGGCAATAATCTCAGCGATCTCTGATAGCTTCATGGATGGCGCTAAAGCATATGTTCCGGCCTGATATTGGCTGTCATATCCTTTAAATTTAGAATACAGCTTAAATTTTCCTGCATCCTCAATAATACCCAGTTCTTCCAATTGAGCGCCGATATCGCTGGTTGTCGAGCCTGGTTCTATGGTGACGATAATTGAATCCTCTTTGCTTTCATCGAAAGCAGCATCCAGACTGTTCAAATACAGAACGCCGCCTATACCTAATATAATAGCTGCAGTAATCAATACCACCAAGACTAAAATGAGTTTCTTCTTCATCTGTTTCCTCTATTTCCTCATACCGTACTGAAATATATAGAAAGGGACGTGTGAAACGTCCCTTCTCTGTCACTCTTTGATTATTTGGATCTTCCCAGATATTCACCGCTTCTCGTGTCGATCTGGATTCTTTCTCCTTCTTCAATGAAGATAGGAACCTGTATAACTGCACCGGTTTCTACAGTAGCAGCCTTTGTTACGTTGGTTGCCGTATTGCCCTTAACGCCTGGCTCAGTTTCGGTAACCATCAGATCTACAAAGTTAGGCGCTTCTACGATAAACGGCTGATCCTTATAGAACTTAATCGTTGCTTCATCGTTCTCTCTCATGTACTTGATCGCGTCTTCTACCATATCGTAAGCAATTGGAATCATGTCGAAGGTTTCATTATCCATAAAGTAATACAAATCACCGTCATTGTAGGAATAAGACATCTTCTTTGTCTCAATAATCGCTTCTTCAAACTTGTCATCCGGATTGAAGGCTTCTTCTCTAGTCGCGCCTGTAATAATGTTCTTATATTTGGTTCTTACGAATGCAGCGCCTTTACCAGGCTTTACGTGCATGAAATCCAGAACCACATGAGGCTCACCGTTAATCTGGAATGTTCTGCCTTTTCTAAAATCACTTGCGTAAATCATCGGTCTATTCTCACTTTCTACATTATTGTTAAATAACTTCTGCTGATATTATAGCAGATTTATTGCATGTTGCCAAGTCCTATTACTTCGCCTAAAATTTTATAAACATCATTCATCATCAGAGAAAAACGCATTTGTGCCTGCATGTACTGAGCAGCCAGCGGATCACGCATCATAATCTGTGACAATTCCTGCATTTGCTGCATAGCGTCTGCCTCGACTTGTTCTCCCATCATCTGCTTTGCCTGCATCTCAAACTGCTTTGTCTGGAAGTCTTTCAGCATCGCTGACAATTCCTGATTCTGATCTATCAATTTCTGAAGCTGATCGTATTGCTTAAATTCCTCGCACTCTCTGATTGCTTTCGCCAATCCGTGTGCCTGATCATATACATTCATACTCTTTCCTCCTTATATACGATTGAATTCTGCCAAGCGAGCCGCGGATATGCTTGCTCCCAGCAGGATCATTATACGTCTAAGAAAATCGGTAAAATAATCGGATCGCGCTTAGTTCTGCGGAAAATAAACCGGCGCATTTCTTCTCTGACACTATTCTTAATCGCGTTCCAATCTCTGTTGCCCGCGAAGATACTTTCCTCTAGAGCCTGCAGTGCAACTTCTCTTGCATCCTTGATCAGATCCTCATTTTCACGAACGTAAACAAATCCACGTGATACGATATCAGGACCAGAGATAATTTCTCCACTGGCCCTATCAATTGCCGCTACGACAATAATCAAGCCAGATTCGGATAAAAGCTTTCTGTCGCGCAACACGATATTGCCTACATCTCCTACACCCAAACCGTCAACTAAAATATCCTCAGCGCTGACTACATTCTGGAACTTGTTGGCGTTACGCTTATCTACACTCAACTGATCGCCATTTGATAAGATAAAGATTCTGTCGCCGCGCATACCGATAGATTCAGCTAGACGCGCATGCTGTACCAGATGGCGGTATTCGCCATGAACCGGCATGAAAAATTTTGGCTTGATCAAGGTATGAATCAGTTTTAATTCTTCCTGACAAGCGTGACCGGAGACGTGAATATCTGCGATATCGTTGTAGATAACCTCTACTTCCTTTTCATATAGTCTGTTTACTACACTAGTCACGGTCTTTTCATTGCCCGGAACAGGAGAAGATGAGAAGATAACCATATCTCCCTTCTTCAGCTTTACATTTCTATGCTCATTATTGGCCATTCTTGACAGCGCCGACATAGGCTCGCCCTGGCTTCCCGTGGTCACAATGACTAGTTGACTGTCAGGAATATTTTTCGTCTTATTAAGATCTACATAAATTCCTGCCGGTAATCTGAGATAGCCAAGTTCAATCGCCAGATTTACTACATTATCCATACTGCGGCCGGATACGGCTACTTTACGTCCGTATTTTGCCGCTAATTCAATGATCCTCTGTACTCTATGAACGTTGGAAGAAAAGGTTGCGATAATGATTCTTCCTTTGGCCTCTCTGAAAATGCCGTCTAACGTCTCTCCTACGCGCCGTTCAGATGGCGTATAGCCTTTTCGAAGAACATTCGTGCTGTCGGCCAGCATGATATCTACACCTCGTCTGCCCACTTCAGCAAATTTGCTCAAATCAATAGGCTCACCATCAATCGGCGTATAATCGATCTTAAAATCCCCCGTATGAAATAAAGTGGCCGCGGGGGTTTGAATATACAGACAAATAGCGTCGGCGATGGAATGGGTAGTGCGAATAGCTTCGATTTTAAAGTTACCCACACTGAACTTTTCTCCCGCTTTTATCGTATGCAATTTTGCGCGTAAACCGTGCTCCTTTAGTTTGTTTTCGATCAATCCCAGCGTTAATCTGGTTCCGTAAATCGGCACGTTAACCTGCTTTAACAGATATGGCACGCCGCCGATATGATCCTCATGTCCGTGAGTAATAACCATGCCCACGAGTTTGTTTGCATTCTTTACCAGATAACTGAAATCCGGAATGACTACGTCAATACCGTACATTTCTTCTTCAGGAAAAGTCATGCCGCAGTCAATCAGCAAAATTTGATCCTTATATTCAAGTACGGTCAAATTCTTACCAATTTCATTAAGACCTCCGATCGGAATGATCTTCAGATTATCCGCTTTTTTCACCTGCTTTGCTGCTGGCTGCGGTACTGATTTCATTGCTTTTGCAGCCGCGGCCCTCGGCGTGTTTTTTCTGCAGGCAGAAGGCTTTTTGCCTGCATTTCGTTTTGCAGGCTGCGTTTCCTTTGCCGGCGGTCTTCGAACAGCCATCTTTTTTACGGATGGCTTTTTACTGTTGTAATCTCTCATATGCTCCCCTCTATTTTATAACAATATTTACAAGCCTTCCAGGGACAGCAATGACCTTTACAATGGTCTTTCCGTCTATGAGGGCTTTTACTTTGTCATCAGAGAGAGCTACACTTTCTAATTCTTCTTTTGAAAGACTATTTGCTACGTTTAATTTCTCTTTCACTTTTCCGTTGATCTGTACAACGATTTCAACAGTATCACGAACCAAAGCCTTATCATCATACGCCGGCCAGGAAACTGCCGAAAGAGATTTGTCATAACCCAGTATCTGCCACATTTCTTCACAGACATGCGGTGTAAACGGTGAAAGGATTATAACCAGCGTATCAATAGCCTTCTTCATGAAAGCGTCATTTCTCTCGTCTAACTCTTTATATCTATATAACTCATTGACCAATTCCATAATAGAACTGATCGCTGTATTAAAGCTGAATCTTCCGCCTACATCGTCTGTTACTTTTTTGATCGTAGTGTTCAGGACGTAATTCAACTCCTTATCAGCTTCTGTCTTTATTTCGTACTCCGTCTGACTTGCGTCATACTTGGAGGCAAAATCATAAACCAGACGGTATACTCTGTTGAGGAATCTATAGCTTCCTTCTACTCCTGCATCGGACCAATCCAGCTCCTTTTCCGGAGGCGCCGCAAACAGGATAAATAATCTGGCTGTATCTGCTCCATATTTTTCAATAATCTCCTCAGGACTTACTACATTACCTAAGGATTTACTCATCTTCTTTCCATCCTTGTTGACCATGCCCTGGGTAAGGAGATTTTTGAATGGTTCTTCATATTTTGTCAGCCCCATATCATACATAGCCATCTGGAAGAAACGAGAATACATCAGATGAAGGATCGCATGCTCAACTCCGCCGATATACTGATCTACATCCATCCAATAATCAGCCTTCTTTTTATTGAAAGCTTCCTTCTCATTCTTCGGATCGCAGTATCTGAGGAAATACCAGGAAGAATCCAGAAACGTATCCATGGTATCCATTTCGCGACGGGCCTTTTTACCGCACTTTGGACAAGTACAGTCGGCAAACACCTTACTGGTTGTCAAAGGAGATTCGCCCTTACCGGTAAACTCAACGTCTGTAGGCAGCAGTACCGGTAGATTTTCTTCTTTTTCAGGCACCCATCCGCACTCCTCGCAATAGATCATCGGAATCGGCGTACCCCAATATCTCTGTCTGGAAATCAGCCAGTCGCGAAGTCTGTAGTTGACTGTCTTTTTACCGATACCTTCTTCAGAAAGCCACTCGATAACTGCTCCGATGGCTTCTTTGTTATTCATACCGTCGAATTTGCCGGAGTTAATCATCGTACCTTCTGCAGCAAAGGCTTCTGTTAAATTGTTCACATCGATAGCCGGATCATTTGTGTCGACTACAGGGATAATATCCAGATCGAATTTCTTCGCGAAGTCAAAGTCTCTCTGGTCATGGGCAGGTACGGCCATAATAGCGCCTGTACCGTAACCCATGAGAACATAGTCGGAGATAAAGATCGGAACCTGTTTTCCGTTTACAGGATTTTCTGCGTATTTACCGATAAATACGCCTGTCTTTTCATTCGTCGTAGAAGTACGCTCAATATCATTCATGTGCTGTACTTTATCCAAATAATCCAATACAGGCTGTTCATACTCTGTACCCTTAACCAAATCCAGAACATACGGATGCTCTGGAGCCATAACCATATAGGTTACGCCAAAGAGTGTGTCCGCGCGGGTGGTAAATACTTTCAACACTTTGTCAGTACTTGAAATTTTGAAATCAATCTCTGCACCGATAGATTTACCGATCCAGTTTTTCTGCATGGTCTTTACTTTTGACGGCCATCCTTCCAACTTATCTAAATTGTCCAGAAGCCGGTCCGCATAGTCTGTAATCTTCAGGTACCACTGAGACAGATTCTTTTTTCCCACCGGCGTCTTGCATCTTTCGCAGCAACCGTCTACAACCTGCTCATTAGCTAATACTGTCTGGCAGCTCGGACACCAGTTTACCGGATTTTCCTTTTTATATGCCAGACCTCTTTTATAGAATTGGATAAAGATCCACTGCATCCATTTATAGTAATCAGGATTACAGGTTTGTACTTCCCTTTCCCAGTCATAGGATAATCCCAGCTGGGCCAGCTGTTCTTCCATTTCATGAATATTATTCCAGGTCCACTTGCTTGGCTCTGCGCCATGCTTAATAGCAGCGTTTTCCGCAGGCAAACCGAAAGAATCGAAACCCATCGGATGCAGTACATTATAGCCCTGCATAGCTTTGCATCTGGCAATAACGTCGCCGATAGAATAGTTTCTTACATGTCCCATATGGAGCTTTCCTGATGGATAAGGAAACATCTCCAATACATAATACTTTTCTTTGTCTTCGTCTTCTTCAGTTTTGAAGCAGTCATTTTCTTTCCAATATTTCTGCCACTTGGTTTCAATCTCTTTGAAATTATATTTCTCATTCATTGCTAAATTACTCCTCCAGATTTAAAAAGCTGCAGTCTCCCCACACTTTTTCGATATTATATTTTTCCCGGGTTTCTTTGGTAAAGATATTGACAATCACATCGCCATAATCCATCAATATCCATCCGGAATTTTGCTTTCCTTCTATGCTCTTAACGAGAAGACCTTCTTTTGCAAAAGCTTCTTCTACATCATCTACCAATGCCTGTACCTGTCGTTCCGAACCTCCGGATGCAATAATCATGTAATCGGCAAAGGAAGATTTCTCTGCAATATCTATTGCTACAATATCTAATGCTTTTTTATTGTCCAGCGTCTTTGCCGCCAGAAGCGCAAAACCTTTATTATCCATTTATTTTCTCCATTTCTCTGCGTTTTCTGAGATCATTCCTGGCCCGCAGTGTATCTTCGTCCAGAAAACTTCCCTGCCCCTGTACATATTCTATGGTATGTTCCAAAGACATCAGACAAGCCAGATCTAAATCCTTCATAGCCGCCTCGCGTAATTCCTCTACCCCTGGATAGTGGCGGCTGGGCTCAATAGCATCAGCAATATAGATGATCTTTTCCAAAAGAGACATATTCTTTCTACCTGTAGTGTGAAAACTGACGGCATTTAAAATATCCTCATCCTCAATACCGTAATCGCGTTTCATGATAATTGCCGCAATCTTACCGTGAGCAAGATTGCAATTGTCTAAATAGCGTTTATCTAATCCCAGGTGCTTTACGTAATAATTTAATGCATCCACAGGAACGCCTCGATACATATCATGAAACAGAGCGGCAAGCTCCGCTTTCTTTGGATCCGCGCCATACTTCTCAGCCAAACTAATCGCCGTACTTCTTACACCTTCCGTATGGATTTTACGTTTTTCAGAAAAGTTTTTCTCTATATAACTATTGATAGAGTCCGTGTTCACTGATATACCTTTCTATCTGGAAAGGAACAAGCTCCCGAATGCTCCTTCCAGCCTTTACATTTTCTTTTATTTCCGTAGAGGAAACCTCCATAACCCGGTTATGCAGAACTTTAATACGAGCGTCATATTTCTTCCGCAGGGTATTCATCAGCTCCACGGTTTCGCTTTCTTTGTACCCAGGACGTATTCCTATAATAATAGAGAACTCTCTCAAAAGCTGCTCGCTTTTGTACCAACTTTCCAGGCTCAAAAAAGAATCCGTTCCCATGATAAAATGAAGCCGGTCCTTTGCATATTCTTCCTGCAGTCTCTGAAGAGTTCTGTACGTATAGGATACCTCCTGACTGCACGCTTCGACAGTAGAAACAATAAAGTTTTCATTTTCTCTGGCGATCAAAGAAACCATGTTGACCCTGTCCTCACTGCTTGCCATCTCTCTGCCAATTTTAAACGGCTGCACCTTTGCGGGTAAGAGAATAATTCTTGAAAGACCGCATTCCTTCATAGCGGCTCTGGCAATGGAGAGATGTCCTCGATGAAAAGGATCAAAGGAACCGCCCAGTATTCCGATATCTTGCATAACTACCTCGGTTTACACCAGCTTTATTCCTAATTCGGCCAGCTGATCATCTTCTACCTTTCCCGGCGCTTCACATACCATACACTGCGCGTTCTGATTCTTTGGAAAAGCCATAACTTCACGAATACTGCTGCTGCCGGTAAGCAGCATAACAAGTCGATCCAGGCCGTAAGCCAATCCTCCGTGAGGCGGTACGCCATATTTAAATGCTTCTAACAGGAATCCAAACTTCTCCTGACATTCCTCATCAGTAAGGTTCAATGCTTTGAACATCTTTGACTGCAGTTCTCCATCGTGGATTCTGATACTTCCGCCGCCTAATTCAACGCCGTTAAGTACGATATCATAAGCATCAGCTTTTACTTTTTCCGGTTCTGTATCCAAAAGTGGAATATCCTCTGCTTTTGGATTTGTAAACGGATGGTGCATTGCCTTCAACTCGCCGGTTTCATCATCCTTTTCAAACATTGGAAAGTCAGTAACCCATAAAAGATGAAACTGGTCGTCATGAAGCAGTCCCATCAGGCCTGCGATATGACGGCGTAAAAATCCCAGACTGTCGAAGACCACTTTTGCTCTGTCAGCAACGATAAGAATCAAATCACCTGCTTTTGCATCAAAAACTGCTGCAATTTCTGACAACTGTTCTTGATTAAAAAATTTGCTGACAGAGGATTTTATTTCATTTTCTTCAATTCTGATCCAAACTACACCTTTTGCGCCGTAATGCTTCGTCTGCTCCGTCAGCTTGTCGATATCTTTACGGCTGAATTGAGCGGAACCTCCGTCGATACAGATGCCGCGAACATCTCCGCCGTTTGCCAGAGCATCAGCGAATACTTTAAATTCCGTATCCTTAACTACTTCATTTAATGATTTAAGTTCAAAACCGAACCGTGTATCAGGTTTATCGCTGCCGTAACGTTCCATGGCCTCATCATAAGTCATTCGTGGAAACGGCGCCTGGATCTCAATACCTTTCAGCTCATGGAAAATCCGAACTAACAAACCTTCCTGCATGCTTATTACGTCATCCTGATCTACAAAGGACATTTCCAGGTCTATCTGCGTAAACTCAGGCTGTCTGTCAGCCCGCAGGTCCTCATCACGGAAACACTTTGCAATCTGAAGGTATCTATCGCAACCGCTGACCATCAAAAGTTGCTTAAACAACTGAGGTGACTGCGGCAGAGCATAAAAGCTTCCCTGATTTACTCTACTTGGAACTAAATAATCTCTTGCTCCCTCTGGCGTAGATTTAATAAGAATCGGTGTTTCAATTTCAGTAAAGCCATTTTCATCGAAATAATCTCTAACCAGCTTTGTCACTTGATGTCTGAACTTGAGATTTTGCTGCATATGCAGCTTTCTCAAATCAAGATATCTGTATTTCAACCGCAGATTATCATCAACCTTATCATCATCTTTAATATAAATCGGCGGTGTTTCGGACTTAGAATAGATTGTTAAATCAGTTGCCAAAACCTCAATATCTCCTGTAGCCAGGTTCGGATTTTTAGAAGCTCTCTCACGGACAATTCCTTTAACGCCAATACAGTATTCACTGCGCAGGCTTTCTGCTGCTTTAAAGACGTCCTCTGGAATAGTATCGTCAAAAGTAATCTGAACGATTCCTGTTTTATCTCTGAGATCCGCAAAAGTCAATCCTCCTAAAGCCCTTTGCTTGGCGACCCAGCCGTTGAGAACCACTTCCTGGCCCACAAGATCCATATTTAATGTCCCGCACATATGCGTTCTTTTTAATAATTCTGCCATAATGATTATAAGCTCCTATTTTGTTATTTAACCAATTCCTCTAACAGATCCTCCAGCTTCACCTGACGCTGCTGAGAAGTTGCCATTTCTTTGACAGATACAACTCCTTCCGCCAGCTCGTTATCACCGATCACAACCGTGTACTGTGCGCCCAGACGGTCTGCGTATTTGAACTGACCTTTGATATTTCTGGCCAAAGTATCCATCTCCGCTTTTACTCCTCTGTTGCGCAGATCGCGAAGCAATTTCAAGCCAAATGCCTTTGCTCCATCACCCATGACAGCGATAAAGGCTTTCGGCGGTTCTGGTTTCGGAATTTCAATGCCTCTTTCCTCCATAAGCATTAAAAGTCTCTCAATGCCCAGTCCGAAGCCTACGCCAGGAATAGGAGGTCCTCCGATTTCCTCAATCAAGTGGTCATATCTTCCGCCTCCGCAGACCGTTCCCTGGGTTCCATTGCTGTCAGTTACAAATTCAAACGCAGTCTTTGTGTAATAGTCCAGTCCTCTTACGATTCTTGGATCTACGATATACTCGATACCCATGGCATCCAGATTCTTCTGAACATCATCAAAAGCTTCACGGCAATCATCACATAGATAATCGATCATATTCGGCGCGTCCTTAACCAGCTCCTGGCAGATTTCAGACTTGCAATCCAAAATACGCATAGGATTTCTGTCATATCTGTCCTTACACGTATTACAAAGCTTATCATACACTGGTTCTAAAAATTTGCGAAGAGCTTCTCTGTGTTTCTGTCTGCACGCCGGACATCCTACACTGTTAATACGGAGCTGAATATCTGTAAGTCCCATCTGATGCAAGAAATCATAACCCAAACATATCGTTTCAGCGTCGGCCAGCATATTAGGAGTTCCGAATATCTCGATACCGAACTGGTGAAAAGCTCTTAATCTTCCAGATTGCGGCTTTTCATAACGGAAACACGGTGTAATATAGCTGTACTTCGTCGGCTGTACCTCCGCATACTGTTTATGTTCGATGAACGCTCTGGTTACCGGAGAAGTTCCTTCCGGTTTCAGCGTAATACTTCTGCCCGCATAGTCCTCAAAGGTGTACATCTCCTTTTGAACAATATCCGTCGTATCTCCAACACCTCTCTTAAACAATTCAGTATGTTCAAAAATAGGCGTTCTGATCTCCTTGAATCCGTATTTCTCACAGATTTCGGAAAATTTCTGCTCAACATAATGCCACTTGTACACCTGTGCAGGTAACGTATCCTTCGTTCCTTTTGGCGCTATAATTGCCATTTCTTTACCTCCATAAAAATATTCTTTTCTTTTCTATCCAGCATTTCGTCAATACGCTTTATGTATTCCTGATAATTTGTTACGTTGGCTACTCGTTCCAGACGGTTCTCTGACGGATAGTATACCTTAGAAATACCGCCCGCACCGAGAGCAATGATGCTCTGATGCTCATCCATAATGCGTATATTGTAAATGCATTCTTTATCTTTTTTACAGTAGCCGGTGTTTTCAAAAGCTCCGGCCATATGCTTTTGCCTATATAAATAATAAGGACTGTATCCATGACTTTCCAACATCTCTGGACATGCGGACAGCATCTCCGCCACCCGATCGCTCTGCTTATAGTGGAAATCCTTGTCAATATCCACCAGTCTGGACGCCCGTTTTACCGCCAAACAATGAACGGTAATACTTTCCGGTCCTAAATCCATAACCTGCTTAATCGTATCATAAAAATCCGCCGCATCCTCGCCCGGTAATCCGGCAATGACGTCACAGTTAATATGGTCAAATCCATATTCTCTGGCGAGAGCAAACGCACGTCTCACATCCTCAGGACTGTGACTCCGTCCAATAGCCTCCATCGTAGCCGCTTTCATCGACTGTGGGTTAATGCTGATACGCCCTATCTCGCGATCCTTCAACACCTGCAGCTTTTCCGCCGTAATCGTATCGGGACGTCCGGCTTCTACGGTAAATTCACGAAGCTTTGATAAATCAAAGGATTTCTGTATGGACGTTATCAATTCGTCCAGCTGTCCAGCGGTAAGTGTGGTTGGCGTACCGCCTCCGATATAAACAGACTCCGTTATCAGCCCCGTCTCCCGCATTCGTTTGCCTGTGTAAGCAATCTCCTGATGCAGCGCCTCCAAATATTTTTCAATTTCTGAATCCTTCACTTGATTTGACGCGAAGGAACAATACACACATCTGGTAGGACAAAATGGGATTCCGATATATACGCCGGCAGAATTGGGCGGCGGCATACCGGCCTGCTTCTGCTGCTTAAGGTATAGATTAAGCAAAAGCTCCGCTTTTACCTCACTCAGGCAGTATTTTTCCGTGAGAATCTTTAGCGTTGTTTCTCTAGTGCCTGTTGTTTCATATAGTTCACCGCATAGCTTGACAGGACGTATGCCCGTCAGTATGCCCCAATCCGGTTTTAATCCTGTAAGAGCAGAAAGCTTCTCATAGATTTGCCGGTTAATCACATTCTTATCGCTATGACCTTCTTCATTGATCAGAATCGCATCTTCATCAGGTTCTTCCTCAGAAGACAATAGACGGTACTGATCCGGTCTGAGAAAAACCTTAATCAATTCTTCCAATAGATATTGTTTTTCAAAATGTAGTATTTTAATTTTATACAAAAGGATTATGCTCCTTTTCATATCCAATAGTAGTCTCACCCATGTGTCCCGGCAACACTAGCGTACTGTCAGGGAGAATAAACAGTCTTTCTCTGATGGATTTTGCAATCTCAGGAAAACTGCCGCCGTAGAAATCAGTTCTTCCAATAGACGCGCGAAACAGAGTATCTCCGCTGAATACGTATCCCTTTGTCAGAATACACATGCCGCCCTTCGTATGTCCCGGCGTATGGATAAAAGTAAGCTCCGTATTACCCACAGTCAGCGAATCTCCATCCTTCACATAAATATCTGGCAGAACTGTAACTGGTCTGCCGCAGATATCTATAGACGCATTCAGACTGGAATCAGTCAGAAGCTCTCTTTCCTGTTCCAGCGCTACGACCTTCGCTTCAGGAAATTCTTTTTGGAAATCGGCAACTCCGCCGATATGATCACCATGGCCATGGGTCAGAATAATATATTCAATAGAAAGACCGTCTGTCCTGACCTTTTCAGTCAGTTGCGCGCTATAGCCGCCCGGATCTACAATAAATCCCTTCTTTGTTTCGTCACAGGCCAAATATGTGTTGACCTGAATAGGACAAGTGATAAACTTATATACTTGCATAATATTTTTCTCCTTTCAGACGTCTTGCAGCTATGATCTTGCCCTGTATACGTTAGATACGCCAGGTACATTGCGCAATGTCCGAAGAACACGCTGCATCTGCTGTGTACTGGAGATAGACAGGGTTAACGTAATGTGGACAGTTTCGTCTTTGCCGCTTTTTGCATTAACGCCGGAAATATGGACGTCCATATCTTCACATGTACGCGAAATATCCGAAAACATGCCTTTTCGATCAGTGCTGATAATACAAATATCCGCCGCATAGGACTTCCCGACTTTCAAATCCTCCCATTCTACGTCGATAAACCGCGCCTTTTCCTGCTCCGGAAGCGATGTGATATTGGAACAATCCTTTCTGTGAACGGAAATACCCCTTCCCTTGGTAATAAAACCGACGATTTCGTCACCGGGAACAGGATTGCAGCATCTGGATACGCGTATCATCAGATTGTCTGCGCCCTTTACAATGATACCAGGATTTTCTCTCTGATTTTGCTGGAACTTTTCCTTTTTCTCAAAAAGTTTTTGCTGCTTTTCTTCCTCACGCTTTTGTTCCAGTTTCTTTTCCTCTTTGAAATATCCAAAGAGAAGGTTTGCGTATTTAGACAGAACTGCGCCGCCTTTGCTGATCTGTGTAAATACTTCGTCCATCGTTGCAATATTCATCTCGCGCATTGCTTTGTTCATATAGTTTGAGCGAGCAACCTGCTGAGGGTCATAGCCCTTTTTACGTATATATTTATCCAATGCATCTTTGCCTTTAGTGATGTCATCAGATTTATTTTCTTTTTTCAGCCACTGACGAATTTTCGTTCTGGCAGTGGAACTCTTTGCAATCTTCAGCCAGTCGATACTTGGACCGCTGGAATTGGAGGATGTGACAATTTCAACAATATCTCCATTGTGCAAGGTATAGTCGATGGTAACCATCTTACCATTTACCTTGGCGCCAATACACTTGCATCCAACAGCCGTATGGATTTTGAACGCAAAATCCAGCGGAGTAGAACCTGCTGGCAGATCAATAACTTCTCCTTTTGGAGTAAATACGAAAACCTGACTTGAAAAAAGATCCATTTTCAGGGTTTCCATAAACTCCTTTGGATCGTTCAGTTCTTTTTGCCATTCTAATGTCTGGCGAACCCAGGCTAACTTCATTTCTTCATTATTCTGTTCACTTTTAGTATTCCCCTCTTTATACTTCCAATGAGCGGCAATACCATACTCGGCAACTCTGTGCATTTCATAAGTTCTGATCTGAATCTCAAAAGGCTCTCCGTTGTCACCTAACACAGTAGTATGCAGAGATTGATACATATTCGGTTTCGGCATAGCGATATAATCCTTAAATCTGCCGGGAATCGGTTTCCACATCGTGTGGACCTGTCCTAGAACCGCATAACAATCACGAACATTTTCTACAATGACGCGTACAGCTGTTAAATCAAAAATTTCATCTATCTGTTTGTGCTGAAGCACCATCTTTTTATATACGCTGTAAAGATGCTTTGAACGTCCTGATATATCATATTTCATCTGCATCTGATCCAACGCTTCTTTGATTTCATCAATAACCTGATTGATGAACTGCAGACGTTGTTCCTTCTTTTCCGTAACTTCCTTCTGTAGCGTCATGTATTCCTGATAGTGGAGATACTTCAATGAAATATCTTCAAGCTCAAATTTGACAGTATAAATGCCAAGTCTGCTTGCGAGAGGAGCATAGATATCCAATGTTTCTCTGGACTTCTCAATCTTTTTTTCCTCTCTCATGAATTCTAACGTCCGCATATTGTGAAGCCGGTCAGCCAGCTTAATAATTAAAACGCGGATATCTTTAGACATAGCCAGAAACATCTTTCGAAGATTTTCTGCCTGCGCTTCTTCTTTCGTATCAAATTTAATAGAGCCGAGTTTTGTGACACCATCTACCAGGAGAGCAATCTCCTCGCTGAAATCTACGACAAGTTCCTCCCTGGTATATTCTGTGTCTTCTACAACGTCATGCAAAAGCCCACCGACAATCGTTTCCTCATCCATACCTAAATGAGCCAAAATCTTAGCCACAGCTATAGGATGGATAAAATAAGGTTCGCCGCTCTTTCGGAGTTGTCCGTCGTGCAGCTTCCGAGCCTTTTCAAAGGCCCGGCCGATCAATTCGGTGTCATAATTCTTATTGATGCTTGTGATATCTTCTAAAAATTTTGCTTTTGTCTCCATGCGTTGCTATACTCCTGCTATAATGGACTATTTATTCTTTTTAGGCGACTTTTTGGAAGTCTTCTCTTTGTTCTTCTGTGCAGTAAGATATTTGGACTGATCCTCGCCCTTGCTGAACTCATAGAACAACGGACTGCACAGGAAGATGGAGGAATAAGTTCCTACCAGCACGCCGACCATCAACGGCAATACAAATTCTCTGATAGAAGTAGAAACCATCAGGAACAGCGGAACCATACAGATCAATGTAGTCAGAGATGTCATGATAGATCTGTTCAGTGTCTGATTTACGCTTCGATCAATCACCACTTCGTTGCTGTCCTTCTTGAAGATTTTCTTGTTTTCTCTGATTCTGTCAAAAATAACGATTGTATCATTGATAGAATATCCGACTACCGTTAAAATACCCGCGATAAACGGATTGTTGATCGTTACATTAAAGATCGCATAGAAGGCTAATACGAACAATACGTCATGGAAAACGCCTGCGATGGAAGATACACCGTATTTCCAGGATTTAAACCGGAAAATGATGTAAATCAGCATACCAACGGCCGCGATCAGGACAGACTTCAGCGCGTTGCCTTTCAGCTCACGACCTACCGTCGGTCCAAATTCTTCAGAAGCCAATACGCTCTTATCGCTGATATCATACTTTTCTGCTAAAGTATCCACCACCTCAGCGCGTTCCTTATTGTTCAGCGCATCTATAGTTTTGATGATAATCTGATCCTGATTATCGCCAGCCAGCACTACAGAAAGATCCTTCATTTCGAAGTCAGCCAACGCGTCTTTTACTTCCTCTGTCTCTACTGTTTTACCCATATCTACCTGAATCATAGTACCGCCTGTAAAGTCAATACCATAATTGAAGCCTCTTATGCCTGCAAATACTAGTCCTGCAATAATTATGACAGCGCTGAAGCAATAGAATATCTTTCTGTTGCCGATAAACTTAAATTCTTTCTTTAAGAAGGTCTTAGGCGTACCGTCCTCGTTAACGCCAAAGTATTTGTTCTTAGCCATTTTGCTGCCTGCCAGCAGACCAACGAACAGCTGTGTAATCGCCACGGCTGTAAAAATGCTGACAATGATACCAATCATCAAGGTTAAAGCAAAACCCTTAACAGCAGTAGAACCAATCTCGTATAATACCACAGACGCGATCAAGGTTGTAATCTGTGCATCCAATACAGTTGTCAAAGCATGTCTGAAACCCTGATCTACAGCTACACGAATGGTCTTTCCCGCTGCGATTTCTTCTTTAATTCGAGCGAATATGATGACATTGGCGTCTACAGCCATACCGATTGATAAAATGATACCTGCAATACCCGGCAGGGTTAAAACGCTACCCATACCAGCCATGATCCACAGTACCAACAATACATACAGCATCAATGCGATATCTGCAATCAGTCCCAGCATATTGTACATAATCAGCATTAACAGGAATACAAGTCCTAAACCAATCGCTCCGGCAACCACACTCTTATTGAGCGCGTCTACACCGATGGTCGCAGTCTGTACAGAAGACGTAATCTCGTGCAAAGAAATAGGCAGCGCACCGCCGCGAATCAGAGCGGCCGTATTGGACGCTTCATCCTTCGAGTATCCGCCGGCTTTGCTAGTAATCTCGCAGTTGGTTCCGACGATTTTACTATCAGCTGTCGGCGCAGTAACGATTTCGTCATCAAGCATGATGACCACTGCTTTTGACTGCACGTCAGCCGCACTGAACTCACTGGATACGACAACCTGACCGGATGCTGCTTTTCCTGTTCCTTCAGCAAACTTGTCCGATCCAGCTGTTGTAAATTCCAGGACGATCTTATATCCTCCGTTCTGGTTATCTGTATCTATATACGCATCTTTTACATCCTCTCCTGTAAGCACGGGAGAACCATCTGCCAGTAAAAATCTCAGCTGAGCGGTCTTGCCAATCTGCTCGATCGCTTGCTGTGCATTATCGACGCCAGGCATTTCAACCCTCAGGCGGTCGTTGCCTTCAAGAGAAACAGTAGCCTCTGAAATACCCATGGCGTTAACTCTTTTATTGAGTACGGCGCGAGTCTGTTCCATTACCTCTTTTATTTCATCCGAAGACATCTCTGCGATATCTTCATCATCAGCCTCTAAAACAACATAAACACCGCCGTTAATATCCAGTCCGAATTTCATTACATCCTTAATTGAGCTGACAGAACCGATGCCAAATACGGTTACATACCAGCCGAAAAGGACGGCAATGACTACCAAACCAGCTAGAACTTTTCTTAGTTTTGCATTCATTTTTTTCCTCTCACCTCTAAATAGTCACAAATTTGCCCATAAGTCCGGCATTTTATTTTACTCTTTATTGTACTACTTTTTCTGCTGTTCGGCAAGGAAAAAGTATACATTTATGTCGGATTCTTGAAAAGTAATAGAAAAACCCCTAAAGAATCTAGGGGTTTTGTGTAAGCATTGTCTATTTTTCGTCTTCAGGAATGTTTTCTTCTGTTTCATCCACAGTAGACTTTCTCAGCTTTTTAGGTTTAACCTTCTTCGGCTCATCTTCTTCCTCTACGACAGATTTAGCAGCAGTCCTGTTACTGCTGACAACAGAAGAAACTGACCATCTCATCATTTCGAATTTAACCTTATCTGCTCCAACCTGAATTACGATGCTTTCATCCTTTGTTTTAACGATTTTGCCGCAAATTCCGCCAATCGTAATGATTTCATCTCCAACCTGCAGGCTGTTTCTCATATTCTGGATTGTCTTTTCTTTCTTCTTCTGCGGTCTGATCAGGAAGAAATACATTGCTGCGATAAAGACGACTAAAATAACGACCTGCATTCCTAATTGATTCATTTTGTCCTCCTAAATGTTTATTAAGTAAAACTTAATGGTGCCGGCGATGGGGGTCGAACCCATACGGTGTTGCCACCACGGGATTTTGAATCCCGCACGTCTGCCAATTCCATCACGCCGGCACAATAAAGATATTTTAGCATAGGACGTCTAAATCGTCAATAGTTCTTGCCAAATTTTCGTCATATGACCGTTCATACTGAATAATACTGACAAGCGGTTTTGTAAGAAGAAAACAGCTCCCTCGGTAAGAAGCTGTTTCCATATAGATGGTGCGGCTGACTGGACTTGAACCAGCACGGTGTTACCCACACGGCCCTCAACCGTGCGCGTCTGCCATTCCGCCACAGCCGCAAGCGCTATGTTGTAAGAGTTACTCACAACATTAGCTATTATACACCATGAGAATTTAAAAGTAAACACTAAATTTCATTTTTTTTATTTTTTGTATTTGTCGATATGTATTTTGACACTTCCAATTATTGGTGTATTCAAAAACAACAGTTAATCCGACCGCTGTTTTTGTCCATTTTAAATTGGTCTGGTTTAGCTGGAATGCAGACCATCTCATTCAACTTTAGAAAACACCACATGGGATACTTATACCTATTGCCATTTAAGGATCACCACCATCCTATTTTATATTAACTATTATCGAATACATCAGTAAAAGGAAAGCAGAAGTGTCTGTTTTCCTTTTACGAATCAATAACCCTAATGTCCTATTTTATTTTTTCTTTCTGCTTCGTATTACAGTCACGACCGCAATGCAAATCAAAATCAGGCAGCCTATAATAATGAGCAGACTTATTAATTGCCACTTTCCAATGTAAATCATGTCACCCCTCCTAATTTACCGACCAAGAATGTTTAACCTTAATCTGCTTTGCTGTCTTGTTAATAGCAACATATCCGACTGTACTTGACAGTTTAGTATTCCCCTGTGCTCCAAGAATTCCACCACCACTGTACTGCCAATTAAACCTTACATACATATTGACATCGGAGGCGCCTGGTGTTCTTGCAGTTGAATCTGTTATAAAGACATTGCCATGGCTTACACTCCCTATTATGCCAATGTTGAAACCTGCGTTTTCATATGCGTCGCCATATCTTTCATCTATACCGTTTGCGCTCAAAGTATAGTGATTTTCTAAGCTGCAAATACATCCGCCTATGCCGCTTAAAATTGTGGTTTTAGCTGTGAAATATCTATTGCCATAATCTTTCCACATAACCTCCCCATTTGATGCTGCATAAACAGGAGGGAAAATGCTATCTTTAATTGTTGCAAGAGGAGATTTATCTTCACCATCTTCAAATTCTACGGTTACCTTACAGCCGTCCCCTAAATCGACCGTTTTTGCGCCAGTAAGAGTTCCATCTACATTTTCTTCCAAAATGCCGTCCGGATCAATTTCATTTAGTACTGTTACTGCTTTCTCGGTCTTTTCTTGAATGTATGCCTCTAATACTGCAGGTTCCGTGCGTTTTATCACATCTTTTTGAATTGACACATTTGAGACGCTGTCTTCGTACTTATTTAGTTCTTGCTTTAATGCTTTGAGCGTATGGATTTCGTATGAATCCGTTACAGATGCTGCAAACGAATAAGTAGTCATTCCACTTATCAATACAAAAGTAAAAAAAAGCGCACCACATTTTTTTAACATTGATTTCATACTATACCTCCTTTTCATTTGAATATACTATCCCTTCCTTATCTCTTAAAATTAGTTATATATTTGTAACCTTAATTTTATTTATTATAATATTTATTTTTATTAAAATCAATATAAAAGATAGCTTTCTTTTAATTTAAGCGCAGCGAATTCAAAATTTTCACTCTGCAATGATGCGATGCACTTTAAAAATTCAACGGATTCGTCAACTCTTAGCGTTCCATCGAATACTACAACAATAAACACGTGCAGCGAAACCTGGGAGTCTTGACACCACTGGAGAAGTATCAGTTATAATTGCAGGCCGCATAAAAATACCAGCTGGAATATATATCCAGCTGGCAGAAAATTTTATATTTTTTGTTTGTCTACTTGACGGGTAGCAATCCATTTCGACTTATCTTTCAAATAATACTTACTTTAAATTTTGTTTTATAAAATATCATTAATATTATAATAATTCTTGTTAAAAATATCATATATAATAATATTATATTACCTCTACAACCATGTCTCAATAAAACAAATGTTAATCTTTTTTGATATAATTAAACATACTATGATTTTTATATATCATGTATTTTGTTATCGATTAATATATGTTTTGTATTCTAATAATACTAAATTATTATATTCGTTTCAATCGACAAAAATCCTAAATTTATTCTTGTAATTCTTTCAAGGGCGCAAATTTAGACCATCTAAAATCATTATGTGCACCTTTATTCGTCGTCTTTACTCTTTTTTTCTGTTTCAAGATCTATCGTAACAGTTTTCTCCCACTTCCAATTGCCGCATCCTCTATATTGATCAAAGAAAGTTGGAAGAATCTCAGCCTCAAAACGGGCCACACTTACAACAGTATAAGCTTTATAGCAAAGGCAGTAATACGGTAATTCCTGAATTAAATGCTGTTTTAATTGACCGTACACCCCTTTCTGCTTCTTATTACTAATACAGGTTTCCAGCTGATTTGTCCAGTTTATAACCTGTGTATTCCGATATCCTAATGGATTTGATCTTGAAAATAGTTTTCGTAAATCATACTTTTTGTCAAATTTATATCCTCCCAGATAGATATCGAAATCACCGCTGCGAATCGCCGCGCAGTAAGCGTCCCAGGACAGTTTTTCGACAGCAGCTTTGATGCCGATTTGTTTCAGCGCATCGGCGATACTTTGGGCTGTATCCGTTCTGCGACTATCATTTCTGTTGACCAGAATCTTCATTGACAACGGTTTTCCCTTCTCATCTTCTACGTAGCCGTCTTCATTTTTGTCCTCATATCCGGCCTTTTTCAACAGCTTTACAGCGCCTCCCTGATCCAATTCGTACGGATCTCCTTTATTCTCAGTACCTAAAAATCCAGGGAAATAAATAGAGTCGGAAGCGATTGCTGAACCGCCATAATTATCGTCAATAACAGCCTGAATATCTATTGCCTTTGCAACAGCCTTGCGCACTTCCAGTTTAGCGGTAGCCTTTTTCTTAAAATTGAAAGCCAGATACTCGGCTTCACTGGAAGAAATTCTGGAGGTCTTCAGCTTCTTATCCTCAGCATCTACATCAGCATCAAAATTAGTATTTACATATGCCGTTACAGCGTCAGTTGTCATCAATCCTGTGGTTTTACTCTTATCCGGAACAATACGAAGTTCCAATTTATTTTCAGCTCTTTGCCCGTTATAGTTCTTATTCGGCTTTAATTTAAGATATTTTAGCTTATCGTAGGATACATAGCAATATGGTCCGCTACCTATATTGCGGTCGCTGTCACTATCATAAGAGGAACTGTCTACAATTGGAAATACCAGATTATCCAGCGCGGCGTCAGATGGTTTTTCGAAATTAATCGTCAGACTACGAGTCCCTGACGTATAAACAGATTGGATCTTTGATACGTCATGATAATACGGACTGGCAGATCCAATACGTTGTATCTGAGATATGGTAAATCGAACGTCTTCCGCAGTTAAGGTAGAACCGTCGCTGAAGTTTACATTGCGCAATTTTATGCTGACAGAGCCTGCCAAAGAATTTACGGTATAGCTATCTACTAAATCCTTCTTCAAAGCCAGGTTTTTATCTAAACGAAACAGGCTACTGTAAATCAGCTGGCTGATATAGTAAACATCCCGATCTTTCGATCCTAGCGGATCCAGGCCGGAAACCTGATCCATCGCAAGAAAAACAGTATCTATCTCCTCATAAGTAGTGGTTTCCTTCGTCTCCTTCTTTGGAGACGCATCTCCTTTTACAATATAGACCGTAGAAAGCATCCCTGCCAGAACTACGACAACGATAATGATGATAATAATGTGTTCATGTGCGAAATCAAAAGCTTTGCGAAATTTACTTCCCTTGTTTTCCTTGATCATATTTTTCTAACAATCCCTCTACCCTGCGGTAAAGATCTTCCTTTCCCTTTCCATTATCAATAATTTCTCCGGCTCTTATCCTCTTCTCTGCGTCCGGCAGCTGATTGGCAATCCTTCGCAAAACATCCTCTCTTGATACGCCGTCTCTTTCCATCGTCCGACATATTCGCAGCTCCTGCTCTGCATCCACCAGCCAAACCACATCTGTCAATGCGTCTGCTCCGGTTTCAAACAGCAACGGTGCGTCTAAAAAAACAATTCTCTCCCTGTCGTTTTTTAAATGAATTGCCAGTTTTTCTTCTATAATTTCCAAAACGCGTCTGGTCGTAATGTCCTCCAATTGCTGCTTTCGCTGTCTATCACTAAACGCAATAGCGGCAAGCTTTTTGCGATTCAGGCTACCGTCTTCGAAAAGAATTTCTGAACCAAAAACATCTGCTAACTGACGCAATACAGGACTTCCCTTTTCTGTTATGGTATGGGCGATCTGATCTGCGTCAATAATGCAATATCCCTTTTGACGCAGAAACTCGCTGACCGTAGATTTTCCCGACCCTATCCCGCCTGTCAATCCAATAACTTTCATATTGCACCTACTTTAAATCATACCAGGAGTCACCCTGATTCAAATCACATTCCAGCTTAACGGACAGTTCCATGGCGTCTTCCATATTCCGAACCAGTAATTCCTTAACAGCTTCCAGTTCATTTCGTACCGTCCGAATAATCAACTCGTCATGGATTTGCAGGATCAGCCTTGACTGATACCCTTTGTCACGAAGCTCTCGATAAACTCTGATCATGGCAAGCTTGATGATATCCGCCGCGCTGCCCTGAATAGGACTGTTCATAGCAAGTCGCTCTCCCAGCTGTCGCGTCATATACGCTGAAGCGTTGATTTCATGAATATAGCGTCTGCGTCCCATTAAAGTCGTAGTAAAACCTGATTCCTTACAGCTTTCCACCTGTCTGTCCATATATGCCTTTACGGCAAGATGTTTGTCAAAATAATCTCTGATATAACGTTCTGCTTCTGCTCTGGTAATCTGAAGATTTTCCGAAAGACCAAAGCCACTCATACCGTATATAACGCCAAAATTAACAGCCTTTGCTTTGCTTCTGTCAAGAGGCGTAACGCTATCGTAATCCAGATTGAAAACGCGAGCTGCGGTATTTCTGTGGATATCATCGCCATTATTAAACGCAGTGATCAGATTATCGTCTTGAGACAGATGTGCCAAAATTCTGAGTTCAATCTGAGAGTAATCCGCACCCACCAAAGTGCAATCCGACACGCCTGCAACAAATGCTCTGCGCAGCTGCCTTCCCAGATCTGTACGAATAGGAATGTTTTGCAAGTTAGGCTCCGTACAGCTAATCCGTCCCGTAGCCGTCACTGTCTGTTGAAAATGCGCCCGAATTTTGCCGTCAGGGCCGATTAAAGGCGCGAGGCCTTCAACATAAGTGCTGTTCAGCTTACTGAGCGTTCTGTATTGCAAAACCATATCAACTGCCGGATGCCTGTCTCGAATCTTTTCCAGCACATCAGCGCTGGTGCTGTAGCCGCGCCGTGTTTTCTTCCCTGCCGGCAGTCCCAGCTTCTCAAAGAAAACATCTCCCAGTTGTCGTGGAGAATTGATATTAAAGCGCTCTCCGCAAGCATCATAAATCGACTGCTCTAACTCTGCAATTTTTCCTTTTAACTCTGTGCCAAAGTCCTCCAGAGTTTCTTTACATACAGAAAATCCTTCCACCTCCATAGAAGACAGTACCTCGATCAAAGGCAGTTCAACCTGACGGAACACTTTTTCCAGGTCTCTCTCCTGCAAGGTGTTCTGCTGTAAAGCCATCAGTCTGCGCACCGCTATGCACCATGTGAATCCATATTCACTGAACGCTGTATTCCCATTGCCCAGTAAATCTATTTGACCGTTATCAGTCAGGAATTCATCTTCATCAGGAATTTCATAATGAAGATTTTCAAAGGTCAGATTCTTTAAGCTATAACCTGATCTCGTTGGATCGATAACATATTGCGCGATAGCAGTATCAAAAGAAGTATTTGCAGTTAAAAGTCCCCAGGCCATCAAAGCATAATAATCCTTTACCAGGTCATGTCCCTGAAAAGCAGGCCGTTTCTCTGTCAACAAGCTGATCAATGCTTCTATAGTATCTTTTGAAGTCAGCTCTACATAAAAATACTGTTTACCGGTTAAGAAGGCCGCACCGCAAAGTTCCGGCTTATGAATATGGTCGTTATTGCTGAAAATCTTCATGACTAATTGCCCCCCGTCTTCAAGGGCTTTCTCCAAAAGGGACAGCTTTCCCTTTTCATCGATCAGCACACGGCTGTAATCCGCATCATCATCATCGAATTCCATAACCATTTCCTGCTTATTCTCAATGTGAAGCTTTTTCAAAAAGCTGTTAAATTCCAGCTTTACATACAAGTCAATCAGAGCCTTGTAATCCGGTTCGCGAACTTTAAATTTTTCTAAATCAATTTCCAGAGGCACGTACTGATTGATGGTAGCCAGTCTGCGGCTCATTGCAGCCAGCTGAGCATGTTCCTCCACCTTAGCCCGCAGCTTAGCATTGCTGATCTGTTCTGTGTTGGCAAGCAGATTAGCCACGCTGCCGAACTGGGTAAGCAGCTTTATTCCAGTCTTTTCTCCCACGCCGGGGATGCCGGGTATATTGTCTGATTGATCTCCCATCAGCCCTTTTAAATCGATAAACTGTTCCGGCGTTAACTGATATCTCTCGATCATCTTTTCTCTGTCGTACAGATCGAATTCTGAAATCCCTTTTTTTGTGATCAAAACATGTGTTATATCAGTGGCTAGCTGCAAGGCATCCTTATCCCCGGTGATAATCAAAGGTTCCATCCCATCTTCCTCAGCGATACGAGCCACCGTGCCGATGATGTCGTCAGCCTCAAATCCGTCTATTTCCAGATTCTCGATTTTCATAGCCGTCAAAATATCTTTCATTAACGGAATTTCCATGGCCAATTCAGGCGGCATCTTTTTTCTTCCGGCCTTATATTCTTTGTATTCTATATGACGAAAGGTTGGCGCTTTACGATCCCATGCTACAGTCATATAATCCGGGGCATAGTCTCCCTGGATTTTTGTGAGCATATTGATAAAGCCGTAAAGACCCTGCGTATAAATCCCTTCTTTTGTGATCATAGGACGCTGCATCGCGTAATATGCTCTGTTAATCAAGCTGTTTCCGTCAATAATGACAATTCTGTTTCCCATACGATTTTCCTTTTCTTTATTCTGCGGCTTCATACCGCATCAAATGTGGAGAGCGCTTTCTCCATCTATTAGTATAAAGCAGATTGGTTTTTTTTACAACAAAAAGAAAGGTTCTTCTAATAGACTCCCGAAGTTCATGTGATCCCAGGAAAAGAAAACCGCATGCAATGAAATGTGCATGCGGTGTGAAACCGTTAACTTTTATGCTTTTTTGAATGCGTAATAGTAAAGTCCGCCCGTCATCAGACTTCCTCCTACAATATTTCCCAATGTCACAGGCAGCAGATTTTTCAGAAAAAAAGCGCTCCAGGTAAGTCCTTCCGTCACGCCGCCGTCAACGAAGATACCTGCCGGAATAAAAAACATATTTGCTACGCTATGCTCAAAGCCAGCAGTAACGAACAGCCATATCGGGAAGAAAATAGAAAAAATCTTTCCGATCGTTGAATCGGCTCCCGTCGCAAGCCATACGGCAATACAGACCAGAAAATTACACAGAACAGCGCGAACAAAAGCTTTTACGAAAGGCAGAGCAGTTTTGGAAGCGGCAATGCTGACAGTGACTTGTCCCAACATACCGTTTCCGGTATCCAAAAGCCCGCTATACGCTACCATCCATGCTACAAGAACAGATCCTATTAAATTTGCTATGTAAACGATAGTCCAATTGCGGAGCATAGCGCCGACGGTAATTTTTTTATCCAGAATGGCAGTAAACATTAAATTATTGCCAGTAAATAGTTCCGCTCCTGCAAAAACAACCATAACCAGTCCGGCTGGAAATATCGTGCCGGAAACCAGTTTTCCCAAACCGTTGGTAGCAGGGTTAGCTAATAGATAATAACTGCCCATATTTGCGCCTGATCCTGCCAGAGCAATAAATACGCCTGCCAGAATTCCCAAAGTAACTAGCCTTCCAATACTTAATCGGGATTTGGTTACGGCTGCATTGATTGTAGCGTCTAAAATTTCCTGTGGCTTCAGCTGCGTCATAAAGTAAATCCTCTTTCTTTTAAATTCATACAGTATAGGATTATACCATTTTTTCAGAGATAGTCAACTTTATATCTTCGTTATTTCCTTCAATTTGCTTTAATTTCTTCAGTCTTTGTCATACGAGTAAATTATCTTTTTTGTTTTTACCAAAAATAGATAGTGATATTCTCTCAAAAATGCGTTATAATAGATTTGAGCCTGGAGCTTACGTTAAGGATTCATAATTGAACCTACACTTTCGCAAAGGGAATCCGGGTCCGACCGGCCTATGGCAAGCCTCCGTTGAGAGGACGTCAGAAGCGGCGGCAGGATACCCACCTATCATGATGATAGGGCGTCAATTATATCCTGACGGAGCATCCGGGTTTAAATTTTTGTCACCTGACTGCAAAATAAAATAGACATAACTTCCATACTCCTTCTTCACATCAGCAATACAAGGAATTCTGGATTATGTCTATTTTCAATTTTCATGCTCTAATTTGATTTGTCAGAAAACGATTTTCATTATTCTTCGTACAGATCAACACCGCAGTTAGTATGTACCTTCTGTACATCGTCATTATCTTCCAAAATGTCTATCAGTTTTCTCAGCATCTTCACATCGTGCTCATCCTTCGGAGCGCTTTCCATGGATGGAACCATTTCGATATCAGATTCTACAAAGCTATAGCCCCCATCTGATAAAGCCTGATAAACGTCTGTATAAGCATTTGGCTCTGTATAGATCGTGAAGCTGTCTTCTTCAGCAACCATATCGTCCGCACCAGCTTCCAATGCTGCTTCCATCAACGCGTCTTCATCAATATCGTCTGTTTTTTCAATGATCAAAACACCTTTTCTGGAAAACATGTAGGATACACAGCCTGGTGTGCCCAGATTTCCACCGTGTTTATCAAAAGTGGAACGGACAAAGGACGTCGTTCTATTCGTATTATCCGTTAAACAGTCAACGATAATAGCAACGCCGCCAGCGCCGTAACCTTCAAAGGAAAGTTCCTCATAAGATGCGCCGCCAAGTTCTCCTGTACCTTTCTTGATTGCTCTCTGGATATTATCATTAGGCATACTGATTGCCTTAGCTTTTTCTATTGCCACTCTCAGTCCGGCATTGTACTCAGGGTCGCCGCCATCTTTAGCTGCCACCGTAATAGCTTTAGCATACTTGGTGAACATAGCAGCTCTCTTTGAATCCTGTGCCGCTTTTCTACCGGCAATTGTTCCGTGTCTACCCATGGAGACACCTCCTATCTTTTTCTTTAGAAATTTTCAACTTAAATAGTATACTACAGAATAGAAGCATTTTCAATGAATTTTTGAAATTTATCTGGTTCCTTAAAAGCTCAGCAAATGAAACCAATTTTCTATATAATCCGCTCTTTTATTATAGTGCTTCAAGTAGTAAGCATGTTCCCATAGGTCTAAAGCGATGATAGGATGAAATCCACTGGCTAGCGGATTATCCTGATTTGCTGTAGTTACAATTTGCAGCTGTCCATTTTGATCTGTCACCAGCCAGACATATCCGGAACCAAAGACAGTCGACGCTGCTCTCTTGAATTCCTGTTTAAACGCATCGAAGCCGCCAAATCTCTTTTCCATCAGCAAAAGAAGATTCCCGCTCGGTGGGATCGTTTCGTTTATGGGCGCCAACCGGCTAAAATATAGAATATGATTGTATACTCCGCCCGCATTATTGCGTACGCCCTCCTGTATTTCCCATGGCAGCTGATTGTTTCCGATGATTAACTGCTCCAGACTCCAGTTATGCAAAGATGGATATTTACTGATAATATCGTTGAGATTATCTACATAGGTCTGTAAGTGCGCATCATGATGAAGCTTCATCGTCTTTTCATCGATAAATGGCTCTAACGCGTCGTACGCGTACGGCAGGGGTGGATTAACAAAGGGATAATGCTGTTTCAGATTTTCTTCCATATCTGTCCTCCTAAAATGATTACTCCTTTCAGAATATGGACTTTACCTAAAAAAAGTACCTGCTGATCAATAATAATCAGCAGGTACGATTCACCTTATTTTTTCATATTTTTATGAGCCGTGGCCATCATCAGCTTGATTCTGTTCAGTTGGTTTACATCGCTGGCGCCAGGGTCATAATCAATTGCGGCAATATTAGCTTTCGGATTCATCTTTCTGAGAGCCTTCATCATACCTTTGCCTGTTACATGGTTTGGTAGGCAGGCAAACGGCTGTAAGCAGACTACGTTCTCTACGCCACTGTGAATCAATTCAACCATTTCACCAGTCAAAAGCCATCCCTCTCCACATTGATTTCCAATGGAGCTGATGGCAGAAGCTGCTTCCGCGGTATCCTCTATGTAAGCGGGTTCTGTAAAATGCTCGCTACCACATAAAGCCTTACGCATCGGTTTGCGCAGCCACTCTACTGCTTTAATGCCGAGCTTATTGGTCATCATCTGTTTATAAGAACCAGACAGGCGCTCGTAATTGAATTTTTTGCTATACATACCATATAGGAAGAAATCCAGCATATCCAGAACTACCGCTTCTCCGCCTTCATCTTCGATGATAGAAACAATGTCGTTATTTGCATTAGGATGATACTTAACCAAAATCTCTCCTACAACGCCAACCTTCGGTTTTCTCTGCCCCGTACGCTCTACGTTGTCAAAATCTTTTACAATACCGGCAAGATTGCGGCAATAGTCTTTGTAATTAAAATGTATTACATTTTGTATGATCTTTTCATGCCATTTGTCTAAAATCTTCTGACATGTACCAGGAATCTTTTCATATGGCCGCGTTGCATAAAGCACACGCATAACCAGATCGCCATAAACACAGCCAACAGCCAGTCGGAGACCCATTTGCGCGGTAATCTTAAAGCCGGGATTCTTCTCCAAACCTACGGCATTAAACGATACCACAGGTATTTGTTCCATATTCAGATCCTTCAACGCTTTACGCAAGAGCGCTACATAGTTGCTTGCACGGCATCCTCCGCCTGTCTGCGACATAAATACTGCCGTCTTATTCAGATCGTACTCTCCGGATTTCAAGGCGGAAATGATCTGACCTAAAGTCACGATCGTTGGATAACACGCGTCATTATTAATATATTTCAGCCCTTCTTCTACAGAATTTTTATCAACCGGCGGCAGAAGAACCGCATTATATCCGCAGGCCTTCATTCCCTCCTCCAAATACGTAAAATGTATTGGCGACATCTGAGGAACGAGAATATTATAATGATCCCGCATATCCTCGGTAAACAGCTTTCTCTCGTAAGGCGTATGATTTTCAATAGCATGAACGCCGTTCTTTTCTCTTTCCTCCATAGCCGCCTTCAAAGAACGAATTCTAATCTTAGCGGCGCCTAAATTGGAACCCTCGTCGATCTTTAATACGGTATATAGTTTGTTACTGCCTCGGCATATTTCCTCAACCTGATCTGTCGTCACAGCATCCAGACCGCAGCCGAAGGAATTAAGCTGGATCAATTCCACATCATCACAGGTTCCTACAAAGCTGGCCGCCTTATATAATCTGGAATGATATACCCACTGGTCCAGTACCCGAAGCGGTCTTGGCAAATCGGCCATATGCGCGATAGAATCTTCCGTCATAACTACCATATCAAAGGAGGTGATAACCTTATCAATGCCGTGATTGATTTCAGGATCTAAATGATACGGACGCCCCGACAGGACAACCGCTTTCTTATGGTTTTTCCTGGCAAATTTCAGCGCGTATTCTCCCTGCTTGCGCACATCGTTTTTAAAACGAACCTGCTCTTTTCTCGCCTTAGTTACAGCACGCATAACTTCTTCTTTTGATATATGGAAATCCTTAAATTCCTTATATAATGCGTCGGCAAGGCGCAGATCATTATCATAGGGTAAAAATGGATGAGAAAAGCGTACCATGTGTTCTGCAAAAATATCATCCATATTATTAGCAATAACCTCCGGATATGTCGCCACAATCGGACAATTGTAATGATTCGGCGCGCTTGTATCCTCATTACGCTCATAATTTAAACAAGGATAGAAGATCCATTTAGCGCCGTTTTCCACCAACCATTTAATATGACCGTGAACCAACTTTGCCGGATAGCATGCTGTATCCGAAGAAATCGTTTCCATCCCCATCTCATAGAGAGATTTGCTGGACGCCGGAGACAGCATCATCTGGAACTTCAGTTCCGTAAAAAAAGTAAACCAAAACGGATAATTTTCGTACATGTTTAAAACACGCGGAATGGCAACCGTTCCTCTGGAAGCATCGAAATCAGAGATAGGTTTATATCCGAACAAACGCTGGAACTTATATTCATACAGATTTGGCAGCTTATTAGCATGCTGTGCGCCGCCTGCTCCTTTCTCACATCTGTTACCTGTAATAAACCGTGAACCGTCGCTGAATTTGTTGATTGTCAAAATGCATCGGTTTTCACAGCCGTTGCATCTGCCGTTAGAGTGCTCTACAGTAAAGTCATCCAATTCTTCCCTGTTAAGGAGAGACGATTCTGTGTCTTCCATATAATTTTCCATGGCAATTAAGGAACAGCCATAAGCTCCCATTAGTCCCGCAATATCGGGACGGACTACATTTTTTCCTATGATTCGTTCTATACTGCGAAGGACGGCATTGTTCATGAAAGTGCCGCCCTGCACCACGATCTTTTCACCTGCTTCTTCAGGATTTCTCAATTTAATTACTTTGTACAGCGCGTTTTTAATAACAGAATAGGAAAGTCCTGCAGAAATATCTCCAATGGATGCGCCTTCCTTCTGCGCCTGTTTCACCTTGGAATTCATAAATACAGTGCAACGAGTTCCCAGATCTACCGGATTTTCTGCAAAAAGGGCTTCTTGCGCAAAGGCGTCGGTGTCTAAGTTCACTGACTTCGCATAGGTTTCCAGAAATGAACCGCAACCAGAAGAACATGCCTCGTTCAGCATGATATTATAAATAGCATTATCCTTGATCTTCATGCACTTCATATCCTGACCACCGATATCCAAAATGAATTCAACGCCAGGCAAGAATTCTTCCGCTGCTTTGTAATGCGCCATCGTTTCAATTTCGCCTAAATCCGCTTTAAACGCAGCCTTAATAAGGCCTTCTCCATAGCCGGTAACACACGTATTGGCTATAAACGCGTTTTTCGGCAGCAGACTGTATAACTCCTTCAGCATAGTACGCACAGCTTCCAGTGGGTTTCCCTCATTACTGCGATAGAAAGAATATAATAGATTCTTATCTCTGTCAATCAGGGTTGCCTTCGTCGTCGTAGAACCTGCGTCAATGCCTAAAAAGGTTTCTTCTTTAGCACGGCGGATATCTTTCCTCTTAATTCGGTGTTGATTATGACGTGTCATAAACGCGTTATATTCATCTTTATCCTTGAATAGAGGTTCAATATGCTTAGTTTCCGCCATCTGTGATTGGTCAGCAGAGGCCATCCGCTCCGCAATCGTCTTCAAGGATACTTCTTCGCTTTCATCCGCCAACATTGCAGCGCCTATAGCAACAAAATATTTGGAATCCTCCGGAAAAATCACATCTTCCGGTTTTAATTCCAGAGTAGCAATAAAACGGCCGCGCAGTTCAGATAAAAAAGATAACGGACCGCCTAGAAACGCTACCTTCCCTTTGATCGTATGTCCGCACGCCAAACCGCTGATCGTCTGATTTACCACCGCCTGGAAAATAGACGCTGACAAATCCTCAATCGCCGCGCCTTCGTTGATAAGAGGCTGAATGTCCGTTTTAGCAAATACGCCGCAACGTGCAGCAATCGGATAGATCATTTTTTCACTTTTCGCCGCTTCGTTGAGTCCTGAAGCGTCTGTATTAAGCAGAACTGCCATTTGATCGATAAACGCGCCCGTACCTCCAGCACAGGTTCCGTTCATTCTCTGTTCGACAGTAGCGCCGTAGAACGTGATCTTTGCGTCCTCTCCGCCCAACTCAATAGCTACATCCGTTTCCGGAATCAAAGTCTCTACTGCTTTGCTGCAGGCGATAACCTCCTGTTCAAACCGAATACCCAGCAGTTTTGCCAATGACAAACCTCCTGAGCCGGTAATGACAGGCCGCAACGTTATATCACCAAGACTTGTATACATATTCTCAACTAATTCTTTTACCTTATCAAAGACATTTGACATATGCCGCTCATATTTAGCGTACTTTATATCTCCCTGGTCGTTCATCAAAACCAGTTTCACTGTCGTTGATCCGATATCAATTCCTAATTTCATCAGTTTACCTCATGCATATATATAGATATTTCTCCAATAGTCCGTTTATTTTAACATCTTTTTTCAAATTTTTCACCATGCATTTCAAAATTCGTGTATAATACTTTAGTATGAAATGCACAATTAAACGACGAACATACCTGGCAATATACAGGCTATTGGACAAAGTGTCCCCCGTTTCCTTCGACTGCGGCCAATTATGCGGCGCAATTTGCTGCACCTGCGGCAGCGATGACGAAGAATTGGGTATCTATCTCCTCCCCGGCGAGGACAAAGTCCATCAAGACAGTAAAGGAGATAACAGCTGGCTCACATGGAGCGCAGAAAATGCAGAAGACTTCGACTTCCCTGATTCCTGGAAAGGCAAAGTCTATTTCGTGCGTTGTAAAACGCCGCCCGTCTGCCCCAGAGAAAAAAGACCTCTGCAATGCAGAACTTTTCCGTTAACGCCACATATTGATACGGCCGGAAATCTTTCGCTTATCTTAAACGATGTCGAACTGCCTTATCTGTGTCCACTGATTGAGGATGAATTACCATTAAGTCCTGCATTCGTAAAAGCCACCCTCACCTGTTGGAAACATTTAATCAGAGACCCTTTGATCTATGATCTTGTCAGACAGGACTCAAAAGAACGAGACCTTGTAAAATGATTACAAGGTCTTGATTTCTTTTTTGTAAAGGATTTTCAACATAACAGCAGAATAAATCAGTCCAATGATCTCCGCCAGCGGGAAGGATGCCCAGGAAGCTGTGATCCCTGCAGCATGATAAATAATATATGCCAGCGGAAGAATGCCGATCAACTGTCTGAGAAGTGATCCCATTAAACTATATACACCATGTCCCGTGCCTTGAAACAACGTAGATGTCATGATGCCAAAAGCTGCCGGAATAAAGCAAATACTGATAATCCGCAGCGCCGGCACGCCCATCTCCATCATCTCGTCATCCGCGCTGAACATTTTAAGAAAAACATCTGGAAATACTTGAAACAGTACGGTTCCAATTCCCATAATTACCAGCGCCGTGATCAGGGCGTCCTTATATGTTAGCATTAATCGCGCTCTGTTTTTCGCGCCGAAATTGTATCCCATAATCGGCATAGCGCCTTGATTCAATCCAAATACCGGCATAAAGATGAAGGATTGCAGCTTATAATAAACACCCAGTACAGCTACTGCTGTAGCAGAGGCCGCCAAAATTGCATTATAGCCCAACAGCATCACTGAGCCGATCGCCTGCATAATGATAGACGGAAGACCAACCCCATAGATGTCTTTTACCACCTTCCAATCGATGCGAAAACCTTTTAGCTGAATCTTTACGTCATGCTCCTTTCGGAAAAACATGAAAATAGCCACGCACATACCTACAGCCTGACCGATAACGGTTGCGGCCGCCGCGCCAGCGATACCCATTTTAGGCGCGCCGATCAGTCCGAAAATCAAAATCGGATCTAAAATCAAATTGGTCAGTGCTCCGCTTAAGCTGATAATCATTGGCGCGATCATATTTCCTGTAGCCTGCAGTACCTTTTCCAATTGGATCTGCACCATACTGAACAGGCAGAAAATCGTTATAATTCTAAGGTATGTAACGCCGCCGTCAAAGATTACAGCATCGTCGGTATAGGCGTGCATAAATGGGTTTGCCAAAAATATTCCGATTAAGGCGAAAATCACAAAGTTAAAGAAGCCAATCCTGATGCTGGTAGATGCCGCCTTGTTTGCTTCTTCATACCTTTTCGCGCCTAGTCTTCTGGAAATCAAAGAATTGACGCCGACAGAACTTCCTACAGCCAGGGAGATCATCATCATCTGAAGCGGCATAACCAAAGAAACCGCTGTAAGCGCCTTTTGACTGACCATCGCAACGAACATGCTGTCTACAACATTATACAACGCGTTAATCGTCATAGAAAGAATTGCGGGCCATGCCATAGACGCCAGCAACTTTCCGATAGGCGCCGATCCCATTTTGTTTGCTTCATTCATAACGTTCTCTGTGTTCTCGATATTCGTATTTGTTTCCTTTTTCAATGTAACGCGTTCCCCCTTCTACAAAATTGCATAAAAAAGCTATGGGCAAGCCTATAAGCCGGGTTCTGTATTCGACAATCATCTATCTAAGGCGTAACATTACTGCACGCTCATGCGGCCTACCTCTCGGGCGGTGACGGGCCGCCACCTTTTTCGCCCATTTTGGCCTTGCTCCGGATGGGGTTTACACGGCCGTCATGTCTCCATGGCGCCGGTGAGCTCTTACCTCACCATTTCAACCTTACCACGGCACTACCCGTTTCGGCGGAATGTTTCTGTTGCACTTTCCCTATAGTTACCTACGCCGGACGTTATCCGGCATCCTCGCCCTGTGGAGCCCGGACTTTCCTCATGCATCACTGCACGCGACTGTCTGGCTTACCCATAACTAAATAATTTTATCATAAATAAAATTGGATTTCCAGTCTTTTTTTAAAAAATCCATTAGCCAAAATTGCACAAAAAAATTGCCAAGACCAAGCGTTTTCTCAACTGCGCACTTACTTTGGCAATTCGTTCAAAATAAAAGGACTATCTCCTTTTCAATTCATATATTCAACTAAATATAACCATAAAAACATCCTGTAATAAATAATTCTAAAGAATATGATTTATGATTTGCTGATAAACACGATCTATCCAGCCACCCAGCATCGATTTTTCGTATGCGTCATCTGAGTAGAAGGTTTCCCATTTAACTAAATCATGATATGTATTGACTTGTTTTATAAATATTATTATGAGCGCAATGATAATCACAATTCTCAATCCAAATTTGACTTTCTTATTCATCTTTTTCCTCTAATAAATCAGACACAATGTAATTCAAATCTTCCAGCTGATGGACAGCCTTCGCTTCAAAATTACTAATCGCAATCTCCGTTCTCTGTCTCTGTGAAGCGATTTTGAATTGCATAAACAAAATCGCTACAAGAAGCAACGCTACCATAATATGCCATACATCATCGCCTGTGATTTTACTTTTTCTCATCTTAGAATTCACTAGTAATTTCCAGGTTCAACTAATTCAAATAATATTATATATAAATATTGTTTTACACTTTTTATATACATCATATCATATCTTATCTATATATTCAAGTGTATTGTGTTAAATAATAAAAATCGTTAAATTAGTTTCTTTAATATTAAAGTTGTATATTCCTTAATTCTTATTTTCTCGCACTAAAAATGCTGAGACGGATGAAACTTTTCAACCTCTCAGCATTTATTATTTCGCCTATCATAAAATTGGGATTTGCTTTAAGCCCCCGTCTTTACGTAGTTTTCAAGCACAAATGCCTGTGCTTTGTTTACGCCGTCAACTACCGCTTTAGAAGAAATGGTCGCCTTAGAAACAGCGTCAATCGGAGATCCCTTTGCGGTGTCACCGGTTATAATCACCGGCAGGTATCTGCCTGTAAACTGTCCTTTAAAAGCATCTGTCGCAATTTTTTCGCCCAGATACTCCGTCTCTTTCTGGCTCAGCACGTCTATGCCGCATACCAGGGTTCCATCCGCGGAAATTGTCACAGCCAATTCAATGGGACTTTCCGCATTGTATCCCACAGTCGTACATTTGATTACATATGCTACCAGCGCACCGGAAGCATCGTATGCTTCTTCTGCCGCGGTTACATGATAATCTGCGGCATTGGAGCTTGCAATATCTATCTCTTTCGTAGAGGAAACGGTAAAGCCTACCTCCACCGGTTCTGTAAATTTTTTATTGGCGCTGCCGTAAATCGCTTCCGAGCCAAATACCACCGCCGCGGAAATCGCAATCATCACGACCAGCGAAATCACCCAACTGGATGATTTTGGATTAAAATGTGCATTCTGCTTCATTTGATTACTCCTCATTTTTGATATATGCTTCAAAGCCTGTGCTGTAGGTTCGTTGATAATTCTGATTCACCCAGACCGCTTCTACACCGTCCATAGAATCAATCAAGGCTTTTCCCTCCTCGATGGACATATTGAACAGCGCCGTAGACAGTGCGTCGCCCATAGCAGAATCCGGACAGAGCACCGATACACTTGCTACATAGTCTGCCGGCATCAGTGTGTCGGGATCGATAATATGGCAGTATTTTTTTCCGTCAACCGTGTAATACCGCTGATAGTCGCCGCTGGTTACCACAGATAAATCTGTCAGAGACAGACTGACCAGATTCTCTGTCGCCTCCGGGTCGGGATTTTCAATTGCGATATTCCAAAGGGTCCTTCCATCGTCATTTTTATAGCCGAATGTCACCACATTGCCGCCGATACTGATCGCTGCCGACGACCAGAGATGTTCCTGCGCCCATGCGCAGACTTCCCGAACGGCAAAACCTTTGGCTACCGCACCTACATCCAGCTGCAGAGCCGGATCTTTAAAATAAACAGTAGAATTGTCTCGATCGATCACCAAATCGTCAAATTCTGTATGTTTGGCTGCTTCCTCCAAATCCTTTCTGTCAGGAATATACGCTTCCTCAGGATTGTTTGCGGAGTAAAGCCTGCTGTCATGCCAGAGAGAAAGCACTGTGCCGAAGCAGATATTGGTTTTACCTTTGCTCATGGTATAGACTTCCCTGCAGTATTCCAAAAGAGCAAGAATCTTTTGGTCAACTTCTACAGGACCGTCCTTTGCACGCTTGTTGACAACCGCCAGGTTTACCATACCGTCGTAAGTATTGTAAATATCATACAGCTTATTATATTCTTCCAGCTTCTGATGAAAGGCTTCCATGTGTGCATCGAAGCTTTCCTGACTCTCGTCATAAGCGATGACCGTTGACGCAGTGTCAAACAAGTCGATAAAACTGGAAGAAAAACGTTCCTTTTCTGCAGACGACAAACTGCCGCAGCCGGAACAAAATACAATCAGAGTGATCAATAACAGGATAATGTTCTTTTTCATAGTCTGTTATGGAAAAGAGAGCAAAGAAGCCCTTGCTCTCTTTTCGTCCATTCATACTTAGTGAGCCATTGCTGCTTCAATAGCAGAAACGATGGCAGAAACTACAATCGTGCAGCCAGCCTTCAGATCTTCATCAGAAGGATAGCCTTCGCCGTCAACAGCGCCTTTGATTTCGTCTACGGTTTTGCCTTTTGCCCAAGCTTCATAAGCTTCAGCCTGTTCATACCATTCTTTTTCGATTGGGGAAGCGCCCTTCATGTTGTAGTCTTCCTTCAATTCTTTCTTGGTTGCATAGCTGCCAGCCTCTACTTTGAACTTGCCGCCGTCCAGCGCGCATTTTGCCTGAGAAGCGTCGATGAGGCAGGAAGTGATTTTGCCGTCAGCGTCTACAGTAACCGCTGCATAAGCTGCGTCGTACTGCAGATTCTCATCACTGCTCTGATAGGATTTTTCTGCAGTTACAGCTAGCTTCAGCGTATCATCAGCAGAAGCGCCTAAGTCCTGTGCATTGTCGATTGCAGCAGTAACAGCCTTTACGATGTCAGTCAAGTAAATGGTGCAGCCTGCAGTCAGATCTTCGTCAGTCGGATAACCGTCTTCACCGATAGCAGCCTTTACTTCATCAGCAGTTTTGCCCTTCGCCCATTCTTCTAAAGCAGCAATCTGTTCGTACCACTCTTTTCCGATTGGGGAAGCGCCCTTCATGTTGTAATCTTCCTTCTTATCAAGCTTGGATCTCAGATCAGAAACAGTACCGTCATCTGTACCCAGATCAGGCTTAATCTGCATTTCGTCAACCTTCAGGCTGATGATTTTTCCATCTGCATCTACAAGCGCAGCTGCAACAACAGAATCAATCGTTAAAGTCTTGTCCTCAACATCAGCGATGGAGCTTACTACTGCATAACCAGTCTTAGCGCCTGCAGCGTTCGCGTCTCCGCCTTCACCGCCACCGTTGTCATCTCCGCCGCCGCAAGCAGCAAAGGAAAGTACCATAGCGATTGCCAGTGCAGAGATCAATAATTTTTTCATCTTCAGCATAATTTTCTCTCCTAAAATTCCTTTCATACTTTAGTATTAGCGTCTAGTTATATCATATCGAACAATCTTCCAATTGTCAATATTTTATCAATGTTTTGTGATTATTTAAACACTCTGATAATCTTTCTCGGACATTTCTCCGCACAGACACCGCAGTGAACACATTTGCTGTAATCGATCTTTGCAATGTTGTCTTCCATCACAATGGCGTCAGACGGACAGTTCTTCGCACAAAGTCCGCATCCAATACAGCCCGCTTTACACGCGTTCATGACCTCTTTACCCTTAGCGAGAGAAATGCACTGTACCCTGTGGGTTGAGGCTGCCGGTACCAATTCGATTAAATCGTGCGGACAAGCTTTGATGCACTTCCCACAGGCGATACAAAGTTCTTCATCTACAACAGCTTTCTTGTCGATGATGCGAATTGCCCGTTCCGGACATACTTTCGCACAGGAGCCGTAGCCCAGACAACCGTATTTGCAGGCATACGGACTGGATCCCGGCATTTTCGCAGCATAGGCGCAGCTTTCGATTCCGATATACTGGTAATCCACCTGCTTCATATCGCTGGTGCCGCTGCATCTGACATAAGCCACTTTCCGTTCCATCTCGCCAACTTCCTGTCCCATGATTTTGGCGATTTCTTCTGCTACCGGCTTTCCGCCTACAGGACATGCGGTCACAGGCGCGCTTCCCTCTGCGATAGCTTTTGCAAGGGCGTCACAGCCCGCATAGCCGCAGCCGCCACAGTTACTGCCCGGCAACGCTTCTCGTACGGCTACTTCCTGCTCGTTGACTTCTACATGGAAAATCTTTTCTGCCATGCTAAGCGCGATACCGATGATTGCACTGATAACGCACAGAGAGACTACTGCGATGATAATTTCATTCATATTCATATCTTGCCCTCCTCTATGCTAACATGCCGAATCCATAAAATGCGATGGACATCAGGCACGCAGTCATCAGTACTGCCGGCGTTCCTTTGAAGGACGCTGGAAAATCATTGGTTTCACTCTTTTCTCTAACGCCTGCCATGATGATAATCGCAATGCAGAAGCCGATGGAAGTACCGATGCCGGATACCACGCTGGTGATAAAGTCGTTTCCCGACTGTACATTGGTCAGCGCCGTGCCTAAAACAGCACAGTTAGTGGTAATCAGCGGCAGGAACACACCCAGGCTCTGATAGAGCGGCGGTATCATCTTCTTCAGGAACAGCTCAACAAGCTGTACCAGGAAAGCGATTACCATGATAAACACGATGGTTTTCAGGTAGGTCAGATCAAATTTCACCAGAAGAAAATCGTAAAGCAAGCTGGATACTGCAGAAGCGATGGTAATGACGAAGATTACCGCGCCTCCCATACCCGCTGCCGTCTTCACGTTCTTGGATACGCCCAGAAACGGACAGATTCCAAGGAACTGGCTCAATACAACATTGTTAATCAGCGCTGTCGTAAGAAGTACTAAAAACAAACTGTTACTCATTCTTCTCTACCTCCTTACCAGCAGCAGGGCACGTTTCGCAATTTCCGCTGCATCCGCCTTCGCCTTTTACGTGACGGTTTGCACCCTTTAATTTTAACTTATTCTGTATCATACAGAGAATAGAAAGTACGAAGAACGCACCCGGCGCCATAACGAAAATAGAAATCGGCTCATAGCTTTCCGGCATAATCTGCGTATTAAAGATGGTTCCGTTTCCGATCAGTTCTCTGACCATACCGATGACGGTCAAACCAAATGTAAATCCGAGACCAATCCCGACGCCGTCAAAGGCGGAAAGAAACGGTCCGTACTTAGACGCGTAAGTCTCAGCTCTGCCTAAAATGATACAGTTTACTACGATCAACGGAATAAAAATCCCAAGACTTTCGTACAGGAATGTCATATAGGCATGCATCAAAAGCTCCACAATAGTTACAAAGGATGCGATGATGATGATGTAGACCGGTACTCTGACGCCGCCCGGAATCACTTTTCGCAGAAGTGAAATAATCAGGTTGGACATAATCAGTACCGCCATGGTCGCTACGCCCATGCCAAAGCCGTTGCTGGCGCTGGTGGTAACTGCCAGAGTCGGACACATACCGAGCATGAGCACAAAGGTCGGGTTTTCCTTGATGATGCCGTTGTATAATCTTTCTAATACTGCTTTCATCCTTCTCACGCTCCTTTCAGTTCCTTATGATAGTAATCGATTGCGCCGTTTACTGCTGTCAGCACCGCGTCAGTGGTGATCGTCGCACCGGCAATCATATCGATTTCGTTGTTTTCCATTTTCGCGCCGGAGGCCACATGAGACACAGGATCTGCTTTCATGCCGACAAACTGTGCCGCAAATTCATCACTGGTACACTGTCCTCCCAATGTCTTTGTCTCATTGCAGACCAACGTGGAAAATCCTTTGATAATCCCATCGTTTCCGATGCCCAGGGCAATCTGCAAATCGCCGTCATACCCATTATGTGCCGTTACAATCACCACATAGCCGGCGTCCTTGACCTCTTTCACCGCATTGACCGTATAATTTTCACCGGACACTTCGTCCATTTTATGGTCAATCATGCTTTCCGGGTCTACATCCGGGAACGCCTTCGCCATTGGGTCCACTTCCTCCACCGGTGCAAGTCCGCCGCCGAAATGAGCCTGATAGAATGCGATTGCCGCGTTTGCCGCATCTGTTACAGCGCCGGTTGTAATCGTAGCGCCGCCGATTGCGTCGATTTCGTTATCAGCGGAAGCCCCTGTCTTGCTGTAAGCAAGTGTCTCCGCTTTCTTTCCTTTAAATTGTTCTGTAAACGCAGGTTCTGTACATTTGGAACCCAGACCCGCGGTTTCAGCGTGAGAAACTACGTTGAATCCGGTCAGCACACCGTCTGCAGTAATACCGATTGCGACTTGAATATTGCCGCCGTAACCACTAGGAGAAGTTGCCGCGATGACATAGCCCTTTGGTGTACCGCTGGAATCAGTCGGATCCACTACAGCCAATACATCGTTGACAAAGCATCCGCTGTAGCCTGCCTCACTTAGCAGATCCGCAGAGCCTTCCAGAAGGGCTTCTGTATTGTCAATCTGCGCAAAACCTTCTGCTTCCGGATAAACAACTTTGTACACTTCTGCTCTGGCATTGATCTCCGCCTGTTCGATCGGGGCTTTCGTCACCTGATAAACCACGGAAAGCGCCAAAATCGCCACGAAAGTTACTACGACCAGAACCAGCGTATTGGTTAACGTTGATGATTTCTTCATGCCTTGCTTCCCCCTTTCGCTTTTTCACTGCCGAAAGGTCTTGGAATGGTTACCTTTTCAATCAGCGGCACCAGCAGATTGCAGATGATAATCGCATAGGAAACACCTTCTGCAGAAGATCCTACCGTTCTAAACAATGCCGTAAACAGTCCAAGCAGCATGCCGTAAAGCAGCTGCCCTTTCACCGTAATCGGACTGGTTGCATAATCGGTCGCCATAAAGAATGCGCCGACCAAAAGTCCTCCAGAAAGTACCTGCGCCGCCAGATAAGCTGCGCTGGTATCGCCGCCGTTAATCAAGTTAATCAGCAAAATAAACACAACGGTGGACAACACATAGGTAAGAGGAATCCGAATAGAAATTATCTTCTTTATGATTAAATATGCGCCGCCAGCCAGAATTGCCAGCGCTGATACCTCTCCAATGCAGCCGCCGTGAAATCCTAAGAACAAAGATAGCAAATCAGGAATTTCTCCGGCCTTGATGCTTGCCAGCGGTGTTGCCGCAGATACACCGTCCAGGGTGAAATCTGTCATTCTTCCTGAGAAAGAAATCAACAGGAAACATCTTGCCGCAAGCGCCGGATTCATAAAGTTCTGTCCCAATCCGCCGAATAGCATCTTAACCGCAACGATGGCAAACAGACCGCCCAGCACAGGCATCCACCAAATTGCGGTAGCCGGCAGATTGATTGCCAGAATCAGACCCGTTACCACTGCGCTGCCGTCGAACACCGTAACCGGCTTCTTCACTGCTAAATCAAATAGAAGTTCTCCAACTACACAGGTGACTACTGAAATGATGATCACCTGCAGCGCACCAAATCCGAAATGATATACGCCAAAAGCGAGAATCGGAAGAAGTGCGATGATCACGTCCCGCATAATAGACTGGGTCGTGCTTTGCTCCCTCACATGGGGGGATACTGAAACGTTATACATAAAACACCTCTGCTTCTTAACCAACAATACGCATTTCGCGCACTTTTGCCTTACCCAGTTTGAACATTTGCGTGAGAGGAATCTTTGCCGGACAGCCATACGTACAGCAGCCGCATTCCATACATTCCATACCGCCGAGACGTTCAAACTCTTCATAGTTCTCCGCTTTGACCGCCTTTGCAAGCATTTGCGGAATTAAATTGCTCGGACAGGCGCCGACGCACCGTCCACAATGAATACATGCCGATTCCGAAAGCACCGCAACATCATCCTGCGAGAATACAAGAATGGCGGAAGATGCCTTTACCACAGGTACATCCAGCGTTGCCATGGCAGTTCCCATCATCGGTCCGCCTGCTATGTATTTCACCGCGTCTTCTCCTGCGCCGCCTGCCGCTGCGAGAACCTGTTCAAAAGACATACCTAGAGGCACATCCAGGTTGCACGGCGCATTTGCTGCTTCCCCGGTTACCGTCATAATCCTGTGGATCAACGGTTTATTCTCGTATACTGCTTCGTAAATCGCGAAGCAGGTAGCGGCATTGATCACCAGGCATCCTTTGTCAGCCGGCAACATCTTAGAATTGATTTTTCTTCCTGTTACAGTATAAATCAGCTGTCGTTCTCCGCCCTGCGGATATTTGGTTTTCAATGCTTCTACAGAAATTTTTTCTTCTGCTGCAGTCTTTTCTTCAAACAGTCTGATCACATCAGGTTTATTGTCTTCGATGCCGATGACAACCTTTGCTTTCTCAAACAGTTTCAGCACTGCTTTTGCCCCCAGAAGAATTTCATCGCTTTTTTCCAACATCAGACGATAGTCCGCAGTCAGATACGGTTCACACTCCGCGCCATTGATAATCAGTGTATCAATGTCCTGCGGATTCTTCGGGGAAAGCTTTACGCCGGTCGGAAAACCTGCGCCTCCTAATCCTACAATCCCTGCCTTCGTAATTACATCAATAATTTCTTTGCCGGATAAGCTGTCAAGGCTGCGCGCCTTGCCATACCCTTCCGCTGTTTCCTCTGCGCCGTCATTTTCAATGACGATGCATTCTGTTTTCTCTCCATTTACGACCAGTCGTTTTTCGATGGCTTTTACCGTGCCTGACACGGCGCTGTAAATCGGAGAGGAGATAAATCCGTCGGCTTCTGCAATCATCTGTCCCTTCAGAACGCGGTCTTTGGGAGATACGACTGCTTTCGCCGGCGCCCCAATATGCTGCGCCAAAGGATAGACCATGACTTCTGCCGCAGGAATGACCGCAATGGAACTGTCCTTGGACAGATCTTTTCCTTCATACGGATGCACTCCTTTTTTTGCTCTGTTTTGATTCATTCAATCACGCTCCTCATGTTATATAGGCAGTTCTTGCTTTTATTTTATCATAGTACTTTAGTTCTATCAATCATATTGTTAGTTTTTTTGACATTTTTTTTGATAGTTTTTTGACAATTATAGGCCAAAAGGATTCAAAGAAGATGCCGATTCTAGAATATCGATCTTCTCATCAACGCAAGCCTCACGCAGTTGACGCGCCATATTCTCTGCAAAGATCCTTTCACTACCGTAATGTCCCAAATCTAAAATACAAATACCCATCTCCTTGGCTGCCTGGGCTTCATGATATTTCACATCTCCGGTAATGTAAAGATCGCATCCCTCCTCAAAAGCATCCCGAATAAATTCACTGCCTGCTCCAGTACACCATCCTACTGTCGTAACAGTACATGACGGATCTCCAACATAACGAAAAGCATCTTCCTCCATATCTAAAGCTCCAGCTGCTCTGTGCATGAGCTCAGCAAAAGTGATCTCAAACGGAGACTCCCCCTTGCGGCAAAACCTGTTTTCACGGTCAAAAGGCCTGATATTCTGAAACTCCAACAGCTGACCAAGATAATCATTATTACCGCCTTCCATCTTATCAAAGCTGGTATGACACGAATATACTGATATATCATTTTTAATCAGACGAAAAAGATATCCTCCTATAACATCTTCCTCGTCCACTTTCTTTATTCCTTGGAAAAGCAGCGGATGGTGCGTCAAAATCAGATCGGCTCCTTCTGCAATCGCCTCATCTATAATCTGATTGGTAACTTCTAAAGATACCAATACAGTCTGTACATCCTCACCAGAACAGTTAATCTGAAATCCACAGTTATCCCAGCTTTCCGCCATATCTGAACTACACAATTCTTCAATTTTTTCGATAAGACGTTGTTTTTTCATGTATGCGCCTCCATTCTTCTCATCAATACTTGCAGCCGGTCAATCCGTTCCTTAACCGGTACGCACTGCCTATCCGCATCCTTACTGTTCTCTAAGATATTCTGCAAAATTAAATTCTCCTGCTCCAGCTTCCTTTGAAGATATTCTTTCGTCAAACCTCCTTTTGCTTCTATCAAATCGTCGGGATAATCAAAAAATACGCTATATGGCGATGCTTTTTCTGATACCGTCAGCTTGTCCGGATCAGTTTCTACCGTCATGATTTCACAGATAAACTTTCCCTCTCTGACCAGACTTTCCTTCACCACGGTAAACCCATGAACATACAGCCAATGCCGCAGTTTTCCCGGATAGTTTCTCGGTTGAAGAATGAATCTCTTGATAGATCTGCTTTTCGCCAGATCCCATCCAAGAATATCGCAGATCAATAAGCCGCCCATGCCGGCAATGACCACCACGTCCACCTCCCCATAATCCAATACGTCTATACCGTTGCCGATGCGGTGGTCGAAGTGTATTGATCGGTCAAATTTTTCTGCGAAGTCCATACAGTTGTCCTTTGCTTTTTGCAGAGATCCTTCGCTGATATCTGTCATAATCGCTTTGGGACATTTTTTCTTTGACATCAAATAAATCGGCAAAAAACCATGGTCACATCCAATGTCGGCCATGGTTTCTCCTACTTTTATTTCGTCAGCAATCAGTTGTAATCTATCGCTTAGTTTCATGTGTTACTCCAGATAATCTTTCAGCTTCTTGCTTCTGCTTGGGTGTCTCAGCTTTCTCAGCGCTTTCGCTTCAATCTGACGAATTCTTTCCCTCGTTACATCGAATTCCTTTCCGACTTCTTCTAAGGTTCTCGATCTTCCGTCTTCAAGACCAAAACGCAATTTCAACACTTTCTGTTCTCTATCGGTCAAAGTGTCCAGAACTTCTACCAGCTGCTCTTTCAGCATGGAAAATGCTGCTGCCTCAGCAGGAGCCGGTACGTCATCGTCAGGAATAAAATCTCCCAAGTGGCTGTCTTCTTCTTCTCCGATTGGTGTTTCTAAGGATACTGGTTCCTGTGCAATTTTCTGTATTTCACGAACCTTCTCAACAGATATCTGCATTTCCTTTGCAATTTCTTCCGGCGTCGGTTCTCTGCCGTAAGTCTGCAGCAACTGTCTGGAAACACGAATCAGCTTATTGATAGTCTCCACCATATGCACCGGAATTCTAATTGTTCTGGCCTGATCGGCAATAGATCTGGTAATCGCCTGTCTAATCCACCAAGTAGCATAAGTAGAAAACTTATATCCCTTTCTGTAATCAAATTTATCCACTGCCTTAATCAATCCAAGATTCCCTTCCTGAATCAGATCTAAAAACAGCATGCCTCTTCCTACATAACGCTTGGCAATGCTAACCACCAATCTCAGATTTGCCTCGCAAAGTCTTTTCTTTGCCTCCTCATCGCCTGCTTCCATCCTTTTCGCCAGCTCGATTTCTTCCTCTGCGCTCAAAAGAGGCACTTTACCAATTTCTTTCAGATACATTCTGACGGGATCGTCAACGGCAATTCCTTTCGGCAATGTAGCTTCAATATCTATTTCACCGGATTCCGTCATTACAATGCCGTCATCCTCCGAATGTCCGTCCAGATCATCCTCATCATCCAAAATCATGGCAAAATCCTCAGGCTCTGTTTCACTGGCTATCTCAATATCCTTTGCCAACAACACCTCATATATCTCATCTACTGTGTTCTTGTCCAAATCAAAGGAATCCAAATAATCTGCCATATCAGTGTAAGTCAGGATATTCTTCTTAGTTTTTGCTTTTTTTACAAGCTGATTGATCAGTTCAGTTTTGATCTGCTCAGGTGTCATGCCAGCAAATACTTCATTTAAATTAGTTGGTTTTTTATCGTCTTTGCTCATTCTATGTCCCCCTTACTGGTTTTGATTTTGTTTGCGTTCTCTCTGTACTTTCATCAATTGTTCTGTCAATTGCATTATTTTTTCTTGATTATCTTCTTCATCAGCCAAGGAAAGCAATGTAATCAAGCGTTGTTCTTCCTGCGCCAGTCTTCCCTGTTTCCAGGTTCTGATACAATCGTCAAAAACCTTTTCTTCATTTCCGCCTACAATAACATGATCCATGATCTCTGAAAGCATGTCCCCGTCTTCCTTAGGCAATCCATCCAGAAGCCGGTTCAAATCTATTCTATGATTCTTTCTGTATTCTTCCTTTAAAAGCTCATAAATCCGCTGAGAAAAATCACTTTCGAAGACTTCAGGAAAACCAGACAACTTATCTATATATGATTCTTCCGTCAGTATTACTCGCAGCAACGTACGTTCTACTGGTGAGATATTTGACGGAAGCAATTCTTCATTTTCTTCTCTCCGAGATACAAAATGAGGCTTTTCGATACTATCATTGCCTAAAAGTTCCATTTTAATCGCACTTTCTGCGATTTTCAACTCTTTTGATATCTTTTTTATATAAATTTCCTGTTCTACCGGACTCAGCTCACTGAGAACCTCTTTGGTGACTTTCTTAATATAATCTATTTTATCTTCATCACGGTTTAAGTCGAATCCTGATTTCATTGCTTCTAAACGGTAATCACCATAAGGAAGCGCCCCGTCAACAAGCTTGAGAAAAGCTGTTTTCCCATTCTTTTTGATGTATTCGTCCGGATCTTTGCCATCTGTAACATGGAGTACCTTAACCTTACAATCTTCCTTCTTTAGGATTTCCATGCCTCGCAGAGCTGCCGCCCTTCCTGCACCGTCAGCATCATAGGAAAGAACAACATCCCGCGTATACCGCTTAATAAGATGCGCCTGATTTTCTGTCAACGCCGTTCCCAGCGATGCAGCTACATTCTCTACACCGCTTTGACACAACGCGATAACGTCCATATAACCCTCTACCAGGATAATATATCCTTCCTTTCCCACATTTTGTCTGGAAAGATTTAAACCGTATAAATTATTCTTCTTTTGAAAAATTTTGCTCTCAGGTGAATTCAAATATTTTGGGTTATCTTCCGGATCAATTGCCCGGCCGCCAAAGCCAATCACTTTTCCGCCAGTATTGATAATCGGAAATATTACTCTGTTTCGAAAACGGTCATAGCATTTTCCGCCTTTTCCTTCTGAAACCAGTCCCAATTCTATCATAATTTTTTTATCCACGCCCTGAGACTGCAAATAGCGATATAAGCTATCCCATTGTTCATCAGCATAACCGATACCAAACCTTTTCAAAGTAGCAGGTGAAATATCACGCCGTTTCATATAGGCATAGCCTTTATTGGCCCGTTCAGTAAAGCAACGGTAAAAAAAACCTGCCGCTAACTTATTCGCCTGATAATAAAGATCTCTGTTATCATTGTATCCTTTTCTTTCCAGCGTAATTCCATATTCTCCGGCAAGTTTCTCTACTGCTTCTCCAAATTCCAAATTATAGTATCGTTTCACATACTCAATGACGTCGCCGGTAGCGCCGCATCCAAAACAAGTAAATATCTGCTTCGCTTCTGAAACTACAAAAGACGGTGTTTTTTCATTATGAAACGGGCATACGCCTTTGTGGTTGCTTCCGGCTCGCTTCAGCGGCACGGTTCTTCCCACCACATCAACAATGTTGATCTGACTCTTCAGATTCTCTATGGTAGAATTAGAAATAGAAAAGCCCATGCTTTATCCCCCATTTTATTCTTTCATAATCTATATTCTACAAAAAAGCCCTTCTTCCTTTATTTTTTACAAAAAATTTTCAATCACACTTATTTCCAGCCCTTTGGAACAAAGAGATCGGAATAAAGGTTCAAAGCATATCTGTCAGTCATGCCCGCTATATAATCCTTACATGCCATATGTATTCCATCTTCCTCACAGATACGCTTATGGTCTTCTGGAAGCTTTTCGGGATTTTTCAGGAAATAGTCATAAAGAGAGCTGATAACTACCTCTACCTTTGCCAGATCTTCCTCTTTCTTTACTTTCTGGCTCCGATATACATTTTCAAACATAAAGCTCCGCAAAGACTGCAGCATGGCCCCGTTTTCTTCATCCATGGATACAAAATCCTTTCCGTCGCTAAAGGAAACTACATTAGAAACCATGTGATCAATCCGTTCCCGGTGTCCTGCTCCGAATAAGGTGATCGCATCCTTCGGCAGATCGGAAATAGCAATGACGCCGCTTCGTATAGCATCGTCAATATCATGATTGATATAGGCGATGCGGTCGCTAATTTTAACAATCTGTCCTTCTAAGGTGGCTGCCGGTAAGCTTCCTGTATGATTGAGAATGCCGTCCTTCACCTCAAAGGTAAGATTCATCCCTCTGCGTTTTGAAGTCGATTCCAGAACCTCTACAACTCTCAGGCTTTGCTCATTATGATGAAACCCGCCGGGATAAATCTGATCCAGGATCATTTCTCCGTTATGCCCAAAAGGCGTATGGCCAAGATCATGTCCCATAGCGATCGCTTCGGTTAAATCTTCATTAAGTCCCAAGCTGCGCGCAATAGTCCTGGCCACCTGAGACACTTCCAACGTATGAGTAAGGCGAGTTCTATAATGGTCTCCTTCCGGTGATAAAAAGACCTGTGTCTTATGCATCAGACGCCGAAAAGCTTTTGAATGGATAATCCTGTCCCTGTCGCGCTGGTATTCCGTTCTGAAGCGACAAGGCTCCTCATAAAGGTTTCTGCCCTTTGATCTGGCGGAACGAGCCGCGCCTGCAGCCAATAGTTCTTCTCTCTTTTCCAAATCCTCACGGTATAACATAATTAAACTCCTGTATGTCCAAATCCGCCTTCGCCACGGCTGGTACTGCTAAGCGCGTCAGTCAATTCCAACTGTGCCTGCTCATATTTCGCGATTACCACCTGCGCAATACGGTCTCCATTTTCTACTACAAATGATTTCTCTCCCCAGTTGATCAGAGGTACTTTTACTTCTCCTCTATAATCACTATCGATTGTGCCCACGCCGTTCACCAGACCGACGCCATATTTTACGGCAAGACCGCTTCTGGCTCTGACCTGCGCTTCATACCCTTCAGGTATTTCCAAATAAATGCCCGTAGGTATCAGCGCTCTCTCACCTGACTTTAAAGTTACAGGTTCACTAAGATACGCCGATAGGTCAAACCCTGCAGAGCCTGGTGTTTCGTACTTCGGGAGAGCGCCTGCTTTGCTAATAACCTTAATCCTTACATCATATTTGTCTCTCATAATTCTGACCGGCCTTTCATAATTCTGGAAAGATTAAAACGATCTTTGGTTGCCACCGCAGCTGAGTACTTTGTAAGATCGCAAATCAACTTGCTTACCGAGCGAATGTCTTCAAGTGTAACAGCGTCAAATCCATTAATCACTTCTTCCTCAGACTGAATATGTCCCAAAAGAAGCGTATTTTTTCCGTTTTTGAACATTCTTCCCGCCACATTCTCCTGCCCGAAGATATAGGACGCCTTCAACTGTTCTCTGGATGCATTCAGTTCTTCCTCTGTAATTCCATTCTGCTCTAAAGCTTCCAGCTCGTCACGAATCGCACGAATCGCATCCTTTACCTTATCATGACTTACGCCTGCATAGATACTATAATAACCGTCGTCTCTAAAAGCCCCAGCCATGGAATATACGGAATATGCCAGTCCCTTTTCTTCTCGGATATTTTGAAACAGCCGCGAACTCATGCTTCCGCCCATTACATTATTGAGTATAGAAAAAGCAAAATAACGCGGATCATCTATAGCTAACCCTTTTGTAGCAAGACAAATATGAGACTGTTCAATATCCTTTACGATAACCTTACTGGCAGGTGTATACGCCGCACTTTCGGTCTTCTTTGCCGGTTTTGAGGCTCGTCTGTTCAACAATTTCTGATCAAAGTAAGCGCAGACATCATCGACATCAAAGCTGCCAGCAACTGATATGACCATACTGTCTCTTGTATATTCTCTATCTAAGTAATCTGCCATTACGTTGCGGCTGATTCGTTTCAAACTGGTTGGCGTGCCGATGATCGACTTACCCAAAGGCGTTCCCTTAAACAACAAAGATGTTACTGTCTCATGCGCCAACTCGTCGGGAGTATCCAGTGTCATTTTAATTTCTTCACAGATAACCTGCCGTTCCTTATTCATCTCCTGACGATCCAGTAAAGAATTTTCCAACATATCGCAAATTACATCAGCCGCCTTCTTATAGTTACTGCTGATTGATTTCACATAATAGCACGTGGCCTCTTTCCCTGTAAAAGCATTAACCTGTCCGCCAATTTTATCGATGTCACCAGCAATTTGCCGCGCGCTTCTGTTTTTTGTACCTTTAAACATCATATGCTCAATAAAATGTGAAATACCTGCATACTCTCTATCTTCATCTGTTGCTCCGGCCCGAACCCAGATACCGATAGCAGTGGACTTTACATAAGGAATCTGCTCCATGACAATGGTAACGCCTGAGTTCAATTTTCTCGTAATAACCATATATTTTAATAGCCTCCTATTCTTTCTTTTTGGACCAATACAGCAGCGCCGCAAGTATTACGGCGATAATAGATAAAGTGATATTTTCTGCTGTCTTTCCAAATTGATTACCCAGAAATCCTGTAAATAAAACAATTCCGCCAAAGATTGCTAAAACTACGACCAAAAGCAGCAGCCAGACCATCTTTGCCGACTTAGACGGTTCTTCTCCCTGTCCTTCCTTCTGTGTTTTTTCTTTTTCCTGTTTCATGAATCGTCCTCCTGTTTTGGTTGTTATAGAAGCTATTGTAACACAAAAAGGCCGCGATTCATATACTAATCACGAAAGATTATCAAGCCTACAAGGAGGTAAAAATATGAGTTGCTTTGGAAATAGAGTAACAACTGACGTCTATCAAAACTGCTGTAACGCTAACTGTCTATGTGAATTTGACGGCGACATGCGCAGTGTTGTCACAGCGCCTATCTATGTACAGCAGGTCTTCGATGCCGTCAGATTCAATCTACAGGGTATGAAAACCTTTAATGATCAGGCCTTCCGTCCATGCATTCCGCCAGGACACAGAATCAAGAGAGTGGTTGATATCAGATGCAGACGATTCTTCAACCCGGATAATGTGGAAGATCCTCGAAACCTGACGCTGGATGTTGACACTGCCATCTCCGGCGCATCCTTCCTCATGGACGGTAAAGGCAATGAACTGCGTGTCGTTGGAGCTGACGGTACATATTCAGAAAGAATCATGTACGCAGAAACTTCCGATTGTGATGATAAATGCAAAGGTACTCCGGTATTTGGAACACAAAGTGTTTCCGTTTCCGGTGACGTCTGCATCGAATTGGATTTGCTGTTATGCGACAGCTGCAACAATGAAGTGATCTTCACTGTATGTACAGATGTAAACATCGCACAGCCTTGTCAGCCAATGGTACTGACCAACTTCTTTGAAATTTGCATGCCGTCAGCCATAGACGCTGCCTTTATGCCTAGATTTACAGAATTCTGTAATTCGGCCTGCGAAGCTCGCTTAGCGACTAACAATTGTGGCAGAGACCTTGCCATTGATTGTGACGGAAAGGTAAGCGGAAATCTGATTGTAGCTATTTGCCTAACCTGTGAAAAGAAAATTGTTGTTCCAGTACAGCTATGTGTTCTTTCTACTGGATACGTTCAGGCGCCTTTACAGCAGAACGCCATTTGCAGCACCTTCCCTAGTCTGTTCCCATCCGTTATACAGGACTGTGATTCCAATGAATGCTGCGAAAACGGCTGCAAATGCGAATGTGAATGCGAGCCTGTATGTGAAGATCCTTGCGAAAGCGATTGTACCCCACCGAAACGACCTCAGCCAAGAAGATAAGTTTAACTGCAAAGGCCGCCCCCGAAACAAGGAGCGGCCTTTTACCTATTTATAAATTTTTTAGAAAGAACGCTGTAATTTCCGCAATCAGCTGATCCTTCGTTTTAGACGATTTAAAACCCATTTCGCAGCCGTGAGGGCTCTTCACTGACGTTATCCTTGTAATATGAACATCCTTATAGTTTTCCGCACATTCTATAGAGGTTTCCGGTAATACTACATAATCCTCTGTGTTATATATGACAAACACCGGATGAGGAAATTTACCTGCTGTTTGTGATGGAATATAATCTTCGACTGAGAGGAAAAAATCCGGCGTCAAAATCACCTTCTGATGAATAACGCTTCCATCTCTTTCAGCCTTGGATTTCATCCTGTTCCAATTTTTCTGTCCACCCATATAATACTGCAGAGCGTCTTGATTTCCCGCCGGCGCTACCAGCGCCAACGCCTGATAATCATATCCTCCATATCCTTCATTGGCCATAGCCATAGCAACACGACCCCCCAGGCTTCTCCCGTACAAGCCGATTCTGTCTATATCTATATTGTAATGCGCCGCCATATAATCAATACAATCTATCTGATCGCTGATCATAGTATTTACAGTATATTGATTCATCTGTATCCGTCCTTCAGCATCTCTGCAGCGGGCAAAATCCATACGTATCGTCGCTATGCCGTTCTTTGCCAGATTCTCTGCCAAATAGTTTCCTCCCGCGCTGTCCATAGACCCACGGAAGCCATGGCTCAACGAAACAAGCGGCAGCCTTTTCTCTTGATAATTTGCCGGAATCATGATTTGCGCCCGTGTATATAATCCGCCGTCGTTTTCTATGACAATATCCTCAGTGAGAATCTCTGTTTCTTCTGCGTCTAAGATCAAGACAGCGATACTCAATAAGCAGACGCAAACTATAGTATACAAAGCTCCTCGTTTCATCGGAACACTTCCAGAATATGCTTAATCGAATACTTCGCGTTTTCCAGAAAAGCAGCTTTAGGTTGATCTTCACCTCGCCGGTCAGACCAAAACCGTTTTTCAAATTCCATCGTAATCTGTTCACGGCTTAACCCGCGGTCATAAAGTTGAAGGATAAAATCTCTTTCTTCCTCCGCATATCTTCGATAAAGATCGAAGTAAAACGGTGTTGCTCCTTCCGGCAGTAAGCCTGAATGAGGCACTACCAGCTGTTTAGCCCCATACGCTTTACATTTATCAGCAGCATTTAGAGTATCCTGAAAATCCTTCAAAATGGCCGTGGTAATTTCTGGTGGAAAGCGCATGACGCCTGTACTCTCACTAGTAAACATCAAGCTTTCCGGTTCTAATACATATGCCAAAGAACAATCAGTATGGCCCTTGGTTTCCAGCACATGGATATACATATCCCCTCCCAGAGAAATATGATCTCCGTCCTTTACTACGTGATCTACCCGCATCGGGTCGGTCAAAATATCCTCTTTAGATTCAGCATAATTATTTCTTGCCTCCTCTCCAAGGCGCTTCATAGTTTTCTTTGCGCCCTGACTTTCAAATACCTCCCTTGCCTTCGCAGCGCCGTACACCTGAACGTCAGGCCACTGCAAAATCACATAAGGCAACGCGCCAATATGGTCATAATGGGTATGCGACAAAAGAACACAGTCCAGACCGGATCGGCCAAACTCCGACAGACACCCTTTAATATTATCGACCAAACCGTCATGACAATAGGCCATACCGGTGTCGTACAATGCCGTTTTCTCCGGCCCAAAGATCAGGATAGCTTCTCCACCTGCACCTGCCGTGACTCTACGGATGCCATCAGGAAAAGCATAACGATCGTAATCATCAAACAAAGCGCAAATTTCCTGGTCTGAAGGTATCTCCTGCTGTAGTGCAGATTCACCTTTTTTATTCTGCAGCAGCACTCTGAAAAAATGAATGATAATGCTCGCCATAATAGTCAATCCTATATATCCCTCCACAGGGTAAAGATACGCCACGATGGTCTTAAAGCCAGTCAGTCCGCACACAAATCCTATGGCTGCGCCTGCAATAAGTATGTATTTTTTCCTAGGACCGTTTTTTATCTTTGTCGAAAAACCATAATATGTACTAGTAGCGGCCGAATAAATCGCGGCGAACAGAATCACGCCGAAGATAAGATTCGCTACAGGTGATATCCTGCCGGAATACGCTAACATCGGCAGATCCATAGAATTTGAAAAAGCCATATCCTTACGCAGTCCGGTAATCAGCATAAAGGTCAGCGCCGCCAAAAGAAATCCGCCAAGTCCGGCGCCAAAAATTCCATGCCCTTTACTCTTTGCATTTACTGAGGAAGCGCCTACGATAGGAATCATCCCCAGCATGTTATATGAAACAAAGATAATCGATGACCATAGCCATGTAGACGCCATGGAACTGGCAGGAAATCCACTGGTTGCACCGCTCTGTTCAATATCAGAGCAGATAACTATCATGCATACGGCCATATCCACAATGAACAAGGCCGGTACGATGAGCCTGAATACCTTCGAGATTCGTTCAAAATCTCCCAGTACAGTAATGATTACCAAAACAACGATGATAATACCGCCTACCGCCTGCGGCAATCCAAACTGCTGAGCCAGAAAAGACCCTCCTGCTGCTGACATAGATATAATAATAGTATAGAGAATTGCGGCCATGAAATAGCCTATTGCGGCCGTCAACTTTGGATGATCCACAAAAACAATAATACGTCCCATGTCATCTGTATGCAAGGTTCTGGCAATATAGCTTACCATCATGCCTATTGTCATAAACAGAAAGCCAGCAATAGCAAGGCCCATGTATCCATTCATGCCGAACACACCGAAAAACTGCCAGCCTTCTCTGCCGGATGCGAAACCCGCGCCCATAAGCGTGCCCACATATAGCGCGGCTACATGAAAGCAATTGAGCTTTTTCATTCATTCTCCCCCTTTATCGTTTTTTCCTGCGCAGCAGCTCTGCTATCAATTACTTCTCCATAAGTAAAAAATGCAAGTCCTATCCAGATCACGACAAAGGCGCTGAACTGAATAACGTCAAAAGGCTCTCTAAAAAGGAATATGCCTAAAACCAATGAAATGGACGGCGATATGTACTCTGTAAGGCCTACCGTAATTAAAGGCAGTTTATTGGCTGCAAAGGAGAACAGACCCATAGGTACTGCTGTAGCAATACCCGCGAACATCAACAAGAAAAATTTGAAACCGCCTCCGGTAACCAATGCTCCCATTCCTGAGGTTTCGTAATATAGTATGAATCCCAGAGCCGCCGGAACTAAAAACATGGTCTCATAAAGCAACGACTGCAGCGGGCTTAAATCTACACTTTTCTTTACCGCGGCGTAAACCGCGAAGGACAGTCCTAAACCTACAGCAATCAAAGGGATTTGCTTATACCCGATGATCATAACCAACAGTCCGCAGAGAGCCAGCAGCATTGAAAGCTTTTTCCATCCATTAACTCGTTCCTTATAAACGACGATGCCAAAGATACAGACAACTAAGGGTTCTAAAAAATAACCCATACTGCATTGAATCAGATGACCAGCATTTACTGCCCAGATATAGATGCTCCAGTTAATGGTGATAATAATACCCGCTACGAAATAAAGCAGCATCAACTTTTTATTTTCAATCAACGGCGCAAATACCGCGCGTAAGCTGCGCTCTTTGCATAGACTGGCAAGAAAACAAACCAACGGCATAAGCGCAACTCTATAGAATATGATAACGCCGGAGTCGATAGGCTTCAGCGCGTTCCAATAAATCGGCAGAAAACCCCATACCACCGCACAACCAATGGCACAGCTTAGCCCGATTCGATAGTTCTTTCTTTCCATATATTTTTCCATCCCTAATTTGAAATTTTTTCTTTCACTAACATATCATTTTATCATTTGATATGAAAAATGACAAGAGAAAGTAATATTCCAATCGCGGCAAATGCACGAAAATCTATGCAAAAAGCTGCTCCTGATGTATAGAAGCAGCCCTCTCGTTAGAAAAATATATTATTTATTATCCCGCCGTTCCCTGATAGAAAGAACCAAACATATTGCTACATAAATTCCTGCCAACGGAATCGTCAAAGTACACAGAAATCCATATAAAGTCAGATAATGCATGGCAAACATATTAATTACCATGGTTATGCCGGCCGCTACAAAAAAAGCCTGTTTATTAAAACCATTAATGATTGCAGTGACCAATACGGCAATCGCCAAAAAAGGCGGTAAAAACATCAGAAACCATCTCATAATCAATTACCTGCAAAGTCAGCTTTCATAGCCTGAACCTTTTCATCCTCGCTGAATATCTTCGCGATTTGCAGGCCTATAATCTTCGCGCCATCCACAAGCGCCTGATATGCCCGATCTGACTTCATAGCTTCCGCGAATCCTCTTGTGTGAATCGGCGTATCAAAATCAGTCACCTGAAGGCAGGGATGAAACGCCGGACATGCGTAACTAACATTACCCGCGTCAGAAGATCCGAAAAGCTTGTCCGGGTCGCCATTGACCTCAATACCTAATTCGCTGTAAATTTCTTCAAGAGCCGCGACCCCGGTAGCATTCGGTTTCATATCAAAATAAATTTCAGAAGTCGGATGCACCTCCCATGTAGCATGTGTCGCAAGAGCGCCAGCCTGCGCGCAATCAGCAACCCAATCCAGAAGCTTCATCAGATAATCCCGATTCAACGCTCTGGTCCAAACCTCCGCATCTACTCTTTCCGGGACAATCCCCGGCGCTTCACCGCCATGCTGAATAATCCCATGGAACTGCGCGTCCTGATGCGTATGCTGGCGCATCATATCGATGCCATGAAACATCAGCTGCGCGGCATTGTAAGCGTTAACGCCGTCCCACGGCGCTGCAGACGCGTGCGCTGCCTTTCCATGAAAGGTATACATATTGCATGCCAGACATTGTAATTTCGGAGCCAGCAGATTAGAATTATAGAGATGCACCATAATAGCCATATCATACGCATCAAAAACGCCGTCCTTCACCATCTGACATTTTGCTCCTGCCGTTTCCTCCACCGGTGTACCTACCACGTGAATATCAGCGTTTAACACATCCTGCAGATCTTTCGTCGCTAGTCCGGCTAATACGCTGATAGCGCCGGAAAGACAATGCCCGCAAGCATGACCGATCTCAGGCAATGCATCATATTCTGTCAGAATTGCGATCTTATATTTATGATCATTCGCTCCGTAGATTCCTCTAAACGCAGTTTCCATTCCATCAAAAGGATATTCCACATCATAGCCGTGATCCCGCAGAGTTTCTACCAGCCTCTTAGAAGTTTCATATTCCTCACCTGAAACCTCCGGGTGATCTGCTATCCAATTGTTAAGATCAATCATTTCCTCCCGATGCTTTTCAATTGCAGCAAAGATCTCATCCTTTAATTGA